>NZ_WBVP01000017.1 GCF_008933155.1 Aliivibrio finisterrensis | reverse complement strand
AATAAAATAAAAGCGCTGAATATTATTCAGCGCTTTTATTTTCTTTAAAATTAATGCTGTGAAGTATTAACCCCACATAAAATTCTGCTCTTTAGAACATTCTGATTCATACAAAGCCAAAGAATCAAATTATCTATCTGCATATCAATATGTTTTTATAAAACATAAAGGGCAGAGGGTTAGCTATATGTAGTAGTTACCATATAATCAACAAACTTATCCACAAAAAAATATTGTGGATAACTCTGTTAGTTATTTTTAAAAAGCTTTTTTTTAAATAACTAAAATAAAGATCTTGTGGTTGGTGTTAGAGCAATATATTTCTTTTTTTATTTATCTACTTGATTTATATGTTATTTATTTTTTAGGTGCATTTTATTTAGCAATTGAAAAGATCTTTTTGCTTGACTTCTTTGATCCTAATCATATTCCTGTCTTGTGTTTAACTTTTCTGTAAACCAAATAGTTTGCTTCACTTCAAAATGTTTTCCACATTAATTACGACTAACATCAAATTTTCATCATAAGTAAATACTCAACCCTATATATAGCGTGAAATTAGGCGTCTCTTGGTAAGCCTTTTTCTATAATTCGAATAAGACGTTGTTCTTTTCTACTTGTATTTACTTGTTGTGATTGTTGTTGCTCTATTGCCCAAAGAAGATGAATATCCAAGTTATCATCTAACCCTACACGAGCCTGTAGTGCCCAAATAATAGCTGTTGAATACGGAGCGTTGCCCATTGCAATGGCTAAATTGCGTAACCACTGCTTATGGCCAATACGACGAATTGCAGAGCCTTCCGTATTTTTTAAAAACGTGACTTCATCCCATGCAAAAAGAGAGAGTAAATTAGCATCATCTAGAGACTCTCTACGATGGAAGTCATTTTGTTGTGTTATTTCGGCTTCACGATTCCAAGGGCATACTAGCTGGCAGTCATCACAACCATAAATTCGATTGCCCATTAATGAACGAAACTCTTCTGGAATAACCTCGCTGTTTTCTATGGTTAAGTAAGAAATACAACGACGGGCGTCAATCACTCCATTTTCTAATATCGCATTTGTCGGGCATGATGTAACACAGGCCGTGCATTTTCCGCATTGGTTCTCAACAGGATAATCAACAGGTAAGGGAATATCAATTAACAGTTCACCTAAGAAAAACCAAGAACCTGCGTTTTTATCAAGGAGTAATGAGTGCTTTCCTGTCCAGCCTAATCCTGCTTTTTCTGCTAAAGGTCTTTCTAAGATTGGGGCGGAATCTACAAAAGGACGATAACCAAGCTGTTCAACTTCAGCTTCAATTTTTTGCCCCAGTTTTTTTAATTGGTTGCGGATCAGCTTATGATAATCACGGCCGAGAGCGTATCGACTGATATAAGCTTGTGTAGGATCGCTTAAATTGCTTGCAAAACCAGCTTGAGGAGGCAAATAATCCATGCGTGCACTGATGACTCTAATTGTTCCTGGATGTAACTCATTAGGTCTTGCTCTCATCATGCCATGACGAGCCATCCAGTCCATTGAACCATGATAGCCAGCATCAAGCCATTGCTCTAAAGCCGCTTCGTGCTGAGATAAGTCAACGTCACAGATCCCAACTTTTTGAAAGCCAAGTTCTTGTGCCCATACTTTGATGTTATTTGCGAGTGCTTGATAGTCGATATTCACAGAGAGATTACATTTTTTTATTACAGTATTATGAGTAAAAGTTTATCATATAGGATTGATAAGACGTACTTCAATGCAACTAAAAGGCATTGAATCAACGCAACCCATAAGAACTTGTGTGTAAATATTCCGCAGATAAATTGTGAATCTGATACCAAGTCCATCAATTTAGACAATTAAAATAGTGAAATTAGTGAATAATGGAACGCTTTGAATTTAATTTAGCTACTGAAGACGACACCGTTGAATTTGGTAGACAGCTCTCTCAAGCTTGTACTCAGCAAACAACGATCTTTTTGCATGGTGACCTTGGCGCAGGTAAAACCACCTTTAGTCGAGGTTTTATTCGTTCGCTAGGGCATATTGGTAATGTGAAAAGTCCAACATATACGTTAGTCGAACCTTATGAACTGGATAAGTGGCAAGTATATCATTTTGACCTTTACCGTTTAGCCGATCCTGAAGAGTTAGAATTTATGGGGATCCGTGACTATTTTACTGATGATGCAATTTGTTTAGTTGAATGGCCTGAGAGAGGGGAAGGGTTATTACCAAATCCAGATATTGATATTGATATTCGCTATGATTGCGAAGCTCGTCATGTTGTGATTACGGGTAATAATGAGTATGGATGTAGTTTAATTCAGCGGTTGGATTTGTGTTAATCGGTAAATATTTTCAAGTAATTTGGTATGCGATACTTGCTGTGATGTCAGTGAGTAGTTTTTATGTATCTGCGAATACCTTAGAGGGAATACGAGTGTGGCCGTCGCCAGATGAAACTCGTATTGTTATTGATTTAAATTCAGAGGCGAATTACAGCTACTTCACACTGAGTAGCCCTTATCGTTTGGTTGTTGATCTTAAAAATACCAATTTAAAAGCCAAGCTGCCATTAACGGTCAGTGACAGTAAAGTATTATCAAAAATACGAAAGAGCTCATCGCCATCAAAGGACACGACGCGTCTGGTTTTTGAATTAAAGCATTCAGTGAAAGCTGAAGTGTTTAAGTTAGCTCCAACACCCGGTGGGCAGTACGGTCATCGTTTGGTAATGGACTTACCTCATTCTTCAAGCAGTGTCTCTAAGCCAACTCAAAGTAAACCAGTAAAACCATCGCAGCCAATCATTAACTCTAATTCCAATCATATTATTGGTAATGGCGAGATTATTATTGCTATTGATGCTGGTCATGGTGGCGAAGACCCTGGCTCTATTGGACCGACGAGAAAGTACGAGAAACACGCGACTCTTGCGATCTCTAAAAAAGTCGTTGCCCAGATAAATGCTCAGCCAGGTATGCGAGCTATCATGACGCGCAGTGGTGATTACTTTGTTAACTTAAACAAACGTACTGACATTGCTCGTAAAAACAAATCTCATCTATTGGTTTCTATTCACGCAGATAGCTTCCGCTCCCCACAACCAAGAGGTGGCTCTGTTTTTGTGTTAAACACACGTCGTGCAAACACTGAGATTGGTCGTTGGGTAGAGAAGCATGAGAAACAGTCTGAATTATTAGGTGGCGCAGGTGATGTGCTAGCAAAGAACAGCAATGACCGAAACGTAAGTCAAACACTATTAGACTTACAATTTAGTCACTCTCAAAAAGAGGGCTATAAACTCGCAACGAATGTTCTCTCTGAAATGGGAAAAGTAATCAAACTTCATAAGAAAGATCCTGTTAATGCCAGTCTTGCGGTACTAAAGTCACCAGATATTCCTTCTATTTTGATTGAAACTGGCTTTATTTCGAATCCGACAGAAGAGAAGCAACTGTTCCAGCGTGGCCATCAAGATAAGATCGCTCGCGCAATTTCTAAAGCGATTGTAAGCTACCTTAATGCTAACCCTCCGCAAGGGACATTACTGGCTGCACAAGGCCAGCAAAAGAAGCATAAAGTGCGCTCTGGTGAATCACTCTCGGTTATTGCTAAGAAATACGGCACCACAGCAACCAAGTTAAAAAGTGTGAATAACTTGAAGAGTACGAGTTTAGCTGTTGGCCAAGTACTAATTATTCCAACAAATAAACCTGTGTATGTTGCTCCGAAAACGACGACGTCAAAGGCAGCATCATCAAACACTAAACAAGCACGTACGATCATTACTCATAAAGTACGATCTGGTGAATATTTAGGAAAAATTGCGTCTAAGTATAAGGTGTCTACAAGCAGTATTCGTTCGTTAAATCGACTGAAATCAGATACCTTATTTGTTGGACAGAAATTGAAAGTAAGCATTGTTGCCCCTGTGAAGAAACATACGGTGAAACGTGGTGAGTTCTTAGGTAAAATTGCAACGAAATATGGAGTCTCTGTGTCCAGCCTAAGAAAAGCCAATAAGCTACGTTCTGATGAGTTGGCGATAGGACAGGTGCTCATTATACCAACCAGTTAGAAAGGACAGGGTTATGCCAATTCAAATCTTACCAGCTCGATTAGCCAACCAGATTGCGGCGGGTGAGGTTGTTGAACGCCCTGCTTCTGTAGTAAAAGAGCTTGTTGAAAACAGTATCGATGCGGGGGCAACTCGCATCGATATTGACATTGAAAAAGGAGGCAGTAAGTTAATTCGAATTCGTGATAATGGTTTTGGTATCGCGAAAGATGAACTGACTCTTGCCTTAAGTCGCCATGCGACATCAAAGATTACCACTCTTGATGATCTTGAAGCCATTGTGAGTCTTGGCTTTCGTGGTGAAGCGCTTGCCTCAATCAGTTCAGTTTCTCGTTTAACCTTAACCTCTCGTACTGTTGCCCAAGAAGAAGCGTGGTCAGCATATGCTGAAGGACGAGATATGGAGGTTAAACTAAAACCTGCCGCTCACCCTATTGGTACCACCATTGATGTGGTCGATCTTTTCTTTAATACGCCTGCTCGTCGTAAGTTTCTTCGTACTGATAAAACAGAATTCACTCATATTGACGAACTCTTAAAGCGAATTGCTCTGAGTCGATTGGATATTACGATCAACCTACGTCACAACGGAAAGCAAGTCCGTCAATATCGAGCGGCGCAAACAAAAGCTCAAGTCGAAAAACGCTTAGCAGCCATCTGTGGTTCTCATTTTCTACAACACGCATTAGAAGTAGAGCTGGAGCATGGAGAGCTAAAATTTCATGGTTGGATCTCCTCACCTGAAGGGGCAAGAGCACAAGGCGATATCCAATACTGTTATGTGAATGGCAGAATGATGAAAGATAAACTCATCAATCATGCTATACGACAAGGTTATGAGTCTTCATTATTAGCAAATCAATATGCTGCCTATATCTTATTCATTGAGATTAATCCGCACGATGTCGATGTGAATGTCCATCCGGCTAAACATGAGGTGCGTTTTCATCAAGCGCGTTTGGTGCATGACTTTATCTATCAAGCCATTTATGGCGCATTACAGCAAAGTATTAGCTCTCCAGAACTCTCATACAATGAAGAAGAAAATGAAGAGTGCAGTACTTTCCATGAGAAAGAGCCCCATTTTCCTCCGATGAAGGAGTACGTTCGCCAGCCTCAGCAAGCGAGTATGGATAGAACAGAGCAGCTAAAAAATGCGGTAGATTCAACGCCGAATTACCCAAATAAAGCGCCATCTGACTCTTGGGTACCGAACTCACCTTCAGCATCAAAGTCCTCACCACCAAATGGTCGTAATATTACTTACCAAAATGATAGACCCTCTCAAAAAGAGCTGACGAATTACAGTGCGTTACTAAACACGTCAGTTGAAGAGAAGAACTCTACCAATCATCAGGTAAATGAAGGCCATTTACGTCATTTAAGCGAAACACCGACCGTCGAAAGTTATGTGCCAATACTCTCAATGGTCAACGATAAAGTGGTTTCGTTAGGTAAGGTCTTAACTGTTGTCGAAAAAGGGTTTGCTCTCTTACAAAAAGGTGAGCAACTGCAACTTTTAAATTTACATTACGCTGAGTTTGTCAAAAGTTATGGGCAGTTAAACAGTGTGCATAATGAAGCATTAAGAGCTCAGCCTTTATTAATTCCACTTTCTATTGGTGTAGAAGATACGATTTGCCGTAAAGTATTAGATTACGCTTTATTCTTGAAACCTTTGGGGATTGATCTTAAAGTTAAAAATAGTACTAGTGTGATTGTTATGGCGGTTTGCCAGCCAATCCGTCAGCAGAATTTACAACAATTAATTCCGAATCTGTTAAGGTATCTAGACAGCATAAATCCGTCACTTGAACAGGTTATTATTTGGCTTTCTCATCAAATTCAACATGAAGAGGTCAGTTACAGTAACGCTCAAGCGATACAATTAGTGATGGAATTAGAGCAGTTATGGGGGGATGGGTTATCCCAATTCAATCAAAAACTGTTAAAAAATATCGATATTACTCAAGTGATACAAGCATTTAGTCATGAATAAAGCATTACCACAAGCCATCTTTTTGATGGGACCAACAGCGTCAGGAAAAACAAACTTAGCGATTGAATTGCGAAAACGTTTTCCTGTAGAGTTGATTAGCGTAGACTCAGCCCTTATCTATAAGGGAATGGATATTGGTACGGCAAAGCCAAATGAAGAGGAACTTTTACAAGCCCCTCATCGTCTTATTGATATTATTGATCCAACAGAGAGCTATTCAGTGGCTGAGTTTCGTCGTGATGCCCTGAAAGAAATGGATGACATTGTTGCTCAAGGAAAGATACCTTTATTGGTTGGTGGTACCATGTTGTACTACAAAGCATTACTTGAAGGTCTTTCACCATTACCAGCAGCGGATGCTGACATTAGAGCTCAAATTGAGCAAGAAGCGGTGCAATTTGGATGGGAAGCTATGCATGATCAATTAAAAACGATTGATCCTGTATCAGCAGAGAGAATTCATCCAAATGATCCACAACGACTTTCCCGAGCGTTGGAAGTATTTCGAATTTCGGGTAAAACTTTAACAGAATTAACCCAGATTAAAGGTGACGCTTTGCCTTATGAGGTGCATCAATTTGCGATTGCACCGAAAGAAAGAGCAGAGATTCACCGTCGGATTGAACTGCGTTTTGAAAATATGATGGAAGCAGGCTTTGAATCGGAAGCTCGAGCATTATATGAACGTGATGATCTTCATGCTGATTTGCCATCTATTCGATGCGTAGGTTACCGACAAATGTGGGACTATTTTGATGGGGAGGGTACATTAGATGACGCGGTTTTCCGTGGTGTGTGCGCGACTCGTCAATTGGCCAAGCGACAAATTACCTGGCTACGTAGCTGGAAAGAACTAACTTGGCTGGATAGTGATGACATTGATGGTGCCCTACAGACGATCTCTGATCGTTTAGAGAAAAAATAAGCACAATAATGTATCAATGTTGTTTAACTTCAGAGCGTTTAGTCATAAGCTAAAGGCTAATAGCTAAATAAAATTACAATTACAAACCAAAAAGGAAAAAAAAATGGCTAAAGGGCAATCTTTGCAAGACCCATTTTTGAATGCGCTGCGTCGTGAAAGGATTCCAGTGTCTATTTACTTAGTTAATGGGATTAAATTACAGGGACAAATCGAATCATTTGATCAATTTGTTATCCTATTGAAGAACACAGTAAATCAGATGGTATATAAGCATGCGATCTCTACTGTTGTTCCAGCTCGTGCTGTAAGCCATCACACTGCAAGTGATCGTCCACAAGGCGAGCGTCCACAAGAAAAAACAGAAGATTAATACTATTCTACTTTTGAATAGTCGATCTTTAAGGAGTTAGCGCTTGTTTGACCGTTATGAATCCGGTGAACAGGCGATTCTTGTGCACATCAGTTTCACCTATGAGGGAGAGGTAGAAGATCTCGACGAATGTAAGATGTTGGTGTCTTCTGCAGGAGTAAACACATTAGGTGTTGTGACGGGGACTCGTCAGTCTCCACTCCCTAAATACTATGTCGGTGAAGGTAAAGCGCAAGAAATTGCCGATGCAGTTCGAGCTAAGAATGCAGATATTGTGATTTTTAATCACGCGCTTTCTCCTGCTCAAGAACGAAATTTAGAACAATTATGTCAATGTCGAGTAATAGACCGTACGGGGCTAATACTGGATATTTTCGCTCAGCGAGCACGAACCTATGAAGGTAAGTTGCAAGTTGAGTTAGCACAATTACGTCATATATCTACTCGATTAATCCGAGGGTGGACGCACCTTGAACGTCAAAAAGGCGGAATAGGTTTACGTGGTCCTGGTGAAACTCAATTAGAAACCGATAGACGACTGTTGCGAGATCGTATCAAAGCAATCTTGCGTCGATTAGCAAAAGTAGCTAAGCAACGTGAGCAAGGGCGTCGAGCAAGATATCGGGCTGAAATTCCAACTATTTCATTAGTCGGTTATACCAACGCAGGAAAATCTACGTTATTTAATCGAATTACTGAAGCGGGGGTTTATGCGGCAGACCAATTGTTTGCAACACTTGATCCTACATTGCGTAAGATTGAAGTTGCTGATGTTGGAACATCAATACTTGCTGATACGGTAGGTTTTATTCGTCATTTACCACATGATCTTGTTGCAGCTTTTAAAGCGACATTACAAGAAACACAAGAAGCAAATATCTTGTTACATGTTGTTGATGCCAGTGATGACCGTTTTCGTGAGAATATTGAGGCAGTAGATATTGTTCTAGAAGAGATAGATGCCAATGAGGTACCTTTTCTTCTTGTGATGAATAAGATTGATAACTTAGAAGATCAACAACCAAGAATTGAACGTGATGAGGAGGGAGTGCCTCGATGTGTTTGGGTTTCAGCAATGGAAGGCCAAGGCATTGAATTACTTTTCCAAGCATTAACGGAACGATTAGCTGGGCAGATGGTGGCACATACATTGCTACTGCCGCCAGATTTGGTTGGACGTCTTCGAAGTAAATTCTTTCAAATGCAAAGCATTATAAAAGAAGAATATCAGAATGATGGCAGCTTGCTTATCGATGTACGTATGCAGCAAGTTGATTGGTCTAAGTTAGAAAAACGTGAAGAGACTCGATTAAGTGATTTTTTAATTACTGATGAGAGCACACAGGATTCTTTGTCTTCATAATTACCTTGGAGTTTTCTAATGGCGTGGAATGAGCCTGGAAATAATAACAATAATGGCGGTGGCGATAATAAAGACCCTTGGGGTAATAAAAATCGTGGCGGTCGTGATCAAGGTCCCCCGGATCTTGATGAAGTCTTTAATAAACTAAGCCAAAAATTGAGTGGTAAATTTGGCGGTGGCAATAAAGGCGGAAATAATAATGGTAGCAACGGGTTACCTTCATTTGGTAACGGTGGTGCAATTGGCTTAGGTTTAATTGCAGTCGTCGCTATTGGTATTTGGGTATTCTCTGGTTTCTATACCATTGGTGAGAGCGAGCGGGGTGTAGTACTGCGCTTTGGTCAATACGAACGCATGGTTGACCCTGGCTTAAACTGGAAACCAACTTTTATTGAAGACGTTATACCTGTAAACGTTCAATCAATTCGTTCATTAAACTCTAAAGGCTTAATGCTAACGAAAGATGAAAACGTTGTAACGGTAGAAATGGGTGTTCAATATCGTGTTGCTGATGCAAGAAAATACCTATTTACAGTAACGAATGCGGATGACAGTTTACGTCAAGCGACTGATTCTGCATTACGTGCCGTTATTGGTGATGCAACAATGGATGCTATCTTGACTAGCGGCCGTCAAGAGATCCGTCAGCGTACTCAAGAAATGCTGAATCGTATTATTGATAAATATGATATGGGCTTATTAGTTGTTGATGTCAACTTCCAATCAGCTCGTCCACCAGAACAAGTAAAAGCGTCATTTGATGATGCGATTGCTGCTCGAGAAGATGAAGAGCGTTTCATTCGTGAAGCGGAAGCGTACAGTAATGATATTCTTCCAAAAGCAACGGGTCGTGCTGAGCGTCTGAAAAAAGAAGCTCAAGGTTATACAGAACGAACTGTTAACGAAGCGATTGGTCAAATTGCACAGTTTGAAAAGCTACTACCTGAATATAACAAAGCACCAGAAGTCACTCGAACTCGTTTGTACTTGGATACGATGGAGCGCGTATACGCTAATACGAGTAAGGTCCTGATTGATTCAGAATCAAATGGTAACTTATTGTACCTTCCATTAGATAAGATCGCTGGTAATCAGCAGGGTGCGACGTCGACTCCTAGAACTTCAACGTCACAGTCTAAAAATTACAATATCGAAGTAGAAAAAAAGCAACAACCAACTAATACGAATACTACTGACCGTAACTCAACACGTGAAGGGAGATACTAATCATGCGTAAGTTAATGATCCCAACACTGATTGTTGTAGTCGCTATTTTCTTGATGTCACTGTTTGTTATTCAAGAAGGTGAGCGTGGTATTGTGACTCGTTTTGGTCGTTTGATTAAAGACAATAATGAAATCACTCGTATCTACGAACCGGGTTTGCATTTTAAAATGCCAATGTTTGATCGAGTAAATATATTAGATGCTCGTATCCAAACAATGGATGATCAATCAGACCGTTTCGTAACGTCAGAGAAAAAAGACGTTATTATCGACTCATACGTTAAGTGGAAAATCAAAGATTTCGGTCAATTCTACTTAGCAACTGGTGGTGGTAATATCCTGACAGCGGAGGCATTATTACAACGTCGTGTTTCTGATGGTCTACGTGCTGAAATCGGTAGTACTACGGTAAAAGAATTGGTTTCTGAAAAGCGTGAAGAGGTAATGGCAACAGTACTTCTTGACTCTCAAGATGGAACGGGTGACTTAGGTATTGAAGTAATTGATTTACGAATCAAGAAAATCAACTTGCCTGAAGAGATCTCTGAATCGATTTACCGTCGTATGCGTGCAGAGCGTGAAGCGGTTGCTCGTAAATTACGCTCTCAAGGTCGTGAGAAAGCCGAAGTTATTCGTGCTCAATCAGAACTTGAGGTTGCAACTATTATCGCTGAAGCGGATAAAACAGCACAAATTACTCGTGGTGATGCTGATGCTAAAGTGGCAAAATTGTATGCAGACACGTTTAATAAAGAGCCTGAGTTCTTTAGCTTTATCCGTTCATTGAAAGCCTATGAGAGATCATTTAATAGCAAGAGCGACATCTTAGTACTTGATCCTAAGACTGACTTCTTTAAATACATGAATGATCCAAAGGGTGGGAAATAAATCTAACTCTAGATTTTGATTCACTTTAATTAACAAGGTCCTACGGGGCCTTGTTTTGTTTCTGCACGTTATTAAGTTTATTAAGAGGTTTGTATGAGCAATGCGATTTGGTTAGCCATTGGTGGTGTACTTATTGTGGAAGGGCTAGGCCCGTTAATCGCGCCTAATGGGTGGCGCAATATGGTGGCGCAATTAAGTGAGCAACCTGACAATACTTTGCGTCGTATCGGTGGGTGTTTAGTGGTTGCTGGTGTCGTTATTTGCAGTGTGATGCTCTAATATTCGCTGAAAATGTAGGATTATGTCTTTATTTTTGATTTTATTAGGAAAATAAATCATAACCTTGTTTGTATTGATAGCGCTTTATTATGAAAATGAGATTTTAACTAAAAATACCTGAAAGATTTTTCTATCAATGCTAGAATCCATTTTTAACTAACAAGCAGACTTGGAAAGATGGGAAATAACGTTGTCGTTCTGGGCACCCAATGGGGTGACGAAGGTAAAGGTAAAATCGTAGACCTTTTAACTGAAGATGCAAAGTATGTAGTTCGCTATCAAGGCGGTCACAATGCAGGCCACACTCTAGTTATCGACGGTGAAAAAACCGTTCTACACTTAATTCCATCAGGTATTTTACGTGATAATGTTGAATGCATTATCGGTAATGGCGTAGTGCTTTCACCTGATGCTTTACTAAAAGAAATGGCGCCACTTGAAGCGCGTGGTATTCCAGTTCGTGAACGCCTATTCATTTCTGAAGCTTGTCCTCTAATTCTTCCTTATCACGTAGCGCTAGACCAAGCGCGTGAAATTGCACGTGGTAACAAAGCAATTGGTACAACAGGTCGTGGTATCGGTCCAGCGTACGAAGATAAAGTATCTCGTCGTGGTCTACGTGTTGGCGATCTATTTGATAAAGTTGCTTTCGCTGAGAAACTAAAAGAAGTAATGGAATACCATAACTTCGCATTAGTTAACTACTACAAAGTAGAGCCAGTAAGCTATGAAGAAGTACTTGAGCAAGCAATGAGTTATGCTGATCTACTAACTTCAATGGTCATCGATGTAACTGATACTCTTGATGCAGCACGCAAGCGCGGCGACAAGATCATGTTTGAAGGTGCTCAAGGTACACTTCTAGACATCGACCACGGTACTTACCCTTATGTAACATCTTCTAATACTACCGCTGGTGGCGTTGCTGCAGGTTCTGGTTTTGGTCCTCGTCACTTAGGTTACATCCTAGGTATTACTAAAGCATACTGTACTCGTGTAGGTTCTGGTCCATTCCCTACTGAGCTATATGATGGTTTAGAGAAGCAAGATCCAATTGGTAAACACCTAGGTACCGTTGGTCACGAGTTTGGTGCAACGACTGGTCGTTTACGTCGCACTGGTTGGTTTGATGCTGTTGCTATGCGTCGTGCAATCCAAATCAACTCACTGTCTGGTATGTGTTTAACTAAACTAGACGTATTAGATGGCCTAGAAGAACTAAAAATCTGTACTGGTTACCAGATGAAAGATGGTTCTTTACTAGAAGTTTCTCCAATGGCTGCTGAAGCATTTGAAGAAGCGACACCAGTATACGAAACTATGCCAGGTTGGTCTGAAAATACATTTGGTGCAAAAACAATTGAAGCGCTTCCACAAGCTGCTCTAAATTACATTAAGCGCATCGAAGAATTAACAGGCGTGCCTATTGATATTATCTCTACAGGTCCTGACCGTAACGAGACAATCATCAAAGTACACCCATTCCAAGCTTAATTGCTTAGAGAATGAAGAAAAACCAGCTCATGTAGCTGGTTTTTTTATATCTGTTGTTTTAGCTCCCAAGCTTATTCCCATCCAAGCTTCTAAATTTCATTTAATCAACAACTTATAAAGTATGGGCAAAAAGTTGCCACTAAGGGCAAATTTTGCCTAAAGAACTTGCCGCTGACGTCGATATAATAGATACAGTTATAAAGAGTTGATGAATTATGAAACTACGACATCTCGTAGCAGCCTGCATGGTCGCACTAGTGCCTATGCATGCTTCTAGCGAAGAGATCGGAGAGCCGATCCCAATCTATACCGAAAACCAACTGTTTCGATTATTTGATACAAATTCACACCTAACTCGTGTGAAAAATGTAGATAATTGTCAATTAGTTGAAGACATTGTAGCTCGTGCTACTAAGATTGATTCACCTGCTTACGAGTTTCTTTACGGAGACATGTTGGCATGGGGTGTTTGCGTGGACCGTGATGTAGAGTTAGGGCTTTACTACATGGAAAATGCAGCAAGACAAGGTTTACCAGCGGCGTTAGAGCAGATTGGTCGATACTACGCCAAGGGTACATTAGTGCAACAAGACAGAGAGCGAGCAATTCCTTACTTGCGTGAAGCCGCAGGTATGGGGAATATTAATGCACGTATCCACCTTGCTGAGCTATTGTTGAGTGATTATGGTAGCCCACTTGATTACGAAGATGCGTATCGTTGGCTGTATAATTCTGTTACTGCTGATGGGCGTAAACATAAGCGAATTGCTAATTTAAGAAACGGATTAGAGATGCGTATGCCTGGCAATGTGATTGCTAGAGCAAAAAGACGAGATACCTTCTGGTAGAACTTAAGTTTAATATTTAACTGTTTTGGTTAAATATGTAATATCATCAACTCAAAAAACGCCCAGTGATACATTATCACTGGGCGTTTTTGCATTTAAGACGTTATTCATTTATAGAACTTTATGAGGGCCAAAGCACTCATAATGAATACGATCTTCAGTAACACCCAGTTCAATCAATTGCTTCGCGACATGTTGCATAAAGCCAACAGGACCACAGAAGTAGTAATGGCCATTATCAGAGACGATCGCTTCTTTAACCTCAGTTAAATTTATTAAACCGTTAAACTGGAAGTCTTGATTTAGCGTATCTGTTTCCTGTGCTTGGTTATACCAAGTATACGCAGATATATGTTCATGCTTCTCAGCTAAAGCAGAAATGTGCTGTTTAAATGCATGTTGAGAGCCATTTTCCGTTGCGTGTAACCACGTTACTTTTTCTTCATGTTGGGTAAGTGTTTCTAGCATCGAAAGAGTCGGAGTTAAGCCAACACCTGCAGAAATAAGCGTAACAGGTGTTGATGCTTCAACTTCTAAGAAGAAATCGCCCGCAGGGGCAGTAAGGTTTACCTTATCGCCAATATTCAGAGATGCATGTAGGTAATTTGAGGCTTTACCGCCATCTTCTCGTTTTACTGAGATACGATATGTTTTTTCTTGAGGCGCTGAAGATAAGCTGTATTGACGAATCTCTTGGTTTTCAAATTCTTCAGGGTTTAAGTAAATACCAATGTATTGACCTGGCTTGAAGTGGGAAACGGGCTGATCATCTGTAGGCATAAACGTGAAGCTAGTGATGTGTTCACTCTCTTTTTCTTTGGCGACTAATTCAAACTCGCGTAGTCCACGCCAACCGCCATCAAGAGCGTTGTTATCTTGATAGATCTGCTCTTCACGTTGAATGAACACATTCGCAAGTACGCCATAAGCCTCGCCCCATGCATCTAATACTTCTTGGCCTGGAGAAAACATCTCATCAAGCGTTGCAATTAAGTGGCCGCCAACAATGTTGTATTGCTCGGCTGTGATCATAAAGCTCGTGTGTTTGTGTGCTATTTTTTCAACCGCAGGCAGTAAAACGGCTAGGTTTTCAATATTACCCGCATAAGCACAGATCGCATTGAATAGCGCTTCTCGTTGATCGCCATTGCGCTGATTACTCATATTGAAAATATCTTTTAACTCAGGGTTATGCGTAAACATACGATCATAGAAATGAGCCGTTAATGAAGGACCAGTTTGTGCAAGTAATGGAATGGTTGATTTGATAATGTCGATAGTATTTTTGTTGAGCATAGTCGTTACCTTTAAAGGTGTATTTATTATATATGTTATAAGTTGTATCTAAAATATATCTTTTAGTCAAGAGAAGAATTACAATAAAAAAGAGATAGGGAGAGGATATGCAACTTACAAATTTTACTGATTTTGGCTTGAGAGCCTTGATATACCTAGCATCATTACCGAAAGATGAATTGACTAGCATTACAAGAGTGACTGAAACATTTGATGTGTCGCGTAACCACATGGTGAAGATTATCAATAAACTGGGTCAAGAAGGTTACGTAAAAACCGTTCGAGGAAAGAATGGGGGGATTTGCTTAGGTAAGCCTGCTCAGCAGATCATTATTGGTGACGTTATTCGTTCGATTGAACCATTACAAGTCGTTAATTGCGCACCTGATTTTTGTCATATTACATCAGCATGTCGATTGAAGAGTGCCCTTGCTAAAGCCAAGCAAGCGTTTTTGGATGAGTTAGATAACTATACGATTCAAGATATGCTTACAGATAACAGCGAATTACTGATTTTGCTAAATCGCGTTTAAGACCGTAATTCCAAATCCTTTTCTATCTGTTATATGCATACTCAGGTACAATTACCTTATTATCTCCTCTGACTAAGCAGGTCGCCTATGTCTAAGATTATTCAAAACGATCCTTTCAAAGATCGAGAAGCAGAAAAGTATGAGAATCCAATTCCAAGTCGTGAATGTATTCTTGAATTCTTTCAAAAAGCAGACGCTCCTTTAAATCGTAATGACTTATTCGAAGCCCTAGGTTTATCTGGTGAAGATAACTATGAAGGCTTACGTCGTCGTTTAAGAGCGATGGAGCGAGATGGACAGTTAGTGTTCACTCGTCGTCAATGCTATGCATTACCTGAACGCATTGAAGTATTAAAAGGTGTGGTACTTGGACACCGTGATGGGTTCGGTTGGATCCGTCCTGAAGGCAGTGTTGGTAAAGACAATGATGTGCTTTTACCTTTCCACCAAATGAAGAAACTCATTCATGGTGATGTGATACTAGCTCAGCCAACAGGTACTGATAAACGAGGCCGTAAAGAGGGGCGCGTAGTTCGTGTATTAGAACCTCACAATGACGGCATTGTTGGTCGATTCTTTATTGAAGATGGTCTAGGTTTTGTAGTGCCTGATGATTCACGTATTAATCAAGATATCTTCATTCCTAATGAGCACAAAATGGGTGCTCGCATGGGTAATGTCGTTGTGATTAATATTACTGACCGTGGTGGCCGTGCTCGTGGCATGTCAGGTCAGGTTATTGAAGTTCTTGGTGAGAATATGGCGCCAGGCATGGAGATCGATATTGCACTGCGTACTCATAATATTCCTCATGTATGGCCTACAGCCGTTGAAAAACAAGTTGAAGGCTTAGCAGAAGAAGTACCTGAAGAAGCAAAAGAAGGCCGTGTTGATCTTCGTGAATTACCATTAGTAACCATTGATGGTGAAGATGCTCGAGATTTTGATGATGCGGTATTCTGTCAAGCGAAAGCCTCTGGTGGCTGGCGTTTATGGGTTGCGATTGCTGATGTAAGTTATTATGTTCGCCCTGATAACGCATTAGACAAAGAAGCGATTCAGCGTGGTAATTCGGTTTACTTTCCTGCGCAAGTGGTGCCAATGCTGCCAGAAGTATTATCGAATGGCTTATGTTCATTGAACCCACAAGTTGACCGTCTATGTATGGTGTGTGAGATGACTATCTCGGCATCTGGTAAATTGTCAGGTTTTAAACATTATGAAGCGGTAATGAACTCACACGCTCGTCTTACTTACAATAAAGTAAGTGACATTCTTGATGGTGATGAAGAACTGATTCAACGTTACGAACCATTAGTACCTCATCTTAAAGAGCTTCATAATATGTATCAGGTGCTAAAAAAAGCACGTGAAGCGCGTGGTGCAATTGAGTTTGAAACCATTGAAACTAAGTTTATCTTCAATGCCGATCGTAAGATTGATCGTATTGAACCAGTGATCCGTAATGACGCTCATAAGATCATCGAAGAGTGTATGATCTTAGCGAACATCGCGTCGGCAAGCTTTGTCGAAAAAGCGAAAGAGCCTGCGTTGTACCGTGTGCACGAGTCTCCAGGTGAAGAGCGTCTGCAAGGTTTCCGTGATTTCTTAGGCGAGCTTGGTTTAAGTTTATCTGGCGGGCTAACACCATCACCAACAGATTACGGTCAATTGGTGCATGTGATTGCCGATCGTCCTGACAAAGAACTGATCCAAACGATGCTGCTGCGTTCAATGAAGCAAGCGGTATACAATGCAGATAACCAAGGCCACTTCGGTCTAGCATTGAAGCGTTATGCGCACTTTACATCGCCAATTCGTCGTTATCCTGATCTACTGCTACACCGCGCAATTAAGTATCTAATTGCCAAAGAGAAAGGCCAAAATAACGATCGTTGGACACCAACAGGTGGTTACCATTATTCATTCGATGATATGGATGTATTTGGTGAGCAATGTTCAATGACTGAGCGTCGTGCTGATGATGCTACACGTGATGTTGCTGATTGGCTTAAATGTGAATACATGCAAGATCATATTGGTGAAGAGCTAGAAGGTGTGATTGCCAATGTCACCGGCTTCGGTTTCTTTGTTCGATTAAATGATTTGCATATCGATGGCTTGGTTCATATTTCATCGTTAGCAAATGATTACTATCAGTTTGATCCTGCTGGCCAACGTTTAACGGGTGAAAGCTCGGGTCAAGTTTTCCGTCTTGGTGATCAAGTTACGGTTAAAGTGGTTGCGGTAAATCTTGATGATCGCAATATTGACTTTGAATGCACAAGTTCAATGCGTAAAGCGCGTGGTCACGGTAAAACGGCTAAAGACAATGCGAAGAAACGCGATGGCAAAAAAGAACCTCGCCGTGATCCAAACTTCAAAGCGAAGAAAAAAGTCGAGAAAGCGGAGCCAAAAGGCCGTGGTCAATTAGGTGAGCGTAAATCCAAAGGTAAGGGCAAAGTGAAATCAAAAGCTCAAGCCATGGTAGAGCCAACAAAGCGTCCTGATGGATCAGCTGATGAGGTAAAGGCAAAAAGAAAGCCGAAACCAAAGCACAAGAAAAAAGTGCGCGCAAGAAAACCTAAGCCAAAAGCGGAATAAGTAACGATTCGATAATGAGGTAAACTTGCCTCATTAGAACCACTAATTTGTAATAGAAAGAAGCGATAACATGAGTAATGAATTTCTTTTTGGTATCCACGCAACCAAAGCAGTACTAGAGCGTGATCCGGCCCGTTTTATTGAAATATTTGTATTAAAAGGTCGTGAAGACGATCGTTTGTTACCTATTATCAAGGAACTGACTGATCTTGGGTTTAAAATCCAAGAGCTTCCACGTAAAACGTTGGATGACAAAGCAAATGGTGCGAATCACCAAGGTATTATTGCTCGTGTTACTCCTGCTAAGCAGCTTAATGAAAACGATCTAGACGACATCATGGCACAATCTGAGAATCCATTATTCTTAGTGCTGGATGGCGTTACCGATCCACACAACTTAGGTGCTTGTCTGCGTAATGCTGACGGTGCTGGTGTTGCTGCGGTAATCGTACCTAAAGATAAGTCAGCATCAATGACAGCAACGGTAAGTAAAGTTGCTTGTGGTGCAGCAGAAGTGGTTCCTTTGGTTCGCGTGACTAACCTGGCTCGTACGATGCGTGCTCTGCAAGAGAAAGGCGTATGGTTTGTTGGTACTGCTGGTGAAGCGACGCATGATGTTTATCAAGCGAAACTGACCGGTCCGTTAGCGATCGTTATGGGCGCAGAAGGTGATGGTATGCGTCGCCTAACTCGTGAGACTTGCGATGACCTGATTAAAATCCCAATGGCAGGCTCTGTAACCAGTTTAAATGTATCTGTAGCTTCTGGTGTGTGTTTATTTGAAGCAGTACGCCAGCGTTCGTTATAAGGCGAAATAACAGATAAAACAGCAAGCTAAGTGAGAAGGTGATGAGTGTTTCATTACCTTCTTTTTTTCTTTGAAATTAGAGAAAATATTTTTGTGATTTAGTTATCTTTTTCTTGCCAATAACGCTGTTTTTCTATACTATCCGCCGTTCTTAATTCTCAGTCTTTTTTTTAGTTCCTTGCTTCCCTTGGATGACTGAGCCAATCGTGGAAGCTGAATAATCCGTAAGGAGCAACCAATGCGTCATTATGAAATCGTATTCATGGTGCATCCTGATCAAAGCGAGCAAGTTGCTGGCATGATCGAGCGTTACACAGGTTCAATCACAGAAGCTGGTGGTACTATCCACCGTCTAGAAGATTGGGGTCGTCGTCAAATGGCTTACCCAATCAACAAACTGCACAAAGCACACTACGTTCTTATGAACGTTGAGTCTGAGCAAGCTGTTATTGATGAACTAGAAACTGCATTCCGTTACAACGATGCTGTTCTACGTAACATGATCATGCGTACTAAAGCTGCGATCACTGAGCCATCAGTAATGATGAAAGCTAAAGAAGAGCGTTCTGCTAAGCGTGAAGACGCTGCACCACGCGCTGAAGAAGCTGCTGCTGAGTAATTGAATTGATGACCAATCGATTGGAGTTAAGCGGTGTAATAACCAAGGCTCCGGTTCGAAGTCTTAGTCCTGCGGGCATACCTCATTGTCATTTTGTCATTGAGCATCGTTCGATTAAACAGGAAGCTGGCTTATCACGTGAAGTCTATTGCAGAATGAACGTGGTAGTGAGTGGACAAGGGTCTCAAGCTTTAACTGCAAACTTAGCTCAAAGCAGTAACGTTACGGTAGGTGGTTTTATCACTTATCAGACAGGCCGAAATGGCGTGGCGAGAGTAGTGTTACATGCTGAGCATATTAAATTAATTTAGATCTGGAGATAGCCCATGGCTCGTTTCTTCCGTCGTCGTAAATTCTGCCGTTTTACAGCAGAAGGCGTACAAGAGATTGACTACAAAGACGTAGCAACTCTAAAAAACTACATCACTGAAGCTGGTAAAATCGTACCTAGCCGTATCACTGGTACTCGTGCTAAATACCAACGTCAGCTAGCTCGCGCTATCAAGCGTTCTCGTTACCTTGCACTTCTACCGTACACAGATAAGCATCTGTAAGTCGTTAGTTGTTTAATTAAGTATATAGAGGACTAAGATAATGCAAGTTATTCTACTTGATAAAATCGGTAACCTAGGTAGCCTTGGCGACCAAGTTAACGTTAAAGCTGGTTACGCACGTAACTTCCTTATCCCACAAGGTAAGGCTGTTATGGCAACTAAAGCTAACGTAGAGATGTTTGAAACTCGTCGCGCTGAATTAGAAGCTAACGTTGCTAAGCAACTAGCTGCTGCTGAAGCTCGTGCTGAGTCTGTTAACGCTCTAGAAGTTACTATCGCATCAAAATCTGGTGACGAAGGTAAACTATTCGGTTCAATCGGTACTCGTGACATCGCTGACGCTATTACAGCTGCAGGCGTTAAAGTTGCGAAAAGCGAAGTTCGTCTTCCTGAAGGCGCTCTACGTACAACTGGTTCTTTCGAAGTTAGCATCCAACTTCACTCTGAAGTATTTGCTACATTGAAATTAGAAGTTGTTGCTGCTGAGTAATCAATAGCCAACTAATAATTTAAACGCCAGCCTTAGTGCTGGCGTTTTTTTTATCTCTCCGTTATATTCTTATTTCGATCCATTATTCTCGTCTGCTTTTCTATCTTGAAAATAACTCAATAACAACTTGAGAAAAATTCATAATCAGCCCCTTGACATTGAACTCCATAACATACATTCTGTAGACATATAGACGTCTAAATGATGTCGCCATGGATGATATATTTTTGTAATGCACTATCTTTAGCATTACAGCAGGGAGAGCAAGATATGGCCTATTCACACGCAAGCCACTTAGAGTCACTGAATCAAAATATTGCTGAGCTTGATGGTAATATCAATGTCTCTTTTGAGTTTTTTCCACCAAGTTCAGAGAAGATGGAAGAAACGTTGTGGAACTCTATTCACCGATTAAAAACCTTACAACCGAAATTTGTGTCGGTAACTTATGGCGCAAACTCAGGCGAGCGTGATCGTACTCACTCCATTATTAAAGAAATTAAAGAGCAAACGGGTCTTATTGCTGCCCCGCATTTAACTTGCATTGATGCAAGTCGCTCAGAGCTTGTTGATATTGCTAATGACTATTGGGCAAATGGCATTAAAGATATCGTGGCATTGCGTGGTGATATTCCACCAGGTGGTGGCACTCCAGAAATGTACGCTTCTGATCTTGTTGAATTACTGAAGTCTCAACATGACTTTGATATTTCAGTGGCTGCTTTTCCTGAGGTTCACCCTGAAGCAAAAAGTGCGCAGGCCGATTTATTGAATCTAAAACGTAAAGTGGATGCGGGGGCGAACCGTGCGATTACTCAATTCTTCTTTGATGTAGAAAGTTATCTGCGTTTTCGTGACCGTTGTGTGTCAGCTGGCATTGATGTTGAGATCATCCCTGGTATTTTACCTGTATCGAATTTTAAACAAGCTTCTCGTTTCGCCAAGATGAATAATGTGAAGATCCCAGGCTGGATGGCACAGCAGTTTGAAGGCTTGGATGATGATCCTGTGACTCGTCAAATGGTAGGAGCAAGCCACGCTATTGATATGACACGAGTTCTAAGCCGTGAAGGAGTAAAAGACTTTCACTTCTACACTCTAAACCGTGCAGAGCATACTTACGCACTGTGTCATACACTAGGTGTACGTCCTAAAGGTTAAGTTAGATTATCTTTCGAACTCATTATAAAGAGCCGCTACTATAGCGGTTTTTTTGTGTCTGTATCTATCTAAAAGATAAAAGATAAAAGATAAAAGATAAAAAAAGGCCACCGAAGTGACCTTTGAGAATTAGAATACGGTAAGAATTTTTACTCAACTCGGAGTAAGCGATATTCTTGACCAGTATAGCCAAATTCAACTAAACCTAAGCCTTTACAGTAAATTCTAGCTTGGCTACTACCTTTGTTTAACCAAGGGGCCCTGAAATCTGTTAATAAACATTCAGCATTATTAGCATCGTAAGCAAAAGTTGTTATTGGTGTGCGTAGTACATTATCAGTGATGATTTCTTTATCGTTAATAGTATAAGCGTTTGTGCAGTTTGTTGAGCCCACTGTTCTTTCCATACGATATGCAGAAACAGCAGTATCACCATACCCCACATATTGAGGTTCTACTTTTTCAGTTATGTATTCATCAGAAAAAGTAACGCTGCATAATGCTTGTGAACCGTCGAACTGACTCCAATCATCAACTACTTTACGTGTATTGATGCCATTAATAATTTCTTGTGACCAATCCATTACAAGAACATTATTATAAAGGTTCCAGCTTTCTTCCCTTACATATTCTCCATTTTCATAAAAGAACTTATATTGATTACCATTATCATCTTGTAGAACAACAGTTTTTGTTCCTGTTGGATTATATGTATGTAAATTTACCAACTTTGACTTGTCAATTAATACACCACGACTATCAATAGTAGTATTAGTATTAATAATAGTTTTTCCATCTATTTGAACTTCACCATTACCAGTTACATTTAGAACTGCAGCAGATATTGTTGGGGCTATGCTTAATAGAGTAAGCAGTAGTATTTTTTTCATGTGTATACCTATTTTAATGTTAAAGAGCCTGAAATAACGAGATCGTCACCGTCAGCTAAGGTTAATTTTTCATTAGGAAGATTAAAAGTGACAGATTCGTCTTCTTTTATTTCGCCATCTACTAACTCTTTTTCTATGGCCTCGGGAGTTGAAACCTCTATGACTTTAACTGGGTCAGAGGTTGAACTTGAATCATCACTACCACATGCTGATAAAGCAAGAGTAGTGATAAGTAATGAGAGCTTTGATAGTTTCACTTTAACCACGCTGTATGTTATAAAACTGAATGAACTATATTAAGCGTACCATGCTGTAATTTAATGTAGAGCTGGATTTGATTGTTATTTCATCATTAACGATAAAGTTGCGACGAGTGTTAGGTTTTTTATGAAATGTTATTAGAAATAAAAAAGGCCACCGAAGTGACCTTTGAATATAGGAAGGAGGTTTAAACCCTAATGATTAGCCAGTATTACGCATACCTGCAGCAATACCAGCAATAGTAACCATTAGTGCTTCTTCAAGCTCTGGTGACGTCTCTTCTTTTTGACGAGTACGGAACAGAAGCTCAGCTTGTAGCATATTTAGTGGATCGACATAAATATTACGTAGACGAATAGACTCAGAACCCCATGGGTCACGTTCCATTAAGTGATCGCTGTTCTCTACGTTCAATACTGCTTTAATATCGGCTTGTAATTGATTGCGTAGACGCTCACCTAGAGGCCATAGAGACTTATCAGTTAAACGTTGGTCATAGTATTCAGACATCTGTGGATTACATTTGGTGTAAACCATTTCAAGCATACCAAGACGTGTAGAGAAGAATGGCCATTCACGACACATCTCTTCTAATAGCTCTTGGTGACCCTTATCAATTGAATATTGAATTGCTTCACCAGCACCTAGCCACGCAGGAAGAACCAAACGGTTTTGACTCCATGAGAAGATCCATGGGATTGCTCGTAAGCTTTCAACACCACCATTTGGGTTACGCTTAGCAGGGCGAGATCCTAGTGGAAGTTTACCCAATTCTAGCTCTGGCGTTGCCGCTCGGAAGTAAGGTACAAAGTCTTTTTCGCCACGAACTACATTACGGTAGGCTTCACATGACACTTCAGACAGCACTTCCATCAGATCACGCCAATCTTGTTTTGGCTCTGGTGGTGGCAGAAGATTAGCTTCAAGGATCGCACTTGCGTATAGGTTAAAGCTGTTTACTGCTACTTCAGGTAGACCCAATTTAAAGCGGATCATTTCACCTTGTTCAGTTACGCGTAAGCCGCCTTTTAAGCTTTTTGGTGGTTGAGACAGAAGAGCAGCATGCGCTGGAGCGCCGCCACGACCAATAGTACCGCCACGGCCATGGAATAAAGTAAGCTCAATGCTCTCTTTCTCACACACTTCAACGAGTGCTTCCATCGCGCTGTATTGTGCCCAACCCGCTGACATTACACCAGCATCTTTTGCAGAATCAGAATAACCGATCATCACCATTTGATGGTTTTGGATAAATCCACGATACCAGTCAATAGAGAACAGTTGTTCCATTACTTCTTTAGAGCGGTTTAAATCGTCCAGAGTTTCAAACAGCGGACACACATCCATACGGAATGGACAACCTGCTTCTTGAAGTAATAAGTGAACCGCTAATACATCCGATGCAGTACGAGCCATTGAAATAACATAAGAGCCTAACGCTTCTTTTGATTGCTCAGCCACGACTTTACAGGTATCAATTACTTCTTGAACGTCAGGAGATGGCTCCCAATTACGAGGAAGAAGAGGACGCTTAGAGCTAAGTTCATTAACAAGGAAAGAAATCTTATCTTGTTCGCTCCACTGGTCGTAATCACCAATGCCTAAATAGCGAGTAAGTTCTGATAAAACATCTGAGTGACGTGTACTTTCTTGGCGAATATCAAGGCGAACAAGGTGGGCACCAAACGCTTTCACACGACGTAATGTATCCAGTAGAGAGCCATCTGCAATGATCCCCATACCACAAGCATGTAAAGATTGGTAACACGCGTATAGCGGGTTCCATAGCTGATCTGCATCAGTCAAGATGGCTTTATTTGGTGCAAGCTCACCTTTCATTTGTGCGTCTAAGTTTTCTAACGTATTGCTTAAAAGTACACGCAGTTGTTTTAGGATCGCACGGTAAGGTTCGTGCTCATCGCCAGCCAGTTCACGCACCTCATCAGAGCATTTTACCATTGAAAGT
The DNA here is from genome assembly GCF_008933155.1 of Aliivibrio finisterrensis. Taxonomy (GTDB): domain Bacteria; phylum Pseudomonadota; class Gammaproteobacteria; order Enterobacterales; family Vibrionaceae; genus Aliivibrio; species Aliivibrio finisterrensis. The sequence goes on along the minus strand of NZ_WBVP01000017.1, from coordinate 63,057 downwards.
TCGCTGACTAATTCGTTAATGTCTTTTAGGTAAAGATCAGCGGCTTTCCAGCGAGAAAGAAGCATGACTTCACGCGTAATTTTGTGCGTTACAAATGGGTTACCATCACGGTCCCCTCCCATCCAAGAAGACATATGGACAGGACGAGCATCAATAGGAAGTCCTTCGCCTAAATGGCCTTCTAAACGCTGGTCGAATTCACGTAAGAAATCAGGAATACCTTGCCATAAAGAGTTTTCAACAACGGCAAAACCCCATTTAGCTTCATCTAATGGTGTAGGACGTTCTTGACGAATAACATCAGAGTGCCACGCTTGTGCAATCAGTTGTTCAAGGCGACGTTCTGTTTTGTCACGCTCAGAGAAAGAGATATCACCAAGCTCAAGCTTTGATAAACATTCGTTGATTTTCACCAACTTATTGATCATGGTACGACGGGCAATTTCTGTTGGGTGTGCTGTTAATACCAGTTCAATATTCAGTTCACGAACCGCTTGTGCAGTATCTATTTTACTAACATCACTTTGATTTAATTTAGAGAAAAGGGTGCTAATCGCATCAGGTTCGCATACATGTGATTCACAATGGCGTGAAATCGTATGGTACTGCTCTGCCATATTGGTAAGATTAAGGAATTGACTGAATGCACGAGCTACTGGCGTTAATTGATCATCTGGGAGGCTTTTGATTTCTTCAATCAGTGCATTACGGTCTTCATCGCTTCCTGCGCGTGCTGTTTTAGACAGCTTACGAATGGTTTCAACTTTTGCTAATAACTCTTCACCATGTGCGTCTCGAATCGTATTACCAAGCAAATGACCCAACATGCTGACATTACTTTTTAAAGCAGAATACTTTTCATTCATACATACTTCCTATACGTGTAATTTTGTTACATCCAAATTTTTTCCTGACTCCAATCTATCCGAATTTACGGCGCTTCGTCAAATATTGAAGAATAAACGATGACTTTTTAAACAAATTATTGCCGTAGATCATCGAATATTCATTTTGATATTGACGGTTTTTGTAAATTTATTTCAGCTTAGAAACAGTGTTTATACATCAATTTACTTAATACATTGATCGTTGGGTCAATAAAAGAAAATGCTAAGAATTCATCAGGTTGGTGTGCTTGTTCAATTGACCCAGGACCTAAAACTAACGTTGGACACAGATCTTGTAAGAAAGGAGCCTCGGTACAATAGTTCACGGTTTCCACCTCTTGGCCGCAAAGTTCTGCGGTACTTGTAACAATTGGGCTGTCTGGGCTGCATTCATAACCAGGAATAGGCTCATGAAGAGGCGTGATATCGATCCGCCCCGGCCATTTAGCTTCAACTTCTTTTAGCGCATCACGCAGCATATTGTCGAGTCCATCAAGGCTGATCCCCGGCAATGGACGGACATCATAATGCAACTCACAACAACCGCAAATTCGGTTAGGGCTGTCTCCGCCATGGATATGACCAAGATTGAGTGTTGGGTATGGGATAGAAAAACCAGGGTTATGATATTCCTTCACCAGTTTATTTTTTAAACCCATTAATGCAAACATGATCTCATTCATGATCTCTAAGGCGTTTACCCCATGAGCAGGATCAGAAGAATGCCCTGACTTACCTGTTACTCGAATCGCATTCGCAACGTGACCTTTATGGCCTCGTATCGGTTTTAGGCTCGTAGGCTCACCGATAATGCAATAATCCGGTTGTATTTGGGTATTTGATGCAAAGTGGCGAGCACCAAGCATGGTGGTTTCTTCATCACAGGTTGCCAGGATATATAGTGGTTTTGATTGGTCTTTCCAATTGATATTTTTAATTGCCTCTAAGATGAAAGCAAAAAATCCCTTCATATCAGCGGTACCAAGACCATAAAACCGATCGTTAGCTTCGGTTAATGCATGAGGTTCATAGTTCCAACGACCTTGGTCATAAGGCACGGTATCTGTGTGGCCAGCTAACAATAGACCACCTTCTCCTGAGCCAAGTTTAGCCAATAAGTTTAGTTTGCCTTTTTCGATCTCTTCAATCTCAACTTCACAGCCCAAGTCTTCACACCATTGCGCTAATTTGTGGATCACTTCGGCATTGCCTTCGTCCCAACTTGAATCGGTTGAGCTGATCGATGAGGTAGAAATGAGTTGCTGATAATAGTCTTTAAATTCTGGAAATTTCATTTATTCATACATCCACTGTTGACACAAAAGATAGAACCCTGTAAAACACATATTAAATCACATAAAGTGAATAGAAATACAGTTTAGTTTAATTTTTATGAATAAACTAAATTATAAAAAGGAAAGTCAGTATCAAATATGTGTAACGTTAAAGTTACCTTGAATGGCATTTTCCTTCAATAGATGAAGAGATAAACGGACGTATTATGTTGAAAACAACCATCATCGGAGCAAGCGGATATACAGGTGCAGAATTAGCACTGATGATATTTAAGCACCCACACCTTTCTTTAGCTGGTTTGTATGTATCAGAAAACAGCTTAGATAAAGGCAAAGCGATTAGTGAATTGTATGGTTCATTAAAAGGTATCGTTGATGATGTGTTGCAGCCATTATCGGATGTTACTCAAGTTGCTAAAGAGTCTGATGTGGTGTTGCTTGCGACAGCACATGAGGTGAGCCACGATTTAGCCGCGACATTTTTAGAGAATGATTGTGTTGTTTTTGATTTGTCAGGTGCGTTTCGCGTTCAACAAGAAGGTTTCTATTCTGAATACTATGGCTTTGAACATAAGCATGAAGCATGGCTAGATAAAGCGGTTTATGGATTAGCAGAGTGGAATGCAGAAGCGATCACTCAAGCTCAATTGGTTGCTGTACCAGGATGTTATCCAACTGCATCACAATTAGCATTAAAACCATTAGTTGAATTTGATTTATTAGATAAGAATCAATGGCCGGTAATTAACGCGACGAGTGGTGTTACTGGTGCAGGGCGTAAAGCGAATTTAGCCAGCAGTTTTTGTGAAGTGAGCCTACAACCCTATGGGGTATTTACTCATCGTCACCAACCTGAAATTGCAGCGCATTTAGGCTGTGATGTTATCTTTACGCCTCATCTTGGTAATTTTAAGCGTGGAATTTTAGCGACGATAACCACTAAATTAACAAAAGGCGTTACTGAAAAAGAAATTCAACACGCTTTTGATAAGAGTTATGGCCAAGCTGCAGCGGTACGTTTATTGGGTAATGAAATGCCAAAAATTCAATCGGTAGAGAAAACCCCTTTCTGTGATATCGGTTGGAAAGTGCAAGGTGAGCATCTAATTGTTGTCTCTGCGATTGATAATTTATTAAAAGGGGCATCAAGCCAAGCAATGCAATGCATTAATATTCGTTTTGGCTTTCCAATGTTAACGTCTTTAATATAAAGTATGGTATTTAGTATGAAGCAACGTCCTTTAGTGATTAAGTTAGGTGGCGCGGTATTGTCATCAACCGAAACGTTAACACAATTATTTAAAACCGTTTCAAATTATCAACAGCAAGCAAACAGAGCTTTAGTCGTTGTCCATGGTGGTGGTTATTTAGTGGATGAGTTGATGGATAAACTTCAGCTTGAAACCATTAAAAAAGAAGGTTTGCGTGTGACACCAAAAGACCAAATTGGCTATATCGCAGGTGCTCTGGCTGGAACGGCAAATAAAATGCTACAAGGCCAAGCAATGAAAAGTGGAGTGAAGGCAATTGGTTTGAGTTTGGCTGATGGCGGTTTATGTCATATTACTCAACTGAATCCTGAGCTAGGTAATGTTGGTTTAGCAACAGCAGGTGATGCAAGTGTGTTAAATGCCATTTTAGCGACAAAAGTTACCCCAATAATTAGCTCTATTGGCATTACCGAACAAGGCGAATTAATGAACGTTAATGCAGACCAAGCAGCAGTAGCTGTGGCAACGGCATTAGATGCTGATCTCGTTTTATTGTCAGATGTCGCTGGTGTATTGGATAGCAAGAAGCAATTGATCACCAGTTTAGATTCAGAGCAAGCAGAAGCATTGATTCAGCAAGAAGTGATTACGGATGGCATGATTGTGAAAGTTCGTGCGGCATTAGAAGCGGCACAAGAGTTAGGTCGAGCGATAGAGGTGGCATCATGGCGCTCGCCAGAAAAATTAGCTGAGTTGTTTATTGGTAACAGTATCGGCACACAGTTTCAGCCTAAGTAGGCAATGAGTTTCAATTTTTAGTTTTTAGAATACAGTCGCCGCGAGTATGCGGAGCAAGGAGAATAGAATGAGCAAGAAAATAAAAGTAAACAAGGTTGTTGTTGCATACTCAGGTGGCCTAGATACCTCTGTGATCATCCCGTGGTTAAAAGAAAACTACCACTGTGAAGTTATCGCATTTGTCGCTGATGTTGGTCAAGGTGCTGAAGAGCTAGAAGGCATTGAAGCAAAAGCCATCGCATCAGGTGCTACTGAATGTTATATCGCTGATCTAAAAGAAGAAATGGTTGCTGAATACATTTACCCAACGCTTAAAACAGGCGCTTTGTATGAAGGGAAATATCTACTTGGTACATCAATGGCACGTCCTATTATTGCTAAAGCACAAGTTGAAGTTGCACGTAATGTAGGAGCCGATGCATTGTGCCATGGCTGTACAGGTAAAGGTAATGACCAAATTCGTTTTGAAGGCGCTTTTGCTGCACTTGCCCCTGATCTGCATGTGATTGCACCATGGCGTGAGTGGGATCTGGTTAGCCGTGAAGAGTGTTTAGATTACCTTGCTGAGCGTAATATCCCTTGCTCAGCATCATTAACTAAAATTTATTCTCGCGATGCAAATGCATGGCACATCTCAACAGAAGGCGGTGTTCTTGAAGATACATGGAATGCACCAAATGACGATTGTTGGGCGTGGACGGTTGATCCAGAGCAAGCACCCAATGAATCAGAGATGGTTTCTTTAAAAGTAGAAAAAGGAGCCGTTGTTGCGGTTGATGGTAAAACAATGACGCCTTATGAAGTCGTTGTTTACCTAAATGAGAAAGGCATTAAGCACGGTGTTGGTCGTATTGATATCGTTGAAAACCGTTTGGTAGGCATGAAGTCTCGTGGTTGTTACGAAACTCCAGGTGGAACCATCATCAATGAAGCATTGCGTGCTGTAGAGCAACTGGTTTTAGATAAAGCTTCATTTGAGTTTCGTGAAGAGTTGGGAATTAAAGCTTCTCATCTTGTATATGATGGTCGTTGGTTTACGCCGTTGTGTAAGTCTATCCTAGCTGCAACAGAAGAGTTGGCGCAAGACGTAAATGGTGACGTTGTGATTAAGCTTTACAAAGGTCAAGCAACAGTCACTCAAAAGCGTTCAGATAACAGCTTATACTCAGAAGAGTTTGCAACGTTTGGCGCTGATGAAGTGTATGACCAAAGTCATGCTGAAGGCTTTATTCGTCTTTACTCACTATCAAGCCGTATTCGTGCATTGAATAGCAAATAATTTTCATGTTCAGTAACAATACTTAAACAAATTGATTTACACTAATCGAAGTGCATTTAATAACTAAATGCGCTTCGATTTTTTTTATCTAAACATTAGTACTTAGGGTAATGTGTGTACTGATGAATAAGTATGTAAATAAAGTGAATTAAACCTTTATTTTTACCAAGAATTACCGTAAGTTTGAACTATCAAGAAAAATACTGAATTGAATCAGAATTAATATTTGCAAAAAGCAGTGAGCACTGTGCATTTAGGAGAGACACCATGGCATTATGGGGCGGACGTTTTAGTCAAGCAGCAGACACAAGATTTAAACAATTTAACGATTCACTTCGTATCGATTATCGCCTTGCAGAACAAGACATTGTCGGCTCTATTGCATGGTCTAAAGCATTACTTTCTGTCAATGTGATTAATGAACTTGAACAGCAAAAACTTGAATTAGCTTTAAATGAACTTAAGCTTGAAGTAATGGAAGATCCAGAGCAGATTTTATTATCTGATGCGGAAGATATTCATAGCTGGGTTGAAACTCAGCTGATTGGTAAAGTGGGTGATTTAGGTAAAAAATTACACACAGGCCGTTCGCGTAATGATCAGGTGGCGACGGATTTAAAATTATGGTGTCGCCAACAAGGCCATCAACTGCTTCGTACTCTTGATTTACTTCTCAATCAACTCGTTACTGTCGCAAGCGAACATCAAGCAACGGTATTGCCTGGCTATACGCACTTACAACGTGCGCAACCGGTAACATTTGCTCACTGGTGTTTAGCTTATGTTGAGATGATTGAACGTGATTACTCTCGTCTTGAAGATGCGGTTAACCGTTTAGATACTTGTCCATTAGGCTCTGGTGCCTTAGCGGGTACGGCTTATCCAATGGATCGTGAGAAACTGGCTCGTAACCTTGGCTTTCAACGTGCAACGCGTAACAGCCTAGATTCTGTGTCGGATCGTGACCATGTGATGGAGTTAATGTCGATTGCTTCAATCTCAATGGTTCACTTATCTCGTCTTGCAGAAGATATGATTTTTTATAACTCTGGTGAATCAAACTTCATAGAGTTGGCAGATACGGTAACCTCGGGTTCCTCATTAATGCCACAAAAGAAAAACCCAGATGCGTTAGAGCTTATTCGTGGTAAATGTGGCCGTGTATACGGAGCATTGGCTGGCATGATGATGACAGTTAAAGCACTGCCTCTGGCCTATAACAAGGATATGCAAGAAGATAAAGAAGGCTTATTTGATGCGTTAGACAGCTGGTCTGATTGCATTGAAATGGCTGCACTGTGCTTTGAAGGCATTAAAATTAATAGTGAGCGTACCCTTGAAGCGGCAAAACAGGGCTATGCAAACTCAACAGAATTAGCGGATTATTTAGTAGCCAAAGGCATCCCATTCCGTGAGGCGCATCATATTGTCGGTGTTGCTGTTGTTGGCGCAATAGAGAAAGGGTGTGCACTAGAAGAACTTTCTATTGCAGAGTTAAAAGCATTCTCTGATGTAATAGAGGAAGATGTATATCAGATCTTAACCATTGAATCTTGTCTTGCTAAACGTTGTGCTCTTGGTGGTGTTGCACCAGAGCAGGTCGCTTATGCTGTAGAGCAAGCAGGTAAACGTTTAGAAGAGCGTGATTCAACGGGAGTGAAAGTACGTCCTGCTCGTTTAACTGATTTAGATGCATTAGAAGGAATGGTTGCGTATTGGGCTGGCCTTGGTGAGAACTTACCCCGTAATCGTAATGAATTGGTGCGTGACATCGGCTCGTTTGCTGTATCAGAGCATCACGGAGAAGTGACCGGCTGTGCATCTTTATATGTATACGATTCTGGTTTAGCTGAGATTCGCTCGTTAGGTGTTGAAGCAGGTTGGCAAAGCCAAGGTCAAGGTAAAGCGATTGTTCAACACTTAGTTGAGAAAGCTCGTGAAATGGCGATTAAGAAAGTATTTGTACTGACTCGTGTTCCTGAGTTCTTTATGAAGCAAGACTTTATTCCAACGTCTCGCTCACTGCTGCCTGAGAAGGTTTTAAAAGATTGTGACCAATGCCCTCGTCAACACGCATGTGATGAAGTTGCACTTGAGTTTAACCTTCAAGAGCAAGTGATCATAAAAACCTATGTTGCTTAATGAATGTTACAATAGTTATGCGATACGCTTAGCTATTTAGTCAAAATAAAAAAGAAAAAGTGGTGAACTTTTTCATTTGATACTAGTCTTATGAATACTGCTTTTTCTTAGAAAGATTCTAAGAGGCCCTGACATCTACATTGATGTCAGGGCTTTATTTTTATCTGAATTCCCATATATTCAGCACCACGCACTATAATAATTATTACGGTTATTAATTTGAAAATTAAGATAATGAATAATTTATTTATATTAATACGTTACACTCTAACAGTTTTCCTAGCATACAGCGCAGGATTTTATTTCAGTGATTTCTTTATGCCAGAAACTGCAATGATTGGTGGTTTATGGGCTGTAATCTCAGGATTTATTTTAGACGAAGACTTAAACAAGGCGACGTTATTTAATACTGCAAAAAATCGAATTGTAGGCACAGGGATCGGTAGTGTGCTATCTGCCGTTTATCTTTTATACATTCCCTTTAATGTGTTGACATTTACTGTATTGATAATGGTTTGCTCTTTTGTTTGCCTTCTTTTTTCATATAACCAATATATCAAATTAGCTAATATTACTATTGCTGTTATTGTGATCGTTTCAACCGTAACCGACGCTAATCCAATCATGAACTCTTTTTTACGTTTCATTGAATCAACTACAGGTGTTTTATCGGGAATTATTGCCAGTTTGATTTGCTTTTATTTAGTAAAAATAAAGTTAATTAGATAATCATATCGATATTTAAGTTGCGTCGTGATGAGTTGTTGACTTATTTTTTCTAGTCTTTTTAGTTATTAGTCGATAGTACCTCATCATAAAAAAATGCAAGATAAGTAAACTGCTAAAAAGAATACTGGCAATCAAAATTGCAATCGCTTCGATTTGGTAAGGCGTTGCTTGGAAGAATTCTAGCCATGTGAGCCAACCGCCAATAGAGAGAAAAGTAAGTTGTTTCATGCAACGGGGGCAACGACCAAGCTTTTGTTTAAAGATGTCTGAACGACAAGTTTTACATGACATGATGATAGATTCTTAGACTAATACGCAATGCTCTGAACTTTAAATGCAAAAAGACCAATGCGCAAACATTGGTCTTCTATTTTTTTAAAGGTTATTTTTTTGATTAACAGCCAGGGCCACAATCCATGCAGTGTTTGATCATTTCAGGACCTAAATGTAATTTGGCATTTAAATCACGAAGTGCAGTACGAACACCTTCTTCGATTACTGGGTGGTAGAAAGGCATATCTAACATCTCTGATACCGTCATCTTATTTTGGTGTGCCCAAGCCAATAAATGCGCTAAATGCTCAGCATTTGGTCCCATCATTTCTGCACCTAGGAAGCGACCAGTTCCTTGTTCTCCGTATACATGAAGAATCCCTTTATTACGTAGCATCACTCGTGAGCGACCTTGGTTTTCAAAAGAGACTTCGCCTGTTGCGAAACAACCACAAGTGCCTAAACGTGTTGTAATTTCTTTATACGTTTCACCAACCATCGCAATTTGTGGGTCAGAGAAAACCGCTGAGATTTTCGAACGGCGAAGGCCTGCACGGATCTCGGGGAAACGACCAGCATTATCACCAGCAATACGTGCTTGGTCTGCGGCTTCGTGCAATAACGGCAGTTGGTTACTTGCATCACCTGCAATAAATACGGTTGATAGTGACGTTTGCAGTGTGTAATGGTCTGCCGTTGGTACCCCACGAGCATCTAGTTCAAGAGAAGTATTCTCTAGACCTAATTTATCAGTATTTGGGCGACGGCCTGTTGCGGCTAATACATATTCAACAAGATTAGTTTCTAGTTCACCTTGTTTGTTGATGAATTTAATTTCAACGCGATCTTCACCTGACTCAGTAGTAATACGTTTCATGCTTTCTACTTTTACATCAGCATCAAGATAAAACTCTTCATTGAAGGCTTTGTTTGCATAAGCCATTACTTCTGGGTCTGTGACAGGACCAACTTGGCCACCTAGACCAAATAGCTTGGTTTCAACACCTAAACGGTGAAGAGATTGACCAAGCTCAAGGCCAATAACGCCAGGGCCAAATACCGCGACTGATTTTGGTAAATCATCCCAATTAAATACATCATCATTGATGATCAAACGATCACCTAACTCATTCCATACTGCAGGGTAAGCAGGGCGAGAGCCTGTTGCGATAACAATGCGCTTTGCAGTGACGATAGTGTGGTCGTCAACTTGTAACGTGTTGTCATCTAAAAATTTAGCGTAGCCAGAGATTTTATCTTCTGCTGGTATTTCATCAACGCCTTCTAAAACAAAGCCAACAAAACGGTCACGTTCAAATTTTACTCGGTCCATGACTTCACGGCCATTAATCACGATCTCACCTTGAGGGTGAATACCAAATTGAGGTGCTTTTTCAATTTGGTGAACGCTTTCTGCTGCTGCAATTAATAGCTTTGATGGCATGCAACCAACACGAGCACAAGTGGTACCGTAAGGGCCGCCTTCGATCATGACAACACTGTCAGTATGTGCTTTTGCTGCACGGTAAGAGCCTAAACCTGCTGTACCACCACCGATAACAGCTACATCTACATTGACTTGTTTCATAATAATTCTCTCGTAATCGCTTTATTTTGAGTGAACGAACCCCTCCGACTTTTATTATTATTTTTAAGTCAGTCAGATAATAGGTTAGTTTGAGTGTTTGGCGTTGCTGTGTTTTCTAATCTTTGAAGTGATTAACTAGCCCACAAAGTGGTGGGCTAGTTGATGGTCTATCTTAAGAGATTAACCTAGGAACGTTTCTAGCTCTTCGCTGCCACCGATGTGTTTACCGCCAATGAATACTTGAGGAACGGTAGTGCGACCAGAGATTGCACGTAGACTAACTGTTGTCGCGTCTTTGCCTAGTACCACTTCTTCATAGTTCAGACCTTTATCGATTAGGTTCTGTTTCGCTTTCATACAGAAAGGGCAGCCTGGTTTAGTGAATACTGTGATTGACTCTTGCTCTTTGTGTTCAGGAGCTAGGTAGTTCAGCATAGTATCAGCATCAGATACGTTGAACGGGTCGCCTGCTACGTCTTCTTCGATGAACATTTTTTCTACCACGCCGTTTTTCACTAGCATACTGTAACGCCATGAACGCTTACCAAAACCAAGGTCATTTTTCTCAACTAGCATGCCCATGCCATCTGTGAATTCGCCGTTACCATCTGGGATGAAGGTGATGTTTTCAGCTTCTTGGTCTGCTTTCCATGCGTTCATTACAAACGTATCGTTTACAGAAACACATAAGATGTCATCTACACCATTTTCTTTAAATACAGAATGCAGCTCGTTGTAACGAGGTAGGTGGCTTGAAGAACACGTTGGAGTAAATGCACCTGGAAGGCTAAATACGATAACGGTTTTGTCTTTAAATAGTTCTTCTGTTGTTACGTTAACCCAAGCGTCGCCTTTACGTGTAGGAAAAGTAACTTGAGGAACTGATTGACCTTCTTTAGATGTAAACATAATGATGTCCTTTAAATTTTAATTAATTTTAATTTCTTATTCGGGGTCTTCCCGGTTGATGTAGCTATTATGCAAAACCTTTCTTGATAGTTCTAATCGTTTGGTGTTATCGTTTCAATCGTTAAAAACTATCAAATAGTAATGTCATATTATGAATCAAAGCTATCAGGAGTGTAATACATGAATATCCGTGATTTTGAGTACTTGGTCGCACTTGCTGAACATAAACACTTTCGTAAGGCGGCAGAGTCTTGCTTTGTTAGTCAGCCTACGTTAAGTGGACAGATAAAGAAGCTAGAAGAAGAGGTTGGATTAACCTTATTAGAAAGAACCAGTCGTAAGGTGTTATTTACCGATGCAGGCTTACAATTAGTAGCTCAGGCTAAGCGAATCTTAACTGAAGTTAAGCTGTTTTCTGAATTAGCTAACCAACAAAGTAAGGGTATGTCTGGGCCATTGCATCTTGGCTTTATTCCTACGGTTGGCCCTTATGTACTGCCTTGGATCGTACCAACATTAAAAGAAAGATTTCCAGACTTAAATCTCTACCTACATGAGGCTCAAACGCATCAATTAGTTAAAATGTTAGAAGAGGGCAAGATTGATTGCATGATATTGGCCTCTGTTGATGAGACAAGCGCATTTATTGAAATACCAGTTTATGACGAGCCAATGGTGCTTGCGGTTCCAGCAGATCATAAATGGGCGGATGAAGGGACAATAGATATGTCTCGATTAAGTGGCGAGTCAGTTTTAATGTTAGGGGATGGGCATTGTTTACGTGATCAAGCATTAGGTTTTTGTTTTGCTGCTGGAGCTAAGGATGATGATCATTTCAAAGCAACCAGTCTAGAAACTCTGCGCAATATGGTTGCCGCGGGCAGTGGAATTACATTAATGCCTTACCTTTCAGTACCTAAAGAAAAAGTGCGTGATGGAGTGTGTTATTTGCCAGCAAAAGATCCTGTACCACATCGACAAATCGTATTGGCTTATCGTCCTGGTTCACCACTGCGAGCTCGCTATGAAGATTTAGCTAAAGAGATTGAAAAGAAAATGACAGAGGTTATAAGCTAAGTTGTATTGAGCGATAAGAAACAAAAAGGACGCTAAATTAGCGTCCTTTTTTATTGCTGTTAATAGCTAGGTTAGAAGAGAGTTTCGTCTTCCATTCCGTCGCCATCCGCATCATTCGATGAGTAGATTGTGTCTCGAAAATCTTGTTCTACGTACTCTTTCGGCTCAGTGCCGGCAGCAAAGTATTCCCACATACTAGTTTCATCATTTTTGTTGGTTAATAGGCCTGTTTCACGGTCTATTTTGACTTTAATGATGTTTGCTGGAAGGCGTTGCTGTTCTTCTGTCACACCTTCAAGCGCCACTTTCATAAAGTTGATCCATGCATAGATAGCCGTTTTACCACCCGCTTCACCACCAAAGGACATTTCTTCTTTGGCCATGTTGTCATTTTTTGTGGTGTAACCTAATCGGTGTGATGGATTATCAAAACCTACCCATGCTGTTGCGACTACATTTGGTCCATAGCCGTTATACCAAGCATCAACAGAGTCATTGGTTGTCCCTGTTTTACCACCAATATCACGACGTTTTAATACTTGTGCTCGCCAGCCAGTGCCGTTCCAGCCTGTACCTTTACGCCAGCTACCACCACCCCAAATATTGCTGTACATCATTTCCTTAGTTAAGAATGCATTTTGTGCAGAAATCACTTTCTTTGCATAAGGCGAGTCTTCATCATTTTGATCCGAGCAATCTGTTTGGCAAATGGTTTTTGGTGTCGCTTTATATACTTCATCACCAAAAGGACCGATGATATGGTCAATATAATAAGGTTCTACGTAATAGCCATTATTGGCAAATACAGCGAAACCTTGTGCCATTTGAACTGGTGTTAAGCTGCCTGCACCCAGAGCGATGGTTTCAGAACGAGGGATCTCTTCTTTTTTAAAGCCAAAGCGAGTGAGATAATCAATGGTTTCATCTAAGCCAACTTCACGTAATACACGAACGGCCATTACGTTTTTAGATTGAGCTAAACCAATACGTAGGCGCGCAGGGCCAACATAAGTTGGGGGCGAATTTTTTGGTCGCCATGCCGTACCTTGGCTTTGATCCCAAGTATTGATCGGGGCATCATTTACTAAGCTTGCTAATGTTTTACCGTGGTACAGCGCAGCAGAGTAAATGAATGGCTTAATACTAGAGCCGACTTGGCGCACAGATTGCGTTGCACGGTTAAACTTGTTATGAACAAAGTTGAAACCACCCACTAGTGATGTTATTGCGCCATCTGTTGGGTCCATGGCAACAAAAGCGGTATTGGCAGCAGGTACTTGGCTTAGTTTCCAAACCGTCGTTGTTACGTCATCGGTAGTTTCTTGGCTTAATGGGCGAACATACACTTGCTCTCCTGCCGCTAAAATATCTGCCGCACGATGAGGTGCTGGACCTTGACGTTTGTCTGTTTTAAAGCGACGAGCCCACTTTAAGCCATCCCATGGAATGGTAGCGATACCGTTGTTTTTAATATCAAGCGTTGCTGTTTTTCCTTTAACAGATAAAACAACTGCAGGCATTAGCTCACCATAAGAAGGTTCATTTCTTAAATGTTTAGCAATTGCATCTTCATCTAATGGTGTCGCTTTTGGTTCCCACACTGTTTTCACTGCGCCACGGAAGCCATGACGTTCGTCATAAGCCAGCAGATTATCAATTGATGCTTTGTTTGCTGCCGCTTGCATTTTTGAATCGACAGTCGTGTAGATATTCATGCCAGAAGTATAAGCTGCCTCCTCACCGTATTTATTTACCATCCATGCACGGGCGATTTCTGCAATATAAGGCGCTTGAAGCTCGATTTCGGCACCGTGATATTTAGACATAACAATTTCGGCTCTTGCGTCATCAAATTCTTGCTTGGTTATGTAGCCTTCATTAAGCATACGAGAAAGAACAACGTTTCGACGAGTAGTGGCGCGATCAACTGAGTAAATAGGATTCATTGTTGATGGGGCTTTTGGTAAACCTGCGATAATCGCAACTTCACCTAATGTCAGTTGGCTTACTTCTTTACCAAAGTACACGTGCGCTGCGGCGCCTACACCATAAGAACGGTAGCCTAAATAGATTTTGTTTAAATACAGCTCAAGAATTTCTTGTTTGGTGAGCAGTTGTTCAATATGGACAGCAATAAAGATTTCTTTAATCTTTCGCATTATTTTCTTTTCATTAGATAAAAAGAAGTTTCGAGCTAGCTGCTGAGTAATGGTACTCGCCCCTTGTTTTGCTGAGCCTGAAGCTAGAACAGCAAAAGCAGCACGAGTAATACCGATAGGGTCAAACCCATAATGGCTATAAAAACGACTGTCTTCAGTCGCGATAATTGCTTCAAGCAAATGAGGAGGCATCTCTTCTAATGTTAGAGGAATACGACGCTTCTCGCCAAATTGAGCAATTAATTTACCATCGCGGCTATATACCTGCATTGGTGTTTGTAGTTGTACATCTTTCAATGTTGCCACGTCTGGTAATTCTGGTTTCACATATTGGTAAAAACCAAAAATTGTTGTGACTCCAAGAATAATGCAAACCAATGTCGCTATAAGCAGTGCCTTTATGAACTTCACCTGATAATTCCCGTTTACTTTAATCTGTATTGTCGTTTCTAACCCATAACTGAGTAGTATAAATATAACACGACAAAAAATAACGCAAATTAACGCTTAATTTTGAGATATTTATTTATTACTTGGAGTTAAATCAGGATGATTTATCCCACTATCACAGGCTTGGATATCGGGCATCATAGCATTAAAGCTGTGTCAGCGAGGTTAAAACAAGGTCAATTAGAATTAATTGATAGCCATGAGGTATTACTGCCCGAATCTGCTTTTTTAGATGTTAATACTTTACATATCGAAGAGGTAATCCCTTACTTATGCCATTTAAAAAAGGGAATCAAACGAAATCAAAAAAAGGTCGCTTTTTCAATTCCTGATAACAGCATTATGAGTAAGGTTATCCAAGTGGATAGTCAGCTTGATGAAAAAGAAACTGAATTCACAGTAATGCATACATTTGAGCAGCAAACGCCTTTTTTGGCCGAGGAGCTGAACATTGATTTTGTTGCAATGGATCAGAAAGGGGTTAATAGCGAGCAAATATCAATGTATCAAGTTTTTGCAGCAAAAAAAGATTTGGTTGAGAGTCGTGAAGGGTGTCTAAAGAGAGCGGGTTTTTTACCTGTGCTTGCTGAGGTTCATTCCCATGCCTTATTAGCGCTGTGGCAACAAAGTATCACTCAATCTCCGAGTAAAAAAAATTGGATGTTGATTGATATTGGCCATTGTCAAACCACCTTCTGTATTACTTCTCCTAATCAGCACACTTATAGTAAACAGCTTTTGTTTGGGGCTTCACATCAAAAGAGTGGTATTGAATTATCCCCATTAACACCATTAAATGAAGAAAAATACACTCAATTTATTGCGTTATTGGCTGAGCATATTCACCGCCAACTCACGCTATATTCCTCTATTCATAATCATAAAGTTGAGGGGGTTTGGTTAACGGGAGGAGGTTCAATGCTCCCTGAATTATCGAATTTATTGAGTTATGAACTCTCTCTGCCGACAGAGCAGCTCAGTATTATGTCTTTATTTCATGGTACGAAAAGGCGAGAGGCTCAACTTAATACATTAGAAAATCAATATGCATTAGCTGCAGGGCTTGCATTAAGAGGTGTTGAGTGGCTTACCAAATAAACTTATTAGCTTGGCGTGAGAAAGAAAGAGAAAAGTACAAGCGTCGCTTTTTATTGATCTTATCCTTTGGGGTACTTTTATCAGTATCTTTTCAATGGGGATGGGCTAAGTACTTAAGCTTACAGCACTCAACTCAAATAAACCGTAATCAATCATTAGATACTCATATCAATTGGTTAAATAGCGAATTAAAAGAGCTGAATGAGATTGGAAAACAACACGAAGCAATACTAACTCGATTGGCGGTTGTTGAAGAGTTGCAACAAAATAGAAATAAAACGACGCAGTTATTAAATCTTCTTCCTGGGATTGTAACGGAAGGTATTTATTTAAATAAGGTGCGAATGCACGCAAGGTCGATTGAAATAAAAGGCTTTAGTGATAGCAATGCACGTTTAGCCACTATATTGGATAAATTAGAACGTTCGCTCGACATTGAGTCAGTAGAAATGCATTCAATTGTCTCTGGTAAACAGATATTTGGTCATGATGTAAGTAGCTTTGAACTCTCATTTAAATTACTTCCAATGGGTAAGGGTGACTCGCATGAGTGATTGGAGAGATCTTGAGTTAGATGAAATTACTGAGTGGCCATTGCTTCCTCAGTTATTAGTTATTGTTATTTTATGTTTTGTAGTTCAAGGGATGGGCTATTGGTTTTGGATAAAACCAATGATTCAAGATATTGAACAGCTAAAGCAAAAAGAGCTTAGCTTAAAAAGCACGGTGAAATATAAATATAACCAAGTGGCAGCAATGCCAAAAATGGAAAACCAACTGAATGAATTGAACTTGCGTTATGAATTTTTAGCACAACAACTTCCTGCTCAAAAAGAGCTAGCGAGCATGCTTTCAGGTATTAACCAAGTTGGGATTCAAAATAAATTAACATTTACACGAATTGATTGGGGTGAGAAACAAAATAAAGCTTTCCTTTATAAGTTGCCACTGAATATTGAGTTAACCGGTCAGTATCACGATATAGGTTCATTTTCTGAAGCAATGGCTGATCTTCCAAGGATCGTGAGTTTGGAAAATATTGATATGCAACGAGTCAGTACAGAGAGCAGTACATTGCATTTTCGCGTAATGGCTTATACCTATCAATTTAAGGGGAAGGAATGAGAAATCGGTGCTTTATAGCAGTGATGGTCTTTCTATTGGTTGGATGTAAAGCCAATACCGACCCACTTGATGTCTTTTATGTAGAGGCTAAAAAGCAAGGAGATGCAGAGGTTAAACAGCTTGAGGAGGTGACATTATTTGCGGTGACTCCTTATGCTCAACTCACTGGGCGATCGCCATTTGTCTTGCCAAAACAACCTGAAATTGCAACACAGCCAATAAAGAAAAAATCATGTTGGCAACCAAAATATAGAAAAAAAAATGGGTCACTTGAACGATATGCGTTGAGAAAATTACGATTAAAAGGCGTGATGGGCTCAAACGATAATATTACTGCATTAATACAAACGCCAAAGGGAAGCGTAGTGAAAGTTCATAAAGGGCAATACATGGGAAGCAATAATGGTCAAGTGGTTGATATTAAACCACAGTACATGACATTAAGGGAAACCTTGCCTGATGGCATGGGATGTTGGCAAAAAAGATACGTTAAATTAGCTCTAAAACATTAACGGGATACCAAGGAATACGTATGTTGCTAGGATGCAAAATAAGCAGTAAATTACTTTCTATTCAGCTATGTTTGCTGTTTATATTTAGTTTTTTCAGCCACTCTTCGTTTGCAGAAGATATAGAACTTAACCAACTCGTTAATGTGAACTTTCAGTCGACAAAGAAAAAAGAAGGAGTGATTTCGGTTGTTCTTGCCTCGGCAGCAGCCACGGTTGATTTACGAAAAGAAAAAGGGAAATTATTGATAGAGCTGCATGATACGAAAGTCAGTAATGACAAGTTGGTTATTTTAGATGTTGAAGATTTTTCGACATTGGTGTCTCGAATTGAAACCTTTCGAGAGTCTAAAAGTACATTGCTTTCAGTCGATATCAAAGGTGATTTTCAATATGACTACTTTTTAAAAGATCGTTCTTTACAGGTTGTGATTTCAAAGCCACAGCTTAGCGCAAAAACAACTAACACCCCTGATGCTCAAGAGAGCAAACCTATATCGATTAACTTTCAGGACATCCCGGTTAGGCATGTATTACAATTAATCGCGGATTATAATGACTTTAACTTGGTCGTCGCTGATTCTGTGAAAGGTAACTTAACGTTGCGATTAGACGGGGTACCTTGGCAACAAGTATTGGATATTATTTTACAAGTTAAAAACCTAGATAAGCGAGTGGAAGGTAATGTTGTTTTAGTTGCGCCTAAATCAGAGTTGGATGCACAAGAGAAAAAAGTATTAGAGCAAGCTCAAATGGCTTCAGAGTTAGGCGCACTCTCTTCGATAATTATTCCTATTCATTATGCAAAAGCCTCTGATATTTCAGAACTTTTGATAGGAGAGGGGGAGGTGACAATGTTGTCGAGCCGAGGTAGCATTACGGTTGATGAGCGAACTAATTCTTTATTGATAAGAGATCTTCCTGAAAATATAAACGTTGTTAAAGAGATCATTGAAAGCTTAGATGTACCAATTAAACAAGTTCAAATAGAAGCAAGAATTGTAACGGTAAATGAAGGTAACCTTGATGAGTTAGGGGTTCGTTGGGGCATAACCAATACCAATGGTAGCACCACAGTTGGCGGGTCAATTGAAAGTAATTTAGCGGCCGTAGGTCTTTATGATGGCGGTAGCGGTGGTGGCTTACCCGTTGATGATTTTTTAAATGTAAATTTAGGATTGGCTAATCCTGCGGCATCAAGCATCGCTTTTCAGGTTGCTAAGTTAGGGTCTGATTTATTATTAGATTTGGAGCTTTCCGCTTTACAGGCAGAGTCTAAAGCTGAGATTATTTCGAGCCCGAGATTAATAACCACCAATAAAAAGCCTGCTTATATTGAGCAAGGTACAGAAATCCCTTATTTAGAAGCGTCATCGAGCGGGGCAACATCCGTTTCGTTTAAAAAAGCGGTATTAAGTTTAATGGTTACGCCACAAATTACACCAGATAATCGCTTGGTTTTAGATTTAACGGTCACTCAAGATAGACCTGGGAAAGTGGTTAAAACCGGTACAGGTGAAGCGGTAGCGATTGATACTCAGCGAATTGGAACTCAAGTACTGGTCGATAATGGTGAAACTGTTGTTTTAGGCGGTATCTATCAACATTCGTTATCAAATAGTGTGGAAAAAGTACCATTACTTGGAGATTTACCTCTACTTGGTGCTTTATTCCGTCGTAGTTCTGAAAATATAGGAAAACAAGAATTATTAATCTTCGTTACACCAAAAGTTGTTATGGAGTAATAAGATAGGGTAACTTAGTATGTCCAATTTTGAGTGAAATGGAGTGTCAATAAATTTATTATGCTGAACTTTTCATCTAGCTATTGCAATCACTAGCTATAAACTGAGATAATTTTCGGTCTGATCACAAAATATCTGTGAGGAATATGGTGCCACAGACAAGCGTCTATGAAAGAGACAACTGTTGGCAATGTCGTTAATGAACTTTGCATAATTTCTAAAAAATGGCTGAAAAACGAAATATTTTCCTTGTTGGCCCAATGGGCGCCGGCAAAAGTACAATTGGTAGACACTTAGCACAGCAACTTCATATGGAGTTTCTTGATTCTGATACGGTAATTGAAGAACGTACAGGCGCAGATATCGCTTGGGTATTCGACGTTGAGGGTGAAGAAGGTTTCCGCATACGTGAAGAAGGTGTAATTAACGATTTAACCCAAGAGCAAGGGATTGTACTTGCAACGGGTGGTGGCTCTGTAATTAGTAAAGAGAGTCGTAATCGTTTATCTGCTCGTGGTGTTGTTGTATATCTTGAAACTACAATTGAGAAGCAACTAGCTCGCACACAACGCGACAAAAAACGTCCGTTGCTTCAAACTGATGAACCTCGTGAAGTGTTAGAAGCACTAGCGAAAGAACGTAATGCACTTTATGAAGAAGTGTCTGATTACGTTGTTCGCACCGATGATCAAAGTGCAAAAGTAGTTGCAAATCAAATCATCCAAATGCTTGAAGAGCGTTAATTCAAGTTATTTACTAAGACAGATACTGGGAACGAATCATGGAAACGATTCATGTAGATTTAGCAGAACGTAGCTATCCCATCTCTATCGGCGCCGAGTTGTTTTGCAACCCGGCGCATTTTTCATCTGTAATACCTGCCAAAAAACGTGTTGTCGTTATCAGTAATGTGACGGTTGCGCCGTTATATGCTCAACAAATTATCGACACCTTGAAAACGTTTGAATGCCAAGTATCACTGCTTGAATTAGACGATGGTGAGCAATATAAAAATTTAGATACTTTCAATAATATCCTTACTTTTCTATTAGAAGAGAACCACAGCCGTGATGTAACAATTGTGGCTTTAGGCGGTGGTGTTGTTGGTGATGTGGTTGGCTTTGCCTCTGCATGTTATCAACGAGGTGTTGATTTTATCCAAGTACCGACAACCCTTCTTTCGCAAGTGGATTCATCAGTTGGTGGTAAAACCGCGATAAATCATCCGCTGGGTAAGAATATGGTGGGTGCTTTTTATCAACCTAAAGCTGTTATTATTGATATTAATTGCCTTAAAACCTTACCTGAGCGTGAATTCGCCGCGGGAATGGCAGAGGTGATTAAGTACGGCATTATTGTCGATCGCGAGTTTTTTGATTGGCTTGATGAGAACATGGATAAGCTTTATGCATTAGATCATGATGCGTTGGTTTATGCCATTTCCCGTTGTTGTCAAATCAAAGCTGATGTCGTGGCAAAAGATGAAAAAGAATCAGGAATGCGCGCGCTCTTGAATTTAGGCCATACTTTTGGTCATGCGATTGAAGCAGAAATGGGTTACGGTAATTGGCTGCATGGCGAAGCGGTGTCTGCTGGTACGGTAATGGCAGCGGTAACTGCACAAAAAGAAGGGTTAATTTCACAATCTGATGTTGAACGTATTTGTTCTATTTTAGAAAAAGCGAAATTACCATTAAAAGCCCCAAAAGAAATGACAGTGGATGCATTTATGAAGCACATGATGCGTGACAAGAAAGTCTTGTCAGGTAAGTTACGCTTAGTTCTACCAACCTCGATTGGCAGTTCTGAAGTGGTAACTGGTGTTTCTGAAGATCTGCTTGCCGAAGTAATTGAGCAATGTAAGGCGTAAGATATGAGTATTGGTTATGATTTAACTGTATTGGAATTAGAAAGTCAGTTGGATGTGCTATCACGCATTCAATTTGTTTCTCGGTTTGGTTCTAATTTAGTGCATGTAGAAGGGGTTAAAGGCTCTGGTAAATCATGGCTGGCTCAACGATATCTTGAAAAGTGGTGTGATGATGCAAATCAAGCACTATTGATGTGTCATTCTAATCAATCGATTCAGCAGCAGCGTGGTATTATTTTAAAGCAAGTCGTTCGAGATCCGTTATTTAATGAATCTGATACGGTTGTTGATAGTATCGGTCGCATGTTGGCGGGAGAAAAATGCAATCTCGTATTAGTGATTGATGATGCTCATTTACTCTCTTCTGAGCTTCTTAGCGAGTTATGGCTACTAGTTCAAAAAGCCCAATCAACGCCAAATTGGCAAATCAATGTCTTGTTATTTTCAGAATCAGGTAAATTAACACCTGGATTGGCACGCATGTCTTATGGCCAAGATAATAAACCTGTTGATATTGATATAGAACCACTGACAGCAGAAGAGGCGGCGACATTTACTGAAATACTGGTTGTTCGTTTTGCTCCAAGTAGAGAAGATAAACTTCGCATCCGTAATTTAGTTGATAAAAGTAATTATTTGCCTGCCGAGCTTATTGCTTTGGGAGACAAAAAAGCAGAGCGCCGAATTATTATTCGCTCAGTGACACATTCGCCTGTTGGTATTTTAGGTTTGGCTTCTCTTTTATTGCTAGGCGCAGCAGGGACCTATTGGTGGTTGAATTATCAATCATCAGAACTGCCTGTTATTGAAACTTTAGTTGATGGTGATGAGCCGTTAGTCGTTACTCTTGATGATAAACTTAATGCTGAATTAGTTCAGGTTAATGATGAAGAATTACAAAGTAATAACTTGCCTGAAGACGATACGGGTTCCATTCCGCCTGAAGTAATCGACACGCCTATTGTTGTTGATTCTAAGGTTGAAGAAGGAAAGCGTGTTGTTGTGCCATCTGAGTTGGTGGACTCATTAATTAATGATAATGAGGCAATTGAGCCTGAAGTCGAAATGAACACTGACTTATCAAATTCAGCTCAAGTAGAGGTAGGTGAGGCGACGAAATCAACGGTTGCCATTGTAGAAGAAGATAAGAGTCAGATATCTCAATCGGATGTGCCTAAACCAGAAGAAGCGAAGGCGACTTTTGCTATTGCAGATAAAGAGCTTAAAGCGATTTCAGATAAGCGCTATATTCTTCAATTGGCGGCGTTAACCACTGAAACTGCAGTACAAGAGTTTCTGAATGAGCATCAAATTGAAGGCTCGGCTCGTATCTACCAAGCACTTCGTAATGGCTCTATTTGGTATATCGTTACGTTTGGTGATTATGCGTCTATTTCTGCTGCTCGTGGTGCGGTACAAAACCTTCCAAGTTCAGTTCAATCTTTAGGGCCTTGGGCTAAATCGTTAGTGCAAGTGCATCGTGAAATTGATTCTGTAAAATAAGCGCTAAGATAAACAGATCCTAGCTAAAAAATAGGGTACAATCCCCCGCTTTCTGAATTAAGGTAAAAAGGCGTAAAAGACGTATGAAAAAGCATCGCGCATTTCTAAAGTGGGCTGGCGGTAAATATAGCCTAGTAGAAGAAATTCAACGTCATCTTCCTGATGCAAGAAAATTGATTGAGCCCTTTGTTGGTGCTGGTTCTGTGTTTTTAAATACAGATTATGATCATTACCTTCTTGCGGACATAAACCCTGATTTAATCAATCTTTACAATCACCTTAAAGATGATCCTGAGCGTTTTGTTGAAGATGCTCGAGTGCTATTTCAACCAGAATATAATCAAAAAGAAGTGTATCTTGATTTGCGCATTGAATTTAACCAATGCACAGATACTTATCGTCGTTCTTTATTGTTTTTATACATGAATCGCCATGGTTTTAATGGTTTATGCCGTTATAATAAAAAAGGCGGTTTTAATGTGCCTTTTGGTTCGTATAAAAAACCGTACTTTCCAGAGAAAGAGATGTACTTTTTTGCCGAAAAAGCAAAGAAAGCAACGTTTGTCTGCGAAGGTTATGTTGATACCTTTAAGCGAGCACGCAAAGGTGCCGTTGTGTATTGTGACCCTCCTTATGCTCCGCTTTCAACCACTGCGAATTTTACCTCTTATGCAGGTAATGGCTTTTCTCTTGATGACCAAGCTGCATTAGCGGACATTGCGGAAAAAGCCGCGTTTGAGCGTGATATCCCAGTATTGATCTCTAATCACGACACCACATTGACTCGTCGTCTTTACCACGGTGCAACCCTTAATACTATTAAGGTGAAGCGTACGATCAGTCGAAATGGCGCCGGTCGTAATAAAGTTGATGAGCTAATGGCGTTATTCCACGCGCCTGAGTGCCGCGAGTAAATTAATCGTTACCCTTCAAAAATCCCACGAAAGACTCATTGAGCTTAAGACAGGTTTATAATTATCAGGTAGAATTGCGCCGTCGATTTAATCGATTGCGCCATATCGTCGTGGCGATACTGAAATAATTATTAACCTGAGGCTCAACATGAAAGACTTTTTGATCGCACCATCTATTCTCTCTGCTGATTTTGCTCGTCTTGGTGAAGACGTTGAAAAAGTATTAGCGTCAGGTGCTGATGTTGTTCATTTCGATGTAATGGATAATCATTATGTGCCAAATTTAACGTTTGGTGCACCAATCTGTAAAGCACTGCGTGATTACGGTATTACGGCTCCAATCGATGTTCACCTTATGGTAAAGCCAGTAGATAGCATCGTTCCTGAGTTTGCTAAAGCAGGCGCAACGATGATCACCTTCCATGTAGAAGCGTCAGAGCATATTGATCGCACGCTTCAATTAATTAAAGAGCACGGTTGTCAGGCTGGTGTGGTATTAAACCCAGCAACGCCATTATCTTGCCTTGATTACATTCTAGATAAAGTAGACATGATCCTACTTATGTCAGTTAACCCAGGATTTGGTGGTCAATCATTCATTCCTCATACTCTAGATAAACTGCGTGCAGTTCGTAAACTTATCGATGAATCAGGCCGTAATATTCGTCTTGAAATTGATGGTGGTGTGAAGGTTGATAACATCCGTGAAATCGCTGAAGCGGGTGCGGATATGTTCGTTGCGGGCTCTGCTATTTTTAATCAACCAAACTACAAAGAAGTGATTGATGAAATGCGTGCAGAGCTAGCAAAAGTAAAAGGTAATTAAGAATCATGTTTGAAAACATCAAACTGATCGCCTTTGATTTGGATGGGACGCTGCTTGATAGCGTTCCAGACTTAGCTCGTGCGGTTGACCTTGCTATGCAAGATGTAGGTTACCCAAGAGTAACGCTAGAACAAGCGTCTCATTGGATTGGTAATGGTGCAGATGTGCTTGTTTCTCGTGCACTAAGCCAAAGTGTCACAGTTCGAGAAGGGTTAGACTCTGAATTGGTTAAGCAAGCTCGCGCTCGCTTAGATCATCACTACCATGATGGTGGTCATGAGTTAAGTCACTTATATCCAAAGGTAAAAGAGACACTAGAAGCATTGCATCAGCAAGGATACACCTTAGCTTTAGTGACTAATAAACCTGCGCAATTTGTTCCAGAATTGCTTGAGCAGCATCAATTGGCTCATCTTTTTGTTGATGTTATTGGTGGCGACACTTTCGTTGAGAAAAAACCGAACCCATTTGCACTAAATTGGTTACTCGATAAGCATCAATTAAGCGCTTCTGAGATGTTGATGGTGGGCGACTCAAGAAATGATATTCAAGCAGCTCAAGCAGCCGGTTGCCATAGTTTTGGTTTAACTTATGGCTATAACCATGGCGAGCCTATCGCAGATAGTCAGCCTGATGTGGTGAGTGATGAATTTAATCATTTATTAGCCGTGATGAGTGTGGCAAGATAGTATTCATTGATAAGTACAAATAAAGACTATCAATACAATAGAATAACCATTAAATGATCCCATCGTGGATCATTTAATTTTTACAGTTAAACAAGGAATCATAACCATGAGCAAGCCCATCGTATTAAGTGGTGTTCAACCATCAGGTGAACTAAGTATCGGTAACTACTTGGGTGCTCTACGTCAATGGCAACAGATGCAAGACGATTATGATTGTCAGTATTGTGTAGTAGACCTTCACGCAATTACGGTTCGTCAAGATCCTAAAGCGCTGCATGAAGCGACACTCGATGCACTGGCAATTTGTCTAGCGGTTGGTGTTGATCCTAAGAAGAGCACGCTATTTGTTCAGTCGCACGTACCAGAGCATGCTCAACTTGGTTGGCTTCTTAACTGTTACACTCAAATGGGTGAATTGAATCGTATGACTCAATTCAAAGATAAATCAAAGCGTTATGCAAATGACATTAACGTAGGTTTATTTGATTACCCAGTATTAATGGCGGCAGATATTCTGCTTTATGGCGCACATCAAGTCCCTGTTGGTAGTGATCAAAAGCAACATTTAGAACTAGCGCGTGATATCGCTAACCGTTTTAACAATATCTACAGCCCTGAAGCGCCATTATTTACCGTGCCAGAACCGTACATTCCACAAGTGAATGCGCGTGTAATGAGCCTGCAAGATGCGACGAAGAAAATGTCTAAATCAGATGATAACCGTAAGAACGTTATTACACTGCTAGAAGATCCTAAGTCGATTCTTAAGAAGATTAATAAAGCACAAACAGACGCAGAAATGCCACCACGTATTGCCCATGACTGGGAAAATAAAGCAGGCATTTCAAACCTGATGGGTCTGTACTCTGCGGCATCAGGTAAAACGTTTGAAGAGATCGAAGCGCAATACCAAGGTGTTGAAATGTACGGTCCATTCAAGAAAGACGTTGGTGAAGCAATTGTGACTATGCTTGAGCCGATTCAATCTGAATACAAGCGTATTCGTGAAGATCGTGCCTACATGGATTCTGTAATGAAAGCGGGTGCAGAGAAAGCCTCTGAGCGTGCTGCTGTAACATTGAAAAAAGCGTTTGAAGCGGTTGGTTTTGTTACTCGCCCATAGTCTTTAGCTCTGATAAAATAGATTGCTCGTAGGGTTTCTCTGCGAGCAATTTTATTTCTTATTCATCTTTTTAAGTAGTTTTTTATGCTGTTAATGATCGACAATTATGATTCGTTTACCTATAACTTATATCAGTATTTCTGTGAGTTAGGTGCAGAGGTAAAAGTGGTTCGTAATGATGACATTGACATTGCAGGTATTGAGGCACTTAATCCATCTCATTTAGTTATCTCCCCTGGACCTTGTACGCCAAATGAAGCGGGTATTTCACTACAAGCAATCGAATATTTTGCGGGGAAACTGCCAATCTTAGGCGTGTGTTTAGGTCATCAAGCTATTGCTCAAGTATTTGGTGGTGACGTGATACGTGCGAAAAAAGTCATGCATGGAAAAACATCGCCAATTATCCATACTAAGCAAAGCGTATTTAAAGGGCTGAATAATCCTCTTACCGTGACTCGTTATCATTCATTAGTGGTTAAAGCTGAGACATTACCTTCATGCTTTGAAGTCACTGCATGGACAGAAAATGAAGTGGGAGAAATGGATGAGATCATGGGTTTTTGCCATAAAACGCTGCCGATTGAAGCGGTACAATTTCATCCTGAATCGATAATGACAGAGCAAGGTCACGATATCCTCTCTAATTTTATTAATAAATAATTAATATTTCCCCTGTTAACTAGAGCGATCTAGTTCACCCTTCTTACTTTTTCTTTTGTCTTTTTTTCTGCTTATTTATATGAAGATTTATGCATAAGCCTTGTGTCTTCTATTCTTATAAATTCGTTTACTTATCTACTCACCTGCTATAGCGTTATTCTATAACTATTCTAATAAACTGACTTATCAGTCAATATGATATAGGAAATGGAACTTTTTTAGTTCAAAAAAAGAATTTTGTGCTATTGAAAAGGTTAATGATTTGTAAATATTATGCTGAAAAACGGCATACGCAGAAGGAAAGTGTGATGACGACCAATTCACAAGTCGAACGTAAAGATTTTAATGATGTAATGATACCTTGTTATAACCCAATGGAAGTGATCCCCGTCAAAGGGGAAGGTGCTCGAGTGTGGGACCAAGCGGGCAAAGAGTACGTTGATTTTGCTGGTGGTATTGCCGTGAGTTGCTTAGGGCATTGTCATCCTATCATGGTTAATGCCTTACAAGAGCAATCACAAAAGCTGTGGCATCTTAGCAATGTGATGACCAATGAGCCTGCGATTCGTTTGGCCAAAAAACTCACAGAGGTGTCATTTGCTGAAAAAGTTTTCTTTGCTAACTCAGGTGCAGAAGCAAATGAAGCCGCTCTTAAATTAGCGAGACGATGGGCTGTCGATGTTCATGGAGAAGAAAAAAGTGAAATCATCGCATTTAAACAAGGCTTCCATGGTCGAACTTTCTTTACCGTAACCGTCGGTGGCCAAGCGGCTTATTCTGATGGTTTTGGTCCTAAGCCCGGTGATATCTCTCATCTTGAATACAATAATCTTGCAGAGCTTGAAGCGCACATGTCAGAAAAAACCTGTGCAATTATGATGGAGCCATTGCAAGGTGAAGGTGGATTAATCTCCCCTACATCAGAATTTGTAGAAGGTGTTAGATCACTGTGTGATAAATACAACGCACTGCTTATTTTTGATGAAGTACAAACGGGTAATGGTCGTACTGGTGACTTTTACGCGTACCAAGGCTTAGGCGTTACGCCTGATATTTTAAGTACTGCAAAATCACTGGGTGGTGGTTTTCCAATTGGTGCCATGCTAACAACGACAGATCTGGCTCAACACTTAAAAGTGGGTACTCACGGTTCAACTTATGGTGGTAACCCATTAGCATGTGCTGTTGCTGAAGCCGTTGTGGAAGAAGTGGCAAAGCCAGAAACATTGGCTGGCGTAAAAGAGCGTGAGCAATGGTTCCGCGATGGGCTAGAAGCGTTAAATGCAAAATACGATATGTTCGCAGAGATCCGCGGCAAAGGTTTACTACTTGGCGCCGCATTAAATGACGCATGGCAAGGCCGTGCTCGCGATGTTCTTGTAGCAGCAGGCGAACAAGGGCTAATGGTTCTTGTTGCTGGAGTCAATGTTGTTCGATTTACTCCGTCGCTAGTTATTACTAAAGAAGACGTAGAGCTTGGTTTTGAGCGTCTAGATAAAGCACTTGCGTCATTAAATAAATAGATTCACATAAGGAGTTGGGCAACACCAGTAGATAGGGTTGCCTTTCTTTTATTTAGAGTAATCATCTAGTGCTCACTCCAATAGATAGTCTTGAAGTTTTATCTATTGGACTTAGCATAGTCTACGCAACATCGCATCGGAGGGAATATTGATGCTTGTTATTCGTCCTATCACTCAGGAAGATTATCCTGCACTTCATCAGTGTGCTGTGGAATCAGGTCATGGTTTCACCTCGCTACCCGTTAACGAAGAGCAATTACGAAATCGAATTGATCACTCCATAGATAGTTTTGAAAAAGAAGTTCAAGAGCCTGGAACAGAAGGTTACCTAATGGTTGGCCAAGATTCAGTAACGGGGGAGGTTACAGGAACTACAGGAATAGAAGCTGCGGTTGGTTTGGATTCTCCCTTCTATAATTATCACATCAGTAAAGTGGTTCATTTCTCACGTAAGCTCAATGTTAATAATGTTGTGAAGGTACTGACTTTTGGCAGCAATTACACTGGCAGTACTGAGATCTGTACGCTTTTCTTACGCCCAGAGTTTCGTGAAGGCCTGAATGGTCGTTTAATGTCTAAAGCGCGTTTTTTAATGATGGCGGAACATCCGCATCGTTTTTCAGACACTATTTTTGCAGAAATGCGTGGTGTTTCTGATGCAGAAGGGGAGTCACCATTTTGGAAATGGCTGCAAAAACACTTCTTCTCAATTGATTTTACTGAAGCGGATTATCTAACGGGTATTGGATATAAAGGATTCATTGCAGATCTTATGCCTAAGCTACCAATCTACGTTAGCTTATTAAGTAAAGAGGCTCAGGCGGTTATCGGTAAGGTGCATGACAACACTAAACCTGCTCTAAGACTATTAGAAAATGAAGGTTTCCGCTGTCGAGGTTATGTCGATATTTTTGATGCAGGGCCGACGGTTGAATGTGATTTACGCAGCATTGAATCGGTGCGAAATTCATTTAAAGCTAAAGTGATCATCACAGAGCATAACAGCTCACAGCAGTATTTAATTGCAAACACATCGTTTGAGAATTTCAGAGCAACAGCAACCACCGCCGCTTATGATAAAGCGACTGATACCGTTCATTTAACGCAAGAAGCAGCAACGGCATTGCAAGTAGAAGTGGATGATTACGTACGTTTATTAGCTCAATAGAGGACAAAGGATATGACACATTGGATTGCAGGGGATTGGGTTTCAGGACAAGGTGAAACCATACAATCAGTAAGCCCATACAACAGTGAAGTGGTGTGGGAAGGAGACAGCGCAACCAAAGAACAGGTTGAGTCTGCTGTTAGTGCGGCACGTCATGCCTTTATTGAGTGGAAAAAACAGCCTTTTGAAGCGCGCCAAGCGGTTATCGAGCGCTTTGCTGAATTGGTAAAAGAGAATGCTGATAAAGTTGCTGAAGTTATTGCAAAAGAGACCGGTAAACCATTCTGGGAAACAAAAACCGAAGCGGGAGCTATGGTGGGGAAAATCGCGATTTCCATTCGTGCTTACCATGAAAGAACGCCACATAAAGAGCGTGAAGCAGCAGGGAGTAAAATTGTACTAAGACATCGCCCACTAGGAGTAATGGCTGTCTTTGGGCCGTATAACTTCCCAGGACACCTACCAAATGGTCATATCGTTCCTGCGTTACTTGCGGGTAATACCGTGGTATTAAAACCTTCAGAGCAAACACCATGGACCAGTGAAGTAATTATGCAGCTGTGGCAGCAAGCCGGTTTACCTAATGGAGTGATTAACTTAGTACAAGGTGCTCGTGAAACGGGTGAAGCACTGGCTAGCGCTAAAGGGATTGATGGGTTGTTGTTTACCGGCAGTGCGAATACAGGGCATATTTTACATCGCCAATTTGCAGGAGATACAGGGAAAATGCTGGCCCTAGAAATGGGGGGGAATAACCCAATGGTGATCTCTCATAATTTTGGAGATCGAGAAGCGACGGTTTATACCATTATTCAGTCAGCTTTTATCAGTGCTGGTCAGCGTTGTACTTGTGCTCGTCGTCTGTATGTGCCAAAAGGTCAAGCTGGAGATGAGTTAGTTGTGCGTCTTGTTGAAGTCGCAAAAAGCATTGTGGTTGACCAACCTTTTGCTGATAACGTGCCATTCATGGGACCGCAAATATCAGTCGCTGCGGCAGAGTTTATTTTAAATGCTCAGAAGAATTTACAAGCTTTAGGTGGTGAATCACTGCTTGAGGCGAAAAGCTTAGGCCACGCTTTTGTTTCTCCGGGCATTATCGATGCGACTAATGTAGCTGAATTACCGGATGAAGAATACTTTGGCCCATTATTGCAAATAGTACGCTATGAAACGTTAGAAGAAGCGGTAGAGCTTGCTAATGACACTCGTTATGGTTTATCGGCAGGCCTTGTTTCAACGGATGACAATGAGTGGGAATATTTTGTAGAGCATATTCGCGCAGGTATTGTAAATCGTAACCGTCAATTAACTGGAGCAAGTGGTGACGCGCCATTTGGTGGTCCGGGGGCATCAGGCAATATGAAACCAAGTGCCTACTATGCGGCAGATTATTGTGCCTACCCAATGGCCTCAATGGAAGGCGATGCCTGTGAAATTCCCGCTCAACTGTCTCCTGGTTTAACTTTATAAGAGGTGATAGGCATGAATAACGTAACGTCTTTATTTTCGTCATTATGGCAAGATTATATTACTCGTTTATCCCCGTCGGCAGGAAAGGTTCATCAGTTATTATCTAATGGCGATGAATTGATTAACGATCACATTGCATTACGTACGTTTAATTTGCCTAAGGTTGGCTTGCAAACGTTAGCCGCCCCATTTTTAGCAATAGGGTATAAAGCGTGTGAGACGTATGATTTTGAAGCGAAAAAACTCAAAGCACAGCATTTTGAGCATCCAGATCCTAATGCGCCACTTGTTTTTATTAGTGAGATTTTAGTTGAAGAGCTATCGCTTGAGACTCAGAACATTATTCATACTTTGGTTGAACAGGTGCCAGCGCATTATTTTGCGACCAGCGATTTTCTTTCAGCGGGCCGTCCTTGGGCGTTAAGTTTTGAGGAATATCAAATCTTAGCAAAAGAGAGTGAGTACGCTTCTTGGCTGGCAGCTCATGGTTATGGTGCTAATCACTTTACGGTTTATGTTAATCAGCTTGAAGCGTTTGCTGAAGTGGTTGATGTGAACCAACACTTACGTGATGCTGGTTTTGCAATGAACGAAGTGGGTGGTGAAGTGAAAGGCTCTCCTGAGGTTTACTTAGAACAGTCATCAACCATGGCCGATAAAGTGAAAGTGAGCTTTACTGAGGGTGAGTTTGACATCCCAGGTGGATTTTATGAGTTTGCTAAGCGTTATTCGCTACCTAATGGCAAGATATATACAGGATTTGTCGCTACATCTGCTGATAAAATTTTTGAAAGCACAGACAGTTAATACCAATCGTAGTAAATAACTGATCATCCTAACTGGTTAAAATGCTCGATAACTACGTTGAAATTTTTGATTGTAGAATAACTACTTATCGAAAAATTCCGCCTTGTTCTCAAGCATTTTTCCTGCGCTATTTCTGAACACTTACTTACTGTGATTGGTATAATTCTAAAATTTAGGCATAAAAAAACGCAGTTCAAGGGCTGCGTTTTTATTCGTTTAAGATAAGCGTTAAATTAACGAGTACCGTAAACTACGATTGTTTTACCGTGTGCAGAGATCAAGTTTTGCTCTTCAAGCATCTTCAAGATACGGCCAACAGTTTCACGTGAACAACCTACAATTTGACCGATCTCTTGACGAGTGATCTTAATTTGCATGCCATCTGGGTGAGTCATTGCATCTGGTTGTTTAGCTAGATTCAATAGAGTCTGAGCGATACGGCCTGTCACGTCTAGGAATGCTAAATCACCTACTTTTTGGCTAGTGATTTGTAGACGAGTTGCCATTTGAGCAGAAAGACGCATCAGAATATCTGGGTTTACTTGAATAAGCTGACGGAATTTCTTAAATGAAATTTCAGCCACTTCACAAGGGCTTTTAGCACGAACCCATGCTGAACGTTCTTGACCTTCTTCAAACAAGCCAAGCTCACCGATGAAGTCACCTTGGTTAAGGTAAGAAAGGATCATTTCTTTACCTTCTTCATCTTTGATTAGTACAGCAACAGAACCTTTTACGATGTAGTAAAGTGTCTCAGCTTTTTCACCAGCGTGGATTAAAGTACTTTTTGAAGGGTACTTATGAATGTGACAATGAGATAAGAACCACTCTAATGTTGGGTCTGTCTGAGGTTTACCTAGAACCATACTTTATACTTCCTCTGCGTTTGCCAAGTAGGCGATGTCCATTTTAAAATAACTGAGCCAAATATCAGTTTGGCCTATAGAATATGGTTATCGGAACAAGGCTGCATGTTCGTTGAGATAATTGATAAAATCATACCTTGTTTCGCCGTTGATTTCTTGACTTTGATCGTATGAAATGTGCGACCAAGGGCACAATTTCGTGAAATGGATCACGAGTTTTCTTTTTATGTAGTAAAGAGGCTTTTATGAACGCTGAAGTTAAATGGATTGAGGGATTTACTTTCCTAGGTCAATCTCAATCTGGCCACTCTGTGGTAATGGATGGAAATGGTGGTGAAAAAGCCCCAAGCCCGATGGAAATGGTGTTAATGGCCGCTGGTGGATGCAGTTCTGTTGATGTTGTAGATGGACTTAAATCTGCAAATCAAAAAGTAACAGGCTGTATTGCTAAGTTATCAAGCG
Organism: Aliivibrio finisterrensis; assembly: GCF_008933155.1. Taxonomy (GTDB): domain Bacteria; phylum Pseudomonadota; class Gammaproteobacteria; order Enterobacterales; family Vibrionaceae; genus Aliivibrio; species Aliivibrio finisterrensis. The sequence goes on along the minus strand of NZ_WBVP01000017.1, from coordinate 29,899 downwards.
CGCGTCGTGAAACTGCGCCAAAGCTGTTTACTTATGTGAATATTCATTTTGAAGTGAGTGGTGATAATCTGGATCCTGGCATTGTTGAGCAAGTTACTGCTGATTCATTACAGAAGTATTGTTCAGTATGTTTAATGCTAGGTGAAGGCATTGATATGACCCACTCTTGGGAAATCGTGGCTTAAAATAATGCGTTTCCTAAAGAGAAAGCCTCGCTAATTTTCATTAACGAGGCTTGATACCATCTAGCGTAAAGGCTAAAAATTAAAGAATGAAGCGACTTAAATCTTCATCTGCGACGAGCTTGCCTAAACGGGAACTTACGTATTCAGCATCAACAACTAAGCTCTCGCCGTGTTTTTCAGAAGCATCGTAAGAGATCTCTTCCATTAGGCGTTCCATCACCGTATGTAAGCGACGAGCACCAATGTTTTCTGTACTTTCGTTTACTTGGAAAGCGGACTCAGCAATACGAGTGATGCCATCTTCAGTAAATTCAACGCTTACATTTTCGGTTGCCAATAGGGCTATGTATTGTTCAGTTAATGACGCGTTTGGTTCCGTTAAGATACGTTTGAAGTCATTTGCTGTTAATGCTTCAAGCTCAACACGGATAGGTAAACGGCCTTGTAACTCAGGGATTAGATCAGACGGTTTTGCCATCTGGAATGCACCCGATGTGATGAATAACATATGATCGGTTTTCACCATACCGTGTTTAGTACTTACTGTGCTGCCCTCAACTAATGGCAGTAAATCACGTTGCACGCCTTCACGAGAAACATCACCTGAATGAGAGTTTGAGCCTTTACAGATCTTGTCTATTTCATCGATAAATACGATACCGTTGTTTTCTACGTTAAAGATGGCTTGTTCTTTTAGTTCTTCAGGATTAACCAGTTTCACGCCTTCTTCTTCTGTTAGTGCTTTAAGGGCATCAACAATTTTCATCTTACGCTTTTTGGTTGTATTACCGCCTGATAGGTTTTGGAACATACCTTGAAGTTGGTTTGTCATCTCCTCCATGCCAGGGGGAGCCATGATCTCTACACCAACCTGAGGTGCAGCAACATCCACTTCAATTTCTTTGTCGTCTAGTTTGCCTTCACGCAGTTTTTTACGGAAAGATTGACGGGTACCAGAATCATTATCACCTTCTTCGTTATTACCCCATGCATCACGCGCTGGTGGTAATAAAATGTCTAGAATCCGGTCTTCCGCTTGCTCTTCAGCTCGGAATTTTACTTTTTCAACGGCTTGTTGGTGTGTCATTTTGATAGCAACATCGGTTAAATCACGAATGATACTCTCAACTTCTTTACCAACGTAACCTACTTCAGTGAACTTAGTCGCTTCAACTTTAATGAAAGGCGCATTTGCTAACTTAGCTAAACGACGTGCAATCTCTGTTTTACCTACACCAGTAGGACCAATCATTAGGATGTTTTTAGGCGTAACTTCGGCGCGTAAATTTGGTGCCAATTGCATACGACGCCAGCGGTTACGAAGTGCAATCGCGACTGAACGTTTTGCTTTATCTTGACCAATAATATGGCTATCTAGTTCGTGTACAATTTCACGAGGAGTCATTTCAGACATGGGTATTCCTTATTTTGGTTAAGCGTTCAGTTCTTCAACGGTATGATTGTGGTTGGTGTATACGTCGATATCACCAGCAATAGTTAGCGCTTTTGTGGCAATTTCACGAGCATCTAAATCGGTATTCTCTAGTAATGCGGTCGCTGCAGAGCGAGCAAAATAGCCACCAGAACCGATAGTCAGTAAATCATTGTCCGCGTTGATTAAATCGCCTGTACCACTGATGATAAGCGAGGTGGTTTTGTCTGCCACAATTAACATGGCTTCAAGACGACGTAATGCTCGGTCACTACGCCATTCTTTGGCTAACTCAACCGCGGCTTTGGTTAAGTTACCTTGGTGCATTTCTAATTTTCGTTCACACAGGTCGAACAGAATAAAGGCATCTGCTGTGCTGCCAGCAAAACCAACAAGAACAGAGTCATTGTACAGACGACGTACTTTTTTTACGTTGCCTTTTGCGATCATATCACCTTGAGATGCTTGGCCATCGCCAGCAACCACGACTTTGCCTTCACGGCGTACAGAAACAATTGTAGTCACGAGTAAAACCTCTTATTCGACGGCGCCATTAATTAAAGTATGACATCATCTTCATGATTATTACTATTGTAATGGGGGGAAGGTGTAGGGTTTTCAAGTTGAATAGATAGAAAAAGGAGCACTCAATGCCCTCCTTTTTAAATGTGCGATGCTATTAGCGATTTTAGTCGTTGCACTTATTAATGAGTGATTACTGATCTTTCCAGATAGCGCAAGGTTCGATTTTAGCTCGTTGTAACTTATGGCGATCTTTTTCTGCATCACGTTTAAATTTATACGGTCCAAGAACCACTTTATACCAACTACTGCCTTCAGCATGACGGACGGTAGATGTTATGCCTTGGAAAGCAATATTCATCTTGCGCTCTTCAGCTTGTGAGCGTGATTTATAAGCGCCGCATTGCATGATGTAAGGAACTTCAGATACTTTTAGCTCTTTTTGTTCTACTTCAATTTCTTTATTTGGAAGTTCATCCATATAACTCCATTGCTCTTCTGGCAATGGTGGAATCTCTTGATTAGAACTTATTTTCTTTGGTTTAGCGGGAACGACTTCCGTTATAGTTTCTTTTTGCTCTGGCGCTGGAGAGTCATTTAAAAAGTAAAGGGCATAGCCAAATACCGCAACCAATAGGCCAGCAACGGCAACGGCTTTCCAAGGAGTAGAGCTCGGTGATGTCGGCTGCTTAACGCCTTTTTTCTTGGCTGGTTTTTTTGCCGGTTTCTTGGGGGTGCGTCCGCGTTTTACGTAATCTTTATTAGCCACAGTGCGTTACTTTATACAGAATTCAAAGAAGGTTCTTTATGGTAATCAGTTGTCGCTACTCATACCAGTATTTGTGTGAAAAAGTACGCAAAAAGTCACTAATTGGAGAAAACTATTGAGACAATCAATGACTTTGCTTTGTTGATTCCTCTTGTTGATATTTAAGGTTCTTATGATTAATGATTTTTTGGTGGTGCGGTGCTTTCTCTTATAACTAATGATGACTCTAATAATCGGGATCCTGAACGAACATTATGGCCTTTAAGTAGTTCTAGAAGCATAAGCATAGATTGACGTCCAATCTCATAGCGAGGTTGTGAAATAGTGGTTAATGACGGCTCGCAGTACTGGGAAAATTCAATGTCATCAAACCCCATTATGGAGATATCTTGAGGTACACGAAAACCCATTTGTTTTGCTTTTTGAATTGCACCAATGGCCATTATGTCGTTGTGACAAAATACAGCGCTTGGTGGTGAAGAGAGAGAAAGCAGTTGGCTAATTGCCTTCGCGCCTGCTGCAAAAGAGAAATCACCATAATGAATGTAGGCACTGTTCATAGTGATGCCTGCTCGGCGCAATGCTTGTTGGTAGCCTTGGTGTCTGAATTGACATAGGGCAGAATCTTCAGGGCCAGATAACTCGGCAATACGTTTATGGCCTAGTTTAGTTAAGTAATTCACGGCTTCAAATGCAGCGGTTAAATTATCAATATGAACGGTTGGTAATTCTAATTCAGGCGAGTATTCACAAGCCATAACAAGAGGGGGTAAGTTTTTTTGTTCTTGGCGACTGGCATTGAAAGGAAGATCCGAGCCTAGCAGTACCATGCCATCAACCTGCTTGGTATAAACAAGATTTACAAAAGAATGCTCGCGCTTTTGTTGCTGGCTACTGTCGCCAACCAAAACGATATATCCATTCTCGACGGCGGTATCTTCAATGCCTCGTAGAATATCGCTAAAGTATGGGTCGCAAATATCAGGCACAATGGTCACTATTGTTTTAGATTCATTACGGCGTAAAGTACGAGTGAGTGTCGTTGGAGAGTACCCCGTTTCAATGATGGCATTCTCTACACGTTTACGAGTGGTTAACGATACTTTTTCTGGTGTCATTAACGCTCGTGATACCGTAGCTGTTGATACCCCTGCCGATAGAGCAACGTCCTTCATTGTCGCCATAATAATTCTCTCCAACTAAAATCTAATGTTAAGTAAACGATTGCTCTGTTTATTTTAGAAGATATTTTATGTGTAAAATAAAGAATTAAATACGGGCGATCTAACAAAAATTACATCTACGTTGTGACTTGCCTCACATGGGGGCTGATTATCTTCCTCCTTAATGAAAAATAAATAGAATTAAAATCCTTACACTAACTAAGGTCTTGAGGCTCTATATCAAGCGTCCAGCGAACTTTTTTCGCTAATGGGAGCAGTTCAATCGCTGCCTTAGCTCCTCGTAACATACTCTGCATTACGGTTCTGTTTGGCGCTTGAAAAAGCAGTTGCCAACGATACTTACCTGCTCGTTTTGCTAATGGTGCAGGGATGGGCCCTAATACCGGCGTGGCGTCATGAAATTGTGGATGGCTCTCTAGTATGTCGCGCACTTGCCGTAAAAATTGCTCTACGTTATCACTATTATTTGCTTCTGCTCTGAATAGAGATAAATGAGTATAAGGAGGAAGCTGAGCAAATTTTCGCTCTTGTAAAGCATACTCAGCAAAGTGTCCATAACCTTGATGCAATAAGCTTTGTAGTAGCGAGTGTTCTGGATGGTGGGTTTGTAAAATTACTTCACCTGGTTTACTTGCGCGTCCCGCGCGACCTGCCACTTGAATAAAGAGCTGAGCTAAACGCTCAGGGGCACGAAAGTCACTGCTAAATAATGAGCTGTCTACATCAATTAAGCCGACTAGGGTGACGTTTGGGAAGTGGTGGCCTTTTGCTAGCATTTGAGTACCAATTAAAATTTGGTATTCGTTATTTTTAATCGCGTCTAAGTAATTCTCTAAGCTGCCTTTTTTGCGGGTGCTGTCTCGGTCAATACGAACGGTTTTATACTCAGGAAATAAATTCATGAGTTGTGTTTCAAGCTGTTCTGTTCCAACGCCAACAGAGATCAATTGAGTCGAACCACAACCCTGACATTGATGAATAATGGGTTGCTGTGAACCACAGTGGTGGCAACGAATTTCATTGCTGTGTTGATGAAAAGTATAATAAGCATCGCAACGTTTACATTCTGCCATCCAACCGCACTCGTGACACATGAGTGCAGGAGAGAAGCCTCGGCGGTTTAAAAACAACATGACTTGATTGCCCTCAGATAAGTGTTTTCTCATTTGAGCGATCAAGGGTGCAGATAACCCACTATTTAAATACAGACCTTTTACGTCTAATACGCCATGGCGAGCTGGAATTGCCGTACCTGCGCGTTTGGATAACGTTAGGTGGTGGTATTTACCGACTTTCGCATTGTGCAGCGTTTCGAGTGCTGGGGTTGCCGAGCCTAAAATAATAGGGATGTTATCTAAGTTGGCACGCATCACTGCAAGATCGCGAGCGTGATATCTCATGCTATCTTGTTGCTTATAAGAAGCATCATGTTCTTCATCGACAATGATGATCCCAAGATCATGAAAAGGCGTAAATAGAGCTGAGCGGGTGCCTATAATTATGCCAGCGTGATTGTCTCGTGCGGCTAGCCATGAATTTAAACGCTCAGTATCGTTTAAGCCTGAGTGAATGACATCGACAGGAACATTAAAGCGACGTTTAAAGCGATTAATGGTTTGTGGCGTTAAGCCAATCTCAGGAACCAAAACCAGAGCTTGGCGGCCTGCTTTTAGAATGGGCTCTAATAATTGTAAATACACTTCTGTTTTACCAGAACCTGTCACACCATCCAGTAAATAACAGCCGAACTCAGGACTTGCATTGACGGTTGCAATTGCAATAGCTTGTTCTTCATTGAGTTGTGGTTTCTCTTGGGTGACTTCAACATTGCGCTGCCAATAACTCGGTTTTGGAGCAAGAGATATCTCTTCTATCCAACCTTTATCTACTACTGCTTTTAATGTGGCCGCGGTTATCTCTTCTTCCAGCATTTGTTCATGGCTGCATGACTGATGACGAACTAAGTTCAGTGCTTTAGCTTGTTTTGGTGCTCGAGTCAGTTTATTAAGATCTTGGTTTTTTCCTAATTCGGTTATTTGCCATGCCTTTAAGGCTGCAAAACTTGCTTCTCGGCCTTTGCGCAACCAGGCTGGCATTGCATTCGCAAGGGTTTCACCTAGGGGATATTGATAGTAAGTACTGCCCCAGTTAAGCAATTTGTAGAGATGAGGAGGCCATAGCGATGCATTATCAAGTACCGCATCAATCCCTTTGAGCTTTTCTCGTGAGAATTCTGATTCATTGCTTAGTTTAACCACCACACCGATTAAGCGTTGACGTCCAAAAGGCACTTTTACACGGCCACCAATCACAGGAGCTTGTCCCGGTTTGATAAGATAATCAAAGGTGCGGTCAAGAGGAACAGGCAGTGCAATGTGGGCGATTGAATACGGCATGGCTAATATCAGTAAGGAATAAGATAGGGAATAGTCTACTCTTAGATAAGAATATCGCAACGGAGTAAAATAATCGGTGAAAAAAGTAACAGATTAGTTGATTGATCGCTCAGGATTCATTATTATACGCGACCTTAAGTAGGTGTAATCTGTTTACGCTTACTATTTTTGTTAAACTACGTGTGGTGTTCGGCTTAGATTCGGATGGCGACACGGCCTAAACTATAAGGTTTTCCCCATGAAAGTAGGTATCCACCCAGAATACAAAGCTGTTCAAGCTACTTGTTCTTGCGGCAACGAATTTGAATTCAAATCTGCGCTAGGCAAAGACACAATCCACCTAGACGTATGTGGCGAATGTCACCCGTTCTACACTGGTAAGCAACGTATCGTAGATACTGGCGGCCGTGTTGATCGCTTCAACAAACGTTTCGGTGCAATTGGTTCTAAGAAATAATTACCAATTTCCGATAAAAGAGGAGTCCTATAGGGCTCCTTTTTTTATGCCTGTAAAACAGCGTTTGACCATTTTATCCCTCATTCTTGTTGGTACGATGTGTATGCCAATACTATGAAGTTTGAATTAGATCAACTATTATATAATTCACTGTTTTGAAACAATCCTCTTATAATTATTAGCATTCAGGAAAACATCATGTCTGACGACTTTCGCGAACAAGCTCTCCATTATCACGCTTACCCAACTCCGGGTAAAATTGAAATAGCACTGACGAAGCCTGCAAATACTGCAGAAGACCTAGCTTTGGCGTATAGCCCAGGCGTTGCTGAACCAGTACGTGAAATCGCAAAGAACCCAGACGATGTTTATAAGTACACATCAAAAGGCAACATGGTTGCAGTTATCTCAAACGGCACTGCTATTCTTGGTTTAGGTAACTTAGGTCCTTTGGCTTCAAAGCCTGTTATGGAAGGTAAATCACTGCTTTTCAAACGCTTTGCTGGTTTGGATTCTATTGATATCGAAGTAAAACACCGCACTATCGATGAGTTTGTTGATACGGTTGCGAACATCGCAGATACTTTTGGTGGTATCAACCTAGAAGATATCAAAGCACCTGATTGTTTTGAGATTGAACGTCGCCTGATTGAACGTTGTGATGTACCTGTATTCCATGATGATCAACATGGTACTGCGATTGTAACAGCAGCAGGCTTGCTGAATGCGATTGAGCTACAAGGTAAGAAATTGGAAGATGCGATCATCGTTTGTCTCGGTGCTGGTGCAGCAGCAGTAGCTTGTATGGAGCTATTAATTAAGTGTGGTGCAATGCGTGAGAAGATCTACATGCTAGATCGTAAAGGCGTAATTCACACTCGTCGTGATGATATTAATGAATACAAACAACGTTTTGCTAATAACACGGATAAGCGCACGCTTGAAGATGTTATTGAAGGTGCAGATTTATTCTTAGGGGTATCAGGTCCAAACCTATTACCACCTGAAGCGTTAAAATTAATGGCAGACAAGCCCATTGTATTTGCATGTTCAAACCCAGATCCTGAAATTAAACCTGAACTTGCTCATGAGGTTCGTGATGATTTAATCATGGGTACGGGTCGTTCAGATTATCCAAACCAAGTAAACAATGTGCTTTGTTTCCCATTCATTTTCCGTGGTGCACTCGATGTGCGTGCAAGCGTGATTAACGATGAGATGAAGTTAGCTGCAGTTGAAGCGATTCGTCAATTAACAAAAGAGCCTGTACCTGCCGAAGTATTAAAAGCCGCAGGGGTTGATGCACTAGAGTTTGGTAAAGGTTACATTATTCCTAAACCAATGGATCCTCGTCTACTTCCTCGTGTTGCTAAAGCGGTAGCGCAGGCCGCCGTTGATTCAGGCGTAGCTCGTATTGAAATCCCAGAAGGGTATATGGAAGCGTAGTTCGCTTTTGATATTTTTGTAACCATAAAAAGGCTTCTAACATCGCTTGATGAAGAAGCCTTTTTTGTTGGGGGTTAGTTAAAAGATCTGATTACCACCAAGCTTCAACTTGGATACCAGCAACGTATTCACCATCGCCTTTTTCACCAAAGGTTGTACCTTCGTCGTCTGTAATGTATGAACCGTAAACACGGATTTCAGGACGAGCCCAGAAGCTATCTCCCATTGCCCATGCTTGTGCTACCGTTAATTTGCTACCCGCTTTATCTGTATCATCAGCAAGTGTTTCAGTGAAGTAACCTGCTTCAAAAATAGTGCGCATTGTGTCGTTCCATTTGTACATAGGACGAACAACAACAGAGGCTAATGAGTGAGTTCCTTGATCATAATCAGAATTTGCATATAGCGCTTGATGTCCCATTTCCCACGATTGACCAAAGCTTATTACACCCCAGTTAATTAAGCGATAACCTGTTACATCATTATTATCTCCAGAACGGTCGAACCAAGCACCGGCACCTAAACTTGCCATTTGAGCACCGTAAGAACTGGTACCAAATTGAACAACTGTTTGGTTAAAGCCATTGCTTAAACCTTGTTGTAAGATTGCAGATAGCAAAACACCATCATCGGCTTTTAGGTTTTGATCATCGCCAGCGGTTGCAAAGTTATATGCGGCAGCCACTTCTAAAGAAGCGTCAGCCCAAAGGTTTATGTTTGCTAAACGCATATCAAGAATGTAGGCATTTACATCTTCTGATTTATATTTTTCCTCATAATCAGCTTGATCTCCAGGGTTACCTCCTGGTTTTAGTACCCACTCTTTATCCGTATCACTTTTTTGAGAACCATTATCTTGCATTAATGCAATCGAGAATTTTTGGTCACCTACAGAGATGTTTTCAACACCACCACCAGTGCCTGATGTGTTTAAGAAGTAGAAATCTGTGATATGAATATCTTTACGTTGATAGTAAGTTTTACCAGCCCAAAGCGTAGCCTCTTTATCAAACTCTAAAACGCCTTTCGCTTTTACTGCAAACTGAGCAACATTGAAATCGCCATCTTCCCAGCCATTAGAGCCATCAACGCCAGATGCAATCATTGACTCTAAGCGCCACGTCTGTTCGCCAGTTTCTAGGTCTTGTGCAAAACCAAACTCAGAGTAGTTGTCATTTTCATTGCCCAAGCGACCTAATTTATTTTTTTCAAATGACAGATCACCATCACCGTTACCGCTGATGCCCGTACCAGCACGCATGTAACCATTAAAATCAACAGCAGAAGCGGTTGGAGCAAGTAGAGCGGCAGAGACTGTTGCAGCAAGCAAAGTATATTTGTTCATTTTCATCTTAAATCCCTTTTCCTTTAACAGGATATTTTTATTTAAGAATGTTTATTTAACCAAGGCAGTGTAGGGCGGTTTAATAAGCATTCAATTCAGTTGACGAGAGATAGATTAAAAAGAAATCACAATGTTTAACTCATTCTTTTTTTATAAAGAATAGGGCGTAGAGCTAGGGAGGAGAAAATTTGGGTACAGGTCGTCTATTGACGATAATCACATTTGGTAGGAGTGCTTGAATATATTTATGAGATAAGGCGCACGTAGAAAGATATTTTGAAATTGGAATTAATTAAGAAAAGAGGGAAATAAAGAAATAAAGGAAAAACAGGGAATGTGATCTAGCCAACAGTAGACCTTATTGGCTAGAAAGATTCAATATTTACTCGTCGTCAAAGGCTTCGAATTCGATGCCCATTGCGGTCATTAATGCTTTTGCTTCTGCAGGAATATCATCAGGACGGTCTTTACGCAAATCTTCATCCGTTGGTAAAGGTTGGCCTGTATAAGCGTGCAGGAAAGCCTCACATAATAGTTCACTATTAGTTGCGTGACGTAGGTTACTTACTTGGCGACGCGTACGTTCATCAGTAAGGATTTGCAGTACCTTTGTTGGAATAGAAACAGTAATTTTTTTTACTTGTTCGCTTTTTTTACCATGTTCGGCATAAGGACTTAAATAGTCACCATTCCAATCAGCCATTGTTCACCTTCGTTCAGAATTATTGATGTTGAGTTAGAGTCTCTAATTCTAGCGATATTTACGGCTATAAGCAAAGATATATAGACGTCTAGAAGTATTGACGTCTCATTTTGTGGTGGTAAAGTAGAAGAATATAACTTATGGATTAGATTATACCACTGCTTAGCAGTTTGGAAGGGAAATTATGAGCGAGAGAAAACCGGCAACTATTGCAGTTCGTACTGGCATTGAAAGCGATTCACAACATAATGCGGTTGTGCCTCCTATCTACTTATCAACTAACTACAGCTTCCCTGAATTTGGTGATGTACCAAAGTACGATTATGCTCGCTCAGGAAACCCAACTCGAACACAACTAGAGACCACCTTATCTGATTTAGAGTGTGGTGCTGGTGCGGTTGTGACAAACTGCGGTACTTCAGCTCTTAATCTAATGGTTTCAGCTCTGCTTGGTCCTGATGATCTTATTGTTGCCCCTCATGACTGTTATGGTGGAACGTATCGCTTATTTAACACTCGCGCTAATAAAGGTGACTTCCAAACCTTATTTGTTGATCAATCGGATACTAAGGCTTTAGATGCCGCCATTGCAAAAAAGCCTAAACTTATTTTATTAGAGACCCCTTCTAATCCATTAGTTCGAGTGGTAGATATTGCTGAAATTTGTCAAAAAGCCGCAAAAGTAGGTGCTTTAGTTGCTGTTGATAACACTTTCCTTTCTCCTGTCTTACAGCAACCTTTAACGCTTGGTGCTGACTTTGTCCTTCACTCGACAACTAAATACATTAATGGTCATTCTGATGTTGTTGGTGGCGTATTAATCGCAAAAACACAAGCGCACGCAGATGATCTCGCATGGTGGGGGAATTGCATTGGTGCAACAGGCACTGCATTTGATAGCTACTTAACCTTACGTGGTATTCGTACCTTAGGTGCGCGTATGCGAGTGCATGAAGAGAATGCAATGGAGGTGCTTAAGTGTCTTCAAGAGGAAGCATTAGTAGGCACAATTTATCACCCAAGTTTACCTGAACATCCAGGCCATGATATTGCTAAACGCCAACAAGCAGGATTTGGTGCAATGTTAAGCTTTGAGCTTAATGGGTCATTAGAGCAACTAAAAGCGTTTGTAAAAGAGCTTAAATATTTCTCTTTAGCTGAATCACTTGGTGGAGTAGAAAGTCTCATTGCCCATCCGGGTACCATGACCCATAGAGCGATGTCTGATGAAGCGCAAGCAGAAGCCGGATTGGCTCCAACACTATTACGTATTTCCGTTGGATTAGAAGACAGCCGAGATCTGATTGCTGATCTTAAACAAGCCTTCCTTGTAGCAGCAGGAGTGAAATAATGACAGGAGTCGTTACGCGCCAGTTACATAAATTTGGTGGTAGTAGCCTTGCTGATCCGGAGTGTTACCGTCGTGTCGCTACCATATTAAAAGAATATTCTCATGATCATGATTTAGTGGTTGTCTCTGCTGCGGGTAATACAACGAACCGAATTTTAGAATGGTTTGAGGCACTATCAAAAGATGGCCGATTAGCGCATGAAGTCTTAGAGTCTTTACGCAAGTACCAACAAGAGCTGATTTCAGAATTACTTAGCGCTAATAATGCGGAACCATTACTTGAACTACTGCATAAAGAACTGATTGCTATTGGTCAATTGCACGCGCCATTAACTGACGTTCAACAGGCCGATGTTCTTGGGCATGGTGAGGTATGGTCATCTCGACTGCTTTCTGCGTATTTAAATCAAATTGATCTACAAGCTACTCCGCTCGATTCTCGTACTTTTTTACGCGCAGAGCGAGCTGCTCAGCCAGAGGTCGATCGCACACATTCTTGGCCATTATTCAAAGAGAAAATTGCTCAGCATCCTCATGGACGTATTGTGATAACCGGGTTTATGGCTTGCGATCAAAAAGGAGAAACCGTTCTGCTTGGTCGTAATGGTTCTGACTATTCAGCAACCGTCATAGGCGCATTAGCTGAAGTTTCTCGCGTTACCATTTGGAGCGATGTAGCTGGGGTATTTAGTGCTGATCCTCGTAAAGTCGAAGATGCGTGTTTATTGCCATTACTTCGTTTAGATGAAGCGAGTGAGTTAGCTCGGTTAGCTGCTCCTGTATTGCACAGTCGAACATTGCAACCTGTTGCTCAGAGTGCGCTTGATTTAAGTTTACGCTGCAGTTATCAACCAGAATCTGGTTCGACTAGAATTGAGCGAGTATTAGCTTCAGGGCGTGGAGCTAAAATTGTTACGTCACTTGAAGAAGTGTACTTAATTCAATTAGGCTTTGGGCGAGGGCAAGATTTTGAACGTGCAAAACAAGAGGTCCTTTCCCTTCTTACTCGCTCTCAGCTTCAGCCTTTGGCTTTAGAAGCACAAGCGGATCAATTTACATTATTACTTGCTTATACCTCAGAAGTCGTTAATGAAGCATTAGACGTATTACAGAGCTCAGCCGTTCATGCTGAGATTAAACTCAAAGAAGGCTATTCGATGATCGCTGCCGTTGGGGCTGGCGTGACAAGCAATGCTATTCATAGCCATGGTTTCTATCATCAGCTAAAAAACTGTCCACTTGAGTTTGTGTGCGAATCAGAATCTGGGTTAAGTTTGGTGGCGATATTACGCACGCTAGATACTACGCCTGTGATCAATGGCATTCATACGCATTTATTTCAGGCTCAGAAGCGGGTTGCACTGGTTTTATGTGGGCATGGCAACATTGGGTCTCAATGGTTATCTTTGTTTACTGAACAAAAACGTAATCTTGAAAAGCGTCATGGGATGCAGTTTTCTCTTGTTGGCGTAATTGACCGTCACCGCCATTGGCTGGATTTTGATGGATTAGAGAGCGCTGCGATAACGAAACGTTTTGATGATGAAGCAATTGCTTATCAAGAATTTTCTTGGATAGAACAGCTTGGTGCAATACAGGGTTACGATGATGTGGTGGTATTAGATGTCACAGCAAGTGCCGAGCTATCACAGCAATATACAAAAATTGCAGAGCAAGGTATTCATCTTATTTCGGCCAATAAAGTTGCAGGCTCGGCACCAAGTGATGAATATCAAGCGGTGATTGATGCATTTGCTAAAACTGGCCGTCATTGGTTATATAATGCAACCGTAGGCGCAGGCCTTCCGATTAATCATACAGTAAGAGATCTACGAGAAAGTGGTGATGAGATCCTTGCGTTATCCGGTATTTTTTCAGGCACCTTATCTTGGTTATTTCAGCAGTATAATGGTGATGTACCGTTTACAGAGTTAGTTGATCTCGCATGGCAACAAGGATTGACTGAACCAGATCCAAGGAACGATTTAGATGGTTCTGATGTCATGAGAAAGCTAGTTATCTTAGCTCGAGAGGCAGGGTTAAAAATTGAACCGACTCAAGTGAAAGTCGAATCTTTAGTGCCCACTGAATTAAAAGAAGTCAGCTTAGACGATTTCTTATCAAAAGGAGAACTCATTAATATAGAGTTGCTCGAACGCTTAGAAAAAGCCAAAAAAGAACAGAAAGTATTACGTTATGTTGCTCGTTTAAATAAAGATGGCAGTGCGACAGTAGGCATTGAAGCCTTGTCTGAATATCATGCTTTAGCAAATTTATTACCTTGCGATAATATCTTTGCTATTGAAAGTAAATGGTATAAAGATAACCCATTAGTTATCCGAGGTCCTGGGGCAGGAAGAGCGGTAACAGCCGGAGCTATTCAGTCAGATTTAAATCGTATCTCTGCGCTTTTTTAATACCTTAAATAACCGTCTTATTATTTGAGCCATGTTGTATAACATGGCTTTTTTGTACTTATTGTAAGAACAAACGGATTTAACGCGTTTTTAGGTTATTTTATATTTTTTATCAGGTCCTTGTTTTATAGAGGGTTAGCTGTAATTAAGTTAAATTAAGCATAAATTAAAATTAAAATATTTTGCATGCTATAGATTTTGTAAATCTATTCAGTAATGATGTCCCTGAGTTGGCTAACATATATACGATAAATAGTTCAAACATAACAATAATAAGCGTAGCCACTTATTCTTTAGCTATTAATTTTTTGAATTAATTGATTCACTGCCGATTGAGAGAAACATAATGAATACGCCAAAAATCACCCCAATGCTTGGAGATATGGCAGGAAATAGTGTCAGTTCAGAACAAGTGCTGCGAAGTGTCGATTTGAATCTATTGACTGTATTTGATGCTGTGATGCAAGAGCAAAATATTACACGTGCGGCTCGCAATTTAGGAATGTCACAACCAGCAGTAAGTAATGCGGTTTCTCGATTAAAAGTGATGTTTAATGATGAGTTATTTATTCGTCATGGAAGAGGCATACAACCGACACAACGAGCTCGTCAACTATTTGCTCCAATGCGCCAGGCATTACAATTAGTAAAAAATGAATTGCCAAGCTCTACATTCTCCCCTGAAACTTCAGTAAGACAATTTAAACTCTCCATTTGCAGTCCATCGGATATTCGTTTTGCTCCGAGTCTTATGCGAGAGATTCAACAAAAAGCGCCTTATATAAACCTTAAGCTATCTGGTGAGCATGAATCTGATATCGCTCAAAAATTACGTTACCAAGAAGTCGATTTCGTTATTGATTATGTGCACTTTGATCAGCCGGGATACATGAGTACCGAGTTATTTACTGATGAACTTGTGGTTGTAACCTCTGTAAATCATCCTCGAATCCAAGGAAGCATAACAAAAGAACAATTAGCGAGTGAGAAACATGCGGTGCCAGCTCGTCTTGAAAATACCAAAGGTTTTGCCGATCATATTTACATGGACCCAATTTATGAGCAAGTTTATAAAGGGGCGAGTATCAGCAATATTCTTTATGTCGTGTCTCAATCAGAGTTGATTACCATAGCACCACGATGGCTAGCAAACTCAATGCCAAATCGTGCTCAGTTATCGATTATTGACTTGCCATTAGAATCAAAAAGTATCAGTGGTTACTTAAGCTGGCACGATTCATTCCAAAAGGACAAAGGGCATATTTGGATGCGTGATCAACTAATGCTTATTTGTGGTGAAGAAGTCGTAGCATCAAGTAAAGGAATGATGTTTTAGTTTACGTTATTAGAAATAGTATAAGTGTTTTAGGCAGTGTATTTATACTGCCTTTTTTGTCGGTGCTCATACGATATAAATGAAATGTAGCTTTTAAATAATTAAATTGTTAATAGCACACTCGTGAAATGGGTTTCACACAACAATACTTACATTTTATACAGAGAAACAGTTGCCTTTTTTGCCACCAATTGTACACTTTGTGCAGATTATAGCTTACAAGTGTAAGCCTAAAGGTGAATTCGAGATGACTATCCAAAACCCACATATTGTAAAAGAGATCCGCCAACATATTGCTAATAAGCCAAATACTACCGCATTGCGTGAACGTAAGTGCAGTATTTTAATTGATACTGAGTGCGAAGCGTGGAGTGATATTACTTGGGGGCAATTTGGTGAGCAAATGGATACATTATCATTAGCCCTATTAGCTCATGGATTGAAAGTACAAGAAAAGGTAGGGATATTTTCAAATAATATGCCTCGTTGGACGGTTGCCGACTTTGCAACGATGCAATTGCGTTCTGTACCTGTACCTATTTACCCAACAAATACACCAACTCAAGCGGCCTACATTATAAATGACGCTGATATTCGTATTTTATTTGTTGGTGAACAAGCTCAATATAATGCCGCCGTGGTTATCTTTGAGCAATGCCCTCAATTGACTCATATTGTAGCATTGAGTGATGATATTGATTTAAATGATCATCAAGCGGGTATCTCGTGGAATGATTTTGTTTCTAAAGCTGATGATATACATAAAGAGGAGCTTCAAGCTCGTCTAGATAGCGCTGAAATGGATGATTTACTGACATTGATTTATACCTCAGGTACAACCGGTGAGCCAAAAGGCGTGATGTTAGATTATATTAATGTCGGTTCACAGCTAGAGGGGCATAACACAAATTTAGCATTAACAGAAAAAGATGTGTCACTGTGTTTTTTACCTTTATCTCATGTGTTTGAGCGTGCATGGACGTTCTATGTGCTTTATAAAGGCGCAACAAATTGCTACCTACCAAATACAAACTTAATCAAAGAAGCGTTGATTGAAGTAAAACCAACAGTAATGTGTGCTGTTCCTCGTTTTTATGAAAAGATTTTCTCGACGGTTCATGAAAAAGTATCTCGTGCACCCGCTCATCGAAAAGTGATGTTCACTTGGGCTGTAAACATGGGGGCTAAAATGTCAGCATGTCAGCAAGAGCAACGTGAGCCATCATGGCTACTTAAACAATCACATAAGATTGCAGATAAACTAGTATTGTCAAAACTACGCATGATTTTAGGTGGTAAGATCAACTTTATGCCATGTGGTGGTGCAAAGTTAGATGCGACAATTGGACGTTTCTTTCATGCGCTAGGGGTGAATGTGAAGTTAGGTTATGGCATGACAGAGACGACCGCTACAATATCGTGTTGGGAGGATGGTAAATTTCATCCAGATTCTATCGGAACATTAATGCCTGGTGCTGAAGTTAAAATTGGTGAGAGCAGTGAAATTCTTGTTCGTGGTCCAATGGTGATGAAAGGCTACTACAATAAACCTGAAGAGACAGAAAAGAACTTTACTGAAGATGGCTTCTTAAAAACCGGTGATGCAGGTGAGTTTGACGCAGAAGGTAACTTATATATCACTGACAGAATTAAAGAGTTAATGAAAACGTCTGGTGGTAAATATATTGCACCACAAGTGATTGAAGGGGCGATTGGCAAAGATCACTTCATTGAACAAATTGCCGTCATTGCCGACACTCGCAAATTTGTATCTGCACTTATTGTTCCTTGCTATGACGCTCTAGAAGAGTACGCGAAAGAACTAAATATTGCTTACCATGACCGCATGGAACTAATAAAACACAGTGAAATCGTAGAGATGCTTGAAAAACGCGTAGCAAATTTACAAAAAGAATTAGCTCGTTTTGAACAAGTTAAAAAGTTTACTTTGTTGTCTAAAGAATTTTCGATGGACAAAGGCGAACTAACGCCAACTCAAAAACTACGTCGTAAAGTGATCAGTGAGCGTTATCAAGACGAGATTGAAGAAATGTACGATGAGAAACAAGATCAAAAAGGGAAGAAAGATAAATCATAACTAATCTTTGCCCTTCTGGATAATAAAAGATACCAGTCTTATATAGGCTGGTTTTTTTATATAAAAAAATACCACTTCATCTATTTTATTTTATATAAAATCAGAGCTTTAGTCTTCAACGTTAAATATATCGATGATTTTAATAAAACACCTCTAGACCAAAGTGCTAATAAAAGGTTAAAGTTGTTTCGTGATGGTGGTTTTTTGTTATCAATAACTGTTATCTACATAGGATTTTAATTTAATTAATATCGGTTTAGGCTAAAAATAAGCCCTAACTATGTAAACCATTAACTTATCGATAATTCATTTCGTATAAGTCGAGGGTTTAAATGTCGGGAGATAAATATGGAAATGTTATCTGGCGCAGAGATGATCGTACAGTCTCTGATTGATGAAGGTGTTGAGCACATTTTTGGTTACCCTGGTGGCTCAGTGCTAGATATTTATGATGCACTACACATGAAATCTGAGGATATTCAGCATGTGTTGGTAAGACATGAGCAAGCAGCTACGCACATGGCTGATGGATTTGCTCGAGCAACAGGTAAACCGGGTGTGGTTCTTGTTTGTTCAGGCCCTGGTGCAACCAATACGATTACAGGAATAGCAACCGCCTATATGGATTCTATTCCGATGATTGTGCTTTCTGGAAACGTACCAAACAACATGATTGGCACTGACGCTTTTCAAGAGTGTGACATGGTAGGTGTTTCTCGCCCGATAGTTAAACATAGCTTTTTAGTTAGAAAAGCCGAAGACATTCCTGAAATTATAAAAAAAGCATTTTATATTGCTTCAACAGGCCGTCCTGGACCTGTTGTTATTGATATCCCAAAGGATGTCATGAGCCCTGCGTTTAAATTCCCTTATCAATACCCGACGTCGATGTCATTGCGATCTTATAATCCAACGACAACAGGACATAAAGGTCAGGTTAAAAAAGGCCTTAAAACCCTTTTAGCTGCAAAAAAACCAGTGCTGTATATTGGTGGTGGTGCTGTTATCTCATCAGCAGAACAACACGTTATTAAATTAGCAGAATCACTTAATTTACCTGTAGTCAGTACGCTTATGGGCTTGGGTGCTTTTCCTGGTACTCATAAAAATGCATTAGGCATGCTAGGTATGCACGGTACCTATGAAGCCAATATGGCGATGCACAACGCTGATCTAATTTTTGGTGTCGGAGTGCGCTTTGATGATAGAACAACCAATAATTTAGAAAAATATTGTCCTGATGCCACTATCATGCATATTGATATTGACCCTTCATCTATTTCTAAAAATGTCCGAGTTGATGTGCCTATTGTTGGCTCGGCAGAAGCCGTTTTAGAGTCGATGCTGAAATTGCTTGTTGAGCAAGGTGGAAGTAATGATGAGGCAGCTTTAGATCAATGGTGGAAAGAAATTTCAGTATGGCAAGATAAAAAATGCTTATCTTATGATATCTCACCTGACCGTATTAAGCCTCAACAAGTCATTGAAACCTTACATCGACTAACGAATGGTGATGCTTATGTCGCGTCTGATGTTGGTCAGCACCAAATGTTTGCTGCGTTATATTACCCATTTAATAAGCCGCGTCGTTGGATTAACTCTGGTGGCCTTGGCACCATGGGTTTTGGCTTACCAGCCGCACTAGGAGTGAAGTTTACTCACCCTGATGAAGTGGTTGTGTGTGTCACTGGTGATGGCAGCATTCAGATGAACATTCAAGAGCTATCAACAGCATTGCAATATGGTATCCCAGTTAAAATTATCAACTTAAATAACCGTTTCTTAGGCATGGTTAAGCAATGGCAAGATATCATCTATCAAGGTCGTCACTCTAATTCTTACATGACATCAGTACCTGATTTTGCTGCGATTGCAGAAGCTTATGGCCATATTGGTATTCGAATCAACCATCCAGATGAGCTTGAATCTGGATTAGAGAAGGCGCTGTCATTAACAGAACGGTTGGTGTTTGTTGATATAAATGTAGATGAAACAGAGCACGTATATCCGATGCAGATCAAAGGTGAAGCAATGGATAATATGTGGTTAAGCAAAACGGAGAGAACCTAATGAGACATATTATTTCACTATTATTAGAGAATGAACCGGGTTCTTTATCACGTGTTGTTGGCTTATTTTCTCAGCGTGGTTATAACATTGAATCGTTAACCGTATCACCAACAGAAGATCCAACGCTTTCTCGCTTAAATATTACGACAGCAAGTGATGCAATGGAACTTGAACAGATCCAGAAACAATTACATAAATTAATTGATGTAATTAAAGTTCAAGAAGTGACGGAAACTGAACATGTTGAGCGAGAGTTATTATTGGTTAAAGTGAAAGCCAGTGGTTTTGCAAGAGCTGAAGTAAAACGTACAGCAGATATTTTTCGTGGACAGATTGTTGATGTAACCAGTTCTCTATATACCATTCAGCTTGCTGGAACGTCAGAGAAACTCGATGCATTTATTACGGCCGTCGCAGAGGTAACTGAAGTCGTTGAGGTAGCAAGAAGTGGCGTAGTAGGCATTGCTCGTGGAGAAAAATCACTAAGGGTGTAACCCTGTAATTGTTTCCCTTATTTAGTTACCATTGTTTAATAAAGCCTTCTTTTATCATACAAGAAGGCTTTATTGTTAATGCTATGAAGCTACATGGAATGGAAAGTTGTAAAGTGATTGTATGGAATAATATATGCATAATAAGAAAGTAAAAATAACAGTGTATTCCGCATGTCTATATTTGTGTTTATCTATAATAACAGCACTGTTTTTTTATAATGATTTCCTGAAGAAAAAAACAGTTGTTATTGAGCAAATCAAAAAAGAATCGACTCGACAATTGGCTTATAGCCATCATGAATTCAATGAACTTTCTAATCGTATAGCTAACACATTAGATCTCGTTTCTAAAAGTCGTCCTTTATATGATTATTTTTTATACCCTTCCTTACGTGTTCAGCAAGCGGTTGAATCCTCTTGGCTTCGTCTTATGGAGGTTGAAAAGTTCTTTTCGAGGCTGGAGTTAGTCAATGAGAATGGAGGCAGTTTATTTTCATTTACTTATGATGCGAATACTGGAAAAACCATAAAACAGATAACCGGTGAGCAAGCAGTAACCGATTTACACTTAAAGACACTTACCCAGCTACCTGAAGGGCGTATTTTCTCTGAAGGGGTTATTCTTAATCATAAATTAGCAAGCTCAGGAATATATAAACCAATGATGCAGATATCTATCCCTATTGATATCTCCGGTGTAAGAAAGGGGTATGTATTAGCTGAGTTAAGTGATTCTAGTATCGTTAATGTCGTAAGGTTTTCACCAACACTTAGTATCTCACCTTCTATTGTTAATCAAGATGGTTATTATCTTTTAAGTGATAAACCTGAAGAGATATTTGGCCATTTAGTTAATGGTAGAGAAGACAAAACACTAAAAGAAGAAAAACCAGAACTGTGGAATATCATTTCAGAGGTGCAAGTTGGCAGCACTTATTTAAACGGTAGCATTTATTCTTTTTATCGTTTTTCTATTGATAAAAGATACCCTAATAAAGGCGCTTATTTTTTACTTTGTTATCCTGAGAAGGCGCTTGAAAACTCTTTTTATTACCTAAAAGTAGAGGTGGTAGAAGAGGCTGCCATTGTTTTTCTATTGCTCGGCTTAATTGTTATCCCTCTGGGTATTTTATTAACGTTATGGGATAGGTCAAACCTAGATAGCCAGTTAGCAAAATCGGCATTGGAGGGAATGTCAGCAGTTGTTATCACCGATAAACATCAGCGTATTCTTAAAGTAAATACGGCATTCACTTCAATTTCTGGTTTTACATCAGATGATTCTATAGGGAAAAGTACTTTTGATGTATTGGTGTCAAACTGTGAACAATTTCAGAAAAGACTGAATAATTGGAAACAAGTGGAAGAACTTGGAGCGTGGCAAGGTGAAATTGACGTATTAGGTAAGAACCAAGAAGAACTAAGTTTATTAGTTAGAATGCAATCAGTTATGAACAAAAGAAACGAAGTTCAGTATTATATTATTTCTTATATTGATATTACACAGCGAAAACTATTAGAAAAAGAGCTACGTTATCTAAGTGAAAAAGATTCACTTTCTGATTGCTGGAATCGACGTAAATTTGAATTTGAATTAGAAAATCAGATGCTATTAACCAATCGTTATTACCCTGTGCACCAATGCTGTTTAGCCATTTTAGATATTGATTGGTTTAAACGTATTAATGATACTCTTGGACATGAAATTGGTGATGAAGTCATTAGGTTGGTTGCCAGAGTATTGAAAGATGGCAGCCGAGAAACTGACTTTGTGGCTCGAATAGGTGGTGAAGAATTTGCGATTATCATGCCGCATACGGAATTAAAAGATGCAGACATGGTCATTAACCGACTTCGTATTGCCGTTTCTCGTTTAGATGAGTACCAAGTAACCATTAGCGGAGGTTTAACGGACATTAATCACTCTAGAGAAAACGCTTACAAGTGCGCAGATCTTGCTTTGTACGAGTCAAAAGCGAATGGAAGAAATAAAGTATCAGTCTGTACAAGCGTGGCTGATTTAGCCTAAGTTTACGATTTACTCATTAGACTAAAGTCTAAGTTTGTCTATACTTACTTTCATCAATAAATAAGTCTGTAGTAGGATACTAATATCAACTCATCGTTGGTATGAAAGCATAAAAAGGAGAGTTCAACAGGCTAAGTATGATGTGAGGTTTCTATGTTTACTGACTTTTTAGTAAGGCTTACTGTGGGTAGTTTGGCTATTTTAGGGTTTCAACTGAGTGCGATTTATTTTTTATTAATGGTATTGCTGATAGGTACTCACAATAAAGAGTTTTTTGGTTGGTAATATCCGAGTTATAAATAGATATAGTATAAAACAAAAAAAACCAGACGATAGCGTCTGGTTTTCTATTTTAGTCACAAATGAATGTTAGGCTTCAAATGAGCCTGATAATAAATCCATGGTAGTGGCATAGTGCTTTTCTAGTAATTCAATCGCTTGATCTTCATTACGAGCTAATGCCAGTTTCATAATACTTTCATGCTCTTTTAGGATAGCAGTATATTCCTTACACGCTTGGTTATAGTTACTTTGAAGGTGGTGGTAGCGTTTAATCTGGTTTGTTAACTCTTGGTGGAATTGGTGCATAATTGGCGCATTAGCTCCCTCAAGAAGGGTACTATGAAATGCTGAATATCGCTCTTCCCATTCAAGCATAACTTCTAATGACGGTTCAGCTAGATTTACTTTGCTTAATTTATGGAAAGTCGTAAGAACACTTAGCTCCCACACTTCATCACCATTGTTGATGGCTTTTGACAGTAGAACCTTACCAACAACAGACAAACCTTCGAATAATTCTTTTAGTTCTTCTGATGAAATCGCAGCAACCCAACAGCCTTTTTGAGGTTGTAGCTTTACGTATTTATTCCAAGATAATTGAACAAGTGCTTCGCGGATTGGAGATGCGCCAACGCTGTAGCGTTCTTTTAATTCGGCAACAACTAATTTTTGACCAGGGTGCAGATCACCATTAAGAATATCTTGGTGGATCATTTTTGATACTTTATCAGTAAGGGTTGGGCTAGACACTTCGCTACTCTCTTTCTAAATCGTGATTGCAATGAATGATGTCAACTTGGCTTATAAATATAATTGATGACCAAGAATGAAATATACCATCTTTAGTTCTGTTAATGGCTCGTTGAGTATAGCGTATTGTATCTTTTCTGCCAATAAAATTTCATAAAAAAAGAGGGCCTAAGCCCTCTTTTATCGAATGTCGTATAACCGATTATAAATTCAGATGAATTATAATACGTGTACCGATGCTGTGTTTGTTGTGCCTGATGGTACTAGAGCACCAGAAACCATAACAACGATGTCGCCTTTGGCGCCAATACCAGACTCAAGAGCTAGTTCTTTACCGCGTAGGTAGAATGCATCAGTGCTGTCGATAGAATCAACAACCATTGGTGTAATACCTTTAGAAAGACAAAGCTGTGCAGCTGTCTTAGTATTAGTCGTTACAGCGATGATTTTAGCTGTTGGGAAGTATTTACGGATTGAACGAGCTGATTTACCCGCTTCAGTAGCAACAACGATAACAGGAGCGTTTAGTTTCTCTGCTGTATCTACTGCACCTTTACATACAGCTTCAGTAATACGTAGGCGTGGGCTGTCTAGACGAGAGCCTAGCTCTGCTTTTAGTGCCGAATCTGTACGAGCACAGATTTGAGCCATGATAGTTACCGCTTCAACAGGGTATTTACCTTTAGCTGATTCACCAGAAAGCATTACTGCATCTGTACCATCCATGATTGCGTTCGCAACATCACCCGCTTCTGCGCGTGTTGGACGTGGGTTTTTGATCATAGAATCAAGCATTTGAGTTGCAGTGATTACAACTTTACGTGCACGGTTACATTTCTCGATCATCATCTTCTGAGCGAAGATTACTTCTTCTACTGGGATTTCAACACCAAGATCGCCACGAGCAACCATGATACCGTCAGAAGCTTCTAGGATTGAATCGAAGTTATCAACGCCTTCTTGGTTTTCGATCTTAGAGATAATTTGAATGTTCTCGCCGCCATTAGCAACAAGAAGTTCACGGATTTCTTTAACGTCTTCTTCTTTACGGATGAAAGAAGCAGCAACGAAATCAACACCTTGCTCACAACCAAATTTAAGGTCAGCTTTATCTTTTTCAGAAAGAGCAGGAAGTTGAACAGAAACACCAGGAAGGTTAACACCTTTGTTTTCGCCCAGGTCACCGTTATTAAGAACTTTACATTTAACTTCAGTTTCAGTTGTCGCAACAACTTCCATTTCGATTAGACCGTCATCAACAAGGATAGTGTTACCAACTTCAAGATCTTTAGCAAAACCTGGGTAAGTAACAGCAACAACGTCTTTGTTACCAACAACAGAAGTATCTGTTGTGAATGTGAAGTCTTGACCTGCAACTAGAGCAACATCGTCGCCGTTTTCTAGTTTGATTGTACGGATCTCAGGACCTTTAGTATCAAGAAGAATAGCAAGCTGCTTGCCAGTGTTTTTCATTACTTGACGTACGTTATCAATACGTTGGCCGTGTTCTGCGAAGTCGCCGTGTGAGAAGTTTAGGCGCATAACGTTCATGCCAGCATTGGCTAGTTCAGTTAGTTTTTCAACAGATTCAGTTTTTGGGCCGATCGTACAAACGATTTTGGTCTTTTTCATGTGAGAAATCTCTCCAGATGAGTATATTTAAAATGATAAACGCAGTAATGCTCAGCCAATGTTTGAAGTGTTGAAAAATTACAACAGTTTGTTCTTCATAAAACACGATAGCTAAGCATTGAAATTCAATAATTACCTGTATTTTAGCTCGAAAAGAGTAATGGATTATTGATTCAGGTAAACAATTTGTACTTTAATCGCAATATTAAAAACAAATTTACATTACTCGACATAATTTCGAACATGTCTTTTCGTAAGTTTCTATCTATTTTGACGCAAATTCTAACAGCAAAACCCGTGAAGATCACTTTCTAGTTAGTATGATCTTTGGCAAATATTTATTTTATTACTCAAAATAAAAAAGGCGCATTAAGCACCTTTATATTATTGATTTTCAATTGGTTGATATGCTTTAAGTTTTTGCATACCTTTAGCTAATTTAACGAACCAAGTACCAATAGCAAGAACAGAGATTACTGCACCAACAATTGGAATTGCAGCATAAACTTTATCAAGGACAGAACTGTCTACCCAATAATCGAGACCTGCAGCCATACCACTCATTGTTGCAGCCGTTACTGCTAAAACAACGAAAAATGTAAGAAAAAGGAAAAAGCTTTTAATGATCGCGTAGTAATGACTATCGATAACTTCATCATTAGTGCCTTTATTCATTTGGTAGCCGGCATAAATAATCGCAACAATACCTGAAGCCATAAGAGTAATTGGAGTTAGTAGGCTTGCGATATAAGCAAACCAAATACCATTGTCTGTTTTTTTTGACATAATATTTGTCCAGTAATGAAATGAATACTTGCAAGTATATACCTTATTTTTATTATGGGAATATACTTGCGAAGTTGTGATGTTTATTTCAGCATTCTTTTTAAGATTTTTCCTGTCGCTGTCATTGGCAGTGCTTCAACAATAGCAAGATGTTTAGGACATTTATAATCAGCTAGCTGTTCTTTACTCCACTTGATTAACTCTTTTTCTGAAATAGAGTGACCCTCTTTTAAAATCACAAATGCTTTAACCTCTTCGCCAAAACGAGGATGCTCAACACCAATAACAGCAACAAGGTGAACTGAAGGGTGCTTCATATATACTTCTTCTACTTCTCTTGGGTAAATATTGTAGCCACCGCTAATAATTAATTCTTTTAAACGGTCAACGACATAGATATAGCCTTCATCATCGAAGCGAACAATATCACCGGTATGAAGCCAGCCATCTACAATTGTTTTCGCTGTGTCTTGTGGTTTTTTGTAATAACCTTTCATTACATTATGGCCACGAATAACTAATTCGCCTTCTTGGCCAATTGGAACCTCCTGACCATTTTTATCTACTACTTTCATCGTTACACCAGGTAATGGTTGTCCAATGCTTCCCGGCTTACGTTCAAACTCTAGATGATTAAATGCAGCAACAGGTGAAGATTCTGATAAACCGTAACCTTCAATAACCGGTACTTGTAGCTTCTCTTCAAATTGCTTTAATATTTCTACAGGCATGGAGGCACCACCTGAGATTGCTACCTTCAGAGTTTGTGCTATTTCTTTAAGATAAGCGCCTGGGTGTTTTTCTGCATAAGCTAATAGACCGATAAACATGGTTGGAACCCCCGCTAACTGTGTCACCTTATGCTCATGTATCTGTTGAATTACCGTCTTCGGTACAAAGCGAGGAATAAGAACTAAAGCGCTACCAGCAAGGATAGAGGTGTTCATTATCAGTGATTGACCAAAAGTATGGAAAAGAGGAAGTATAGCAATACTAATATCAGTGCCCTTTTGATTGGTTAATGCTTGGCAAGCCTGTGCATTACATAGCATGTTACTTTGGCTTAATTCAGCCCCTTTTGCAGCCCCGGTTGTTCCTGATGTGTATAGAATTACACAACTGTCTTCAGCAGAACGATATACAGTTTCAAAGGTTTTTCTGCCTGTTTCTAACCATTGATTGAAAGAGTGCGCAGCTGTCGGTTTTTGAGAGTTTGGTGTGGTTTCGATAAGGATAAAGTGTTCACAAAAATCGGCTTTTGTGTAGCCTTCGTAACCAAATTGGCCGATAGGCATTGCATCAGAACCTTGATATGAAATCAGAGCTACGGCATCAGAGTCTTTTAAGTGGTAAGCCACTTCTTCGCCTTTTAGCATGACATTTAAAGGAACAACAACAGCACCTATTTTTTGAACCGCATAATAGGCAATAACGAATTCTGGCGTATTAGGGCAAGAGAGGGCGATTTTTTCGTTTGGTTTAATATTTAACAGACTTAGATGATCCGCAATGGCGTTCACTTTTTGATTTAATTCTTGATAAGTAATTTTCTGATCTTGAAGGATTAAAGCGATATTGTTTGGACGAAAAGTGGCGTTGCGCTCAAGATTATTGGCTAAATTGTACATAGTTAACCTTTATTGTTATTAGTAAATATTGAATGTCTGGAAGTGTATATCAAGAAAGAAATAAAAGCAGAGAGGGAAAAAATATTTTATTCGTTTATTAAGAATAACAGCAAAGGTTGAGATACCAATGCTCCATTTTGTGACTAAAACGTATAAGAAGCCCAAGATATAAAGAGTTTAATGCATAGAGATTGGTCTCTGAGTAATACCCATTCGTTGGCTCATATTCCACCGCATACATATCTATATCATAAGCTGCTCGAATTTGAACGCCACCTAATACTTTTGGTGTGTATTCAACACCAAACCCAAACTTAAAGGCTGCTCCGTTATTGTCGGTTAATTACTCTTCATTTTGATTTAAATCTAAACTCGGCATACCAACCAAACCAAAAGGTCTAAGACCATTATCAAAGGTGTATCCTAAGTTTGTTGCTAAGGAAATAGACGCTGGCTTCATTGAATTGATAGCTCCATGATCAAAGCAATTATCAATCAGTATAGGTAGCTTTATTGAATATCCAAATAATTAATGCTTATTTGTGAACCATTGATAGTGCAATTGGTTCTTTGATAGTGCTATTTGCTATTTTTCATTGAACGAGAGATCTTGAATAATAGTATTCGAATAATTTCTAGGATGGAGTATATGAATAAAAAAGGATTATTAGCGATTGTTATTGCATTGATTATTGCTGCCGTATGTACTTCAGGACTGATGAGGGCAGCAATAGAATTATCTATATTTTTACTCTTGGTGGGCTATTTATTCATCATCAAGAAAAAGAAGATAAATTAAAAAAGAAAAAAGGCTGACAAGTAAAAATACTTATCAGCCTTTTCTAATTTGGTGGCCCCTCCCAGATTTGAACTGGGGACCGAACGATTATGAGTCCGAAAAGATTCATTTTCATAGACGTTCATTGTTATGCAAAATTCATTACAATCAATGAGTTATTTTTATTTTGCATTTCATTGCGTTTCATAAAATGTTACTCAAATTCCCTCTTGTCTGACCCATTATCTGACCAGAAATAAGTGTTTCTTGATTCAGATGATATTTTGTCAACATGGTTTCTGGCTAGTATCTCATTATGTCTTTTTCAAATTGACGGTACTTTTGCTGAAAACAACAAGGGAAATTTAACGATGTTAACAGCAACCCAAATTCAATCCGCTGTAAATAAGTCCTCATCTTACTATCTATGGGATCAATCTGGTCAAAGAGGAACTGGAAGGCTAGGTGTGAAAGTTTTGCCTTCGGGTAAAAAGCAATTTGTTTTTCGTTATTATCAACAAAGAAAAGAGAGGTTCATCTCTCTGGGTTTATTTAGATCTCGCACTAATGGCATGACTTTAGTTGAAGCAAGAGAAAAAATGCAGGAATTTTCTGCCTTATTAATGCAGGGTAAAGATCCTAAAAAACATATCGAGCAACTAGCGATTGAAGAGAAAAAGATTGAAGATGAACATAATGAGAAGGGGACATTAAAAGAGCTTTTTCATAGTTATACTGAGCGGATGAAAATTGATGGTAAACGTACTTATAAAGCGGTATTAGTTAGCCTAGAAAAAGAGTTTTATCCATATATCTCATCAGACACAAAAGCTTGTGATGTAACAACAAATCAAATCAAATTTGTGATCAGTAAAATTATTCAGCGTGGTGGTGAGACTGTAAGTAACCGTGTGCGCAGTTATATAATGGCAGCATTCAATCATGGTATGAAGTTTGACAATGATCCTCGATATTTTTCATTACATTCGACATTTGATATTAAATTTAATCCTGTAAATCCTATTCCTAGGCAAAAAAATGCTGAGCGAGTAGGCGAACGCTTTTTAGATTGGGATGAATTAAAGAGATTTCTGATTGATTTAAATAGTGATTATGGTTCTTTTAATATGGGGAAAGATTTCCGCAATTTAGCTCAACTATGTATTTATCTCGGAGGGCAGCGTCCATATGAAATCATTACGCTGTCATGGTCCAATGTAAATTGGAAAGAGAGATTTATTATTATTGAACAAGGATTATCAAAAAATAATAGGGAGCATACGGTGCCACTAAATGAATTGGCATATCAAGCTTTACTTAATCAATATGAGTTAAGTGGCGATGGTAAATATATGTTTCCAAATCCTAATGATGCAACTCGTCATGCACTTACCAGCTCATTTGGTCGCTCAATAACTCGTTATCGTGAAGAAAAACAGATGGCACATTTTTCGCCAAGAGACTTGAGACGCACATGTAAAACATTAATGGGAGCCTGTCGGATCGATAAGCAAACACGAGACAGGTTACAAAATCATGCATTACAAGATGTAAGTTCTAAGCACTATGACAGATATGATTACTTTGATGAGAAACTGGAAGCGCTCATTATTTGGAATGACAAACTAAAGGATTTGATCGATTACAAACCGCCATCACTTGCGCTAGTACCGTCATTGTCACTAGGGAAAGTAACCTTAACATTGGCGAAGTAACATTGTTGATTGAAAGCCCTACTGGGCTTTCATTTTATATCTTTCTCTAGGCTCATTTATTTGTATTAAATTTTAGATGCTGATTATGGATATA
>NZ_WBVP01000016.1 GCF_008933155.1 Aliivibrio finisterrensis | reverse complement strand
TGAAGGTGTTGAAATGGTAATGCCTGGTGACAACGTTCAAATGACGGTTGAGCTAATTGCTCCAATCGCAATGGACGAAGGTCTACGCTTCGCAATCCGTGAAGGTGGCCGTACAGTTGGTGCTGGTGTTGTTGCTAAAATCTTCGCTTAATAGCTAAAGATTTTGCGATAAATCGCATGACTAAAAAGGGAAGCCTAGGCTTCCCTTTTTGTTGCCTGTAAGAAAATATAATTTTTTTCGTTTGTTTTTCAAACAATGCTTGCAACTAAAAGTGTGATCTGTATAATGCATCGCACTGGTTAAGCCAGTTGTGAACCAATGAGCAGCGAGGAAAGTGCTGATTCCTACAGAGTAGGGTGAGTGCTTAGAATGAATACTCAGCTTATGTTCGCGGTTAATATTATTAGACATTACCCTAATGAGTGATCGTTAGATGTAAATTCTAATATAAGTTAACTGACAATGTGTCCTAATTTTGGACCTATGGTTTCACATAAATCAATCGACATTCTCTCGTTCTTGCGAGATTGAGTGGCGATATTGTTTGTGTATTTATTATTGGAGCTCTGTCTCATGCAGAACCAACGTATACGTATCCGCCTAAAAGCATTCGATTACAAATTAATCGATCAGTCTACAGCGGAAATCGTTGAAACAGCTAAGCGCACTGGCGCTCAGGTTCGTGGTCCTATTCCACTACCTACTCGTAAAGAGCGTTTTACTGTTCTTACTTCTCCTCACGTTAACAAAGACGCACGTGACCAGTACGAAATTCGTACTCACAAGCGTTTAATCGACATTGTTGAGCCAACAGATAAAACTGTTGACGCACTAATGCGTTTAGACCTTGCTGCTGGCGTTGATGTTCAAATTAGCCTAGGTTAAGGGGAGATTATTATGATTGGTCTAGTCGGTCGTAAAGTGGGCATGACCCGCATCTTTACCGAAGAAGGCGTTTCTATCCCAGTAACAGTAGTTGAAGTTGAAGTTAACCGTGTTTCTCAAGTGAAAACTGTAGAAACAGATGGCTACAACGCAATTCAAGTTACTTGTGGTTCTAAGAAAGCTAACCGCGTATCTAAGCCTGAAGCTGGTCACTTTGCGAAAGCAGGTGTTGAAGCAGGTCGCGGTCTTTGGGAATTCCGTTTAGAAAGCGGTGAAGAATTCGCAGTTGGCGCTGAGCTAAGTGTTGAAATCTTTAACGAAATCAAAAAAGTAGACGTTACTGGTACATCTAAAGGTAAGGGCTTCCAAGGCGCTGTTAAGCGTTGGAACTTCCGTACTCAAGATATGACTCACGGTAACTCTTTGTCTCACCGTGCTCCGGGTTCAATTGGCCAATGTCAAACTCCAGGTCGCGTATTTAAAGGCAAAAAAATGGCAGGTCACATGGGTGCTGAGCGTTGTACGACTCAAAACCTAGAGATCGTACGTGTTGACGCTGAGCGCAATCTGCTTCTTATTAAAGGTGCAGTACCAGGCTCAACAGGTGGCAACGTGATCGTTAAACCAGCTGTTAAAGCATAACGTCTTAGGAGTATGTAATGGAACTAATGGTTAAAGGTGCTGCGGCACTAACTGTTTCCGAAACTACTTTCGGACGTGAGTTTAACGAAGCTCTTGTACACCAAGTAGTTGTTGCTTATGCAGCAGGTGCTCGTCAAGGTACTCGCGCTCAAAAAACACGTTCAGAAGTATCTGGCGGTGGCGCTAAGCCATGGCGTCAAAAAGGTACAGGCCGAGCTCGTGCGGGTACTATTCGTAGCCCAATCTGGCGTTCAGGTGGTGTTACTTTTGCTGCGAAACCACAAGATCACAGCCAAAAAGTAAACAAAAAAATGTACCGTGGTGCTCTTAAGAGCATTCTTTCTGAGTTAGTTCGTCAAGATCGTCTGATCGTTGTAGACAACTTCTCAGTTGAAGCACCTAAAACTAAAGAGCTAGTTGCTAAGCTTAAAGAGCTTGAGCTTAACGATGTTCTTATCGTAACTGGCGAAGTAGATGAGAATCTATTCTTAGCTGCTCGTAACCTTTACAAAGTTGACGCACGTGACGTTGCTGGTATTGATCCAGTAAGCCTAGTTGCATTCAACAAGGTTCTAATGACTGCAGCTGCAGTTAAGCAAGTTGAGGAGATGCTGGCATGATCAGTGAAGAGCGTCTACTAAAAGTTCTACGTGGCCCTATTATCTCTGAAAAAGCAACGATGGCTGCTGAAGGCAATAACACTATTGTTTTCAAAGTAGCAATCAATGCAACTAAAAAAGAGATTAAAGCAGCAGTAGAAAAGTTGTTTGAAGTTGAAGTTAAGTCTGTAAATACCCTTATCACTAAGGGCAAGACCAAACGTCAAGGTGCACGCCAAGGCCGTCGTTCAGACGTGAAAAAAGCGTACGTAATCTTGAAAGAAGGTCAAGACCTAGACTTCGTTGGCGGCGCGGAATAACAGGAGTAGTTAAAAATGGCTATTGTTAAATGTAAGCCGACTTCCCCTGGTCGTCGTCACGTTGTAAAAATCGTTAACGCTGACCTACATAAGGGTAAGCCATACGCACCTCTTTTAGAGAAAAACTCTAAATCTGGTGGTCGTAACAATAACGGTCGTATTACAGTACGTCACGTTGGTGGTGGTCATAAGCAACACTACCGTCTAATTGACTTTAAACGTACTAAAGATGGCATCCCAGCTATCGTTGAACGTTTAGAATACGATCCAAACCGTAGTGCAAACATTGCACTAGTTCTGTTCGCAGACGGTGAGCGTCGTTACATTATCGCACCAAAAGGTCTTAAAGCCGGCGATACAGTACAATCAGGTGTTGATGCGCCAATCAAAGCAGGTAACTGCTTACCATTGCGCAACATCCCAGTAGGTTCTACTGTTCACTGTGTTGAATTAAAACCTGGTAAGGGCGCGCAAGTTGCACGTTCTGCTGGTGCATACGCACAAATCATTGCTCGTGATGGCGCTTATGTGACATTACGTCTACGCTCTGGTGAGATGCGTAAAGTTCTTTCTGAAGGTCGTGCGACTATCGGTGAAGTTGGTAACTCTGAACACATGCTACGTGAGCTAGGCAAAGCCGGTGCTACACGCTGGCGCGGTGTTCGTCCAACGGTACGTGGTGTTGCAATGAACCCAGTTGATCACCCACACGGTGGTGGTGAAGGTCGTACATCAGGCGGTCGTCACCCAGTATCACCTTGGGGTATGCCAACTAAGGGCTTCAAGACTCGTAAGAATAAATCTACTGACAAGTACATTGTACGTCGTCGTAACAAATAATCTATAAAGAGGAATCGCCATGCCACGTTCTCTCAAGAAAGGTCCTTTTATTGACCTACACTTGCTGAAGAAGGTAGAGAAAGCGGTGGAAAGCGGAGACAAAAAGCCTATTAAGACTTGGTCCCGTCGTTCAATGATCATTCCAACTATGATCAACTTGACCATCGCTGTCCATAATGGTCGCCAGCATGTACCAGTTTTCGTTACAGAAGACATGATTGGTCACAAGTTGGGCGAATTTGCACCTACTCGTACTTATCGTGGCCATGCTGCAGATAAGAAAGCTAAAAAGCGTTAGGAGGTAGAATATGGAAGCTATTGCTAAACATCGTTTTGCCAGCATTTCTCCACAAAAGGCTCGCTTAGTTGCGGACCAAATTCGTGGGAAATCAGTAGACCAAGCTCTTGAAATTCTTACTTTCAGCAACAAAAAAGCTGCAGTATTAATTAAGAAAGTTGTTGAGTCTGCTATCGCAAACGCTGAACACAACGAAGGTGCAGATATCGACGATCTAAATGTCGCTAAAATCTTCGTAGATGAAGGCCCTATCATGAAGCGTATTATGCCTCGTGCTAAAGGTCGTGCAGATCGCATCTTGAAGCGTTCAAGCCACATCACTATCGTTGTAGCTGATCGTTAAAGACTAGGAGATTAAGCAAATGGGTCAAAAAGTACATCCTAATGGTATTCGTCTTGGCATCGTCAAGCCTTGGAATGCTACATGGTTTGCTAGTAGCCAAGAGTTCGCTGACAACCTAGACGGCGACTTCAAGGTACGTCAGTATCTTACTAAAGAACTGAAAAAAGCATCTCTATCACGCATCGTTATCGAGCGTCCTGCTAAGAGCATTCGTGTGACTATTCACACAGCTCGTCCAGGCGTTGTTATCGGTAAGAAAGGTGAAGACGTAGAGAAACTACGCGCAGGCGTAGCAAAAATCGCAGGTGTTCCAGCGCAAATCAACATTGCAGAAGTTCGCAAGCCTGAGCTAGACGCTCAACTTGTAGCTGACAGCATTGCTTCTCAACTAGAACGTCGTGTTATGTTCCGTCGTGCTATGAAGCGTGCGGTACAAAATGCAATGCGTCTAGGCGCTAAAGGCATCAAAGTACAAGTAGGTGGCCGTCTAGGCGGTGCTGAAATCGCACGTTCTGAGTGGTATCGTGAAGGTCGTGTACCTCTACATACTCTACGTGCTGACATTGATTACGCAACTTCTTCGGCTCACACTCAATACGGTGTGATCGGCGTTAAAGTTTGGATCTTCAAAGGTGAAGTTCTAGGCGGTATGCCAGCTGCTAATGCAGTAGAGCCTAAGGCTGACAAGCCTAAGAAGCAGCGTAGAAGCCGTAAGTAAGGAGCTGACTGATGCTACAACCAAAACGTACTAAGTTCCGTAAGGTTATGACTGGTCGTAACCGTGGCCTTGCTAAAGGTACTGAAGTAAGCTTCGGCGACTTCGGTCTTAAAGCTGTAGGCCGTGGTCGTCTAACTGCTCGTCAGATTGAAGCGGCTCGTCGTGCTATGACGCGTCACATTAAGCGTCAAGGTCAAATCTGGATCCGTGTGTTCCCAGACAAA
Source organism: Aliivibrio finisterrensis (assembly GCF_008933155.1). Taxonomy (GTDB): domain Bacteria; phylum Pseudomonadota; class Gammaproteobacteria; order Enterobacterales; family Vibrionaceae; genus Aliivibrio; species Aliivibrio finisterrensis. Next base: position 87,914 of record NZ_WBVP01000016.1, on the reverse strand, counting down.
CCTATCACAGAAAAACCGCTTGAAGTTCGTCAAGGTAAGGGTAAAGGTAACGTTGAGTACTGGGTAGCCCAAATCCAACCTGGAAAGGTTATGTACGAAATGAACGGCGTACCTGAAGAGTTGGCACGTGAAGCGTTCCGCCTAGCGGCACGTAAACTGCCTATCAAAACTACTTTTGTAACTAAGCAGGTGATGTGATGAAAGCACAAGATCTACGCGAGAAAAACGTTGAAGAGCTTAATGAAGAGCTTCTGAATTTGCTACGTGAACAGTTTAACTTGCGCATGCAAGCTGCGACTGGTCAACTACAGCAAACTCATACTCTGAAAGCTGTACGTCGTGATATCGCACGTGTTAAAACTTTACTGAATGAGAAGGCTGGCGCATAATGAGCGAGAAAATTCGTACTATGCAAGGTCGTGTAGTTAGCGACAAAATGGACAAGTCTATTGTTGTTGCTATTGAACGCATGGTGAAACACCCGATCTACGGTAAATACATCAAGCGCACGACTAAGCTTCACGCACATGATGAAAACAACGAGTGTGGCCTAGGCGATACTGTTGAGATTCGTGAATGTCGCCCACTGTCTAAGACTAAATCTTGGACTTTGGTAAACATTGTAGAAAAAGCAAAAGCTTAATTTGTTGATTCTATAGCGATTCTAAGCGGCTCCGAACTTTTTTTGGAGCCGTTTATTTTTAGACTACCTTTATTTAAAATATGGTGATATAATCCCCATCCCTTTTAAAGAGGCAGCCCGACCCGTGATGGGTCTAGTTTTAAATATTTAGCGGAGCACTAACAATGATCCAAATGCAAAGTACACTTGACGCTGCAGATAACTCTGGTGCGCGCAAGGTAATGTGTATTAAGGTTCTGGGTGGCTCTCACCGCCGTTATGCACATATCGGAGACATCATTAAAGTTACTGTTAAGGAAGCAATTCCTCGCGGTAAAGTTAAGAAAGGTGATGTTCTGAAGGCGGTAGTAGTGCGCACTCGTAAAGGCGTTCGTCGCCCAGACGGTTCTATCATTCGCTTCGACCGTAATGCTTGCGTATTGTTGAATGACACTACTGAGCAACCAGTCGGTACACGTATCTTTGGTCCAGTGACTCGTGAACTTCGTAATGCGAAATTCATGAAAATTGTTTCACTAGCACCAGAAGTTCTGTAAGGAGCGGTAAGATGGCAGCTAAAATCCGTCGTAATGACGAAGTAATCGTTCTTGTCGGTAAAGATAAAGGCAAGAAAGGTAAAGTAACTAAGGTTCTTGAAACTGGTAAAGTTATCGTTGAAGGTATCAACCTTGTTAAAAAGCACCAGAAGCCTGTACCGGCTCTTGGTCAGCAAGGTGGTATTGTTGAGAAAGAAGCAGCAATTGATGCTTCTAACATCGCAATCTACAACGAAGCTACTGGTAAAGCGGACCGTATCGGTTTCCGTTTTGAAGAAGGCAAAAAAGTGCGTTTCTTCAAATCAAACGGCGAAACCATTTCTAACTAATAGATAGAAGCAATTTGGAGTTCTACTATGGCGAAACTGCATGATTACTACAAGTCGTCTGTAGTCGCTGAGCTTACCAAAGAGTTCAGCTACTCAAGCGTCATGCAAGTCCCTAGGGTTGAAAAAATCACCCTAAATATGGGTGTTGGTGAAGCAATCAATGATAAAAAGCTTCTAGAAAACGCTGCTGCCGATATGGCAATTATCTCTGGTCAAAAACCATTGATTACTAAAGCGCGTAAATCTGTTGCTGGTTTTAAAATCCGTGAAGGCTACCCAATCGGTTGTAAAGTAACCCTACGTGGCGAACGTATGTGGGAATTCTTAGAGCGTTTAATCTCTATTGCACTTCCACGAGTACGTGATTTCCGTGGTGTTAGCGCGAAGTCTTTTGACGGTCGCGGTAACTACAGCATGGGCGTTCGCGAGCAAATCATCTTCCCTGAGATCGACTATGATAAAGTTGATCGTGTACGCGGTCTTGATATTACTATCACGACGTCTGCGAATACAGATGCGGAAGGCCGAGCTCTGCTGGCTGCCTTTAACTTCCCATTCCGTAAGTAAGGTGAAGGGTTACTGTTATGGCTAAACAATCTATGAAAGCACGTGAAGCTAAACGTGCAAAACTTGTAGCTAAGTTCGCTGAAAAGCGTTCGGCGCTAAAAGTTCTAATTAGCGATGTAAATGCTTCTGAAGAAGAGCGTTGGGATGCAGTTCTTAAATTGCAAGCTCTACCTCGTGATTCAAGTGCATCTCGTCAGCGTAATCGTTGCAACCAAACTGGTCGTCCACACGGTTACCTACGTAAGTTCGGTTTAAGCCGTATTAAGGTTCGTGAAGCTTGCATGAAAGGCGAGATTCCGGGTCTTCGTAAGGCTAGCTGGTAATTGCCACTTAATCATTTGGAGTAAATCATATGAGCATGCAAGATCCGATTTCGGATATGCTGACCCGCGTTCGCAACGGTCAATCAGCAAATAAAGTTGCTGTTAAAATGCCTTCTTCAAAGCTTAAAGTTGCAATTGCTGCACTACTTAAAGCTGAAGGCTACATCGCTGACTTCGCTGTTGAAGGCGAAATCAAACCTGAGCTAGAAATCACTCTTAAGTATTTCCAAGCTAAACCAGTTATCGAGCAAATCCAACGAGTTTCTCGTCCAGGTCTTCGTGTATACAAGAAGAACGACGCGTTACCATCTGTTATGGGTGGTCTTGGTATTGCTGTTGTTTCTACATCAAAAGGCCTAATGTCTGATCGCGCTGCGCGTAAAGCTGGTCTTGGTGGCGAAATTATCTGCTACGTAGCTTAATAGGAGTAGGATATGTCTCGTGTTGCTAAAGCACCTGTAGTAATTCCTGCTGGCGTAGAAGTTAAACTGAACGGCCAGGAAATCACTATTAAAGGTGGTAAAGGTGAACTAACTCGCGTACTTAACAGTGCTGTAGTTATTTCACAAGAAGATAACACTGTTGTATTTGGTCCTCGCGAAGGCGTGGCTAATGCTTGGGCACAAGCTGGTACAGCTCGTGCACTAGTTAACAACATGGTTATCGGCGTTAATGAAGGCTTTACTAAGAAGCTAACTCTTAAAGGTGTAGGTTACCGTGCTGCTATGAAAGGCAACTCTGTAGCTCTAACTCTTGGCTTCTCACACCCAGTAGAGCACGCTCTACCAGAAGGTATTAAAGCTGAGTGTCCAACTCAAACTGAGATCATTTTAACTGGTTGCGATAAGCAAGTAGTTGGTCAAGTTGCTGCGGATATTCGTTCATACCGTCAGCCTGAGCCTTACAAAGGCAAAGGTGTTCGTTACGCCGATGAAATCGTGCGTACTAAAGAAGCTAAGAAGAAGTAGGGTATCACTATGGATAAGAAAGCATCTCGCATCCGTCGTGCTACACGTGCACGTCGTAAGATTGCTGAACTGTGTGCAACTCGCCTTGTAGTACACCGTACTCCGCGTCATACGTACGCTCAGGTAATCGCACCAAACGGCTCAGAGGTTATCGCTGCCGCTTCTACTGTAGAAAAGGCAATCCGTGAGCAAGTTGGAAACACTAGCAACAAAGCTGCAGCTCAAGCAATTGGTAAATTAATTGCAGAGCGCGCTATCGAAAAAGGCATTACTAATGTTGCTTTCGATCGTTCTGGTTTCCAATACCACGGCCGAGTAGCGGCGCTAGCAGATTCTGCTCGCGAAGCTGGTCTGAAATTCTAAGGTAGGGTTGGAAGATGGCTAAAGAACAACAACAAGCTACAGATTTGAACGAAAAGCTAATTGCTGTTAACCGTGTTTCTAAAACGGTTAAAGGTGGTCGAATCTTTAGCTTTACTGCACTAACAGTTGTTGGTGACGGTAATGGTCGTGTAGGTTTCGGTTACGGCAAAGCTCGTGAAGTACCTGCAGCGATTCAAAAATCAATGGAAAAAGCACGTCGTAACATGTTTACGATTGCACTTAACGAAGGTACTCTTCACCATTCTGTTAAAGGTCGCCACACTGGTTCAAAAGTGTACATGCAACCTGCTTCAGAAGGTACAGGTATCATCGCAGGTGGTGCTATGCGTGCAGTACTAGAGGTTGTGGGTGTCCGCAACGTTCTAGCAAAAGCTTACGGCTCTACTAACCCAATCAACGTTGTTCGCGCAACGATTGCTGGTTTAAGTAGCGTTAAGTCACCTGAGATGGTAGCTGCTAAGCGTGGTCTAACTGTTGAATCTATTTCGGAGTAAGTACCATGTCTAAAACTATCAAAGTAACTCAGACTAAAAGCTCTATCGGTCGCCTACCTAAGCACATTTTGTGCCTTAAAGGTCTAGGTCTTCGTCGCATCAACCATACAGTAGAAATTGAAGATACTCCGTGTAACCGCGGTATGATCAACAAAGTTTACTACATGGTTAAGATTGAGGAGTAATCAGAAATGCGTTTGAATACTCTATCACCGGCTGCTGGCTCTAAACCTTCTAAGAAGCGTGTAGGTCGTGGTATCGGTTCTGGCCTAGGTAAAACTGGTGGCCGTGGTCACAAAGGCCAAAAATCACGTTCTGGCGGTAAAGTTCGCGTTGGTTTTGAAGGCGGTCAAATGCCTCTGAAACAACGTTTACCTAAATTTGGCTTTACTTCACGTAAGAGCCTAGTAACTGCAGAAGTTCGTCTAAGCGAACTTGCTAAAGTTGAAGGTAACGTTATCGATCTAAACAGCCTTAAAGCTGCTAACGTAATCACTAAGAACATTGTGTTCGCGAAAGTTGTACTTTCTGGTGAAATCGCTACTGCTGTAACTGTTAAAGGTCTACGCGTAACGAAAGGCGCTAAAGCTGCGATTGAAGCTGCAGGCGGTAAGATCGAGGAATAATCCTCGAAGGATGAGGTACAATGGCAAAGAAACCAGGAAAAGAAGTAAGTAGTGCACAGAACGGCCTAGCTGAACTGAAATCGCGTCTGTTATTTGTTATAGGTGCGCTTTTAGTGTTCCGAGCTGGCTCATTTGTGCCAATTCCTGGGATTGACGCTGCTGTCCTTGCTGATCTTTTTGAACAGCAACAGGGTACCATCATTGAACTGTTTAACATGTTTTCTGGTGGTGCACTGTCTCGTGCCTCAATTCTTGCTTTAGGTATTATGCCGTATATTTCGGCATCTATCGTTGTTCAGCTGTTAACAGTTGTTCATCCACCTCTAGCAGAGTTGAAAAAAGAAGGTGAGTCTGGTCGTCGTAAGATTAACCAGTACACACGTTATGGCACCTTGGTGCTGGCTACATTCCAAGCAATTGGTATTGCAACCGGTCTACCAAGCATGATTCCAGGGTTAGTTGCTAACCCTGACATGATGTTCTATCTGACAGCTACAGTAAGTTTAGTAACTGGTACCATGTTCTTAATGTGGTTAGGTGAACAAATTACTGAGCGTGGCATTGGTAACGGTATATCTTTGATTATTTTCACAGGTATCGTTGCTGGTTTACCACCGGCTATCGGAGAAACGATTCAGCAGGCGCGTCAAGGTGAACTGCACGTGCTTCTTCTATTACTAATTGCAGTTTTATCATTTGCAGTTATCTACTTTGTAGTGTTCATGGAGCGTGGTCAACGTCGTATCGTCGTTAATTATGCGAAGCGTCAGCAAGGCCGTAAGGTATTTGCAGCTCAAAGTACTCACCTTCCATTGAAAATAAATATGGCTGGTGTGATTCCTGCAATTTTTGCATCAAGTATTATACTATTCCCTGGGACATTGGCTCAGTGGTTTGGTGGTAATGGTGAAGGAACATTCGGTTGGTTAACTGATGTTTCCATGGCGTTAAGCCCTGGTCAGCCGTTATATGTAATGCTTTATGCAGCAGCAATTATCTTCTTCTGTTTCTTCTATACAGCGTTGGTGTTTAACCCGCGTGAAACAGCAGATAACTTGAAGAAGTCTGGTGCATTCGTACCCGGAATCCGCCCAGGTGAACAGACTACGAAATATATTGATAAAGTAATGACTCGTCTAACCTTAGCTGGTGCGATGTATATCACCTTTATCTGTCTGATTCCCGAGTTTATGATGATAGCTTGGAACGTACGCTTCTATTTTGGCGGTACTTCCCTACTAATCGTAGTTGTTGTTATCATGGACTTTATGGCACAGGTTCAGACTCATCTGATGTCTCAACAGTATGAGTCCGTGTTGAAGAAGGCCAATCTGAAAGGCTACGGCCGTTAATTTCAGATTCCAATTTTACGGAGTTTAGCAATGAAAGTTCGTGCTTCCGTTAAAAAAATCTGCCGCAACTGTAAAGTTATTAAGCGCAACGGTGTTGTGCGTGTAATTTGCGTTGAACCAAAGCATAAGCAACGCCAAGGTTAATTAGCAGAAATTTTTACTTGATATATTAAGTTAGGCCGAGTATTATTCTCGGCCTACCTTTTGTGTGCAAAAGAAGTAGTTATAGTCGCAACGTATCCTCAACGGGCTTTGTTGCGGCTCTTCTTAAGAAAAAGTACTAGGAGTGAATAGTGGCCCGTATAGCAGGCATTAACATTCCTGATCATAAACATGCAGTAATCGCTTTAACAGCGATCTACGGAATCGGTAAGACTCGCTCTCAAGCTATTTTAGCTGAAGTGGGTATTGCTGAAAATGTTAAGATCAGTGAACTGAATGATGAGCAGATTGATATTCTGCGTGATGGTGTTGCCAAATACACTGTAGAAGGCGATCTACGTCGTGAAGTATCGATGAACATCAAGCGTCTAATGGACCTTGGTTGTTATCGTGGTCTTCGTCACCGTCGCAGTCTACCGTTACGTGGACAGCGTACTAAAACCAACGCACGTACCCGTAAAGGTCCGCGCAAGCCGATCAAAAAATAATCGGATAAGGTAGAGAGTACAATGGCAAAACAACCTACTCGCGCTCGTAAGCGCGTTCGCAAGCAAGTAGCGGATGGCGTAGCGCACATCCATGCTTCTTTCAACAACACAATCGTAACCATTACTGACCGTCAAGGTAACGCACTAGCTTGGGCTACTGCAGGTGGTTCTGGTTTCCGTGGTTCTCGTAAATCTACGCCGTTCGCTGCACAAGTTGCTGCTGAGCGTTGTGGTGAAATGGCCAAAGAATATGGCGTTAAGAACCTTGAAGTTATGGTTAAGGGCCCTGGTCCTGGTCGTGAGTCAACTATCCGTGCATTAAACGCTGCTGGATACCGCATCACAAATATTGTTGATGCTACTCCGATCCCTCATAACGGTTGTCGTCCACCTAAGAAACGTCGCGTTTAAGTTTCGTTTCTAGGAATATTGGAGAAAGAACATGGCAAGATATTTGGGTCCTAAGCTGAAGCTTAGCCGTCGCGAAGGCACAGATTTATTCCTTAAATCTGGTGTACGTGCGATCGATACCAAGTGTAAAATTGATAACGCTCCAGGTGTACACGGCGCTCGTCGCGGTCGTCTATCTGAGTACGGCGTTCAGCTTCGTGAGAAGCAAAAAGTTCGTCGTATGTACGGCGTTTTAGAAAAACAATTCCGTAACTACTACAAAGATGCTGCTCGTATTAAAGGCAACACAGGTGAAAACCTACTTCAACTTCTTGAAGGTCGTCTAGATAACGTAGTTTACCGTATGGGTTTTGGCGCTACACGTGCTGAATCTCGTCAACTAGTTAGCCATAAGTCTATTCTAGTTAATGGTAAAGTAGTTAACGTTCCTTCTTTCAAAGTTGCGGCGAACGATGTTGTTTCTATTCGTGAAAAAGCTAAACAGCAATCACGTATTAAAGCTGCTCTAGAAGTTGCTGAACAACGCGAAAAACCAACTTGGATTGAAGTAGATGCTGGCAAAATGGAAGGTACGTTTAAGCGTCTTCCTGAACGTTCTGATTTGTCTGCCGACATCAACGAACACTTGATCGTCGAGCTTTACTCTAAGTAAGGCTTAAATAAAGAGAGGACACAATGCAGGGTTCTGTAACAGAATTTCTAAAGCCGCGTCTTGTTGACATTGAACAAGTTAGCATGACTCACGCAAAAGTAACTCTTGAGCCGTTAGAGCGTGGTTTCGGCCACACTCTAGGTAACGCTCTACGTCGTATTTTACTATCTTCAATGCCGGGTTGTGCCGTAACTGAAGTAGAAATCGAAGGCGTATTACATGAGTACAGCACCAAAGAAGGTGTTCAGGAAGATATCCTTGAAATCCTTCTAAACCTTAAAGGCCTTGCCGTTAAGGTTGAGGGTAAAGATGAAGTTATCATTACTCTTAACAAGTCTGGTGCAGGCCCTGTTGTTGCAGGTGACATCACCCATGATGGTGATGTTGAGATTGCGAACCCAGAGCATGTAATCTGCCACTTAACTGATGACAATGCTGAAATCAGCATGAGAATCAGGGTAGAGCGTGGTCGCGGCTATGTACCGTCAACAGCGCGTATCCATACTGAAGAAGATGAGCGTCCAATTGGTCGTCTGCTTATCGATGCAACTTACAGCCCAGTAGATAAAATTTCTTACTCGGTTGAAGCGGCACGTGTTGAGCAACGTACTGACTTAGACAAGCTTGTTATCGATATGGAAACAAATGGTACGCTTGATCCTGAGGAAGCTATCCGTCGTGCAGCTACAATTTTAGCTGAGCAACTGGATGCATTTGTAGATCTTCGTGATGTACGAGTTCCTGAAGAGAAAGAAGAAAAGCCAGAGTTCGATCCGATCCTACTGCGTCCTGTAGACGATCTTGAACTAACGGTTCGCTCTGCTAACTGTTTGAAAGCAGAAGCGATTCACTACATTGGTGATCTGGTGCAGCGCACTGAGGTTGAGCTACTTAAAACGCCAAACCTTGGTAAGAAGTCTTTAACTGAAATTAAAGATGTTCTAGCTTCACGTGGTCTTTCTTTAGGCATGCGCCTAGAGAACTGGCCACCAGCGTCTATCGCTGAAGATTAATCAGTTCACTAATTATCTAGTTAGAAGGATTAGGTCATGCGCCATCGTAAGAGTGGTCGTCAACTCAACCGCAACAGCAGCCACCGTAAAGCTATGTTTAGCAATATGGCTTGCTCTTTGGTTCGTCACGAGATTATCAAGACGACTGTACCAAAAGCAAAAGAGCTTCGTCGTGTAGTTGAGCCTTTGATTACATTAGCTAAGATTGACAGTGTTGCTAACCGTCGTCTTGCATTTGCTCGCACTCGTGATAACGAAGTTGTAGCAAAACTATTTACCGAGTTAGGTCCACGCTTTGCACAACGTGCTGGTGGTTACACTCGTATTCTGAAGTGCGGTTTCCGTGCAGGTGATAAAGCGCCAATGGCTTACATTGAGCTTGTAGATCGCCCAGAAGTAGAAGCTGCAGCTGAGTAATCAGAAGTAGTTTCAAGAAAAAACCGAGTCCTTGGACTCGGTTTTTTTGTTTCTGTACTATGGTATTTTGGTTATATTCTCCGTTATTCCGATTTAATACCAATGTAACTAATTAGGTGGTCTTATTACGTAGTAAAATCACTTAAGAGTAATACCAATCTACATAAGTATTTGATTATTCTTGCCATTCATCAAGAAAATCTTGAACCTTATCTACCATATTGCTTGAGCCAACGAAGAAAGGTACACGTTGATGTAATTCTGTTGGTTTGATATCTAGAATACGTTGTTCACCATCTGTCGCTTTACCTCCTGCCTCTTCAATCAACATTGCCATAGGGTTGCATTCATAGAGTAGTCGTAGCTTTCCATTTGGGTAAGCTTGAGTGCTTGGATAAAGATAAATGCCGCCTTTTAATAAATTTCTATGGAAGTCAGCAACTAAAGAACCAATGTAACGAGATGTATATGGTCGATTATCTTCTGGTTTCATTTCTTGGCAGTATTTTAAGTATTGTTTTATCCCTTCAGGAAAACGGATGTAATTTCCTTCGTTGATAGAATAAATATTACCCTCTTTAGGGATCTTCATATCTTCATGAGATAAACAGAAGACACCAAGTGATGGGTCATAGGTAAATCCATGAACGCCATTTCCTGTGCTATAGACCAACATGGTTGATGAACCATAAATGATATAGCCTGCAGCAACTTGTTGGTTTCCTGGTTGTAGGAAATCTTCTTCTGTAGGAGGTGTACCAATTGGTGAAATACGACGATAAATAGAGAAAATAGTCCCTACAGATACGTTAACATCAATATTTGATGACCCATCTAGTGGATCCATCAATACCACGTATTTAGCGTCTTTATTTAATGCTTTATTAAAGGCAACGGCTTCATCTTCTTCTTCACTAGCTACACCACAGACTTGCCCTCGATTTTCTAATGCCGCCTTGAATTTATCATTAGCGTAAAGATCGAGTTTTTGCTGCTGTTCACCTTGAATATTTTCTTCACCTGATGCGCCAGTGATATCAACCAGTCCCGCCTTATTTATCTCACGGTTTACAATTTTAGCAGCTAATTTAATTGAACCAATAAGGGAAGAGAGCTCTCCACTTGCATGAGGGAAGTCATGTTGCTTGGCAACAATGAATTCACCGAGGGTTCTTATTTCAGACATAGTTATTCCTTTAATTCTCTGTTATTAGATATCAATGCTAAGTAGGGTTAGGTACTGATTTATTTTTACAGTGGTTGTGTTACTGTTTGCTGTAATTCATTCTATAGCATAGAACTTTTTAAGAGTATTGAAGTAACTTTGAATTGAGGTTGCTTACTAATTTAATAAATAAGACGGTTGTAATTATGCATATTCATATCCTTGGTATCTGTGGCACCTTCATGGGAGGCGCTGCAACATTAGCCCGTCAACTTGGGCATAAAGTTACTGGGTGCGATGCTAACGTTTATCCTCCAATGAGCACGTTATTAGAATCTCAAGGCATTGAGATTATCCAAGGATTTGATCCGAGTCAGTTAGACCCCGCGCCAGACCTAGTGGTAATTGGTAATGCAATGAGCCGTGGAAATCCATGTGTTGAGTATGTCTTAGATAAGAACCTGAAATACACCTCTGGTCCACAATGGTTACAAGAGTTTTTGTTGCAAGACCGCTGGGTGATGGCGGTTGCTGGTACTCATGGTAAAACAACAACGGCAAGTATGTTGACATGGGTGCTTGAAGAGTGTGGTTATAAACCAGGCTTTTTAGTCGGTGGCGTGCTTGGTAACTTCGGAGAGTCGGCTCGATTAGGCGAAAGCATGTTTTTTGTGGTCGAAGCAGATGAATATGACAGTGCTTTTTTTGATAAGCGTTCTAAGTTTGTGCATTACCGTCCACGTACGCTTGTATTGAATAATCTAGAGTTTGATCATGCGGATATCTTTGATGATCTTGCTGCTATTCAGCGCCAATTTCATCATTTAATTCGAACGGTTCCAAGTACAGGCCGTATTTTTGCACCAAAACAAGATAAACCACTTGAGCAAGTATTAGAGCTGGGGTGCTGGAGTGAGCTTGAATTTACAGGCGAAGATGGTCAGTGGAAGGCAATCAAGCTAGAAAAAGATGGCAGTGTATTTGACGTTTATTTTGAAGGCGAGAAAGTTGGACAAGTTAATTGGGATTTAGTCGGTGATCATAATGTGAGTAATGCATTGATGGTCATAGCTTCTGCTCGTCACGTAGGGGTTACTCCTGATTTATCTTGTGAAGCGTTAGGTAAGTTTATTAATACTAAGCGTCGTCTAGAGTTTAAAGGTGAAGTAAATGGAGTCACTGTGTATGATGATTTTGCTCATCACCCAACAGCGATTGATCTAACGCTAGGTGGCTTACGTAATAAAGTGGGCGATAAGAAAATTATAGCGGTACTAGAGCCTCGTTCAAGCACCATGAAATTAGGCGTCCACAAAGATACGTTGGCGGCTTCTCTGCATGCAGCCGATTCGGTTTATCTTTTTCAGCCAGATAATATCACTTGGTCGGTAGATGATGTTGCACAACAATGCACTCAGCCCGCTTATACCCATAATGATATTGGCTGCTTTGTTGATATGATTGTGGCCGAAGCACAATCAGGTGATCAAATATTAGTCATGAGTAATGGTGGTTTTGAAGGCATTCACAGTAAATTACTTGATAAGTTGAGCCAATAAATGAAATCCAAAAAGAAAGCGATCACATTAGCTATGACCGGAGCCTCTGGTGCTCCTTATGGACTCCGTCTATTAGAGTGTTTATTGGCCGCGGACTATCATGTTTACTTTCTTATCTCCTCGGCAGCTCGTGTGGTGATGGCAACAGAGCATGATCTGAAGTTACCAAGTGGCCCTGATGCGATGAAAGCGGCACTGGTTGAGCATCTTGGTTGTAATGTTGATAATTTAACCGTATGTGGTAAAGAGGATTGGTTCTCTCCCGTCGCTTCTGGTTCTGCCGCACCAAAACAGATGATAGTGTGTCCATGCTCGGCAGGGAGTGTGGCATCAATTGCTCACGGGATTTCAGATAACTTGATAGAGCGCGCTGCTGATGTGGTGTTAAAAGAGCGTGGTCAATTAATTCTTGTTGTCCGAGAAACCCCATTTTCAACGCTGCATTTAGAAAATATGTTAAAGCTATCTCAAGTGGGTGCGACGATCATGCCTGCTGCACCTGGTTTTTATCATCAACCAAAGTCGATTGAAGATTTAATTGATTTTATGGTCGCTCGAATATTAGATCATTTAGGTGTAGAGCAAGGGTTAGTCCCTCGCTGGGGTTACGATCACCGTTGATATAATGAATGAGTCTAGAGAAAACCTCTGGCTCATTGCTTGATTCACACATACAATATGGCCTCTCATCGGGGAGCAACCGATATCAACTAGTTATCTAGAGTGGTATTCGCTGAGATTAGTAAGCATTGGATAATGCTCGCTTAAACCCGTACTACCTGACTCAGATAATGCTGGCGTAGGGATTGAGATGACATCCTCTTGGAGAATATCACCTTAATTCTGTGCCGCTCAAAAGGATGTAAGCGCACACAATGAACACTCTTTCTATTTCCTCTCCATTTAAACTATTGCCGACAGCGTTAGCTATCGTCGCGGCGTCTTCTTTTTCTGTTTCTGCTGCAGATACAGCGACTCTAACCGTTTATACCTACGACTCTTTTGCGGCTGATTGGGGACCAGGACCAACGATTGAAGCGGCTTTTGAAGCTCAATGTGGCTGTGATTTAAAATTAGTTGCACTTGATGATGGTGTTTCTATTTTGAATCGACTTCGGTTAGAAGGGAAAAATGCCAAAGCAGATGTGGTGTTAGGTTTAGATAATAACTTAATGGCAGAAGCGAAAGCGACAGGGTTATTGGCTCAGCATCAAGTGAATACGGATTCTGTTACTTTACCAGGTGGTTGGAATGACACGACATTTGTTCCTTATGATTTCGGTTATTTTGCGTTTGTTTATAATAAAGAAAAAGTAGCAAATCCGCCAAAAAGCTTAAAAGAATTAGTCGAGCAGCGCGATGATCTAAAAGTAATTTATCAAGATCCACGAACCTCGACACCTGGACAGGGATTATTACTGTGGATGAAGTCTGTTTATGGTGATGAAGCACCACAAGCGTGGAAGCAACTCGCTAAGAAAACGGTCACAGTAACCAAAGGTTGGTCTGAAGCTTACAGTATGTTCCTAGAAGGCGAGTCTGATTTGGTTTTGTCTTATACCACTTCTCCAGCGTATCATTTGATTGCTGAAAAAGACGATAGATTTGCCGCGGCTAATTTTTCTGAAGGTCACTACACTCAAGTAGAAGTGGCAGCGAAAGTAAAAAATACTCAACATAATAAACTTGCTGATGAGTTCCTTACCTTTATTTTAACTGATAAGTTTCAATCAGCGATGCCAACAGGTAACTGGATGTACCCTGTGACCTATGTCGCTTTGCCTGAGGGTTTTGATCGCTTAACTGTGCCGAGTAAAGCTTTGTCATTTGATTCACAAGCGATTTCACAACAACGTAAATCATGGATCCGTGAGTGGCAACACGCCCTGACATTCTAATTTGAAATAAGGGGCACCGTTGTGCTCCTTTCTTTTGGCAGTTATGAAAAATACCTCTTCTTATCATTCAGTTCCTCTATTGGGATATGTAATCGCGATTGTCATTATTGGCTTTGTTGGCGGAGCGATCAGTGCTCTGCTTTTAGAATCGCCAAGTTTGGATTTAAGTCTCGTTTGGTCAGATCCTTATTATCGTTATATTACTCAGTTCAGTTTATACCAAGCATTCCTTTCTACTGTATTTAGTATCAGTCTTGCGATCCCTACAGCGTATGCCTTATCACGACGTGAGTTTAAAGGACGAGGCTTACTACTGAAGCTTTGTGCTACTACGCTTGTGCTTCCTGTATTAGTGGGTGTTTTTGGCTTACTTTCTATTTATGGAAATAGCGGCTTAATCGCTGATCTATTTCAATGGTTTGGTTATTCTCTGCCATTTTCAATTTATGGCTTAAATGGCATTTTACTCGCGCATGTTTTTTTCAATTATCCTTTCGCTACTCGCTTGTTTCTACAAAGTTTGGATTCTATTCCTACAGAGCAACATCAACTGTCGGCTCACTTAGGGTTAACTGGTTGGAGTAAATACCGATTGGTGGCATGGCCGAGAATTAAGCAGCAATTACCTCATGTCGCTGGTCTCGTATTCATGCTTTGCTTTACTAGTTTTGCTACGGTAATGGCATTAGGTGGCGGTCCAAAATCAACCACGATTGAATTGGCAATATATCAGGCGATCAAGTTTGATTTTGATTTGCAGGCGGGCGCCATTTTAGCCTTATGGCAGATGTTGCTATGTGGCGTGCTTTCTTTATCTATTCAACGTTTTTCTAAATCGGTTGCTGTTGACTCGGCATCCATTTCTCAAGCAGTGCTGTATCAAGATTCAACTCAAGAAAAGTGGTGGGACAGGGGGTGGATTATATTACTGATACTCTTTTTATTACCGCCGTTATTGATGGTAGTGCTTAGTGGTTTAAATTCTGAATTGATGACGGTGTTTAGTTCATCAGATTTCTGGTTAGCGTTAGCAAACTCATTAATAGTGGCTTTAGGGGCTGCGGTATTAGCAATGATATTTGGCGTTATCTTGTTGCATACGACTCGTGCCTTAAGATTAAAGCAGAAGCGATTATGGGCTGATAAATTAGATCTGATAGGAACGATGATCTTAGTGACTCCGGGCTTGGTGATCAGTACTGGATTGTTTTTATTACTAAGAAATATGACCGATGTGTTTTCAATCGCGATTTGGATAGTTGTCGTCGTGAATGCGCTTATGGCTCTGCCGTATGTGATAAAAACACTCGCGCAGCCTCTGTTGCATATTGCGCAGCAATACCAATTATTATCAGCAAGCTTAGGTCTTTATGGTTTTACCCGTTTTCGATTGATTGAATGGCGGGCATTAAGAAAACCGATGGCTCATGCGTTTGCGATTGCTTTTATTATGTCGATTGGTGATTTAAGTGCGATAGCTTTGTTTGGTAGCCAAGAGTTTAGAACATTGCCTTTGTATCTGTTTCAATTATTAGGAAGCTATCAAATGGAAGCTGCCGCAGTGGTATCCTTAAGCTTATTGTTATTAAGTGTTGGTGTATTTAGTGTCGTAGAGTGGTTATTCTCCTCTAAAAATAATCATAAAGGTGAATTGTAATGCTGAGCTTTTCAGAGGTGAAATACCGTTATCATTCAGAATTATTTGAGTTTGACTTAAAGGTTAATAAAGGGGATGTGGTGGCCATTCTTGGGCCGAGTGGTGCAGGGAAAAGTACATTACTGAGCTTGTTGGCTGGGTTTATTAGCCCTGAATTGGGTGATATCACAATTAATAATCTATCACTATTATCAAAAGCGCCCCATCAGCGTCCGCTGTCGATGCTATTTCAAGAGCACAATTTATTCGCCCACCTTTCTGTTTTCGACAATATTGGCTTAGGTATTAAGCCTAATTTACGTTTAAATGAAACAGAGAAAAGAAGTGTTACTCAGGCTGCTCAACAAGTTGGTGTTGATGAGTTATTGCATCGTTTGCCTGAGCAGTTATCGGGCGGGCAAAAGCAGCGAGTGGCTTTAGCTCGTTGTTTAGTGCAAAAGAAACCTGTTTTATTATTAGATGAGCCTTTTTCTGCACTGGACCCTATGCTGCGTGAAGAGATGATTGCTTTAATCAATCAACTCATTAAATCTCAGAACCTTACTGTATTGATGGTGACTCACAGTTTGCAGGATGCAAAAGCACTGGCCTCTCATTACGCTTTTGTGTGTGAGCATAAAATATTGAGTACTGGAAAAGTATCGGAATTAGCAACACAAGATAACCCGCCGCAACTAGAGCGATATTTACAAGCGGTTAAATAAACTTTTCATCTTAAATTGAGTATAATCTACTACACTCATTTTTATGATAAATGGGCGTGACCTATGTGCTGTCATACAGTAACATTAGCGCCCTTTTGAACCTCGCCATTTTAGGCTGTTATTCTTGGTTCTAAAATTCTCACTCTATATAAAATAAATTAATTTTGAGGTGTGTTACCACTATGTCATTTGCTTTGGGCCAACGTTGGATCAGTGATACAGAAAGTGATTTGGGTTTAGGAACCGTAGTTGCGGTTGACGATAGAACCGTATCGATACTTTTTGCCGCATCAGAAGAAAATCGTTTATACGCAAGACACGATGCACCCGTTACCCGAGTGATGTTCAATAAGGGAGATACAATTGAAAGCCATGAGGGCTGGTCACTTGAAGTCGAAGACGTTATCGAAGATGGCGGTCTACTTACTTATATCGGAACTCGTGTCGATACTGATGAAGCGAATGTTGTCCTTCGTGAAACATTACTAAGTCATCAGATACGCTTTAATAAGCCTCAAGATAAATTATTTGCAGGTCAAATTGATCGTATGGATCGCTTTGCGCTGCGCTTCCGTGCGCTGCAAAATCAATACGAACAACATAAAAACCCAATGCGTGGTTTGTGTGGTATGCGTGCAGGCTTAATCCCGCACCAGTTATTCATTGCACACGAAGTGGGCCGTCGTTATGCACCACGTGTTTTATTGGCTGATGAAGTTGGTTTAGGTAAAACGATTGAAGCGGGTATGATCATTCACCAGCAAGTGCTATCTGGCCGTGCTGAGCGTGTGCTTATTGTGGTTCCTGAAACTCTGCAGCACCAATGGTTAGTTGAAATGATGCGTCGTTTCAATCTGCATTTCTCTATCTTTGATGAAGAGCGTTGTGTTGAAGCTTATGCCGATTCTGAAAACCCATTTGATACTGCGCAGTTTGTATTGTGTTCATTAGATTTTATTCGTAAGAGTAAGCGTCGTTTCGAGCAAGTTGTTGAAGCGGATTGGGATTTACTTGTGGTCGATGAAGCGCATCACCTTGAGTGGAACCAAACTAAACCAAGTCGTGAATACCAAGTAATTGAAGCGATTGCAGAAGAGACCGCAGGTGTTTTACTGCTAACTGCAACACCAGAGCAATTAGGCCATGAAAGTCACTTTGCTCGCTTACGCTTGTTAGATCCTGATCGTTTCTATGATTACGATGCGTTTGTTGAAGAAGAGCGCCAATATCAACCTGTTGCTGATGCGGTTACCGCATTAATGAGTGGTGATACGCTATCTAATGAATCTAAAAATCGCATTGCAGATCTGCTTTCTGAGCAAGATGCAGAACCTCTGTTTAGAATTATTGAGTCCTCAACTTCTGAAGAAGAGCAAGCGCAAGCTCGTCAAGAGTTAGTTGATAATCTAATGGATCGCCATGGTACGGGTCGAGTGCTATTCCGCAATACTCGTGCTGCAATTAAAGGTTTCCCACAGCGTAATCTTAATTTAATGCCAATGCCTTTACCTTCTCAGTATGCAACGTCTATGCGTGTGGCAACGATGATGGGCGGTCGCATGACGGATGAAGCGCGTGCGATGAAGATGCTTTATCCAGAAGAGATCTTCCAAGAGTTTGAAGGTGATAGTGCGACGTGGTGGCAGTTTGATCCACGTGTTAACTGGTTACTTGAATTACTAAAAGAAAACCGTAATGAGAAGGTGCTAATTATTGCATCTCGTGCTTCCACTGCATTGCAATTAGAGCAAGCACTGCGTGAGCGTGAAGGTATTCGTGGTACGGTTTTCCATGAAGGCATGTCTATCATTGAGCGTGATAAAGCAGCCGCTTATTTCGCACAAGAAGAAGGCGGCGCACAGGTTCTTATCTGTTCTGAAATTGGCTCTGAAGGTCGTAACTTCCAGTTTGCTAATCAACTTGTCATGTTTGATTTGCCGTTTAACCCAGATCTTCTTGAGCAACGTATTGGCCGTTTGGATCGTATTGGTCAAAAACGTGATATCGATATTCATGTTCCGTATTTGCAAGGTACATCTCAAGAGTTATTAGCGCGCTGGTTTGATGAAGGCTTGAATGCCTTTGGTGAAACTTGCCCAACGGGACGTGCGGTGTATGATAAATTCTCAGATGCGATTATCTCAATTCTAGCGACAGGTAAATCAGATGGTTTGGAGCCATTGATTGAACAGTCAGCAGCATTAAACAAAGAGTTAAAAGCCCAGTTAGAGCAAGGTCGTGACCGTTTATTAGAAGTACATTCTAATGGTGGCGATAAAGCGAAAGAGATTGCAGAGAAAATTGCAGCGACCGATGGTGATACTAATCTGGTTAATTTTGCTTTAAATCTGTTTGATACCATTGGTTTAAACCAAGACGATAAAGGTGAAAACGCAATTGTAGTAACACCAGCAGAAAACATGTTGGTATCGAGCTACCCAGGTCTGCCTTATGAAGGTTGTACGATTACCTTTGATCGCGAAACGGCACTTTCTCGTGAAGATATGAACTTGATCAGCTGGGAACACCCAATGATCCAAGGTGGTATTGATTTAGTCTTGACTGAAGGTGTAGGGGCAACAGCGGTTTCTTTATTGAAAAATAAAGCGCTACCAGCAGGTACTCTATTACTTGAATTGGTTTATGTGGTGGATGCACAAGCGCCTAAGCAAAGTGGCATTGGTCGCTTCTTACCTAAAACGCCAATCCGTTTAATGATGGATGGTAAAGGTAATGATCTTTCAGCTCAAGTTGAGTTTGAAAGCTTTAACCGTCAGTTAAGCCCTGTGAACCGTCACATGGCAAGTAAGCTTGTCAATTCGGTACAAAAAGAGATTCATGCGTTAATTGATAAGGCTGAAGTAAGTATTGAAGATCGTATTGAAGCGGTTCGTGTTGATGCGAATACTGAGATGAAAAATGCCTTAAATGCAGAGCTAGAACGCTTACAAGCATTAAAAGCAGTAAACCCAAATATTCGTGATGAAGAGTTAACTCAAATTGAAACTCAAATCAGCGAATTATCTGGTTATATTGGTAAAGCACAAGTTCAATTAGATTCATTACGTCTAATTGTAGTGAGCCATAATTAAGTAACGTAATGCTCTCTGAAGAATGGTATGTTTCAGAGAGCATGCCTAGAGTGAGTATAAACATGGCAATGCTAGAATATTTACCACCACAAGATCCATGGATAGATATTGTTTATCAAGATGAATCTATTTTAGTGGTAAACAAGCCATCTGGTTTATTATCTGTACCTGGCCGAGCTCCTGAGCACTACGATAGTATGTGGAGCCGTTTAAAGGTTGAGTTCCCTGATATTCAAGTTGTACATCGTTTAGATATGTCTACGTCAGGGTTAATGTTGTTTGCAATGAATAAATACAGCGAACGTCATTTAAAAAAACAGTTTCAATACCGCCTAACGCACAAAATTTATTATGCGCGAGTATGGGGGCATATTGAGCAAGATGAAGGTGAAATTGACCTACCTTTAATTTGTGATTGGGAAAAAAGACCGAAACAGAAAGTCTGTTTTGAGCATGGCAAGCCTTCTCAAACTCGCTATCAAGTGGTGAGGCGTGAAGAGAAAACGACGATTGTTCGGTTGCTACCAATCACTGGACGTTCGCATCAATTACGAGTACACATGTTATCTATTGGGCATCCAATAGTAGGGGATGAATTTTATGCGAATGAGGAAGCGAAAAATTTCTCTTCTCGTTTGGAATTGCACGCGGCTGAATTGAGCTTTTACCATCCCAAATCGGATTGGGTTCGTTCTATTTTTGTCCCTTGTGATTTTCATCCCGAAGCTCAAGAGATGATGTTTTCTATTTATGATCCAACAAGAAAACTACCAGATTATAAAACACTGAAATCATCTTAATTATATAAATCTACATAAGTATTTGATCATTATTGCTTGTTAAAATCTATTTTTCCTACGCAATTATCTGAACAACGACTTATCCAGAATGGTATTGGATATATTCAGTTCGAGATTTTGTGTCTCGAACTGAATTTTCATAATATTTAGCCTTGAGGCTTTACAACCATCACATTAATTGTTGAGTTATCAACGACCTTACTTGCGACTGAACCTAACATCACTTTATCGATTTTTGAGCGCTTATGGCTTGGCATAACGATTAAGTCAGCGCCTAAACGTTCAGCATAATCTAAGATTGTGACATAAGGCTTTCCTTCAGATACGTGAACTTTATATACCACCTCTTCATCAACAAATTTTGCTGCAAATTCGTTTAATTGAGCGGAGACATCTTCTTTCATTTTTTTCGCGGCATCTTTAGGGAAGTAGGTCGAGACCATCGACATATGAATGCCCGGTAATACATTTAATAAATGCAGCTCAGCATTAGATTGTTTTGCATGCCAAACTGCTAACTCAACCGCTTTATCAGCAAAGCCTTTTTCATTTAAATCTACTGGAACCAATATTTGCTTATACATGATTTTATTACCTAATAAGGGGAGAGTGACTCCCCTAGATTCCATTCATTAATTTATGCCGCTAAGTTTTCCTTTTTTGCTCGGCGACGCTGATTAAAGCCTAGTGCAAACAGCAGAAGTAATGTTGGTACAAATACCCACTCTTTTAGAGGACGGTCAGCATCAAGCACTACATTCTTTATTTCCCAGTCAAAATCAATTCCAGAAGCTTCGGCTGGACTGCCAAATTCAACCATATCTACAATCATTTTATTATCCACTTCAGATAACATTAGACCCATAGAGCTAACGCGATCATCACCAGTAACCGCTCGATCATCAAAAGGTAAGCGAACTGTTTTGCTGATGACATCACCTTCGAGGTTTTGTCCTGTTACTTCTAATGTCAGTGATTGTCCCACATTTAGCTCTTCTGCTATTTGAGCGATCTCAATACCTTGATGATAATCTTTGGCTGGATAGATTTGATCCCACCAATAGCCAGGACGGAACAGTGAGAATGTGATTAGTAAAAGTAAGACTACTTCCCACCATTTCGTTTTGGTGAACCACCAACCTTGCGTTGCTGCTGAGAAGGTCAACATTGCAATAACTGAAGATATAATCGTAAGTGCTAAATGCCACCAAGAATCAATGCCCATCAATAAAAGCTGAGTATTGAAAACAAACATGAAAGGTAAAATTGCGGTACGAATATCGTAAGTGAATCCTTGGATACCGGTGCGGATAGGGTCAGATTTTGCAATAGCAGCAGCAGCGAAAGCCGCAAGACCGACTGGTGGTGTATCATCGGCAAGAATACCAAAGTAGAACACAAATAAGTGAACTGCGATTAATGGAATAATCAGACCGTGTGCAGCGCCTAGAGTCACAATAACTGGTGCCATTAACGTTGATACCACAATATAGTTTGCCGTCGTTGGTAATCCCATACCTAAAATTAAGCTGATCACTGCGGTAAATAACAGCATAAGAATGATGCTACCACCAGAGATAAACTCAACAAAGTCAGTCATGACTAGGCCAATACCCGTTAAGGTTACAACACCTACAACCGTACCAGCAGCAGCAGTAGCGACACCGATACCAATCATATTTCGAGCACCAGTGACTAAGCTTTCTAGTAAATCATCAAATCCCTGTTTCACTTGTTCAACGAGATTGTCTTGCTTTGAAAAGAAAGCAATTAAAGGGCGTTGAGTCAGTAGGATAAAGATCATAAATACCGAAGCCCAAAATGCAGACAAACCAGGAGAGAAGCGCTCTACAGTTAGACACCATACTAATACAACGATAGGCAATAAGAAGTGTAGGCCTGATTTGATCGTAGGGCTAGGGTCAGGAACTTCAGTTAACTCTTCATCAATCGCCATCATTGCGTGCTCTTGGTATTTTGCAGATATGCTAACCAAGCCCACATAAGAGAGCAGTAATGCGATTGTTACGATCGGTGTTGCAGCATCACCGAAGACATCTTTTGTCCAACCAATACCATAGTAAACCGCTGCACTAATGACACAAAGCCCTAGAATAGTACCAGTAAAGGAAAGCAGGCTATGGACTAAGGTTGGCGTATGGCGACGTGGAAGGCCAGTCATACCTGCTTTACAGGCTTCAAGATGAACGATGTAAAGTAACGCAATATAAGAAATTAACGCTGGGAGTAACGCGGCTTTAATCACTTCTACATAAGAGATGCCTACGTATTCCACCATTAAGAATGCCGCCGCACCCATGATAGGTGGTGTTAGTTGACCATTAGTTGACGCTGCAACCTCAACCGCTCCTGCTTTTGTTCCAGGAAAACCCACACGTTTCATTAATGGAATAGTAAACGTACCAGTGGTTACTACGTTAGCAATTGATGAGCCAGAAACTAAACCTGATAAGCCTGAAGCCACGACCGCCGCTTTTGCAGGGCCGCCTTTCATATGACCAAGCAGAGAGAAAGCGACTTTAATAAAGTAAGCACCTGCACCTGCTTTTTCTAGCATGGCACCAAATAAAACAAATAAGAAAACAAAAGAAGTCGACACACCAAGGGCTACGCCAAAAACACCTTCGGTTGTTAGCCATAGGTGGGACATTGCTTTATTTAGGCTTGCCCCTTTATGAGCAATTACATCTGGCATATGAGGGCCAGCAAAGGTGTAAAGCAAGAATACTGCAGCAACGACCATTAGTGGTGGACCTAATGCACGTCGAGTCGCTTCAAGCAACAGTACCATACCAACAACAGAGACAATAATATCTGGTGAGGTTGGTGCGCCAGAACGTCCAGCTAATTGAGTATAGAAAATATAAATATAAGCCGCAGAGAAACTGCCAGCAAAGGCAAGAGCCCAATCTATCGCAGGAATACGATCTCTTGGTGAGCTCTTAAGGGCTGGATAAGCGGTAAAAGCTAAAAAGATAGCGAAAGCCAAATGTATTGAGCGAGCCTCTGTATCATTGAGTATACCGAAATCAAAAATGAACGGTAAAGGGGAGGCATACCAAAGTTGGAACAGCGACCAACATAATGGAACAAACCATAAAATACGGCCAGATAATCCTTGTGGTGAACGTGCACCAGTGTCAGATTGGGCCACCATTTCTTGCACATCTTGTGACGTATTTGACGACTGCGTCATGTACTTTTCCTTAATGATGCTCTCATTTAACACTCAATTATTAAGCATTAGATTACTGAATATAAGCCAATGTAAAGGCTAGAAAGTGCTGATCTTCAAATCCGTTTTATTATTGGTAGTTATCCGTCGTATGGAAAGATCAGGGGTATTGCGAAGAACCAAAGAGACTGGTTGGCCTCTTTGGTTGATAGTTTCGCTATCTGTAAAGAGTCGCGCTATGTCGAAGAAAGACTATTTTAGTAGGCCAACTTCTTTGTAGTATTTCACGGCACCAGGGTGAAGTGGGATAGAAAGGCCTGACTTAACCATGTCTTCTTTTTTCAATGTTGCAAATGCTGGGTGCAAGCGCTTAAAGGTATTAAAGTTTTCAAATACCGCTTTTGCCACGCTATAAGCAACCTCATCAGGCACGTCAGATGTTGTTACCATTGTTGCCGCAACACCAAAGCTGTTTATATCACCTTCAGTGCCTCGGTACATACCTGCTGGTACTGTGCTATATGCATAGTAAGGGTTATCTGCAACGATTTTATCGATTTTAGGGCCGGTTGCTGATACTAATTTTGCATCACAAGAAGTGGTTGCTTCTTTGATTGAACCATTTGGGTGTCCAACCATGTAGATGAAGGCATCAATTTTGTTATCACAAAGTGCTTGTGAACGCTCAGACCCTTTTAGTTCAGAAGCGAGTTTAAAGCTATCGTTGGTCCAACCCATCGCATCCATTACAACACCCATAGTTGCGCGGTCACCTGAGCCTGGATTACCAATGTTTACACGTTTACCTTCAAGGTCAGCAACGTTGTTTATGCCTGAGTCTGTACGAGCGATGATGTTAAAAGGTTCTGTATGAAGAGAGAACATTGCACGCAGTTTCTTGTAAGGGCCTTGATCTTCAAATTTGCTTGTACCGTTATAACCATGGAATTGCCAATCTGATTGAACGATACCAAAATCCAGTTCACCAGAGCGAATGGTATTTACGTTGTAGATTGAACCGCCTGTAGATTCAACAGAGCAGCGAACATTGTGTTCTTTACGATCTTTATTCACTAATTTACAAATAGCACCGCCAGTTGGGTAGTAAACCCCGGTCACTGAACCTGTACCTATTGTGATAAATTCCTGAGCGCTTGCTGTACCCATACCAGCTACAAGCATTGCAGCTGCAACAGTTGTGGTTTTAATCGCTTTACTTAGTGCCATGTTATTCCCTTCCTTTATTGTATGACTTTTAATTGCATACCTTGTAATAACAAGATTAAATAAAAAATCAGTATTTATTCACTTTTAATTAAGTGTTTTCGTTTCCTATTACGGAAATGGAGAGTAAATGATAACAAATTAATGAGTTGTTTTTGAAATGATGTTAAATAAAACTATCAAAAGTGTGAAATAACTAGCTAATAATAAGGCTAACAATAGATGTTATAGGCTAATTAGCAACAGTTTAATAACATTTTGAACTGTGAGGAGTTGGTAGAATGATGAATAAGAGCACTTTATTGATTTATAAAATGCTCTGATATTGAGAGGTATTTATTTAGGTTTACACTGAGTATTCAAATAAGTCGCACACTGAATCAAATAATTCAGTCACATCAATCGTTCTTGTTGGAGTGATAAAAATAGTATCATCGCCAGCGACTACTCCTAAAATACCTTCTGCTTTTCCTAAAGAGTCTAACAAGCGAGCAATAAGTTGAGCTGCTCCTGGACCTGTGTGAATAACAACAAGTGCACTGTTATAATCAATATCCATTACAAGTTCACGAAGGGAGCTTGAAACCGTAGGTACGCCAAGTTCAATTGGTAGGCAATACACCATTTCCATTTTGGCATTGCGAGTGCGAACTGCGCCAAATTTGGTTAGCATTCGTGATATTTTGGATTGATTAATATTATCGAAACCTGCAATACGAAGTGCATCGACAATCTCACCTTGCGAACCAAATCGTTCCGCTTTAAGAATAGATTTAAATTCTTTAACTAATCGTTCTTGCTTTTCATTATTTCGCATACTGTATTGATTCTTTTTGCAATAATTCCTACTATTCTCGCATAATTATTTATCTATAACCAAATCAAAATCGTATTTCTGTGATTAGTTACTTTTTATCAATAGACCTTTATTCTGTTGGTGAATTCGAAGGAATGGTTGTGAGGTCGGAGTAAAATAGTGATGAATTTGTAGCACGAATGGCATGTCATTGCGTAAGGTCGCAAAGCGAAGCAAATAGCATTGAATTTAATTTGAGCTTGCTATAACGTCACTTTCAGTTTGAAAGTAAATTAATAATAAAAATATACCTCTACCACTCAAGGAGAACGAACATGAAAGTTGCTGTTATTGGCGCCGCAGGAGGCATCGGACAAGCGTTAGCATTACTTCTTAAGAATCGATTACCAGCAGGATCTGATCTTGCTCTTTATGATATTGCTCCTGTAACACCTGGTGTTGCTGCGGATCTTAGCCATATTCCAACACCCGTTTCTATTAAAGGTTACTGTGGTGAAGATCCAACACCAGCTCTTGATAATGCAGATGTGGTTTTAATTTCTGCGGGCGTTGCTCGTAAGCCAGGAATGGATCGTTCAGATCTTTTCAATATTAATGCCGGTATTGTTAAGTCATTAGCTGAAAAAATTGCAGTGACTTGCCCAAATGCATGTATAGGCATTATTACTAATCCGGTAAATACAACAGTAGCAATTGCCGCTGAAGTATTAAAGAAAGCGGGTGTATACGATAAGAATAAGCTATTTGGTGTTACGACATTGGATGTGATCCGCTCTGAAACATTTGTGGCTGAGTTGAAAGATAAAGATCCAGGCGAGATCCGTGTGCCAGTAATTGGTGGTCACTCTGGTGTTACTATCTTACCTCTTCTTTCTCAAGTTGAGGGTGTTGAGTTTACTGCTGAAGAAGTTGCTGCCTTAACTCCACGTATTCAGAATGCCGGCACTGAAGTAGTAGAAGCAAAAGCGGGTGGTGGTTCTGCAACGCTTTCAATGGGTCAAGCGGCATGTCGTTTTGGTTTATCACTAGTTAAGGCGCTTAGTGGTGAGAAAGGTGTTGTTGAATGTGCGTATGTTGAAGGTAATGATGAGCATGCTCGTTTCTTTGCGCAACCAATTTTACTTGGTAAAAATGGGGTTGAAGAGATTCAGTCTTATGGTGAGTTGAGCGCATTTGAACAAGAAGCGCTTGATAGTATGCTAGAAACGCTACAAGCAGATATTAAAATTGGTGAAGAGTTCGTTAAATAATACCAATTAGAGTTATTAAAAGAGAAAAGGCAGATAGTTATTTATCTGCCTTTTTTATTTTCTTATTTTTAAGCGTAAAGTGTTATTTACTGCGTTTAACGGCTAAGTGCGCTAACGCTTTTAATGCTTCTTTATATTTAGATTCGGGTAATATAGTTAACTCTGCAATTGCTTTATCTGCTTCTTCATCTGCTTTTTGTTTTGTGTACTCTAATGAACCGACTTCTTTCATACAAGCTAGGATAGGTTCTAGTTTATCTAACCCATTTCCTTTTTTTATTGCTTCACGGATCATCGCTGCTTGTTCTTCATTACCATATTTCATTGCATGTAGTAATGGTAACGTAGGTTTTCCTTCTGCAAGATCATCCCCTACGTTTTTACCCATGTCTTCACCATCAGAAGTGTAATCCATGACATCATCAATTAATTGAAAAGCCGTGCCTAGATATTTACCGTAGTTTTGAAGTGCTGTTTCGATCTCTTGTGGAGCGTTATTTAGGATCGCGCCGATCTGAGTCGCCGCTTCAAATAAGCGAGCAGTTTTAGAATAGATTACTTGCATGTAACTTTCTTCGGTCGTATTAGGATCGTTGCAGTTCATTAATTGAAGAACTTCGCCTTCAGCGATCACATTTACAGCTTCACTCATTAAACTAAGGATCTTAATGGATCCTAAGCTTGTCATCATTTGGAATGAGCGAGTGTAAATAAAATCGCCAACGAGTACACTTGCGGCATTACCAAATTCAGCATTAGCCGTCGCTTTACCACGACGCATATCTGATTCATCGACAACGTCATCATGAAGTAATGTTGCAGTGTGAATAAATTCAATAAAAGCGGCTGCCATTGTGTGGTCTTTGCCTTCATATCCAAGAGCTTTAGCTGATAAAATGGCAAGAACTGGGCGTAGGCGTTTTCCACCGCCGCTAACAATGTAAAAACCAAGTTGGTTGATTAACGCAACATCTGAGTTGAGTTGAGCTAAGATGGTCTCATTGACGATTGCCATGTCATCAGCCGTTAGGGCTTGAATAGCTTTAAAATCCATTATTCTTCCAGCAAGGTTAGGGCCTAAATCAGGCTTAATTATAATAAGTGATTAACTAAATAATACACTAAAATGGGGTTAGCAATACAGTCGAAAATTATCTCCTTATAGCTTCATGAGCACGTCGGCGATCTTTTCATCATTTTTCTTCATTTTTGGGTTGTCAGATTGAAATCATTCGCGTAGAATCCACGCCCTATTGATGACAAGTTTAACGCACACCAAAATTGTTGAGTAAACAAAATAAATGGTAGTGCGAAAGTAGCGGAGTAAAATATGTACGCTGTTTTCCAATCTGGTGGTAAACAACACCGTGTAAGTGAAGGTCAAACTCTTCGCTTGGAAAAATTAGACGTTGAGACTGGCGCAACAGTTGATTTCGACAACGTTCTTATGATTGCTAATGGTGAAGAAATCACTGTTGGTGCACCTCTAGTAGCTGGCGGTAAAGTAACTGCGGAAGTAGTTCAGCACGGTCGTGGCGATAAAATTAAAATCGTTAAGTTCCGTCGTCGTAAGCATTCTCGTAAGCAGCAGGGCCATCGTCAATGGTTCACTGAAGTCAGAATCACTGGCATCAGCGCTTAATTTAAGGAGAATAACAAATGGCACATAAAAAAGCTGGCGGTTCTACTCGTAACGGCCGCGATTCAGAAAGTAAACGTCTTGGTGTTAAGCGTTTCGGTGGCGAATCTGTTCTTGCAGGTAACATCATCGTACGTCAACGTGGTACTAAATTCCACGCTGGAACTAACGTAGGCATCGGTAAAGACCACACTCTTTTCGCTCTATCTGAAGGTAAAGTGAAATTTGAAGTTAAAGGTCCTAAAAACCGTAAATTCGTTTCTATCGAAGCTGAATAATAACTTTATAAGTTAATTCTAAAGCCCTGCCAATTGGCGGGGCTTTTTATTTATGGATAGTCACCAGTTAAGCACTCTTCATCTATAATTATATCCATCTTTATAGATATCAATGTTAGAGTACTTAACTAGTGACTATATTAATATATACGTAGCGTAAAGATCATTGATGATCAACGATTGAGACCTTATTCACTGGTCTACAGTAAATCAGCCGTACTTGATACTCGAATGCCTTTTTATGTAAGTGCTTTTGATTGTTAATAAGTACCAACGCTACAGCTCGGAGAAGAAAATGAAATTCGTTGATGAAGCGACAATTAAAGTAGATGCCGGTGATGGCGGTAATGGTGTAGTTAGCTTTTGGCGTGAAAAATTCGTAGCTAAAGGCGGCCCTGACGGCGGTGATGGCGGCGACGGTGGCGATGTTTACCTAGAAGCAGATGAAAACCTAAATACACTTATCGATTATCGTTTTAATCGTTTTTATGACGCTGAGCGTGGTAAAAATGGTAGCGGTGGTAACTGTACTGGTAAGCGTGGTGAAGACATTACGTTGAAAGTGCCTGTAGGTACACGTGCTATTGATATCGATACTGGTGAGAAAGTTGCAGAACTGATGACTCACGGTATGAAGGTGATGGTTGCTAAAGGCGGCTGGCATGGTTTAGGTAACACGCGTTTTAAATCATCAGTAAACCGTGCTCCTCGCCAAAAGACATTAGGAACAAAAGGTGAAGTACGTGAACTTCGTCTAGAGCTTCTTCTTCTTGCTGATGTTGGTATGCTTGGTT
Source organism: Aliivibrio finisterrensis (assembly GCF_008933155.1). Lineage (GTDB taxonomy): Bacteria > Pseudomonadota > Gammaproteobacteria > Enterobacterales > Vibrionaceae > Aliivibrio > Aliivibrio finisterrensis. Next base: position 58,476 of record NZ_WBVP01000016.1, on the reverse strand, counting down.
TACCAAATGCGGGTAAATCTACGTTTATTCGTGCGGTATCAGCAGCAAAACCAAAAGTAGCCGATTACCCATTTACAACATTAATCCCTAGTTTAGGTGTTGTACGTGCTCGCGGTAACAAAAGCTTTGTTGTTGCCGATATCCCTGGTCTAATTGAAGGTGCTGCTGATGGCGCAGGCCTAGGTGTACGTTTCTTAAAACACCTTGAGCGTTGTCGTGTACTGCTTCATGTAATTGATATTCTTCCAATTGATGGCAGTGATCCTGTACAAAATGCATTAACTATCATTGATGAGTTAGAGCAATACAGTGAGAAAGTAGCGGGCAAACCACGTTGGTTATTATTCAATAAAACCGATCTTCTATTAGAAGAAGAAGCGGATGAAAAGATCAACGAGATCTTAGAAGCACTTGCTTGGGATGATCGTCACTTTAAGATTGCAGCAGTAAGTCGTACAGGTACTCAAGAAGTATGTGATGAGCTGTCTGACTTTATGGATACTCTACCAAAAGAGATTCAAACAGATGAAGAGAAAGCGGCTGATAAAGTTGACTTCATGTGGGATGATTACCATAAAGACGCAATGTCTGGTCAACACGTTGTTACTGAAGATGATGACGATGACTGGGATGATGAAGAAGATGACGGTCACGTAATTTACGTTCGTGACTAATTCAATCTGCTTCTATTACAGATAATAATAAAAAACCGCACTTGTTGCGGTTTTTTTGTATTTAAATCAGTAAACATTATATCGAAATGATTAGAATGGGTTTTAATTTAATCAATCATTGCGAATAAACATGGATGAGAAGCAAAGAGAGATATCCCGCTTAGTAGCAAAAGCAGGGCAAATGCTATTACAGCATGGAGCTGAAAGTAGTTTGGTTTCTGATGTCAGCCGTCGCTTAGGCGTTGCCGTCGGGGCAGATGATGTCGAAATATCATTGTCAGCAAGTTCACTAGTGATCACGACCATCATTAATGAGCATTGTATGACAACGGCTCGAAGAGCCCCCGATCGCGGCATTAATATGAGGGCAATTACTGAGATCCAACGGATCTGTATTATGTCGGAAAAAGGGTTATTGGATCGGCATGAAGCAACCGCTAAGCTAGATAATATTAGCCCTGAAAGATATAACCGCTGGCTTGTGGTTGTGATGATAGGTTTATCATGTGCCAGTTTTAGTCGTTTAGCAGGAGGTGATTGGCCTGTATTTATGATGACATTTTTAGCTTCTTCATTAGGCATGATTGTTCGTCAAGAAATAGGACATCGACAATTTAATCCTCTGCTTAACTTTGGTATCACTGCCTTTGTGACTACTCTTATCTCCTCTCAAGCTGTCATTTATCACATTGGTAATATTCCTTTTCTTGCAATGGCTTCTTCTGTTTTGATGCTTGTTCCCGGTTTCCCTTTAATAAATGCCGTTGCCGATATGGTGAAAGGGTACGTTAATATGGGAATTGCTCGATGGACATTTGCGACCTTACTTACCCTAGCAACCAGCATTGGGATTGTGGGTGCGATGAACTTGGTTGGTGTCTGGGGATGGATTAACTAATGAATGTTTTAATTAATTCGAATTTTGATTTATTCCTCGCTTTATTAAATGACATGTTTTTTGCCATGATCCCTGCAGTTGGTTTTGCCTTGGTATTTAATGTACCGGCTAAGGCTTTGAAATATTGTGCCATTGGTGGAGCAATTGGCCATGGGACACGATTTTTATTAATGCATCATGGTGCGCCTTTAGAGTGGGCAACACTATGCGCCGCAACTACGGTAGGTATGATAGGCGTACATTGGTCGCATCGATTTCTCGCACACCCTAAAGTATTTACGGTTGCCGCTTTGATCCCAATGGTTCCGGGAGTCTTTGCATTTAAGGCAATGATCGCCGTGGTCGAAATTAATCATCTTGGTTATTCTCCAGAGTTATGGGCCATGATGATTGATAATTTAATTAAGACCTTATTTACTATAGCAGCACTTGCGATTGGCCTTGCTATGCCTGGGCTACTGTTTTACCGTAGAAAATCTATAGTGTGATAAAGGTATTAATTTGTTATTCTACGGACCAGTTTTTTTTGCTTAATAAAATGAGATTTAGAATAAATGAAGATTAGTATGATTGCAGCCATGGCACATAATGGAAAAATTGATAAATCGTGCAATCTGTCAAATTCTCAACCTCTAGTTATTGGTAAAAATAATCAAATGCCATGGCACTTACCTGCTGATTTTGCTTGGTTTAAGCAGTGTACTATGGGTAAACCAATTGTGATGGGGCGTAAAACCTATGAATCGATTGGTCGTCCTTTACCAGGGCGTTTGAATATTGTATTAAGTCGCGATACTAATTTGAAAATCGATGGTGTGACTTGCGTAACTTCAATTGAAGAAGCGAAGCAAGTTGCAGGTGATATTGAAGAGCTGATGATTATTGGTGGTGGGTCAATTTACCAAGCGTGTCTTGCTGATGCGGATAAGTTGTATCTGACGTTTATCGATGCTGATATTGATGGCGATACGCAGTTCCCAGATTGGGGTGAAGGCTGGAATCGGACTCACTCTGAAACGTACTCGAAAGATGAAAAAAATCAGTACGATATGGAATTTGTGGTTCTTGAGAGGTAAGAGGCTATACGCTGCGCTAACTAGAGACTAGAGACTATAAGAGCGCGTATAAGTAGCATTGTGACAAATTAGGTTTCAGGACGCTGCGCTTGCAGGGTTCAGGTGTACTCGCTTTTGATTTTCCTGAAACCTGAAACCTCGCTCTTTGCTTTTATAGCTTCTAGTCAGCGAAGCGTATAGTTCCTAGTCTCTGCTCTTCCTCGTTACTGCTCTATTGCTTTTTGAGTAAAATACTTCCCATCATCAACACGATACATCGTCATATATTCCCCCCATACACAGCCTGTATCGAGCGCTATTACGTTATTTCCATCATGCCCCATCAATGCCGCCCAGTGACCAAAAATCACTTTATGCGAAAGAGGAAGACGATTTTCTAGCTCAAACCAAGGAAAGAGTTCATCATCACTAATCTCTTGAGGTGGCAGCTTACATTTCATATCTAAGCGACCATCAGAATAACAAAAACGCATGCGTGTAAAAGCGTTGATAATATAACGGTAACGCTCAATATCGGTAAGATCTTCTCTCCATACATCAGGCTGGTTATCATACATATTCTCTAATAACCAAATCCATTTGTCCGATTGTAAAATCGCTTCAACTTCATGCGCGCACTCAATGGCAGTATTAATATCCCATTGAGGGGAGATCCCTGCGTGACTCATTACGATATTATGTTCAGAGTTAACGGCTAATAATGGTTGATGACGTAGCCAAGTTAGTAACTCCTTACTATCAGGTGCCGTAAAGATAGGTGCTGTTTTGTCTTTTTCTTTAACACGAGAAATGCCCTGAGATACCGCCAGTAAATGCAAATCATGATTACCTAAAATAGTCACGGCTGCTGATCCTAATGACTTTACAAAGCGTAAAGTTTCTAATGATTTTGGTCCGCGAGCTACCAAATCTCCGGTTAGCCATAGTTGGTCTGTTTCTTTATTAAAATGGACCTGCTCTAATAAGATCTGTAGCTCATCTAAACAACCTTGAATATCTCCAACAAAGTAGGTCGCCATATATATTCCTTTAATTAATAAAGCTTACATCAATTGGTATTAGATAGAAAAAAGGTGACAATAAAGTCACCTTTTAATATGTATAATTTATGAATACAAACCCAGTTACTTAGACGTTTCTGTTTCAGCCTGATAATTGTCATTTAACCAGTTTGCCATAGTAACAAACTGCTCTAATGTAAGGTTTTCAGGGCGCATAGTAGGGTTAATGCCTAATTCTTCTAGCTGCTCTTTAGTCAGTAATGCTTTATAACAGTTACGAACAGTCTTACGACGTTGGTTAAAGCCTTCACGACACACGCGATCAAGCCACTTTAAGTTCTTCGCAGGGTACGGTAATACTTCATAAGGTACTAAGCGAACAACTGCTGAATCTACCTTCGGTGGCGGAACAAACGCTGTTGGTGGCACTTCTAATACAGGCATTACTTTACAGAAGTATTGCGCCATAACGGTTAAGCGACCATATGCTTTTGTACCAGGGCCTGCGGCCAAACGGTTCACCACTTCTTTTTGTAGCATAAAGTGCATGTCTAATACGTCTTTATGGAATTCAAATAGGTGGAACATTAGTGGTGTTGAGATGTTGTATGGCAAGTTACCGAAAATACGCAGCTTATTATTTTCTTTAATTAACTGAGTAAAGTCGAAACGCATAGCATCGCCTTCATGAATCGTCAGTTTACTGCCTAATTCAGGATGGTTACGAAGACGTTCTGCTAAGTCACGGTCAAGTTCGATAACAGTAAATTTATCAACTTCACGGCCAACTGGTTCAGTGATAGCACCAAGACCTGGACCAATTTCTACAAGGTTTTGGCCTGGCAGAGGGTTGATTGCAGATACGATTCCATCGATCACATAAGGGTCATTTAAGAAGTTTTGACCAAAGCGTTTTCTTGCTTTATGGCCTAAATGGACATCATTTCTAGTACTCATTTTTTCTCTACCAGTTCAATTGCATGGGTTAGTGCGGTAATAAAGCTTCCTGCATCTGCTTTTCCAGTACCCGCCAATTCCAATGCAGTACCATGGTCTACTGAGGTTCGGATAAACGGTAAACCTAATGTAATGTTTACTGATTTTCCAAAACCTTTAAATTTTAACACAGGAAGCCCTTGATCGTGATACATCGCTAGTACCGCATCCGCTTCTTGTAAGTATTTATCTTGAAATAGCGTGTCAGCAGGTAATGGACCAATAAGATTCATTCCTTCTTCTTCACGTAATTCATTTAATGCTGGCGTAATGATATCAATTTCTTCACGACCAAGACAGCCATCTTCACCTGCATGAGGATTTAAACCGCACACAAAAATTGATGGTTTGGCAATTCCAAACTTAGTGATTAAGTCTTGATGTAGAATTTGAGTCACTTGTTTTAAGCGATCAGCAGTAATGGCTTTTGATACATAAGCGAGTGGTATGTGAGTCGTTACTAACGCCACACGTAAGCCTTCAGTAGCAAGCATCATCACAACTTGTTGAGTGTTTGATTGCTCTGCAAAAAATTCTGTATGACCACTGAATGCCACTCCTGCACGATTAATGACGCCTTTATGTACAGGGCCAGTAACGACAGCATCGAATTCACCATCCATATTGCCTTGCGCTGCTCGACGTAATGTTTCAAGAACATAATGTCCATTGGCTTCATTGAGCTCACCTGCAATAACTTCTGCGCCTAAAGCAATATCATCGACAATTAAAGTGCCAGCTTGGTGGGCTTTGGCTGGAGATTGCACATTATATTCTTCAATTGAAATATCAATATTTAGTAACTTAGCTCTCTGCTCTAGCGCATTCTTATTGCCACAGACAACTAATTGATGCGGCCAATTTTGTTGTGCAATAGTAAGAACAAGATCTGGCCCAATACCTGATGGCTCTCCAGGAGTAATGGCAATTCGTTTAATCTTATTCATTATCTTCTTCACTATCATCATTTAGTATTTCAACATAAGCACTAGCTCGGATTTCTTGTAACCAAGCGCCAGCTTCTTCGTTAAATTTACGATTCATTAAAATACGGTATGCTTTGTTTTTCATTGCAGCATCAGTTCTATCAACTTGACGACGCTCTAATACTTCAACAATGTGCCAGCCATGAACAGTTTTAAATGGTTCACTGATTTGACCAACAGGCAAGGTCTCTACTTGGTGTTTAAATTCTGGAACATATAAATCAGGGGTTTGAAAGCCTAATTCACCATCTCTTGCTGCAGAACCTGGGTCTTGGCTATAGCGCTTTGCCATTTCAGAAAAGGTATCATTGCCTGCTTTAATATCAGCAATAATAGTGTTTAACTGACGTTTAGCGCCTTCATCACTCATGATAACTGAGGTTTTGATTAGAATATGACGCGCATTTACCTCAGTAACCGCAATAGTCTCAAGGCCTTTAACATCATCAATTTTCAGAATATGGAAACCTACACCAGAGCGGAATGGACCGATAATGCTGTTTTTTCCTTGTCCCGTAATTTGGTCTGCAAAAATGGTTGGCATTTCTTCTTTACGCATCCAACCCCAGTCACCACCTTGAAGTGCTTTAGGGCCTTTAGAGTAAGTATATGCCATGGTAGCAAAATCAGCGCCTTGTTTTAAGCGCTCGGTAAGCTCATCCGCTTGCTGCTCTAACACTTCTTTATCTGCTTGAGTTGCGCCATCTTCTGCTCGTAATTGGATGTGGCTGATTTTATATTGCACTGTTGCCTGAGTCTCTTCAGCAAGTAGTAGAGCAAGGCTTTCTACTTCTTGAGGAAGGATGTTAATACGACGACGTACTTGAGCGTTTCGAGCTTCACTTGCTGCTATCTCTTTGCGAATTTGTTCACGGAAGCTAGCGTATGAAAGCCCTTGAGCTGCGGTTTTTTGTTGCAGTTGCGCCAATGTCATGTTGTTTTCTTTGGCTATGTTCTTCAGTGCTTCCTCAAGTCGAGTATCGTCGATACGAATACCCATTTTTTCAGCTTGTTGGCTTTGAATCGTATCAACAATAAGCTTTTCAAGAATTTGTTCGCGTAGAACACTCTCTTCCGGCAAAGGTTGTCCTTTTTCTTGTGCGTTTATTTTTACTGTTTTAAGAGAGGTATCAATGTCGCTTTGTAATACAACGCCTTCATCAACAATCGCTACAACACGATCTAATTCAACCGGTGCTGCTTGTACATTCATGGTTAGCATAAGTAATAATGTGCTAACTAATGGGAGTTTCCAGTTTTTCATAGTGTCATCCAAGAGTAAGGAGAGTGAAGCGTCCGATTAACATAGGACGCTTCAGGTATATCCGTATAAATTAATTGTTTAAATAAAATGGGCGACCGTAGCCCAGTGCGTTAGTTGCTGAGCCAGAGGTGATACCAGTGTTACTTCCCAAACCTCGAATACTAATTGATAGCAACAGGTTACTTTCATATTCAGGTTCGTAACTCCCAATGGCTAATGTGGAATCATTTGTAGGAGCGATTAGCTGATCACTATACGTTAAACCAAATGACCAACAATCACTTAAATAGGTTACTCCTACTAAGGCCTCTATCATTTGGTCTTCTTTTGTATCATGGAAGTATTGTCCTTTAAGAGCCCAATTTCGGCCAAGATTATATTCACTCAGTAAGCCAGCTTGATAGATACCATGTTGGGTTATCTGCTCTATAGAATTATCCTCAAAGCGAACATTACTTTCGATGTAATTTTTACTTACATAACGATAGTTGGCCTGAACATAACCTTTTGCGAATCGGTATTCTAATGTGCTGTTTGCTATTTGAAGCTCACTGATATTTGAATCGTACTGAATACCGCCATGATAGAAAAGGTAGTCATTGAAGTTAAAGTCACTTTCTATAGCCCAAGCCGATGAGTTGCTAGTATCGTTTTCATTAGTGGTACCAGAACCATCCATATAAAGGATTTGACCAAAAGAGATGTTCATGCGCTCTTTATAGCTGTCATCATAAAACCGTGAGGTTGCACCAATACTGAATTGGTTCGCTGATGAAATATAATCAACACCACTGTACTGACGATCCCTAAATAATCCGTAGTAATCCAGTTGCAGTTTACTGCTGTCATAGCCGCCTTCACCTCGGCCACCATAGATCTCACTTTGGTCTACTTCTGGTACGTATAAATATTGTATTTTAGGCTCTAACGTTTGTAAGTACTCACCTAAGAATTTATGAGTGCTGTCTAAATAGATAGCACCATTAATACGAACTTCTGGAATGGTTCGAGATACTTCTTCTGATAAGCCTGATAGTGAGGTTTCTGAACGATCAAAATCTTGAGAATAATAGGTATAGAGTAAACTCGCCTCAGGCGTTAATGACCACCAAGTGGAGCTTAATGGTAAGCTTAACTTAGGCTCTAAGTGAACTCGTGTTGCTGATGGTTTTGCTTCGTCATCTATAGCAAATTTACTCACGTGGCTATGTAGGTTGAAGTCAAATTCTTTATAAAACTGAGGTGCATAATAGTTAAATTCTATTTGTGGCATTAGTCGGTATGGTGTTTGATCCTCAACCAATACTTGGAAGTCGCGCACACGCATGGTCATATCCCAATCCTGCGTACGATAAGAGACTTCGCCTGATTGACTTAATTGACCTTCATCACGAGTACCTATGTTTGAATTTAAGTCTTGGAAGTAATCGATATCGCTGACTTTGGAGTAGTCAACTTCAAACTTCCAGTGCTTTTGGTAGATCCCCGTATGATGCCAGCTTACCCCCCAACGAGCACCTTTGTCTTTGAATTTAGCATCATCATTAAGATATTCAACGTCGACAGTACCTTGCCCGAAGCTTTCTAAATAACGGAATTGAGCTTCTAACTGGGTACCACGCTTCTCCATGTAATTAATGGTTGTGGTTGCATCATAATTTGGTGCGATATTCCAATAAATAGGCACAGAGAGCTCAAAACCATTTTTACTATCAAGTCCTATACTAGGGATTAATACCCCTGTTTTACGTTGATCGCCAACAGGAACGGTAATATAAGGCAAGTAAAAAATAGGAACATCAAGCACTTCAAAGCGAGCATTGTAGAAGGTTGCCCATTCATCAGATTGGTCTAATTCGATATCACTGGCTTTAAAGCGCCAGCTATTGTCATCCGCAGGACAGGTAGTGAAAGAGGCGTCTTCTAATTGGTAGATTTCTTGTCCTGTTTTTAATACACGGCTTGCTGTACCACGAATAGGCTGACAAGACATCTTGTAGGCCGTATTAACCATAGTGGTATCTTCGGTAGTTAAATCCGTCGTGACTTTATCTGAGGTTGAGCGCATATCCATGCTTGAGTAATCAACATTACCTTCAGCTATTGCAATGTTTTCTTGCTGATGAAGAGTGATGCTATCGGCTTTAATCTCTTGTCGGCCTTTAATAATATGAACATTACCTTTATAAACGGCTTTAGAATTATTAATGGCTTCAACATTGTCTGCTTGAATTAAAACGGGTTGTTGTTCCTCTTCCTCTTGTGACATTTTATCAGTCACTTCGCAAGAGTTAATTGCGTCAGTTTTTAGAGGGAAGATTGTACTATTTTCTGGAGGTACAGGATTACCATCATCAGCGATGACGGGAGCTCCGTAAAGAAGGCATCCAGCGAATGAGACAAGTAGGCTGCGAGAAGTAAAAGGCATCGAGATAGACGTTCCTGTTCGTTATATTAATCCGCTGATATACTCAATGATATTAGACAGAGTCACTGCTTTATAATAAAGCAAAAGCTATGCCCAAACCACCTTAAGATGCGGCTATCATCTCATTCAACTCAGTTATTTTTCTGCAATTGCTTCTGTTGATGATACCCTGAATCCTGTATCTTGATGTTGGTTGGCTGCAAAGTAAGATGCTGCGTTTGCCCGTTATGTGGTTAAGTAGAATTATGTGACCGAGTAAAAATAGAATAATTCAATAATTGGAATATAAAATGCAAATATTTGGCAAAATATTAGGTGGTTTTTTTGGTTTCTTATTTGGTGGCTTTTTTGGCGCTGCATTAGGGATCTTTATTGGTCATCAATTTGATAAAGCAAAGCGCATGGCAAACCGTGGCTTTACTTTTCAAACTGGAGGAGCTTCTCAAACTCAAAAACAAGCAGAGTTTTTCCATGCCGCTTTTGCCGTTATGGGGCATATAGCGAAAGCAAAAGGGCAGGTGACAGCACAAGAAATCCAATTAGCATCAATGATGATGGATCGCATGAATTTAAGCGGCGAGCAGAAAAAAGAAGCTCAAGAAGCGTTTAGAGAAGGTAAAGAAAACGATTTTCCATTGCGTGAAACCTTACAGAAAATCCGCTCAATTACCGGTGGCCGCTATGATTTGTTGCAATTCTTTTTAGAGCTACAAATAGCATCTGCCATTGCGGATGGTGATATTCACCCAAGTGAGCGTGATATTTTACACATTGTTGCTGAAGAACTTGGCTTCAGTGCTGCGCAGCTTGAAAAGCGTTTAAAAATGCAAGAAGCGGCTTTTCGTTTTCAGCGCAGTGGTGGCTTTTCTGGTCAGGGTGGTTCACAACAAAATCATGGTCAATGGCAGCAAGCCAGTTCCGCTGATCAATTAAAAGATGCCTATAATTTATTGGGTATTAATGAAGATGCCGATGCTAAAACAATTAAGCGTGCCCACCGTAAACTAATGAATGAGCATCACCCAGATAAGTTGGTAGCAAAAGGTTTGCCACCTGAGATGATGGAAATGGCAAAAGAAAAAGCGCAAGAGATCCAAGGTGCTTATGACTTAATTAAAAAGGCCAAAGGGATTAAGTAATCCCTCTGTATTTTTATTGTTTATTCAATGACCAGTCGTAGTTATAGCGAATATCGCCTTTGAATGGTTTTAATTCTGGGCGATATTTTTTTAGGTGCTCAAATAGTTGTTGGTGATCCCCAAAATCGACAGCAAACCAATCATAAATAGAGGATAGTTGGACTTTATCTTCTTGAATCAATACTCCCTTGTTACTGTTAATGAATTCGGTTGCTGCTTTATCTAATAATTTATCGCTGTTTCTAGCGGTGAAGGCTTTTGGTTGTAAGTTAGGGCAGCCTAAACTTGCACAATTAACCGCATAATGCGTTCTAGGATCATTCCAAATAGGTCTTAAAATGCGATGTTCAATGTCATTAAGGGTCAGGATTTTTCCTGTAACAATAACGACTTCTTCATCCCAAGGCCCGAAGCTAAATAGCCCACCTAATTTAGTAATCGATTTGATAGGGTAATTATCCAAAATAATTTTTACTGTGATTGCATTGTAAAGGTTAGCCCAATAAGCGTATTGCTCTGCTTTTTTATACTCTCTCGGATCAATACGGCTCATTTGGCGTAAATAGCTGTTAAGAGTTCGTTCGTCGGCATCTGTGACGTTAGCATAATCAAAAAGCGTGAATTCTCCTTTATTAATGAGATATTTATCTAAGGTCTGTTGCCAATACTGGTGAGAGATGGTGGTGGCATTTTTTTCATTACTCACATCCCAATAATCCCAAAGTTCAGATTTTGGTGCAGCGAACGTATTGAATGAGAAAAGCAAAAGTAAAGAGGGAATAAGGATTTTCATAAAAGGTACCTGACTTTTGTTTACTAATAATTATTTAGTTTTATAGACAAAATAGAGGTTGATACGTTCATATCAACCTCTATTATTTCCTTAATCCTATTTTAAAAAGTCTGGAATCTTTGCTTCATATTCCGAAATTTTATCGGTGTGTTGCAGTGTCAGTCCGATATTATCCAAACCATTTAACAGACAATGGCGACGAAATTCATCAATTTCAAAAGAATACTGTTTATTGTTAGCAGTCACTAACATTGCTTCTAAATCAACGGTTACTTCAGCACCTTCATTCGCTTCAACGAACTGAAATATTTCATCAACTTCAGATTCGGTCAGGCGAACTGGAACCATTTGGTTGTTGATTGAGTTGCCATAAAAAATATCAGCAAAGCTTGGTGCGATCATCACTTGGATGCCGTAATCAGCCAACGCCCAAGGTGCGTGTTCACGAGATGAACCACAACCAAAATTTTCACGAGCAAGGAGAATACTAGCGCCTTGATAGCGTAGGGCATTCATTACAAATTCTGGATTTTCTTGCTCACCAGCATCATCAAGAAAACGCCAATCGTGAAATAAGTGTTTACCAAAACCAATGCGATTTACTTTTTGTAGAAACTGCTTTGGAATGATTGCATCAGTATCGATATTTGCCGTATCTAAAGGAACGACTAGACCTGTATGTTGCTTAAAACCTGACATAGTAAATTCCTTTATGCTTGTTCTGTAATAGTTCGAATATCAACAAAGTGGCCTGCAATTGCCGCTGCTGCTGCCATTGCAGGGCTAACTAGGTGAGTTCGACCATCACGGCCTTGGCGACCTTCAAAATTACGGTTAGATGTTGATGCACAACGTTCTTGTGGACCTAAACGGTCGTTGTTCATAGCAAGACACATTGAACAACCAGGTAAACGCCATTCAAAGCCCGCTTCTTTAAAGATCACATCGAGACCTTCTTTTTCAGCTTGTGCTTTTACTTGCTCAGAACCAGGAACAATTAACGCTTGAACATGAGCAGCGACTTTATTGCCCTTTGCTACGGCAGCAGCAGCACGCATGTCTTCGATACGTGAGTTAGTACAAGAGCCTACAAATACTTTATCTACATTGTAATCAGACAGGGATTTACCCGCTTCAAGGCCCATGTAAGCTAATGCTTTCTCAGCGGACGCTTTTTCTACTGGGTCAGAAAAACTCTCAGGAGCAGGAATTGGTTGATCAACGGCGATTACTTGACCTGGATTTGTGCCCCAAGTGACTTGAGGTTTAATTTCAGAGGCTTCAAGTGTTACTACCGCATCAAATTTTGCATTATCGTCCGTTTTTAGTGATGACCAGTATTCGATAGCCGCCGTTAAGTCTTCGCCTTGAGGTGAGAATTTACGGTCAGTAATGTAATCAAATGTGGTTTGGTCTGGTGCGATAAGGCCTGCTTTAGCACCTAATTCGATTGCCATGTTACATACCGTCATACGACCTTCCATCGTAAGGTCGGTAATTGCTTCACCACAGAATTCAACCACGTAGCCAGTGCCACCTGCAGCCGTTGTTTTACCTATGATCGCAAGCACGATATCTTTTGCTGTGATGCCTTCTGCGACTTTACCTTTCACTTCGATCTTCATGGTTTTCGCGCGCGCTTGTTTTAGCGTTTGTGTTGCTAGTACGTGTTCAACTTCAGAAGTACCGATACCAAATGCCAATGAACCAAATGCACCGTGAGTTGCAGTGTGTGAATCACCACAAACAATCGTCATGCCCGGTAGAGTAATGCCCAGTTCAGGCCCCATTACGTGCACAATACCTTGGTATTTATGGTTTAGGTCATAAAGGGTTACGCCAAATTCTTCACAGTTTTTAGACAGTGTTTCCATTTGGATGCGAGCCATTTCACCAGAGGCATTAATGTCTTTAGTTTGTGTCGATACGTTATGATCCATTGTTGCGAAAGTTTTACCTACTTGGCGAACTTTACGACCTTTTTCACGTAACCCATCGAACGCTTGTGGCGAAGTCACTTCGTGTACCAAATGGCGATCGATGTATAGAATAGGGGTTTCGCCTTTTGCTGCAACAGCAACATGGGCATCGTAAATTTTTTCGTATAATGTTTTTGCGTTAGCCATTGCTTCTTCCTTGAATTACGAATTCAAAATGTATTCAGCGATTTTATCGCCCATTGCTGAGGTGGTTAGTGCTGGTTTATCACCGGCAAGATCTGCTGTTAATTCAACTGCTGACAGCGCTTTAGATACGGCAGCTTCAATACTTTGTGCTGCTTCTTCTTCACCTAGGCTGTAGCGTAACATCAGTGCAGCAGATAAGATCTGAGCCACTGGGTTTGCGATGTTTTTACCTGCGATATCTGGTGCTGAACCACCTGCTGGTTCATACAGACCAAAGTTGCTTTCATTCAAGCTTGCAGAAGGAAGCATACCCATAGAGCCTGTGATCATTGCGCACTCATCAGAGATGATGTCACCAAAGATGTTTGAACATAGCATTACGTCAAACTGAGAAGGATCTTTGATTAACTGCATGGTCGCGTTATCAATGTACATATGGCTTAGTTTTACATCTGGATAATCTTGTGCCACTTCTTCTACTACTTCACGCCATAGAATAGAGCTTTGTAGAACGTTGGCTTTATCAATTGAGTAGACGTTTTTATTACGTAGACGAGCCGATTCAAAGGCAATCTTTGCAATACGTTCGATTTCGTAGCGGTGATAAATTTCAGTATCGTACGCTTTCTCTTGAGGGCCTTCGCCTTCACGACCTTTAGGCTGACCAAAGTAGATACCACCCGTCAGTTCACGAACAACGACGATATCAAAACCACGTTCAGAAATATCAGCACGTAGAGGTGAGAAGTTTTCTAATCCTTTGTGAATTTGTGCAGGGCGAAGATTACAGAACAGTTGGAAATGTTTACGTAGAGGAAGTAAGGCACCACGCTCTGGTTGGTCATTTGGTGGAAGATGTTCCCATTTAGGACCGCCAACTGAGCCAAATAATACGGCATCTGATTCTTCACAACCTTTGACTGTGCTCTCTGGTAGCGGACAACCATGGTTATCAATCGCAATACCACCTACATCGTGCTGCTCGCGTGAAAATGAAATTGCGTGTTTTTTCTCAATCGCATCTAGAACTTTATGTGCTTGTTCCATCACTTCTGGGCCAATGCCATCACCCGGTAAAATCGCAATTTTGTATGTTTTATTCGTCATGTTAATCCTTTAATCTTTTCTATCTAATTTGCTTAATCAGAGAAGAGTGATACTTCTCTGATTTAACATTCTTTTGGACACTTAAACTGCAGCAATTTTCTTTTGCTTAATTTCAGCAATTTGATCGGCACGGTGAATGCTATTAATTACGTGAAGCAGTGCTTGCCCTGATGCTTCGATAATATCGGTCGCTAAGCCGGTACCGTGATACTTGCGGCCTTTGTAATTAGCAATAATGTCTGCTTGTCCTAAGCCATCTTCACCTTCACCTTTCGCGGTTAAGTCAAACTTATCTAGAACAATCTCATAGCCTGTTAGCTTATAGATACACTGATAAAGAGCATCAACAGGACCATTACCGACAGCAGCTTCGCATTTCTCTTCATCACCACAAAGTAGTTTGATGCTTGTAGTTGCCATAACACTGCCTGATTGCACACTCAGGTAGTTCAACTTATAGAAGTCATCTTCATCGCGAAGATTAGCAAAATGCATTAGTGCTTCTAAATCGTAATCAAATACTTGTCCTTTGCGATCTGCCAGTTTTACGAAATCAGCATAAAGGGTATCTAGGTTGTATTCGTCTTCTTTATAACCCATTTCATCCATGTGGCTTTTTACTGCTGCACGACCTGAACGACTGGTTAGATTTAGCGCTTGGTTTTTAAGGCCAATCGATTCTGGTGTCATGATTTCGTAAGTGTTTTTATTCTTAAGCATGCCATCTTGATGAATGCCAGATGAGTGGCTAAAGGCGTTTGCGCCTACGATAGCCTTATTGCTCTGAATTGGCATATTACACAGTTGGCTTACCAATTTACTGGTGCGGTGGATTTCATCATTTTTAAGGCCCGTATGAACGCCTAGATAGTCTGACCGAGTCTGTAGAATCATCGCGATTTCTTCTAGAGAACAGTTACCTGCACGCTCACCAATACCATTAATAGTGCCTTCAACTTGTCGAGCTCCAGCTTGAACAGCTGCAATAGAGTTGGCCACTGACATACCCAAATCATCATGACAATGGACAGAGATGATTGCTTTATCGATGTTTGGAACACGATTGAATAATTGCTGAACAATACCCCCAAATTCACCTGGGATGGTGTAACCCACCGTGTCTGGAATATTGATGGTATTTGCGCCAGCATTAATGGCTGCTTCAACCATACGACAAAGGTTATCAATTGGGGTTCGGCCTGCATCTTCACAAGAAAACTCAACATCATCAGTATATTTACGAGCGTGCTTAACTGCTTTTATTCCCATTTCGACCACATCATCGTAGCTACGACGCAATTTATCTTGAACGTGAACCGTCGACGTTGAAATAAAGGTGTGGATTCTGAATGCTTCAGCGACTTTTAACGCTTCAGCTGCCGCATCAATATCTTTTGCAACAGCACGAGAAAGACCACAAATTCGACTGTTTTTAATGTGTTTTGCAATGGTTTGAACCGATTCAAAATCACCCGGAGATGACACAGGAAAGCCGGCTTCAATAACATCAACTCCCAGGCGTTCAAGTGCGTACGCAATCTGCAATTTTTCTTTTACGGTTAAACTTGCTGATAGTGCTTGTTCGCCATCACGTAAGGTGGTGTCGAAGATAATGACTTTATCGCTCATGGGCCTGCTTCCTTGTGTTTGTCATTCGCCTTGATGGCGGATATCCATAAAAAAACCCGCCATGGTTAGCGGGTTTTAAAATTTAGTTTATGGTTTCTTTTGGTCCATAACCTACCCGCGTAAGATGTTCACGATAAGGAGGAGGTTTAAAGCAAAAGAAGATAATGTTTTCATTTGAAATACAATCCATAAAAAATAATTAACAAAGTAATATCGTACTTGGTTAATATCGTCAACCTTTAATTGACTTTTTTACATCATGTGGATGTTTTTTTGATTAAATGTTAAAAAATGAAAGAAAACGATTGCTATGATGCGTTTTTATACAAAGGTAAGCGTATTTTTAATTCTTAAGAGTACAATTAAAAACTAGTAAGTATTTATCTGGTATGAAGTTAAGTAAACAGAAGAGATGCTCATAATGAAAATAAATAAAAAATTCCTCTTTTTTCCAGTTGTTGCGGTTGGTGTGATTGTTCTTATTACCATCACGAAATTGCGTCCCGATGCCGAAACTAAGCCGCTTGAAGACCGTTCAAAAGTCGTTAATATCCAAATGTTAGAACCTAAATTTATTGCCCCTCAAGCCATTGGTTATGGAAAAGTTAGACCTAAGTTTGAATGGAAAGCCATTGCTGAAGTATCAGGAAAAGTGGTTTATCGTCACCCTGAGTTAAATAAAGGAAATATCTTATTAGCCGGAACTGAAGTACTGAGAATAGACCCGCTTGATTATGAGTTGAAATTGGCTCAAGCAGAAGCGGACTTAGGGTCGAGCCAAACTCAATTAGCAAAAGTGGGCTTAGAAGAAAAAAATATTCGAAATACACTCAAAATAGAAAAGAACCGATTATCTATCAGTAAGAAAGAGCTTAGCCGTAAGGTTAATCTTCAGAAAAAAGGCCTGACATCTCTATCGGATTTAGATCAGCAGAATCAGTCTTATTTGGCGCAAAAAAAAGTCGTTCAAGATATTCAAAATCAAATTTTATTATTGCCTGATGAGAGAAAAGTGGCCGCGGCCATGGTTAAGGTAAACCAAGCAAAATTAGAAGAAGCGCAACGTTCTTTAGCAAAAACATCGATTATATTACCAGCGGATGTGCGTATTTCTGAGGTGGATATTGAAGCTGAACAAGTGGTTAATCTGCAGCAAATCATGTTCATTGCTCATGGAATTCAAACCATGGAGGTGGAAGCTCAAATCTCTATTCATGACATGCAAACATTAGCTCAGAGTGTGAAAGCCTTTGAGGTAAGTGATCGGGGCATGCCAAATATTGATTCATTACCATTAACGGCGAATGTGGAATTAAGCAGTGGTCGCTTTGATGCTGAATGGGAAGCGAAAGTCGCTCGTATTAGTGAAACGGTCGATTCAAATCAAGCGACGGTTGGCGTCATTTTAGAAATAGATCAAGACTACCGTGTTTTTCAACCCAACTCATTACCACCATTAGTGAATGGGATGTTTGTGAAAGCAAGGATAGAGGGTGAAGCGTCAGAGCAGTGGGTGATCCCTGAAAGTGCTTTGCATGGCGATAAGATCTATTTGTTGGGGCAAGATAACAAATTAACTATCCTTCCGATTGAGATTATTTATCGACGCACTAACCAAGTCGTCGTGATCGGAGATATTAAAAATAATGATCGTTTGATCTTAAATGATCTGCTTCCTGCGATTAATGGTATGCAACTGCGCTTGGCTAACTCAAATATTGATAAGGAGCCTGTGCAATGATCAAGTTTTTTGCTCGTCATCCAACCGCTGCTAACTTATTAATGCTCACTATATTGCTGCTTGGTTTGGTTTCTTTACCTCAATTAAAACGAGAGACATTTCCTGAATTTAGTCCTCCTTATATTTTAGCTGGTGTTGTCTACCCAGGGGCTTCTCCACAAGAGGTGGAAGAGAGCATTTGTATCCGTATGGAAGACGCCGTTGATGGCTTAGGTCATATTGAGGAAACCAAATGTGAAGCAATAGAAGGTTCAGCTCGGCTGATTATTAAGTTGAATGAAAAAGCCGATATTGGACGTATGTTGGTGGATGTACAAACTCAAATTGACTCAATTAGTGACTTTCCAAAAGAGATTGAATCCCCAATTGTTCAAGAGCTTGATTGGAACGAACCTGTGGTGGATGTTGCGATTACCGCAGATACCACATGGCCAGAATTAAAAGCATATGCAGAGAAATTAAAACAAAGCTTAAAACTTGATTACGATGTATCACTCGTTGAAGTGAGTGGTTTTTCTGATCATCAATATCGAGTGGAGTTGGATGAAAGTGCGATTCGTCAGTTGGGATTGAATGTCAGTGATATTGCCAATCAATTAGCTCAACAGAACATTAAATTGCCCAGTGGTAATATCGAAACGCCGGAGAAAAACTTTTTAATTCGCTTTAATGAGAGAAAAACTACGCCAGAAGAATTAGCAAAAACGGTGATTGGGGCATCAGAGAATGGCGCATTACTTCGTCTTGGGGATATTGCAACCATAACTGATCGCTTTGAACTTGATGAGCAGAAAGTGCTGTTTGATGGTAAGCCATCAGCGGTACTTAAGATCCGCAAAAATAAAGCCGATGATGCATTGAGAATTAAAGATCGTGTTTCTGAGTTTGTTGAATATCAGCAATCAGTCGCACCAGATGGTGTGACATTAGAGATGACTAACGATCTATCATCACTGCTTTGGGATCGTTTAACCATGATGGTAAAAAACGGGTGGCAGGGGATCATTCTTGTTTTTCTAACCATGTGGTTGTTTTTTACTTTCCGTTATTCTTTCTGGGTTGCAGCTGGTTTGCCCGTGGCTTTTTTAGGTGGACTGTTCTTAATGGCGAGCTTGGGGCTTTCTATCAATATCATGTCTCTCGTCGCCTTATTAATGGCCATCGGGATCATGATGGATGATGCGATTGTGATTGCAGAATCCATCGCTTCTCATCTCGATAGAGGGCAAGAGATTGATGATGCGGTCTATAACGGTGTTAAAAAAGTCTTTCCTGGTGTTTTATCTTCTTTTTTAACGACGGTCTGTATTTTTGGTAGCTTGATGTTTTTGCAAGGAGAAATGGGGGCAGTATTAAAGGTTATTCCACAGGTTCTTATTTTAGTGCTTTCCTTGAGTCTTATTGAAGCATTTTTAATCCTACCGAATCATTTAAGCCATTCATTACACAGAGCAAAAAACGAAAAACCTATTGCTGGATTTAAAACGAAAGTATTGGAGCGTTTTGAGCACTTTAGAAATACCACCTTGGTTAATGCGGTAACTAAGGTGGTAGAGTGGCGCTACGCATTTTTAGGTGCCGTTATCGCCAGTTTATTGGTTTCTTTTTCTTTGATATCTGGTGGCGCGTTAAAGTTTGTTGGTTTTCCAGAGTTAGATGGAGATATCGCCGAAGCACGTATTATTTTACCGCCGGGTTCTTCGTTATCTCAAACTGAGTTAGTAGTAGATAAGATTGTTAATGCAGCGAATAAATTGAATAAACACTGGAGTGAAGAAAAGGAAGGTGGCACACCATTAGTTGAGCATATTACCGAGCAATTTAACACTAACGCTGACGCCAATGAATCTGGTCCGCACTTAGCGACCATTCGTTTAGATTTATTAGGGGCTGAAAAACGAAATACCTTAATTGATGATTTTATTGATGCATGGCGTGAAGAAGTCGGAGATTTAGCAGAGCCAATAATTATGGTTTTTAAGCAGCCAACCATGGGACCGGGTGGAAGGGCGATTGAAATTCGCATGATGGATGATAACTTACACACATTGAAGTCAGCATCGTTAGAAGTTCAAGCTTATTTGAATGATTTTGCAGGCGTTTATGGTGTGCTTGATGATATGAGAATGGGGAAAGAAGAAGTATTAGTAAAACTTCGCCCAGGAGCTGAAGCTTTTGGTGTGACGGGTCAACTGATTGCTAATCAATTACGCGCGGCTTACTTTGGACAAACGGCGGATGAAATTCAATTTGGTGTTGAAAATATTGAAATTGAAGTGCGTTTAAATAAACAACAAGCGGGTGACTTGCATACCTTAGAGAATTTCCCAATCATTTTGCCTACCGGAGAACAAATACCTCTAGCCTCTATCACAACACTGGATTTTCAACGAAATTACGTGCGAATACAGCGAATTAATGGGTTAAGAACTTTAAGTGTCTTTGGAGATATTCATGCATCTCAGGTGAGTTCAACAGAAATATTGAATCAATTTAAAAAAGAACTCGCACCGGAATTAAAAAAGAAATATCCAGGGCTGCGTTTTGATTTTGAAGGGGAAGCGAAAGATTCAGCCGAAACCGGGCAATCTATAGGTACTGGATTTATGCTTGGGCTGTTTGGGGTATTTGTTATTCTCAGCTTCCAATTTAGAAGCTACTTAGAACCGTTTGTGGTGATGCTAGCGATACCATTAGCGCTGATTGGCGTGTTATGGGGACACGTTTTATTAGGTCACCCATTAAGTATGCCAAGCATTATGGGGTTTGTTTCTTTAGCGGGTATTGTGGTCAATGATTCGATTTTATTGGTGCAGTACATACGCCACCATGTTGATGATGGTGATTCCGTTTATGAGTCAGTGGTCAAAGCAAGTCGTGAGCGTTTTAGGGCGGTATTTTTAACCTCAATTACGACAGCTGCAGGGTTATTACCCTTGTTATTAGAAACCAGTTTGCAGGCGCAAGTTATTCAACCCTTAGTTGTATCGATTGTCTTTGGTATCTTTACTTCAACCTTATTGGTGTTGTTTATGATACCAGCCGCTTACGCCATTTTAGCTGACTTTGGTTTAGTGAAGAAACATGAAGAGCTTCATTAAACTGGAAGAGTCTAAAATGAAAACAATAAGTTAATTGAAAAAACAGAGTCGGTTTGACTTAGCCCAGGGGGAACACGATCAAGATACTCTTGTGATTGTGCAATTTTTAGGGCGATTTCTTCAGTAATGTTATTCGTAACGCTGACTTCAGAATCGACACGAGTATTACTATGACCTGCGGTAATGGTAACTTCACCCGCTAAGGTTAAGTTATCGAGCGCTTTCCAAGACATATTAACGTTGGTACGAACAATAGGTTCTTGGACGGTTTCAGGCAAAATTAAATCATCATCATCAATTTCATCTAAGTTGGGGTTTTGGTAACGAAAACCGGGACCCACTTCTAATTCTAATAATAATTTCTCTGTATTACTGATCTGATAACCCAAACCACCAGAAAAAGTATAGTCGTTAAAGTAGGCGCTGTATTTTGTGTTTAGCCCTTTAAAGTTGGCATATAAGTAGTAATCAGGACTGATCTTATAGTCACTTTGCAAATTAATGCTTAGTTGATCTTTATCGGCTTCACCGTCTTTTTCTGATAAGTAATATTTTATTTCACCAGTATGACGGTGCTGTCCAGATGTGTAGCTGCCCTCAAATCGGCTATTGAGTGATTGAGAGTCGCTGTTACCAGTATTTGATTGGTAACCAAACTCTACTTGGCTTTCCCACGGTGATGGGGGCGACGTATCCGTGTCTTCAGTATCGAGCTCACTAGCATGCACTGATGCACCTATAGTAATAAGCCCAGTTAGAAACACTTTTTTTAACACGCATCAATCTCAAAAAGAATAAAAGAGGTCAGATAGTATAGGTGTTTTCTTGATTCAAATAGTTAAATTTGAGTCAAAATCTTTATTTTGCGAATGGTAAGGTTGCTAGAGAAGGATTGTTATTTCATCCATGTTTCTTTTGGTTATAATGTAGAGCTAAATTTAGGATGGTGAAAAGTAGTAATGGCTGATAATCGAAATCAAAACCGCAAACCAGACGCACAAGTAGACGCGTTAAAAGTACCGCCGCATTCATTGGAGGCAGAGCAATCTGTCCTTGGTGGTTTGTTACTTGATAATGAGCGTTGGGATACCGTTGCAGAAAAAGTGGTGGCAGGAGATTTTTATAGCCGACCGCATCGACTTATCTTTGAGTCAGTTAAATCCATCCTAGAAAATAGTATGCCTTTGGATTTAATTACCTTATCTGAGCACCTTGAACGTCATGAGAAATTAGATTCTGTTGGCGGTTTTGCGTATCTGGCGGATTTAGCTAAAAATACCCCAAGTGCTGCAAACATTAATGCTTATGCAGATATCGTGCGTGAGCGTGCAATGGTACGTAACCTTATTGGTGTTGCAAATGAAATTGCAGATGCAGGTTATGATCCACAAGGTCGAACATCAGAAGATTTACTCGACATGGCAGAGAGTAAAGTCTTTGCCATTGCAGAAGAGCGTACTACTGAAAATGAAGGCCCTCAAAATGTCGATTCAATTTTAGAGAGAACCTTAGAGCGTATCGAGATCTTATATCAAAGTCCGCAAGATGGTGTGACAGGGGTATCGACGGGGTTTACTGATCTCAATAAGAAAACCGCAGGCTTACAAGGTTCTGATTTAATCATTGTTGCTGCTCGTCCATCGATGGGTAAAACGACCTTTGCGATGAACTTGTGTGAAAACGCCGCAATGGACCAAGATAAACCCGTACTTATTTTCTCACTAGAGATGCCCGCAGAACAGCTGATGATGCGTATGTTGGCTTCGATGTCTCGTGTTGACCAAACTAAAATTCGTACCGGTCAGTTAGATGATGAAGATTGGGCTCGTATTTCGTCTACGATGGGCATTTTGACGCAAAAGAAAAACATGTACATCGATGACAGTTCAGGCTTGACGCCAACTGAATTACGTTCACGCGCTCGTCGTGTGGCTCGTGAAGCGGGTGGTCTAAGTATGATCATGGTCGATTACCTTCAGTTAATGCGAGTTCCTGGTTTACAAGATAACCGTACGTTAGAAATCTCTGAAATTTCACGTTCATTAAAAGCATTAGCCAAAGAGTTGAACGTTCCTGTTGTCGCTCTATCTCAGTTGAACCGTTCCCTAGAGCAACGTGCCGATAAGCGCCCAATTAACTCGGATCTTCGTGAATCGGGAGCGATCGAGCAAGATGCCGATTTAATCATGTTTATTTACCGTGATGAGGTTTATAACCCTGAGAGTAATCGTAAAGGCATCGCAGAAATTATTTTAGGTAAGCAACGTAATGGTCCAATCGGCTCAGTAAGTCTGACATTCCAAGGACAATTTTCACGCTTTGATAATTACGCAGGCCCTGCGTTTGATGATGAATAAGGCAATAATATGAGCTACATGAAAGCGGCGGCTGCCCAAGTTGATATGTCAGCGTTAGCACATAATTTGCAAAAGATTAAACAACAAGCGCCACACAGTAAGCTTCTTGCTGTTGTTAAAGCAAATGGTTATGGTCATGGGCTACTGAATATAGCAAAAGGAGCGCAGGGTGCTGATGCGTTTGGCGTGGCTCGTATAGAAGAAGCATTACAACTTCGTGCTGGTGGTATCGTTAAGCAAGTATTGCTACTTGAAGGTTTTTACTCGGCTGGTGACTTACCTATTTTGGTCACAAATAACATTCAGACTGCGGTACATTGTAAAGAGCAATTAGAAGCGCTAGAAGGCGCTGAACTTGAAGGCCCAGTAGTTGTTTGGTTAAAAGTGGATTCAGGAATGCATCGTTTAGGTATCCGACCAGAAGAGTATCAAGAATACGTAGATCGTTTGCACGCATGTAAAAATGTTGCGAAGCCACTGCGTTACATGAGCCATTTTGGTTGTGCTGATGAGTTAGATAATCCGACAACCAATAAGCAAATAGAGACCTTTATGTCACTAACGGATGGTTGCCAAGGTGAGCGATCTCTGGCGGCATCCGCAGGGTTATTAGCATGGCCTGATAGCCAATTAGATTGGGTTAGACCGGGTATTATTATGTATGGCGTTTCACCATTTGCGAATCAGTCAGCACAAAAGCTAGGTTATTTGCCAACCATGACCCTTACCTCTCATTTAATCGCAGTTCGTGATGTAAAAGCAGGTGAAAGTGTTGGTTATGGAGCAATGTGGACCAGCGAACGTGATACCAAAATTGGGGTTATTGCGATTGGCTATGGTGATGGTTACCCTATTGCAGCACCTAACGGTACACCTGTTTTAGTTAATGGGCGCAAAGTCTCGATTGCTGGCCGAGTATCTATGGATATGCTTACTGTTGATCTTGGTCCTGATGCTCAAGATAAAGTGGGTGATGAAGCTATTTTGTGGGGACGAGATCTCCCTGCAGAAGAAGTTGCAGAGCACATAGGAACCATTGCTTATGAGTTAGTGACTAAACTAACATCACGAGTACAGATGCAATATATTTAATGAGATTACTTTGAATTCATTCCCATCTAAAAGCGCTACTGGTTTAGCGCTTTTTCTTATTATGCCTTTTTCTTTTTTGAGTGATGCGTTTGCCAAAGAAGATATTTGGCCAACTTCGTTACCTGAAACCTCAGCAGTTCCTTTCCTATTTTCGTCTGAAAGCTTGGGGACTACCATAGGCGCCGCCGCGGTAATGAAAGGCGTCGGCCAACCTCAAGCGACATTATTTGCAGCGGGGCTTTATTCTAGTAAAGGCTCTTATATGACGTACTTGTCTGCAAATAATTTTCAAGTCGGTCATTCATGGTTAGTCGGGGCTAATGCGTATAATGCTAATTTCAAAGATATGGATTATCACCTAGGCTCTGCCGGTAGTAATAACTCCAATGTGAATGACGAAGTGTTTACCGACAGCATCGAAGCACAATACCATTTAACGGCTAATTACATTTTACCGGTTGGTAATGCAAAAACGATTGGAGCGAGAGCAGCCTATCTTCCTGAAAGAAAAATAAAAGGATTTAACCCATTAGAAAGTGGTGTATCGAGTATTGAGTTTAGCCCTTTTTATTACTCTCGAAAATTAGCGGATGTTGCAAATTGGAATGAGCCTGACTCTAATTGGGGAATGAAAGTTAATTTTGATTGGGACAATCGAAATAGCGTAAGAAATACCACCCATGGTTCTCGTACTGAATTGGATTTTACTTATTCACCACAAACCGGTGAACAAGAAGAGTGGTGGACATGGGAGTTCCAACAAAGTGCCTTTTTTGATCTAGGTAATCTCGGTGAGATTATTAATAAGCAAGTATTGGCATTGGATGTTTATCTTGCTGATACACCAAGTTGGCAAGATGGTAGTCATCATCAGCCTCCAGAATATGCAGGCATAAAGCTTGGTGGGTTATATCGATTAAGGAGCTACAGCAGTGGGCGTTTCCATGGTCGTTCAGCTATTCATTACTCAGCAGAATATCGAGTGATGCCTGATTGGCAACCGCTAGAAGATTGGCCTATCTTTAATCTTTATGATGTACCTTGGTGGCAATGGGTTATTTTTGTTGATTCAGGTCGAGTTGCAGATGAATTCTCACTTTCAACACTGCATGAAGACATGAAGTGGAGTGCAGGCGGAGCAATACGCTTTCAAGTTGAAGGTATTGTTGTTCGAACTGAGATGTCAAAAGGCAGTGAAGAAAGTTTATTTAGAGTGATGATCAACCAACCATTTTAATATTTTAGTAAGAAAAATGATCTCAACACTAGTGTTCAGTAGTTTTGATAGAGATAATGTTTACTACTAGAAGTTTTAATGTGACCTAACTCAAAAAGGGTGAGCGTAGTTTTGGTCATAATACCTAAATATAAAGCTCACTAAATAATACCGAGCATCAAATTTTAGATTCGTATAAACGGGGCGTTCATTAATTTTTTTTTGAACCATTAAGTATATTACACGGGATATTTTTACCATGTTAAAAAACATCAACCCAACAGAAACTCAAGCTTGGGCAGACTTAACTGCACACTTTGAAACAGCACAAGATTTTAGCCTATCTGAATTATTCGCTGCAGATGCACAACGTTTTGATAAATTTTCAACGACGTTTGGTCAAGACATTCTAGTGGATTTCTCTAAAAACTTAGTTACCGAAGAAACAATGGAAAAATTGTTCGCATTAGCAGAGCAAACAGAGTTGTCTTCAGCAATGAAAGCGATGTTTAACGGTGAGAAAATCAACAAAACAGAAGACCGTTCAGTTTTACATATTGCACTTCGTAACCGTAGAAACACGCCAATTATGGTTGATGGTGAAGATGTAATGCCTGCAGTAAATGCAGTATTAGAAAAAATGAAAGGCTTCACAGAGCGTCTAATTTCTGGTGAGTGGAAAGGTTACACTGGTAAAGAAATTACGGATATCGTAAACATCGGTATCGGCGGTTCAGATCTTGGCCCTTATATGGTTTCTGAAGCGTTAGCACCATACAAGACTCGTTTAAACATGCACTTTGTTTCAAACGTAGATGGTACACACATTGTTGAAACATTGAAGCCATTAAACCCTGAAACTACGTTATTCTTAATTGCATCTAAAACATTCACAACACAAGAAACAATGACAAATGCACACAGTGCTCGTGATTGGTTCCTTGCTGAAGCTGGCGATCAAGCGCATGTTGCTAAGCACTTTGCTGCACTATCAACAAATGCACAGTCTGTTTCTGAGTTTGGTATTGATACTGATAACATGTTTGAATTCTGGGATTGGGTTGGTGGTCGTTATTCTCTATGGTCAGCAATCGGTCTTTCAATTGCACTAGCGGTTGGTTTTGATAACTTTGTTGAGCTTCTTGAAGGTGCTCATGAAGTGGATAACCATTTCGCTAATACGGATCTGAAAAATAACGTGCCTGTTATTCTTGCACTTATTGGCCTATGGTATAACAACTTCCACGGTGCTGAATCAGAATCAATTCTTCCATACGATCAATATCTACATCGTTTTGCTGCGTACTTCCAACAAGGCAACATGGAATCAAATGGTAAATGTGTAGACCGTAACGGTAACCCTGTTGATTATCAAACGGGTCCAATCATTTGGGGTGAACCAGGTACAAATGGTCAACACGCGTTCTACCAATTGATTCACCAAGGTACAAAATTAATCCCTTGTGATTTTATTGCGCCTGCAATCAGCCACAACCAAGTGGGTGATCATCATCAGAAATTGATGTCTAACTTCTTTGCTCAAACAGAAGCATTGGCTTTTGGTAAAACAGAAGAGACCGTTCGTGCAGAGTTTGCAGCAGCAGGTAAAACTGAAGCAGAAATGGCTGAGTTAGTGGCATTTAAGGTATTTGAAGGTAACCGCCCAACAAACTCAATTCTTGTTAAGCAAGTAACGCCTAAAACTCTAGGTAACTTGATTGCAATGTACGAGCACAAAATCTTCGTACAAGGTGTGATTTGGAATATCTTCAGCTTTGACCAATGGGGCGTAGAACTAGGTAAGCAACTGGCTAACCAAATTCTTCCTGAACTGGCTGACGATAGTGCGGTGACTTCTCACGATAGTTCAACAAACGGTTTAATTAACGCATTTAAAGCATACAAAGCTTAGTTGTTAATAATAAAAAAGAGCTGACTTCGGTCGGCTCTTTTTGTATTGATACCAATCCACATAAATATTTGATCATTCTTACTTGTTAAAATCGATTATAGCTGTGTTATAAATTTTGTAATTAGAGCCACTAGTTACTACAATTTATGCCTTGCTCTAATCGATTTTTCCTACGTAATTATCTGGTCAACTACTTATCCGGATTGGTATTATTTATCGATATTACAGGTAATAAAAAAGGCTGATACCTAAATATCAACCTCTATCATTTCCTGAATCCTGAATCCTGAATCCTGAATCCTGAATCCTTTAGTTCTTGCTTCTGCTCTTATAGAAGCGCAGCGTTCTAGTCTCTAGTCTCTAGTCTCTAGTCTCTGTTACTCAAAACAGATCTCAATAAACGCATTACCCCACTCAGAAGTAAATGGCATGATAATAATCGCACCATCGCATTTATGAGTAATCGTATGGCCCTTACCAGAAACAACCATAGGCGTTGCCATGCTAAATTCAAAACCACTTTCAGAAAGAATACGCTTTGCGCCACCAGTAACCATATTGGTGATTTCACCTACCATATCCGTCACTTCTTCATTGATGCGGTTTGGACGCTCACCTAACATATTTTGCATGATTTGCAGAGCAAGCTGCTCATCAAAAGTAATCGACATTGAGCCCTTACTTTGTGGAGCAACCATGCCTATTAAACCAGAAACATCACCACGAGCAATTTCATCTTTTTTAATACGAGGCTTTTGTGGTTTTAAATCCATTGAAGCCATCGTTTTAAGTACATTCATCAGTGAAGCTAAGAATGGGTTTACAAATTCAGCGCGCATGGTAGGTAATGTCCTTTAATTAATTTTTATTGTTGTTACTTAAACAAGCTTTGCAAGTACCATGAGTTTCAACAATATGGTTTTCGACAGAAAAGCCAATTTTTTCAGCATGCTTTGTTAGCTGATCTGTTATTTTAATATCATGGAACTCAACAACATCATCGCAAGTACGACAGATAAATAGTTGTGAAAAATGAGCGTGTTCGCCAATGACACAACAAGAAATATAACTATTTATTGATTCGACCTTATGAACAAAAC
The DNA here is from genome assembly GCF_008933155.1 of Aliivibrio finisterrensis. Lineage (GTDB taxonomy): Bacteria > Pseudomonadota > Gammaproteobacteria > Enterobacterales > Vibrionaceae > Aliivibrio > Aliivibrio finisterrensis. Next base: position 29,840 of record NZ_WBVP01000016.1, on the reverse strand, counting down.
CTTGAGTCACTAAAAAATCTAAAGCACGATAGATAGTGGGTGGTTTTGCTTGGGGTTCTATTTTCTTTAATTGCTCTAAAAGATCATAAGCACTTATTGCCCCCTGGTGAGAGACAATGAGCTCTAAAACTGTTAATCGTTGTGGTGTAAGTCTTACTCCACGTTGTTGGCACAATAGCTCAACTTTTTGTTTTTGCGTACGATTCAAGGATTATGTGTCTTATTTTCTGAACAGACCAGTGAGTTTATCATAAGTTATCGGTTATTTTAGTGACTATTTTGCAGAATGCCATTTCTTTTCTTGAAGGTTTTATCGTAGTAATAGGTTGGCTGTTTCTATTCTGATCATGTTAGAATTGCGGCATTGATCACTGAACGAATTTATTTATGAGCTCTTATCCACTACAACGCTTTTCTGTTGCCCCTATGCTTGATTGGACAGACCGTCACTGCCGTTATTTTCATCGTCAATTATCTGAGCATGCGCTTTTATATACAGAGATGGTGACGACTGGTGCTATCATCCATGGTAAAGGTGATTTTCTTGCTTATAACGAAGAGGAGCATCCGATTGCATTGCAGCTAGGTGGCTCGAACGTTAAAGATTTAGTTCATTGTGCAAAATTGGCAGCCGAGCGTGGCTATGATGAAGTTAACCTAAATGTAGGTTGTCCATCTGACCGAGTTCAAAATGGTCGCTTTGGTGCTTGCTTAATGGGTGAGCCCGATCTAGTTGCCGAATGTGTCGCTGAGATGAAAGCGGTTGTTGATATTCCTGTAACGGTGAAAACCCGTATTGGTATTGACGACCAAGACAGCTATGAGTTTTTAACTAAATTCGTTTCAACGGTTCATGAGAAGGGTGGTTGTGATCAATTTACTATTCATGCTCGTAAGGCGTGGTTAAGTGGATTAAGCCCGAAAGAAAACCGTGAAATTCCACCACTTGATTACCCACGCGCATATCAAATCAAGAAAGATTTTCCTCAGTTAGTGATTGCAGTTAATGGCGGCATTAAAACATTAGCGGAAGCGAAAGAGCATTTAGCGCATTTAGATGGAGTAATGATTGGTCGTGAAGCGTATCAAAGCCCTTATTTATTAGCTGAAGTTGATCAACAACTTTTTGGTAGTGATAAGCCAATCAAAAAGCGTCGTGAAATTGTAGAATCAATGTACCCATACATTGAGCGTCAATTAGAAAATGGTGCACACCTTGGTCATATTACTCGTCATATGCTTGGCTTATTCCAAAGTATGCCAGGTGCTCGTCAATGGCGTCGCTACATTAGTGAAAATGCTCATAAACCAGGCTCAGGTATTGAAGTGGTTGAAGCGGCATTAGCCAAAATTCCAGCAGAGTTAGATGTTTAAGCTTTTTTACCGTTAGAGAAACGGCATTAAAACAGAAACAAAAAAAAAGTACATAAATAAACCAGATCGTTTATTCTTACCGCATATGAAACAAATAGCGTCGCAAATGGAGACTACGCATGAACAAACTATCCCTTACCGCTGTTGTTGCTTCAACTGCCTTAGTATTGGCAGTACCAGCACATTCAACAGAAAAGGAATTTACCACTAAAGTTGAAATTGATGCGTGGTTCGCTGATGCAAAAGTGGGATCTAAAGGTGATGCTATTCGTAAAAATGATGTTGATGCATCGCAAGCGTTCTCAATCGCTTTTGAGCACCCATTTGCTTATGTGCCAAATATTAAAGTTCGTTATACCCCAGTAAGGTCTGAGCGTTTTGAATATGATCAAATTGACTACACTGGTTACTATAAATTATTAGATACTAACGGCCTTCAGTTTGATGTGGGTTTAACACTGACACAGTTTGCTAATGGCGAATTTAATAAAGGTGGCTCTGTTGATTCAACTCAACCAGCAGATCAAAGCTTTAGTGAAACAGCAATGAACATGTACGCCGATGCGTCACTGCATATTCCCGATACGCATTTCCACATTTTTGGTCAGTATGATTTTGGTAGTAGTAGCGGTACTCGTACAATGGATGGTCAAGCTGGGGTAAAATACATTCTTCCTGTTGATGCAATCGATCTAGAAATCAAAGTAGGCTATCGCGTAATGGATCATGAATTTGGTTACTTTGAAGGCTTTGATAGCAACCAAGCAAACGTAATGGTTGATGGTTGGTTCGGTGGTTTATCATTTGATTTCTAATCAGAGATAACCAGAATATTAAAAATGGCGATTCAGGCGACTGAGTCGCTATTTTTTTATTTTAAATTTGCTCAATCTCTGTTTATTGACCATGCTTATAGAATGGATATTACTATGATATTCATATTTGGTAAGGAGCAGTTATGACGACATTAAGTGAATTAAAATTGATGTACCAAGAAGACCAATTAGTTGAAGCAGTGATAGAGCCTGTCGTGGTTGAGGAATCTTGGATTGTAGAATTTCGCCATGTGCGTGGAGGCCTTGTTCTGCTTACTGATATGAAAGGTGGTGAGATGACATACAGGGATTTAGAATCAGCCTCTAAGAGTGCATTAGCGGTTGGATTTAACCAAGTCAGGATTAATGATTAACTTTATTTTCACCTTAAATTGATTAACGCAAACATTTCTTTCTTCCAAAAAGTTATAAAACATACCTATCTATTCTTTCTTGTTATAGAAAAGAGTCGCTAATCTAATATGACGCAATGAATAGGGATGTCGTCATGTTATTAAAGGAACTCTCCGCACTCGCTAGCCCACTTAATGATCAACAAATAGGTCAATTACAGCTAGCGGCTTCAGAATTATCTTCGCAACAGCTTGCTTGGGTAAGTGGCTATTTTTGGGGTGTGAGCCAAACGTCAGGTGCTGTACAACCAATCAATCAAGCCGCTGCCGCAGTATCAAGTGAACCTGCTGGTAAATTATCAATTATTTATGCCTCACAAACAGGTAATGCAAAAGGGGTTGCTGAAGCTTTAAAAGAAGAAGCATCGGTAGCAGGTATTGCTGTTGATCTTTTTGATGCCAGTGACTACAAAGGTAAAAACCTAGCTAAAGAAACTCACGTTATTATTGTGGCATCAACCAATGGTGAAGGTGAAGCGCCGGATAATGCGATTGAGTTGCATGAATTTCTTCAATCTAAAAAAGCGCCTAAATTAGATAATTTAAAATACGCGGTTATTGGTTTAGGTGATTCAAGTTATGAGTTTTTCTGCCAAACGGGTAAAGATTTCGATGCTTACTTATCCAAGAAAGGAGCTACGCCATTTTTAAATCGTATTGATTTAGATGTGGATTATGAAGCACCAGCAGCTGAATGGCGTAAACAAGCGTTAGAGAAAGTAAAAGAAACATTGGCAACAAGTGATGACTCTAACAATGGACAGGTTGTGCAATTGCCAGTAGGACAAGCTGCTCATGCTGTTTTGCAATACACTAAACAGAACCCATATACCGCTACGTTATTAGCTAGCCAGAAAATCACGGGTCGAGATTCAGGTAAAGACGTTCGTCATATTGAAATTGATTTGGATGGTTCAGGGTTAATTTATCAGCCGGGTGATGCACTTGGGGTTTGGTTTGAAAATAGCCCTGAACTTGCCGCAGCAATATTAAAACAAGTAAGCCTTACTGGTGAAGAGCAAGTGGATGTTGATGGTGAGCAGATTTCGCTTCACAAAGCGTTAGTTGAAAAGTACGAAATTACGTCATCAAACCCACAACAAGTTACGGCATTTTCAGAGTTATCAGGCAGTAAAAAACTAGAGAAACTGACCGCAAACAAAGACAAATTACGTCAGTATGCAGGTAATACTCAAGTCATTGACCTACTATCCGAAAAGAAAACAAAATTAACGGCAGAGCAATTAGTGAGTTTGCTTCGTCGCTTAACCCCTCGTTTATATTCGATTGCCTCAAGCCAAACAGAAGTCGATGAAGAAGTTCATTTAACGGTTGCTGTAGTTGAATACCAACAAGGAGATGAGACTCGATTTGGTGGCGCCTCTAGCTTTTTATCTCATCGTCTAGAAGAAGGCGATGAAGTGAAAGTGTTTATTGAACACAACAATAATTTCAAACTTCCTCAAGATGATAATGTTCCTGTGATCATGATAGGCCCAGGTACGGGTATTGCACCATTCCGCTCATTTGTGCAAGAGCGTGACAACCGTGATGCAGAAGGAAAAAACTGGCTATTCTTTGGTGATAGAACCTTTACGCAAGATTTCTTATACCAAGTGGAATGGCAAAAATACCTTAAGTCAGGCGTTGTAAATCAATTAGATGTCGCATTCAGTCGTGATCAGCAAGAAAAAGTGTATGTACAGCATCGTATCCTAGAGCACTCAGCACAAGTGTGGCAGTGGCTTCAAGATGGCGCTTATATCTACGTGTGTGGTGATGCAACTCGCATGGCAAAAGATGTACATGATGCGTTAATTACCATTGTTGAGCAGCAAGGAAAGAAGAACAGAGAAGAAGCAGAACAATTTGTAAATGATCTGCGTAAGGCGAAACGTTACCAAAGGGATGTGTACTAATGAGCGAGCAAATAGCAGTAAAAACAATCTTATCAGGCACTGAACTTGGCCCATTAGCGGATAATGAGCGCCTAAAGCGTGAAAGTAAAAATCTTAGAGGAACGATCGTGGAGGATCTTCAAGATCGCATTACAGGTGGTTTTACCAAAGATAATTTCCAGTTGATCCGTTTCCACGGTATGTATCAACAAGATGATAGAGACATTCGCGCTGAGCGTGCAAAACAAAAATTAGAGCCTCTACATAACGTAATGCTACGTGCGCGTATGCCGGGTGGAATTATCACCCCAAAACAGTGGCTAGCGATTGATAAGTTTGCAGAAGAAAATACCTCTTATGGCAGTTTGCGTTTAACCACTCGTCAAACGTTTCAATTTCACGGTGTTCTGAAACCAAACATTAAATTAATGCATCAAACATTAAATAGTATCGGTATTGATTCAATTGCCACAGCAGGTGATGTAAACCGAAACGTGTTGTGTACAACTAACCCGGTAGAATCTGAATTACATCAAGAAGCGTACGAGTGGGCGAAAAAAATCAGTGAACACTTGCTACCAAAAACACGTGCCTATGCCGAGATTTGGTTGGATGGTGAGAAGCTAGAAACGACTGATGAAGAGCCAATTTTAGGCAGTAACTATCTTCCTCGTAAATTTAAAACGACCGTTGTGATCCCGCCACAAAATGATGTGGACGTGCATGCGAATGATCTGAACTTTATTGCTATTGCAGATAACGGAAAGTTAGTTGGCTTTAATGTACTGGTCGGTGGTGGTCTTGCGATGACCCATGGCGATACTGCAACTTACCCACGTAAAGCGGATGATTTCGGTTTTGTATCACTAGAAAAAACGTTAGAAGTCGCCGCCGCTGTTGTGACGACTCAGCGTGATTGGGGTAATCGTTCAAATCGTAAAAATGCAAAAACAAAATATACGTTAGATCGTGTAGGTGTTGATGTATTTAAAGCCGAAGTGGAAAAACGTGCTGGTATTCAATTTGAAGCAAGTCGCCCTTATGAGTTAACAGAGCGTGGTGATCGAATTGGTTGGGTTGAAGGCATTGATGGTAAGCATCACTTAGCATTATTTATCGAAAATGGTCGCTTATTAGATTATCCGGGAAAACCACTAAAAACAGGGGTTGCTGAAATAGCTAAGATCCACCAAGGCGATTTTAGAATGACTGCCAACCAGAATTTAATCGTTGCTGGTGTACCAGCGGAGCAAAAAGATCAGATAGAGCAAATTGCTCGTGAGCATGGCTTAATTGACGATGGGCATTCAGAGCAGCGTAAAAATTCAATGGCGTGTGTGGCGTTTCCTACTTGTCCGTTAGCAATGGCTGAAGCAGAGCGTTTCTTGCCTGAGTTTGTTACTGAAATTGAAGGTGTGTTGAAAAAGCATAACTTGCCAGAAGAAGATAATATCATCTTCCGTGTGACAGGTTGTCCAAATGGCTGTGGCCGTGCGATGTTGGCTGAAATTGGCTTAGTTGGTAAGGCGCCTGGGCGTTATAACTTCCATTTAGGTGGCAATCGTAGTGGTACTCGTGTGCCTAAAATGTATAAAGAGAATATTACAGACCGACAAATTTTAGCAGAAATTGATGAGTTAGTAGGACGCTGGGCTACAGAGCGCCAAGGTAATGAAGGGTTTGGTGATTTTACCATTCGAACCGGCATTGTGGATGAAGTGAAAGTATCAAAAAGGGACTTTTATGCCTAAATTGCAATTATCAGAGCTGCTGTCATTAACTAAAGTTGAGCAAATATTACGATTATCGGAAGTCAATGCAGAGCTTGAAACGCTAACCGCTCAAGAACGAATCTTATGGGCGTTAGAGAACTTAGAAGGAAACCCTGCGGTGTCCTCAAGTTTTGGGATTCAAGCAGCAGTGATGTTGCAATTAGTCACTGACGCAAAAGCGGATACTCCGGTGATTTTAACCGATACAGGATATTTATTTCCTGAGACTTATCAGTTTGTTGACCAACTCACTGAGCGACTAAAACTAAATCTGCATGTGTTTACCGCGGAAGAAACGCCAAATTGGCAAGAAGCACGTTATGGTAAATTGTGGGAGAAAGGGGTTGAGGGAATTGAGCAGTATAATAAGCTAAATAAAGTTCAGCCGATGCGCCGAGCACTGGATCAACTTGAAGTCGGTATTTGGTTTTCAGGTTTACGTCGTGAGCAATCAAACTCTCGTGCAAACTTACCAGTGCTTAGTATTCAAAATGGGGTGTTTAAATTTTTACCTGTGTTGGACTGGAGTAATAAAGATGTTCATTACTTTTTAGAAGAACGTAGTTTGCCTTACCACCCATTGCGTGATGAAGGTTATCTCTCTGTAGGTGACACTCATACGACTCAGAAGTGGGAGCCGGGTATGAAGGAAGAGGAGACTCGCTTCTTTGGTTTAAAAAGGGAGTGTGGCTTGCATGAAGATAACGGAGAGACAGCTGGTTCAGGAATATAACTAGTTTGTTTTCATGAAAAAAAGACAGCGAAATCATCGCTGTTTTTTTCATTGTCATATCCTTTTAATATTATTTGCTTTTTTTTATAGCATTTTGTTTTTATAACATAAAAAAAAGCGATGCATATAGTCATCGCTTTTTAATTCTATTTTTAATCTTTTTTGAGAAAGATTAGATGATGTCTAGTAGTTCTACTTCGAATACTAGTGCTGCATATGGAGGGATTGCAGCGCCAGCGCCACGCTCACCGTATGCAAGGTTTTGTGGAATAGCAAGTTTCCACTTAGAACCTACAGGCATTAGTTGAAGAGCTTCAACCCAACCAGCGATAACGCCAGTTACTGGGAACTCAGCAGGTTGACCGCGCTCTACAGAGCTGTCAAATACTGTACCGTCAGTTAGCATACCGTGGTAATGAACACGTACTGTTTTATCAGAAGTTGGAATCTCACCAGTACCTTCAGTTAGTACTTCATATTGAAGGCCTGACTCAAGTACAGTTACTTCTGAACGAAGAGCGTTATCAGCTAGGAAAGCTTCGCCATCAGCAGCGGCAGCTTTAGAAGCTTCAGCACGAGCTTCTTCAGCGCGCATGTGAAGAGCTTGAAGTGCTTCGTTGATCGCGTCAACTTCGATTTCTGGCATGTCGCCAGTTAATGAAGTAGCGATACCTTTAGCGATAGCTGCAACGTTTAGGCCTTCAAGACCTGACTGTGCAAGTTGTTGACCCATTTGAAGGCCAATACCGTAGCTTGCTCTCTGTTCTACTGTTTCTAATTTTACTTCAGACATGCTGTCTCTCTTTCTTTATATGGTATAAACGAAAGACTAAAGGATACAGAGATCTAAGCTTAAGGTAAACTTTTGTACTTCTTTGTACTCTGATATTAGAATAAAACGTGAGCTCACCAGTTTCGCATGAGGCGATGGTATGAATAAAAAGAAAAAAATGAATATAAAACGCCCAGATTTTTCTGAGCAATTGGCTAATTTAAAGGAAAAGTGTGAGCCTCTGATAGAACAAGTCTTACCTTATTGGCAGCGCTTACCTCAATTTCATCAAAAAGCATTACGTATTTTAGTGCCAGTGACTTTTGTTTTAATTCTATTACCAAGCGGTGCAGAGGAAGCGGTTGAGAGCATTCAGCCTACGATGATCCCTGCACCTGAAATGCAAAGACAAAGTGTCAGCTTAAATTTAAAAGGTTTGAGTGAGCAAGAAGCAGCACTTCGTAATACGCCTTCTGCTTATGACGTCGAAAAAGAGAACATAGAAGCAGAGCCAGAAAAAAAAATAACGGAAGTTAAAGCCTCGCAATCAACTCAAACTTCTGCAAAGTGGCATGATTATCAAATTCAAGCGGGTGATACGCTGTATCAAGTATTTAGAAAAAATAATCTGTCGCTCACAGAACTAAACAAGGTGGTTAAAATCGAAGGTGCCGATAAACCATTGAGCAATATTAAAAAAGGTCAATTATTTCGTTTTAAGCTTAATCCGCAGGGTGAATTAGACATCCTTCAGATAGAGCGAGATAACCAAGCAATTATGTACTTTAGAATGTCAGATGGTAACTTTGGCCGCAGTAAATAAAGTTCTTATTCTTTCCTATTAACGCCTCCCTCTTAAGTTCTTTAACCATGTTTTAGGCATTAGAGGGAGAATGATTAACGCAATTCCCGCCGCAGTTAATGCATCTGGCACTTCATCAAACCAAATTACGCCAAATAAAACCACAAATATAAGCCCTGAATATTCAGCTAAAGAAATCTGAGTTGCCGGGGCTTTTTTGTATGCCATGGTTGCTAGGCCATTATAACTAATAATAAAGGCGGCGCTTAATGTAATCCAAAGCACTTCATTATGAGTTAATGGTTGCCAATAGAACCATGCCAGGCCTCCAGCAACAGGTAGGGATAGACTGGTTGTCCAAAACAGCGTGGTAATAACGGATTGGTCATTGGGGATTTTTCTAACTAAAAGATTATATAGCGCTAGCGTTGTTGCCGTTCCTAAAGCAAAAATAGCTGCCCAATGAAATTGAGAAGGGCGAAGAATAATTAGAACACCAATAAACCCAATAACGGTTTGAAGCACTTTCTTTGCTGATGGCCTTTCATTAAGCAACAGCATTGAAAGTGGGATCATTAATAAAGGTGCTGTATAAAAAACGGCATTGGCAGTCGCAAGGGTTAAATAAGTGATAGATACCACCATACAACAACTACCAATTAAGAGAATATGGGCTCTTAATAGCGTTATTTTGGGGTTACTTAAATTTCTTACTGTTGGTGGTTGGCGAACCCAAAATGGAAAAAGAAGAGCGAGAGAGACTAATTGACGTAAGAAAATATATTGAAAAGGTGAGACCCCACCATCAAGAACTTTTACAGCTACATCAGATAGCGATGCCAGTAAATTGCCTAATATAAGTAAGACAATAGCAAGGTTGATAGGGGTCATTATAGGTTTCATTATTTTATTAATCGCATGTCGACATGAGGGATATCATCCTCAAGGTACATATCGGAAATTACATTAAAACCATGCTTTTGATAAAAGTGAGTTAAATGTTCTTGAGCCCCAATATCAATACTTTCCCCTGGCCATAATTCTTCACAATTCAGTAAAGCTTGAGAGATGAGTTCGTGACCTAAACCATTACCTCTTGCTGTTTCTTTTGTTGCTACGCGACCAATACTGACATTGCTATAACTAATCCCTGCAGGCAATAATCGAGCGCAGGCGATTATTTCATTATTTTTCATCCCAATTAAATGATAAACCCCATCTTGGCAATCTTTGCCATCCAATTCAGGATATGGACAAGTTTGTTCAACCACAAAAACATCGACTCTTAAGCGGATAAGTTCATACAGTTGGACGGTAGTTAAGTTATTAAATGGTATTTTTTGCCAATGAATCATAGGTGTTATCTCGATTTAAAATGAATACTCTCAAGATACCTATGTTTGTTTTTTTAGGCATCAATTAATCCTTATTTTTTTATTTTCTTTTTCTGCGTAATAAATAGGTCATCTAATTAATTACATAGGTATAAAAAAATAGCATGGTGAAATCACCATGCTATTTATGCTGTAGAAAATGTAAATTTTATTTATTTTGCTAAATCAATTTGGTATACCGCAAAGCCAACATCATCAGTCGCTACATGCTTCATTGGGTATTGGCCTTTGTCTTTGATGAACTGAGCTGCTTTGTCACTTGGTGATGTTTCAAAACGGATATCCAGTTTTTTGTTGCTCTTAATTGGAGCAAAAGACCAGTTGTTATCTGCTGCTGGTTTTACTTGACCTTCTTCTTTGCTTACACGAGAAATGTAGCTCGCAAGCACTGTGCGGTTTTCATCTGGTGCATCAAAAGCGATGAAATCAGCACCTGTGCCAGGGAACTTGTTGCTGTAAGCTCGGTAGTTGTTCGTCGCAATGATAAAGTCTTGCTTCATGTCAATTGGTTTACCTTGGTAAGTAAGTCCAACTATACGCTCAGAACCTTCGTTAACAAGGTTACAGTCACCATCATATTTTGCTGGTTGAGTTACATCGATTTGGTAATTAACGCCATCCATTACATCAAAGTTATAAGTACGGAAGCCATCCCAATCAATTAATTGTTGTGGTGCTGTGCTATTGATATCAATTTGTTTAAATTGGCCAGCAGAACATTCAAGCCACTCTTTTACTTCTTTACCTGTCACTTTCATTGCCACTAGGGTATTTGGGTATAGGTATAAATCCGCTGCATTACGGAAAGTTAATTGACCTGATTCAACTTCAGTAAAGTTTGTTGGATCATTGCCACGACCGCCTGCTTTAAATGGAGCAGCAGCAGAAAGTACAGGAGTACCATCTAAATCAGGATCTCCTTGAATAAAGCGCTCAACGTAATCTTTTTGCGCAAGGTTAACAATCTGAACTGTTGGGTCGTCTTGAACTAAGGCTAAGAAGCTATACATCACGTCATCAGCTTTACCAATTGGTTGGTTAACGAACTCACGTGTGCCTTTATGATCTGATTCTAATGCTTTAACAATACCTTCATCAGCCGCCGCTAATGATTTTTTGTTGTTTTTATCAAAGATAGGGCGAGCTTCTGATTTACCGTTAGCAACAACCCACTCACCATCTTTTTGTTCAAGAGTTAAATCCATTACACCAACATGGCTACCCCAACGTCCAGGCATAACAGCGGCAACGCCATTGATGGTGCCATTTTCGTTATCGATACCTTGCATGTTGTCGAACCCTTTACCTGGGAAAACAGCATGAGAGTGGCCAAATGCGATTGCATCAATGCCTTCGACTTCAGATAAGTAGTAAGTAGAGTTTTCTTCGCCTTGTTTGTACGGGTCAGTTGATACACCTGAGTGAGGAATCGCAACAATAACATTCGCACCTTCCGCTTTCATTTGAGGAATTAACTCTTCTGCGGTTTCTTTGATATCACGAGCGTAGACTTTACCTTCAAGATTTTTTTTATCCCATACCATGATTTGTGGTGGAACAAAACCGATGTAGCCGACTTTGATTTCGTGTTCTACGCCGGCAGTATCTTTAAATGTATGTGTCTTAATGATGTATGGCTTGAAGTAATGCTCTTTGGTTTCTACATCATAAACGTTAGCACTGATGTATGGGAAATCTGCATCGTTAATTGATTCTGCTAAGAACTCTAAACCATAGTTAAATTCGTGGTTACCAATGTTACCTGCATCGTAATCTAATTGATTCATGGCTTTATATGCAGGGTGAACTTCGCCAGCTTCAATCCCTTTATCTGCCATGTAGTCACCCATTGGGCTCCCTTGCAGTAAGTCACCGTTATCAACAAGAACACTGTTGGTTACTTCATTACGAGCTTCTTTAACTAACGTGGCTGTGCGCGCTAAACCGATTTTTTGAGATGGCTTATCTTTGTAGTAATCGTAATCCATTAGGTTGGTATGGATATCTGTCGTTTCTACAACACGTAGCTTAATTACTTCATTTGTGTCTTCTGTTGTTGTACAGCCAGACAAGGTTAGTAAGCCTAAGCCAGCAAGAACGGCTAGCGATACAGGTTTAGCTGAGAGTTTCATAGTGTTCTCCAAAAGGTGATAATCATAAAAGCGCCAATGAAGATAACAGATTGGTTATGTTATAAATGTAATTTGTCTTCTAATGTGTGCGCTTGATCTTCTTTCCGTGTGGTTTACGGTAACAAGATCACAGCTTAACCATGAATTTATATGTTGTTTTTTGTGTCCCGTTTTATTTAAGAAAAACTTCGTTAGCATTAAATCGAATAAAAAATGAAATTTTAGAATTTCAGGTAATAAAGTAACCCGTCTATAGTGACTTTATTGGAATGAAAAATAGCCACCATGTAAAAAGAGAATTGATGCTTGTTAGAGCAATTAATTCCATTAATGGTGTCATTACCAAATTTAGCCTAAAGGACAAAAATACATGGACGCAAAACGATTAACTCACCTACAACAGCTAGAAGCTGAAAGTATCCACATTATTCGTGAAGTTGCTGCTGAGTTTGATAACCCAGTAATGATGTACTCGATTGGTAAAGACTCTTCAGTCATGCTGCACCTTGCACGCAAAGCCTTTTATCCTGGAAAAATCCCATTCCCACTTCTTCATGTTGATACGGATTGGAAATTCAAAGAAATGATTGAATTTCGAGAAAAAACGGCAGAAAAATACGGTTTTGACTTATTGGTACATAAGAACCCAGAAGGCTTAGCAATGGGGATTAACCCATTTGTTCATGGTTCATCAAAGCATACCGATATCATGAAAACTCAGGGCTTAAAGCAAGCGCTAAACAAGTATGGTTTTGATGCGGCTTTTGGCGGTGCACGTCGTGATGAAGAAAAATCTCGAGCTAAAGAGCGTGTGTATTCTTTCCGAGATAAAAATCATACGTGGGACCCAAAAAATCAGCGTCCAGAGTTATGGAATACCTATAACGGACAAGTTAATAAAGGGGAAAGCATCCGAGTTTTCCCATTATCAAATTGGACTGAATTGGATATTTGGCAATACATCTATTTAGAAAATATTGAAATTGTTCCGCTTTATTTATCTGAGAAGCGTCCAGTGGTTGAGCGTGATGGCATGTTGATCATGGTAGACGATGAGCGTTTAGAGTTAGAAGAAGGTGAAGAAATCCAACATAAAGACATTCGCTTTAGAACCTTAGGTTGCTACCCATTAACAGGGGCGGTGGAATCAACAGCAAACACCTTATCTGAAATCATTGAAGAAATGCTGGTTGCTACCTCAAGTGAGCGTCAAGGTCGTGCGATAGATCATGATTCATCTGGCTCTATGGAGCTGAAAAAACGCCAAGGTTACTTTTAATATCAAGCATCTAAGGAAGGATTAAATAATGAATAGTGCAGTAGAGCAACAATTAGAAGAGCTTGGTATTGAAGCTTATTTAAAAGAACATCAATACAAATCATTACTTCGATTTTTAACTTGTGGTTCGGTGGATGATGGTAAAAGTACCCTCATAGGCCGATTACTCCATGACTCAAAACAAATCTATGCAGATCAGTTAGATGCGGTTCATGCCGATAGCCAACGCGTCGGTACAACAGGTGAACGTCCTGACTTGGCATTATTGGTTGATGGCCTGCAAGCTGAGCGTGAACAAGGGATCACCATTGATGTTGCGTATCGTTATTTCTCAACCCAAAAACGTAAGTTTATTATTGCCGATACGCCGGGGCATGAGCAGTACACTCGTAATATGGCAACCGGTGCATCTACCTGTAATGTTGCGGTTATTTTGATTGATGCACGTAAAGGGGTGCTTGATCAAACACGTCGTCATTCTTATATCGCGAACCTTTTAGGTATCCGTCATTTTGTGGTAGCGGTAAATAAAATGGATTTGGTCGATTATTCTGAATCTCGCTTTGAAGAGATTAAAGAAGAGTATTTAACTTTTTCCAAAAAGCTAAATAATCCAAACCTAGATATTTCTATTCTTCCGCTATCTGCTCTAGAAGGAGATAACGTAGTAAACCAGAGTGAAGCGCTGGCTTGGTATCAAGGTGTGCCTCTATTAGAGGTGCTTGAGAACATAGATATCGATTCAGACAGAGGCAATGGTGAATTTAGATTTCCAGTGCAATATGTGAATCGTCCAAATCTAGATTTCCGTGGTTTTGCAGGCACCGTTTCATCGGGTGGCATTGCTGTTGGTAATGAAATTGTAGCGCTACCATCGGGTAAAAAATCAAAAGTGGCGCGCATTGTGACGTTTGATGGTGATTTAGAATCAGCACAAGCAGGTCAAGCAGTGACATTAACGTTAGAAGATGAGATTGATATTAGCCGTGGTGATTTGTTAGTGAAGGCAAACTCTAGCTTACAAGCGACAGATCAATTTAAGGCTGAGATTGTATGGATGACAGAAAAAGGACTAGAACCAGGTCGTCAGTACGATATTAAAATTGCCGGTAAGAAAACGGTAGGTCAAATTGATGCGATTCATCATCAGGTAAATATCAATAGCCTAGAAACCTTTGATGCACCAGAGCTGCCATTAAATGGTATTGGCTTGTGTGACGTATCATTAACAGAAGCGGTAAGCTTAGATCGTTACCAAGATTGTGCAGAAACGGGTGGTTTTATCTTTATTGACCGTTTAACTAACGTGACGGTAGGGGCTGGGATGATCCAAAACCTATCTGAGTTAAGCGATGTGAAGCCTATCAATGATAATGTCAGTGCTTTTGAGGTGGAGTTAAATGCGTTAGTTCGTAAACATTTCCCTCATTGGGGAGCACAAGATATTTCTAAGCTTTTAAGTTAATGGCTTAAAAAGGAACCGTCTATGGCATGGGAACAAGGATTCGTTCTGGCTTTATTGGCTCTAATTATTGTGAGTCTATTAGCAAGTAAATTAAAACCAAGTGTGATTTTTGCAGGGGCAGCGTTTATTGCTTTTATGCTAGGGATGATTGATTTACCTAGTTTGGCAAAAAACTTTACTAACTCGTCACTATTAACCTTGGTGTTATTAATCCTGAGTTCTTGTGCTTTAGAAAAAACACGCCTTATCAGTTGGGTTGGGCGTCATATTTCGGAAGGAAGGTTAGGGAGTGTGGTAGGCAAATTGGGCTTATCAACCGCTATTCTTTCTTCTTTTACTAATAATACCGCAGTGGTGGTGTCTTTAATTGGTGCGATAAAGCGTAATCAACGCCACGCACCTTCTCGCCTGCTTATTCCTCTTTCTTACGCTGCAATTTTAGGTGGTACCCTAACTCTAATTGGTACTTCTACCAATTTAATTATTAATAGTTTTGTCGAAGATGCAGGTTTACCAAGTTTAAGTTTCTTTGCACCAACAACCATTGGTATCGCTGTGCTACTTGGTGGGTTATTCATTCTAATACCACTAAGTTATTTATTGCCCCAGTACGATGAAGGCCATCAAGATGAGTTGCCTTATTTTTTAGAGGCAAGAGTCGAAGGTGGCTCGCCATTGGTTGGTAAGTCGATTGCAGAAAATAACTTAAGAGCATTAAGAAAATTGTTTTTGGCTGAAGTGATTAGAGAAGGAAAAACAATAGTATCAGTTGATCCTGAGATGGTGCTATTAGCCGGTGATAGATTATTGTTTTGTGGTGACATTGAAAGTGTGACTACATTACAAGAAATTAATGGCTTAACGCTCTTTGGGCAGCACCATTTAAATGGGCAAAACTTAATTGAAGTGGTGGTGAGCCAATCGGCCTCCATTCGTGGCAAAAGCATTAAATCTTCGAAATTTAGAGATCGTTTTGATGCCGTGGTGGTTGCGATTCGGCGTGGACACGAACGCCTTGAAGGTGGTTTAGGTAAGATTGAACTGCAAGCGGGAGATACGTTAGTTTTAGTACCGGGAAAAGATTTCGAACAGAGTAAACAGCAGTTAAAGCGTGAATTTGTCATTATTAGTGATCTTGATTCGGCAGCAAAACTGGATGGTGATAAAAGTGCGCTGGTTTTGTTGGGTTTTGCTGGTGTTATTGCTGCTGAGTTATTGAATATATTCCCAATTATCAAAGGGTTGTCGGTCTATCTTTTGGCATTGTTAGCGCTTGGCGTGATTAATATTGGAGAACTACGCCGACGTTTCCCTATCGACATTGTCGTTATTGTTGGGGCTGCGCTCTCTATTGCTCAATTAATGTTGTCATCGGGTTTGTCGGTACAGCTCGGTAATATGTTCATGGAGTTATTTAACGGTTGGGGAGTGATTGGTGCCTTGATTGCGGTTTATTTAATTACCTTAGTGCTAACTGAGTTAATTACTAATAACGCAGCAGCGGCTTTGGCTTTCCCTATCGGGTATAGCATGGCGCTAGGTTACGGGGTTGATCCAATGCCATTTATTATGGCGGTATTATTTGGGGCAAGTGCTAGTTTCATATCTCCTTATGGCTATCAAACCAATTTATTAGTATTTAGTGTGGGTAATTACACGCTACTTGATTACGTAAAAGTGGGGTTACCCATGTCGATTATTTATTCGGTTTTGGTACTTACGTTAATCCCTTATTTTTTCCCATTTTAATTCAAGGATGAAACATGACTGTCAAAGACGTTGTGAAAGATGAAAATATTGTTTGGCACCAACATTCAGTAACTAAAGACACTCGCTCTACATTGAAAAACCAGCAGCCAGCAGTGCTTTGGTTTACTGGGCTATCTGGCGCAGGGAAATCAACCATAGCTGGAGCATTAGAAAACAAATTAGCAGAGCTTGGTTATCATACTTATCTGCTAGATGGAGATAATGTTCGTCATGGCTTGTGTAACGATCTAGGCTTTTCGGATCATGATAGGCAAGAAAATATCAGACGTATCGGAGAGCTTTCAAAATTGATGGCTGATGCCGGGTTAATTGTATTAAGTGCGTTTATTTCACCTCATAGAGCAGAGCGCCAAATGGTTCGAGAATTACTACCAGAGGGCGAGTTTTTAGAAGTCTTTGTGAATACTTCCTTGGATGAATGTGAAAAAAGGGACCCTAAAGGCTTGTATAAAAAAGCACGAGCAGGGGAAATAAAACACTTCACAGGGATTGATTCTGAATACCAACAGCCGTTAAATCCTGAGATCGATTTGCCTGCGGGTAAAGAGTCAATTGATGCACTTGTTGAGCAATGCTTAATAGGCTTGAAGGCAAGAGCGATTATTCAGTAAGAGTGATTTTTCTCATCGCATTACCTAAACATAAGCCCTTACATATTTGATTATTTAAGGGCTTTATTATGAAAAGAA
The DNA here is from genome assembly GCF_008933155.1 of Aliivibrio finisterrensis. Lineage (GTDB taxonomy): Bacteria > Pseudomonadota > Gammaproteobacteria > Enterobacterales > Vibrionaceae > Aliivibrio > Aliivibrio finisterrensis. The sequence continues at coordinate 12,532 of NZ_WBVP01000016.1, read as the reverse complement.
GAAAGACAATTAAGCGGTTGTTGAAATGGTTTTCTTTACGTCAGTTTCCACAATGAACTTTTGACTTAGCAGGCTAATGAGATTGTCGTAATAATTTTCATTAGGTTTATTCCCTAATAACTTACATAGCTCAGAACCTGTTGGACTGAAGCGGTAATAAACAAGTCTAGCCCCTTTTTGCATTGGTTTTATTGCAATGTTTTTACCCTGATATTGCAGCGGTAATGCGGGTTCAAACTCTATTTCTCCAGACTCTAATTCAGTACCAAGCAATAAACCTAACTCTATCAGCAGTAATAAACTGGAGTAAGGAAGCTTATAGTTACCTAAATGAACCAGTTGTGGGCCTTCTGTTTTATACAGATTGAAGAGAGTGCCAGCGCATTTATAGCCGAGAAGTAATTTTTTACTGTTGTCTTGTCCAAAACTACAGGCTAATGAGGCTGCTCGCTGAAATGTTTGTGCTTCTCGTTGAGTCATGTCTTTTAACACTTTAAGTGCTTTCATTGACGTTGAGCCGGGAGTGATAATTTCTTGCTTAAAGATCTGGCTCCATAAACGTTGCATGGATGGGTCATGAATGTCTTTAGCCATTTCAAAAAAACGATGAAGCCAATCAGGATCGGGCTCTCCCGCTGTCTCATCATTACAATAATCATAAGCAAATTTAATTATTTGTTCTAAGTTTTGCTGTTGCTGCTCACGTAATAACTTCTCTCGATACAAAGCGCGTTTTAGAAGTGTTTCTTCTGGTTTCGGTGTTTGCAGTTTTGCAGCAAGACCTTGTTTTACCGCGATCTCAGTAAGTCGTCGAGCACTGCTTACAACGTAATGCTCTTTTTTGTGTGTTGGCTGTTCTTTTATTTGCTCATCTTTTGTGATGATTTTTTGTGGTGAGTTCATGATTAACCTAGCCCTGAGTAACGGTTCTCTTTTTATATTATCGGTATTAGAAAATAAAAACTTTAATCTCAAAGCAATAATTAAGAAAAACTAACAAAAAGAAAGAGTCTAAGCGTGGTTAAATGATAATTTTTTGTTAAAATAATAAGTGTGTTTTTTATAAGGGGGATTTCATGAAAGGATCAAATTTAAAAAAAGTACTGTATAGTGTAGTGATTGCAACGGGTTATACTGCAACGCTCGTCTATCTTTCCCATTATATATAACAATAGGAAAGATAAACGCGAGTTTACATATATGTTACATTTTATTCGTCATCGTATTCTTCTAGGCTAACTCCTTCAATAAGATAGCCAGTTTCTGCTAATTCACTATTGATGGTTTCTGTTTTTAGTGTCCCTACTATATAAATGACATCCCATAATTGTTGTATTGGTGCACCTTTTTCAAATTTTACATAAATGATTTGATTTGGTGGTGGTGGTGGTACGTGAATACAAGCCCCAAAATAAGGTACAAGTAAAAACTCAGTGATTACTTTGTCATCACCTTCTAAAGGAATAACAAACCCTGGTATTTTTACCATGCTACCATTTAATTCTTGTCGAACTCCGCCAACAAGAGATTGCTGCATTTGGGCACCATTATGATCAACTTTAGGCATACCTACCGCATCAAATTGATTTCTTTCCTGTTCAGGAACTAAGTCAATCCAATCGAGTTTTAATACTTCATTACTTATTGCACTAAAGGGCAGAAGTAATAAGAAACAGAGTAAGAATTTCTTTTTCATGTTTATCCTTAAAGTCTAATTGTCATACCGTCACTCAACGAGTGTCGATATGCTTGAATGGCAGGTATGACGCCAATAATAAAACCAGAGCACAGAACAAGAGCTAATAGCTTTAATTCGTATAAACTTGGTAATGTAAGTTCAATGGCGATGCCATAATACTGTTGGATTATGGGTTGTAATATAGATAAAGAAAGATATAAACCCAGTAGGCCTACGATGATCCCAAAGGTCGTTATTACGACAGCTTCACTAACAAGTAGGGCAAAAATATGTTTAGGTTGAGCTCCCATTGATCTTAAGATAGCCATTTCTCGTCGCCTTTCTTGTAAGCTAGTTAATAAGCTAGTGAGCATTCCCATTAATCCTGCAATGACCACGAAAACAGAGACAGCTAATAAAGCTTGTTCTGCCATCGACATCATTCCCCATAGTTCATGTAAAGCGATACCAGGAAGAATGGCACTAAGGGGTTCTTTGCTGTAATCATTAATATAGCGCTGAAGAGCAAAAGTCTGAATCTTTGAGTTTAGCCCTAACATGAATGCGGTAATTTCTTTAGGCTCAAACTGGTGTTGCTCTAATGTTTTTGCATCAGGGGTATTACCTAAATGAGCTCCGCTCTCCCAGCCAACATGTATCGCTTCTATCGCGCCTAAAGAAACATGTAGAGTTTTATCTACTGGTGTTCCTGTTGGAGCTAAAATACCAGTAACGGTAAAAGGTAAATTATCATGGCGAGTAAAGGATTGATCACTAATTCCATGAGCAATAACTAATTTATCACCTAATTGGTAGTTTAGTTTCTTTGCCACATCGGCACCGAGAACAACATCAAATAAGTGTGAGAATGGCTTACCTTCTTTAAACGTTAGTGGTTGTTTTTTTCCATATTGGTAAAAACGAAAGTAATCTTGATTGGTCCCCATGACTCTAAAGCCTTTATGAGAGTCGCCTAGAGAGATTGGAATTGACCATTTTACTGACTTTTGATTGCTGATCTCTTGATAGCTTTTCCAATCAATATTGTTGGTGGCATTACCGATACGGAAAACCGAATAAAGCAGTAGGTTAACCTGACCAGAGCGTGCACCAACAATTAAATCTGTGTTAGAGATGGTATTGGCAAAGCTGTTTTTTGCTTGAGTTCGAATGCGCTCAACGCCCATCAACAGCATGACAGAAATAGCGATAGTGAGAACGGTTAATATTACGGTGGTTTTACGGTTTTTTAAGCTCTTCCACGCTAATTGAGCAATACCAATCACTGTATGCCTCCCACATTATTTAAGGTTCTTAAATCAATACAACGATCAAAAAGAGATTCTAAACTTGGATCATGGCTAACAAAAAGCAATCCAGCACCACTGCTTTCACACTCTTCCATTAATAGCTGAATAAAAGCAAAGCGACTGTCGTGGTCTAATGCTGAAGTTGGCTCATCTGCAATGATCAATTTTGGTTTTCCAATAAACGCTCTTGCCGCTGCAACTCGCTGCTGTTGACCAATACTTAAATCAGTAATGGGTTTGTTAAAATGAGAAACAGGCAATTGAAGTTGATTGAGTAGGCGCTCAGCTTCTTTTATCAGTTCTTGTTTTGATAGGTCTTTTTGTGATGAAAATTGATATGGCAAAATTACATTATCAACAACAGAAAGATAAGGAAGTAGGTTAAATTGCTGAAATATATAGCCAATATTATCCGCTCTAAATCTGTCTCGCTGATTTGATGTTAACTGATTAATATCAGTACCATTAATGCTAACCGTTCCTTCTGTAGGGGACAAGATCCCTGTAAGCAGGCTAAGTAAAGTAGATTTACCACTGCCACTTGGGCCTTTGATAAATACCTTCGTTCCTTGTTGTTGTTGGTAACTTGGAATATTAAGAGTTTGCTCTGTGTGGTTTGGCCAACAAAAAGTCAGATTTGATAATTCAATTATATTCATATTAATAATGACGGTGTTGCCACCGCCATGCCTAAATTATAGAGCGAGAACGGCTTTTTTAGCGGTGAATGTTGCCGCTTTCTGTCCTGAATCACCTAAGTATTGAACTGTCATTTTTTGAGTATGAGAAAATACACTAAACCACTGTGTTTCTATTTGATTTAATTTCGACATTGTTTCGCAATGATATTCATATTGAGCAGTAAATTCACCATGTTCACCTTGATGTTCTTCATGGTGAGCATCATCATCATGATGGTCATGGTCATGGTCATGGTCATGGTCATCGTGGTCTTCGCTTTTCATATTATGAGAAACATGTATATCCGAAACTTCACAGTTAGCAGACTCTGGTAGAGAGAAAATTGCATTTGGTTTTTTTAGTTTAGCAATAGCTTGCTCTAATAACTGCTCTTGCTCTTTGTTTTTAGGAGCGTGTTCAAATCCTACAACGTCAGAGCCTGGAGCTGTGATTTCAAAAAGTAAATGGTCACCATCTTGAGCTATATTTGTTTCTACAACACCATGAACGTGTGCTCCGTGTTGACGATGCTCTGAATGATCGTGTCCATCATGATTGTCATGGTGATCCGCGGCATAAGTCATTAGTGGTACTGAAAATAATGTAGTAGAGATGATGAGTCGTAGTGCATTTTTTTTGTTACAGATAAGCATAATGGCTTCCTATTATCTAAGAGTTATAAATGTGATGTAATTTATGAATGTTAGACGATAGAGAGAGGAGGTGCTCGCGAGTGAACGGTAATTGAAAATGGAGAGCTATTTTCGACAGTAGAGAATTCAAAATGAATAATAACTTGAGGAATAATAGAGGGAGAGCTGACATGAATAACAAGACCAGATCCAATAGAATGAAATAATTGACAGTGGTGGTGTTCATGATGTTGAGTGTTGGAATCAATTTGATGATAAGCAACCAAGACACTAAATAGCGCTAGAGTAATTGCTAAACTCCAATTTAACCAACGCTGTTTAGTAAAAAAGTACGATTGCATTGTACCACCCGAAAGAAACTTGAGTGGTAAATGTAATAATATAACAATTTATAAGCAAGGCATTTATTTATAGCTGAGCGTGAATTAAGCTAATGACTTGTTTTATTTCATCAGAAGTTAGTTTGCCTTCTTTTACAAAAAGTACATTCCCTTTTTTATCTTGGACAATGATTGCAGAGCTTTCAGGCTGAAGATCCCAAGCTGTAGCTACCTTGCCATTTTCATCAAGAACCATCGATGACCATGAAAATTCTTTTTTGCTTTCCTCAGCAGAAGATTTTACAAACCCACCAGTACCCCAAATAGAATCGTCTTGATTAATAATTGTTGTAGTTTGATATTTTGATTCAGGGAACTTTTCTAAGGTTATAGCACTCATAAGATCGGCGTTCATTGCTTTTGCACTGCTTCGGCCTGCAATGGCTTGTAAAACTCCAACTTTCCCTTTTAGCTGATTACTGTTCCATTTTTGATAAGTAGGGGTGTCGTTGGTGTAAGTAATTTCACCATATTGACTAACCGTTACTGGTGGTACTGGTTGGTTTAATGAAATGTTGTGAGCAAAAGAAAGAGAAGGTAATAGATAAGCACTAAGAGCGAATAGTTTGACTGTGTTCATTTTTATTATCCTGAGAAATAAGTCTTTGTAGTGTAGTGCAGAGTATAATAAAAAGCGATTCGACCAGTATAAATCTATCAATTGTAAATTGTTGTAAAAAAGTAAAATCTAGCTTGTTGCACGCTGTTTTGCGAACTATAGTGTTAACAAATGTTTAATTTAAATGCTGTTTAGAACGTGAATGGCAAAGTGGTTTATTTTTGATGGACGTTTAATTAACACCTTATATGGATTATTGAGGTAATGGCTATGTTTAGAAATTTTAAGGCTTATAGACCACTTCAAGTGGCACGCTTTGTTAAAACCTTATTTAAAGGTCAGCTTCACATTGAGGGAGTGGGCTCTTTTGAATTTGATGGAGGTAAACTACTGATGCCAAATAAAGAGAATAGAAAAATGTTATCAGTAATGAGTGAGGTTAATCAGCACATTCGTCAACTATCGGTAATGCCGTGTGATAATATATAGAGGTTGTTAATCATATTAAGATGAAAGGTGCTCGTGATGAGTACCTTTCTGTTTATAGAAAACAGACTCCAGTTCCACCTAACCCGCAGTAACCATTAGGATTTTTAGCTAAATATTGTTGGTGGTACTCTTCGGCAAAATAGAAAATATTTATAGGCAGTATTTCTGTTGTTATTGGTGCATTAATGCCTTGTTTCTCTAGTGCGGATTGATATTGCTGCTGTGTTTCTTCTGCAATTTGCCGTTGTTGTTCTGAGTTAGTATAAATAACCGAGCGGTACTGTGTTCCTATATCATTACCTTGACGCATTCCTTGTGTTGGATTGTGGTTCTGCCAAAAAGAATGTAGCACAGTTTCCAGAGAGATAAGGGTAGGATTAAAGACTATTTTTACTACTTCTACGTGGTTTGTTGTTCCTGTACATACATTTTTATAGCTCGGATTTAGTGTATTTCCACCAGTGTATCCCACGGCAGTTGAGTAAACTCCTGGTAATTGCCAAAACAAGCGTTCTGCGCCCCAAAAACATCCCATACCCACATAAATTACCTCATGGTCTGGAGGTGTTATTTCTAAAGCAACCTGAGAAATAAAATGAGAGGGGAGTGAGTCTTGTTTATTTATAGTCATGTCACATCCTTCAACTGAGTTATTTAGAAGACTTTTACCTTGTGCTACTCTACTAAGTGAGTAAGTTACCATTACATAGAATGCATTCATGAATCAATAGAATAATTATAAGTATGATAAATAAGTTGCACCTCTTATTTATTTTCTGTTTGACTCTACTTTCAGTAAGAGTATCAGCGCAAACAGAATTAGAGCTCGAGGGTTTAGAAGGACCTTTGCTGAGTAACGTTGAAGCGTATATATCAGCCATACCAGAAGAGGAGTACTCTACTTCACTTCGTTTCCAATCTCGTCTTGAAAACAATGCCCGAGATGCACTTAAAGCGTTAGGTTATTACGATCCATCGATGAATTTCTCTATTAAAGGCCATGAAGGTGAGCACACATTAGTGTTTAGCGTGAATGCTGGCGAACCTGTTTATATCTATGTCAGTGATATTACTATAGCGGGAGAAGCAAAAACGGATATTGATTTTATCAATGCCGTTGATAATTCAGGGTTAAATCTAGGTGAAATAATTAATCATGGCAAATATGAAGATCTAAAAAGAACTTTGCAGAACTTAGCGTTAAGAAAGGGTTATTTTGATGGTGGATTTACTTTAAGCCGTTTAGAAATATCACCAGGACGGCACCAAGCTTTGGTTCTTTTGCATTATCAAAGTGGTCAGCGCTATCATTTTGGCAAAACGAAGATTGAGGGAAGCCAAATTGAAGATCAACGCGTTCGCTCAATTATCCCTTTTAAAGAGGGTGACCCATACCTTGCAAGTCAAATTGGTGAGTTAAACCAGTCGTTATCTAATACAGAATGGTTTTCGTCTGTCTATGTTGAACCAGAACTGAAATCGGCTAGAATGAGTCAACAGTTGCCAATTAATGTCTATGTAGCGCCTCAAGTTCGAAATCAATTAGAGACCAGTATAGGTTATTCAACTGATGTTGGTGTTAGAGGGAAAATCGGTTGGAAGAAACCATGGCTCAATAAATACGGACACAGTTTAGATACAGGGCTTTCTATCTCAAAAGCTGAACAAGAAGCAACTATATCGTACAAAATCCCACTAGAACAGGTGCTTAAAGATTACTACATTGTTAAGTATGGTTTAAAGAGTATAGATAATAGAGATACTGATAGTTTAGAGTCAAATTTAGCTTTCGAACGTCACTGGGTATTGGATTCTGGTTGGCATAGAGCCATTTTTACTCGCTTTCTTTATGAAGAATTTACTCAAGGGGTTCAAGATGGTACTGCATGGTTAGTTTTACCCGGAGTGTCATTTTCTAAAAGCCGCTCACGTGGAGGTACTATGCCTATGTGGGGAGATAAAAAATCGTTCAGCATAGAAGCAACGGACCAAGCATTAACATCTGATGCAAAATTACTGCGTCTTTTAGCTCAAGGGGCAATTGTCCGAAGTATTGGTGAAAATCATCGCGGTGTAGCAAGAGGCGAGATCGGAGCCATGTATACGGATAATTTTTATAAACTCCCCCCTTCTATTCGATTCTTCGCAGGTGGCGATAATAGTGTGAGAGGCTATGGCTATAAAGAGATATCACCAAAAGATAAAAATGGTTATTTGACCGGTGGTCAATTTATAGCAACCAGTAGTTTAGAATATCAATATCGAATGGTTGGTAATTGGTGGTTAGCAACGTTTGTGGATTATGGTGATGCGTGGATATCAACGCCTGATTGGAAAACGGGTGTAGGCTTTGGTATTCGATGGGTATCGCCAGTTGGGCCTGTGCGTCTCGATTTTGCTTGGGGTTTGGATGCTGAACCAAGAGACCAATTTAAAGTACATTTTGCTTTAGGGCCTGAAGTATGAGTTCTTTAGAAGAAAACCAAGATCAAGTAATCGATGCAAAGCAAAAGAAAAAGCGTCGTTTTAGCCGTCATTGTATTTGTTTAGCACTATTTTCCCCAATGTTAATCTTAGTACTACTCTTATTGGTAGGTGCAATTGTTTTTACTAACCCGGGATTAAAGTTGCTTGTTTGGGGGGCAGAAAAAGCATTACCTTCTTTATACATAGATAAAGTGGAGGGGAGTGTATTACCTGAGTTTTCATTAAACGGAATATCCTATCAAGATAAAGCGCATATTGATGTCAAAGTGCATAATCTAAGTGTAGCTTTAACTCCTGAGTGTTTAATGCAACCGGCGCTTTGTGTTGATGATATATCAATTGATGGTTTGACATTAGTCTTGCCTGAGTTACCTGAAGCTCAAAAAACCGAAGAGCCGGAGCCAGTAGAACCAAGTCTTCTATCTATGCCTATCCCTATCAATGTAACGAATATTAGTTTAAATAATATTGATATGGACATTTTAGGTAACCGTATCCAATGGCGTTCATTTAATACTGGTATAAAGCTGCACCATAGCGACTTAACAATCACTCCTCTTACTTGGGAAAAGGTAAGTGTTACGTTGGCTAAACAAAAAAAAACTGGAGAAAAGCCAGACCAATCACCAAAAGAAAAACCAATCTCAAAAATTACTCTACCCTCTATTTATATCCCGTTAAATATTAATGTTGAGAAATTTACCTTACGAGATTTTACGTTACAGCAAGACCATCCAATTCAAGTTAAGCGTCTCGATTTTAATGCCAAGCTCGGAGAACATGATGTTCATTTGAAAGGTCTTTATTTAGATATGCCGCAAGCAAGTTTAAGTGTAGACAGCGACGTTAAGCTTGATGGCGATTATCCTTTAACACTAAACGCTATTTTAAAAGTTAAAGAAACTGAGCTGAAAGGACATAAAATTACCTTAGATGCAGAGGGAAGTGTTACTGATTTAAAGGCCTCAGTTAAATTGAGTGGTGGATTACAAGCAAATATTGATGCTGATATTCAGCCTTTAAAATCGACATTGCCTTTTAATATTAAAGTATCAAAAGGGGATATGTATTGGCCTCTTATTGGCGACAAAATCATAACAGCATTAATTCCTACTATAAGAGTAAAAGGTGATTTAAATAAATATCAATTTTCTGGTTCTCTTCATACAGAGGGAAAAGATATTCCTCAAGCAAACATTCGCCTAGAAGGTAAAGGAGATACAAGATCGGTAAATTTATACGATTTACTTATCGAGACATTAGGTGGTCAGGTTTCAGGTGGTCTTCAGATAGATTGGCGTTCATTACTACAGTGGAAAGGAGATATTGATCTTCAAAACATCCAGCCGGGTATCCAATGGGAAGCTGCAGAAGGGAATATTAGTGGAAGGATTGAGACTAGTGGTTCACTTACCGATAAAGGTGGTTGGAATGCTTTGATACCTGTGATTGATATTAAAGGCATATTTAGAAAGTATCCATTAGATGTTAATGGTTCTCTTTTTACTTATGATAAGGATGGTAAAGGAGAGATTAATATCAATATCCCAAGTTTAGCATTGCATCATGGTGATAATGGTATTGAAGTTACTGGTGAAGTTAATAAAGAGTTGGATTTGAATGTCGATGTTAATTTTCCTGAATTGTCAGATAGTGTTCCTGATTTATACGGTAAGTTGCTTGGCGAAGTGGCATTAACTGGAAAAGTAACAGAGCCTAAAATTGAACTTGATATAGATGTGCTTGGGCTAAAGTGGAAAAAAGAAGCAACATTAAAAAAAGCCTCTATCAACGGATATATAGTACCAATGCCAAAAATTAATGCTGATCTTCGTGTTGATTTAAGTAAAGGCCAATATAAAAAGCAGACACTTGAAGCATTAAAAATTAAATTTAGCGGTAAAGAAGAAAAGCATCGCTTGAGTATAAATCTAAACTCAAATGTTATTGATGCTAATCTTTTGATTAATGGTGCCCTAGATAGAAAAAAAGCTTGGAAAGGGGAACTATCAAAAACCGAAGTCAAAACTCAAATTGGCCCTTGGAAGTTAGACAATAAAGTAGCATTATCCTATGACATCCAAACATCAGAAGTATTTGTTCAAGCTAATTGCTGGAGCCAGGGGGTAACGTCGCTTTGCTTAAATAAAAATTTATTAGCGGGCAAATCAGGAATTGTTGATTTAAGCGTAAATCACTTCGAATTTAGCAAGTTAAAAGCTTTCCTTCCAGAAGAGAAAAAAGTTACTGGGGAAGCTAATTTGAACCTAATTGCAAAATGGGAAGAGCAAAAGAAACCTCATGTAAAGGCGGCTTTGTATTTACCAAAAGGAAATGTTGAGCAAGAAATGGAGCAACCATTAATTATTGGTTGGGATGAAATAAAAGTTAATGCAGAAATGGAAAATGATGTTCTTAATGTAGATTGGCTTATTGGTCTGACTGATAACGGCCAACTAAGTGGACAGATGTTAATTGATGATTTATTAGGAAAGAAAACAATAAAAGGAATATCCAATATAGAGGCGTTGTCATTATCGATGTTTGAACCAGCATTAGGTGAATACAGCCAACTTCAAGGGATTATTAACTCAAAGATTAACTTTTCAGGCCCGGTACTTCATCTCAAGTCAGTTGGTGAGATCATTATTAATAAAGTCGTAGTTAAAGGAGGCGGTTCACCTGTTGATATTTCTGATGGTGATATCAACATTAAGATGAATGGTCACGATGGAGAACTTGTTTCCAAGCTAACGACACCTGATGGTGATTTGAATATTAATGGTTTAGCAGACTGGCATGATTTAAAGAATTGGAAAGTAGGACTCGATGTTGCTGGTAATGAACTACAAGTTAATGTGCCCCCAATGGTTAAATTAAAAGTCAAGCCAGATATGAAAATTCATATTACTCCGACATTAGCAAGGGTCACTGGCAGTATAGGCATCCCATGGGGGAGAATTGTTGTTAATGAGCTGCCAGAAAGTGCAGTTGTTGTATCAAAGGATGAAGTGATTTTAAATAATGATCTTCAACCGGTAGAAACTAAAACCCAATTGCCAATGGAAGTGGAGACTAGTATTAAAATCTCAATAGGCAATAATGTTCTTCTTTCTGCATTTGGTTTAGAAGCAGGGCTTGTTGGTCAACTAAATGTAACTCAGAAAAATAAAGCGCCATTTATTATAGGGGAAGTAAATATTGAAGGCGGTACTTATCGCTCTTTCGGACAAGATCTACAAATCAAAACAGGAAAGATTTTATTCAATGGCCCTGCAGATCAACCTTATCTAGACATCGAAGCTATACGAAATCCAGCGAATACAGAGGATGATGTTATTGCAGGGATTAAAGTGAATGGCTCTGCTGATTCACCGACAGTAAAAATATTTTCATCTCCACCTATGCCTCAAGCAAATGCGTTATCTTACTTATTAAGAGGACAGGATATAGGTAGTGACGCTGGTGGTAACGCCATGACGACAACGTTAATCGGTTTAAGTCTAGCTAAAAGCGGAAAGGTAGTTGGGGAGATTGGACAAGCATTTGGTGTTCAGGATCTACAATTAGATACAGCTGGATCTGGTGACGATTCACAAGTGACAATAAGTGGTTACATAGCGCCAGATTTACAAGTTAAGTATGGGGTCGGTATTTTTAATTCACTTGGTGAATTTACGCTAAGGTATCGAATTATTAGTGACCTATATATAGAAGCCATATCTGGAGTAGATAGCGCTGTGGATTTAATTTATCAGTTTAGTTTTGATTAAATTCAGTACCTGTGGATAACTTTGTGGGTAAGCTGTTAGACTGTTAGGGGTAATAAAGTATAAGTTTTCTATTGATTAAATGACCATCAAACAGAAAGAAAACATACAAAAAAATGCATTTAACGCTTGCTAATGTGATCGAGTTCCCTATAATGCGACCTCACTGACACGGAGTGCTCAACCTAGAGTAGCAAAGGGTTGGTGGAAATATGGTTAGAAAGTTTAGTTTAAAATAAGTGTTTGACACTGAAACTTAAATGGATAAAATAACCGTCATCTTCATGGAAAAGCGTAAGCGCTTTAAAAGTAGAAGAAAAGCTCTTTAATAATTTGAAACCTATTAATCTGTGTGGGCACTTGTGAGTTGATAATCACTAGTTTGCTTTTACTTCTCGAAGTAAATTCAAACAAAATAATCAATGAACTGAGTGACTACACAAAATTACTTTTATGTAACAATCAGTATTAATCATTGAGCTGGTTTTGTTTCTGCTTCTCTTTATAGAAAAGACAGAGCAGCCA
>NZ_WBVP01000015.1 GCF_008933155.1 Aliivibrio finisterrensis | reverse complement strand
TTAAAAAGCCATCTAAAGGATGGCTTTTTTCGATTACATAAGTAAATAATATTGCTGATATAGCTCAGCCCGGTAGAGCGCACCCTTGGTAAGGGTGAGGTCCCCAGTTCGAGTCTGGGTATCAGCACCATTTACTAACAGATTTTGCTTAGCGACCATAGCGTTATGGACCCACCTGATCCCATGCCGAACTCAGAAGTGAAACGTAATAGCGCCGATGGTAGTGTGGGGTTTCCCCATGTGAGAGTAGGACATCGCTAGGCTCAAATTCTAAAAGGCTTCCCATTGGGAAGCCTTTTTTCGTTTTAACCATCAAATAAATGTATTTTCGGCTACTTGCCATAGCGCCTGAATGACTGAGTCATTTAATTTTGACTTCTTACAGCATAAGCCCAATTTAAAAGGCGCTATTGGTGATATGTTTAAACGCTGAACCTTATCTTTTACTGGACTGTTATTGATTACTACGTCTGGTGCTATACCAATTCCACATCCTAATGCGACCATACTGACAATTGCTTCGTGTCCTGATACTTGTGCATAAATAGTTGGTTTAATCTTTTGATCTTTAAACCATTGATTTGCTCTATTTCTTGCAGTCCCTGATTCTGGAAGGATAAATGGCAATGATTTCCAGTTTGTTGTTTCTTTATTAATTTCACTAATAAAATGATTATTGCCTATTGGAGCGATGATGGAGAGTGGGATTTCACTAATAATTTCAAAAGCGAGTTTGTTTGATAGTTTTTCAGGTAGTGCAGAAATAGCAATATCAACCTCAGAGGATTCAATTTTATCAATTGCTTGAGCAGGATCTCCAGTAGATAACTTAATATCAATATGTGGATAGTTAACTTTAAAATCATTTAATAATTGAGGGAGGTGACTGTAGCTAGCTGTCACTGAACAGAATAAATTGAGTTGTCCTTTGAGGGTATTATTTACAAGATTGGAACTTGCTTTGTAGCCACTCCATTCTGAACAGATATTCAAAGCTACCGGAATGAGTTGTTTTGCCGCAGTAGTTAATTCAACACTTCGATTATCTCTAATAAATAAAGGGTGTCCAATTTCATCTTCTAGCTTTTGAACTTGTCGGCTTAATGCTGAAGGACTTAGGTGCATTGCTTTTGATGTCTGAGTAAAGCTATGACTTTCGCAAAGATGTAGGAATGTTTGTAAAAGTTTTATATTCATTTTGTGTTGTTATTTTTGCAATCATGTATTGCCAATATATCACTTTTGACAATGTTAATCTTTCGTTATTATCTTTTTATACACTAGATTATCCTAATGGATTAAATGATATTTATGGAGTTTTATCATGGCTAACTACTTTAATACGCTAAACTTACGTGAACAGCTGGATCAGCTAGGTCGTTGTCGCTTTATGGATCGCGCAGAATTTGCAACAGAGGCTGATTACCTTAAAGGTAAAAAGGTAGTTATTGTAGGTTGTGGCGCGCAAGGCCTTAACCAGGGTCTTAATATGCGAGATTCAGGTTTAGATGTAGCTTATGCATTGCGTCAAGCAGCAATTGATGAGCAGCGTCAGTCATATAAAAACGCGAAACAAAATAATTTTGTAGTAGATAGTTATGAAAATTTAATTCCTCAAGCGGATCTTGTTGTTAACCTAACTCCTGATAAGCAACATACAAATGTTGTTGAAACGGTTATGCCTTTAATGAAGGAGGGTGCTGCTCTGGGTTATTCTCATGGCTTTAATGTTGTTGAGGAGGGTATGCAAATCCGTAAAGACTTAACAGTAGTTATGGTGGCTCCTAAGTGTCCAGGAACAGAAGTTCGAGAAGAATATAAGCGTGGTTTTGGTGTTCCAACACTAATCGCTGTTCATCCTGAAAATGACCCTAAAGGTGAAGGTTGGGATATAGCGAAAGCTTGGGCTGCTGGTACTGGTGGTCACCGTGCAGGTTGTCTTGAGTCTTCTTTTGTTGCTGAAGTTAAGTCAGACTTAATGGGAGAGCAAACTATCCTGTGTGGTATGTTACAAGCTGGCTCTATCGTATCTTATGAAAAAATGATCGCTGATGGCATTGAACCAGGCTATGCCGGTAAACTTCTTCAGTACGGTTGGGAAACAATCACTGAAGCACTAAAGTTTGGTGGCGTAACTCATATGATGGATCGTTTATCAAACCCTGCAAAAGTAAAAGCATTTGAGCTTTCAGAAGAACTAAAAGACTTAATGCGTCCTCTTTATAACAAACACATGGATGACATCATCAAAGGTGAATTCTCTCGTACAATGATGGCTGATTGGGCTAATGATGACGTAAACCTACTAGGTTGGCGTGAAGAAACAGGCCAAACAGCATTTGAAAATTACCCAGAATCAGATGTGGAAATTTCAGAACAAGAATACTTTGATAATGGTATTCTTCTAGTTGCAATGGTTCGAGCTGGTGTTGAGCTTGCGTTCGAAGCAATGACAGCATCGGGTATTATTGATGAATCTGCTTACTATGAATCGCTACATGAATTGCCACTGATTGCAAATACAGTAGCACGTAAGCGTCTATATGAGATGAATGTTGTTATTTCGGATACTGCAGAATACGGTAACTATCTATTTGCTAATGTAGCGACACCATTACTTCGTGAGAAGTTCATGCCATCAGTGGAAACTAATGTAATTGGTCGTGGCTTAGGAGAGACATCAAATCAAGTTGATAATGCAACGCTAATCGCTGTTAATGAAGCAATTCGTAACCACCCTGTAGAATATATTGGTGAAGAGCTACGTAGTTATATGAGTGATATGAAGAGAATCGCAGTTGGCGGTTAATTAATACTAAATGAATATGAAAATGGCTTAACCATCACAGGTTAAGCCATTTTTTTATGTACTACTTTTCTGACAGTTTTTCTTCTAACTCAGCAAGCTTTTGTTCCATCACTGTTAGTTTTTGACGAGTGCGCAGTAGGACTTGGGTTTGAACATCAAATTCCTCTCTACTTACCACATCAAGTTTGTTTAGTTGCCCTTGGATAACCTGACGTACTTTTTGCTCAATATCGCTGCCTAGCTCTTTAACTGGTTGAGGCATTGAGTCATGAATTTGTTTTGCAACTTGCTCTAATTTTTTTGGATCAAACATCATTTACCCTTAATTGAATACTTTTCTTTATTCTAAGTAAAGCCTTGCCAATTGTCGCTAGTCAAATAAAAAAAAGGCTACAGAAGTAGCCTTTAATTTTTTAAATCGTCATTAAGACTCTTTAATGTCTTTACCTTCTTCAAAGACAGGTAATGGTTTATGTTCACTTGCTAAGTAGCTGTAGATGACAGGTAGTACGAATAATGTAAATAACGTACCAATTGCTAAGCCAGCAACGATAACAATACCTATACTGAAACGTTGAGCAGCGCCTGCACCTGAGGCATACATCAGTGGGATTAGACCTGCAATCATTGCCGCAGTCGTCATTAGGATTGGGCGTAGACGAACTTTAGCAGCTTCAGTTACGGCTTCCATTCGATTCTTGAGGTGATGAAGTTGTTCTTCTTTTGCTACTTCACAAATAAGAATACCATGCTTAGTAATCAATCCGACAAGAGTGATCAACCCAACCTGAGAGTAGATATTCATTGTCGCGGCACCCCACGCAAGAGCAATTAAAGCACCACAAATAGCGAGTGGAACAGAAACCATGATTACTAATGGATCTCGTACTGATTCAAATTGAATAGCAAGAACCAAGAAGATGATAGCTAATGCCAGACCAAACGTAGCGTACAGTGCGCTGCCTTCAGTTACGTATTGACGAGCTTCACCCATATAGTCATGGTTATAGCCACTTGGTAGTGTGCTAGTCGCCAAATCTTCAAACCATACAATCGCATCACCCATAGCGATACCTGGAGAGGGTACAGCACCAATAGTCGCTGAGTTTAATTGGTTGAAGTGAGGAAGTGACCTTGGTTCAGCCACAACATCAATAGAGATTAAACTGCCAAGAGGAACGGCTTCACCGCTGGTTGAACGGACATAGTAGTTGTTCATTGATTCAGGGTTAAGACGGTATTTACGCTCTACTTGAGGGATAACCTCATACGAACGTCCGCTAAGATCGATTCGGTTAACGTAACCATCTGCCATCATTGTACTTAGTGTAATACCAATGTCCTGCATGGTAATACCGTAAGCGCCCGCTTTATCTTTATCTATGTTGATCTTCATTGTTGCTGAATCAAAATTCAAATCAAGATCAGAGTAAACAAACAGTGGGCTACCTTTAACACTAGTCAGTACTTCTGTTGCTATTTGGAACAAGCTTTCAAAGCTATTTGGTGTCGTAATAACAAATTGAATTGGAAGACCAGAACCTGCACCTGGAAGTTCAGGCATTTGGAAAGCCGTTACTGCCATTCCTGGTACATCTTTAACTAGTTCACCAACACGTTTAGCAACCTCAGCTTGGCTTGTTGTTCGTTGGCTCCAAGGAACCATAGAAGCAATACCAAAGGCTTGGTTCGCATTAGGCACACCTGTAAATACCTGAGCAAAGGCAACTTCAGGTTGATTTGATAGGATCTTATTTACATCGTTCATCGTATTTTGCATATAATCAAGGTTTGCAGTTGAAGGGGCGGTACCCATCAACATGATTACACCTTTATCTTCTGATGGAGCAAGTTCACTTGGAATAAACTTAAACAGAAGCGGAAGAGTAGCAAAAACAATAACAGCAAAACCAATAATCACAGGGCGGCGAGTCATGATGGCATTTAGCATACGCTCATAACGATCACTCATATTATCTAAGATATGATGTACTTTTTTCTCAAAGCGATTTGGTTCTTCATTTGCAACGAGCATTTTTGAACACATCATTGGAGACAGTGTTAATGCTACGATACCGGAAACAAATACGGCACCAGCTAGCGTTAATGCAAACTCTTTAAATAGAGAACCGGTAATACCACCCATCATTGCAATTGGAGCATATACCGCACCAAGCGTTAATGTCATAGCAATAACAGGAACCGCAATTTCACGAGTACCTATAATAGCTGCTCGGAAAGGTGTTTCACCTAACTTGATATGACGGTCGACGTTTTCTAAAACAACGATAGCATCATCTACCACCAAGCCGATCGCAAGAACCATTGCTAATAGAGTCATCAAGTTCCAAGAGAATCCCATTACTTGCATTACCATTGCCACACCGATAAGTGATAATGGGATGGTTACAATTGGGATAATAACTGCTCGGAAAGAACCTAAGAATAAGGTAATTACGATCAGTACGATTAATGCTGCTTCAATGATGGTTTTGATTACTTCATGAATAGACTCATTAATCGCAATCGTAGAGTCATACATGATGTTCATCTTGATATTCGTTGGTAAGTTTTTCTCTAATTGAGGAAGAAGCTCAAGTACATCAGCGGCAATGTTAATCGGGTTAGCACTTGGAGCGGCATTTATCGCTGCAACAACGGCTTCTTGTCCGTTAGCACTTGCACGGTAAACGTCATGGCTCTTTTCAAGAGAAACTTTTGCTATATCGCTTAGGCGAACAATTTCTCCATCACTTGTTCTAATAACAAGGTTTTCTAATTCTTCAACATTAGAAACTTGAGTATCAGCACTGCCG
The DNA here is from genome assembly GCF_008933155.1 of Aliivibrio finisterrensis. Lineage (GTDB taxonomy): Bacteria > Pseudomonadota > Gammaproteobacteria > Enterobacterales > Vibrionaceae > Aliivibrio > Aliivibrio finisterrensis. The sequence goes on along the minus strand of NZ_WBVP01000015.1, from coordinate 94,533 downwards.
TTATAAAGAACAAATTCGCCTGTAGCTTGACCTGCAGCAGATTGGAAGTTATTGGCACTTAAAACGCCCATAACATCCGTTGCTGTCATATCAATAGCAGCCATACGCGCAGGATCTAGCCAGATACGCAGTGCGTACTTCATACCACCATAAAGGTCTACTTTTGAAACGCCATTAACAGTAAATAGCTGAGGGTTAATGACTCGTTCTAAGTAATCGGTAATTTGGCTTGATACTAACTCATCACTCGTAAAACCAATGTAGAGAACAGCGGTTGTTGAGCCTGTAGACATAGTTACTGTTGGATCTTCAGATTCTTTTGGTAGCTGAGATCGTACAGAGTTTGTTTTAGCTAAAATATCAGACAAGGCTGCATTTGGGTCAGTATTTAACTTCATGGTGACTGTAATGGTAGATTTACCCATTACAGATTGTGACGTCATAAAGTCAATGTTATCGGCTTGAGCTACCGCTTGCTCTAAGGGTTGAGTAATGAAGCCTTGGATAAGGTCAGCACTCGCACCGTAATAGCTGGTTGTTACCGTTACAACGGTATTCGTCATTTCAGGGTATTCACGAACCTGCATTTTGAAAATTGCTTGAATACCAAGCAAAGCAATCAAAAAGCTGATCGATACCGCTAAAACTGGACGTTTAATAAAAACATCAGTAAAGCGCATAGTTCCTCCGATTACAGCATTGGTGTTTCAGCAGGTGGTGTTGTCGCGTCGCTTTCTACAATACGAACTTTCGCATCATTACTTAGACGAACCTGACCTGTAGTTACAACCACATCGCCAGCTTTAACACCTTCAAGAATATGAGCAATTGCTTCTGATCGCTCACCTACTCTTACAACGTGCTGTTGAACGCGTTTTATGCCATCTTTTTCAGTGACAAGATAAACGTTATCACCATAAAGCGTATAGGTAATTGCTGTTTGAGGAATTACCACTTGGTTTTCTAATGTAGGCAGAATAATTTCAGCGCGAGCAAACATACCACTACGTAGTTTCCCTCCGTTATTAGGAATATCAGCTTGAACTTCGATTAAACCACTTTGAATATTTACTGCAGGTTCAATAGCACTAATTGAGCCTTTGAAGATATCTGCAGGGTAAGAATCAATTGAAATATCGATTTCTTGTCCAATATTAATGCGTGAGATGTCTGTTTGAGGAACAGTAAAGCGTAAACGCATGATACTTGTGTCTTCTAAACGAACGATGTCAGTACTTGGTTGTAAATATTGGCCAAGGTATACATTACGAATACCAATTACACCGCTGAAAGGCGCTTTGATTTCACGACGATCAATCGATGCTTTCATGCCTTCAATATCAGCAGCAAGAGAGAAGTAATTTGCTTCTGCTTCATCGTATGCTTCTTTTGAAATAGAACCTTTCTTATATAGGCCCTTATAACGTTTATATTTAGCTTCAGCTGCAGGAAGGCGCGCTTCAGTACTCTTTAAATTTGCCTTTTCTACTTTAGAATCGAGAGAAACTAATACTTGGCCTTTTTTTACTTGGCTGCCAGAATCAAACGAAATTTTATCAATGATGCCATTAACTTCAGTTGTTAACGTGACACCTTGGTTAGGTTCAATAAAGCCGATAGCTTCAATAGTTGGAGTCCAATGAGATGAAGCAATGGTTTCAACCGTAACAGGGAACTCGGGCTCTGGTCGGTTAGCCATATACTCAGCGATTTTTTGTTGTTTAAACATGTTAAAACCAATCACACTACCGAAAAGAAGTAGTGCAAGAAGCAACATAAAGAAAGTCCACTTTTTCATTCTGATTAGAACTCCGAATTAGTGTTTGATAATGGCATCCCAGCTAGCTTCAATAGCCGCATCGAGATCATCGTTTGTTAAAGTAAAAAAACCTTGAGCATGCTTACGAGCTAAACAAACACTCGCTTCTAAGCTCAGGCCAGTTAATATTTCTACACTTAGAGGTTTAAATACGCCTTGCTCAAGTCCATCAATAAAGAGTTGGTTTACTTGGGCAAACATTTCTTCCTCTAGTTCCTTAAATTTTACTAGATCAGAAGAAGGGAGTGAGTCGTATTGATTACGATTCAAAAAAGTATTCTTCTCTGAAATAGCAAAGTGCCAAATGTTAAGCCACATAGTACGAAATCGGACTTTAATTGGGTCTGAATCTTGTACATTTTCTTGGATAGCAAATGCAACACGTCGCATAACATTCAATTTTATTTCTTCGATTAATGCTTCTTTATCATCAAAGTAGCGATATATCGTGCCAGCAGCAACACCGGCTTGGTTAGCGACCTTCTGCATGGATAAGCCACGAAACCCGTCTGTCGCTAATAATTGCTCAGCCGATTCAAGAATGAGCTGACGCTTTTCCTTCATAAACTGATCCTTATGAAATGAATGAACGTTCATTCATTATTTTAGGCTACGATGAATAAAATGTAATCTGTTTTTGTGTCAAGAAACGTAAAGATCACACTTTTTCCTCGATGGTTTACATGGTATTCCATCAACGACAGCTTTATCATAGGCGCAAATATTCATTAACGATTTAATAGGTGATTAATGAGACTTAATCCACAGCAAGATGAGGCCGTAAAGTTTGTCTCTGGACCATGTTTAGTATTGGCTGGTGCAGGCTCGGGTAAAACTCGCGTAATTACTAATAAAATTGCCTACTTAGTTCAACAGTGTGGCTATAAGGCGAGAAATATCGCTGCTGTGACGTTTACCAATAAAGCAGCTCGAGAGATGAAAGAGCGCGTAGGTCAAACCCTTAGTAAACAAGAGTCTCGTGGATTAATGGTTTCAACCTTTCACTCGCTTGGGTTGGATATTATTCGTCGTGAATACAAAATATTAGGTTTAAAAGCTGGTTTTTCATTATTTGATGATCAAGACCAGCTTGCTCTATTAAAAGAATTAACAGAAAAACAGATCGATGGAGATAAAGATTTATTACGTCAGTTATTGAGTAGTATCTCGAATTGGAAAAATGACATGCTGACACCAGCGCAAGTCAAAGGTTTTGCGCGTTCAGAGCAAGATCAGTTGTTTGCTTTTTGCTATGAAATGTACCTTACTCAAATGAAAGCGTATAACGCTCTTGATTTTGATGATTTAATTTCACTTCCCGTTCTTCTACTTCGTAATAACCAAGAGGTACGAGAGCGCTGGCAAATGAAGATCCGCTATCTTCTGGTTGATGAATATCAAGACACCAATACAAGCCAATATGAATTAGTTAAGTTATTGGTGGGTGAAAGAGGGCGATTAACCGTGGTGGGTGATGATGATCAGTCAATTTACTCATGGCGTGGAGCAAAGCCTCAAAACTTAGTACTTCTAAATGAAGATTACCCAGCTTTGCGTGTCATAAAGTTAGAGCAAAACTACCGTTCAACGAGCCGAATTTTGCGAGCGGCTAATATATTGATAGCCAATAATCCACACGTATTTGAAAAACGTCTATTCTCTGAAATCCCAGATGGAGAGCAGATTAAGGTTTTAACCGCTAAAGATGATGAGCATGAAGCGGAGCGAGTTGTTGGTGAGTTGATAGCACATCGCTTCTTGAATCGAACAGATTACAAAGATTATGCGGTGCTATATCGAGGTAATCATCAGTCACGTTTGATTGAAAAATCGTTAATGCAAAACCGAGTGCCCTATAAAATCTCAGGAGGCACTTCATTTTTTGCGCGTGCAGAGATTAAAGACATCATGGCTTATCTACGCTTACTGACAAACCCAGATGATGATAATGCTTTTTTACGAGTGGTGAATACGCCTCGTCGTGAAATTGGCCCTGTAACTCTAGAAAAATTGGGTACCTATGCCAATATGAGAGGAAAAAGCTTATTTGAAGCAAGTTTTGAATTGGGTTTAGAGCAAACGCTTTCTGGACGAGGTTTAGAATCTTTACGTCGATTCTCTCATTGGATAGTGTCTATTTCTGAAAATGCTGAGCGAGGTAATACAGTAGAAGCGGTGCGTTCGTTAGTAAAAGACATTCATTATGAAGATTGGTTGTATGAAACATCAACCAGTGCAAAAGCCGCTGAAATGAGAATGAAAAACGTCTCAGATCTCTATTCATGGATTGTTGCTGATTTAGAAGGTGATAATTACGATAATGAAGAGAAGACATTAAAAGAGGTGGTACAGCGCCTTACACTTCGGGACATGATGGAGCGAGGTGAAGACGAAGATGGTGCCGATCAAGTTCAGCTAATGACCTTGCATGCCTCTAAAGGTTTGGAATTTCCATACGTTTATTTAATTGGGGCAGAAGAGGGAATTTTACCTCACCAAGTAAGCATTGATGAAGATAATGTCGAAGAAGAGCGACGATTGGCCTATGTAGGGATCACTCGAGCCCAAAAAGAGCTCACCTTTACATTGTGTAAAGAACGTCGTCAGTATGGTGAATTGATTCGACCAGAACCAAGTCGATTCTTGGAAGAGCTTCCACACGATGATCTGGATTGGGAAATGAAAAAACCAAAGCCGACTCAAGAAGAAAGAATGGAAAGAGGAAAAGCAAACATCGCTAATCTTAGAGCCATGCTTAAGAAGTAAGCAGACACAAAAATGCCCACTGATGATGAAGTGGGCATTTTTCATGATTGAGCTAAATGAAGATAATAATCAGGTTATAAGCCTTTAATTAAATGCTCAACCGCCGCAATAACCTCATCATCAGAACAATTCATACATGTACCACGTGCTGGCATTGCATTAAATCCATTAATCGCGTGTTTATTCAGCACATCAATACCTTTAGCTATACGAGGAGCCCAATCGGCGGCATCTTGTGTTTTTGGAGCACCAGCTGCACCTGTGGCATGGCATGCAATACAAAAGGTATTGTAAACCTGTTCTCCTGAACGAGGGCCAGCAGGTTCTTCAATTATAATCACATCACTTGCTAAATAAACTTGACCAACTGGCTTGATTCGCTCAGCAATGGCATCGTCAGAGTTACCTGCTGCAAAAGAGGTAGTTGAAAAAGTTAATGCAGCAACCGTTGCAATAATGATGTTACGAATAGATTTTTCCATAAAGCTCACTTTACACTCCCAGTTATTATTGGCTTAAGCCCATTTTATTGTATTTACCGAGCAGAAAAACGAATTTAGATAAACAGCTTCGTTAACTTCGTGTAAACATTGAGTGATTATATCTGCTTAAATTGTTGCAATAAACCACTATACCCAAAGAAAATGAGGATAAATACCAAGGAATTGTTGAAAAAGAGACCAAACGATAAAAAAAGTAAAAAAAACACTAGACGAAGGTCACGCAGATCCGTATTATTCCTCTCCGCCGATAGGGTATACGCCCGTAGCTCAGTTGGATAGAGCGTTGGCCTCCGGAGCCAAAGGTCGAAGGTTCGAATCCTTTCGGGCGTGCCATCCGGATTAAAAATAAACGGCAAAAAAAGTAGTGGTGGCTATAGCTCAGTTGGTAGAGCCCTGGATTGTGATTCCGGTGGTCGCGAGTTCGAATCTCGTTAGCCACCCCATTATTTTGGTAACTTTTATAAGTTTCCAGTTTTGATTCAAGCAACATCCCAAGAATCGAGACGAAACAAGTCGGTGAATAGCGCAGCTTGGTAGCGCATCTGGTTTGGGACCAGAGGGTCGGGGGTTCGAATCCCTCTTCACCGACCACTATTTCAATAATCGCGATAAGCGGTTATATAAAAAATTAGTGGTGGCTATAGCTCAGTTGGTAGAGCCCTGGATTGTGATTCCGGTGGTCGCGAGTTCGAATCTCGTTAGCCACCCCATTAATTTATTGGTAGCTTTTGTAAGTTTCCAGTTTGATTTAAGCAACATCCCAGAAATCAAACAAAAACATCGGTGAATAGCGCAGCTTGGTAGCGCATCTGGTTTGGGACCAGAGGGTCGGGGGTTCGAATCCCTCTTCACCGACCACATTAAAAGCCTCGTCAGAAATGACGAGGCTTTTTTCATTTCTGATAGATAGAAAGTTCTCACCATCATCACATTATCGCTATTTTATTTTGCACTTCTCTTCTTCTTATTTAATACGATTAAAGTAGTTATACCATCTTCTTATGTATATAAAATCCATTATATATATCGACATATTGCACATTTGCAAAATGAATTATTGAATAGCTATCTCATATTAAAATATCACACTGTTAAAAATGTTAAGATTAATTATGTAAATCATGCTGATTTCCTGAATATTTTATTACTGTATGGGTATTTTTATTTTTGTTATTAAGCTCTTGTTTTAACTAGATCAATAATGAGCGTAAAGAGTGATATTGAATGGTTTACTTTTACGCCTCATGATTTTTTATTCATTTAATTAGCATTAAATAGGTTAAAGCTCTTTATTTGTTGCTTTTATGTGAATAATTGACTACATTGGTTTCCTAGTTAAGTTACAACATTTATTGTTGTTTCGAATGGAATCAATGTGCAGACAGGGCAGGATGCTGCCGAGTAGTCGGAGTCTGATAATGTCACTTTTAGAAGTTAAAAATTTACGTATTGAATACCCATCTCGTCATGGCGTTCATGCTGCGGTGAAGTCACTGTCATTTTCAATTGAGCGTGGTGAGATTGTTGGTGTTGTTGGTGAATCAGGAGCGGGTAAGTCGACAGTAGGTAATGCCGTTATTGATCTACTGAGCCCCCCAGGCGTTATCGCAGGAGGAGATGTTTTTCTTGATGGCGAAAAAGTATCAGGATTAACTTCTGAAGAAATGCGTAAAGTTAGAGGTTCTAAAATTGGTTTTATTTTTCAAGACCCAATGACCTCTCTCAATCCTTTATTCACCGTTGAACAACAGTTAACCGAAACGATCCACGCGAATTTAAAAGTATCAGCAGAAGAAGCTTATGCACGTGCACTTTCGTTAATGGAACAAGTTGGTATCCCACAACCAGAGAATCGCTTAAAACAATACCCACACCAATTTTCAGGTGGCATGCGCCAACGTGTTGTTATTGCGATAGCCTTAGCAGGTGAGCCCGATCTTATTATTGCTGATGAGCCAACGACTGCACTCGATGTATCGATTCAAGATCAGATCTTAAGTCTTATCCGTGATTTATGTGTTAAGAAAAACGTAGGTTGTATGCTAGTGACCCATGATATGGGTGTCGTATCGAACGTCACTGATAAAGTCGCAGTAATGTTCCGTGGCGACTTGGTTGAGTTTGGTAAGACAGAGAAAGTTCTGGGTGATCCTGACCATTCATACACACGCAGTCTTATCTCCGCGGTTCCTCGTTCAGACATCAAATTAGATCGTTTTCCTCTTGTTAGTTATATCGAAGAGGCGGTTGAGCATGAGCCGATTGATGTAAAAAACCATTGGCTAGGACAAAGCCAAGATCAGCGAGAATATACAGGCCCTCTATTAAAGGTTGAAAATGTAAACCTTCGCTTTATAACCAAAGATTCATTTTTTGAAAGCCGTCGTGAATACGTTCAGGCATCAAATAATGTCAGCTTTGAAATACATGAAGGTGAAACGTTTGGTCTTGTGGGAGAGTCTGGGTCAGGTAAATCTACCATTGCGCGTATTATCTCAGGATTATATCCGCCTAACTCTGGCTCGGTCACTTTTGAAGGGATTGATCTAACCGCATTAAAATCTGAAAAAGAACGTCGCCCAATGCGTCGTCAAATGCAGATGGTATTTCAAAACCCATACACCTCAATGAATCCACGCATGAAAATCTTCGATATCATCGCTGAGCCGATTCGCTTCCATAAATTAACGCGTTCAGAATCAGAAACGCAACAGATCGTTAATGATCTTTTGGATCACGTAGGTTTGGGTCGAATGGCGGCCTTGAAGTATCCACATGAGTTTTCAGGTGGTCAGCGCCAACGTATCTCTATTGCTCGTGCACTGGCAACACGACCGCGACTATTAATTTGTGATGAACCAACGTCAGCTTTGGATGTATCGGTACAAGCACAGATCCTCAACTTATTAAAAGATTTACAGGATGAGTTAAATCTAACCATGTTGTTTATCAGTCACGATTTACCTGTTATTCGTCAAATGTGTGATCGCGTTGGTGTGATGCAAATGGGAACCTTATTAGAAGTGGCTCCAACAGAAAACCTTTATACCAACCCTCAGCATGAATACAGCAAACAATTAATTTCACTTATGCCTGAGTTTAAAGGTTTAAGAGAGAACGCAACTGCGGTGTAAACCGTCTAATAATAAGTACAAATACAACAAACTAGGGAAACATTCCCGCATAAGGAGTTATGCAATGAAAACCATGAAGACAAAATTAGCTATCGCATTGATGGCAGCAGGCCTAAGTTTTAGTGCAGCAGCAGCAGATATTACCGTTGCTTATGATGCCGATCCTGTATCGCTTGACCCGCATGAGCAATTATCCGGTGGTACGCTACAGCTTTCTCATATGGTGTTTGATCCCCTAGTTCGTTATACGCAGTCATTCGACTTTGAACCGCGTCTTGCTGAAAAGTGGGAACGTATTGACGACAAAACCTTCCGCTTCAATCTACGTAAAGGCGTTAAGTTTCATTCAGGTAATGAAATGACAGCTGATGATGTTGTTTGGACTTTTGATCGCCTAAAAGACTCGCCTGATTTTAAAGCGATTTTTGAACCGTATGAAAAGCTAGTTAAAATTGATGATTATACCGTTGAACTTGTTTCTAAAGGCGCTTATCCGTTAGTTTTACAGACAGCAACATACCTTTTCCCAATGGACAGTAAGTTCTATTCTGGAAAAACAGAAGAGGGTAAAGATAAGTCTGAAATCGTAAAACACGGTAATTCATTCGCTTCAACGCACATCTCTGGTACCGGTCCATTTGTCGTTAAATCTCGTGAACAAGGCGTAAAAGTTGTTTTTGATCGTTTCGATGGTTACTGGGATACCAACTCACCTGGTAACGTAGATGAATTAACTCTTGTTCCAATAAAAGAAAATGCAACACGTGTTGCTGCTTTACTTTCAGGTGATGTAGATATTATCGCTCCAGTGGCTCCAAATGATCACAAACGAGTGAAAAATACCAAAGGTATTGAGTTAGTTACGCTACCTGGTACTCGTATTATTACTTTCCAAATGAACCAGAACAGTAATGAAGCACTAAAAGATGTCCGTGTTCGTCAGGCAATCGTTCATGCAATCAATAATGAAGGTATTGTTAAGAAGATCATGAAAGGTTTTGCAACAACCGCTGGTCAACAAGGCCCTTCTGGTTACTCAGGTTACGATGCTGATTTAGTGCCACGTTACGATCTTAAGAAAGCAAAACAACTAATGAAAGAAGCGGGTTACGAAGAAGGCTTCAAACTTAGCATGATGGCACCAAACAACCGTTATGTTAATGATGCAAAAATTGCTCAAGCAGCAGCAGCGATGCTATCGAAGATTGGTATCAAGGTTGATTTAAAAACATTACCAAAAGCGCAGTACTGGCCAGAGTTTGATTTGTGTTCTGCTGACATGATGATGATCGGTTGGCATTCAGATACTGAAGATTCAGCAAACTTCTCTGAGTTCCTAACAATGACTCGTAATGAAGAAACAGGTAAAGGTCAGTACAACTGTGGTCATTACTCAAACCCAGACATTGACCGTTTAGTTGAAGCGGCAAATGTGGAAACGGATCCTGCAAAACGTAGCGCAATGCTAAAAACAGTAGAAGATACATTGTATAACGATGCGGCGTTTGTTCCACTGCATTGGCAAAATCTTGCGTGGGGCGCGAAATCTAATATTGATATCAAACCAATCGTAAATGCAATGGAGTACCCATACTTTGGCGATTTAGTCGTTAAGTAACTGTCTGTAAAAAGGTTGTCCTGATATTCAGGGCAACCTTTATTCGTCATAAGAGATTCATTGATAAAAAAGTAATACCAACAATTTGTTAGATATGGATATATTTTCTATATCATTTTTAGGATTAAGAAGGGGACAAGGAATGTTTACGTTTCTGGTCAAGCGCCTGTTTCAGGCACTGATAGTGATGTTTGTGATCAGTCTGGTTGCGTTTTCCATCCAAGATAATTTGGGTGACCCGTTACGTGAATTGGTTGGGCAATCCGTTTCAGAAGCTGAGCGTCAAGCTCTGAGAGACGATTTAGGGTTAAATGACCCATTTATCACAAAGTACACTCGTTTTATTACTAATGCGGTTCAAGGTGACTTGGGCACGTCATATTTTTTCAAAAAACCAGCGGTAGAAGTGATTCTTGATAAATTAGTCGCGACCCTTGAATTAGTATTAGGGGCGGCAATTATTATTATATTTCTTTCGATACCTCTTGGTGTTTATTCGGCTATTCATCCAAAAAGTATTTTCACAAAAGCGATAATGGCGTTCAGTAGTATTGGTATATCGATACCTGTGTTCCTAACGGCAATTATGTTGATGTACGTATTCTCTATCGAATTAAATTGGCTACCGTCTTATGGACGCGGTGAAACCTATAATTTATTAGGTTGGGAATCAGGCTTTTTTACCATTGATGGATTGGCTCACTTGGTATTGCCTTGTATTTCCCTTGCTTCAATCATGCTTCCTCTTTTTATTCGTTTAGTTCGCTCTGAAATGCTAGAAGTGCTGAGCTCTGAATACATTAAATTTTCTAAAGCAAAAGGCATTGCAACAAATAAAATTTATTACCAACATGCTCTTAAAAATACCATGCTGCCAGTATTAACTGTAGGTGGTGTTCAAATTGGTACCATGGTGGCTTATACCATCCTTACTGAAACCGTATTCCAGTGGCCGGGAACAGGCTTCTTATTCTTAGAGGCGATTAACCGTGTAGATACGCCATTGATTACCGCTTACGTCATCTTTGTGGGCTTAATCTTTGTAGTAACAAACACTATTGTTGATCTGTTATATGGATTAATTAACCCAACGGTAGATATTACAGGGAAAGGAGCGTAATTATGGATACCACAACAAACCACGTTCCAACACGTTGGGAACGATTTAAGTCATCGGATTTTCTGTATTACTTCCTGCGCGATAAAGTCGCCATGTTTAGTTTTGCCGTATTTCTAACTTTTGTGCTTGGGGCGTTATTGTCCCCCGTCATTGCGCCAACCAATCCATACGATTTAAGCGCAATTGATATTATGGATTCAGAACTTCCACCGTCTTGGATGGAGGAGGGAGATGAACGTTTCCTTCTTGGAACGGATGACCAAGGTCGTGATGTTCTATCAACCATTTTATACGGTTCACGTTTATCATTGACGATTGGCTTCTTAGCGGTAGCGGTACAGTTAACTCTCGGTATTATTATTGGATTGTCTGCAGGCTATTTTGGTGGACGAATTGATAGCTTTTTAATGCGCTTTGCCGATGTGCAGTTATCATTTTCGACCATGATGGTGGCGATTATTGTTTCAGCTATCTTTAAGGCAAGTTTTGGAACCGAATTCTTCAGTCAATATGCTGTGATTATGTTGGTAGTGATCATTGGTGTTGCTGAATGGCCACAGTATGCACGTACAATCCGAGCATCGGTACTGGCAGAGAAAAAGAAAGAGTATGTAGAAGCGGCAAAAGTGATGGGGTTTCGTTCTCCACGCATTATGTTCCGTCATATTCTACCTAACTGTTTATCACCAATTTTGGTTATTTCAACGGTACAGATTGCGAATGCGATCATGTCAGAAGCGGCACTCTCTTTCTTAGGGTTAGGTTTGCCAGTTGATCAACCCTCGTTAGGATCACTAATTAGTATTGGATTTAATTACATCTTCTCTGGTTCGTGGTGGATTACTGCTTTCCCTGGGCTAGTTTTGGTTACATTGGTTTTGGTTATTAACTTACTTGGCGACTGGTTAAGAGATGTGTTTAACCCGAAAATTTATAAAGGCTAAATAGCATTAAATGAATAAAAAAGTGGTGGTTTACTCATCGCTTTTTTTTTGCCTGTAAAACACGCTTCATGTATTACAGTGACGATTTTAGGGCATATTTTGTTGTTTTTCTGACTAATTTCTCGCTTTTACTGGTAATAATTCACTCAGTTGTTAGGATCTAAGAGTGTGTTTAAATATTTACAGTGAGTATTTGAATTAAACCAAAACAGAGAGTATTGACTCGAAGTGAGGAATAATGAGTAGAAATAAGGACAAATACAGTATAGATAATACGGACTATACTGTTGGACAGGATAACGTTCAAAAATGGGGGTTTGATGTTCACAATCCCGTTTTCGGCATCAGCGCTGGTCTGATCGCCCTCTTTTTAGTTGCCGTTGCGGTAACCGATCCTGAAGCAGCAAAAACGGTTTTAGATGGCTTTAAATGGAAAATCATCAACGCATTTGATGGTTTATTTATGTGGTCAGCAAATATCTTTGTTATTTTTTGTTTAGCATTGATCGTATCACCATTTGGTAAGATTCGCCTTGGTGGAGATAAAGCAAAACCTGACTATTCTATGGTTTCTTGGTTAGCAATGCTATTTGCTGCAGGCATGGGTATTGGGCTTATGTTCTGGGGAGTAGCAGAGCCTGTTGCTTACTTTACTGGTTGGTTTGAAACGCCATTAGGTGTTGAAGCGAATACACCTGAAGCTGCAAAGCTTGCATTAGGTGCGACTATGTTCCATTGGGGTCTTCACCCTTGGGCTATTTATGGTGTTGTTGCTTTGTCGTTAGCATTCTTTGCTTATAACAAAGGTCTACCGCTTTCAATGCGTTCAATTTTCTATCCAATTCTTGGTGATAGAACCTGGGGTATCCCTGGGCATATCGTCGATATCTTAGCGGTATTAGCGACTTTATTTGGTCTGGCGACCTCATTAGGTTTAGGTGCTCAACAAGCAGCAAGTGGTTTCCACCATGTATTTGGTATTGATGGTGGTCTAGGGCTTCAAGTTGCGATTATTTTTGTTGTTACTTTATTAGCGGTTATCTCGGTAATGCGCGGTATTGATGGTGGCGTTAAAGTGATCAGTAACATTAATATGATTATTGCGATTGTATTGGTGGCTTTTGTTGCCCTAGTAACGTTTGCAGTATCTATGGGTACCATTCCAACAACCATCATGGGGTATGTTGAAAATATTATTCCTCTGAGTAATCCTCATGGTCGTGAAGATGAAGCGTGGATGCACGGTTGGACAGTATTTTACTGGGCGTGGTGGATTTCATGGTCCCCATTTGTAGGTATGTTTATCGCACGCGTATCTCGTGGTCGTACCGTTCGTGAATTCTTAACGGCAGTATTAATTGTTCCAACGATATTTACTGTGTTGTGGATGTCTATCTTTGGTGGTGTAGCGATTGATCAAGTTGTGAATAATATCGGTACGTTGGGCTCAGAAGGGTTAACTGACGTATCTTTAGCTATGTTCCAAATGTTTGATGCCTTACCAATGGGTAATATCCTTTCGATGATTGCTGTTGTTCTTGTTTTGGTGTTCTTTATTACGTCATCAGACTCAGGCTCATTGGTTATCGATAGCATTACTGCGGGTGGTAAAGTAGATGCGCCAATTCCACAGCGCGTATTCTGGGCCTTCATGGAAGGTGCTATTGCGGTAGCTCTGTTATGGGTTGGTGGTACTCAAGCAATTCAAGCATTACAAGCAGGTGCAATCTCAACAGCTCTACCATTCACCGTTATTTTATTAGTTATGTGTGTCAGCTTACTTATGGGTATGAGAACAGAGAAGCACAACAGTTCTTCATATTAAGTAAAAACGCAATAAAAAGCCGATGAAAAATAATTATCTTCATCGGCTTTTTTGTGTTTATAGCCATAGCTTTTTAATTGGGTCACCTGGTGAGAAGTGATAATGAACTTGTGCTTGAAACAGTTCGGCTGTTGCAATTGCATCTGTTAATGCATGATGAGGAGGGTAAGCCGGTAAGCCATAGCGTAAGCGAGTTGTTGCCAAGCGTATTGACTCTGGTCGTTTTCCTTTAAGCCAATTGATTAGGCCCTTTGATTGCTCTTGTTGGTAGTTACCTTCGATTTGCATCGTATCAACAACAGGGAAGACAATGCCCTCACCAATCAAATTTTTTAAGTTAATATCAAAGAAATCACGTTCAATTCGTCGATAATGTACCACGACGACTTTCCCAGCCAAGGCGTCGAGTACTTTAACTAAAATACGGCGTAAATCAGGGGCATCTTGTAAATCAGAATGAGTAATGCCGTGAATTACCACGGACTCTTCCTCTAAGCTATCTTGTGCTTTTACAAACCAATGTTGTGATTCACGACAACGAATACGCTTTAGGGTAAAAGGAACAAGACCAATACTAATAATACTATTTTGATTGGCATCTAATCCTGTGGTTTCAAAGTCCAGTGCCACAAAATCAATCTCATTGAGTGGTGTGTCTTCATCGTAAGTACCAGCCTTATAGAAGTTCTTCAGCCTTTTATCTTTACTAATTTGAAATTTGTGATCAAAAAAAGAAGACCAATTTAAAATTTCTTGAGGAGAATGGGGAAACATCATTAACTCCTAAAATTTATTCGCGCTATAGCGATATTTTAAAAAGTTTTGAGCATTACTCAGTACCTGAAACGCATCTTTTAAGTTTCGACGTTCAAAATCCGACATGTTTTCAGGCTCAATATTATTATCTGGCTCATTACCCGCTTCTACATCTAATGCTTGGTGTCGTAAACGGACTAACGAAATTAACTCCATGGCATGGTGAAGATCGCTGCCTTTTGATTTTGGTAAAATACCCGCTTCAATAATATCGTCTAAACGCTCAAATGAGTTTTGTGCTTGAGACCCAATAGCCAAGGCATGAACACGGATTAAATCCGCTAGCGGAGCAGTACCACGACGTTTTAGATTGATAGAGTTATTATGACGACCATCTTTCTCCATCACAAAATCTTTAAAGAATCCTAATGGTGGTGTTCGACGCAATCCATTTCTAGCAAGACAGGCAAGGAAGCGATTATTCTTTTTCGCTCGACGAACAATAAATCCATTAAGTTGCTCTGCCCATTTTGTACGACCATAAACACCATTTAAATCAAAGAAAATAGAGCTGTTTAATAAGGCTTGAGGATCTGGGTTATCAATCCAATCAGCAAAGCATTCTTCCCATTCTGATTGAGTTTTACGCCATTCAGGGTTGGTTGCCATGATATCGCCAGTGCAATAGGTGTAACCACAAGCCGCTAAGCCATCACAAACAAAAGCAGATAACGCTTTAAAGTAGTCACCATGTTCTTTTTCGTTGTAGTCATTATCTAAAATAATTGCGTTGTCTTGGTCTGTAACAATTAACTGCTCATCACGAGCCATAGAACCAAGTGCTAAGAAACAATAAGGCACTGGTGGTGGGCCAAGCTCCTCTTCTGCGAGTTCTAATAATCGTTGTTTAAAGCTTCGACCAATTTCAGACATTGCACTGCCAACCATGTGAGAGTTTGCGTCTTCATTCACCATTCGGATAAAGCAATCTTTAAGCTGAGTCGATAGAATAACCAAGTCTTCAATGGTTTGCTGTTGGAAGATGCTACTTACAAATAACAGGCTGTTTTGAGATTCATAGCGAACAATGTCGGACACCTCAAGGACACCAATAGGCTGCTTATTTCGTAATACAGGAAGGTGGTGGACGTTGTAGCGAAGCATCATTAGCATCGCTTCAAATACATAGGCATTATGATCGAGTGAGATAAGTTCGGTCGACATTACCTCAGAAACTGGCGTGTTAGAATCTAAACCACAGGCCAATACTTTTGTGCATAGATCTCGATCGGTAATGATACCGACAAAGTCATTATCTTCTTCTTCAGTATCGATTTCAGGATCGGTAATTAACACCGCAGAGACATTCTCTTCAGCCATGGTTTTTGCGGCAGATTGAATCGTTTCATATTTGGTGATCATTACTGCTTCACGGGTCAGTAATGTTTTTACTTTCGAAGTAGTTAAATCATTCGCATCATCATGGTTACTTTCTACTGCTTGCTTTAGGCGAGTAGCATCTTCAACTTCCACAAAGTCAGAGAATTCATCATAGCGCTCGCAAAAATCATCAAATACCGATTCAGGGATGCAATATAATAAAGAATCGTTTAAAGCCTTCGCTGGAAAACGCACTTTATTATTCATCAACAGCCCCATTTGGCCAAAGATGCTGCCTTCATCTAATCGATTGTAGAGCTCACCATTTCGGCGGTAGACCTCGATAATGCCACTGCGAACCATGTATAAATCTTTGATCTCATCACCAAAGCCAATCACCATGCTTTCTGCTCGATAATAAGAAATTTCGACACTTTGGGCCGCTTCTTTTATCGCCTCTTCAGGGAGTAAATTAAAAGGAGGGTATTGAGATAAAAAGTGTTGTATTTCTAACAGTTCAACTTCCATGACGATGCTCGATATCCATAAAGAAAATAGACATTAATAGTAGTTTATCAGCTTACAGATGGCTATCCTTATTCGAGGAGATAGCGTTATAGGGTAGTTTTTATTGTACCAATTCAGGTTTGATTCAACGATAATAACGCCAATTAAGAGGCTGAGAACGCAGCGTTATGGCGACCAAAATACACGATAAGCCTTAAGCTGTATTACTAAGAGTGGATAAAGAAAGTAGAGGAATGAAACGTTGGAAATCCAATTTAAAGGTCGCTGGGACAGTAAGTCTCTGGCGGAAAATCTACAAGAAGCATTAGAGACATTAGAAGATGAGTTTGGTGTTAAAGCGCTATCAAACATAACACTGAATATTTGTTTAGAAGATGAACATAAAGAAGAGTTAGCGTTATTAAGCCCAACCGGACGCGCACTAGATTTTTTGGTGATTAATAATCCAAAAGATGTGAATGACGGTGAGAAGGCTCCAGTGTTGGAGTTTAAGCCGCGCGGTTAATCATGGTTTAAACGTTTGAGTTTGCAGATAAAAGAAACCCCAGCGAATGCTGGGGTTGTTGTTTATTGAAACGATTTAAAGTTAGTCTTGTAGTAAAGGTAACTTGCTTACTACTTTTTCCATTGCTTCTTGAGAGTATGAGTACAAACCAAATTCGGGTGCAGATGTTCCGTAATTATCTTTACTCCATTTGATGCCAACATAGAAATCACCAAAATTATGGTTCACATAACGATAACGTGTTTTGAAATCCGATTGCTCACCCGTTTCCTTAAGAATCAACATTTCATGCTCACCAGTTGTGTCGACTTCAAGTTCACCTGGAGTGTAGAAACCTTCTGGCATGATTGATGTGTATTCGTATGTAGCATTAGCGTATTTAAATTTACCAGCAGCGTAGAATAGTTTAGTGTCTTCTTGAGCAACAGTATCGCTTTCAACCGTCATATCAAATTCGACGTTACCATCAGCTACTTTATCGCTTACAGGAAGAGATTGTGCAAATGCAGCATTAGTGGAGTCCATCCAGAATAGTTCGTCACCATCGATTTTTACGATGATTTGGAAATTGCCATCCGCTGTCTTATTTTGGTACAGCATTTCATAGGTTGATTCGCTGTCAGATAGCGTACCGTCAGCTTTTAGCGTAACGTCCCAACAATCTTTATCTTGGTAATTTACGTAGCTTGGTAGATTATCTAGCTGTGTTAGAGTCGTATACGGGCCGTAGCTTATAATTGAGGAGTACTGTTCTGTTGCATTTTTATTTGAGCCCCAGCAGAATTGTAGATTTTGGTCATTATTCAAAAGCATTGCGTGGCCAATTTCACCATCATTGCGAGCAAAACTACCCATCTTCCATGCTTTACCAGTATTGAAATGTGCTTCAGTGAAACCTAGTTCAGGCTCTACAGGTGGTAATGTTTCATCCGCTGGCTTAACATCAGGTAGCTTGATTTTTACATATTCAGAATGGATAGCGGTTCCATCCTCTGCATCAGAATTAATGCCTGCTGCAACATAAAAGTAACCACCCTTAGTTGCCGATGTTGGGGTACCTTCAATTTTGAAAAGACCATTTGGCTCATCTACTTCGGAAACTCTAACGCCAGCGATAGTTGTTTGCCCATCGGTATTAGAGCCATTTCCCCCTGCGAAATATCCATCAATTGCTTCTAAATTAGAAGTGAATAGCGGTGCAATATCGATGTTAGTAATGCTTAGAGGCTTACCGACAGTTAAATCAAGAATATTGATTTTATCTTGCAGTAATTTTACTTCGTGATCATTAATCTCGATTGCTTCAACAATGGCCGGAAGGTCAAGTTTAACTACGTCACTACTTAAGCCGTTATCCGCAGTTGCTCTTAGTTGAATAAAATATTCACCTGCTTTTGCTGTGCTTGTTGGGCGGCCTGAGATGCTAAAGGTGTAGCTATCTTCAGTGTTAGTTAATTCAACAGATAAACCAATTGAGTTTGTGTTTGATGATAATTCAATAGCTTTAATAGTTTCACTTTCAGGAAGGTCAAAAAATCCATCAGCACTCAAAGTGAGATTAGAGCTCTGACCGACAACTAATTTTAAGCCAGAAATAGAGGATTGTAGGTTTTCAATTTCTTCTTTATCTAGCGTTGGTTTTACAGCGCTAGCTTCTGCTTGTACATCAAATGAAAAGTTAGCTGTGGTATTATTATCACTATTAGCTGTGGTAAATATGACATTAACCTTACCAACGCTTGTGATCGATTGATCAGCCGTTTGATATAGTTCAAATTCATTTTTATCGTTAATGCGGCCATAAAATGATTGGTTTTTGTTATCTAATGCATAACCAACACTTACTTTAGATTTATCTATCTCAACAGTTTTACCATTATGCATAGTAAATAAGTTGGAGATATTAATGCTTCCTAGTAGAGTCCCTTTTGATCCCGCTACTTCTTTTGTCGTTTTAATATTAAGGTCATCAAAAGCATTTTGGACTTCATTGAATTTAGCAGCGGTTAGTAACGGTTTTGCGTCTGTAAATGCTGGAGGCGTATCTACTGTACCGCTATCGGTAATGGAAACATCAGTACGAACTGTTGGATCTTTGAGGTCATCAGGGGAAAGAGCTTCAACTGCTGCTACTGCAACCACTGTTGCTTTTAAAGCGGTTTCTGCAGTGTAGTTAGTATTTTTTGCTTTGGTGTCTGTTAAAATTTGAGCTGTTTTATGCAAAACAGGATCTGATTTAGTGAAGTCAGAGTACAGTTTAGTTGTACATTCCTCTCCTGTTACTACGTTTTCTCCGAATAATGAATCACATACTTTCTGCTCAGGCGTTACATCTGTTCGTAGTACTACTGGTGCTTGCAGTGCGACAAGGTCGGTGATTGGTGAGATAACAACATTATCGCCAGTTTGTTGAGAGCGGAATACAACCGAGTGCTCCATTGGTTGGCCCGGTAAATCCATATCTGTTGTATAGGTATCAGAGTATTCTAATGCAAATTTACTTTCAGCATCAGCTAAACGTTGAGCAAGTTGCTGATCAGAAAATTTCCCAGTCATATCACCAGGCTTTAATGTTTGTAGAGCGATAGTACCTGTTGATAGGTCAGTGCCTTTAGGTAATTTGATTTTACCATCGATATCAGTCAAGCCAAACACAGTATCAGTTTCATCAAGTTGGCCTTTAGTACCAGCAAGACTATCACTATCAAGGAACACAACCGCATTCTTAAAATAACCATCAAAACCCGTAATAACGATACCACCTGCTGAAGGTGTACCTGTATTAGTATCTGAACCACCATCTGAGCCGCCACAACCCACTAACGCTAATGCCACTGACGCTGCTAGTAAACTTACCTTTTTCATTTTTATCTTAATCCTTTGTAATGTCGGGTAGCCTAACCCAGCATGTTATTTATAAATTCAAAAAAAACAGGCTACTTGTACTCCTCCTTTTTGAGCTAAACAAGACACGAGAAATAGAAAAAAAACCGTAAAATTTATTTTTATTTATTTTCAATAACTACCTTGGTTTTTTGGAACAAATCACTCATATTTCGCCGCAAAAATAAGTGATGGATTAAAAATGAAACGATTAGTGTGGTTAGGATTACTTCCGTGCTTGGCAGTGGCACACGAAGGTGAGAAAAATTACGGTTATTCTTACTTTACGTTCGGATTAGAGAACGTTACCTATCAAGAATATTATGGTGGGACGCAATCGAAAGTGACGATCGCCAATCCTGTGTTAAACAGTGGGGGCCTGTATTACATCAACGATAAGTTTGATTTCTCGATAGATGCGTTAGCGTCATTCTCACCACAAAGCGCGGTTGAAGAGTGGGATTATCGTGGGCAACTAACCCAAACCAACCAATTTGAATACTTAAAAACGGCGACGAATATTCAATTACACTACAAGCTTACTGATGAATGGCGAGTGATTGGTGGTCCTGCTCTTACTTATCAAACCTACACTCGCTATGGCATGAGAAACCATAATGGTTTTATTAACAAAGCCTTCTATGGAACATGGGAAGAAACATCGACAGATATCTTTGTTGATCTTGGTGTCGCTTATGATAATGGATCTCTATTTAGTGATGATAAATGGAAAGTGAGTGGTCGTGCGATACTTGGAATGCCAATTTACAGTGTGACTAAAAACACCAAGTTCGAAGACAATACCTTTAATGATTTCGGCATGAGAGCATCCATTGAGGGGACGGTTAGTTACGAAGTAATGAAAGGATTGCACCTTGGTTGGTATGCCATGCTTAGTTACGAAAAACGTTTTGAGACAGACAAACAAGCAGTGCAATTTGAGACCTGTGTGACCATGGTTGATGGAGTGTGTACTGAGCGTGAGATGAACAGTGGATATGCGACACTACCAGAAGCCGATACTCATACATTCAGTACCGGCTTACAAGCTCTTTGGAGTTTTTAGCCTACCATAGGCCAAGTGATGGAAGGGGGTTTCTTTATTCCCCCTTCTGCATTTAACTTATTGATATTAAATGGCTTACTGTTTTTAATCGAATGCTGGGGCGTGATAAATTAAGTTCACCTTAAACTCTTCAACGAGATGAGCAAATTCTGGTTTTGGCTTGAGAACATAACTATAGATTTCCCCATCAACCAGCTCATCATAATAGGAGTAATCTAAATCTAAATAAGCAAAGCGCTTTTGGTTATTCGCGTTAATTCTTTCTTCGCATTCTATAGGGTCAATATTATTTGGTGCCGTTGAGCTTGTTGTGATGCTAGCGTATGCCCCTTGTCCACCTAATATTGAACTTTGATAGAAAGGCAAAACAAAGCTACACCTCATATCATGAGTATCAGAATTAATATTCAGATCAGAATCTAAGACAGCCCAGCTTGGATCTATTAACCTAGAATCCATCATGTACATTCCAGTCGTCCCTTTGATGTAGTTACCACTCTTATCGGTAGGAAAGAAATATTCAAATTTTTCCATTTGATAAGGATATTCACCAGTCACTACATTTAAACGGGATTCCATGGCCAGCTTATTTTTTAAAATGGTATAGGTTTCAAATTGCTTTCCATTATGAACAGTAGTGAGAAGGCTCTCTCCTTTTTCTTCACTGGATTCATAAGCAAGTTTAATTTGCCAGTGCTGATCGGCATCAAAAGAAGAATGAGTACTGGTTAAAATAAGCTGTTGTTCATCAGCTTGATAATTTCCTATTTGAGTCAATTGTTTTTCGGTAGGGCAGGTTTGTTTATTCGTCGATGAGGCATAGAAAGCGGTATCATTAATAAATTTAAACGCTTCACAATAAACAACTTCATAATCGTAATCTTGTCCAAGAAACGAGTTTGTTGTTTCTAAACGATAAATAATCTCTCCAACAAGTGCGTTTTCGTTGGTTGCTGTTGCATCCTCTATTGAAGGAAGCGTGAATTCAATGTGTGTCCAGGCTTCTTCTCCCTCTCCGTGATGATCATCTTTGGCTGAAATAATAAAGTACGTCTCTTTCTCATTTTTAATTGGCGAACCAACCAAGGTGAGGCCATTTTTGTTTATTAAAGATAAACCTGGATATGAAAAGTATATTCGAGTGGTAATAAAGTCATCTTCTTCATCATAAAATAGACCACTGATATTGAATGATAAATTAATCGGCGTTGATTGGGTTAAATCCAAAGCATATAGCATCGTTTGAAGTTTTTGATGTATTTCTTTGTTTGCTTTAGGTTTCTGATTACCAAGGTGGCCTAATTGTTCTTCTGCTTTTAATTTTGAACTGTCTTGATTGGTATATTCATCACTCTCTGTATTCAATGTATCTTGAGGGAGGTTTTGAATCATTGAAGTCTTATTTATTGTTGTCGAGTCTTCTTCTTTTGTTGTTTCTTTCTCACGTTGTTCTGGTTGGGTTTTATTCTCTATGGATGGATCAGTGCGGTGAAAACGAGTAAGAAAAGCGTCATGCTCCGAGCTATTTTTAGCTTTTGGCTGCGATAGATTTTTTATTGTCAATGTTTTATCTGATGGCGATGAGTGTACTGAGTATAGTCCGATGCCAGCCATCAATATTACGGCGACTGGCACTAATGGTAATGTGTATTTTTTCATGTGTTATTACATCATACGAGTTTGAAGCCAACTGCGAGAGAATTTTAAATCCTTTTCAATTAAGCTTGAGCTGCACTCTAAAAGCTGACAGATTTCGTTGTTTTTCATACCCATCAGATATTTTAATTTTAGAGCATTTGATTGACGAGGATAGCGAATACTAAAACTGTCTAATGCTTTATCCATAATAAGCAGCTGTTCAAATTTATCACTGTCATCCTGTATTGTCGTCAATGCTTGACGCTTTCTTGTTTGTAATGAGCGAGCGTTATCGATCAAAATTTGACGCATTACCTTAGTTGCCATTAAGAAAAAATCACGTTTAGTTTTTATATTATCTAGCTCTGAATTTGATAGCTTAAGATATGCATCGTGAATTAACGCCGTGGTGCTATTAACGCTATCAGACAATACATCGTTATCATCACCATACTTTTCGGCGTTACGTTTTCGTTCTTCTTGGGCTATATGACGCAGTTGTAAGTAAGCAAATTGATAGAGTTGGCTTTCTGCTTTTTTATCCCCAGATTGCCAGTCTTGAATTATTTGAGTTAATTGCGTTGTCGCTGTCATAAAAGATATTCCGTTAAATTTTACTAAATTCAGAGATCGAAAAAGTATGGAGCTCTTCAGTTCCATCAGGTTGTACTTGAAGCGTTTGGCGGTAGCGATAAAGAATACCCTGATGCCAATTTTTACCTGCAGGCAAATACTCCCAACTGGTGTGCTGAGCTTGGTTACCGTTGAGGTACCAACGTATTAATAAATTCATTTGGACCAAACGAGCGCTTTTGGTTTTATTTTTTATCCACCACATATCCGCATATTCTTTGCTTACATCTAATTGATAATCCTCTCTTTTCAAAGAGCAAGAGCGTGTTTCGTTAGGGCCTTTAAATACCGAGCCGTCTTTAATTAATAAGCAGGTCGTGTGTATCGTATTATCTTGATATTGAGTTTGACGCCAAAGACCTTCAAAAGGGATGTGTTTCTCTTTTTCTTTTGGATAGGTAAAGCTGATTTTTTCACTGCGATTCTCATGCTTAATGTACTCATTGGGTCCAAGCCCTTGTGATTTTTCCATGAATAGTTCAGTTTCAGGATCAAAGTTCATCGCAATGGTTCTGTACTTCCAATCTCCAGCGTCATTGTAATTATCTAAAGAAAAACCATTAAGATCATTACGAGTACATCCGGTTGTTGAGCAACCAATAAGACCACCAAAACCGTCAAACTCGGAAATAGGTTCTTTGATTTTTTCTACAGAGTTAGAGGGGTTTAATCGGCATCCATTAAAATAATCGCCAGAGCTTGGATATTGAGTAAGATGAGAAAGACTAACTTCATATTCAATATTTCCAAAAGAAGGGCGGAATTTTGGGTGATGCTGATACTTAATGTCATAAACACACACTCTTCCTTGCCAATCTTTTTTCTTAATCGTGGTATGTTCAAACCGCTTATTGAGTGGGCGGTAAATAATATTGTCTGATGTAAAGTTTTGCTCAATGTATTTCTGACTCTGGTTTAGATGTTGTACTGCTTCTTTGACAGAGACCAATTCCATATTAAGCGCCGCTGCTGAATCATCTAATATATTGAGATCAATTTTTTTGAGCTGTTGTTGGAAGCTCACGTCAGAAAGCATTTTGCTGGCAAGGGTGATCTCTTCGCGATTATTTGGGGTGCTATCAAGGGAAAGTAATAATCGCGTGAGATTAATGCTTTTGCTTGGTGTTGTCGTTGCTAAAGTCGGCGTTACCACTTCTTGGCCTGACAATGTACTAAGTAAATAACCACTATCATCGTTCCCTAAGAAAAAGCGTACGACATCACCAGAGCGATACTCAAAAGCACCTTTATTTGTTGTGCCAGAAAGCTGTGAGCTAGTTTGGTAATAAAGCCCTGTGACTGGTGAATCAATAAAATATCCGGTCTTAATTTCTGCAAAAGTAGGGGCAGAAATACTAAATAGTAATCCAGAGGACAGTAAAGATTTGAATATTGTTTTCATCATAGCGCTGCTTTTTTCTCTTGCTGTGTTGAGTCTTTAGGGGGAACCGCGGTTATTTTTTGTTTCGTTGGAATAGGCGTCATCATGGCCAGCAACATTTTTTGTTTTATGTGTGTAGGCAATTCTTGATTAGACAAAATTCGACGTCGAGTTAATTCAAGCATTGAGCCAATTGATGCTTGTGATGTGGAGGTTCCTTTTGAGTGAAAAAGCAATTGGGTTACTTCAAACATCATTTTTTCAGCAACGATTTTTTCTTGTTCTAATTGATGGTTTTTAATCGCTAGGAGCGTTGAAAAAGTGGCTCCAGATAGGATTAATAAAGCAAAAAGAAATGACTGGATCGGCTTTCGCTTTAATAAACATTGAGTTACATAAAGAGGTAAGTGTCGTTTAAAGGCGATTGGTCGAGAACCCAGTAGACATTCAATATCTAGGCGCAACTCAGCGACCGACTGATAACGCTCAGATAAATGGACTTGTGTCGCTTTATGTTGGATCTGTGCTATATCACTTTTATCAGTAAGATTTGGAAATAAAAAGCGTAATAGTTGCCCTAATGAGTAGATGTCACTTTGTGGTGTTAGGTTGCTCCCCAATTTTTGTTCTGGGCTCGCAAATTGTTCACTAAAAGCAAGTAAAGTATGCTGATTAGAGCATGGTTCATCATGTGTTTTTTGGGTTAAATTGAAATCTATTAACTTCGGTAACCCCTGCTTATCTATTAGAATATTTTCCGGTTTCAAATCGGCATGAAGCACATTATGTTGATGAGAGTGCTCTAATGCTTGGCAAATCTGACTAAATAAATGCAGTTTCTGATTTTTTGATAATGAAGTATTAGCGGTAAATTCATTAAGGGTTGTACCAATTACTTTTTCCATCACGATGTAAACGAGATCTTGATGCTCTCCGCCATCAAAAACTTTAGCTATATACGGATGATTTAGATTAGCCAATAGTTGAGCTTCTTTAAATAAAGCGTGTTTATCCAATAAATTATTAAAGCTTGGTTGGATAAATTTGATAGCGAGTTCTTGCTCGAAAGTATCATTAGCACGAACAGCAGAATACACGACCCCAATACCACCACGACCAAGTTCATGGGTTAGTTGGTACTTATCTACGGTTTGTCCGCTTAAATCATGGTCAAAAAGGCAGATTTGTTGCGCGTGAAAACCGAGCAGTTTAGTAAAGTGCTCTGAAGTGGAAGTAGTTAGTAAAGGGATTATCTCTTGATAGAGTGTTTGATGATTTTCTTTAAGCGTTTCGAGTGCTTTTTTTTGCTGCTTCTCATCTAAATCTAGTAAGCGATAAAACACTTGAGTGGTGGTCTTTCCTAGCTGCACGGAGTTATGAGTATAGTTATTTTTGCGTACTGTATTCACTAATGTGGTAAAAGGGAATTTATTTTCTAAAAAGTGAGAATATTTCAGTAAATTTATTGATCTTTGCATTATATGGTGAGTTTTTATCCTTCTTTATGCTGGCTTATCTTAGGTTATTATTACACTCACGTAATAGTCATTTGCTTTTTACTGGGATAGTCATTTTTCAAATAACGCTTACACTTAGTTTCATCAAATCGAGTTAATGCATAGAAGGTAATTATTATGGCTGAACACAACACTCCGCAATTTCAAGTTGGACACACGTTTACAGATCACCCGTTCCAAGAAGGTGATGGTGCAATGCTTGAGTTGTTCCGTAATGATTTACCAAATATGCTTTATGTTGGCCTTGGTAATATCACCGCTGATGAACAAGCGGTTTTAGGTCAAACTGACGCGCAACTTGGTGTCATTACCTCTGATAATGGGGGTTGCTTGGTTGTGGCAAGCTTTGGTGATTTAGCGTTTGAGATGCAATTAAACTCAGCCGCTATTCCTGAAGATTATTTCACACTGACAGAAGAGAAAGCTCTATCTGTTTCTATGATAGCGGTTGATAGTGCAACGAATTTACTCGTCGCTGTTCGAGAGTTTACGCTGCCAGAAGTATTAAGCCGTCAGTTTATTGAAGTGGTTAAGGCGCAGCGTGAGTTGGGTAATGTGGATGCGGTGAATATGGAAAATATGCAGTTAATTAACTCGTTAACGGCAGAAGCTCTGCAAGAAAAAATGGAGTTTCACCCCCTACAAAGTGTGATCGCTGCCCCGACTTGTGGTTGCGGTCATCACCATCACCATGATCACTCGCATTAAATTTAAATAGGTAAACTAGGAAACTATTTAAAGGAGTGTGTGTCCTAATTGCACTCGTTCCTTATTATTTGTAGTTAACCGGTTGATGAAATCTGCGTTTCACAGACATAAATCTTTTAGATGGCCCCTCATTCTCGTATGTTGGGTTATCTTCGTCTGTGCGGCAAATAATATTGGTTTCTTGAATTCATGTTCTTTGCCGTTAACTGATTCGGCGTCTGCTTCTGTTCAGCAGGGATCAAAAGTAGAGCAAGATACAAACGGATTAAGTGATAAATGCGAATTATCAGATCATTTAGTTCATTTTGAACCACATCAAGTTGGCGAGCATGTACTTATTGTACAAATATTTACAGTCCTTCTAGTGATAGGGCTGTTGCTATCCTTTAGTTATACCTCCTTATTTACAGAGCCAATCCTTCACAAAGGAAGGCGGCTTCATCTCAAGTTATGTGTCTTTAGAGAATAAATAATCGAATGTGTTATCGACATTCGACGTATATTTATTTTTAAAGGAAACACACATGCAAAAATCAGCAATGACAGCGCGTATAGTCTTATTTGGGCTATTCGCGGTATTGTGCAGCGTATTTATATCTGTTGCCCATGCAGAAACGCCAAATACTGGATGGATTAAAAACCCCAACCACACCCCAATAGAAACACGTTTTGTTCTTACTGGACAAATCAATAAAGTTGATCAAACCGTTGCCGGATTTTTAGAAGTTCGTCTTGCCGGTGATTGGAAAACCTATTGGAGAAGCCCTGGAGAAGGGGGAATTGCCCCGAGTATGACGTGGGAGGATTCTCAAAACATTCGCAGTATCGATTGGTATTGGCCATATCCGAAACGCTTCGATTTACTTGGGATTGAAACCCTAGGCTATAAGGGAAGTGTTATTTTCCCTATGACACTTCATATTGATGATCTCAATAAGCCTGTTACCTTTAAGGCTGATCTCACCTTGTCATCTTGTACCACTATCTGCGTACTGACTGACTATCCATTTGAACTTACGTTCACTCCTACCGATCTAACGCTGTCCAAAGAAGCGATGCACGTTTATGCCCAAGGGTTAAGTCAGGTTCCAAAGGAATCGGCATTGATCAGTGATGTGAAAGCGGTGTGGGATGCCACAAAAATGCAGCTTCAGGTGACAGCAACCAAAAAAATGGGGTGGATAGCGCCCGATGTATTGGTTGATGGTCCTTCCGATGAGATGCAGGACGATAACTTTTCTCGCCCAATGATTGATGTGGATGGTGATGATATCACCGCAACATTCGATGTCAGCAGTTGGATGGGAACTCCTAATCTAACCGGTGAAAATATCAGTGTTACCTTAAAAGATAAGGCGTTTATTGCTGAGCAACCCGCAAGTATTCGCGATGGAATGATCGCAAGCAGTATGCAGTCTATTGTACAAATGGTCCTGTTTGCTTTATTTGGTGGTTTTATTTTAAATATCATGCCATGTGTTTTCCCTGTACTGGGTATGAAATTAAGTAGTGTTATCTCAGCCCAAGGCCTTGAGAAAAAACAGATTAAATTGCAGTTTTTAGCCTCTGCAAGTGGGATTGTTTTTTCGTTTTGGCTTCTTGCTTCTTTCTTAGTGGTGCTCAAGTTATCGGGTAATGCAATTGGATGGGGGATTCAATTTCAAAGTGCGTGGTTTATTGGGGCAATGACACTCATTACCGTGTTGTTTGGTGCCAATATGCTGAGCTTATTTGAAATCCGATTATCATCAAACACCAACACTTGGATCGCATCAAAAGGGAACAACTCTTACTTTGGTCATTTCATTCAAGGTATGTTTGCCACCTTACTTGCCACACCTTGCTCCGCTCCTTTCTTAGGAACTGCGGTTGCCTTTGCTTTAGCGACAAATATCCCAACCATGTACGGCATTTTTACTGCGTTAGCGCTTGGTATGGCCTTACCGTGGATATTGGTTGCGATCTTCCCATCGATTGCTCTTTCGCTACCAAAACCTGGTCCATGGATGAGTAAGGTTAAGTCTCTTTTTGGTGCGATGATGCTTATCACCAGTATTTGGTTACTGAATTTACTTTCTAATCATTTATCAGAGCTTTGGATTTATGCCATTGCATTGATAGCAGGTGGTGCAATTTTGCTGCGAACGGTTCAAGTGCATAGTAAGAAAGCGGCGGGATGGTTGAGTATTTTGTTTGCGATCGCATTTGGTTTTGGCACCGTGATAGACAGCATGACGTCAACGGACCTTTTACCTGCAGAGCCCAACTGGGTTCCTTTATCGAGCGAATCTATTCAGCAACATGTCGATGAAGGAAAAGTGGTCTTTGTTGATGTTACCGCCGATTGGTGTGTGACCTGTAAGGCAAACAAGATTGGTGTGATGCTTCAAGAGCCGGTTTATAGCGAGTTAAACAGCGCCAATGTTGTTCCTATGGAGGGAGATTGGACGGTTCCGAATGAAGAGATTACTTCTTACCTACAAGACCATGGCCGATTTGGGGTGCCATTTAATGTGGTTTATGGCCCAGGAGCGCCAAACGGCATCGAACTTCCTGTGATTTTGAATGAAAAAGCCGTTATGGATGCGATTAAAAAAGCAGGGGGGAACAGTGATGGGTAAGAGTAAAAAAATGAAACGTTGGGGTAAAGAAGCGCTTATTTACCTGGTTATGATCATTATTCTTAGCTTTGCTGTTGATATGTGGAGAACCAAGGATATGCCTGTTAATGCAACTCCTGCAGTTGCAGGGATTAGCACTACAGGAGAGTCGATAGATGTTATTGCGATGAGCCAAGAAAAACCTGTGGTGGTCTATTTTTGGGCGACGTGGTGTGCAGCGTGTCGATTCGTAACACCAACAATTAATTGGTTCAGTGATTCTTATCAGGTTGTTGGAGTGAGTACGAGCTCTGGAGAGGATAGAAGAGTCTCCGGCTATATGAAATCCCACGATTATACCTTTAAAAATATTAATGATACGCGCGGCAATATTTCAAGAGAGTGGGGCATTAGAGTGACCCCAACGATCGTCATTATTGATAAAGGCGAGATAAAAAACATCACTACTGGGATAACAACTCCGATGGGATTACTTGCTCGCTTATGGCTTATCTAAACAAATATATACGGACAATAAAAAATGAAATTTAAAACGAAATTAATCACAACACTGGTAATGGCATGCTTATTTTCTCCCCTTGCTTCTGCAATGACTCAGTCGGAGAAAATTCAAGATATCAATGAGATGCTTAAAGGTAATCCTGCAATCATTGATAGTCTTCATGAAAGT
Organism: Aliivibrio finisterrensis; assembly: GCF_008933155.1. Lineage (GTDB taxonomy): Bacteria > Pseudomonadota > Gammaproteobacteria > Enterobacterales > Vibrionaceae > Aliivibrio > Aliivibrio finisterrensis. The sequence goes on along the minus strand of NZ_WBVP01000015.1, from coordinate 64,518 downwards.
TTAGCTATGTATATTGTTCAACAAGGTAACTACCAAAAAACATTGGCGGATTATCATGATTATATGTACAACAACCCGAACCTTCCGTCTTTTGGTGCCAAAGATCCTAAGTTAACTATTGTGGTGTTAACGGATTTAAGTTGCCCTTGGTGTAAAAAACTAGATCCAGTGTTAATGAGGTTGGTCGAAGAGAATCCTGATGATCTTAAAGTGATAAATATTTATGTACCACTTAAAGAGCACTTAAACCCGATTAACTCTGCCACCTTTGCAATGAGAGTATGGAAAGAAAGCCCTGAAAAATTTAATATAATTAACGAAACCTTATGGAGTAAACCCGGCATTCACAATGTGCGCTCTGTTATGAAGGTAGCAAAAGCGAATGATGCTGAAAAGTACGTATCAACGGATAAAGAAGTAGAAGATATGGTGGCGAAAAACCGCCAATTATTTACGGATTTAGGCGCAAGGGGAACACCTGCTATGTTGATCGATGGTCAACTTCTTCCAGGTTATTTACCTTATGAAAAGTTAGCACCAATGGTTGAAGATAAAATTGCAGAAAAGTCAGGCAAATAAACATCATATTTAATTGAATTAAACCTGATTAAATAAAACAAAAACGCCGCCAATATTAACCATTGGCGGCGTTTTTTATAGTCAAAACAGTCTAAAAATAGACTATCTCATCGTTACAAATTCTTCAGAACCTGTTGGGTGGATAGCGACAACTGCATCGAAATCAGCCTTAGTTGCGCCCATCTTCATTGCTACTGCAAAACCTTGGATCATTTCATCAACCGTGAAACCGATACCGTGTAGGCCAACAACTTTCTCGTCTTCGCCCGCACATACTAGCTTCATCTTGCAAGGCTGACGGTGCTTAGTTACCGCTGTGTACATCGCTGTGAAGCCAGATGTGTACACTTTTACGTTGTCTTTGCCGTATTGCTCGTCAGCTTCTTGCTCTGTTAAGCCAATCGTACCAATTGGTGGGTGGCTAAACACAACAGTAGGAACTAATGAATAGTCCATTTTTGCGTTTGTTTGACCGTTGAATAGACGCTCAGACAATAAACGACCCGCTTTAACGGCGATAGGCGTTAGCTCAATGCCGCCTTCCATGATATCACCTACACAGTAGATGCCTTTCACGTTAGTCTCTTGGTATTCATCCACTTTGATGTAACCGTGATCGTTAGTAGCTACGCCTGTTTTTTCTAGGTTGATAGCATCAGTTGCTGGGTGGCGACCAATTGCCCAAATTAGGGTATCAACGTTTTGAGTTTCCCCATTTTCTAGGTGAAGCGTTAGGCTACCATCGGCTTCTTTAACCACTTCTTTTGGTACCGAGTGAGTATGAAGTGTTGGACCTTCCGTGTTCATTACTTCAACCAACGTATCGATGATCATTGGATCAAAGCTACGAAGAGGAGATTCTTTACGGCAGAACAGGTGAGTTTCAGTGCCTAGAGAGTGAAGAACACCCGCGATTTCAACTGCGATGTAACCTGCGCCAATAACAGCAACACGTTTTGGTTGCTCCATCAGTTCAAAGAAACCGTTTGAATCGATACCGTGCTCAGCACCTGGAATATTTGGGATTGATGGACGGCCGCCAACAGCAATAAGGATATGATCTGCTGTGTAGTGTTCGCCATTAACTTCAACTGTGTTTGCATCAACAAACTTTGCAAAGCCTTTAATTACATTGATTTTATTGTTACCAAGAACGCGATCGTAAGATTCATGAATACGACCAATGTACGCTTGGCGGCTTTCAATCATTTTGCCCCAGTTGAATTTTTTCAGTTCAACATCAAAGCCGTAATCTTCAGCGTATAAATTAATTGCTTCAGCAACTTGAGCGCCGTGCCACATTACTTTTTTAGGAACACAACCTACGTTTACACACGTACCGCCAAGATCTTGTGCCTCGATAAGAGCAACTTTTGCGCCGTGCATAGCCGCACGATTTGCAGATGCGATACCGCCAGAACCACCGCCGATACAGATATAATCAAAATGCGTAGCCATTATTCTCTCCAATAAGTGTTATACCAATGCCAATCATTATCTAATTAATTACATTGGTGTTAATTTTTTTAATACTATGTATGAAATGCGACCAAATTTTATTTTTTCAAGGCCTGCGAGGTTTCAGGTCGCTTCGCTTGCAGGTTTCAGGAAGGAGATAAAACTGAGCAATGCTATCTTTTTCCTGAATCCTTTGAGGGAGCTTGCGACCGGCCTGAACCCTTATTTTTTTACTCTGGAACAATCCACTCGACTTTAAAGTGACCTGTTGCTGGTGCAATTGCTTCTTTCAAGAAAGGCAAAATTTCTTTCATTTGGCTTTCTAATTTCCACGGTGGGTTAATCACGATCATGCCAGATGCGGTCATACCACGCTCGTTAGTATCCGCAGAAACCCCCAACTCAATTTGTAGAATATTACGGATGTCTAATTTTTTAAGACCTTTAATCATATCGTCGATGTCATGACGGTTAACGACTGGATACCAAATCGCGTAAATACCTGTTGCCCAACGTTTGTGGCTTTGGCCAATAGCGTTAACGACATCGTAATATTCTTTTGCAAGCTCATAAGGTGGGTCGATTAAGACTAATCCTCTGCGCTCTTTTGGTGGAAGACTTGCTTTTAGTCGTGCAAAACCGTCTTCTTTATAAATAGACACTTGACGATCACGATGAAACTCTTGCTCAAGCAGAGGGTGATCGGCAGGGTGAAGCTCGGTTAATACCATGCGGTCTTGACGACGCAGGTGAGCACGACCAACACGAGGTGAACCTGGGTAGTAACGCAGTTCTTCACCGTCGTTTAATTCAGTGATGGCATTTAGGTAGCTTGTGATCTCTTCAGGAAGATCAGTTTGCTCCCAGATGCGAGCGATACCTTGCTTGTATTCGCCTGTCTTTTCAGACCATTCATGCGTTAAATCGTAACGACCAACCCCTGAGTGGGTGTCGTGATAAACAAATGGTTTATCTTTTTGCGTTAATGAATTAAGGATAAGACTTTGAACAATGTGCTTAACCACATCGGCATGGTTGCCTGCATGAAAACTGTGACGATAACTTAGCATGGATGAACTCTCACTATTGGAATCACATGATTATACCCAAGTTTATCGCTCAATGTGTGTACTCTTGCATCAGCCATTGAAATTTTATCCATTAAGCACCATCTTTAAGGGATAAGCCGATCCTAAAAACGAAAAATAGAAAAGGAATGAATATGTCTAACCCGTTACTCACCTTTACTGATTTACCGCTGTTTTCTCAAATTAAGCCTGAGCACATTCAGCCTGCGGTAGAGCAAGCCATTGCCGATTGTCGCGCAAAAATTGAAGAAGTATTAGCGTCTGATGCAGCCCCTACATGGGACAGCATTATTGTTCCTCTGGCTGAAACCGATGACCGCCTTAGTCGTATTTGGTCGCCAGTAAGTCATTTGAACTCAGTACAAAACAGTGAAGCACTGCGTGAAGCGTATGAAGCGTGTTTACCTGCGTTATCTGAATACGGTACGTGGGTTGGTCAAAACAAAGGACTGTACGAGGCGTATAAATCAATTAAAGAGAGCGAGTCGTTTGCAACTCTGTCTCAAGCTCAACAAAAAACAATCGTTGATGAGTTGCGTGATTTTGAGCTATCAGGCATTGGTTTACCTGCCGATCAACAAAAGCGCTACGGTGATATCAGTAAGCGTACGTCAGAATTAAGCTCAAACTTCAGCAATAACGTGCTTGATGCAACCATGGGTTGGTCAAAACACATTACCGATGAAGCGGAATTATCAGGCTTACCAGAATCAGCAATGGCAGCAGCAAAAGCCGCGGCAGAAGCAAAAGAGTTAGACGGTTGGTTATTGACACTAGAAATGCCATCGTACATTCCAATCATGACTTATGCTGATAATAAACCACTGCGTCGTGAAATTTACGAAGCGTTCGTGACTCGCGCATCGGATCGCGGTCCAAACGCCGGTAAGTGGGATAACACAGATTTAATCTCTGAAGAGCTGCAACTTCGTCATGAAGTCTCGCGTCTATTAGGTTTTGCTTCTTACAGTGAAAAGTCACTAACAACCAAAATGGCGGAAAGCCCAACGCAAGTACTGGGCTTTTTAAATGATTTAGCAGCAAAAGCGAAACCACAAGGTGAGCGCGAAGTTGAAGAGTTAAAAGCCTTTGTAAAAGAAGAATTTGATATTGATGAGTTAGATCTGTGGGATGTGACTTATTACTCTGAAAAACTAAAACAAAAGCTATACCAGATCTCTGATGAAGAATTGCGCCCTTATTTTCCTGAATCAAAAGCCGTTTCTGGTCTATTTGAAGTATTGAGCCGTGTATTTGGTATGACGGTAGTTGAGCGTGAGGGTGTTGATGTATGGCATGAGTCAGTGCGTTTCTTCGATATCTTTGATTCTAACAATATCTTACGTGGTAGTTTTTACTTAGATTTATACGCGCGTGAGCACAAACGTGGTGGCGCATGGATGGACGAGTGTCGTGTGCGTCGTATCACTGAAAATGGCGAACTGCAAACGCCAGTGGCGTACCTAACGTGTAACTTCAGTAAGCCTGTTGGTGGTAAACCAGCCCTATTTACTCATGATGAAGTGGTTACTTTATTCCACGAATTTGGTCACGGTATTCACCACATGCTAACGCAAATTGATGTGGCGTCAGTGTCTGGTATCAATGGTGTGCCTTGGGATGCGGTTGAATTGCCAAGCCAGTTCTTAGAAAACTGGTGTTATGAAGAAGAAGCATTGGCGTTTATTTCTGGTCACTATGAGACGGGTGAGCCACTACCAAAAGAGATGCTAGATAAAATGCTTGCGGCGAAAAACTTCCAATCAGCGATGTTTATTTTGCGTCAGTTAGAATTTGGTATGTTTGATTTCACGCTGCACACAAATTACGATCCTGATCTAGGTGCAAAAGTGTTAGAAACACTGGCTGAAGTAAAAGCGAAAGTCGCAGTATTACCAAGTGTTGAGTGGAACCGCTTTTCTCACAGTTTCAGTCATATTTTTGCAGGTGGTTACGGCGCGGGTTATTACAGCTACCTATGGGCAGAAGTATTATCAGCCGATGCGTTCTCTCGTTTTGAAGAAGAAGGCATTTTCAATACAGCAACAGGCCAAAGTTTCTTGAATAATATTCTTGAAATGGGCGGCAGTGAAGAGCCTATGGAATTATTCAAACGCTTCCGTGGCCGTGAGCCACAAGTGGATGCGATGCTGCGTCATGCGGGAATTGGAGCTTAAGGTTTCAGGCCGCTTCGCTTGCAGGATTCAGAAAGAGCAATAAAATCCTCCTGAATCCTGAATCCTGAATCCTGAATCCTGAATCCTGAATCCTGAATCCTGAATCCTGAATCCTGAATCTCAAGCTCCTCTGAACTCTTCAAGGGAGCTTGCGACCGATCTGAAGTCTGCTTTTAAGCCCACTCAATCTCTTCATCAGCGTGCTTTTGACACTCTTCTTTTACCATTTCGATAAATTCCATGCCCGTTTTAGAACATGTCCATTTCTCATCAGTATAAGCAAAATGGAAGCCGCCAGATTTTGACGCTAACCAGATCTCGTGCATTGGTTCTTGTTTGTTAATTACGATTTGGCTGCGGTTTTCAAACTCTAGTGTTAATACGTTTCCAGTAATAACCGGTTCAATATCAGCACCTGAATCATCGATCATATCTTCGATTAATTGCAGTTTTTCATCGACTAGTTCGTGAAATTCAGTGTTATTCATCTTGTTTATCCTATTGCTTTTCTTGGCTGTGGTGCGATTATAGAGAGCATAACCAGATATTAACACTAATGGTAAAATCTTATGCAAAAAAGAGTGATGGCGTTAATGCTATTGAGTGCCTTAACGCTGGCTGGCTGTGGTCAAACAGGATCGTTGTACATGCCAGCAGATGAAGCACCAAAAACAGAAGTAGCAGAATAATTTATTTGTAGTCAGTGTATTTGAATAATCACTGGCTAATAAACACTGAACTAGACAAGGAAGACGACATTGGATTATTTCAATTATAAGGATGATGGACAACTTTGGGCTGAAGAGTTACCCGTTGCACAATTAGCAGAACAGTATGGCACGCCATTGTATGTGTATTCTCGCGCGACATTAGAGCGTCATTGGAATGCATTTGATAGCTCTGTCGGTGAGCAACCTCACCTTGTGTGCTATGCGGTTAAAGCAAACTCAAATATTGGTGTGTTGAATGCACTTGCCCGTCTAGGCTCAGGTTTTGATATTGTGTCTCAAGGTGAGCTTGAGCGCGTTGTGGCAGCCGGTGGTGACCCAACAAAAGTCGTTTTCTCTGGTGTAGGTAAAACGGCTGACGAAATGCGTCGTGCGTTAGAACTTAATATTAAATGTTTTAATGTGGAATCAGAGCCAGAGCTTGAGCGCTTAAATGCCGTTGCTACTGAAATGGGGGTTATAGCGCCGATTTCATTACGTATTAATCCCGATGTGGATGCAAAAACACACCCGTATATTTCAACAGGTTTGCGTGATAATAAATTTGGTATCGCCTTTGATCGCGCACCTGAAGTATACAAATTTGCACAAACTTTATCGAACCTAGATATCCAAGGTATTGATTGCCATATTGGTTCTCAGCTGACTGATATTGCCCCATTTATCGACGCAACCGATCGTCTACTTACCTTAATTGATGATTTAAAAGCGCAAGGTGTCAATATTCGCCATCTTGATGTGGGTGGTGGTTTAGGTGTGGTTTATCGTGATGAATTACCGCCACAACCATCAGAGTACGCAACCGCATTATTAAGTCGCTTAGCGGGTCGTGAAGATCTTGAGCTGATTTTTGAACCGGGCCGTGCCATTGCTGCAAATGCTGGTATTTTAGTGACTAAAGTTGAGTTCCTAAAACACACAGAACATAAAAACTTTGCCATCATTGATGCGGCAATGAATGACTTAATGCGTCCTGCATTATATCAAGCGTGGCAAGATATTGTGCCGGTAACGCCTCGTGAAGGTGAAGCGCAAAGCTATGATTTAGTTGGCCCTATTTGCGAAACCGGTGATTTCTTAGGTAAAGATCGTGACTTAGTTCTCGAAGCAGATGACTTACTTGCGGTTCGTTCGTCTGGAGCCTATGGTTTTGTGATGTCATCAAACTATAATACGCGTACGCGAGCAGCAGAAATTATGGTGGATGGCGAGCAAGTGCATCTTGTTCGTAAAAGAGAAGAGTTAAACTCACTCTGGGAGCTAGAATCCATCTTACCGAATTAACTTAGATTTAAAGAGCAGGGAACCTAAGGCGACTTGCTCTTTTGCTATTCAACCTAAAAGAAAAAATAAGAAGAACAACTATGCACTTTCATTTTTCTAAAATGCACGGGCTAGGCAATGACTTTATGGTTGTTGATTGCTTAACTCAAAATATTTTCTTTTCGCCAGATCTGATCCGTCGCTTAGCCGACCGTAACCGTGGTATCGGTTTTGACCAGCTCTTGGTGGTTGAAGCCCCTTATGATCCAGAAACTGATTTCCATTATCGAATTTTTAACGCGGATGGCACTGAAGTAGAACAGTGTGGCAATGGTGCGCGTTGTTTTGCTCGTTTTGTACGCATGAAAGGGTTAACCAATAAAATCAGTATTTCGGTCAGTACCAAAAAAGGCAAGATGACCTTAAAAGTGGAAGATGATGATCAAATAACGGTAAACATGGGTGAACCAGTATTTGAACCAAATAAAATTCCATTTAAAGCGACTCAAGCTGAGAAAACCTATTTATTACGAGCAGACGATAAAACACTTTTCTGTGGTGCAGTAAGCATGGGTAATCCACACTGTGTCACGGTCGTGGATGATGTTGATAATTATGACGTTGATAAATATGGACCATTAGTTGAAAGTCATGATCGCTTCCCTGAGCGTGTGAATGCTGGTTTTATGGAGATTGTCTCACCAAATGAGGTTAAGTTACGTGTTTATGAACGTGGTGCTGGCGAAACTCAAGCGTGTGGAAGTGGTGCGTGTGGCGCGGTTGCTATTGGTATCATGCAAGAATTATTAGCTGAAGAGGTTAACGTCTCTCTGCCCGGTGGTGATTTGCAGATCTCATGGAAAGGCCCAGGTTACCCATTGTTTATGACCGGCCCTGCAGCCCATGTTTATGATGGCCAATTATCAGTATGAATAACGTAACATCAATAGAGCCGCAACCAACACAAATAACGGAAGATGTTGTGGCTCAGTTTTTAATGGATCACCCTGATTTTTTTCAGCAGTATCCAGAGTTACTTGGACGAATTAAAGTCGATACGCCTGAGCGTGGTGTGGTGTCTTTAGTTGAAGTGCAAGTCAATAAATTGCGTGATCGCATTGGTGATTTAGAAGAAGAAATCACTCAACTGATGTCATTGGCCGCAAAAAACGATCGTCTATTTCATGATTTTGCGAATGTACAAAAACAATTACTGATGTGCGAAGATTTTTCTCAAGCAGCGAAAGTGATTGAGCAAAAGGCACTATCTCTTAATTTAACTGCGCACATAAAGATCATTGGTCATTCTCATCCTAAATACCATATCGAGAAAATGGCACTCGATAATTTCAGTAAAAAGTTTTTGAATGGGCACTCTGCTTACTTAGGGCGTTTACGCCAAGCGGAACGTGATAAGCTACTGGCTTATGGTGGGCTTAATCATTCAAGTACCGAACTTGGTTCATTTGCTGTTCTTCCATTAGGACAATCGACGCCAATAGGGATTATTGCGTTTGCTAGCCATGATGGCGGTCACTTTGAACCAAATATGGACACGTTGTTTTTAGAGCAGCTGGTTAGTGTGTTTCATTATTTATTAACGCAATGGTCGAAATCTTCTCATGAGTGATGTATTACCTGCTCAATACGCCAAACATCTTGATGCCTTCTATGAGTTCTTACGTAATGAAAAAGGCTTAAGTATTTATACCCAACGCAGTTATAAACGCCAACTCACCACGATTGCTGAGCAATTGATTGAGCTAGGCGTTGAATCTTGGCAAGAGGTTGATGCGGGGTGGGTGCGTCAAATTACCAGTAAAGGCATGCGTGAGGGGCTAAAAGCGAGTAGCTTATCAACGCGTTTATCTTCACTACGTAGTTTTTTTGATTTTTTGGTATTACGTAATGTATTAACCGCTAACCCTGCGAAAGGGGTGTCAGCACCTCGTAAGTCACGCCCATTACCAAAAAATATCGATGTTGATGAAATGGGGCAATTGCTTGAAGTAAAAGAAGATGATCCATTATCGATTCGTGATCGAGCCATGATGGAATTGATGTATGGCGCTGGTTTGCGTTTGGCTGAATTAGTAGGTATTGATGTTCGTGACATTCAATTACGCCAAGGTGAATTGCGAGTGATTGGTAAAGGGAATAAAGAACGTAAAGTTCCTTTTTCGGGTCAAGCGAAAGAGTGGTTAGGGCATTGGTTGCAAGTTCGAAATCAACTCGCTAAACCAGAAGAAACCGGATTATTTGTTTCTAAATTGGGTGTTCGTATTTCGCATCGAAATGTGCAAAAGCGAATGGCTGAGTGGGGAATGAAACAAGGGGTCAATAGCCATATTAGCCCGCATAAATTACGCCACTCATTTGCGACACACATGTTGGAATCGAGTGGGAATTTACGTGCCGTTCAAGAGTTACTTGGGCATGAAAATATTTCTACTACGCAAATTTATACCCATTTAGATTTTCAACATCTTGCTCAAGCGTATGACCAAGCGCATCCAAGAGCGAAGAAAAAATAATTTGTTCAACTGGCTTTTTTATACTAGATTTTTTACTTTAAACTTAGATAACCATTTGTTTTTAAATAATAGATAACTATTTGGCCTATGATAGGCCAAGTAGTATATGCGCTTATTTTAATAGTAGGTTTTCTAAGTAATGAGCAACGGCTTCGTCGGCAGATGAGCCGATAACTTCATTATTTGGTAGGGCTTTTTTTACTTTCTCATGCGATGTTCCCATCACAATCCCTTTACCTGCCATGCTTAACATTTCGTAATCGTTCATGCCATCACCAAAAGCGATGCAGTTCTCTAACGTTTTACCAAGTAACTTAGCAACCGCTTCTAATGCGGCACCTTTAGATACTTCAGCGGCCATTACTTCTAAACACCAAGGCGTAGAAAAAGCCACCATTAACTCATCACCAAATTGTGCTTTTAGCTTGGTCTCATATTCTACCAAGTAGTCATGCTCTGGCATGGTTACAAAGATTTTTGCGATATTCTCAACAGGGGGGTTATTTGCATCAAATAAGGTGTAAGTGAATCCATTATCATGAAAATCTTTTAGGCTTTCGTCTTCTTTATGCATAAACCATTTATCGTCTGAGTACATATGAATAGATAAAGAGTCATCATTTTTTAGTAGGTCTAATACTTGTGGAACTAAATGTTCAGGTAAGTTTTTACTGTAAATAAGATTGTCATCGGCATCATGAACACGAGCGCCGTTAGACGTGATCATGTAAGCCGGGATGCCGACATCTTTACGAATATTACCGACATCAATGTGATGACGGCCCGTTGCAAAAATAAAGGTCAGGTCTTGTTGGTGCAGTTTATTTAGTGTTTTTTTAGTGAAGTCTGCAATTTTGTGTTCAGGAGTCAGTAATGTGCCGTCAAGATCAGATGCAACGATAGTAATCATAGAGCCTCAGAAATAAAGAATAGATTCAAAAAATAACAGAGTGCAGTTTACGCCACTTTATAAATAAAAAAGAGGGTAAAGATAACAATATTGCTTTTCCTCTTTTTACTTTAGTTAAGGCCTCATATTTCAGATGATGAGCTATGTTGTTGGAAAAAATTAAGGATTTCAGAGAGCGCTTGATTGCGGCAACTATCGGATTCAAAAAGCAGTTCATGTTTTGCATTTTTAATGGTGATTAATTGGCAATCTGGGGCTTTTTTTTGAAAAGCGACATGAGCACTATTATCTACAATGCGATCGTTTTCTCCCTGAAGTAATAAAGTAGGCACCAAGCAAGATGCGGCTTGCTCGACACAAAGTTTTGACCCTTTTAAACTTTGATTTACCCAGTGATTACTTGGTCCACCGATCTGAAGCTCAGGTTTTAGGTTGTATAATTCACGGAACCATTGATAGCGAATTTCACAGGTGGTTAATGTGTTATCTAAAAAAGGTTTTTCTTGGTAGGGTGCTTGACCTAAAGCATAAGAGGGTTGTGAAGCCCAACGACTTAAATAGCGACTTATTGGGCCTGCAATCGGTTTTAACCAAGGCTGAATATGAATGCCGTGCATTGGTGCGCTTAATGCCATTGCGGAATATGGATGTGAGTGAGTTTCTACATACTGAGTAGCAATTGCACCGCCCATCGAGTGGCCAAGTAAATAGCAATCTTGGTAATCTTCAGGCGCAATTAAGTGCTGAGTCATGCTGTTTAGATCAAGAATGTAATCATTAAACTCTTCAATATGACCGATATCGCGATTGGTAGTCAGTCGATCAGAAAGTCCCTGCCCACGGTGATCAAAAGAATAAATATCATAACCTTGACAAAATAGGTCATAAAACAGTTCTTGGTATTTATAAACACTTTCAATACGACCATTAACCACCATGATGGCTTTACGGTTCGCAGGGCTAGTAAAACTCACCCAATGCAGTTGCGTCTCTTTTTCGCCTTGATAAAAGCCGTGCTGACGCCTTTCCCAAAATGGTGTGACGTGCTTTTGCATTGTTTCAAGATAATGTGATTCTTGAGTAAAGGCGATTTTGTTCATTGGGCTCACAACATGACAGTAAATAAGTGGGTTGATATTATTATATACTAAGTTCTCTTGAGGAGGAGAAATGAGCACCTTACCCTTCTATTATTATTTAAGAAAAAGAGTGAATTTTCTTATTCGCTACCTTATACCAATCTACATAAGTATTTGATCATTCTTGCTTGTTAAAATCGATTTTTCCTACGCAATTATCTGAACAACTACTTATCCAGAATGGTATTACTCATTTATCTTGTCATAATCACATATTCTGTCTATTTCTTGGGTGTTAATTAACCAAATGTATGTTTTTTCTTATGCTATTGGATTATCATGCGTATAAATAAACTTACCATTTGTCGTTCTTTTTCTTAAGAATATGATGATTGTGCCGATAATAATCTTTATGACATTTGTACTTGTAATAGGATATTGCTTTTAAGTTATGTATGCATACGTTGCCCGACAACCGATCCTGAGTCGGAAGAAACAAACGATAGGCTACGAACTACTTTTCCGTGACGGTGAAAGTAATGCGTTTCCTAATATAGAAGCAAATCAAGCAACGAGTCGGCTACTAGTTGAAAACTTTATGTCGACAGGTTGTAACCCTGCGCTAGAATCTCCTCGTAGTTTTATAAATTTCCCCCAAGAGTCATTAATATCTTTGGTTCCGACGGCATTTCCTAAGCGAAAAATTGTTGTCGAAGTATTAGAAACCTGTATTCCTAATGATGAGCTATTTAGTGCGATTAAGCATTTACATCGAATGGGTTATATTATTGCGTTAGATGACTTTAGTTTGGATGCCGTTTGGGATCGATTTTTACCCTATTCACACATCGTTAAGTTAGACATTATGCAATTAGGCATTGATGTGGCGTGTGAATACGTTAAACAACGTAAGCAGCAGGGATGCAAGCGACATTATTTAGCAGAAAAAGTTGAGACTAATGATGAGTTTCAACAGGCGTTCGACGCGGGTTTCCATTTTTATCAAGGCTACTTTTTTAGTAAACCGGAGATCATAAAAAATCGCGTTGTAAAACCAGAAGAACTTCTTACGATGCAGCTATATCAAGAAGTGTGTCGTGAAGAAGTGGATTTTTCTCGAATAGAGCAATTGATCGCACAAGACGTCTCTTTATCTTATCAGTTATTGAAGTTTGTAAATACAGCATCGGTGCGACTTGAAAACCCCATTTCGTCGTTTAAACAAGCGTTGGTTTATCTTGGTGAAGAGCAAATAAAAATGTTTGTAACTTTGATTGCCACGGCGCATGCAGCGATCAATAAGCCCAAGGCATTGTATAAACAATCTTTAGTGAAAGGACGTTTTTGTGAGTTGATGATTTGCCGTATTCAAAATGGCACTCCAGGACAACAAGCATTTATTGTTGGATTATTCTCGCTACTTGATGCCTTACTTGATCGTAAGATTGATGATGTTTTAGAACAGTTATCATTAGATCGAGAAATAGAACAAGCTATCTTGCTCAGAGAAGGCTTATTGGGTTCCATGCTAGAGCTGTATGAAGGTATTGATAAAGGAGACTGGAAAAGTATTGACCAAACCAGTCGATTGCTTGGGTTCTCTCCAAGAACCGTAGAGAAAACGTATCAAGATGCAGAGAAGTGGTATCAAATGATCTCATGTCAATCTAACCAACCATAGAATCTAAGCTAGAATAAAAGCCCCATTAAGTGCATCGCTTACTATCGTAAGGTCAGCATTTGATGGGGCTTTTTATTGTCATAAGTACTGATTGTAATTACTGACAATAGTTGATGAGATGGACTTCTTTAGAGAACAGCTTTTGTTTTATTTGGTGACATTCTTGAGTGATGGAAGTGATGGCTTCGCCTTGTTCTGGGTTAACCAAGTCGTAATCACCTTCAATATTGTAGTTAAAGCCTTCTCCAATAATCGTGATGGGTTCAATAGAAATACGCCCACGGTTGGCGGTTACTGTTATTGGGTCTACTTGTATTGGGTATTGCGCAATAGGCTCTTTTTTCTTAGTTCTATCAGGTGTTATTGTTGATGTGTTAGGGCGTTCGTTATCCGGGATCAATCCTAATTTATATTGCCACAGTTCTTGAGCGGTTTTGGTGGTGGTCATGTCTCTTGGGGTCATGTTCAGTTCACCATTAAAGCTATAGTTAAAGCTGTCTTGATTTGCTGCTAACCCATTACCGTTAAAAGTAAACTCAGTAATACCATCAATAGGAATTGGGTTTGGAAAGAAACGATTTAGGTAGCTGATAGGCAATCCATCACCATAAGCCTCAAACTGCCAAGGTTGGCTATCCTGAGTTAAGTGAATGCTACCATTAAACCCAACTAGCCCTTCGGATAAGGGAAGCAGTGCTCGCTCTACTGTCCACAAACCATCGTCGGTTTTCATTTCGACTAATAATTGTTGGCTTAATAGATAATTAAAACTCGCATTAGAAGCGCTCATCGAAAGTGTGCCATCCCATAACCTCCATTGTTCTAAGCGCAGTAAATCGAGATCATGGCCTTCCATATTTACCCCTGATAATTGATATGGGTACAGGCCATTTAATTGAATTAATTGAGTATTATTAACATCTAGTTTGGCTATTTTTACTTGCGCTAATTGATTTACGTATTGAGTTAACACACTCGCTTCTTCATTAGTTATGGCCCATTTGACTTGGTCAATACTCAACGAATTTAAATTTATGCTCGTTGGTGATAGTTTGCCAGTAAGTTGAATGTGACCATCAAAAATTTCGAATGAAAGCGTCGAGATATCTGCTTTTTGGCCATTAAGCGTTAAGCTAAAAATAGGGTTATTAATAATATGTTCATTCCAGACCAAATTGTCGGCATTAAACGATATATTTGCGTTGTTTTGCTGCCATAAATGGTAAGGAAGCAGTACGTTTTCAGCAGATAAACTTAAGTTATTAACCACAAATTGTGGTAGTTCAATATTGATATCTAACAGATCAATACGTTCAAATTGATAAGTGAAATTGTGTTGAGATAGCCATTCGATTGGCTTATTAATAATGTCCGCATTACTCGATTCTAAATTAAATTTACGTAGTGTGAATTGTGGAATAACCCATAATTTATTTTCTTTAAGCTCTGCTTGTGCGGTAATCGTACTGCCACGCCAAGTAAGAGAAATACCATGAAGAGCGGTGTAGTGTTGAGTGTAATAGCCATCAACTAATACTTCATCTAGGGCTTCTCCCTGCCAATACAGTTGTTTGGCTGAAAATTGAAAATCGCCCTCAAAAGGTAACGAACTTTCTTTTTGTATAGCCCAATTTTCTAATTGAATTTGAGCATCACGCAGCATTATGTCGTCATTGGCAAAATCTAAATTTGAAACACTAAATTGAGCAATAGAAATCCAATCGATACTTTGTGTATCAGGGAGTCCTTTTTGTAGACTAAGACCATCGACTTTGATGCTATCAAACGCTAATTTATTATTTTGAATTGGGTGCTGAGAGAGCCAAAAATCGACGGTTTGAATGTGTAATTCACTGTCTGTTTGAATAGCAACATCTGACAGAGTTAGGTGTAAAGGTGATTGGATTGAGTAATGAACATCTTCAAATGAGATCTTTTGATGCGTCAGTTTTTGCACTAATGGGTTTAGCATTGGTTGTGCGTAAGGCGTATGTAAAAGGGATAAAAATGCGACCACAAGTAGCAGGCAAAAAGAGATAAGCCAACCAAGGCTTTTCAGTGTGGTATACATTGTTAACTCCAAAAGAAAAATAGGAACAGAAAGAGTGGAGTAAAAATCAGATGCAATCAAGTTATTGTGATGGTTTACTCAGAAGTAATCACTGTTTTGGACTCTTGTTTGAACTGATTGCATAAAAAAGCCCTTCACAAGGGAAGGGCTTAACGTTATCGGTGGATAACCTTGCTCACTTAGTCAAGTTGAGGACCCGCTTTAACAAGTGCTTTTCCTTCGTCATTATCAGTGTATTGAGCGAAGTTTTTAATGAAGCGTTGGGCCAGATCTTCTGCTTTACTGTCCCATTGTAATGGGTCAGTGTAAGTATCTCGAGGATCTAGGATTGAAGTATCAACACCAGGTAGTGATGTTGGAACTTCTAAGTTAAATACAGGGATATTTTTGGTTTCAGCGTGGTCAATAGAGCCATCTAAAATAGCATCAATAATTGCACGAGTATCTTGGATAGAGATACGCTTACCTGTGCCATTCCAACCCGTATTAACAATGTAGGCTTCTGCGCCAACGGCTTCCATTCGTTTAACCAGTACTTCTGCATATTGTGTTGGATGTAATGTTAAGAACGCGGCACCAAATGCAGCAGAGAACGTTGGCGTTGGCTCTGTGATCCCACGCTCTGTACCCGCAAGTTTTGCCGTAAAGCCAGATAGGAAGTGGTATTTGGTTTGCTCTGGCGTTAGTTTAGCTACAGGAGGTAGCACACCAAATGCATCAGCCGTTAAGAAGATCACTTTATTTGCATGACCCGCTTTTGATACCGGCTTAACGATATTATCAATGTGATAAATAGGATAAGAAACACGCGTGTTTTCGGTTTTCGAACCGTCATCAAAATCAATCGTACCATTACTACGAACAGTAACGTTTTCTAGAAGTGCATCACGGCGAATTGCGTTGTAGATATCAGGTTCAGCTTCTTTCGATAGGCGGATTGTTTTTGCGTAGCAACCCCCTTCAAAATTGAAAATACCATCATCATCCCAACCGTGCTCATCATCACCAATAAGCTGGCGTTTTGGATCGGTTGAGAGTGTGGTTTTTCCGGTTCCTGATAAACCGAAGAATACCGCTACATCGCCTTCTTCACCCACATTGGCAGAGCAGTGCATCGACGCAATCCCTTTTAGCGGAAGAAGGTAGTTCATCATTGCGAACATGCCTTTTTTCATCTCACCGCCGTACCAAGTACCACCAATGATTTGCACTCGCTCTGTTAAGTTGAAGGCAATAAAGTTTTCTGAATTTAATCCGTGCTCTACGTAGTTAGGGTTAGTGGTTTTCGCACCGTTCATTACCACAAAATCGGGTTCAAATGTTGCCAGTTCTTCTTCTGTTGGTCGAATAAACATGTTTTTTACGAAGTGTGCTTGCCATGCTACCTCAGTAATAATACGAACACTTAATCGTGTATCTGGGTTCGCGCCACAATAACCGTCGATAACAAACAGACGTTTACCAGAGAGTTGTTTTGTTACTAAGGATTTTAGGTCATCCCAAACTGCAGGAGTGATGGCTTTATTATCGTTTTTACCTTGATCTGACCACCATAATGTATCTTTAGTTGTCTCATCTTTTACGATGTATTTATCTTTTGGTGAACGACCAGTAAAAATACCAGTATCTACCGCAACTGAGCCGAGCTCTGTCATTACTCCACGCTCATAACCTTCTAAATCTGGGCGTGTTTCTTCTTCAAACAATTGTTCATAACTAGGGTTACGGAGTACTTCAGTAACATCAGTTAAGCCATGTTGAGTAAGATCGAGCTGTGCAGCCTTTTTGTGTTCCATAACAGTCATAGGTGCTCCTTAGAGGAATTTTTTGTAGGGACTTTTAATTTATTTGTAATTATTTGTGTTCTGCTAAGCATGCTAACAATGCGGTAAATTGAAAACAGGGAGATGAATCATAAAATAACCACAAAATAGCAGTGGTTATTTTATCGCCATCACAAAACAGCAATAGTCCTATTCTACTCTTAATGGAATCGTTTGCGCTAGATGTGATTGATTATTATTTAAGCAAAATTAAGTGTGGATAAGTGGAATAAAAAGTGTGGTTTATATCAAATTTAGTTATAAAAAAAGCCAACCTAGCGGCTGGCTTTGAGACAAAATAAGAGACTTATTCTATGCGGTAAATTAATGAACAGTGTCATTACCTTTTGTTGCTTGTTCAAAAAGATTTGCAACATCAATACTGTCAAAATCGTAGCTTGTTCCACAGTAATCACAATGAAGAGAGATTTTCCCTTCCGTTTTGATGATGTCATCAACTTCTGCTTTTTCAATCGTGATGATTGCACCGCCACTGCGTTCGCGCGAACAACCACAGAAAAATTCAACGTGCTGAGGTTCAAACAGTTGTACTTTATCTTGGTTGTATAAACGATACAGAACATCTTCGCCTTCTAAGCCAAACAGTTCTTCATTTTTAATGGTGTCAGTTAATTGCTCCAGGTGCTCGAAGTCATCAGCAGAGCCAGTACCATCTGGCATTACTTGTAGAAGCATTCCAGCAGCATGAGGTTTACCTTCAAACTCACCAAGGCGAAGCCATAGACGTGTTTTTAGTTGCTCTGAACGCTCAAAGTAGCCTTCAAAACACTGTGCTAAGTTTTCACCTTCTAGTGCAACAACACCTTGATAACGCTCACCATCTTTTGGTGTGATAGTGATAACTAAGTAACCTTTACCCATTAGTTGATGCAAGGTTGCGTCTTCTGCAATATCGCCATTAAAACGAGCAACGCCACGTACTTTCTGGTTGTTATCGCCATTGATAACCGCCAGGGATACTGGACCGTCACCTTGTAATTGAAGGGTAATTGAGCCTTCAAATTTTAGCGTTGCAGTTAATAAAGTCGTTGCAACCAATAGCTCACCCAATAAGTTTTGAACTGGCTTAGGGTATTCCTTGCTAGAAATGATTTGTTGGTAAGCATCATCTAGTTGAACTAATTCACCACGAACAGATAAATCTTCAAATAAGTAACGATGCAGTGTGTTATTTGCCATGAAATACTCCAGCAATTGTATTAAGGGTTGTCATTACGCACAGTATAGCGGTTATTGTTGCTTGAATCTCATGATATCACGTCGCTGTTTTTTATCTGGACGCTTATCAGGATGTGGGCTACCAAGTGAATTAAGTTTGCGTAATTTTGCATTCTCTTCACGATGCTTGATGCTGATTGGCGTTTCTTTATAAAGAGTTTGTGCAATAGGTGCCCCACGACGTTGATCAGATAGGATCTCTATGATCACGGTGATCTCTTCGTTATTGCCTTGGCGAAGTTTAACTTCTGCACCCATTTCGACTAATTTACTTGGTTTAGCTCGTTGGCCATTATAATGAACTTTACCGCCATCAACCATGTTGCGAGCAATGGAACGGGTTTTATAAAAACGAGCTGCCCAGAGCCACTTATCAAGTCTGATGCCATCGCTAGTATTGGATTTGGAACTCATTATGTATACCTAATGTCTTACTTCTTTGTTTATTTAATGGTGTCTGGAATTTTTTTTTCAATCTTTTGAGGGGGATTAATCAAAATTCATTATCAATTAGAGCCATTAATGAGGAATAATGCTCTAATAACAAATTATCCTCTTTAATTGCGTGATGTATCTTCGAGTTATTCCAAAAAACGAAATTATTTTCGGCAAATTTGCGGTGTTCTTTTATAATTCATACTGACATCAAATATTTAATTGGCTTTGTAACATAGAAAGGAAGATCTGAACCTAATGATAGCTAATATGAAAATAGAAAAAATTTCTCAATATTGGTCAGTATATCAATCTACGATATCTAAAAGTTTAACTGTTGTATTGGTTGCTTGCTTTGCGTGGATTTGTGGTTCTCTCCTTTGGTTGATGGTTTCTCCTCAAACGTCTGTTGCTCAATGGCAGTCTAAAGCGGTGGTTGTCGCGGGAACCAAAAAGAAAAGCGAGGATGATTCTTTATCGAGTTTATTGAATAGCAAAGTGTTTGGGGACTTTAATCCAAAGAAAAAAATTGAGCAGCCAAAAATAGTTGAAGTGAAAGATGCACCTAAGACACGATTAAATTTAATCTTATCAGGTATTGTAGCTAGCTCTAATCCCTCACTTAGTCTTGCGGTTATTGCTAACCGAGGAAAACAGAATACTTATGGTATTGATGAGATCATTGATGGAACGCGGGCGAGCGTAAAAGCAATTAGTGCTGATCGCATTATTATTTCCAATAATGGTAATGATGAAACGTTAATGTTGGAAGGGGTTGAATACACCAAGATATCAGCAGAAAAAAATGCGACGGGTAGTTCTGGTACTGTGTTAGGAAATAATCGCCAAAATTCAAATCAAGATGAATTGGATAATATACGTAAAGAAATGGCTAAAAATCCGCAATCGGTATTGAAATACATTCGTCTTTCTCAAGTTTCTAATAATGGAAAAATTACGGGTTATCGAGTGAACCCAGGTAAAGATCGCAAATTATTTGATTCTGTTGGCTTAAAGCCTGGGGATATCGCCACCAGTTTAAATGGGATTGATTTAACCGATCCTAGCGCAATGAGTGCATTGTGGAAAAATATGTCAGAAATGACAGAACTTAATTTAACCGTCCAACGAGATGGACAATTACATGACATTTTTATCGGTTTATAACGGCAGATAGAAAAATGACTAAGGGTATGTTGTGAAAAAGTGGATAGGTAAGGGAGTCTTATTACTTGCGGGTAGCATGATGTGGACATCGGCACTGGCAAATGACTTTAGCGCGAGCTTTAAAGGTACGGACATTCAAGAGTTCATCAGTATTGTCGGTCGAAACTTAGAAAAGACCATTATTGTAGACCCATCTGTTCGTGGCAAAGTGGATGTGCGTAGTTATGACTTATTAAATGAAGAACAATATTATCAGTTTTTCTTAAGTGTCCTTGAAGTTTATGGATATGCAGTTGTTGAAATGGACAACAATATTTTAAAAGTCATTAAAGATAAAGACGCAAAAACGTCTGCAGTACCGGTATTGGGCGCAAAAGATAACATCACTGGCGATGCGGTAATTACTCGAGTTATTGCGGTTCGTAATGTATCGGTTCGTGAATTATCTCCTCTACTACGTCAGCTTAATGATAATGCTGGTGCGGGTAACGTTGTGCATTATGATCCTGCAAATATCATTATGATCACCGGCCGTGCTGCGGTGGTAAATCGTTTGGCTGAAATCATCGAGCGTGTTGATCAGGCGGGCGATAAAGAAGTGGAAGTGGTGGAATTAAAAAACGCTTCGGCAGCGGAAATGGTGCGAATTGTTGATGCATTAAATAAAACTACAGATGCAAAAAACACCCCTGCTTTTTTACAGCCTAAATTGGTTGCAGACGAACGCACTAACTCAATTTTAATCTCGGGTGATCCTAAAGTACGCCAACGCCTTAAAAAGCTGATTAAACAGCTTGATGTTGAAATGGCAACCAAAGGTAATAACCAAGTTGTTTACCTACGTTATGCCAAAGCCGAAGACTTAGTCGATGTACTTAAAGGGGTGTCGGATAACTTAACGGCTGGCAATAGCTCAGGTTCGAAAGGTCGTTCTCCGAACAATCGCAGCGACGTGATGATTTCAGCACATGTGGATACCAATGCTTTGGTCATTACAGCGCCGCCTGATGTGATGCGAGCGATGCAAGATGTGATTGCTCAGTTGGATATTCGTCGTGCGCAAGTATTGATTGAGGCATTGATCGTTGAATTAGCTGAAGGCGATGGCGTTAATTTAGGCGTGCAATGGGGTAACCTAGAAACGGGTGCTATGATCCAATATAGCAACACTGGGGCATCAATTGGTGCCGCTATGGTCGGAGCGGAAGAGGCGAAAGATAAAATAACAGAAGAAAGTTATTGGGATTCAACAAATGATAAATGGGAATCTCGTAAAGTAACTGAAGAAGGCGATTATACCGCGTTAGCTTCGGCATTAGGTGGCGTTCAAGGTGCGGCGGTTAGCATCATGATGGGAGATTGGGCAGCATTGGTAACGGCTGTATCGTCCGATTCTAACTCAAACATTCTTTCTTCTCCGAGCATTACGGTAATGGATAATGGTGAAGCGTCATTCATTGTTGGTGAAGAAGTACCGGTATTAACGGGATCAGCATCAGGTGCCAATAATGACAATCCATTCCAAACCGTAGATCGTAAAGAAGTCGGTATCAAGCTTAAAGTGGTTCCACAGATTAATGAGGGTGATTCGGTTCGTTTAGATATTGAACAAGAAGTGTCTAATGTATTAGGTGCTAATGGTGCGGTGGATGTACGTTTTGCTAAACGTCAGCTAAATACCTCGGTAATGGTGCAGGATGGCCAAATGTTGGTGTTAGGTGGTTTGATTGATGAGCGTGCACTTGAGAGTGAATCAAAAGTTCCATTTTTAGGGGATATCCCTATCTTAGGTTACTTATTTAAATCAACCAGTACGCAAGTTGAGAAGAAAAACCTGATGGTATTCATTAAGCCAACCATTATTCGTGATGGTATGACAGCAGATGGTATTACTCAACGTAAATACAATTATATTCGAGCAGAGCAGCTGTATAGTGCAGAGCAAGGTTTGAAATTGATGGATGATGCACATATTCCAGTACTGCCTAAATTTGGTAAAGACATTAATCACCCAGCAGAGATCCAAGCGTTCTTCGAACAATTTAGTGAAGATAAGGAAAAATAATGGCGGATACCTTATTTCCTGATTATCCAGCAATACTGCGTTTGCCTTTTTCTTTTGCAAAAAGGCATTCTGTCGTTATTGAAGCAAGCCCTGAAGGCTGGGTTCTGTATTATGTTGTTACCCCTTCGCCAATGGTGCTGTGTGAAATTCGTCGAGTGTGTAAATCAGGCTTTTCGCTAATTCAATTAACCAAAGAAGCCTTTGATACCAAGGTAACTCAAGTGTACCAGCGTAACTCCTCAGAAGCGCAACAACTGATGGAAGATATTGGTGCGGATAACGACGATTTCTTCTCATTAGCCGAAGAGTTGCCCGATAATGATGATTTATTGGAATCAGAAGACGATGCCCCCATCATTAAATTGATCAACGCCATGTTGGGTGAAGCGATTAAAGAAGGTGCATCAGATATTCATATTGAGACTTTTGAAAAAGTGCTGTCGATCCGTTTTCGTGTCGATGGTGTTTTGCGTGATGTATTGAGTCCAAGTCGTAAATTAGCACCGCTATTAGTTTCACGTGTAAAAGTCATGTCGAAGCTTGATATTGCAGAAAAACGCGTACCACAAGATGGGCGTATTTCACTACGTATTGGTGGTCGAGCTGTGGATGTGCGTGTTTCAACTATGCCATCTTCTCATGGTGAGCGTGTGGTAATGCGTTTATTGGATAAAAATGCAACTCGTTTGGACTTAAACAGCTTAGGTATGTCGACTGAAAACCATAAAAATTTTCAGCACATTATCAAGCGCCCTCACGGCATTATTTTGGTTACCGGTCCTACGGGTTCAGGTAAATCAACCACGTTATATGCCGGTTTAGGGGAACTAGACAGCTCTCAATCGAATATTCTCACGGTGGAAGACCCAATCGAATTTGATATCGATGGTATTGGCCAAACTCAAGTAAATCCTAAAGTAGACATGACGTTTGCGCGTGGGCTACGGGCCATTTTACGTCAAGATCCTGATGTGGTGATGATAGGTGAGATCCGTGATTTAGAAACTGCAGAAATCGCCGTTCAAGCCTCACTTACCGGTCACTTAGTGATGTCGACACTTCATACCAATACGGCTGTGGGGGCGATAACGCGTTTACGTGATATGGGTATAGAGCCTTTTCTCATTTCATCTTCTTTACTTGGTGTACTGGCTCAGCGTTTGGTTCGTACTTTATGTAAAGAGTGTAAAACACCATATCAGGCCGATGATGAGCAGAAAAAGCTCTTTAATTTATCGGCTTCGGATAGCTTAGTTCTTTATAAGCCAAATGGCTGTGAACATTGTAATGGTAAGGGTTATCGTGGGCGTACCGGCATTCATGAATTACTGGTTGTGAGTGAAAAGGTTCAAGGTTTGATCCACAAAGAGGCGGGTGAGCAAGAGATTGAAAAAGAAGTTCGCAAGAGCACTCGTGGGATTCAGCAAGATGGGTTATTAAAAGTACAACAAGGGATCACAACACTGGGAGAGGTGATGCGAGTCACTCGGGAAGGGTAAATGGCAGCCTTTGAATATAAAGCATTAGAAAAAACAGGTAAGCAGAAAAAAGGTGTCATTGAGGGCGATAATGCGCGTCAAGTTCGTCAACGGTTAAAAGAGCAAGGTCTTATTCCGGTTGAGGTAATTGAAACCAAATCAAAGCAGCAAAAAAGTGCATCTCAAGTATTCAGTTTTAAGCGCGGAATTAGTGTTAATGATTTATCGCTAATTACCCGTCAATTAGCCACTTTAGTGCAAGCGGGTATGCCATTAGAAGAGTGTTTAAAAGCTGTCGCTGAGCAAGGTGAGAAAGCGTACATTCGCAGTATGATGATGGGGATTCGCTCTAAAGTGATTGAAGGGTATCCATTGGCTGAAAGCTTTGCTGATTACTCTCATGTCTTTGATGAATTGTTTTGTTCAATGGTTGCCGCTGGTGAAAAATCAGGCCACTTAGATACGGTGTTAAACCGCTTAGCTGATTACGCTGAAAATCGTCAAAAGATGCGCAGTAAATTACAACAAGCAATGATTTACCCTATCATGCTGACGTTAATTGCAATTGCGGTGATCTCTTTTTTACTTGCGACGGTAGTACCGAAGATTGTCGATCAGTTTGTGCAAATGGGACAAGGCTTGCCTGCTGTTACCGAGGTGTTATTAGCGGCCAGTAACTTTGTTGTACATTGGGGTTTATTGGTTGTTATTGCGATCGTACTTATTATTGTCGGAGTGAAGTGGTTACTTACTAAGCCTCATTTACGCTTAGCGTGGGATAAAAAAATCTTACGATTGCCTGTTGTTGGCAAGGTGGCTCGTGGGTTAAATACGTCGCGTTTTGCTCGTACGTTATCAATCTGTACCTCAAGTGCGATTCCATTATTGGATGGTATGAAAGTTGCGGCAGATGTAATGAGTAATCAATACTTTAAGCAACAGGTATTAGCGGCGGGAGATCATGTACGTGAAGGCGCGAGCTTACGTATTTCGTTGGAACAAACAACATTGTTCCCACCAATGATGCTGCATATGATATCTAGCGGCGAGCAAAGTGGTGAGCTAGAGCAAATGCTTACGCGATCGGCTGATAATCAAGATCGAGATTTTGAATCTTTGGTTAATATGGCTTTGGGCATTTTTGAACCTTTGCTGATTGTTTTTATGGCAGGCATTGTACTTTTCATTGTTGTTGCGACCTTAATGCCAATCATCGAACTCAATAATTTAGTCGGGTAGTGAGTAGTTACTACCCTTTTTTATTTTTATTAATATAGTAATTTTTAATTTCAGGAGTCATTCCATGCAAGTCAATTCAGCTCAACGTAAACAAGGTGGCTTCACCCTATTAGAAGTGATGGTTGTTATCGTTATTCTTGGTGTTTTAGCCAGTTTAGTTGTACCAAATTTACTTGGTAACAAAGAGAAAGCGGATCAGCAAAAAACGATTACTGATATTGTGGCATTAGAAAATTCCTTGGATATGTACAAATTAGACAACAGTGTTTATCCAACCACAGATCAAGGATTAGAAGCATTAGTGTCTAAGCCGACATCAAGCCCTGAACCTCGTAATTATCGCTCGGATGGCTATATTCGTCGATTGCCAAATGACCCATGGGGTAACGAGTACCAATATCTAAGTCCTGGCGATAACGGTGCTATTGATATCTTCTCATTAGGTGCTGATGGTCAAGAGGGCGGCGAAGGAGCTAATGCTGATATTGGTAACTGGAATATGCAAGACTTTCAATAAATCATAAGCGATAGATAAGTACAATGATGAAGATAAAACGTGAGGTTGGGTTTACCCTAATCGAAATCATGTTGGTATTGGTACTGCTATCGGTCAGCTCGATGGCAGTAATCATGAGCCTCCCTGATAGTCAAGATGACCAAATAGAAGAACAAGCCTCACGTTTTTATCAGTTAGTTCAGCTTCTTAATGAAGATGCTTTGCTCAATGGGATGGATTACGGCATTTACTTTAATCAAGCGCGACAAGAATATCGCTTTATGACGTTAACGGTAGATGGCTGGCAACCAATGGAGCAAAGTCGCTTTTTTACTGAAGTGAAAATGGAACAAACATCTGTTGAATTTTCGATGGAATTAGGTGGTTCTGTATGGACTGATGATGATCGCTTATTTGAACCAGGTTCGTTGTTTAATGAAGAGATGTTTGCTGATCTTGAAGAAGATAAAAAATCAAATCCGCCGCAAGTGATGGTGCTATCGAGCGGAGAGGTAACCCCTTTTATCGTTGCTTTTTCTCCTAAGAATGAGCGTGGTAACCTTTATGATAAAACGTGGGAAGTTAATACTGATGAATCTGGTGTCATCCATTTGTTTGCACCGGGAGACGAGCGTGATGAAGAGTAACTTTTCTTTACGAAAAACCAAGCAGGGAATGACTCTATTGGAAGTACTCGTGGCGCTTGCTATTTTTGCGACCGCTGCTTTGAGTGTTTTACGCTCAGTGACTCAGCATATTAATACCTTAGGCTACTTAGAAGAAAAAATATTTTCAGGAATGGTGGTTGATAATCAAATGGCGTTGATGATGTTAGATAAGCCACCAACATCGACCAAAAAAGGGGAAACTGAATTAGCGGGTCAAAAATGGTATTGGACCATCGCGCCGGTAAAAACAACCTCTGACATTTTAAAGTCAGTGGATGTTTCGGTATCGACCAGTAAAGATCAACAATCCCCATTAATTACGGTACGAACCTATGTTGCGCCATAACGCTTCACGCCCTTTAACCAAAGGTTTTACGTTGATTGAAGTAATGGTCGCTATTGCGGTTTTTGCCACCTTGAGTTTTTCAGCGTATCAAGTAGTGAATCAAGTTCAGCGCAGTAATGAACTATCTTTAGATAAAAGCGAACGCATTAAACAACTTCAACGCAGTTTGGTCTTTTTAGATAACGATTTTCGGCAAATTGTTGCTCGTCCATTTCGAACCAATGGTGAAAAAGCGTCAGAGAAATTAGTGTCTGCGGGTGAGTATTTATTGGACTCTGAATCTCAAGGTATTTTATTCGTTCGTTTAGGATGGAAGAATCCACAACAGGCTTTTCCTCGTGGCGAGATCACCAAAGTTGGTTATCGCCTAGTTGAAAATACCATTGAACGTTTGTGGTGGCGTTATCCTGACACACCTGTAGGACAAGAGCCGGTGGTTACGCCATTAATTGATGGGGTCGAAGCGCTTAAATTTGAATTTTATGATGGTAAAAAATGGCTAAAAATATGGGATACTAAGAAACAATTGCCTAAAGCAACGAAGGTTATTATTACCTTTAAAGATTATGGTGATGTCGAACGAATCTATTTAACCTCAGGATTTACAGAAGAAAACGCAAGCCAGAATGACAGTACATCACAAGATAAAGGTGAGTCATGATGAGAAAGAAAAGAAACTATTTAACTCATCATTCAAGAAAACAGCAAGGCGTTGCGTTAATTGTGGTTTTGTTGTTGCTTGCGATTATGGTGACTATTGCGGCTCAAATGTCAGAACGTTTGTTTATTCAATTTCATCGAGCACAAAATCAAGTCAATCATCAACAGGCCTATTGGTATTCTGTTGGGGTTGAAGCATTAGCAAAAACAGGTATTGAAGAGGCCTATAAAGATAGTGATACCATTAATTTAAGCCAAGTATGGGCAACAGAAGAGACGACTTATCCACTTGATTATGGCGAAGCGTTTGGTGGTGTAAAAGACAAGCAAGCCTGTTTTAATCTGAATGCATTGAGCAGTGTTAAAGCGAATAATGATCCATCTCAGCGTCCATTTTTAGTTAAAGTATGGATGAATTTATTGGAATCGGTAGAGATTGAAAATTACCTTGCTGAAGTCATTGCGGATTCGACTTGGGAATACATAGATGAGAATGATGCGGTACAGTCAATTTTAGGCGTCGAAGACAGTACTTATCAATCCTTCAATCCTGCTTATTTAGCGCCAAACGGTTGGATTGGTGATGTTAGTGAGTTGCGAGCAATTAATGGGGTAACGGCTCAAGTCGTTGAGGCCGTTTCACCTTTGGTGTGTGCAATACCCAGCGGTAATTTCTATTTGAATGTAAATACCGTGACTCCTGAAAACGCCAATATTTTAGTTGCTCTTTTTTCTCCTGGATTAAGCGAAGATAATGCGCGGGAAGTATTAGAGAGCAGGCCTTTTGATGGTTGGAGTAGTGTTGATGATTTTTTAGCTGAAGGGCCAATAAGTCAAGTTGATGAAAATACTCGTAAACAGGCAAAAGCGTATTTATCGATAGACAGTCAGTTTTTTGAGTTAGATGCTCAAGTATTAGTAGAAGATTCGCGCGTACGTGTGCGTTCTTTATTGCATAGTAGTGATAAAAAAGTGGTGAACGTTATCCGTCGCCAGTATGGAGGAATGAGTGAGCGAACATCTGATAATAAGGCTGAATAGTCAGCCATCAGATCCCATTCAATGGATAGTCTGGTCACCAGAAAATGAAGAAGTAATAGCATCTGGAGAGTTAAACTCTGCGGAAGAGCTCTCTTCGTTATCGCAATACAGCGATCAACGTACCGTTTCGGCACTATTACCCAGCAGCGATGTATTATTGTGTGAGGTCGCAATACCTGAAGGTGCAGCTCGACAATTTTCCTCTATGCTCCCTTTTATTATTGAGGATGATTTAGCGCAAGATGTGGATGATTTACACATTGTTATCTTGCAGAAAACCAACAAAATCGCTCAGGTTGCGATTGTTGCACATCAAAAAATGGAGCGGTGGTTAGAACAGTTAACTGAGGCGGGTATCTACACAAAACGTTTCTTGCCTGACGTATTAGCTCTGCCTTTTCATCACGATGGCGCAAGTATGGTTGAGTTTAATCAACAATGGTTACTGCGTTTTAGTGAGTATCAAGGTGCGGTTGCTGAGCAGGAATGGCTACAGATGTTATTAGATGGTCTTGTTGTTGATGCCGCTAAATTCTCTACTGGTGATAAAGAGCAAGAAACGAGTGAAGAAGGGTCGGATGAAGATTCATGGACTTATGCGCTTCATAGTTATTCGCCTTGTGAGATCGATGTAGCGAATACCAAACACATTAAAGAATCTCCTGAGTTGGTGATGCAATTGTTGGCTGAGGGAGTGCTTGCTTCTAAAGTGAATGTGTTAAGTGGTAAATATCGTCCTCAATCGTCATGGCTAAAGCATTGGCGTGTATGGCAAAAAGTCATTTTGGCTTTTGGCTTGGTTATGGTGGTTTTTGTGGCTCAACACATTGCTGAAGTTCAAAAATTAGAACAACACAGTATTGAGTTAAGAGCTGAGAGTGAGCGAATCTTTAGAGATATATTCCCAGGAAAACGTAAGATCCCAACAATGAGCTACTTAAAATCTCAAATGAAAAGTGAAGAAGCACGTTTGCAAGGTGGCTCTGGTGGTGACGATTTACTGACTTGGATGTCAGAGCTTGCGCCATATTTAGCAAAAGTGCCTCAAGTGAAAGTGCAGAGTTTAAAATTTGATGGCAAACGAGATGAGTTGCGACTGCAAGCCAGTGCGTCGGATTTTCCTTATTTTGAAAAACTAACGTCAGAGTTAAGTGGACAATTTGAGGTTGAACAGGGTCAACTTAATAAAAACCAAGACCAAGTCTTTGGTGCGATTGTTATTAGGAGAAAATAATGAAAGCCTTTATGACATGGTGGCAAAGTATTTCACCAAGAGAGCGAATGCTAGTTAGTGGTGGTAGTGTCGCGTTAATTATTGCTGCGATTTATTGGGGGGGCATTAAGCCCTTAAACGATAGAGCAGAGCTAGCACAGAATCGCATTAACAGTGAACGCAGTTTGTTAACTTGGGTACAGAAGAAAGCAGACACGATTGTGATCTTGAGAGGTGGGTCATCAAAAGGATTGCAAGTGGCGAATCAGCCGATGAATCAAGTGATCCCAAGCAGTATTCGTCAATTTAAAATTGAATTGGTCCGTATGCAACCTCGCGGTGAGCAAATGCAAGTGTGGGTAAAGCCTTTGCCTTTTAATTCATTCATTAATTGGCTTGCTTATCTGAGAGATACTCAAGGTATTCACGTTCAATTTTTAGATTTAAATAAAACCGATGTTGAAGGCATGGTTGCAGTAAATCGCCTTCAATTAAGTAGAGAGTGATCATGAAGTTTAAATTATTAATCGCAACGGTCTTCTCTGCCTTTTTTACTTTTAGTGCCTTACTGCATATGCCTATTCAGTGGGTTGTTGATCAAGCCCCAAAGGTAAGAGGTTTAGTGTTGGTTGGTTTATCTGGTACGCCATGGAAAGGACAGGTAGATTCACTGTCATGGCAACGAGTGAACTATGGCCAACTGCAATGGCAGATTGATCCTGTGGCGATATTAAAGGGCCATGCGGTATTTTCAATACGTTTTGGTCGTGGTAGTGAGTTAGAGTTACGTGGTAAGGGGGCGGTTGGTTATAGTGTCTCAAAAGGGGCTTATGCTGAAAACATGGTTATCTCCCTCCCTGTGGCTAGTATCATGAATAAAGTTCCTATGGCTTTACCTGTATCATTACAAGGGCAAGCAGAAATTAGCATTAATTATTTTCAACAAGGACAACCTTGGTGTAAACAAGCGACGGGTGAAGTGGTTTGGTCAGCAGGTAAAATAATCTCGCCATTAGGAAATATTAACCCAAATACAGTGATTGCTGATGTCACTTGTGTTGATAACAAGGTGATGTTGACCAGTAAACAATCATCAGAAGATGTGGGCAGCGAATTTGATGTTGTGTTGAACCCAAATCGTTCTTATCAGGTTAAGGGTTGGTTCAGACCTGAAGCCAACTTCCCATCTAGTTTAAGAAGCCAACTTAAATGGCTAGGCAAGCCAGATTCAAAAGGGCAATATAGAGTGACTTATTCAGGACGTCTGTAAGGAAATACAATGGCTAAAAAACAATTGCCGACAATTTTAGATAAACGCGTTGAAGCACAATCAAAGTTGTTTTGTATTGAATCGGTGGATTTACGCTTCTCTAACGGAGTGGAGCGTACCTATGAACGAATGAAACCAAGTGGACGTCATGCTGTGATGATGGTGCCTGTTACCGAGCAGGGTGATCTACTGTTAGTTCGAGAATATGCAGTGGGTACAGAAAGCTATGAGTTAGGCTTTCCGAAAGGACTTATTGATCCAGGTGAAACACCATCAGAAGCGGCAAACCGAGAGTTAAAAGAAGAAATTGGGTTTGGTGCTAAAACATTAACACCATTAAAAGAACTGGTTCTTGCGCCTTCTTATTTCTCAAGCAAAATGACTCTTTTTGTTGCCCAAGGCCTTTATCCTGAACAGTTAGAAGGCGATGAGCCAGAGCCGTTAGACATCGTTCGTTGGCCTTTAGCTCAAGCTTCTGAGTTGCTACATCATTTGGATTTTTCAGAAGCAAGAAGCATTAGTGCACTCTTGCTTGCTCAACAATTTTTATCTAAGGAGTAATATTGATGGATTTAACACTTTCACATCTACTTCCTGAAGTGATCAATATTGCACGTGCATCAGGGCAACTTATTCTCGATATTTATGAGAAAGGTGATTTTGAAGAGTTTACTAAATCGGATCAAACACCTGTAACCAGTGCTGATTTAGCTGCGCATAAATTAATTATAGAAAAGCTCTCTCAACTGACCCCAGAGATCCCAATTCTGTCAGAGGAAGATGCAGACATTGCGCTAGAACAACGAGCGCAATGGGAACGCTATTGGTTGGTAGACCCACTGGATGGCACGCAAGAATTTATTGCTCGCAGTGGCGACTTTGCCACTATTATTGCTTTAGTTGAAAATAATCGACCAGTAATGGGAGTCGTATATGGCCCTGTTTCTGGCGTGACTTACTATGCTTATGAAGGCAAAGGGGCATGGAAAATTCCAGATATGGATGAAAGCATTCGTATCAGCACCCTAAAGCATGAAGAAGAGAAGCAACCGATAGCCATCGCGATAAGTCGCCGTCAGAATATTAATAATATTACTTGTTGTATGAGTGCTGAGTGGAATTATGATTTAGTGCCTTTGGGCTCTGCAGCATTAAAAGCTTGCTTGGTTGCTGAAGGGGCAGTGGATTGTTATTTGCGTTTAGGCCCAACGGGAGAGTGGGATACTGCGGCAACGCAGTGTATTGTTCAAGAAGCGGGTGGTCGCATATTATCAACCGAACTAGTCCCTCTTTCTTATAATGAAAGGGAGTCGTTAGAGAATCCTAACTTTATCGTATTAGGCGATGAAAATTTGCCGTGGGATCAAATTTTAACGTGCAAATAATAAGAGCTACTCTTGATAAATAAATTATTAAGCTTGTTATAATGTCAGAATCTAATTCGAAAACAATGTGACTTGAACAGAATTCTGCTCGAAAAAAATTGTGTTTCAGAGTACAATCCTTAATCATACTAATTTAGTCAGGTATTACTTGTGTCTTCAATCAATATTACTGAAAGTGCCCAAGAGCATTTTGCAAAACTTCTAGCACAACAGCCAGAAGGGACAAACATCCGTGTATTCGTGGTTAATCCGGGTACTCAAAACGCAGAGTGTGGCGTATCTTACTGTCCACCTGAAGCAATCGAAGCGAATGATACTGAGCTGAAGTTTGAAAAATTATCAGCGTATGTTGATGAGTTAAGCTTACCTTTTCTTGACGAGGCTGACATCGATTATGTTACTGACAAGATGGGCTCTCAATTAACGCTGAAAGCACCAAATGCAAAAATGCGTAAAGTAAATGATGATGCGCCTTTATTTGAACGTGTAGAGTACGCGATTCAAACTCAAGTGAACCCACAACTTGCTGGCCATGGCGGTCACGTAAGCTTGATGGAAATCACTGATGCAGGTGTTGCAATCGTTCAATTTGGTGGTGGCTGTAATGGTTGCTCGATGGTTGATGTGACACTAAAAGAAGGCATCGAAAAAGAATTGTTGGTTCAATTTGAAGGTGAATTAACCGCAGTTAAAGATTTAACTGAGCATGATCGTGGTGAGCACTCTTATTACTAAGAGTTTAGTTTAACCCATGAGTTAAAAAGGTGAGTAGATACTCACCTTTTTTGTGTCTGTTATTTATGAGAATAAGACTATTTATGCATTTGAGTAGATATCTCGCTCACCTAACCAACGCAAAATAATGGCTTTAGCATTTTTTGGGTAGCTATCATGTAGGTGGCGTGCAATACGCTGTACTTCAGGAATTAAATGCTGATCTCGAACTAAATCTGCAATTTTAAAATCAGCCAATCCCGTTTGTTTGGTTCCGAGTAATTCACCTGGGCCTCGGATCTCTAAATCTCGCTGAGCAATGACAAAGCCATCATTACTTTCACGTAAAACACTCAGACGTTTCTGAGCGGTTTTAGACAGCGGAGAGTGGTAGAGTAAAACACAATGGCTAGCCACTGATCCTCGACCAACTCGGCCACGCAATTGGTGCAATTGTGCCAAACCAAGACGTTCAGGGTTTTCGATAATCATTAAGCTTGAGTTAGGTACATCAACCCCGACTTCAATAACCGTAGTGGCCACTAACAAGTGCAGTTTACCTTCTTTAAATTCCTTCATGATTTGTTGTTTTTCTTTTGATTTCATTCGACCATGAACCAAACCAATATTCAGTTCAGGTAGTTGGAGTCGTAATGCGTCAGCCGTATCAGAGGCAGCTTGGGCTTCTAGGACTTCAGAATCATCAATAAGGGTACATACCCAGTAGGCTTGTCGGCCATCATTTATGCAGGCATTTCTTACTTTATTCACGATTTCATCGCGTCTTGTATCTGGTAAAGCGATGGTTTGAATTGGTGTACGCCCTGGCGGAAGTTCATCAATTACTGATGTCTCTAGATCTGCATATGCCGTCATAGCTAAGGTTCTAGGAATAGGCGTTGCAGTCATAATCAATTGATGTGGATAAGCACCGTCTTTCTCGCCTTTTTCACGTAACTCTAGGCGCTGATCAACCCCGAAGCGGTGTTGCTCATCAATAATGACTAAAGCAAGGTGATGAAACTCAACGTGCTGTTGAAAAAGTGCGTGAGTGCCCACTATCATTTTCGCTTCACCACTGGCAATGCGAGCTAATTCTTTCTCTTTTGCTTTACCTGTCAATTTGCCAGCTAACCAGCCAACGGGGATGCCCATACTTTCAAACCAATTGCCAAAGTTTACTGCGTGCTGCTCTGCTAATAATTCGGTAGGGGCCATTAGCACCACTTGATAACCATGCTCAATCGCTTGTACGGCTGCGAGTGCGGCAACTAAGGTTTTACCTGAACCCACATCTCCTTGAACCAATCGCATCATAGGGTGAGGCTTAGCCAGATCCTGCTCTATTTCTGCTACAACACGTTGTTGGGCTCCTGTTGGTGTAAATGGTAATTGATCTAATAGTTTCTGTTTTAAATTAGTCACCGTTGCTAATGGTAGTGCGTCTTCTTGCTGGCCTTTGCTACGAACAGATAGCATGGATAGGTTTTGAGCTAATAGCTCTTCTATGATCAATCGTTGTTGTGCAGGGTGTTTTCCTTCATCAAACGCATCTAGATTAATTGAAGGATCTGGGCGATGAATAATATGCAAAGCTTGGTTGAGTGTAATTTGGTTGTTATACAAACCTTGGGGCAATAATTCAGTAACAGCAGCTTTATCTAGCAATTCTAATGCTTGGTCGGTCAAGCTACGTAGCGTGTTTTGGCGTAAACCATCAGTAGTTGGATAGACTGGTGTTAACGTGGCTTCTATATCCATAGATTTAGAAGGGGTATGGAATTGATATTCAGGATGAACAATCTCTAAGCCACTTCCGCCACGTTTAATTTCACCATAGGCATGAATCACTTTTCCTTCACTAAAACTGTTTTTCATTCCCGCATTGAAATTAAAAAATCGCAATGTAATGGTGCCATTACCATCGCTAATTTTAACCAGCAACATTTTACGTTTGCCAAATTGCATATCGCAAGACATAACCTTGCCTTGAACGGCGGCAAATAAACCAGAATGAACACGAGCCATTGGATAAACACGGGTTCTGTCTTCATAACGAAGAGGAAGGTGGAAAAGTAAATCTTGAATGTTAACCAACCCAATTTTTTCGAGCTTTTCTGCTACCTTGGCTCCAACACCAGAAAGAGAGGTTAATGGAATAGCAGAAAGCATTGCGTTGGTCATAATGAGGTCCCTAGATTAATCTCGCTTTAAAGCAAAGTGATGAAATTTACGCCCTTGATAGGTCATTATACCTTTATCTCCTGGGTTTAGAGCATGAAAATAGTGAACACCAACTTCAAATTCTCTTTTGGGACCAAATTTTCCTTTTTGAACGTAAATCCAGAATTCTTGATCTTCTTCTCCTAGTTGTGCATCGGGTATTTCTACGATTTGTTTATCTAGAATAGTGACTTCTGTTTTCATTTCAGGGGCGTTATCACCCAAGATAAACTTAGTTTGAAATCGTTGGAATAAGAGTGCGGAAATTAAAATAAAGATCAACAATAGAACAATATAAATGGCAGGCATGATTTTCCTTAAACGTGCGAGTAAATAGAGCCATGGTTATTTTAACTTTTTTATTAAGATAGATAAGGAGTATTTTCCTAGTTTGTGCGGATTTTCCGGTTATTTTATATATATTGTTTACTCCAGAATGAAATGTGATAGGAACTGAGATCTGGCTCGAATACTATTGATTAAAGATCTCCTATTATTTGATAAGAAAAGTATTAAAAGATGAGTGTGTGCCAAATAGAAAGAATTAATCTCAACGATCAGAAAGAGAAACGGATTTTAGAGTGGTATAAAGGAAATAAAGAAATTCAAAGTAAAGGATTAGGAGAGTGGTATGTCTGAGATTGATCTTGTTGTAAAACAAAGTCGAAAAATTGAGTCTTTATTAAGGACACACTATCACGCCAAAGGAAAAGGACTTCATCAGCTTATTACCAGTTGTGAGGAGCGTTTACCTCATGGGACGATTGGTCGATTACGCTTTATTGCAACAATGAGAAATAAAGTAGTGCATGAAGAAGGGTATAAGTTAGGGGATAAGTCGGGATTCAAAGAGACCTGTAAAGAAATTACAGATATTTTAACGCCTAGAGCGAGTCGTTTTTTATGGAAACTCGTTGTCGGTATTGTACTGCTTTCGACGCTGACTTCATTAGCTATCTATTTGATTTATTGGGATAATATAAAGAATTTGTTTTGAGGTATTTATTTCAGATATAAAAAAACGGACGCAAATGCGTCCGTTTTTTTATATAAACTTATTTGAATGTATATTAGTACATCATTGGCAGGGTCATTAGTCCAACAACTACTGCTATCATCATAAGTCCTTGTTTTTGCGATGAAGTAATCATTACTATGCTCCTTTAATGTCTTCTATCATTGCTTGACAAATAGAATAACACTGTTTTTGGTTGTTGATCAAGTGCATATTGCTCAAAAGCCTAAAAAAATAACTTTTCTATGACAAAAGTAGTTGTTTGGTCGCTTGTTTAGGTGTGTTTTTATCTGTTGATATTATGCTTTTTTGTGTGTTTTAAATGTAAAATTAATATAAGCACTTGATTTATATCTTTAATATTCTATTTTTTATGGTTTGTTTATTGAGCATCTATTTTTGTTCTTATTTCTTGGCTTATCTTCTTGATGTTGCCCTACCTCTTGTTTTCTGTTTTTTGTGGAGCCTATATGCTGGGGTTATTATTGATATTGATGTTACTAACCTGTTTGAGTTTGATAATTTTGATTAAACCTACTTTTACGATGAGGTGCTTTTTCCATCATTAATTTTGGTATTATAATCTCAATATATATAACTCATTGTTATTAGTGGGTAAGTTGTGTTTTTTTTGTGTTTTTTAACTGTTGCCTAATTAAGCGTTATTTAGCTTAGTTGACGTTTTGGTGATTTGAGTCTGCGTATGAGGGAGATAAGCCCTTATAGTAAAGTAATGCTGTAGTTCAGCAGGGAGGGGGAAAGAGGTAAATGGTAGTCTTTTTCTGTTTTTGCAATTCTATTATTTGTATCTAACGTATTAAGGTTAATCATGAAACAAGATATTCACGGTCATACAGTACTAAACCTCTTATTGAGTGCGGAAAAACCGCTTTCTCGTTTGCAGTTAGAGGGGATGATTGAAAGTGAGTTTGGTGGTGAGGTATGTTTTCATACGTGCAGTCAGCAAGGACTAACATTAACTGAGTTGCTTGATTTTCTTTTATCTAAAAAGAAAGTTGTAGAGTTGGAGTCTGGGTTAACGGTGAATCGTGAACGTATTTGTCATCACTAAAGGCAACAAGCTTTAGTACATGAAAACAAAAAGGTCGCATATAAATGCGACCTTTTTTATAAGTAAATAGCATCTCTAGATGTGAGTAAAATAGCTTGTAATGCCATCTAAGAACATTTGTACTGAAATCATCAGTAATAGCATTCCCATTAGTCTTTCAATGGCAGCTAGGCCTTTTTCGCCAACGATACGTTGGAATAGCTCTGAGAACATTAAAATAACGGTAGTTAAGGACCAAGCGCCTAATAATGCCAGGCTCCAATCAAGCATACGATCAGGTTCTTGATGAGCTAGTAATAATAATGTGGCTAGAATTGATGGTCCTGCAATCATAGGAATGGCTAATGGCACAATTAGTGGTTCATCCCCCGCCCCTAAGCTAGCGCCTAACCCTCCCTCTGGTGGAAAGATCATTTTTAAACCGATTAGGAATAAAATAATCGCTCCAGAGATAGATACTGCTTCTTTTTTTAAGCTTAGAAAATTTAAGATCTGCTCTCCCATGTAGAGAAAAGACATCATGATGGCGAGAGCAATAAGAAGCTCTCGAATTAAAATAATACGTCTTCTTTTCTTTTCTACGTGTTTAAGAATAGAGGTAAAGACAGGTAAGTTACCCATTGGATCCATGATCAGAAAAAGCATGACGGCTGCGGAAAGAGTTTCCATAAATGAGTACCAAAATTTAAATCATAAAAAGTAGGATAAGATCATAACATATATATTTATTTGAGATGGGGGAGAAGCGTGACATTAATGCGTAAAAAAGGAGCAACATGTGCTCCTTTAATGAATGATAAATTATTTATCCATCATGTGTTTTTTTCTGATATCCAGTAAGGCAAAAACACCAAAGATAAGAATGGACCACTTCTCCCATCGACTCATTGATATTTTATCCCCAAATGCGCCAATGAAAATTAGCATTTGTAATCCGTGCATCATAAATAAAAATGCAGTCAGAATATAAAGCGCAATCGCCCCAGTTCCTGGAAAGGGCATAAATAAGTTAAGTAATAGCATTAGCCAAACAAACCCAATAGCGATTTTGGCTAGAATGATCAATCCTTTCATCTATTCTTCTCTCTCATACAATTTAAAGGTAACTTGCCCTGCGGTTTTATCACGATGCAAATGCCAATGAGCAGGAACCGGCAAGGCACTGAGTTCTTTTTCTGCTTCAATATATATCATGGCATTTTTCGCTAACCATCCATTATTTTCTAATTTTGTTAACGTTGTTTCTAATAAATCTTTTCTAAAAGGAGGATCGATAAAAACCACATCAAAGGGGGTTGCCGTTTTATCTAAAAAAGTGAGAGCATCGGTATGATGAATCTCGATATTATCGGCTTTTAAACTTTCTGCGTTTTGTTTTAATTGGGAGTAAGCTTGTTTATTTAGTTCAAGCATGACGACAGCTTCTGCACCACGAGAAGCCGCTTCAAAGCCTAAACCGCCACTGCCAGAAAATAGGTCTAAACAACGAGCGCGAGGAATATCTGGCGCTAACCAATTAAAAACCGTCTCTTTTATTCGGTCTGTTGTTGGTCTTAATCCTTCAGCATCATGCACAGGAAGTTTGCGTCCACGCCAGCGTCCGCTGATAATACGAATGCTTCCAGAGCGACCATTTGTGCCAGAAGTGCGAGATGAGTGTTGTTTACGTTTAAGCATAGATATTGTGACCGCTCAGAAAGTGATAGTATACGAGAAAATTGTACCAATTTAATTCTAGGATTTCCCAATGACAGGCAAAAAGAAACGCGGATTATTGTCTTGGTTAGGTTTTGGTGATGAAGAAAAAGCCGAACAACCAACAGTAGAACAACAATCAGCAGAAGAAGGCACTGATACTTTATCTCAAACACCGTCTCAAGAAGACAGTATTGTTGAGAGTGTAGTGGAAGACGCACAACTTGAACAGTCTAAAGAGACTGAAGCGCTTTCAGTTGAAGAAAATAAAGAAGAAAATAAAGCTTCAGTTGAAGAAAGCGAAAAGAGTGCAACAGAGTCATTAATTACAGAAATGGAGCTGGTAAATCCAGAGCCTGCAGTTGAAGTGACCGTGGAAGAAGTTCAAGAAAAACCAACAGAAAGTTTCTTTGCTCGTTTAAAGCGTAGCTTACAACGTACAAAAGAGAATATTGGTGCGGGTTTCTTTGGGTTATTCAGCGGTAAAAAAATAGATGAAGAGCTGTTTGAAGAGTTAGAAGAACAGCTACTGATTGCTGATGTAGGAATGGATACAACAGTTAAGATCATTGACAGTTTAACTGAGAAAGCCAGTAAGCGAGACCTGAAAGATGGTGAAGCGCTATATGGCTTATTAAAAGAAGAAATGTCAGAAATTCTAGCGAAAGTGGAACAACCGTTAGAAATTAATGAGAAAAATATGCCACACGTTATTTTAATGGTGGGTGTCAATGGTGTTGGTAAAACAACGACCATTGGTAAGTTAGCAAAACAGTTCCAAAGTGAAGGTAAGTCAGTGATTTTAGCCGCTGGTGATACGTTCCGTGCTGCGGCGGTTGAACAACTTCAAGTATGGGGCCAACGTAACGATGTGCCTGTAATCGCACAACACACTGGAGCGGATAGTGCGTCAGTGATTTATGATGCGATTGAAGCTGCAAAAGCACGTAAGGTGGATGTGGTGATTGCTGATACTGCAGGTCGTCTCCAAAATAAGAGCAATTTAATGGAAGAATTGCGTAAAATTGTGAGAGTAATGCAGAAGATAGACCCAACGGCACCACATGAAGTGATGTTAACGCTTGATGCCGGTACTGGGCAAAATGCCATTAGCCAAGCAAAACTATTCAGCGATGTTGCTCCAGTAACGGGGATTACATTGACGAAATTAGATGGCACAGCAAAAGGTGGGGTTATCTTCTCTATTGCCGACCAATTTCAAATCCCAATTCGTTATATCGGTGTTGGGGAAGGAATTGATGATTTACGTCCATTTGTGGCGCAAGATTTTATTGATGCATTATTTAGTCGTGAGGAATAACGCGTGATTCGATTTCAGCAAGTGTCGAAAGCCTACCGTGGCGGTCGTCCAGCATTACAAAAAGTAAACTTTCATCTTAATCGAGGTGAAATGGCTTTTTTAAGTGGTCATTCTGGTGCGGGTAAAAGTACCTTGCTGAAATTGATCTGTGCTATTGAGCGTCCAAGTGATGGCAAAATTTTATTTAATGGTCATGACATTACTAAAATTTCAAATCAAGACATTCCCTTTTTACGTCGTAATATTGGTATTGTATTCCAAGACCATAAATTATTGATGAATAGAACGATCTTTGACAACGTAGCATTACCAATGCGCGTGGAGTCAGTGCGTGAAAATGACATTAAACGCCGAGTTTCTGCGGCGTTGGATAAAACAGGCCTGTTAGATAAAGCCAAAAGTTACCCGATGCAATTATCGGGTGGTGAGCAGCAACGCGTAGGTATCGCTAGAGCCGTGGTAAATAAACCAATGCTACTTTTGGCCGATGAGCCAACAGGTAATTTAGATCCTCAGTTGTCTCGTCAAGTATTTAACTTGTTTGCTGAGTTTAATCGTGTTGGTGTCAGCGTATTAATGGCATCTCATGATTTATCTCTTATTGGTGGTAATAAATATCGTCGTTTCGATTTACACCAAGGGTGTTTGCGTGAGGTTGCAGATCATGACTAAGCGTAGCAAAGTAAAAAATACTCAAGGGGCATCAAGCGATGGTTTTTGGGCAACACATAAAAAACAGGCTAAACTCTCTTTTCAAGAGTTATTACGTCGTCCTTTAGGTAATTTATTAACGCTTGCTGTGATAGCAATGTCATTGACGTTACCATCCAGCATGTAT
This sequence comes from Aliivibrio finisterrensis, assembly GCF_008933155.1. GTDB lineage: Bacteria > Pseudomonadota > Gammaproteobacteria > Enterobacterales > Vibrionaceae > Aliivibrio > Aliivibrio finisterrensis. Next base: position 23,547 of record NZ_WBVP01000015.1, on the reverse strand, counting down.
TTAGTCGGTAAAAACTTAACAATAGTCGCTTCTAAATGGCAAGCGCCTTCACAAGTCAGTTTGTATCTACAACAAGAAGTTGCTGAGTCAAAAGTTCAAGATTTAAAAAGTGAGCTTGAAGGCTGGAAAGAAGTTGAGGCGGTTAGCTACATCTCTCCACAAGAGGGATTAAAAGAGCTCAGTGAGCAATCTGGTTTTGAGCAAGCACTTACTTTACTTGATAGTAATCCACTTCCTGCAGTGTTAATTGTCTCTCCTCAGAGTGATTGGCAAGATAAGAATAAAGTACATCAATTGGTGAATCGTCTTAAGCAACAGTCGTACGTGAATGAAGTACGCTTAGATGATGATTGGCTAGTTCGATTAGAGGCGATTAAGCATGTCGCTGTAGTTGTTGCAACAACACTCGCTATCCTTATGTTTGTTGCTGTTTTCTTGATTGTGGGTAATACGCTTCGTTTTAATGTGCTAGAGCAGAAAGATGAAATCCAAGTAATGAAATTGGTTGGTGCTACCAATACCTTTATTTTACGTCCATATTTATATACGGGGATGTGGTTTGGATTATTGGGTGGAGTTATTGCTTGGCTATTTACTGCCATCATTACCGTTACGCTGAATGGGGCTGTAGATAATGTCGCGGTATTATATGAAAGTGTATTTAGACTAGTAGGGCTAACATGGGATGAAAGTTTGTTATTACTGATGTTATCGTCTTTTTTAGGTTTATTTGCTGCGCGTATTTCAGTCTTGCGTCATTTAAAAGAAATTGAGCCGGTATAGCGTTTATATGTACAAATAGACTAGAACGGCCATTTATCTGACCACGATCTTATGAAACCGTTAATTCTTTGAATTAGCGGTTTTTTTTGTTAAAAAGTGAACTTAGTTAACAGACGTGAGTCCATAAAGTGTGGATAATTCTCCGCCTTTCACTTGCAGTCTGTTTATTTTAAGTACATTATTGCAAGGCTAAGTTAAGTAATACCAAGAAATAAATGGGGATTTGAATGTCGAAAGAGATGTATTCAATGGCAGCCGTTTCACAAGATAGCATTGATAGCTATCTGCGTTCTGTTAATAGTTATCCGATGCTAACAGTGACAGAAGAGCGTGAACTGGCCGAGCGTTTACACTACAAAGAAGAAATAGAAGCCGCGAAAGAGCTAATTTTATCTCATCTTCGTTTCGTCGTGCATGTTGCTCGTGGTTATTCTGGTTATGGCTTGCCTTTAGCGGATCTTATCCAAGAAGGTAATGTCGGTCTTATGAAAGCCGTAAAACGTTTCAACCCTGAAGTGGGTGTTCGTTTGGTTTCCTTTGCTGTGCATTGGATTAAAGCTGAAATTCATGAATACGTACTAAGAAACTGGCGTATTGTGAAAGTAGCAACGACTAAAGCGCAGCGTAAACTGTTTTTTAACTTAAGAAAGAATAAAAAACGCCTTGGCTGGTTTAATAACGGTGAAGTTGAAGCGGTTGCAAAAGATCTTGGAGTATCTCCTTCTGAAGTGAGAGAAATGGAGTCTCGACTTGCAGCGCAAGATTCAACGTTTGAGGCACCAGCAGAAGATGATGACCGTGATATGGCTTTCACGGCACCTGTTTATTACTTAGAAGATAAACAATCTGACGTGGCTTATTCTTTAGAAGAAGATAATTGGGAAGATTACACTAATAATCGTTTAGCAAATGCCATTGCAACATTAGACGATCGCAGTCAACATATCGTGCAATCTCGTTGGTTAGCTGATGAGAAAGTGACATTACAAGAGTTGGCTGATACTTACCAAGTTTCTGCTGAACGTATCCGTCAACTTGAAAAAAATGCGATGAAAAAATTAAAAGACGCGGTTGGTGATGTTCTTTAGTTAATAAGCACAGAATAAGAATCAAATAGAAGGCTGATCTCTTTGGGGATCAGCCTTTTTTGTTTTTAATCTCTGTGAGTTTGAGCTGTTTTTATAGTTTAAGTTGATTATTTATCTTGTGTATAAGTAGGGAGTTAGCTGTTTAGATCTTGCTATATGGTTTAGAAAGCGAGATAAAATAAAGGATTAAGATAAGAACTACTATCCACACATTAAAAAGGATCCTTACTACATGTAGTGGATCTATTTTATTTAAACCACTTTATCAACGCAATCCACAAGGTTTTCCACAGGTGGTTAAAAAGTGAGCGGCTTTTGTTTGGTCATAAAAATATGTGGATAATAAATTTGTGTATAAGTTGTTTTTATCCTTACGTACTCTGTGTTTTTCTTGTGGTTAATCAGAGGTACAATAAAGAAAAAATAGAGAGTGGAAGTCAAAATGGAACAGTTTCAACATATCTCAGTAGTCGATGCTCAACATAAACTACAAAATAAAGATCTTAATGCGGTGATCGTCGATATTCGAGATCCTCAATCTTTTTCCCGATCGCACGTCGATGGCGCATTTCATTTAACTAATGACACCATTGTTGAGTTAATGAATACAGTGGATTTTGAACAACCAGTATTAGTGATGTGTTATCACGGACACAGCAGTCAAGGTGCTGCTCAATACTTACTAAACCAAGGTTATGATGAGGTTTATAGTGTTGATGGTGGTTTTGAAGGCTGGCATAAAGCAGGGTTACCTGTGGAGAAATAAAATTATATGCAGAGATTAATCGCATTATCCAATCCAAGAGCAGGGCAGGCGTTTATTGATTATATGGCATCGAGGCAGATTGATATTCGTATGATGCCAGAAGGAGATGGTCAGTTTGCGTTATGGCTGGTATCTGATGATGCTTATCTACTGGAAGTTGAGTCGGAACTTCAGGCTTTTTTAAGTGATCCTAACAATACGAAATATCAGTCTGCCTCTTGGGATATGGCTGATACACGAACAGCAAAGTTTGCTTATGGTTCGCCAGATCTCATGAAGATGATTAAAGCAAAAGCGGGATTCTTTACTTTATTCATCATGGCGGTTTGTATTGTTATTTTTGCACTGCAGCAGCTAGGTTGGAATAATTCGATTTTTCAAGCGCTGCATTTTCCTGCAAGTCAGGAGCAAAGCATGGAAGTATGGCGCTGGTTTTCTCATGCATTACTGCATTTCTCTGCAATGCATATCATCTTTAATTTACTGTGGTGGTGGCAGTTGGGTGGAGACATTGAATTACGTTTGGGGCGAGCCAAGTTAGTTCAACTGTTTTTATTCTCCGCCTTATTTTCAGGATTAGGGCAGTATTGGATAGAAGGGGCAAACTTTGGTGGGTTATCAGGTGTAGTATACGCATTGCTAGGCTATTCTTGGTTTATTGGTTGGTTAGCTCCAGAGAGGGGGATTTCTGTCTCTAAACCGATTGTTGGCTTTATGTTGGCATGGATAATTCTAGGTTATGCTCAACCTTTTATGGCCATTGCGAATACGGCGCACCTTGCTGGCTTGGTTACTGGCTGTGTGATAGCGGCAATAGACAGTAAGCTGAAAAACGCATAGAAAGAAATCAAGAGAATAAAAAAATGAGCAAGACACTTGGTGCCTTGCTCATTTTTATTTTGATATAAATATTACGATAGTATCGCTGTTACTGATAAATATATTTAGTAAACAGTAAATCTACCGCGAGCGTTTTTCCTGTCTCGGCCAGTAAAAGTTCATTGATTGCCGTTAAGCATTCTTTTCTAATTTCTTCCCTACCAGCCAATGATTTAATTCGTTGCTCTGGTTGTTGACCTAGAACCTCAACTAAGGCATTTCTAATTTGTGGATTGTGATGCTCTAAGTTAGGCAGATCTCGATTGTCAGCCACTAGGATATCAACTCGGATCTGGATATAACCGAGCCTTTTCCCTTGGGTAACAAAGTTGGTTGTTAGGTCTGGTGCTAGTGTAAAGTAGCCCATTTGTGGGGCAACACCGTCTTCTGCAAAAACTGCAGGGGCAAAAAGTTGGCTAATTATTAGCAGTAACCCTGAAAATAATGATTTCTTTGTCATTTTCTAATCCATTCGTCAGTCAATTTATTTTATTACTTGTTACAATAGTCGGCAGTTGTGAGAAAAAATTAACCGTTATCTCTCAATATAATCGATATATGTGAGAGATGTTATAGAGAATATGTTAGATATCAATTCTTGGTGTGCTTCTGTACTGAAAAAAGTGCAGTGGCAAGAAGCCGATAGCTTTAAGTGTCGTAACGAATGGCAGCAATATTGGTTGCTTGGGCTGGACTCATTATCTCGCCGTTTAGAGCAGCATTGCCAAGTGCTGTCTGTATCGGTTTTAGATAATACTCATATTAATCCGAGTTCATTAACCGAAGAAGAAACTAACCTTCTTAGCAAAGAGGTTTGTCTGCGAAGAAAGGTGATCTTAAAGGGCGATCAGACTTCCTGGGTTTATGGTCGCACGTTAATCCCATTATCATCGCTTCAAGACCAACCACACGACTTAACACGTCAAGGTCATGTACCATTAGGTATTACGGTCTTTAGCGCTAAGAGTGTCCATAGGGACAAGCTACAAGTCGCAAAAGTCATGACGGATAAAGGGGAGTTATTTGCTCGTCGTTCTCGTTTATGGATGAATGAAAAACCAATGTTGGTTGCAGAGTTGTTTTTACCAAATGCACCTATTTACTCAAAGGAAATGGAATCATGACCATGTCAAAAGCACAGGCGTTTTGGCAATTAACTCGAATGAATCGACCTATCGGTTCGTTATTGCTTTTATGGCCAACATTGTGGGCACTGTTTTTAGCCGCGGATGGACTCCCTGATTGGCATGTTCTGGTTGTATTTGTACTCGGTGTTTTATTTATGCGTTCTGCGGGTTGTGTGATTAATGACTTTGCTGATCGTAAAGTCGATGGTCATGTAAAGCGTACCGCTAATCGTCCGTTACCTTCTGGACTTGTTTCTTCTAAAGAAGCACTTATGTTATTTGCTGGTTTGGTGGTGTGTTCATTTTTATTAGTGTTAACCATGAATACGTTAACGATCCTGCTATCAGGAATAGGGATAGTGCTTGCCATCGCTTACCCATTCATGAAACGTGTTACCTATTTACCTCAATTTGTACTCGGTTTAGCATTTAGCTGGGCTATCCCAATGGCGTATGCGGCAGAATCAAATCAAGTGCCACCTGAAGCGTGGTTGTTATTTGTGATTAACGCGCTATGGACGATTGCCTACGATACGCAATATGCAATGGTAGATAGAGATGATGATTTAAAGATTGGCATTAAATCAACGGCGATTTTGTTTGGTCGTTTCGATAAGCTCATCATAGGCCTACTGCAGTTAAGTGTTCTGACGTTATTGATTATTCTTGGTTCTCAGTTAGCTCTTTCGAGTGTGTACTATTGGGGAGTGTTAGCTGCAGCAGGATTTTTTGTTTATCAGCAATGGTTGATTAAAGGTCGCGAAAGAGAAGCATGTTTTAAAGCCTTTCTAAATAATAATTATGTCGGTGGTTTAGTCTTTATTGCGATTAGCATGAGCGTGTTAATTTAAGTTTTCGACTTACTGATAAAAGAAAAGCCAGTATGATACTTTCAATAAGAAATCTCATACTGGCTTTTTTGTATCTTAAAGAAAATTAATCTTCTTTGTTCATTACCGCTTGGATAGTGAGTTTTATCTCTGGTGTTAATAGTTTTGAGATGTCATGAGCAAAAGGCGTGACTTTTTCAAGTACGGCATTTCCATCGCTGTCTAAATAACCTTCGGTTTTTAAACTATTAAACAAGATACCAAAAACCCCTTTATCGAAGAACTCTGGGGCATTAATTCCATGCAGACGGCTTAAACGCTGAGCCATTATTTGGCTTTGCTCTTCTAATTCATTCTTATCTAATTCAGGCGATGCTTGTAAATGCGTAAGAGCAATTGCATAGCGTTGTAGTGTTTCTGAAATAGTATGAGCCAATAAGTGAAGTTTACGAATATTGGTTGGGTTAAGTTGTAGAAGCCCATTTTCGAGTACGATTAACTTTTGACGAATTAATTCATCAATATGTTGGTTAACCACATCGCTCAAACCTTCGTCGCTATAATGCAAAAATAACTCAGCTTTAAGGAATGGGTAGATTTTTTGAATCTGTTGTTGGATACCATCAACAGAAATTGAACGAGACTGCACAACTAATTTTGCAATTAATGATGGTAATGCAAATAGATGAATAATGTTATTACGGTAGTACGTCATTAGAATTGACTGATTTCTGTCTAATGAAACGATTTCACCGAGTGTGTCTTTTTCAATAACGAACTTATCAAGAGCAATAGCATGCTCTAATAGCTCTTCAGCACTTTCCATTGGCACGGTGGCAGTGCTTGAGTAAGGAATGTTTCGTAGCAGCTGTAAGTAACAATCTAACTGCTCAGTCAGATCTTCTTTACTTAATGCACGCTGACGAGCCGCAAGTAATGCCGTTGCACATAACGTTAATGCATTGGCAGCCGCCGCATCATTAATGTGCGTCATCATTTTATTGGCAATGCCATTCACCACGGGAACCATCCACTCTGGTCTTTGTGGCTCAATCGGGTTAATTGATTCAGACCAATTTGGTGCGTGTTCATTTAAATAATGGTTTAGTGAAATAGGCTCACCAAAGTTGACGTATCCTTTACCGAAATTACGCAGTTTACGTAGCGTGCGTAATACCTGTCCTGCATTTTCTTTTTCTTTACGCTTACCTTGCAGCTCTTTAGCGTAAGTGGTGACTTCCATTACGTGTTCATAGCCAATATAGACTGGCACAAGCGTTACTGGGCGGTTTAACCCTCGCAGCATAGCTTGAACGGTCATTGCTAGCATTCCGGTTTTTGCTTCCAATAAACGGCCAGTACGTGAGCGTCCACCTTCACTGAAATACTCAACTGAATAACCTTTTGCAAAAAGTTCTGCTAAGTATTCACGGAAGATAGTTGAGTAAAGACGATTACCTTTAAAACTACGACGAATAAAGAAAGCTCCGCCACGACGGAAGATAGGACCCGCAGGGAAGAAATTTAAGTTAATGCCAGCTGCAATGTGTGGTGGTACTAATCCTTCATGATAAAGCACATAGGAAAGTAACAAGTAATCCATGTGGCTACGGTGACAAGGAACATACACAATTTCATGGCCTTCTTGTGCTAGCTTACGCACAGTAGACGCGTTATTAATGTTTAAACCTTGATATAAACGATTCCATAGCCATTTAAGAATACGGTTACCGTTTTTAATCAGTGAGTAAGAGAAGTTTGTTGCGATCTCTTCCATGATCCCCATGGCTTCTTTACGTACTTTTTCTACTTCTACATTGCGTATTTTTGCTTCATCTAAAATTACTTTTTCTATTGCTTGTGATTTTAACAAACGATTAAATAGCGCTTGGCGGTTAGGTAAATTAGGACCTGATGCTGCTAATTTTTGACGAGAAAAATGAATTTTAGCAACACGAGCTAATTTATGGGCAATTGCTTCATCCGCACCGTGATTGTCTGCCATGTAGCGTAAAGAGACTACTGGGCTAATACGCACTGTTGAGTCACGGCCTGCTTTAATCAGCGTGATGAATTTTTGAGGGGTGTTAAGTGGCATTAAGTGAGGTTTGCTAGTGCCTTCTTTGCCAGGTTTTCTTCCCCATAGAATAGAGGTCGGAATTAATTGAAAATCGACGTTAGGATTATCAGCGTGATGTTTTAAGACAGCTTTAAATAGCTCTAATGACTCTTGTGGTAGGTCATCATCGGTGTCGAATATTTTTGGTCCGATAGAAGTGAATACGTAGCGTGGGTATTCCACATCATCAATCGTGATCGGAGAAAGAGGGTCTGGTAGCCCTAGTTCTAATGCACTTTTTTGTAATGTCAGTAAATCAACATGCGAGCGAAATGGCAGGGCATAGATGATTGGACGCTCAAGATCGATCTTAAGGTCTTCAATTGGGTTCGATGGAATCGAAGTACTCTTCACCATTACTGATAATGGCAATTTTAGCAAAGAGTGATAAATAGTGTGTCCTGTAGACATAATGACAATAACGCCTTAGTTATGTACCGATCGGTCGGTTTATATAGTTGCTTACAATTTCACGGCAAGAATAGCAGAACTGGTCAAACCTTTTAATAGAAATGAACAGATTATCCACAATAGTACGAGTAATATGACATAAAAGTCGTTAATTTTGCCGCCTTTTTAATCAAGAGGTCTTTCAAAGCATAGCACAGCTGTATATACTCACAGTTAACTGTATAAACAGACAGGTGATTTATGAAGCCGCTAACGGCAAGACAGCAAGAAGTCTTTGAGTTAATCAAAGCAAAAATTGATGATACTGGCATGCCACCGACACGAGCAGAGATCGCTCGTGAGTTGGGATTTCGTTCAGCGAATGCGGCAGAAGAGCACTTAAAAGCCCTTGCTCGTAAACAGGTTATCGAGATTATTCCTGGCGCTTCTCGAGGTATTCGAATTCTTTTACAAGATGCAGAGAATGAAGAGCTTGGTGTTCCTTTGATTGGTCAAGTGGCAGCAGGAGAGCCAATTCTTGCTCAAGAGCATGTAGAGAGTCACTATCAGGTTGATCCTGGCATGTTTAAACCACAAGCTGATTTTCTATTGCGAGTGAATGGGGAGAGCATGAAAGACATCGGAATTATGGATGGCGATTTGCTAGCGGTTCATAAGACGCAAGATGTTCGTGATGGACAAGTGGTTGTCGCACGAGTGGATGATGACGTAACCGTTAAACGTTTAGAGCGTAAAGGGTCCATGGTTTTCCTTCATGCAGAAAATGAAGAATTTGCTCCAATTGAAGTAGATTTAACATCACAGAGTTTAAGTATTGAAGGTCTTGCTGTTGGTGTTATCCGCAGTACAACTTGGATGTAATACTTACGTATAATTACTATTCATTTAGATAATCTTAGGAATGAATATTATTAAATTGTCATTATCGCTTGTTTTTCTGAAATAGAACTTTACAAGTGGTAATGATAGTTATTATCATCTAATTTCTTTCATAGGAGATGATAATGACACAGCTCGGCCATAAAATTCCTTCTCGCCTACTGCAACCTCTGTGGTTAAGAAGCCGTGAAAGTATGATTGATAACGGATTAATTTACGATCCTATTGCAGCTGCTGCATGTCGACATTGTCACCTCTCTTCTGACTGTCTCTCTGGAGATATCGATCAAAAGCAATTACTCCATGCCACTCTTACCGTTCAATGTGATCAATACGTTTCTCGATTTCTAAAATCTAATCCATCGGGGTGGGTGGTGAATGTCGGTGCTGGTCTAGATACGCGTTTTTATCGATTAGATAACGGTCGGTGTCATTGGCTGGAACTTGATATCAATGAAAATCTTCTCTGGCGACAAAAGCTGTTTCATACCAATGAGCGTTATTATTTGCGCTGTGGCTCTGCAACAGAAGAAAGCTGGGTAGATAACCTTCCCGTGCCACATGATGTACCAGTAATGATTGTCTGTGAGCATGCATTATTAGAATGTAATGAAAAACAGCTAGCGAAATTTGTCCAGTTATTGGGTCGTCGTTTTCATCATGCAGAGGCGTTGTTTGTGGTGGCGGGGGATCGCTGTAATACCATGATAGGCAAAAAGCTCGGCAGTATTGAATATCAACATGGTTTATATCAACCAAAGCAACATTTTACGGGGTGGCTACCGTGGATAGAAAAATTATCTGTGACATCGCCTCTTGAGCATGATTGTACACGATGGAAAGTATGGCAGCGCTGGTTGTCTAAATTTCCACTTTTTAAGCACAGAGTAACGCCATTGCTAATTCATATGAATTGGTGAATGTGTGAAACAAATTAAAGTAGCAAAGGTTTAGGTTCAAAAAGAAGTAAGTAATAATACGATTACTTTTCAATCTTGGTAGAGCTTATGCTACAGGCACTAAAAAACCTTTCTCTACACCGACAGGTATTAGCGTTAGCTATTCCTATGGTGCTTTCAAATATCACTATTCCGTTATTAGGGTTAATTGATGCTGCTGTCATTGGCCATCTCGAACACGCATGGTATTTAGGAGGGGTTGCAGTAGGCGGCACCATGATCAGCGTGACGTTTTGGTTGTTGGGTTTTTTACGCATGGCAACCACTGGTTTATCTGCACAGGCGTATGGCGCTGAAAATAAAATGTTACTGAGCCAAACATTTTCTCAGGGTATTTTTTTAGCGCTCTGTTTTTCTTTTATTCTTCTTCTTTTTCATCAACCTCTTTCTTACGCTATTTTTTCTTTTAGTGACGCAGCACCTGAAGTTAAGTTGTATGCCGAGCAGTATTTCTCTATCCGCATATGGAGTGCCCCGGCAGCGTTGAGTAATTTGGTTATCATGGGCTGGTTACTAGGAACGCAAAACGCTCGTTACCCTATGTGGCTTGTGATCATTACTAACGTTATAAATATCGTACTTGATTTATTATTTGTGGTTGGCTTTGATTGGAAAGTAGAGGGGGCTGCATTTGCCTCGGTCATTGCGGACTATTCGGCTTTGGTAATAGGCTTGTTCTTTGTCTTTAAGCAAAGTAAAAAATTAGCGTTACCTCGTTTCATTATGCCAATTGCAGATCTTCTTTCTGGTTTTAAGCGTTTATTTAAATTGAATCGAGATATTTTCTTACGCTCATTATGCCTACAAGCGTGCTTTACTTTTATGACGTTTCAAGGGGCATCGCTTGGTGTTGATATTGTGGCAGCTAATGCGGTATTGATGAGCTTTTTGATGATGATTTCATATGGTATGGACGGTTTTGCTTATGCAATGGAAGCAATGGTAGGAAAAGCCATCGGAGCGAAGAGTAAATCTCAGTTATCTGATTCTTTAATCGGCACGACTTTTTGGAGTTTCATTATTAGTTTGATACTTAGCTTAGCCTTTGGGCTTGGAGGTTATCAATTAATTTCAATGATTTCTTCTATTGGAACGGTACAACAAACGGCGCTTATTTACCTTCCTTGGCTTGTTGCTATGCCATTAGTGTCGATGTGGTGTTTCTTATTGGATGGGATTTTTGTTGGAGCAACTAAAGGTTCTGAGATGAGAAATTCCATGTTTATTGCGATGTTAACCTTTTTTACTATGTGGTGGTTAATGCAAGATTACGGTAACCATGCATTGTGGGCTGCGATGTTATCTTTTATGGCTATGCGTGGTATCAGCTTAGCAATTACCTTTTTTATACAATGGAGAAAAGCAATTTTCCTATGATAGGCCAAATAGTTTATTGTATTGATAGTTAAATAGAAAATGGGGTAAGTTAAGGCTTATCCCATTTTCGTTCTGTGCTGCTGATGATGGTTAGAAAAGTCTATTTAATCCATTAAGAGCAGCAACACGATAAGCTTCGGCCATTGTTGGATAGTTAAATGTTGTATTTACAAAGTACTCAATAGTATTGGCGTCGCCTTTTTGTTCCATAATGGCTTGGCCGATATGAATGATCTCAGCGGCACGCTCACCAAAGCAATGTATTCCTAATATTTCTTTAGTTTCACGATGGAAGAGAATTTTCAGACTGCCAATATCCATTCCTGCAATTTGAGCGCGAGCTAAATGTTTAAAAGACGCTCTCCCTACTTCGTATGGGACTTTTGCCGCCGTTAACTCTTGTTCCGTTTTACCAACTGAGCTAATTTCGGGAATGGTGTAAATACCTGTAGGGATATGATCAATCAGTTGTGCTTCTGCTTTGCCTTTTGTAATTGCTTGGGCAGTAAATCGGCCTTGGTCATAAGCGGCGCTTGCTAGGCTTGGATAGCCAATGACGTCACCAACCGCATAGATATGATCAACAATAGTTTGATAACTTCCATTTACTTTGAGTTGCCCACGAGAATCCGCTTCTAGCCCTACCGCTGATAAATTAAGTTTGTCCGTGTTCCCGGTTCTGCCATTAGCAAATAGAATGCAATCGGCTTTCATTTTTTTACCAGACTCAAGATGCATCACGATACCATCATCGTTAGCTTCAATGCTTTCAAAGCTTTCATCATTGCGAGTAACAATGCCACTGTTCCAGAAGTGATACGAAAGAGCATCAGACATTTCGTTATCTAAAAAGGAAAGTAAGCGGTCTCGAGTATTAACCAGGTCGACTTTGACTCCTAAACCTCGAAAGATAGAGGCATACTCACTGCCAATAACGCCTGCACCGTAAATAATAATATGTCTAGGATCATGCTGCAGAGATAAAATGGAATCACTGTCATAGACTCGGCTGTGGTTGAAGTTAACTCCAGCCGGGCGGTATGGGCGTGAACCCGTTGCGATAATGAATTTATCTGCGGTATAAGTTTCGATAGAGCCGTCTTTTGCGGTTACGGCGATGGTATTTTTTTCTACAAAACTGGCTTCACCGAAGATAAGTGAGCACTGATTGCGGTCGTAAAATCCTTGTCGCATTCTCGTCTGTTTATCAATAACACTTTTCGCATGGCCTAAAATATCCGAAAAAGTAGAGTGAAGACTGGTATTATTCTTACAATAAAGAGGGTTTGAATTAAATTCAAGAATACGGCTAACGGCATGACGCAGTGCTTTGGATGGTATGGTTCCCCAGTGAGTACAACCGCCACCAACACTTGGTTCTCTTTCAATAATAGCAACGTTTAGGTTTGCCTTTGTCAGCCCCATAGCGGCGCCTTCTCCCCCTGGGCCACTTCCAATTACAATGGCATCAAAATGGGTTGAATGTGTAGGGGTCGAGTTAGTCATTATTTGTGCCTTATTATTATCAATCTCGCAACATTGCTAGTGAACTATTTTAACCTTTTCATTCGTTTGGTAAATCAAGTGAGTAAGATAGAGTGGAGAGGATCACGTTGTTTATGGAAATAGACAGGTTTATGGATTTCATTATTTACATAGATAAATAGAAATCGATAATGTGAACTAGCGAAAAGTTTGTGATACCCATTAAATTTAATTGTGCAACATACGGTAAAATATATGTATCCTGAATTCGAAGCTGATGATCTCAATGTAGCATCAGAAGTGAAGCGACCAGTAACGGCAAAAGGTGTGAGAGCACAACAGAAAGAAAGAACTCGTCGAACCATTATCGATGCAGCTTTTTGTCTACTATGTGCTGAAAGAGGCTTTACGAGCTTAAGTTTACGTGAAGTAACAAGAGAAGCAGGAATAGCCCCAACGTCTTTCTATCGTCATTTTAAAGATATGGACGAATTAGGGCTCACCCTGGTTGATGAAGGTGGCTTGATTTTACGCCAACTAATGCGCCAAGCTCGTCAGCGAATTGTGGTTGAAGGAAGCGTGATCCGAACATCGGTTGATACGTTTATGGAGTTTATTGAAAGTAGCCCCAACGTATTTCGTTTGTTATTACGAGAACGCTCTGGAACTTCACCGGCCTTTCGTGCCGCAGTAGCAAGAGAGATCCAACATTTTGTCGCGGAACTAAGCGAATATTTAGTTGCCACAACAGGAGTGCCTCGTGAAGATGCATTAGTGCAGTCTGAGGCTTCAGTAACGTTAGTATTTAGCTCTGGTGCTGAGGCATTAGATCTGGATGCTGTGCATAGAAAAGAATTATCAGAAAGGTTGATTTTTCAGTTACGAATGCTTTCTAAAGGCGCCTATTGGTATCGTAAAGAAAATGATCAATAGAATACAGTTACATTGTTCGCAGTGAATCAATGTTTATAAGAGGTAATAAAGCATGACAAATGAAAATAGTAGAAATGAACGAAAAACCTTAGTGCTATCAGTGATAACTGGTCTTTCTCTGAATGCTGTTTGGGTTGGATTTACAGTAACAGAAGTGGCTTTTTCAATTTTTCCAATCATAGCATTGGTTTTAGCTGCTCAAGGCTTGTACCAAGAATACTTACGTCAACCTGAAAGTGAAGATACTTCGTTGATTGCTGTCGCTTGTTTCTTTGTCGGTTTATTTGGTCATTCTGCTTTTGTGAAGGCGCAATACCCAGAAATGGGAGGTAACTTCTTCTCTATTCTTGTTACATTAAGCTTATTACTTTGGATTGCAGTAAAAATGGGCTTTTTAAAAAAGAAAGATGAACCCGTAGATGCTTAATTAGTTAATAAAAGAAAAGGCTTAGAATGTAGTGTTCTGAGCCTTTTTTCTATCTATTATTTTCTTTCATCATGAAAAAGCGAATTAATAGCAATGCCACCTTGCTCGCGCTGAAGCCACAAAAAAAAAGAATACTTAGTTGCGGATAAAAAGATTGAGGGGTTGAATATTAGGGTTCGACCAACAGGTACAATGACGTGGGTATTTCGCTTTCAATTGGGAAAGAAACACGAAATAATGTCAATGGGTTCTTCAATGGAGTCATCAGTATACGAACGAACCTGCAAACCATCGCTAGCATGGATTTTAACTTTAGATATCCCATTGTTAATTTCAGCCTCGACCGATTGACTAATCATAACCTGTTGATTTGTAATCGTGATGCGACATGACTGTAAACCATAGTTGTCCCTTCCTAGCGGTGGCAACAGAATCTTAACGTTCCGATTGCCTATTGATTGATGACGTTGTTAGAAGAATCCTTTCTATATTTAACGGTGGGTCACATTTATGAGACTTTAAAACTATCAATTGTTGCTTTAAGTTTCTTTGACTGAAGTAAGACGATATCTGTCGAGTGTTGCGATTGTACAATTTGCTCTTCATTGGCGCTTGAAATGGCTACTAGCTCTTGTAAATGGTTTTCAACTTCATTATTCGTGTATTGTTGCTCTTCGGAGGCTGTAGCTAGTTGTGATGTTTGGGAAGATAAGCTCAGACACAACCCTTCAACCGTAACAAGTTCATTATTCGCATGTTTACTCTTACTCAAGGTATCTTGAGCTGTTTTAGTCGACTCCTCCAGAATATCGACCACGACAGCAATCTTTTTCTGCAGCTCTACAATTGTTTCATCAATAGCTAAAGTCGCTTCATCCGTTTTACCTGATAAGCTTCGCACCTCATCGGCAACCACAGCAAACCCTCTCCCTTGCTCTCCAGCCCTAGCAGCTTCTATGGCAGCATTGAGAGACAGTAAGTTAATCTGAGAAGCCAGTTCTTGAATGGCCTTTGTAACACTTTGAATTTTTGCTGATTGCTCATTGAGTTCAGTAATTCTTTCTTGACCATTGAGTAGCTTTTCATTTAAGCCATTTATCTCCGCATTGGACTCCCTAGATATATTTAAAGCTTGCTCATTAGCGTTACTGAGTTTGCTTGATGCATCGTCTGTGGCATTTATTGAAAGATTTATTTCGGAATTGACCGTTACTAACTCATGAATGGAACTACTTATGCTGTTTACACGAGTAACAGCATCACTAAAGCCCTGAGTCGTTAAATTTAGCTTCCCAGACATTTCGTGACTAGCCAGATTGATGGCTTCATAACTCACTTTAATTTCTTGAAAAGCCTCTTGAAGAGACTCAATAAATTGATTGAACGAACGAGCAATCTCACTAAATTCATCGTTGCCCTTAAAGTTGATTCGACTTGTTAAATCTCTATTTCCGGTAGAGAGCGCTTTGACCATATGGTTTAGGGTATTCAGCCTAGCATTAATATTGCTCGCTATTACAAAAACGAAACTTAAGGTAAACAAAAGCAAGACTAGACCAAAAATATGCAGTTTGAATTTGTGCTCCTCAATATAGTCGGCGATTAGTAGAGAGATACTCTTAGCATTCTCCACGATAACAGATTCAGCCTCTTGAGCCGTCTTTCTCATCATCCCTTTAAGGCCCTCATTATGTTCAAACCCCATCTTCAAATGTAAGTCAATCAATTCATTGTAGGCACTAAAATAAGCATCATAGACAGGCTTAACCGTCGGATATTCTGTAATTGCAATCTCGAGTGCTTTCTTACTAGAAAGTAACTCATCAAGAGTATCTTGAGAGTGCTGGATACGGAACTCATAATCAGCTTCTATAAGCTCAACCATTACATGCTCAACGCTGATAGATTGAGTGTGAACTATAGCCTCTTCTAATTTCGTTCTAGCGTCATCAATTTCCTTTTCAAGCCCGTTTTTATCATAAATTTGGTGTGAAATTTTTGCCAGCGCTATGAATGAGTCTTGGTACACCTCTAATTTACTGAGGGTGGTTGAATTATTCGTCCCTCGGTTAAATAACAAAAGATAATCCTCGTTGAGCTTAATCAGGTCCATTTTTAAATGAGCCATAACCTCAGCATGTTTCTCTAGGTGCTTATCATCCATACGAGAAAAAAAATCTTTTTCATGACGCCTAAGAGCAAGAAGTTCTGTTTCGATAAACCAATTCTGAGAAGCTACCTCTTCTGCATATATGATTTTATTTATAATCATGTTCTCGAAAACGCCATACAACATCATTGATACCGTTACGAGCGAGGCAAGAGTGATGAGCTTTGCCTTAATGGTCATTCCTTTTACCATATTATCTTATCCCTTGATTTACGAATTAAAATAGTAGTACAAAAATAGAAGTTCGTAATTATTTTTCTCCGTTGGATATTTGTGAAAGTGAAATCGTTTGAACCTTACGCAAGTTCTTTTTGGGTTTAGATAATCATATAAAGCCCATTAGAGAGCTATCAGCTTATTCTGCGCTGACGATAGATACAGATGAAGACAGAGATCTCGTTCACTCAGTCGAAGACACGGACTTTTCGGGTGTTATTGGAAAAATACGTTTGGGAGTAGACAATGATCCTGTAACTGACATTCACCAGTTTCATAACGCTTGGGCGCTGGTAGTAGAATTTAATCTCAATGATCATCAATTCTATGCATTCTCGAAGATTAAAGGCGGTTGGAATCTAAAAAGAGCTTCAACGTTGTCTAGCTGGGCATTTTCAGATGGTGACTTTAAAAAGGTAGAAGTTCGCAATACTTTTTCTTTGCGTGATTATTTTGATTTTGTTGCATACGGCTAAGATGTCTTCATTCGTGACAAAGCCAATTATGAGTTAGGCTTGTACATCCGTGCCGGCCTTGAGGCAAAGAGAGATGTCTTAGTTGATGCTCTTGCTGAAAATGGAATCATCACTTCAGTAGATGATTTAAAAGTTGCGATTGGTACAAACAAACCTTGCTACGTCCGTTTAGTCTCTGCTGAAGAAACGCGTTATTTTGAAGATCAGCACGTTATTGAAGATATGAAAAACATCATTGCTGAACATGAGTGGCAGATAGATTTTGATGGTGGCGGAAAGTTTATTGTTGATGAAAACAACATTGATCTGTTCTTAAAGCTAATTAATGACAAACGTTTTATATCTTTAATCAAAAAGCAAATGGTTGACGCTGATAGAGTTGAAATTGTAAAAACGGTGGATAATGCCGGATAGGGCTTTAATAAATAGCTATTGACGCTATCTCCAGCATCGAGTTGAAGGTAACAATCACTGCTTTCGCCCAATCAGAAAAACTAGATTGTCTTGAAACTCCTGCTCTTTTTGACGATAAAGCTCTAAGGCCTCTTGCTACTCTACTCGTTTAAGCTCCTCTTGCTTATGCTCTCCAAACTCAGCAAAAGGGTTGTGGTGCTTTTCTTGAAACGAACGTGATTCAGAAGCCGTTACTTCTACAAATACGGAGATGGATACTATTTAATTAATCTGAGAGCTGTCTTAGTGGGTAAGAATATGAACTATTACCATTAATTAGGTGGGGTCACCTAGTTTTTACTCAGGGAGAGAGGAATTGAAATTATTGAATAATTTAATGCCCCGTACCCTGAGCCGTACCTTTTGTGTTTTTGTCTATGTATCTATAGCCTTTAAACTCTTATTTCTTAAGCTCTAAGAACACACCAGCTTCCATGTGGTGTGTATATGGGAATTGGTCAAATAGAGCAAAGCGAGTAATGTTATGTGTTTTACCCAAAATGTCTAAGTTTGCTTTTAGTGTCTCAGGGTTGCAAGAGATATACATAATACGTTCATAACCCTGAACCATTTTACAAGTGCCTTCATCCATACCTGAGCGTGGTGGATCGACAAAAATGGTATTGCAGTTATAGCTTTTTAAATCTACGTTTTGATCTTTTAAGCGTCTAAATTCACGTTTACCTTCCATTGCATCGGTAAAGTCTTCTGCTGACATACGAATGATTTGAACATTATCAATATTGTTTGCTGCAATATTGTATTGTGCTGACTCTACTGAAGGTTTTGCTAATTCAGTCGCTAGAACGCGATCAAAGTTTTTAGCTAAAGCTAATGAGAAGTTACCATTACCGCAGTAAAGTTCTAATAAATCACCTTGGCTGTTTTGAGTACAGTCTACCGCCCACTCTAGCATTTTTTGTGCAACAACACCGTTTGGTTGGGTGAAGCTATTTTCAACTTGCTTGTAAGTTAAAATATCGTCGTTAACTTTTAATTTTTCAATAACAAACTCTTGGTCCAGTACAATCTTCATTTTACGAGCACGACCAATAAGATTCAGATTAAAACCTTCATCATTTAAACGTTGTTTTAGTGCTTTTGCTTCTTTTTTCCAAGCATCATCTAATTGGCGGTGATAAAGCATTGAAACTAAGATTTCACCGCTTAGAGTGGATAAAAAGTCTACTTGAAACATCTTATGACGCAAAATTTTGCTTTCTTTTACCGCTTCAGTCAGTAATGGCATTAAATCATTAATGATACGGCTGGCTGGCAAAAAGTAATCGACACGGTATTTTTCTTTGGTTTCTTGGTTGAACATAACGTAATACATTTCGTCATTTTCATGCCAAACTCGAAACTCTGCTCGCATACGGTAGTTTTCAGCAGGAGAAGAAAAGACTTCCAATTCAGGAACGTCAAATTCAGAAAACATTGCAGACAATGCTTCTGCTTTTTCATCTAATTGTACTTGATAATTTTCTGGGTTCATGACGGGTTGGGTCATTGTCTTGCCTCACGCTGCTCAAAATAAGAGCGCCGATTTTATGCGATAGAGATCTGTTGTCCAGTATTTGTGTGTGATTGATCGAAACTAATTGAGTAAAAGAGGGAATACTCATTAGCTAAGCCTAGACAAAGATAGCGTACGCCATTACTATTTCTGCCATGTTGGTGCGCTATTTTTATATTCGATAATAGCCTGAAAAGGGAATCTGGTGAGAATCCAGAACTGACGCGCAGCGGTAAGAGAGAACGAAAGTACATTAAACACACTATTATTTTTCTTTATCAAAGGATGTAGAGATAAGTGATGGGAAGTGAGTACCGTAGGTTAACTGCTCTCAAGTCCGAAGACCTGCCAACAATATGTGATACCTAGGTATTACTATATGGACTTAACGCGATTTTAGGAAACAACGGAAATGAAAAAAACTGCCCTTGCGACTGCAATAGTGTCGCTGCTTTCTCACGCCTATACTTCCCCTGTATTTGCTCAAAACGCCAAAACTGAAACTGATGAAACGATGGTTGTTACTGCTAATCGATTTGAGCAGCCGGCTAAAGATGTTATTGCGCCAATGAGTGTAGTCACAAAAGAAGAAATTGTTCAGATTCAAGCAAAAACGATGACGGACATTTTAAGATTGCAACCAGGGGTTGAAGTCGCAAGCAATGGTGGTATTGGTCAAAACGCCTCTATTTTTATGCGAGGTACTAACTCTGATCATGTCTTGATTTTAATTGATGGCTTTAGAATGAACAGTTCTATTAAAAGCGGAATGAACATTAATAAAATCCCTGTAAATCAAGTCGAAAGAATTGAAATCATTCGTGGTTCTGGAGCGGTAATGTATGGCTCTGATGCAGTTGGGGGAGTGATTAATATCATCACCCGAACTTCTCCTGATAATCAGTCGAAATCAGCAACCATTGGTGCAGGTAGCGATAAGTATAAAGAAGGAAACTTTGCTGCTAACACTCAAGTAGGCGAAAATGGACATTTAAAAATGGCTGCCGGATTCACTCAAACAGAAGGCTACAACGTCAATCCTCAGTCGGGATTAAATGATGGAGATAAACATGGCTTTGAAAACAACCAGTTTATGTTGAACTATGAGCATCAGCTTTCTTCTTATGTTAGTCTTTTCACTGGTGTTAGATGGTTTAATAGCACATCAGAATATAACCATTATACAAATACAAAATCTCGCTCAGAATCAGAATCTACTGTTTACTCTTCAAAATTATCTTTTCATAAAGATGCGGTTTCATCAAATTTAAGTATCAGTTATCAAGATGATCAAACATTAGAATATCATGAGAATGGTGAACTCGATTCAGAGCAAAAAATTGATCAGTTAAATATGCAATGGGCCAGCCAAATCAAACTAACGGATGACTGGTTAATTAATGCAGGTGTTGATTGGACTGATGCGAAAGTGAACGCTGACATTACTGATTGGTCAAATAAGGTGATAATTAATGAAGGTGAAAGTCGAACGTCAACTGGCGTATATTTTGGAACTCAATACCAACTAGAGCAATTAAAGTTAGAAGCAAATACTCGATTTGATAAGCACGATAAGTATGATGAATATACAACGTGGGGGGTTGGTGCGAGTTATCAAATTAATGATATTTACAAAGTAAGCACTGCTTATAATACCGCCTTTAAAGCGCCATCATTTTATGATTTATCGACAGCTCCTGATTTAGAGCCGGAAACATCAAAAAATATCGATGCTAGTTTTGCTGCCGTATATAGCTTAGTTAATGTTAATTTATCTTTGTATAAGAACCGTGTAGATAATTTAATTGTATATTATGACGCACCAAATTTTGCAGGTTACAGTGCTAATGTTGATGCTGATATTAAAGGTGTTGAGTTAGAGTTATTATTTGATACTGGAATTATTTCTCATACATTGATCGCTGAGTATAAAGATCATGAAGATACAGAAGGTCAACAGTTAGCAAGAAGAGCGAAACAGAACTATAAATGGATGGGTAATATAAGCTTGGGTGATTTAGATCTGAATCTTTCTTATATCTACACTGGAAAGCGCTCTGATTTACCTTCAGCTCCAGGAGTTGAAACAGCTTATCTTGATCCATATTCATTATGGAGTGTCGCTGCTGCTTATTGGGTTACGTCAGATCTTGCAGTTCGCGGAAGAGTTGAGAATTTATTTGGTGAAGAATATGAAACAGCAGGTGGGTATAAACCCGTTGAACGTTCATATTATGTTAATTTAGACTATCAATTTTAAACATATCTAAACCGCCTTCATCGGCGGTTTTTTCTTTTCTGAGGTTTATATGAAAAAGAAAGTAATCATCAGTTGGTCATCAGGCAAAGATTCAGCACTCACTTTTATCCGATTGCTTGAGAACCCTGATTATGAGGTTGTTGGGTTATACACAACCCATGTAGCAAATGAAGTGCCTTTTCAGGTAACTCCTATTTCTGTTGTCCAAATGCAGGCTGATCTAACAGGTTTACCATTAATAGCTATTGAATTGCCTACCGTGTTCCCTGCCAACAATGAATATCAAAGTTTAGTCGTAACTGGTTTAAAGGAATGTGGAATTGAGTTTGATGCAGTTGCCTTTGGCGATATGTTTTGTAATGGCATTGTTGAATACCGTAAAAGCTATATAGAAGCAGCGGGTTGGGAGTGTGTTTTTCCATTGGTAGGACAATCAAGTCGTGAGCTAGCAGAAGAAATTATTAGCTGTGGAATTAAAACCATCCTTGTTACAACGGATGGAACACAATTAAATAATCAATTCTGTGGCCAAGAATACACAATGCAGCTACTTTCTGAGTTTCCTGTGCAAATTGATCCATGTGGCGAAAATGGGGAGTTTCATACATTGGTAATCGAGGCGCCTTGTTTTCATGGCTCTATAGAGCTATTTGATATAAGAATTGACGAACAAGAGCGGTTTACTCATTTGCGTTATCAGGCTTCTGTTTTACAAAAATAGCATTAACGGTATGATTAGGACCTAATCTTCATTCGATTTAAAGAGTCTGTGGTTTCAGTTATGCCAAAACATATTTTGATTTTTGATTCAGGTATCGGTGGATTATCTGTATATAAAGAGATCCAATATCAATTACCTTTAGCAAAGTATATTTATGCTTTTGATAATGCTGCGTTTCCATATGGTGAACTTACTGAATCAGTGCTAATAGAAAGAACAACACATATCATTTCTCAGCTTTGTGCGAAATTTGCTATAGATATCGTTGTGATCGCTTGTAATACCGCCAGCACTATTGTGCTACCAACACTTAGAGGTAAGTTAACCATTCCAGTGGTTGGTGTTGTTCCTGCTATAAAGCCTGCAGCTCTTGTATCAACTAAAATAGGACTTCTTGCTACTCCGGCAACGGTTAAGCGAACTTATACGTATGAGTTAATTAAGTCATTTGCTCCGATCTCTGATGTTCAACTATTAGGTTCAACTAGATTGGTAGAAATCGCGGAAGAAAAGATGATTGGGGTGGATGTTGATCTCAAAGAGTTAAAAGATATTTTATCTCCTTGGCAAAATAAGGTAGATACGATTGTTCTTGGCTGTACTCATTTTCCATTTTTGAGAAATGAAATAAAAAAAGTACTTAATGGTAATGTTTTACTTATTGATTCAGGTGAAGCGATAGCCAGAAGAGTAAAGCAGTTACTAGGAGAACACGAAGAGGATAGAAGAGAGATGATAAAAGGAGAGGTTTATTGTAGTGCCCAAACAAAGAATGAAGAGGCACTAAATAAAACATTTCGAGAATTAGGGTTTAATTCTCTTCAATATTTGGATTACCCGAGGTTTTAGGATCATTAGCAATACGAACTTTTAGCGTGCGCTGATCAAATTCGTTATTGTTCAAGTTTTCGATAACGTTATCCGCATCTTTACTTGCAACAACAACAAAACCAAAACCTCTTCTTTTACCTGTTCGTTTGTCTTTCATCAGACGAACTGCAAATACGTCACCGAACTTAGCAAACAGATCTTTCACGTCTGACTCATTAGCACGATAAGGTAAATTACCAACATAAAGGGTAGTACTTGCTTGATCTGTATTCTGATCTTCATCAGAAGAAATCGTGGTACTTGATTTAGTTGGAGACTTATTAATAGTTAATAATGTAAAACCTGTAATTACTGCGCCAAAAGCGAAAGCAAAAGCCGGAGATACAGCGATTGGTAATAAAGAGATTGCACCTGCACCTAGTGCAGCAATAGCAATGATAATAATATTTGAATTAGTAGATTTCATGATAAGTAAGGTCTAGTAAATAAATAAAAAATGATGAATTAACAATAAAATCACATCGATACTACTTATATTATTTATCAATTGCCAACTAATTAAGTCATTGTTCATTTCTTGTAGGCCTTTTGTGTGAAAAAAAGTGATCTGTGTAGAAAATAATCACTTGGAAAGGAATTATTAAAAAGTACTTGCGTAAGTGTTCTACCTCCCTATAATGCGCATCCGTTCTCAAGGGAAAGCTGAAGTTAAGCATCTAGTGAGAATTTAGTTTTGAGTTGTTTAAAATTATTTTAAATAACGCTTGACTTAACTGTCTGGCTCGATATTATACGCAGCCTGAAACAACGAAGCGATAACGCTAAGTGGTTGAAAGATAAC
>NZ_WBVP01000143.1 GCF_008933155.1 Aliivibrio finisterrensis | reverse complement strand
GCCAATCGTTGACCACGGTGGCTGCGATCCAGACTCTAACTAATAGCGTCAATGTGATACGAACCTACGCGTTGGATAATACGCAACCTGCACCATCGGTGAGTGATTATGCTGACTTTGGCGTCACGGGTATTGATGCTAATAACCTCAGTGAAGTGAATGGTCAGGTAGATAGCCAATCGTTGACCACGGTGGCTGCGATCCAGA
>NZ_WBVP01000142.1 GCF_008933155.1 Aliivibrio finisterrensis | reverse complement strand
GTCATGTGGGGCTATAGCTCAGCTGGGAGAGCGCTTCGCTGGCAGCGAAGAGGTCTGCGGTTCGATCCCGCATAGCTCCACCATCTTTAAGCGTTCTTTGAAGCAAAAGCCGATGAGAGTCTTTAAAAATGGTTTCGAAACCTTTTTTAGGTTGAAAAACAATTGCTCTTTAACAATTTGGAAAGCTGACTGATTTAACTAACTTACGAGTTA
>NZ_WBVP01000141.1 GCF_008933155.1 Aliivibrio finisterrensis | reverse complement strand
CTAAACAGAGGTGAAATACCAGTCTATTAGGTATAAACCACTTTCTTGTTCTTGGCATCAGAGAAAACAACGATGTGAAATTAGCAGTAAGGTACAGAAGTAAGTAAGACCGCGATTTGGTTCTAGATCAGAGATATGCATTCATACTTCAGAAACAACGATGAACATAACGTGCAATATAGATCTTATTATTTGATTTAAAAGTAATTTATCT
>NZ_WBVP01000140.1 GCF_008933155.1 Aliivibrio finisterrensis | reverse complement strand
CAATGATTGAAGTTGTGCATTTATGTCAGCGAGATTGGACGCAGTAACATGCTCTATGCCTGCATCGTTATATTGCTGAGCCGTCGGCGCGGTGGTGCCCCCCGCCGCCCAAGCCAAGATAGCGTTTGAACCGTCAACACGCGCTTGCAAACTATCCAGGCTCGATAACGCATACGGCTCATTGGCAATCACATAAACACCACCTGAATTGCTCAT
>NZ_WBVP01000014.1 GCF_008933155.1 Aliivibrio finisterrensis | reverse complement strand
TGATGTGCTCTAACCAGCTGAGCTAAGTAGCCAAGTTGTTTCTTTATTTCTAACTTGTCTCTCTTCCGTCTTATCGGTGAGGACGGAGCGCATTATGCGTATCAGAGGCTTATGCGTCAATACTTTTTTGAAAAAAATATGAAATCTTTGATTGTTCGAACGGAATTTAATCAAAGCGTACTTTTTATATGCAAATAAGAGTGAATAAGAACAAAAGGATAGGGATAAGAGTTGAAAACAAGAGGTGGTACTGATGATCAGTGAGAAGAATAATAGCTTTTAACTGTTTGAAATATAGACAAGTAATAAAAAGGCCAGCAAATTTGCTGGCCTTTTTTATTATACGTTGAAGCGGAAATGCACTACATCACCATCTTTAACGATGTAATCTTTTCCTTCTAGGCGCCATTTGCCGGCTTCTTTAGCGCCGCTCTCGCCACTAAATTCAATAAAGTTATCATAGCCAACAACTTCTGCACGGATAAAGCCTTTTTCAAAGTCTGTGTGGATCTTACCTGCAGCTTGTGGTGCAGTTGCTCCTACTGGGATAGTCCAAGCGCGAACTTCTTTTACACCCGCAGTAAAATACGTTTGTAGAGTTAGTAGTTCGTAACCAGAGCGGATCACTCGGTTTAGGCCTGGTTCTTCGATGCCCATATCAGCAAGGAATTCTTCGCGATCTTCATCATCTAGTTCAGAAAGCTCAGATTCAATAGCTGCACATACTGGAACAACTACGTTGTTTTCTTTTTCTGCGTATTCACGAACCATATCTAGGAATGGGTTGTTTTCAAAACCATCTTCACTAACGTTAGCAATATACATTGTAGGTTTTAGTGTTAAGAAATTCAGGTAAGAAACAGCTGCGATTTCTTCTTTTGCTAGTTCAACAGTGCGAGCCATTCCACCTTCTGTGAATACAGGCAGCAGTTTTTCAAGTACTGAGATTTCAAACTTAGCGTCTTTATCGCCACCTTTTGCTTTCTTCGTTTGACGGAAGATTGCACGTTCACATGAATCTAAATCAGCTAGAGCAAGCTCAAGGTTGATGATCTCGATATCTTCAATCGGTGAGATTTTACCTGCTACGTGAATGATGTTTTCATTTTCAAAACAACGAACAACATGGCCAATAGCGTCTGTTTCACGGATGTTTGCTAGGAATTTATTACCTAGACCTTCACCTTTAGATGCACCAGCTACAAGACCTGCGATATCAACGAATTCCATTGTCGTTGGAAGAATACGCTCTGGATTTACGATTTTAGCTAATGCGTCTAAACGTAGATCTGGAACAGGAACCACACCTGTGTTTGGTTCAATTGTACAGAAAGGGAAGTTTGCCGCTTCAATTCCCGCTTTAGTTAGTGCGTTAAACAGTGTTGACTTACCAACGTTTGGAAGACCAACGATTCCGCATTTAAAACCCATGATGTAAACCTTATCTGTGTTATTCAGCTTTGAATGTGTGTAAACGATTTTGTGCTTTACTTAATCCATCTTTAAGCAATATATCTAAACAGCGTGTAGATTCATCTACAGCAGCATCGATTAACTCTTGCTCTTTGGTAGGCGCTTTTCCTAAAACAAAACCGGCAACTTTATCTTTGTGGCCAGGGTGGCCAATACCAATACGGAGTCGATAGAACTCTTTCGTATTGGCTAATTTAGTAATGGTATCTCGTAAGCCATTATGACCTCCGTGACCACCACCTTTTTTGAATTTTGCTACCCCAGGAGGGAGATCTAGCTCATCATGAGCAACTAAAATCTCTTCTGGTTTTATTTGGTAAAACTTAGCTAGTGAAGCAATCGCTTTACCTGATAAATTCATAAATGTTGTTGGAATTAATAAGCGAAGATCCTGGCCATTGCTTTGGATCCTACCTGTTAATCCGAAGAACTTAGCTTCTTCTCGCAGTGAAACGTTGTGCATACGAGCGAGCTCTTCGACGACCCATGCCCCTGCATTATGGCGAGTTCTTTTATACTCAAGACCAGGGTTTGCTAGTCCAACAAGAAGTTTGATTTGATTACTCAAAGACTTATCTCTCTATTTGGATACCAATATCATTAATAAACTTATTCGTATAAAAGAAACGAAAGAAAATTAATGGTATTAGTATGTCCCATTAAAAAGGCGCGCCATATTAACACAAGAAATCCAAATACAAAAACGCCCCGCATATAGCAGGGCGTTTGAATAGATTTTTGTTTGATTAGTGATCAAACATTGCAGAGATTGACTCTTCATTGCTGATACGACGAATCGCTTCAGCTAGCATGCGAGAAAGGCTTAGTTCAGTTACTTTGCCTGTTGCTGCCATTTCTTTAGATAGAGTAATCGAGTCAGTAACCACAACTTGGTCTAATACCGAGTTTGCAATGTTTTCTGCTGCTGAACCAGAGAATACAGCGTGAGTTGCATAAGCAAATACACGTTTAGCACCGCGTTCTTTAAGTGCTTCAGCTGCTTTACATAATGTACCGCCAGTATCGATCATGTCATCAACGATAACACAGTCACGACCGTCAACATCACCAATAAGGTTCATTACTTCTGATACGTTTGCACGTGGACGACGTTTATCAACGATAGCGATATCAACATCACCTAATGCTTTTGCTGTTGCGCGAGCACGAACAACACCACCTAGGTCAGGAGAAACAACAACTGGATTTTCTAGACCACGAGTGCGCATGTCATCAAGCAGTACAGGAGTTCCGAAGATGTTGTCTACTGGTACGTCGAAGAAACCTTGAATTTGTTCAGCGTGAAGGTCGATAGTTAAAACGCGGTCAACACCAACGTTTGAAAGCATATCAGCAATAACTTTTGCAGTGATTGGTACACGAGCAGAACGTACGCGACGATCTTGGCGAGCATAACCAAAGTATGGGATTACCGCAGTGATACGGCCAGCAGAAGCACGACGAAGTGCGTCGATCATTACTACTAATTCCATGATGTTGTCATTAGTAGGGGCACATGTAGATTGAATGATGAAAACATCACTACCACGTACATTCTCGTTAATTTGAACAGCTACTTCGCCGTCAGAAAAACGATCGACAGTAGCGTCACCAAGTGAAATGTATAGTCGATCAGCGATACGTTGCGCTAGTTCAGGAGTTGCATTACCAGCAAATAGCTTCATGTCAGGCACGGTGGAAACCTCAGGGTTGCGTCCAAATTGTGAGAATTTTATATTTTGCATAATGATTTATACTCTTCCAGTTTGTGGTTGAGTGGCGAAGTATTCATACCTCGAGTGATAAATCCGGTTGCATTATCAGGGATTAAGGAATAAACCTCTTGTGCTTCTTTTTCGCTGTTAAATTCAGCAAAAACACAAGCGCCTGTTCCGGTTAATCTTGATGGCGCATATTCTAACAGCCATGAAAGTTGGTAATCAACCTCTGGATACACACTTCTGACAATTTTTTCGCAATCGTTTTCGTATGGGGCATCTAAAAGTGCATTAAGTGACTGTTTTGGTGTATTTCTAATCAAATCAGGGTGGGTGAAGACATCAACGGTTGCAATGCTTACGTTTGGCTTAATTAATACGTACCATAACTCTTTAGGGGTGGCGGGTTGTAATTTTTCGCCAACACCTTCTGCAAATGCAGAAAAACCGTGAACAAAGATAGGGACATCTGCCCCCAATCTTACGCCTAACTCACTAAGCGTATTGTTGGGCAAATTCAACTGCCAAAGGAAATTCAAAGCAACTAAAACCGTTGCAGCATTAGAAGAACCACCACCGATACCTCCTCCCATAGGAAGTACTTTTTCTATTTCGATATGAGCACCGAGTACGGATGAAGTATGCTGCTGGAGAAGAGTTGCTGCTTTCCAGATCAAATTATCTTCTGTTTTAACTCCCGGGATATCTGGAGATAAGGTGATTTTACCGGTCTTATTAGGCGTAATAGTTAGGTAGTCACATAAATCGATGAACTGAAATAGAGTTTGAAGTTCATGATAGCCATTTTCTTGTTGGCCATTAATATAAAGAAATAAGTTGAGTTTCGCAGGAGAAGGCCAGCGAGTAGAGGTATTTATCATTGAGAAACAATCCAATTTGAAGCAATGATTTTAATTGTGGTGTTTTGTTGAGTAAGCGTCATTGAATTTGGCAATAGGAGCTGTTCATTATCGCTATAGCTGTTATAGCGTAGATGCCAGTTAGTTTGTCCAACCTGCTTTGATAAGTGCTTTATGGTATTTAATTCATTTAATTGAAAGTCATCAGCTGCGGTAGGTAATCCTTTTATCCAATCACCAAGATAAGCAATCGGCATATTAAGACCTGTGAGACCGTAGATAAGTCGCCCAGGGTCTGTACCTTCAAAAGTTTGGTCGTCTCCCGTTTCTACAATGGTATTGCTTTGATTCATTGAAACTTTGAGAACCGTTTGGCCTAAAAATGTGGTTAATAACAGCTCACGATTGTCTTGGTTTTGAGTCCATTGGAAATTTAAGCTATGACGTTGTTCTGGGGATTTATAGCCAATTTTCCCAGTGACTTTATACTCAGTTATTTCTTGTAGTTTAGTTTGATGTTTATTCCAATTAGTCGATTGTTGTGGCGTTAAAGGAACACTAGAACAAGCACTCAGAAAAAGAGTAAAGATAAGAACAACTAATGGAAAGCGAGTAAAATGAGGAAGCGTCATTAAAAATCTCATGTTTAATCTAAAGTAGGTATCAGATTGTAGCAAATTGTTTGAATATTTGGATACAAATAGTGCTTATTGCTCACTAATTTCTCTCCTGATAGCCCCTATGCCTTTTAAAATTGGGCGGCATCAAGTAAAATCCGCCCTTGTTATTTTTTTATTGGTCTGTTTGCCGAATGTCATTGCTTGTTATTGGAATCAATCATACATCAGCCTCAGTTGATTTACGTGAGAGAGTTGCTTTCTCTCCAGATAAATTAACTAGAGCATTAGATGAACTAAAAAACAGTGATGCGATTCAAAGCGGCGTGATTTTATCGACTTGCAATCGAACTGAAATCTATTGCGAAGTGAAAATGGGGATCAGTAGTGGCTATGTTATTAACTGGTTAGCTGAATTTCACGATGTTTCTTTAGAGCTGTTGATGCCAAGCATCTATGTTTATGAAGAACAAGCGGCGGTAAAACATTTAATGCGTGTTTCTTGTGGCTTAGATTCATTAGTATTAGGTGAGCCACAGATTTTAGGTCAAGTAAAAAAAGCCTTCGCTGATGCGCGTGAGCGTAATGCAGTAGAGGGGACTATTGAAAAACTATTTCAAAGTGATTTTTCTGTAGCCAAACGGGTCAGAACAGAAACTAATATTGGCGGTAATGCGGTATCTGTTGCTTATGCCGCTTGTATTTTAGCTCGTCAAATTTTCGAATCCCTTGCTGAGTCAACGGTCCTTTTGGTTGGGGCAGGCGAAACCATTGAGTTAGTTGCTAAGCATTTAGATGCTGCCGGTTGTAAAAAATTGATTGTGGCTAACCGAACTCGCGAAAGAGCTATGGGGCTTGCAGAGCAATTTAATGCGGATGTTATTAGTCTTCCAGAAATCCCAGAACATTTATCAAAAGCCGATATTATTATCAGCTCTACCGCTAGCCCATTGCCAATTATTGGTAAAGGGATGGTTGAAAGCGCTTTAAAGCAACGCAAACATCAGCCAATGTTGTTTGTCGATATTGCGGTCCCTCGTGATATTGAGGGAGAAGTGGCTGAGTTAAATGATGCCTATCTGTATTCTGTTGATGATCTTAAGTCGATCATCGATCACAACATCGAGCAACGAAAAATTGAAGCGATTCAAGCCGAAGCTATTGTCAGCGAAGAAAGTGCAAGCTTCATGACTTGGATCCGCTCGCGTCAAGCCGTTAAAAGTATTCGTGAATACCGTGATAATTCAGAAACGATTCGAATTGAGTTATTGCAAAAAAGTATCCAAGCGCTCGCTTCTGGTCAAAATGCAGAAAAAGTTTTGGCAGAATTAAGTAATAAATTAACCAATAAACTCATTCATGCACCAACACTTGCTATGCAGAAAGCCGCCAAAAATGGTGAGTCAGAAAAACTTACTCTGATACGTCAAAGTATTGGTCTAGACAACTAAGTGTAGCATTCGCTACCAACATAAAGAAAAGAATAAATACTATTATGAAAGCATCAATTCGAGTAAAACTAGAAACGCTGGTTGAGCGTTATGAAGAAGTTCAGCATTTATTAGGTGATCCTGGCGTTATTGGTGATCAAAATAAATTCCGAGCTTTATCGCGTGAATATTCTCAACTAGAAGAAGTAACACAGTGCTTCCAAGCGTACGAACAAGCTCAAGAAGATTTAGTTGCTGCTGAAGAAATGGCGCAAGAAGATGATGCTGAAATGCGCGAAATGGCGCAAGAAGAGATTAAAGAAGCTAAGGAAGCTATTGAGCGCCTTACTGATGAGTTGCAAGTGCTTTTATTACCAAAAGATCCAAACGATGAACGTAACTGTTTCTTAGAAATTCGTGCGGGTGCGGGTGGTGATGAAGCCGGTATCTTTGCTGGTAACCTTTTTCGCATGTATTCACGTTTTGCAGAGAAAAAGGGCTGGCGCATCGAAGTCATGAGCTCGAATGTTTCTGAGCAAGGTGGCTTTAAAGAAATGATTGCAAAAGTAAGCGGTGATGGCGCTTATGGCGTACTGAAATTTGAATCAGGTGGTCACCGTGTGCAACGTGTACCAGAAACAGAATCTCAAGGTCGTGTACATACCTCAGCATGTACTGTTGCGGTAATGGCTGAAATCCCAGAAGCGGATCTTCCTGAAATCAAAGCAGCAGATTTAAAAATTGATACCTTCCGTGCATCAGGCGCGGGTGGTCAGCACGTTAACACCACTGATTCAGCAATCCGTATTACTCACTTACCAACAGGTACGGTTGTTGAGTGTCAGGATGAGCGTTCACAACATAAAAACAAAGCAAAAGCGATGTCGGTTCTTGCTGCTCGTATTATTCAAGCTGAACAAGCTCGTCGTGCTGAAGCAGTATCTGATACGCGTCGTAACTTATTAGGTTCTGGTGACCGCTCTGATCGTATTCGTACTTACAACTACCCACAAGGTCGTGTTTCTGATCACCGTATCAACTTAACTATCTACCGCTTAAACGAAGTGCTAGAAGGTGACTTAGCTTCGCTGATTGAACCTGTTGTTCTTGAGTATCAAGCAGACCAACTTGCTGCATTAGCTGAAAATAACTAATGAGCTTATCTATTGAAGCGTTGCTGAAACGCTCAATTCAATCATTAGCTCTTGAGGGGAGTGATTCCCCTCAAGTTGATGCTGCTGTGCTGTTGTGTCATGTTCTTGATAAGCCAAGAAGTTATTTACTTACTTGGCCAGAAAAAGTGGTATCAGACGAAGAGCTGAGTAATTTTGATGCTTTACTAGAACGACGTCTTGCTGGTGAACCTATTGCTTATATTGTGGGATATCGTGAATTCTGGTCATTACCACTTAAAGTATCACCAACAACACTGATCCCAAGACCGGATACAGAGCGTTTAGTTGAAGTTGCTTTAGATCTTCTTACTGAGTCGTCTAGTCGTGTCTTGGATTTAGGGACAGGTACTGGAGCTATTGCTCTTGCGATTGCCTCTGAGCTGCCAAAACTGAAGGTAATGGGTGTCGATTATCAAGATGATGCGGTTGAATTAGCAAGAAGAAACGCAAAAGATAATCACATTACTAATACTGAATTTCGGCAGGGCAGTTGGTTTACTCCAATTTCTCAGGAAGACCAATTTGATATTATAGTCAGTAACCCTCCTTATATTGACGGTAATGATCCTCATCTATCTCAAGGTGATGTACGATTTGAGCCTCAAACGGCCTTGGTAGCAGAGCAAGAAGGCTTTGCTGATTTACTTCATATTATTGATCACAGTCGTCAATATCTTATTGATAACGGCTGGTTATTAATGGAGCATGGCTTTGAGCAAGGTAATCAATTACGTGATTACTTTATCGAGTATGGCTTCATTAATGTTAAAACAGAGAAAGATTATGCTGGCAATGACCGAGTAACCTTGGGTCAATGGACAGTAAACACAGAGAATAAAGGATAATTCATGTATACCGCTGTTAAACACATTCATCTATTTATGATCGCTTGTAGCGTATTATTATTTGTCGTTCGTTACGTATTGATGATGGTTGATTCAGACCTTCGCAATAAAGCGTTTTTAAAGCGAGTGCCTCACGTTGTTGACTCTGCAATGCTATTGAGTGGTATTGCGCTTATCTTTATTACTGGGTTTATTCCATTTACAGGTTCAGCGCCTTGGTTAACAGAAAAACTAACGTGTGTAATGGTTTATATCGCTTTAGCTTTTGTCACGCTAAACAATGGTAAAAATAAAGTATTTAAGACCTTTGCTTTTCTTGGCGCGTTAGGCTGGCTAATGGTTGCAGCTAAGATAGCCGTGACTAAAGTGCCAACATTTCTGGGGTAATCATGTTGCAGTTATTTGGTGAAAATTTAGAAAGCTTGAGTCTTGTTGAAGGCGCTTTAGCACTTAATGTTGCTATTAATCCAAGCATACAAAAGCAATGGGTTGACACCAAACTGCAAGAAATGTGCGTAGAAGCAGAGCAAGTATTAGCTCATGAACTCAATGACGAACAACGTTTAGAGCGGTTACTTCAACTTTTTTATGTTGAATGGGGGTATCAAGGTGATATTTATACCTACTTTAACTCTGAAAACGCGTTTATTGATCATGTGATTGATACTAAAAAAGGCATTCCAGTTACTTTGGGTGCTCTATTTTTATATCTTTGTAACTATGTAAACCTTCCTGTCAGCGCTATCAATTTCCCAACTCAACTCGTTTTAAGAGTGGATTGGCCAAATCAGGAAACTCGCTATATAAATCCGTTTGATGGTCAGTATATCGGTGAGCATTTAATGACGGCTTGGTTAATCGGTTACGGTGGTCCGTTAGCAAAAATTTTGCCGGTACACCTTGAGTCGATTGATAATGTGACCTTAATTGGGCGTTTACTTGCGGTGATTAAAACGGCTTGTATTCGAGAGAAAAAATTTGCGTTTGCATTAATATGCAGTGATTTGGCACTGACTATGGTGCCGGATGATCCATTTGAAATTCGTGATAGAGGATTAATCTATCAACAACTACACTGTAATGAAGTTGCAAAAAGCGATTTAGAATATTTTATTGAGCAGTGCCCAAATGATCCATCAGTGCTATTGGTGAAAGAGCAAGTTCAACTGTTATTACAACAACATCCTACCGTTCTCCATTAAGAGTGAAGATAATGCAAAATCAAAAAACAGTAAAAATTGGCAATATCGATGTCGCAAATGATAAGCCGTTTACCTTATTTGCAGGTATGAACGTATTAGAATCTCGTGATCTTGCAATGCAAATCTGTGAGAAGTACGTAGAAATCACTGATAAATTAGGCATTCCTTACGTATTTAAAGCGTCTTTTGATAAAGCAAACCGTTCTTCAATTCATTCATACCGCGGCCCTGGTATGGAAGAAGGTTTAAAAATATTCCAAGAATTGAAAGATACTTTTGGCGTTAAAATTATTACGGATATTCATACAGAAGCACAAGCTCAGCCTGTAGCTGATGTGGTGGATGTTATCCAACTACCTGCTTTTCTTGCTCGTCAAACAGACTTAGTTGAGACGATGGCAAGAACTGGTGCTGTGATTAACGTTAAGAAACCACAGTTTATGAGCCCAGATCAAGTAGGCAATATTGTTGATAAGTTTGCAGAGTGTGGGAATGAAAATATCATTCTTTGTGAGCGTGGTTCGTGCATGGGTTACGACAACCTAGTGGTTGATATGCTTGGTTTTGGTGTAATGAAAAAAGCGTCAAATGGTAGCCCAATCATCTTTGATGTAACGCATTCTCTACAGAACCGAGATCCAAGTGGTAAAGCGTCTGGCGGCCGTCGTTCACAAACCGTAGAACTTGCAAAAGCGGGTTTAGCGACAGGTATTGCAGGCCTATTTATTGAAGCGCATCCGAATCCAGATAAAGCACTGTGTGATGGTCCTTCTGCATTACCACTAGATCAACTAGAACCTTTCTTGAAACAAATGAAAGCGCTAGATGATTTAATTAAAGGTTTTGAGCACATCGATATTAAATAATATTGAGAGTAGCTAGATAAATTAAAGCCCAAGAGAGATAACTTTCTTGGGCTTTTTTGTGTTTGGTTTAAATGCTTATTCAGTATCTGCTGAGTTTGGTGAAAACCAATCTAGTTTTTTATGTAATGTCGTTACACTACCCACAACAATTAATGACGGGCTAATGGCTTTTTTTGCCATTTGAGCTAATTCTGAAATGGTACCTGTAAATACTTTTTGTTTTTGTGTTGTACCACGCTCAATAATAGCACAAGGCGTATCTGCCGCTAATCCATGCTCAATTAACTGGGTTGAAATGTGTGGGGATTGTTTTAATCCCATATAGAAAACCAAGGTATTGTTTGAACGAACCAAGGCATCCCACTCAATTTCAGCACCATCTTTTTGTACGTGCGCAGTTATAAACTGGACACTTTGTGCATGATCTCGATGGGTAAGGGGAATACCAGCATAAGAGGTAGCCCCAGCGGCAGCAGTAATACCAGGAATTACTTCAAATTGAACCCCATTTTCAGCCAGGGTTTCTAACTCTTCACCGCCTCGACCAAAGATAAATGAATCGCCACCTTTAAGACGCACAACACGTTTACCTTCTTGCGCTTTATCTACCAGTATTTGGTTTATTTTATCTTGTGGGACGAAATGAAAGTCAAGTTTCTTACCAACATAAATCATTTCTGCTTTATCGTTCGCAAGCGCTAAAATTTCTTTGGATACAAGGCGGTCATAAACAAGAACATCAGCGTCTTTAATTAAGCGATAACCTTTCATGGTTAATAATTCAGGATCACCAGGACCTGCGCCAACAAGAGAAACAAGTCCGGTTTGTTTGTGCTGCTCAGATTGAGCTTGAATACTTGGCATAATAGATTCCTGCATTATGTTTTTATTTTACTCTAGTATGTAAGAGTCGATAAAAAAAATCACCCTTAATACTTGATTAAGAGTGATTTAATTTGAATGAGTTATAACTAACTTTATTCGTTACTAATTACTTAGCATCCAATGACGGTGCTGTTTTTGCGTGAGTAAGATAAAGAGGAATACAAGTAAATAGTAGGCCGCCAACAATATTACCTAAAATAGTAGGGATAAGGTTGAAGTTCAACCATGTAGCGATACCGAAATCAGCACCAAGAATCATACCTAGTGGGAATAGGAACATGTTTACTACTGTGTGCTCAAATACTAGTGCGAAGAAGATGAAGATTGGGAACCACATCATTGCTACACGGCCAGACACTGTGCGAGCTGTCATATTACCAATCACACCTAAACATACCATTAGGTTACAGAAAATAGCGCGGACAAAACACGTGATCCAACCATCCATGCCCATATTTTCAAAGCCTAAGCTACGGCCTGTCGATACAGCGATAAACTTCTTCGCGACCGCGTTTAACTCTAAAGAGAAGTTACCTGTTAGAGAAACCGCAACAAGATAAGCAACAATTAATGAACCAATAAGGTTACCTAGACCAACAAGACCCCAGCAGCGGAAAATACGACCCCAAGTAATGCCAGGACGGTTATCAAATTTTGCCAATGGAGCAAGACCAAACACACCCGTTACTAGGTCATAGCCCATTACACTCAAAATAACAAAACCAACAGGGAAGACAAGTGCACCAACGATACCAACACCAGTTTGTACAATGGTCGTAATAGCAACTACCACCGCCAGAGATAAAATAATACCAGCCATTGTGCTTCGTATTAGAAGATCTCGAGTGCTTGTTTTTACTTTTGCTTCACCAACATTAATCATGGTTTGTACAAATTCTGCTGGTTTAAAGTCAATAGTAGACATGAATGTGTCCTTATAAAAAATTAAAGTTTAAATTGAATAGTGAAAGACTCGCTGGTTCTCAACTGTTGATAAACAGCAAGCCTTTAAGCTATTAAATCTAACGTAAGTAACTAAGCTGAGATTTCTACTGCACCTTTAGTAACACGAGTTTTATATGCTTTAACGTTAAATTGCTCATCTTCCATGCACACACCTGTAGTAAGGTTAAAGCGCTGTTTCTTTAGAGGACTAGCCACCCAAAGCTCACCTTGGTGTTCAACAATTAAACCACGTGATAAAACATTTGATTGGAAGTAAGGGTCAGTATTACTGATTGCCAGTACGTCTTCGCCTTTTGATGGACGAAACACGGCAACTTGCTCACCATTAACAAGAGCACAAACCCCTGTACCTGGAATGATATCTTCTAGTTGACAGATTTTTACGAATTTAGAAGTCATAATTAACTCTCTCGCTCTTATTCAGTTGCTGCTACGTGTAGGATGTCACCCTTTGCTTCTGGGTGTTTTTCAGTAAAAGTTGCTGGGCGGTGTTGTTCACGGCCATCAGAAACAAACACAACATTCTCATCACGCTCATCAGCATTGATAAAGTGAGCAAAACGCTTAAGTTGAGTTTCGTCGTTAATTGTATCTGTCCACTCACATGCAAAGTTGTTCACTAATTTTGCTACATCCAGTTCCAGTTGCTCGTTGATACCCAGTTTGTTATCTACGATGACTTCACGTAGGTAATCCACGCCGCCTTCTAGGTTATCCATCCATACCGATGTACGTTGTAGTGGTGCAGCCGTACGAATGTAGAACATCATGAAACGATCGATATATTTGATAAGTGTTTCTTGGTCTAAATCGCTTGCCAGTAAGTCCGCGTGACGAGGTTTCATACCACCGTTACCACATACATACATGTTCCAACCTGCGTCAGTTGCGATAATACCTAAGTCTTTACCTTGGGCTTCGGCACACTCACGAGTACATCCAGACACGCCGAACTTCATCTTATGAGGAGTACGGATGCCTTTATAACGGTTCTCGATCATTACGCCTAGGCCTACAGAGTCTTGAACACCGTAACGACACCACGTTGAACCAACACATGTTTTAGCCATGCGAAGTGCTTTTGCGTAAGCTTGACCAGTCTCGTAACCAGCCGCGATTAACTTCTTCCAGATTGCTGGTAAGTCATCTTTTTGAGCGCCAAATAGACCGATACGCTGTGCGCCTGTAATTTTGGTGTACAGGTTGTATTCTGCTGCAACATCAGCAAGAACGCTTAGTGCTTGAGGTGTTACTTCGCCACCCGCCATGCGAGGGATAACAGAGTAAGAACCGTCTTTTTGGATATTACCTAAGAAGTTATCGTTGGTATCGTGCAGTTTTACTAGTTCAGGTTTAAGGATGTGCTCACCCCAGCAAGAAGCAAGGATAGAACCAGCAAGAGGTTTACATACTTCACAACCGTAACCT
The DNA here is from genome assembly GCF_008933155.1 of Aliivibrio finisterrensis. Classification (GTDB taxonomy): domain Bacteria; phylum Pseudomonadota; class Gammaproteobacteria; order Enterobacterales; family Vibrionaceae; genus Aliivibrio; species Aliivibrio finisterrensis. The sequence goes on along the minus strand of NZ_WBVP01000014.1, from coordinate 87,085 downwards.
TTACCGTATTTTTCTAGAAGTTCATCAAACGTTTTGATTTCTTCGATACGAATAAGGTGGAATAGCTCTTGGCGAGAATAAGCAAAGTGTTCACACACGTCACTCTTAACTTCGATACCAGACTTTGCTAATTCTGCATTAAGTACAGAGGTAACTAGAGGGATACAGCCACCACAGCCGGTACCAGCGCCTGTTACCGCTTTAATATCAGCCATTGTATGATGACCATCTGCAACCGCTTGAGCGATTTTGCCTTTGGTTACATCAAAGCATGAACAGATAACCGCAGATTCAGGAAGCGAGTCAGCACCTAGTGTTGGTTTTTCTGCGCCAGCGTGTGCTGGTAGAATAAGAGCGTCAGGGTGTTCTGGTAGGTCGATTTCATTCAGCATAAGTTGCAGAAGATCGCCATAGTCAGATGTGTCTCCCACCATTACCGCACCAAGTAGCTTCTTGTTGTCTTCAGAAACGATAAGACGCTTGTAAACTTCTTGTTCTTCATTTTGGTAAACGTAGCTCTTACAACCAGGAGTGCGACCATTAGCATCACCGATAGAGCCAACTTTAACGCCAAGCAGTTTTAGTTTTGCAGACATGTCTGCGCCTTGAAACTTACTGTCATTACCTAAAATGTGGTCAACGGCAACTGTTGCCATTTTATAACCAGGAGCAACCAAGCCATAGAAGGTTTGATTCCAAGAAGCACATTCCCCAATTGCGTAAATGTTCTTATCGGTAGTTTGGCAGTTATCATTGATTTCGATACCGCCACGAGGAGCAATACCAAGACCCATTTGACGAGCCAGTTTATCTTGAGGACGAATACCTGCAGAGAATACGATAAAATCTGCTTCTAATTCAGTACCATCAGCAAAACGCATGACATTACGTGCATCTTTTCCTTCAGGTACAATTTCAAGTGTATTTTTGCTCGTGTGAACATTAACACCCATGCGTTCGATTTTTTGACGAAGTTGGTTGCCACCAGCAAGATCAAGTTGTTCTGCCATTAATTTCGGTGCAAATTCAACAACGTGAGTCGTTACACCAAGTGCTTTTAATGCACCAGCTGCTTCAAGGCCTAATAGACCACCACCAACAACGACACCATTTTTACTGTTTTTTGCCGTCGCTTCGATAGATTTAAGATCTTCAATCGTGCGATAAACAAAACAATCTTTACCATCGTTCCCTTTAATTGGTGGAACGAATGGGTAAGAACCCGTTGCAAGAACCAGTTTGTCGTATTGAATCTCACGGCCAGTGCTTGAGTAAACGGTTTGTTTTTCACGATTGATATTAATAGCACGCTCACCAAGTAAAACATTGATGTTGTGCTTTTCGTAGAATCCTTCTTTTACAAGAGAAAGTTCATCTGCAGTATGATGAGAAAAATAAGAAGAAAGGTGAACACGGTCGTACGCGACACGAGGCTCTTCACAAAACACTGTGATGTCCATGGTTTGAACGTCGGTTTTATCTACTAAATCTTCGATATAGCGATGACCAACCATGCCATTACCGATGATGACTAACTTCATCTTGCTCATAAGGATTCCTATTATCTTTGATATATAGATATGATGAATTATGAATGAATATGTCGATATGACGTGGATCAATTACGAAATAAAACTACACTAAAGGGGTAGTTGAAGTGGTGGGTTGTCATTTTTTGTTATTTAATCAATTGCTTGTGTGTAGCACGTAACTATTGTGTGTTGTTTTTTTACAATATCTAACAGAATTAATTTCTTTTTGGTCGGTTTTATCTTTGTTTTCTGAAAAAAAAAGACAGAATGTGAAGTTACATTCTGTCTTTATTAGAGGGAAGGTTTCTTATGAGTTTACAATTTGAATCGATCTATTTCTTGTTTTAACTCATTTGAAAGTTCAGATAGTCCTGAAGCTTGGATCACTGATTGTTTTGTTTCTTCTGTTAATTCATTTGATACATCGCGTACGGCTTCAGTATTACGTGTGATTTCTTCTGTTACTGAGGATTGTTCTTCTGCCGCCGCCGCAATTTGAGCGGCCATATCACTTATTTGAGTTACTGAATTCGTAATTTGCAGCAAACTTGCTGATGCTGACTGTGCATCTTCGACACTAGTATTGGCGAGATTTTGGCTATCTTCCATAATCCCTACGGCTTTTTGTGTTGTTCCTTGCAGTGTTTCAATCATCTGCTGAATTTCTTGAGTCGAGGCGTGAGTGCGTTGACTTAAAATTCGAACTTCATCTGCAACCACAGCAAAACCACGACCTTGTTCACCTGCACGTGCTGCTTCAATTGCGGCATTTAGTGCGAGTAAGTTTGTTTGTTCGGCAATGTTTTGAATGGTAGAAAGAATAGTGTTGATGTTTTGAGCGTTGTGGTGGAGTTCTTCAATAACCCCTGTTGCTGTTTCAACTTCTTTTGCAAGGTTATCAATAGAGTGCTGGCTTTGACTCACTTGCTTAGCACCATGATTTGATGCCGTAACTGTTTCTTCTGCTGTTTGTGCAGTGTTATCCGCATTACTTGCAATTTCTTGAGTTGCTGCAGCCATTTCATTAATAGCGGTGGCAACCATATTGATCTCATCCATTTGGTGCTGGATTCGTACATTACGCTCTTCAGCACCCTCAGCTGTAGAGTTTGCTTGATTTGCTAGCGTCACTGAAATATCACGCAAACGGCAAACCATTGAGTGCATATTACCAACAAAAGTATTGAAATTAATAGCAAGCTGACCTACTTCATCATCACTATGTGGTTCTAAGCGTTGAGTTAAATCGCCTTCACCCGATGATATTTCTGCTAATGCGTTTGAAACTCGGATTAGGTCTTTAAATAAAAGATTAACTAGCATTGTTACGCCAATAGCGACAATAACAGTTAATACAATACTTAATAAAATGATTTCACGAAGAAGGGCTGAGTGACCTGCTTCTTCAGTTGCTTGTATCATTTCAACTGCAAACGTCCAATTGGTATTTGGTACTTTTGCAAAATATACTAACTTATTGTCTCCATTAATTTCAGCAAGTTCGATAGTGTTTTTGTTGATTGATTCTTGAATACTCTGTGGAGTCATATCAGAAAAGTAGTTATTCACTTCTTTTTTGATTAATGATTTGTTTGGATGGGCTAAGAAAGTGCCGTCACTGTCTATCAGCATAGTGATAGTGTCTTTACCTGCATCTAAGCTAATAACATCATCGATTAATTGATCGATCAGTACGTCTGCACCAATTACGCCAAGAAAAGTTCCATTTTTGTAAACTGGCTCAGCAATAGTTACTAATAGTGATTGAGTGATGGCATCTTGGTAAGAGGAAGTGATGATTTGTTTATTTTCGCGCTGGGCTTCTTGATACCAAGGGCGTTGACGAGGATCATAATCAGCACGATTACGTTCAGGGTGAGAGCGGTGCATTTCTCCAGTAGGGGTACCAAAGAAAATATCATCAAATCCACCAGCATTACGACTTAACTGCAGAAATGAAATAATATTTTCTGTTTGAGTGTAGTCATTAGTGGCATGTGCGATTTCAGCTTTAATTGAAATCCAATTTGAGATCCCCGTAGTTGCTGCAGAAGTAACACTTTCAGCGCGAGAGGATACCCCGTTGCGAGTCTGTTCGAATAATTGGCTTGAAGCAAGCCAAGTTAATGCGGATGCAGTAATTAGGACAGCGAGTACACTTGCACCTATTAGCTTATGTTTTAGTTTCATTATACTATCTAAATCCATGGGTTAATTTTGCTAAAAAATAGTGCCTACTATTAATTTTTTATAAGGTCTAATTCGTTATCGGAAAAGACATACAAAACTTAACTAATTTTATCTAAAACATATAAAAATATTTATCATATTAACGATAAATATTTTTTGCCTTGTAACTTATTGACAGAGTAATGGTTTGCCTTGTGTGTTTAGTACCCAGTTGTTTTTGGTTTCATTATTTATTAGCAATTTATGAGTTATTTTTAGTGATCTAACAGACATATTTATGAAATCAATGTGAGAGTAAAACGTAATTCTTTTAAACTTGGTCAGGTTATTGGATTGAACCACTCGTAATTGATTGATTTGGTCTAGTTTATCCCCCTTGAATGAATGGTGAAACATGATGGAACGTCTTTCTCTAAAAACAGCGATTGCTGCTGCATTAGTTACAACGCTAGCAGGTTGTGCAACAACAACTGAGCATGCATGGCAAGAAGATACTACGTATAAGCTAACGGTATTACATACAAACGATAACCACGGTCGTTTTTGGCAGAATAAATACGGCGAGTATGGCATGGCGGCTCGTAAAACGCTGATTGATGAGTTACGTGCAGATGTCCAAGCACAAGGCGGTAGTGTGCTTCTTCTTTCTGGTGGTGATATTAATACGGGTGTTCCTGAATCAGATCTTCAGGATGCAGAACCTGATTTTAAAGGCATGAACAAAATTGGTTATGATGCAATTGCCCTTGGTAACCATGAATTTGATAATCCATTAGATGTACTACAAAAGCAGATTGATTGGGCTGAATTCCCTATGTTATCAGCGAACATCTATGATAAGACAACGGGTGAGCGTAAATATCAAGCTTACGAAATCTTTGAAAAACAAGGTATTAAAATTGCTGTTGTTGGTTTTACGACTGAAGATACCGCTAAAATTGGTAACCCAGAATACATCGGTGATCTAGAGTTCCGTGATCCTAAAGCAGAAGCTAAAAAAATCATTGCAGAGCTAGAAGTAAATGAGAAGCCGGATCTTATTTTTGCAGTAACGCATATGGGTCACTATGAAAATGGCCAACGTGGTATTAACGCTCCTGGTGATGTTGCTCTAGCTCGTTCACTTGAGCTTGGTGAACTAGACATGATTGTGGGCGGTCACTCACAAGAGCCAGTATGTATGGAAGGCCCAAATGTGGCTAAGAAAAATTTCAAACCAGGTGACGAGTGTAAGCCAGACCAGCAAAATGGTACTTGGATTGTTCAAGCGCACGAGTGGGGTAAATACGTAGGTAAAGCTGATTTCGAATTCCGTAATGGCGAATTAGAGATGGTAAGTTACGATCTTATTCCTGTGAACTTAAAGAAAAAAGTGAAAATCGACGGTAAAAAACAGCGTGTATTTATCCAAGATGAGATTGAACAAGATCCTGAATTACTTGCATTCTTAAAACCATATCAAGAAAAAGGTCAAGGACAGTTGAATGTGAAAATCGCATCAACTAATGGAAAGTTAGAGGGGGACCGCAATGTGGTTCGTTTCCAACAAACAAACCTAGGTCGTTTAATTGCTACATCACACATGATTCGTGCAAAAGCTGATTTTGCTGTAATGAACTCAGGTGGGGTGCGTGATTCAATTGAGATGGGCGATGTAACCTATAAAGACGTGTTAACAGTTCAACCGTTTGGCAACATTGTCACTTATGCAGATATGACAGGCCAAGAAGTGTTGGATTACTTAAATGTTGTCGCAACAAAGCCTGTTGATTCTGGTGCTTATGCTCAATTTGCTGGCATTAAGATGACAGTTGAGAATGGTAAAGTATCAAATGTATTTATTGGTGGTAAGCAATTACGTCTAGATAATACATACCGCTTTACTGTACCAAGTTACAATGCAGCAGGTGGTGATGGTTACCCTAAAATTTCAGATCACCCAGGTTATGTAAATACAGGTTTTGTTGATGCCGAAGTACTTAAAGAGTTCTTAGAAACAAATAGCCCAATTGATGTGAATGAATTTGCACCTCGTGGTGAGATTGTTTATAAATAAGCGCTAATGTTTATATGAAAAAGCCTCCAAAATTTTGGAGGCTTTTTTTATGAGCTGCGTTTTTGATGCTTTTCTCTATTATCTAACTTTTTAGTTTCACTTTTTCTAAGTAGCACATAAACAGCACCAGTTCCGCCATGTTGTGTTTTTGCTGAGTGAACACACATGACTTCTTTTATTTGTGGTAGCCATTGAGCAACATGGCTTTTAATTAAAGCAGGAGGATTGGATTTAGCTCCTTTGCCATGAACAATAACGGCAAAACGGATATCCATTTTTTGACATTGCTTTAAAAAATGTAAGATCTCATCTCTGGCCTGTTTTAGCGTTCGTTTATGCAGATCTAAGCGTGCTTGAATATCATACTTACCTAAACGAACTTTTCGATAGACTCCATCTTGCATGCCGTCACGTTTGTATTCAATCACATCATCAGGTTGCAATAAAATCGCGGTATCTAAAGATAAATAATCTGAGTCTGTTTCAGCTAAAGCTTGTGCAGCTTCTTTTCTTGCTTGTTGAGATTCATTTGCCTTATGCGGAGATGAAGTAGGAAGCACTGTATCTTGTGTAATTGGTTTTATATCGCCCATCATTTCTTGAAATAGTGATAATTTATCAGAATGTGGCATAAAGAATCCTTGAAACGATCATATAATATTGGGTAGATTATAATTATTATGCGTAGTTTTATTAAACGAATATTGAATAAATCCATGTATTTGATGAATTAATAAGCGAACAAATTAAAAAATGAAAATAATGCTTGTCAAAAAAATCCTGAGCAGTATTATAGCCCTCGTTGACACGGATAATGTCTTTAGTTAACAGCTCGGTGAATAGCGCAGCTTGGTAGCGCATCTGGTTTGGGACCAGAGGGTCGGGGGTTCGAATCCCTCTTCACCGACCACTTTTAAGAAAGCTGCATCAGAAATGATGCGGCTTTTTTGCATTTTAACCAGCTACCAGCTAGGATGATCAGCTGTTTACTACGATTGGTATAAATGGTGTTGGTATCATTCAACACCGTTTATGATTCACCTCAATCTATCGATAAGACCCTAATTATGGGTATTAAATAACGCTAATTTTCCATTCTCTTTAAATGCAACCACTTGGTATTTATCTTTTTGATCACCATATTCCATGCCAGGAGAACCGATTGGCATTCCAGGAACAGCGAGACCTTTAAAATCTCTAGGCTCGGCTAAGAAGTTTTTAATATCTGATGCCGGGATATGTCCTTCAAATACATAACCATCGATAACTGCGGTATGACAAGAAGCAAGACGTGGTTCTACGCCCAGTTTTTGTTTTATTGGGTTCATGTTTTCGTGATCTTCAATTTTTACGTTAAATCCATTGTCTTCCATATGTTCTACCCATTCAGTGCAGCAGCCACAATAGGGGGATTTATAGGTCATTACTTCAGTAGTAGCAAAGGCCGAGGTACTAAATAAAACAAATGGAAGTAAAGCTAATTTAAAGTTTTTCATAGTGGGTTTTCCAAAGGTTATTTTGAATTAGGTGATAGCCAAAACCAGTAGATAATGGCAATAATTAGAGCAATACCAATTAGATTAATCATGCGATGCTCCTTTATTATTTATGAGTAACTCGTTGAGAACGAGGAGTAAATAGTCGTAGTCGGTTAGCATTAGTCACGACAGTAATTGAAGATAACGCCATTGCAGCCCCTGCAACCACTGGGCTTAATAACATCCCTGTAAATGGAAATAAAATGCCCGCAGCAATAGGAATGCCGACAGTGTTATAGACAAAAGCACCAAATAAATTCTGTTTCATGTTTTTTATTGTGGCTTTAGATAACTCTATAGCGCTTACAGCGGTGAGTAGTGAGTGGTTCATCAACGTAAGATGAGCGCTTTCAATCGCCACATCACTACCATTACCCATGGCGATGCCAACCTCCGCTTGTGCGAGAGCAGGGGCATCATTAATACCATCACCAATCATGGCAACTTTTTTGCCTTGGTTTTGTAAGGTTTGAATCGCCTGAGCTTTTCCATCAGGAAGAACCCCTGCAATCACTTGGGTAATTCCCAGTTCTTTTGCAACGTATTGAGCGGTTTCTTTACGATCGCCAGTAAGCATAACCACATCAATACCAAGTTGAGTTAATTGTTCAATAGCTAACGATGAGTCTGTGCGAATGGAATCGCTGACTTCGATAACCCCAATACACTCACCTTTACTGGCGACATACAGTGGTGTTGCTGATGGTGAAATAGTTATGGTTGGTATATCAATACTGTTTTCCATTAGATAAGTATGATTACCAATATAAACCGTATCACTATTAACCAGAGCAGAAGCCCCTAATCCTAGTTGAGCGATAAATTCACTACTGTCGATAATAGGCCAAGTATTGTTCTCTAAATGGCTTATAACTGCTTGAGCTAAAGGGTGTTCAGAGTGGCTTTCAACCGCTGCAGCTAATGAAGTAACATGCATTTCTGAATGATGATTAAAAGCAGTCACTTTGGTTACTGTTGGTTTACCTTCGGTTAATGTTCCGGTTTTATCAACAACAACAGTATCGATTGTGCTTGCGGTTTGAAGCACATCAGCATCCTTGATTAAAGCGCCAAACTCGGCGGCCTTACCTATACCTACCGTTACTGACATTGGTGTAGCAAGACCAAGAGCACAAGGACAGGCAATAATCAGTACCGTTGTTGCAACAACCAGCATGTAACTAGAGGTAGGTTCTGGCCCAAAGTTATACCAAATTAAAGCAGATATGATCGCAATGATCATCACGCTTGGGACAAATACCGATGATATTTGGTCAGCTAATTTTGCCAATTTAGGTTTACTGCTTTGAGCATTGCGAACCATTAAAATAATACGAGCTAACATGGTGTGCTCACCCACGTTTGTTGCTATGAAAGTAAAACTACCTTGTTGGTTAATGGTGCCAGCATGAACGGTATCATCTTTGGATTTTAAACAAGGCAGAGGTTCACCTGTTAGCATTGCTTCATCTAGGTAACTCTCACCATTAACAATGGAACCATCAACAGGGATTTTTTCACCGGGTTTGATTTTAATGATCATTCCTTGAATCACTTGAGTAATTGGCAGGGTTATTTCTTGGCCATTTTGTAATACGGTTGCGGTTTGTGGCTGAAGATCTAACAGTTTTTCTATTGCAGTAGAGGTGCGATTACGAGCTTTAGTTTCTATTAAATTTCCAAGCGTAATTAAACCCAAGATCATTGCCGTTGCTTCAAAATAAACATGACGAGCTTGCAGTGGAAAAAACTCAGGATAGATAACCAGAGCCATAGAATAAAGCCAAGCAGAGCCGGTTCCCAATGCGACCAAGGTGTCCATAGTTGCTCTGTGGTGGGTAAAGGCTTTCCATGCGTTCACATAGAAATGCTTACCGGCAGTGAGTAGTAAACCTAAGCAAATTAAACCTATAAGCCCCCAAGCCAATTGGTCATTTACTGTGGTGATTTGCATATTTCCACCAAAGACACCCCAAAGCATTAATGGTGCACCTATGATAAGAGAGATGATGGTGTGTTTTTTATGTGTGGCAATGGTTTTTAAGAATAACTCTTTTTGTCTAGCACGACGTTGGTCTTCATTTAAACTTAATTCTGCACCATAGCCACCAGCTTCAATTGCTTGAATTAGTTCTGTTACGTTGATATTGCCGTGAATAAGAGCGGTTCTCTCAGCCAAATTAACGGTTACTGATTCTACATGACCCACTGTTGAAATGATGCTTTCTACAGAAGCGACACAACTGGCACAAGTCATTCCTGATAGTATTAATTGAGTTGTTTTATCATCTATCGTGGGAGTTGGCTTGGTCGTTTTGATAATCGGCTTAGTCTGTTTATTTGAGTCTTGTTTACTATCAGAATTCAGTGACGCCGTGTTTGCTTCAGGAACAAAATAGCCAAGCTTCTCAATAATATCTACGATGCTTTGATAAGGAAGTGTTGTTATCAGAGTTAATTCTGTTTTGGTTACTGAGTATTGAGATATGTTTGGGTTATTAGCAAGTTCTTGTTCAACCTTTGCTATGCAACGACCGCAGTTTAATCCTGACAGTGGAAGAGTAAATTCCTGACTCATAATAACCTCGTTAACTATTCTTGATATTACGAATAATAAACCTTACAGTAAATGGAAGGTCAAGATATTAAATGAGATAAAATTATGAATATTAGTGAAGTAGCGAAGTTAACAGGACTAACAACGAAAACCATTCGGTTTTATGAAAGCAAAGGAGTGATAAAAGAAGCAAGTAGGAGTGCTAATGGATATCGTCAATATACTAAGATTCAGCTAGAGGAATTACAATTAATTAGACGTTCAAGATTAGTTGGGTTTAGCTTAGAAGAGTGCCAAGAACTATTAAGTTTATCAAATAACCCAAATCGTCGAAGTGCAGACGTAAAAGCAAAAACGTTGGAGAAAGTTGCAGAGATCGAAGAAAAAATTCAGGAACTAAAAGGGATGAAGCAAACATTATTAGATTTAGCTGATGCTTGCCCAGGTGATGAAGGCCATGATTGTCCTATTATTAAAGGATTAACCTGCTGCCATGAGAAATAACAACAACAGGTTTACTACTCAATAGGTCAGTAAAGAAGAGAATAAAGTTGACGACGGTACTTACCTGCGACAGGGTTCCCTTGACCAAGAGCAGATAATATATCCATCATGGTTTTCTTAATTTGCCCATCTTGTGCGTTAAGATCTTTTAGCAACGCTGCCATCAAAATATCTAGCGCTTCTTCTTGTCGGCTGACTTGACTGTATTGAATCGCAAGCTCTAAAGCTAACGAATTATTGCTAGGATCTGCGTTATATTTTTCTTCTAATGCTTGGATTTCTGGGCTGCTTCCTGCTTGTTTATGTAGTTCAAGCTTAGCAATTAACTCTTTGTATTTGCTGTCTTGATCTTGCATTAATATTTCAGAAAGAACAGCCTCTGCTTGATCAAATGCTTGGGTTTCAATATAGCACTGTGCGATGTGCAGTTTTATTTGACCATTACTGTTAAAGTGCTCAAGAAGGGCGAGTAATGTAGGAAGTGCTGCTTGATATTCACCTTCTTCAACCAGCTTAAATGCTTGGCCTAATTGAAGTTCTTCTTGGCTCGCTAGATGTTTACCTAGCATATCTTGAATGGCTTCAATCGTTTGAGGCCCTCCCATACCATCAACCGCTTGGCCGTTTTTAAATAAAGCAATCGTTGGTAGCGTTTGAACACCAAATTGTTGTGCAAGACCTTGCTGTTCTTCACAGTTAAGTAGAGCAAGAGTTACGGCATTACCATATTGCTGGGAAAGTTGTTGTAAGGCAGGCATAACAGCAATACTTTCTTGGCTCATTGGCGCCCAGAAATGGATTAGCACAGGGGTTTGCATTGAGCTTTCTAAAATTTGTTGGAAGTTTTGTTCGTTTAGTTCAACGCTATGTTCTGGTTGCATGATCTTTCCCTAAAAACAGTATGTATTCTTTATATAGATATATGGGGAGTTATATTGGTTTTCAAGGAAATAGAAAGAAGAAAGCCACTATAATTGACTTATAGTGGCTATTCTAAGTGTAAGTGGCTATTAGATCAGTATGAATACCGCAACCGCAACACTCACACAGATCCAGTTGATTTTACCTAGTGTCATATTCACCTCTGAAAAAACACCATCTACCGGATAGAATGAATATACGATTCTAATATGACACTAATATTACATTTTTACTCTTTTCTCATATTTATTAATTATTACACAGCGATGATACTATAAAGTTAGGTTAATCACTCTTATTTAAGATCATATCTAAGCACTTTGTTGGTAATAATCTTTTTAGAACCGAAAACAAATGAGTTGGAAAGGTGACTCGATAACGAGCTTTTGGTCTTGATGAATTAAGTGCGTGGAGCAGGGGAGGAATAATAGAATCTGCCGGAAGGACAAAAGCACTACCGGATTGTTCTTTTTCAAGTCGTTGTTGTTGAGTAAGGTACTTTTCTTTGTGGTAGCTGTTATCTATATTTACCCATTTTTTAAATGCTTTCAGTGCATTAGAGCGGAATTCGGTTTCAATTGGACCTGGTTCAATTAAGCTTATCTTGATATTTGTCACTGAGAGTTCTAGGCGTAATGTATCAGTCCAGCCTTCAATTGCGAACTTTGATGAGTTATAAGCACCACGATATTTCATCGCAACAAAACCTAATACAGAGCTGTTTTGAATGATACGGCCTTCATCTTGCTTTCTCATTACCGGAAGCAGTTCTGTGACTAATTGATGCCAACCAAAGAAGTTTGCCTCGAACTGCTCCTTTAATGCTTCCCTTGGTAGATCTTCAAGTGCTCCAGCTTGACCATATGCGCCATTATTGAACAATCCGTATAATTTACCATCAGTCAGTCTAATTATATCTGCAACCGCGTTAGTAATACTTTGTGAGTCGCTATAGTCTAAATAGAGACAGGTTAACCCTTCGCTTTGCAATCGTGCGACGTCTTCTTGTTTTCGGCATGAGGCTATAACGTTAAAGCCATGCTGCTGTAATTGATGGGCAGCAGTATAGCCAATACCTGTTGAACAGCCTGTAATAAATATGGTTCGCGTCATGAATTTTATCTCTAATGAGTAACGTTAAGATGAGTATAAAGCAGAGTTGAGTCGTCGTTCATTGATTTTTTAAATATAAAAAAGACCAATAGCAGATGCCATTGGTCTTTTCAGTGTTCTCAAATAATGAGGTTATTAATATTAACTACGTAAGTTAGATCGCTGCTTTTTTCGCTTCAGCTAACCAAGAGTTGAATAAAGGTCGATTTGCTTTTATCCAGCCATTAACGTGAGATTCAATATCAGCTGAGCTGTTTTTACCTTTACTCATCATCATGTTTTGTGCACTAACGTCATTAATGTTTAGTTTGATGATTTCAAATAATTTAGCTGCTGCAGGGTTTTGTGCCGCAAACTCTTTATTAGCAATGATGCGCATAGAGTTCATTTCAAAACCGTAGTTTTTACCATTAGATAATGTGGTATCGACATTTTTACGATCCCCCGGAAGTGATGAGAAAGGTACTTCTAACCAGACTACATCTTTATTAGGAACCAATACGCCACTTACCCAGTAAGGAGTCCAAGTATAGTAGAGAATGGATTCACCATTTTTGTAGCGTGAAATTGTATCAGCAATGATTGCAGCATAATTACCTTGATTATGCGTGACAGTGTCTTCAAGTTGATAAGCACCAATTTGATGCTCGATCACCATTTCACAACCCCATCCAGGGTTACAGCCAGTAAGATCTGCTTTGCCATCACCGTCAGCATCAAACAATTTAGCTAATTTAGGATCTTTTAATTGCCCAATGTTTGTAATGCCATACTTTTCCGCGGTTTTTTTATCAATTAGGTAACCTTGAGCAGCACCGCTCACGTATTGACCTTGACGATAGAACTTATCATCACCACCAGACATTTTGTATTTATCGGCATGAAGTGGAAACCAGCCAACAGTAAGGAATGTTGCATCACCTTTTGCGATCGACGTATAAGCTACGTTGTAATCAACTTCTTTTGTTGGTTTTACATCATAACCTAGCTCTTCAAGCGCTCGGTTTACAATTGATGTTTGAAACGTTTCTTCTGCAACTGTAGATTGAAGAGCTTGCACTGTAACGCCTTCACCTGGGAGCTTTTCAGCCCATACGTTTGATGATAAAGCTAGAGTGGAAACGATACTTGCTGTCAGTGCTTTCTTCCATGAATTAATCATTATTATTTCTCCTTAAGTTGTAGTTCTTTTTTTGGTTCTTTTTTTTGAGTAAAAATATTTAGCAAAATAGAGACAGGGCCCATGTTATACCAACGTAATTTAGTATTACCTGCGTTTACCCCTAATACTTGAGTGATTCGGTCTAGTAAAATGGCGAGTATTACAATACCTAAGCCACCAACTGCTGCTAGCCCCATATCCAGTCGTCCAATACCCCTTAATACCATTTGACCCAATCCACCTACCGCGATCATTGACGCAATAACTACCATAGATAGAGATAACATTAAGGTTTGGTTAACACCGGCCATAATCGTTGGTAGGGCAAGTGGCAGCTGAATTCGATACAGCATTTGCTTTTTGCTGGCACCAAATGAATGACCCGCTTCGATTAACTCTTCTGGTACTTGTTGAATACCTAGAATGGTTAAACGTACGACAGGAGGCAGTGCAAAAATAATGGTTACAACAACACCGGGGACATTACCGATACCAAATAACATTACAATTGGAACTAGGTAAACAAAGGCTGGGGTTGTTTGCATTGCATCTAAGATTGGGCGAACGAATTTTGCGGCGGTTTTGCTTCTTGCTAGCCAAATCCCCATCGGTAACCCGATAAGTAAACAGAAAAAGACAGAGGTCATCACTAATGACAGAGTGGTCATGGCTTCAGACCAAGCACCGATAAGGCCAATAACGAGTAATGAAGCTGCCGTTGAGATCCCTAGCTTAAGGTTCGAAAATTGCCATGCTAATAAAAATAAAATAAGAAGCATGAATGGTGCTGGTGTTGATACTAATGCCGTTTCAAAAGAGCTTAAGATAAAATCAATCGGTACACGAATGGCTTGAAATAATGGACGACCATGTTCAACTAACCAGTTTAAGCCAGACTCCACCCAAACATCGACAGGAAGTACTGCTTCCTCAAAAGGATTTAAGGGGTCAAAAGTATTTACTTCGATAGTTTCATGATTTAACCAATCAGCCGAGGCTGATGTATCGCCAACTTGTCCCCATGGGTCATCGCTTGTTGGTGCTGTTTGTGACCATGGGTCATTGTTTGTTTGTTCTGATGACATCGTTCTACCCCTTATCTAACGTCTGAAGCAGTCGTGATTTAGTCACAACACCGAAATACTTACCACTCTCGTCAACCACAGGTACAGAGTAAGGAACATTAGCCACTACGCCTAAAATATCATTGATCGCTTGGTTTGGTTTGAGTGTTACACCATCTGTAAGTTGAGCACTGACAAGAGAGTTGTTGTCGTTATGTGCCTCGCGAAGAGAGTCAACAGAGACGATGCCAGAATAGAGGCTACTCTTATCTACAACGATGCCATATTCTCTGTCATTATCCATTAGATACTGAAGAGCAGATGCTGGACCATCATGTTCTGATTTCTTAAACATGGCGGCAGGTTTTTTACGAGCAATGTCTTTGGCAGTTAAGACGTTCGCGACATTAACACCACGAAAGAAGGCTTCAACATAATCATTTGCGGGGTTGTTGAGGATATCGTCAGGAGTGCCGACTTGAACTACCTCACCATTTTGCATAATCGCAATTCTGTCACCAATGCGCATGGCTTCATCTAAATCGTGAGAAATAAAGACAATAGTACGTTTATCATCATTTTGTAGGCGGATAAGCTCATCTTGCATTTCTGTTCTAATCAAAGGATCAAGAGCAGAGAAGGCTTCATCCATTAATAGAATATCGGGATCACAAGCGAGTGCTCTTGCTAGACCAACGCGTTGTTTCATACCACCAGATAATTCATCAGGGTAAGACTCTGCGTATACATCAAGTCCAACTCTTTCTAATGCACTTAGTGCGCATTGTTTGCGTTTTTTTATTTCTACACCAGCAAGCTCTAAACCAAAAGCCGCATTTTCGATAACGGTCATGTGCGGCATTAGAGCAAAGTTTTGAAATACCATTGAGATATTATTGCGGCGTACTTCGCGGAGTTCTTCTTCTGAGATATGAGCTATGTCTTTTCCTTTCAGAAAAACGCTGCCTTGAGTTGGTTCGATAAGTCGATTGAGGAGACGAACTAGAGTGGATTTTCCTGAGCCAGACAGGCCCATAATGACGAAAATTTCACCTTCTTGAATACTTAGAGATACGTCGTTAACACCGATGGTCAACCCTGTTTTCTCAAAAACTTCTTCTTTATTTGCGCCTTCATCAATCAATGTAAATGCGCGGTTAGTGTCTTCACCAAACACTTTGTACAGTCCCTTAACTTCCAGTATGGGATTCATTTTTAAGTCCTTCGCAAGATATGCGTATTGATAATTCATTAGTACTATAATTAAAATTCATCCAGATTTCAATGATAGCCATACTGTAAAAGTTATGGCATTAATAATGCTGTGTAATTTTAAAATAAACAAACACGCACAGCGTAAGCTTATACCTTTGTTTATTAGTAGTTTTCTTGACAGTCTGGATAGAGTAATCCATCGGTTAATTATTTCAAATGAGAATGCTTATAGTGGAAGGGTTTTGGTAGAATTAAGGGGGAATCACTTAATTGGTTTGAGTACGAATTAAAATTGATGGGTGTTCTCTTTTAAGTTCTTATGTTCCATTTTGGTGAAAATGATTGGAGTTAACATATTTATAATATTGTTTCTTCCAATCATTCTAATTTTTAGCTTAATAATTGTTTGAGTGCAGACTCGATTCGAGAATAGCGAAATTTAAATCCTTCATGGACGATTCGCTTTGGTCGAACTCGTTGACTGTCTGTTAGTAGAACAGAAGCTTCTCCTAATATACCTTTAATGATAATGTTTGGAGTAAATAGAAAGTGTGGACGTTTTAATGTCTTTGCTAAAGTTTGACTAAATAAGCGATTAGAGACAGGGTGAGGGGCCGTTAAGTTATAAATACCTTGGCTTTCTTCTTGTGTCATTAAATGCAAAATACCATAAACCATATCATCAATATGAATCCAAGATAGGTATTGTTTTCCATTTCCAATTGGGCCACCTAAACCTAATTTATAAGGCAGTAACATTTTTTTTAGAGCACCTCCTAAAGGAGATAATACGACCCCCGTTCGTATGATACAAACGCGAGTATTTTTACTTTGAGCTTGTAGTGCCTTATTTTCCCACTGCTGGCAGACTTGATGAGCAAAATCAGCAGAGATTATCTTAGTGTCTTCATCAATATCTTTTTGGCCATTATCCCCATAATAACCAATGGCTGATCCAGATATAAAGCATCGTGGTGGTGTTGTTGATGCTAGGCAGAGTTGTGCCAATTGCTCAGTTAACTTGCATCGGCTATCAGAGATGATTTTTTTTTGTTTACGGGTCCATTTTTTATCAGCAATCGGTTCCCCTGCTAAATTAATAACAGTATCAATATTATTAAGATCGGAAAGTGAAGAAAGATCCGAAATGAAATCAACGTGAGGTAAAGCTAAATGAGCTAATGAAGATTGAGCTTTTTCTATATTGCGCGTCAGAAGCACTAGCTCATGACCTTTAAGGTGATCCAATAACTGTTTTCCGATCAACCCTGTACTTCCCGTAATGAGTATTTTCATCCCATCTCCCTGCAAGATATTTATAACTGTCGTTTAAGTTAAGTATAAATTGAGTTCACTGATTGGCAACTTTCATTGGATTTTCCTTTATACTTGAGTTTTGAAATGGCTCTTAAATACTGTAAGGATTCTTGTGAAATTATTTTTTGCCTCTGATTTACATGGCTCATTGCCTGCGACTCAACGTATGATTGATGCGTTTACTGCTTCTAAAGCAGATCATTTAATTCTTCTTGGTGATCTGATAAATTTTGGGCCAAGAAACCCGATCCCTGAAGGTCATGATCCTATCGCTGTAGCTGAATTATTAAATCAATACACAGAGTCTATCATCGCAGTGAGAGGGAATTGTGACAGTGAAGTCGATCAAATGCTGTTATCTTTTCCTATTATGTCTGATTACAATATTGTGTTGTTGCCTACGGGGCAGAAATTATTTTTAACGCATGGTCATATTTATAATGCCGACAAACGCCCTTTATTAAAGAAGGGAGATATCATCGCTCATGGACATACGCATATTACGGTAGCTGAATGGCAAGGAGAACAGATTATTTTTAACCCGGGTTCAACGACTTTTCCTCGTAACGAAGGCGGAAAACCGAGCTATGGTTTACTTGATGGTAGTTGTTTGTCTGTTCTTGATTTTGATAGAAATGTATTGAATTCCATTGAGCTAAAATAGCATCAATTATTGGGTAAGAAGAAGACTATTGATTAGACAATAAAAATCCGAGGTGATTACCATCTCGGATTTTTATTGTGATGTTCAGTTAACGAAAGCTATTTTAATGAGAAAATAGAATACCTGAGCCATAATTTAAGCTGGTCAGTAATAATGTTTTATCATTAACCACATCAACACGTTTACTTTGTTGAGCATCCATTTTGAATACGCGCATGATCAATTTTTTCTGCGAACCAGAAAAATCTTTATTATCATTGGCGGTAACATCCTTAAACTCAGTAGGGTCAATTAATAAGTAATCTCCGCTGTAATCCCAGTTCCCCGTTTCCATAACATTAATCGTTAATGGGAGGACATTCTCAGATGGGCCACTAAAAAGTGTCAGTGTAGATGATTTTGAATAAGTCTTATTTGGCAGATAGACAACATTAGATTTAATATCTGCGCGTTTTAAAGGGCCCATGTCATCATAATCAGTATCAATACGAACGGTACTCATACTTTGCCATTCTTTAGATGTTAATAGTTGTTCGACTTTACTGTCGCTTTCCCAATAAAACCACCCACTGCCTAACATTGATATTAGAAGAAGAGCGACGGGGAAAAAACGTTTTGCTATTGGGAGTTGCTCGCTATTTAACCACATACTTTATCTACCCCTTTTTGATCAATCAATAATCGGACACTAATACTTTGATCGCTGTGTTCTTCATTATGAATATAATTCAGTGTGATTTGATTTGGCTGGCCACTCGTTGCAATAACTTCTATTGGTTTTAGCGTATCAACATGGTTTGAATTATAAAAGACAGTACATTGCTCAATCAAAGGCTGCCATTTATCGATATTAGGGTGGTTAACAGGAACGAAAATAGGCACGTCGTCATATTTTGCTACTTGTATAAATGCATCTGATTTTGGAGTGTGATTCACATAAGCAATGATAGGCAAGATAAAAGCGATAATCAGAGTTAGCGTACCAAGTAACGATAAGTGAGCTTGTGGCTGATTCGTTGTGATATTTTCTTTTGCTACGGAATTTATAGTTTGCTCTTTAGCGGAGCTATTCACCGTGAGCTCTTGAGGTGATTCTTCTTGATGAACGATTGTTGGGTTATCGATATCCGTTAAAGAATCATTATTTTCATCTGCGCTTTCTAGCACATCATCCGTGACTTGATGTACGGCAGTTGAAATAAATTGATAACCACGTTTAGGCACTGTTTTTACATAAACTGGTAGTTTAGTTGGGTCTTGTAGCATTTTTCGTAGCGTCGAAATAGCTTGTGTTAAACTAGAATCATCGACTTCAAATCCTTGATCTCGCCATACATACTCATGTAACTCATGACGACTAACAACCTTCCCTGGTTCTTGAATAAGTAGGCTTAAAACACGACTTTCATTTCCTCCAATTCGAATAATCTCATCGTCATTTAATGTATCAATAAGGCTATTATCGTTAGGATCGAACAGAAACCGGTTGCCAATAATAATTTTGTTATTTTCTATATTCATTGGTTGTTAACTCAGTAATGGTGATTCTTATTGAATGATATCAAGTATCATTTTTAGAATGTCTATTTTATGTCAAAACATATGATTACGCATTTTATAGTATAAAAAAAGCAAAAAAACAGTGTTTTTTACATTGCTTTACCTTGAATTGAGGTATAAGTGTCCTTATTTCAATTAACAAGTTAAATATATTCTGTTATTTTCGGAGTTTTAGATGAGCCAACAAACAATTAATAACAAAGAAACACGCGGCTTTCAGTCAGAAGTTAAGCAGCTACTTCATCTTATGATCCACTCTTTATATTCTAATAAAGAGATCTTTTTACGTGAATTAATCTCAAACGCATCAGACGCATCTGATAAATTACGTTTCAAAGCACTATCAAATGGTGAACTTTATGAAGGTAATGCAGATCTTGGTGTCAAATTATCTTTTAACGAGGCGGCAAACACCTTAACCATTTCTGATAATGGTATTGGTATGAGCCGTGAAGATGTAATTGAGCATTTAGGTACGATTGCTAAATCAGGCACTGCTGATTTCTTTTCAAAACTATCAGATGATCAAAGTAAAGACTCTCAATTGATTGGCCAGTTTGGTGTTGGTTTCTATTCTGCGTTCATTGTTGCAGATGCAGTAACAGTGCGTACGCGTGAAGCGGGTGTAGCGAAAGACCAAGCGGTTCAGTGGCACTCTGAAGGTGAGGGTGATTATACAATTGAAGACATTATTAAAGAAACTCGCGGTACGGATATTATTCTTCATATGCGTGAAGAGGGTAAAGAGTTTTTAAGTGAGTGGCGCCTAAAAGAAGTGATTGGTAAATACTCTGATCACATCGGTATTCCTGTTTCCCTTTGGTCTGTAGAAAAAGACGAAGACGGCAAAGATAAAGAAGGAAAGTGGGAGCAAGTAAACAAGGCTCAAGCGCTTTGGACTCGCAGTAAATCAGAGATTGAAGATGCTGAGTACCAAGAGTTTTATAAGCACGTATCTCATGATTTTGCTGATCCACTGACTTGGAGCCATAATAAAGTAGAAGGTAAAAACGATTACACGAGCCTTCTATATATTCCAGCCAAAGCACCGTTTGATATGATGAACCGTGATCATAAAAGTGGCTTGAAGCTGTATGTTCAACGCGTATTTATTATGGATGACGCTGAACAATTTATGCCGAGTTACTTACGTTTTGTTAAAGGTTTGATTGACTCAAATGATCTTCCGCTAAACGTATCTCGTGAAATTCTTCAAGATAATAAAGTGACTCAGTCATTACGTAGCGCGTGTACTAAACGTGTACTAGGTATGCTTGAGAAAACAGCGAAGAAAGATGATGGAAAATATCAAACTTTCTGGAAAGAATTTGGACAAGTACTAAAAGAAGGCTTGGCTGAAGATTTTGCGAATAAAGATAAAATTGCCGGTTTATTGCGTTTTGCTACCACGGATAAAGACAGTTCAGAGCAATCGATGAGCTTAGCTGGGTATATTGAACGTATGAAAGAAGAACAAGATAAGATCTTCTATCTAACGGCAGACAGCTATGCTGCGGCGAAGAACAGTCCGCACCTAGAGCAATTTAAAGCAAAAGGCATTGAAGTTGTTCTAATGTATGACCGTATCGATGAGTGGCTGATGAGCTACTTAACTGAATTCGATGGTAAGCAATTCCAATCAATCACAAAAGCAGGCTTAGATTTAAGCAAGTTTGAAGATGAAGCGGAAAAAGAAAAGCAAAAAGAAACAGAAGAAGAGTTCAAATCGGTTGTTGAGCGCACTAAATCATACTTGGGTGACCGAGTGAAAGAGGTTCGTACAACCTTCAAACTAGCAACGACACCCGCTGTTGTTGTAACCGATGATTTTGAAATGGGAACACAAATGGCAAAACTTCTAGAAGCCGCTGGTCAAGCCGCTCCTGAAGTTAAGTACATTTTTGAAATTAACCCAGAACATGCTCTTATCAAGCAAATGGCAGATGAAGCGGATGAAGAAGCATTTGGTCGTTGGGTTGAAATGCTGCTTGGCCAAGCTATGTTAGCTGAACGTGGCTCTTTAGATGATCCATCGCAATTTTTAAGTGCAATGAATCAATTATTATCTAAATAATAGATAATACCGTAATCTAGATAAACGCAATGAGACCTATGCATTTTACACTAAGGTCTCATTGTTTTTTTATTGTTACGAAATAGACTCTATTTAGCGGTTATTTTTGCTTTTTTCATCGCAAACTTGATAGCTTTATCAGTTCCGTGTATCTTTCACGACTTATTTTTAGAAATAAAACTTATACCTAAGCTTATAAGTAGTTGTCATTTTTACTTGTAAGGTTTGGTATAAATTCCAAGATTATTTTTTAAGGGGAAAACAATGCGTATCATCCTTTTAGGTGCACCTGGTGCGGGTAAAGGTACTCAAGCTCAGTTCATCATGGATAAATATGGTATTCCACAAATATCTACAGGTGACATGCTACGTGCTGCTATTAAAGCTGGTACAGAGCTAGGCAAACAAGCTAAATCTGTAATTGATGCTGGTCAACTTGTATCTGATGAGATCATCCTTGGTCTTGTTAAAGAGCGTATTGCTCAAGAAGATTGCGCTAAAGGTTTCCTACTAGATGGTTTCCCTCGTACAATTCCTCAAGCGGATGGTTTAAAAGAGAACGGTGTATCTATCGATTACGTTCTTGAGTTTGATGTTGCTGACGAAGTAATCGTTGAGCGTATGTCTGGCCGTCGTGCTCACTTACCTTCTGGTCGTACTTATCACGTTACATTTAACCCGCCTCAAGTTGAAGGCCAAGATGATGTAACTGGTGAACCTCTTGTTATTCGTGAAGATGATAAACCAGAAACAGTACTTGCTCGCCTAGGTATCTACCATGAGCAAACTGCGCCACTTATCGCTTACTACAATAAAGAAGCGGAAGCAGGTAAAACTCAGTACCTTAAATTTGATGGTACTAAGTTAGTTGCTGAAGTTAGCGCTGAGATCGAAAAAGCACTAGCGTAATCTTACGTAGTCAGTAATTTATTGTTATATTGAAGGCGACCTTATCGGTCGCCTTTTTTTTAAACAATAATGGATAATAACTGTGAATAATAAAAAAGCAGGGGTGCTATTAGTTAATTTAGGTACGCCAACCGCACCAACCACATCAGCAGTAAAAACCTTTTTATCTGAATTTTTACATGATAAGCGTGTTGTTGATATGAATCGCTTTCTTTGGTGTCCATTACTCCATGGTGTCATCCTACCTATAAGAGCGCCTAAAGTGGCGAAGTTATATGAAAGTGTTTGGATGGACGAAGGTTCACCGTTAATGGTCTATTCAAAACGTCAAGCAGCAGCATTGCATTCATTTTTAAATGTGCCAGTTGAGCTAGGTATGACTTATGGAGAACCAAGCATTAAATCAGGGATTGAGCGTTTAGAGGCTCAAGGATGTGATGAAATAGTCATTTTACCCCTGTATCCTCAATATTCTCGTACTACCTCAGCAGCCGTGTTTGATCAAATTGCTAAGCAATATAAAACCACATCGGTGTTACCCGACTTCTCACTTGTTCATAATTATCATGATCACCCTCTCTATATTAAAGCCCTTGCTGAATCTATCCGTCTTTCATGGGAGAAGAAGGGCAAAGGTGATTATGTATTATGTTCGTATCATGGGATCCCACAGCGTTTTGTTGATAATGGCGATATTTATGCAAAACATTGTGAACGAACGACAGAATTGCTTGCTCAAGAATTAGGATTAACATCTGAACAAATAGGCATGAGCTATCAATCCCGTTTTGGGCGAGAAGCGTGGTTGCAACCTTATACTTCAGAGATGTTAACTGAACTTACTCCAAAAGGAATTAAATCATTAGATATCATTAGTCCTGCATTTTCGTCTGATTGCTTAGAAACCTTAGAAGAGCTTTCAGAAGAGTGTAAAGAGATATTTATGGAGGCTGGTGGTCAAAAATACACCTTTATTCCATGTTTAAATGATGATGAATTACATATTGAAATGATGGCAGATATTGTAAAAAGTAAGATTTCAGCATAAAAATGAATTTTTTTAATAAAAAAAGCAGTTAAAAGGGTTGAAAAGACTAACCAATTGCCCAATTTCTTATTAAAGATTATCAACGTGTGTAGTGAGTCTCGACATAGATGGGTCAGATCGCTACAATATCGCGTCTTATTTTGCCACTTGGCTAAATGCCGTATTTTATTTAATTAAAGTACGCGATCTACTTATTATTCATATTAAGCAGATAAAAGAAGATACCCAATTGGTATCACGAATCATAGGGGTTACGGTTTCTATTTTATTAGACCTGTAACGCAAGGATGCGACACGTATTTTTTGTCGCAAACTCAGAGAACCTGAGTCGATTTTGAGGTTTATATAAACATGCAAGTTACTGTTGAAACTAAAGAAGGCCTAGAGCGCGTTCTAACTATTACTGTACCAGCGGCAAACATTGAAGACGCTGTAAATGCTGAGCTTCTTAATATCGCTAAAAATCGTCGCTTTGATGGCTTCCGTAAAGGTAAAGTGCCAATGAAGATGGTTGCTAAAATGTACGGTAGTGCAGTTCGTAACGACAAAATGGGTGAAGTTATGCAACGTCACTTCATTGAAGCGATCATTAAAGACAAAATCAACCCAGCTGGCGCTCCAACATTCGCACCAGTAGAATTTGCTGAAGGTCAAGATTTAGTATTCACTGCAACATTTGAAATCTACCCAGAAGTAACACTTCAAGGCCTAGACAAAGTTGTTGTTGAAAAACCACAAGTTGAAGTTAAAGACGAAGACGTAGCTGAAATGCTAGAAACACTACGTAAGCAACAGTCTACTTGGGCTGAGGCTGACGTTGCTGCTGAAGACGGTACTCGCGCTACAATCAACTTCGTTGGTTCTATCGATGGTGAAGAGTTTGAAGGCGGTAAAGCTGATAACTTCCCACTAGAAATGGGTCAAGGTCGTATGATCCCTGGATTTGAAGATGGTATCAAAGGTAAGAAAGCTGGCGAAGAAGTAACTATTGACGTTAACTTCCCAGAAGATTACCACGCAGAAAACCTAAAAGGTAAAGCGGCACAATTTGCTATCACTGTAGTTAAAGTTGAAGCTCGTGAACTTCCTGAACTAAACGACGAGTTCGTTATTAAGTTTGGTGCTGAAGGTGGCGTTGAAGGTCTTAAAGCTGAAGTTCGTAAGAACATGGAGCGTGAATTAGCTCAAGCTGTTAAAAACAAGATCAAAGAACAAGCTATCAACGGTTTAGTTGAGCAAAACAACATCGACGTTCCTTCTGCTCTTATTGAACAAGAAGTTGAAGTACTACGTCAACAAGCAGTTCAACGTTTTGGCGGCAACGCTGACACAGCTCCTGAACTTCCACGTGAATTGTTCGAAGAACAAGCTAAACGTCGCGTAGTTGTTGGTCTTCTTCTTGGTGAAGTAATCAAGACTGAAGAGCTAAAAGCGGATGATGAGAAAGTGAAAGCACTTATCAACGAAATGGCTTCTGCATACGAAGATCCAACAGAAGTTGTTGCTTACTACGAAGGTAATGAGCAAATGATGAACAACATGCGTAATGTTGCTCTAGAAGAACAAGCTATCGATGCAATCCTTGCTAAAGCACAAGTTTCTGCAAAAGAAGTTGGCTTTAACGAACTAATGAATCAACAACCTGCTTAATTTTTAATTTAATTAAGTAGTTAGTTGACTTAGTTTCACAAGATCTGCTAATAATGGTCCGAATGAAGCGTCATTCGGACCATTTATTTTATAAGGGATACGGTTATGAGCTATCAAGAAAACAATGCAATGCCTTCTATTATGGATGCACTTGTTCCTATGGTTGTTGAGCAAACTTCACGTGGTGAGCGTTCGTATGATATTTATTCCCGTCTGTTAAAAGAGCGTGTTATCTTTTTAACAGGTCAAGTTGAAGATCACATGGCCAACTTAGTTGTGGCTCAGTTGCTTTTCCTTGAGTCTGAAAACCCAGATAAGGATATCTTCCTATACATAAACTCTCCAGGTGGTTCTGTGACTGCAGGTATGTCTATTTATGACACAATGCAGTTCATTAAGCCAAATGTGAGTACAGTATGTATGGGTCAAGCATGCTCTATGGGCGCTTTCTTACTTGCAGGTGGCGCACCAGGCAAACGTTATGTTCTGCCTAACTCTCGTGTGATGATTCACCAACCACTTGGCGGCTTCCAAGGTCAAGCATCAGATATTCAAATTCATGCTCAAGAAATCTTAACGATTAAGAAGAAGTTGAATACATTGCTTGCAGAGCATACAGGTCAGCCTTTAGAAGTGATCGAAAAAGATACAGATCGTGATAATTTCATGGCAGCAGATGATGCAGTGAAATACGGTCTTGTAGATGCTGTGTTAAATAAGCGTGACTAATTAATAAAAAAGCAGTAACGTTTACAGCAAAGAAGGTAAGTTAGTATAAACTTACAGCATAAAGGCAACGTTTAAGAGGTTAGCAAATGACAGACAAGCGTAAAGACGAAAAT
Organism: Aliivibrio finisterrensis; assembly: GCF_008933155.1. GTDB lineage: Bacteria > Pseudomonadota > Gammaproteobacteria > Enterobacterales > Vibrionaceae > Aliivibrio > Aliivibrio finisterrensis. The sequence goes on along the minus strand of NZ_WBVP01000014.1, from coordinate 61,169 downwards.
AGTGGAAAGTTACTATATTGCTCTTTTTGCGGAAAAAGCCAGCATGAAGTTCGTAAACTAATTGCAGGTCCTTCTGTTTATGTTTGTGATGAGTGCGTTGATTTATGTAACGACATTATTCGCGAAGAGCTAAAAGATAATACTCTGTCTCCAAAAGAGAGTAGTGAAGCATTACCGACACCGCAAAATATTCGTGCGCATTTAGATGACTATGTTATTGGTCAAGAGCATGCGAAAAAAGTACTAGCGGTTGCCGTATATAATCACTACAAGCGTTTACGTAATGGCGACACTACAAAAGATGGCGTAGAGCTTGGTAAAAGTAATATCCTTCTTATCGGACCAACAGGTAGTGGTAAAACACTGCTTGCTGAGACTCTAGCGCGTTTCTTGGATGTACCGTTTACAATGGCGGATGCAACCACATTAACAGAAGCGGGTTATGTAGGTGAAGATGTTGAAAACATCATTCAAAAGCTACTACAAAAATGCGATTACGACCCTGCAAAAGCAGAGCGTGGCATTGTATATATCGATGAAATTGACAAAATTTCTCGTAAGTCTGAAAACCCATCAATTACACGAGATGTATCTGGTGAAGGTGTTCAGCAAGCACTATTGAAATTGATTGAAGGTACTATTGCGTCAGTACCACCTCAAGGTGGCCGAAAGCATCCACAGCAAGAGTTTTTACAAGTAGATACTTCTAAGATCTTGTTTATCTGTGGTGGTGCATTTGCTGGCTTAGATAAAGTGATTGAGCAACGTGTTGCTACTGGTACGGGCATTGGCTTTGCTGCTGAAGTTCGTTCAAAAGATGATAAAGCAACCATCGGTGATCTATTTAAGCAAATTGAACCAGAAGATCTTGTTAAATTTGGTCTGATCCCTGAATTTATTGGTCGTTTACCAGTAACTACAACTCTGACTGAGCTAGATGAAGAAGCTTTAGTTCAAATACTAAGCCAACCTAAAAATGCATTAACTAAGCAATATGGTGCATTATTTGATTTAGAAGGCGCAGAACTTGAATTCCGTGAAGACGCATTAAAAGCGATTGCGAAAAAAGCAATGGATCGTAAAACAGGTGCTCGTGGTCTTCGTTCAATCTTGGAAGCAGTATTATTGGATACTATGTATGAATTGCCGTCAAAAGAAGGCGTTTCTAAGGTAGTTATCGATGAATCTGTAATTAATGGCGAATCAGAACCGCTATTAATGTTTGAAAATACAGAATCAAAAGCAATATCTGCAGAATAGCGTATTTAGCTAATAAATAGACAAAAAGGAGGCATTGGCCTCCTTTTTTATTTTTAATTGAAAATAATGTTGATTCTTAGCGACTTGCCCCCATATTATTTCTATAGATATTGACGGAAAGAGAGAAGAATATGAACCTGGAGCGTTCCGAGCGCATTGAGATACCAGTTCTACCATTACGTGATGTAGTGGTGTATCCGCATATGGTAATTCCACTGTTTGTGGGCCGTGAAAAATCGATTCGTTGTCTAGAAGCGGCAATGGAGCAGAATAAACAAGTTCTACTTGTGGCACAAAAAGAAGCAGCTAAAGAAGAGCCACAATTAGATGATTTACACGGTGTTGGTACAATTGCGACAATATTACAATTATTAAAATTGCCTGATGGCACAGTAAAAGTATTAGTTGAAGGTCAACAACGTGCAAAAATTCATCAGTTTTTAGAGGCTGATTTCTTTACAGCAGATGCTGAGTTTTTGCTGACTCCAATTATTGATGACGCCGAGCAAGAAGTGATTATGCGATCTGCAATTAATCAATTTGAAGGCTTTATCAAATTAAACAAAAAAATCCCACCTGAAGTATTAACTTCGCTTAATGGGATTGAAGATGCAGCGCGTCTTGCTGATACGATTGCCGCTCATATGCCACTAAAATTAGTTGATAAGCAGGAAGTGTTAGAGCTTACTGATGTTATCGCTCGCTTAGAGTTTTTAATGAGCATGATGGAATCGGAAATCGATTTATTACAAATTGAAAAACGTATCCGTGGTCGTGTTAAAAAGCAGATGGAAAAAAGCCAACGCGAGTACTATTTGAATGAGCAAATGAAAGCAATTCAAAAAGAACTTGGTGATTTGGATGATGCTCCTGATGAATTTGAAGCTCTACAACAAAAAATTGTAGATGCTAAAATGCCAAAAGAAGCTCAAGAAAAAGCAGAACAAGAGCTTCAAAAATTGAAGATGATGTCTCCAATGTCTGCTGAAGCAACCGTGGTTCGCAGCTACATCGATTGTATGGTTGGCGTGCCTTGGTTTAAACGCTCAAAAGTGAAAAAAGATTTAGCGAAAGCAGAAGAAATCTTAAACGCAGACCATTATGGTTTAGAGCGTGTTAAAGAACGTATTCTTGAATATTTAGCAGTACAAAACCGAGTAACGAAACTTAAAGGTCCAATCTTATGTTTAGTTGGCCCTCCTGGTGTTGGTAAAACGTCACTTGGTCAATCTATTGCTAAAGCGACTGGCCGTAAATATACACGTATGGCTTTAGGTGGTGTTCGCGATGAAGCCGAAATTCGTGGTCACCGTCGTACTTACATTGGTTCATTACCAGGTAAACTAATCCAAAAACTTTCTAAAGTTGAAGTAAAGAACCCACTTTTCCTATTGGATGAAATCGATAAGATGTCATCTGATATGCGTGGTGATCCTGCATCAGCATTACTAGAAGTACTTGATCCAGAACAAAACAGTGCATTTAGCGATCACTATTTAGAAGTGGATTACGATTTATCCGATGTTATGTTTGTAGCAACGTCTAACTCAATGAATATTCCTGGTCCATTATTGGATCGTATGGAAGTAATTCGTCTGTCGGGTTATACCGAAGATGAAAAGCTAAACATTGCCAAAAGCCATTTGTTGGATAAACAAATTAAACGTAATGGCTTAAAAGCAAATGAGATTGAAATTGATGATTCAGCCATTATGGGTATCATCCGTTACTACACTCGTGAAGCTGGTGTGCGTAGTTTAGAGCGTGAAATTTCTAAACTTTGCCGTAAAGCGGTAAAACAAATCTTATTGGATAAAACCATTAAGAAAGTCACAATAAATCAAGAGAATTTAAAAGATTTCTTAGGTGTTCAACGTTGTGATTATGGCAAAGCGGATGATGAAGATCGTATCGGTCAAGTCGTTGGTTTAGCATGGACTGAAGTTGGCGGTGATTTACTGACAATTGAAGCAGAATCTATGATTGGCAAAGGCAAGTTAACTTACACAGGTTCACTTGGCGATGTAATGAAAGAGTCTATCCAAGCAGCAATGACAGTAGTACGAACTCGTGCTGAAAAACTAGGTATTAATCCTGATTTCTACGAGAAACGTGATATCCATGTTCATGTGCCTGAAGGTGCTACACCAAAAGATGGTCCAAGTGCTGGTATTGGCATGTGTACTGCTCTCGTTTCAAGCCTAACAGGTAATCCGGTTCGTTCTGATGTTGCAATGACAGGTGAAATTACCCTACGTGGCGAAGTACTGCCGATTGGTGGCTTGAAAGAAAAATTGCTTGCAGCACATCGTGGTGGTATTAAAACTGTCATTATTCCAAAGGATAATGCACGTGATTTAGAAGAAATTCCAGCAAATGTAATTGCTGATCTTTCTGTGCATCCAGTTAAGTGGATTGATGAAGTATTAACCTTGGCGCTTAAAAATGATCCTCAAGGTTTTAGTGTTGAAGCATCTAAATAGTGATGTGCAGCAAAAAACGTTGATATAACAGGGCTGACGAGCCGAAATGACTTGTCAGCTTATATTGATATCGCTAAGTTAAGCCTAATTGTGTGAAGATTAATTCACTCATCAAATATCTAAATATGGACTCGTTCATTAATCATTGAATGAATAATTTAAAGGGGAATACCGTGAATAAATCTCAATTAGTAGATCAAATTGCTGATAATGCTGACATCTCAAAAGCTGCGGCTGGTCGCGCTTTAGACGCTTTAGTTGAAACAGTAACAGAGACACTAAAAAGTGGCGAGCAAGTAACGCTTGTTGGCTTTGGTTCGTTTCTTGTTCGTGAGCGTGCAGCGCGTACAGGCCGTAACCCTAAAACTGGCGAAGCAATTGAGATTTCTGCTGCAAAAGTACCTGCATTTAAAGCGGGTAAAGCATTGAAAGATGCGTGTAACTAATCGAAAAAAAAGATAAAAGTCTACACAAGCTAGCGTAACGCTAGTAGACTAGAGATAGAGTCATAGGCGCATCCAATGATGCGCTTTTTTATAGTTAAATTTTTCTTTTGTTGAACTATTTTTTATTTTCACTATCAATAGAAATTGAAACACTTTCTTAGGAATAGAGTATTCCGCTCAGTGATTAGGAGTTAAGACATATTATGATGGATCGAATTCGCGAAGGTTCAACAGGCCTTGCAGTTAAGATCATTCTCGGTCTAATTATTTTCTCATTTGTATTTGCAGGTGTAGGTAGTTATTTAGTCGGTGGCAGCCAACCAATAGCAGCAAAGGTTGGTGAACGAGAAATTACTCGAAACGAGTTTGAACAAGTTTATCAAAATGAGCGTAACCGTATGCAATCACAGTTGGGTGACTACTTCTCAGCTCTGCTAGGTGATCCTGCTTATGTTGAACAATTCCGTAAATCAGTATTAGACCGCATGGTTAATGATGCATTACTAGATAACCAAGCTCAAGATCTAGGTTTACGTGTTAGTGATGAACAAATTCGTCAAGCGATCCTTTCAATGCCTCAATTTCAAAAAGACGGCAAGTTTGATGAAGAGATTTATAACATAGCACTTCGTCGTGCAGGTTTTAGCTCTGATAGTTTTGCAGAATATTTACGCCAAGACTTAGTCCGTAATCAACTAATGTTAGCTTTAGAGTCAACAGAGTTTACGTTGCCAAGTGAAGTTAATGCGCAAAATGCATTAGAAACTCAACAGCGTGAAATCAGAACGATTACTTTGAATACGGCTGAATTTGCTCAAAAAGCAGCGGTATCAGAAGAGGAAGTTAAAGAATTTTATAATGCTAATCAACAACAATTTGTTCGACCAGAGCAAGTTAAAGTTGCTTACATTGAATTATCTGGCGCTTCACTAAAAGCTCAAGCTCCAATTTCTGATGATGAAGTTAAAGAGTATTATCAAGCAAATCAAGATAAGTATTCTACGCAAGAGAAACGTGAAGTTAGCCACATTCTAATTAACGGTGATGAAGCAGATGCTGAAGCGGTTCTTGCTCGTTTAGATGCGGGTGAAGATTTTGCGGCTGTTGCTAAAGATGCATCTCAAGATATCCCGACAGCAAAAGAAGGTGGTTCTTTAGGTTGGATTGAACGTGGTGTTATCGATCCTGAATTTGAAGATGCCGCTTTCCAATTAGTTAATGTTGGTGACCACTCTGGCGTGGTTAAATCTGCATTTGGTTATCACATTATTCAATTGACTGGTGTTGAAAAGCCAACAACAAAACCTCTGGCAGAAGTAAGTGCTGAAATCAAAGCTTTCCTTGTTGATGAGCATGCAGCAGATGCATTCTATAGCTTACAAACAGAGCTAGCAGAGAAGGCATTTGAATCACCGGATTCTTTAGATGATGCTGCTGAAGCGGTAAATGTGAAAATTATAACAACTGATTTCTTCTCTCAGGTTGATGCACCAGAAGCCTTATCAAGCCAAGCGGTTTTGCAAGCAATCTACAGTGCTGAAGTGAAAGAAGATGGTCTGAACTCTGATGTGATTGAAATTTCACCTGAACATATTATTGTTGTTCGAGTTGAGGACGTCCGTGATGAAGCCGTCTTGCCTTTAGAAGATGTGAAACAAAACGTTGTAGCTCGTTTATCACAATCAAAAGGTGAACAAAAAGCATTAGAGCTTGCTCAAGGTGTGATTGCTGCTCTTAATAAGGGTGAAACAAATTACTTAGCTGATAATGAATTAAATTTCACTGAAGCAAGAATGATCACTCGTGCGGATGAATTAGCAAATGACGTATATCGTTTGCAGAAACCTGAGCAAGGCACATCAACCTATGCGCAAGTCATGGATCGTCAAGATAATCATGTCATTGTTGCGTTGGATGGTGTATTAGAGTTGGGTAATGATGCGATGATTGAGCAAGTAGCGACACGTTTACTAAGAACTCAAACTCAGCAAGATTTAACGGCAACATTAGATACCTTAAAAGCTAACTCTGATATCAGCTATCCATTATTAGAGCAGTAATCAATTTATTTGTAATTGATAAATAACACAGACGGGCCCCTTAATGGGGCCCGTCGTGTTTTTGCAACCCTCTAATGGGATTTACTATTCATATTATTTATTCTTTTTGTGATGACAGATGGAAATCGACTTTCTGAAGTATCTGATATCGATCATTTAATCAATAAAAAGGAATGCAAATGAAACGTATAATATCTTTAATCAATTCTTTCTTTCTCGTTATTATTTTATTTTCAAGCGGAACTGCCCTTGCTGAAGTCAAAGACTCAGGTAAGCACGAAGGGATAGATGTCGTCATTAATATCAACGAGGCTGAAGCAGAGGAGCTTAAAACGCTATTAATAGGAATTGGAGATTCAAAAGCTCAAGCCATTGTTGATTATAGAAAATCAAATGGAAAGTTTGTTACGGTAGATGATTTATCGAAGGTAAAAGGGATAGGCGATAAATTAGTAGAGAAGAATCGAAATCGAATCATACTGTAATAATAAAGTAAAAAGGCGACCTTAATAATTTAAGGTCGCCTTTATTTTTAATGTAATAAGAAATTATTCAAATCTACATAAATACGTGGTCATTCTTGTTTATACCAAAATAGGTATCAGTGTACTTTTTCAGCACCATGCATCCAGCGAATAAGTGGCCCTGAGATTATTAGCAATAATACACCTGAAATAGCAGAAGCAATCGCGATACCAGCGAAGATATCTAATGCACCAAGGCTTTCAACATGCGAGCCGACAACACCAGCAATATAGTTAGAAATAGCATTAAAACCAAACCATATTCCCATCATGAGTGACGCTAAACGCAATGGTGCAAGTTTAGTGACTAATGATAAACCAATTGGAGATAAACATAGCTCACCAAGAGTATGGAAGAAGTAAGCACCGACTAACCAATACATAGATGTTTTAACTGTCAGATCGCCACCTTGCTCCATGACTGCACCGACCATACAAAGAAAACCAATGGCTAGAAAAAATAACGCTAAAGCAAACTTAATTGGTGAGCTTGGCTCCTTTGGCCCCAATTTTACCCATAACATCGCAATAAATGGAGCAAGAATAATAATAAAGAAGGGATTTAAAGATTGAAACCATGCCGCAGGTATTTCAAATGAACCTAGCATACGATCAGTATATTGCTGAGAGTAGATGTTCATTAATCCACCAGCTTGTTCAAAACCAGCCCAGAATACAATGACAAACAATCCCATCACCATAATTACTTTAAGGCGATCGATCTCAATTTTACTGAGTACATGCTGTGATGTACCTGCGGCCTCAGCATTTTCTTTTGCAATGTGAGCTGCAGGACGGATACCTATGTCGCCAAGAAAACGTTGAGCAAATAGAGTCTGAATAATTAAGCTGATTACCATACCAATACCAGCTGCGGCGAACCCTGCTTTCCAGCCCCAGATCCCAGTGACAGAGCCTGAAACCACACCAGCAAGCAATGAGCCTAGGTTAATACCCATATAGAAGATAGTGAAGGCACCGTCACGTCGATTATCTCCATCTTGGTATAAATCACCAACCATGGTGGATACATTTGGTTTAAATAAACCATTACCGGCAATTAAAAAGCCAAGGCCTGTATAAAATAGAGTTTCGATAGAAAGTGGAAGCATGTTATGAGGAAGGGCTAAAGTAAATTGGCCGATAACCATTAGAAAGCCACCGATAAGTAATGATTTACGTTGACCTAAGTAATTATCAGCTAACCAGCCACCAATGAGAGGGGTGATATACATTAATGCAGTATAGGTACCATAAAGGCTTAATGCGTCTTTTACGGTCCAGTCTAAGCCACCATTAATGGTTCTGTCTGTTAAATATAAAACAAGAATGGCTCTCATTGCATAATAAGAGAAACGCTCCCATAATTCGGTTCCAAAAAGCAAGAACAATCCTTTTGGGTGTCCCATGATTAATTTGTTGTTTGGCATAGTGCTCTCTTTTTATAATGAAATTTTATTCTTCTTATATAGTTAAATTTATACGCTTTGATGATTAGGACTGCAACGTTGTACAAATTTATGTGATTTAGTTAACATATTAAGTTATTGAAATATTTAGAAACAAAAATATCATGTTACATCTTTGAGTGCTGGACTTTAAATTAATTTTGAGATTTAATTCTGATTATGTTCTTTATTTTGGTTTAATATCTCTATATATTGATTAATTTTGGTTTTTTAGACTTCTTTGATGGTTTTTTTGTATTTAACATTTCAAACGAAGGTTTTAGCTGTGATGTGCTAGCTATATATTTTTTTGAACTGAGTTGCGTGATATGCTTTATAGCAGGTTGGCTAGGTATAAAGATAATGAAAGAATGGTATTTACTCTACTGCAAGCGTGGAGAACAACAGAGAGCAAAGCAACACCTTGAAAATCAACAGGTGGATTGCTATTACCCTGAAATAGAAGTAGAAAAAATGGTAAGAGGAAAGAAAAAGCTGATTATAGAGCCTCTATTTCCTTGTTATATGTTTGTTCGATTTGATTTTGAGCAAGGACCTTCATTTACAACTGTCCGCTCGACACGGGGTGTGAGTGATTTTATTCGGTTTGGTGCTAAGCCTAAAGTTCTACAAGGTGATCTTATCTATTCACTTAAAAGTGCTGAAAAACCAAAGAATATGAAGGTTGATGAATTCCCCAAAGTTGGGCAATCGGTAGGTATTTGTGATGGTCCTTTTATGGGGGCTGACGCTATATATAAAGAACCTGATGGAGAGAAACGTTCCATCTTGCTGATTACATTAATTAATAAGAAAGTTGAGATTAAAATAGATAATACAAATATGTATTTTTAATTTAAAAAGCGCCCATCTATAAAGGCGCTTTTTAGTTCAGATACAAGGATTAGCTATAAGCTTCATTATGCACAGCTTGTACTGCACGACCTGATGGGTCAACACAATTTTGGAATGATTCATCCCATTCTATTGCTTTTGCTGATGAGCAAGCTACTGAGGGACCTCCAGGGACACATTTTGCGGCATCTTCCAGAGGGAATAGATCTTCAAATATCTCGCGGTACGCATAACCTTCTTTTGTAGTTGGCGTATTATAAGGGAAGCGGAATTTAGCTGATTCCATTTGCTGATCGGTGACCTTGGCTTCAGCAGTTTCACGTAATGTATCAATCCAGCTGTAACCCACGCCATCAGAGAACTGCTCTTTTTGTCTCCAAGCAATCGACTCAGGAAGATAATCTTCAAAACATTCACGAAGAATGTGTTTTTCCATTTTACCATTACCACACATTTTATCTTGTGGGTTTAAGCGCATAGCGATATCAATAAATTCTTTATCTAAGAAAGGCACACGACCTTCTACGCCCCAAGCTGCAAGAGATTTGTTTGCACGAGCACAATCAAACATATTTAAAGCAAGCAGTTTACGAACCGTTTCTTCGTGAAATTCTTTTTTGTTGGGTGCCTTATGGAAATATAAGTAACCACCAAAGATTTCATCAGCCCCTTCACCAGAAAGTACCATTTTAATACCCATGGCTTTAATTTTTCGACCCATAAGGAACATAGGTGTTGAAGCTCGGATAGTGGTTACATCGTAAGTTTCGATATGATAAATAACATCACGAATCGCATCTAAACCTTCTTGGATTGTATATGTCATTTCATGGTGTACTGTCCCTAATTTATCAGCAACCTCACGAGCTGCTTTTAAATCAGGAGCGCCTTCTAGACCAACGGCAAAGGAATGCAATTGTGGCCACCAAGCTTCAGATTTCTCGTTATCTTCAATACGCATTGCTGCAAATTTTTTCGCAACAGCTGAAGTAATAGATGAATCCAAACCACCAGATAAAAGAACACCATAAGGAACGTCAGTCATTAATTGGCGCTTAACGGCATCCTCTAGAGCTTGTTTAAGGTCTTCTTTGCTTGTTGGGTTATCTTTAACCGCATCATAATCCATCCAATCACGTACATAATAACGTGTAGGTTCAGCATCTTTTGAAGAGTAGAAGTGACCAGGAGGGAATTCACTAATTGATTTACAGACAGGAACTAAGGCTTTCATTTCTGATGCCACATAATAGTTCCCATGTTCATCATGCCCATGATACATAGGAATGATACCTATATGGTCACGGCCAATTAAATATTCATCTTTTTCTTCATCATAAAGAATAAAGGCAAAAATACCGTTTAAGTCTTCTAAAAGATCGGCACCTTTTTCACGGTATAGTGCTAGGATAACTTCACAATCAGAGTCTGTTTGGAAGGCGTAATCGTCGGCATACTTTTCGCGTAATTCTTTATGGTTATAGATCTCACCATTAACAGCTAAAATGTGTTTTTTATCTTCGCTGTAAAGTGGTTGAGCTCCGCTATTTAAGCCAACAATAGCAAGACGCTCATGTGCTAAAATTGCTTTATCTGATGAATAAATACCTGACCAGTCAGGGCCGCGATGACGTAGTTTTTTTGACATTTCAAGTGCTGCAGTTCGCAATGGGGTTGGATCACTTTTAATATCTAGAATTCCAAAAATCGAGCACATAAGTTCCCTCTATCTCTTCTTAATTTTTATAGTAAATTATTGTCTTGTCTACAATTTGCCATTATCACTAAAAAAAGCAACCCAGAAATACAAATAAAATCACAAATAGATAACCTAATTAAATAATATTTAATATTTTTACTGTTTTGGTGTTGGATCGTTAATTGAAGTTGGCTTTTTAAACAAAATAATGAAGAAGAGGGGGATGTTTATAAAAAATCAGATTAAAGTTTAACGTAACTCTAATCTGATCCTGAGCAATGAGTAAGTTACTATCAAGAAATTAGGATTTCATATATTCTTTTTGTTGATTAAATTGTGGGTTTAATTGTTCACTTACATGTCGAGCAAAACCACTACCAGCTTCATGGTAAATATTAAATGCAGCATCAACACCTTGTTCAATTAAACCATCTATTTGGTCATTATAAGCTGCAATAGCTGCCGTTTGACCTTGGTAATTACGTGATTGTAATTGCTCTAAAGCAAATTGATTACCTTGATGATTTGGCATTGCTAACAGCACTAACTTTACGTGAGATGTTGAAAGGATGCGTTCCCAAAAATCTGGGTCGGTTGCATCGCCAGAAATAACATTTCGACCTAAGCTCTGGTGATGTCTTGCTGATTCTTCACGAAGTTCAATACCTAAAATAATGTCGCCATACTTCTCTTTGAGCTCATCATAAGCTCCACTACCGATACGGCCCATCCCTAAAATCAAAATTTGAGCTCGTCCTGGGTTAATTAATTTATCCATCGGATTTAACCGTTCAGCGGTATGTTCTTTTAGCCAATGACGAGAGCGTTGATAAATGGAATGACCAAAGTTATTTAACGGTGCTGAGATAATGAACGAGATGGATACAGCAATGGCAATGGCCACTAATGTATCTCCAGGTAACCATCCCATTTTAAAGGCAAGACCACCCACGATAAGTCCAAACTCACTGTAATTAAATAATGTAAGAGAAGCGAGAAGTGAGGTCCGTACCCTAAATTTGAACTTATTGATGATAATAAAATACAGAAGTCCTTTAACGGGAAGCAGCAAGATCAAAATCAGCGCTAATCCTAAACCTGAAATAGTAGGGGCAGCAGATAAGCCGATATTTAGGAAGAAACAGATAAGTAAAATTTCTTTTAAATTAAAGAGAGATTTAGATAACTCAGAGGCTTTCGAGTGTCCCGCCAGTAACATGCCCAAAATAAGAGCCCCTAGATCAGGCTTCATGCCAACAAGTTCAAAGGTTCCTGCACCAGCAACAAGCGCTAAGAAAATACCATAAAGAACCAACATTTCGCCGTGACCTGCCCAATCTAATAATTTGAAAAATAGAGGGCGAAGTAGTGGCAGGGCAAATAGAGCTAATGCAGTTATCTCTGGGATTTTTCCTGTTGATGCAGTTAAAAATACAACCGCAAAGATATCTTGCATGACCAGAATACCAATGGCCAGTGTGCCATATGTGGCGTTCATCTCCCCTTTTTCTTGAAGCGCTTTAACCGCAAAAACAGTGCTTGAGAAAGAGAGAGCAAAACCAAAAAGAACTAACTGTGCAGTGCCTATATCAGCAAGCATTGTGATGCCAAGAAGTTTAAGACCTATTAATGCAAAAGTGAAAAAGAGGGTAGAAAAAACATTATGAAGCGTTGCACCTAACCAGATTTCTTTAGCAAGTAAGGTTTTTATATCTAATTTTAATCCAATAGAAAAAAGTAAAAGTGTAACGCCGAGATCTGCAAAAGTTGAAAGCGCATCATTTGATTGGAAGCCAAGAGCATGCAAACCAAAGCCAGCTAATAAAAAACCAACAAGAGGGGGTAAATTAATTTTTAGTGCAATAAAACCCATTACAAAAGCTGCAATGATAAAAAGTAACTCCATATACTTATTTTCCTAGTGGTATTCAAAAAAAAGGGTCGCTATTCGCAACCCTTAGAATGATAACACGTGAAAAGTCAGTCGTGATTATTCATCAAGTAATTTTTGTAACAATACACCATTTAGCATTGCTCGTTTCACCATAGAAAAAGCACCAATAGTTGGTTGGTTATGAAGCTCTGAAGCCACAATTGGCAAATCTTTGTGGAATGCAGTTAGTGATTGATTCTTAATACAGTTATGAATTGCAGAAAATACGATTTTGTCAGCTTGAGTGATAGCACCTGAAATAATAATTTTTTGTGGATTAAACAAGTTGATGGTCATCGCGATGGCTTTACCAAGTTGATTACCAACACGTAATAACGTTTGTGTTGCTAGCTCATCGCCATGATTTGCGGCATGACAAATATCAGACATGGTGATTTTTTCAATTTGCGAAAGACTAGAAGGATAGCCTTGTTCTAATAAGCTATTAATTCTGGCAATAATGGCTGGATTTGCAGCCACGGTTTCTAAGCAGCCGAAATTACCACATTGGCATTTATCACCAATAGGGTCTATTTGAATGTGGCCAATTTCACCAACATTACGGTTATGGCCAAGAAAAACTTTGCCATTTACAATGATCCCAGCGCCAGTACCTCTGTGAACACTGACTAAAATAGAATCATAACAATCGCGTGATGCACCAAAATAATGCTCAGCAAGAGCAAGTCCACGAACATCATTACCAACGAAACATTGGGTTTTAAATGTTTCTTTAATGAAATCAGCCAATGCCAATTTATCAATGTCGGTATTCGGCATGTATTCTACAACACCAGTTTCTGGGTTAACTAAACCTGGTAGCGTAATGCCAATAGCGATTAATTGTTTAATGATGTCTTGATTACGTGTAATAAAGTGTTGGAGTAATTGATTTAAACCATCAAGTAGTTCTTGTTGATGAGAGTAATGAAACTCGTGATATTCAGAGGCCAATTCTTTTGTTGAAAGGTCAAAAAGGCTCAGTTGAATATAGTCTCGCCCTAAACGTATTGCAATTGAATGGAAAGGGTCTGTTTCGGTAGTCAAAGAGATAGCTCTTCTACCACCGGTTGATGCTTGTTGCGCGACCTCTTTAATTAAGCCGCGCTCTAATAATTGACGGGTTATTTTGGTAACACTTGCCGGAGCAAGCTGGCTAACATCTGCGATTTGAATTCGAGAAATCGGGCCTTTTTGGTCGATTAAACGATAAACAGCCGCACTGTTTAATTGTTTTACTAGATCTACATTACCAATTTGTCCGTCAGTCATATTAACTTTGCTCGTATTGTCCGTTAACAACAGTCGCTTTTACATTGAAGTCACGATCAAAGATAGCAAGGTTAGCAACCATGTTCTTTTTGATTCGGCCAAGTTTATTATCCACACCAATTGCTTGAGCTGGGTATAACGTTGCCATACGTAAAGCTTCATCTAAAGCGATTCCAACGTGCTCAACTGTATTCTGAACTGCTTCAATCATAGTCAGAGCTGAGCCGCCTAATGTGCCATTTTCATCAACACATTTACCATCCTTGTAATATACTTTCTTACCAACAAAAATAAAGTATTCCATGTCAGCGCCTGCAGGAGCTGTGGCATCGGTCACTAATACAAGCTTTTCTTTCTTTATTTTGTGTGCAATACGGATGTTTGCATAGTCAACATGGAAGCCATCAGCGATGATCCCAGCATAAACTTCTGGTGTATCATAGATAGCGCCGACAACACCAGGTTCACGACCCACCATTGGCGTCATCGCATTAAATAAGTGTGTAGCAAATGTGATGCCTGATTCAAACCCTTGGCGAGCTTCTGCATAAGTTGCATTAGTGTGGCCTATTGAAACTACGATACCTGCTTTATGAAGGCGTTCAATATGTTCAGGGTCGTTTTGCTCTGGTGCCAGTGTTACTTTTGCGATTAGATCAGCGTTATCACACATTAATTGAATCATGTCTGTGTCTGAATGACGAATATGATCAACGCTATGAATGCCTTTTTTCATTACGTTTAGGTATGGACCTTCAAGGTGTAGACCTAATGATTGATTTTGATATTTGTTGTGGTATTCACGAGCGGCTTGGATTGATGCTCTCATGTCTTCATCAGATGATGTGATTAGAGTTGGCAGGAAGCTTGTACAGCCTGATTTTAAGTTTGCTTCGTGCATGATTTGTATGGTTTCGGCTGTGATTTGATCATTCAGCATTACACCGCCACAGCCATTAAGCTGAAGGTCAATAAATCCTGGGCTTAAAATTGCGCCATCAAGATCTTTTAATTCGATACCTTCAGGCAATTCTGTCGTTGGGCAAACGGCTTCGATCTCTGTTCCATTGATAATAACAGAGTGGTCAACAAGAACGTCGTTACCAGTATAAACTTTACAGTTTGTTAGCGCATACATAGTTGAATCCTTTGGTTATAATTTATAGTATGAAAAAATAATCACTTTTTTCGCCGAAATTTTTAAGCAAGTGAAAATAGAACTGCTTACTGAGCGGTACACTCAAGTTATTTAAATGTTACGTTCAGTAATAACAAAGTTTGGCATTTAATTAGCCAAATTTTATTCCTAATCTTTTATTCTTTTGAATGATAAAATAAGTTTTATGATCTCGCTAGCAAAAACCCCTAAATATTCCCTCCACAGGTGATAGTGATCACAATTAGCTTGCTTTTAATTTGCGGAGCGAAATTAATCCCTTACACTGACCCTGTTTATAACGAGTAGCGAAATAAGTTTATAGTAAACAAACTGCGCTGTTCAAAAAAATCTAAAATCCTTATAGGGGGAAACTAAAGGTGAATATTTTAGGATATTTTCAAAAAGTAGGTAAAGCACTGATGGTACCAGTTGCTACATTACCTGCAGCAGCAATTTTAATGGGTGTTGGTTACTGGATTGACCCGGTAGCTTGGGGCGGCAACAGTGCACTAGCAGCGTTTTTAATTAAAGCTGGTGCGGCTATCATCGATAACATGTCTGTACTGTTCGCAGTCGGTGTTGCTTATGGTATGTCTAAAGATAAAGATGGTGCAGCAGCACTTTCTGGTTTTGTTGGTTTCCTAGTTGTTACTACACTTCTTTCACCAGGAGCAGTAGCTCAAATTCAGGGTATTGATCCTTCTGCAGTTCCTGCTGCATTTAGCAAAATCAATAACCAATTTGTTGGTATCCTAGTTGGTATCGTATCTGCTGAGATCTACAACCGTTTCTCTACGGTAGAACTGCATAAAGCACTTGCATTCTTCTCTGGTAAACGTCTTGTACCTATCCTAACTTCTTTTGCTGGTATTTTAATTGCATTCATTCTTATGTACATTTGGCCTTCAATTTACGGTGGTCTAGTACAGTTCGGTGAATCAATTCAAGACATGGGTTCTGTTGGTGCTGGTATCTATGCATTCTTCAACCGCCTGCTAATTCCTGTTGGTCTTCACCATGCACTTAACTCAGTGTTTTGGTTCGATGTTGCCGGTATTAACGATATTCCTAACTTCCTAGGTGGCGCTAAGTCTATCGCTGAAGGTACGGCAACTGTAGGTGTTACTGGTATGTATCAAGCTGGTTTCTTCCCAATCATGATGTTTGGTCTACCAGGTGCAGCACTAGCTATTTACCATACAGCTAAAGTCGAGAACAAAGAAAAAGTAGCAGGCATTATGATTGCTGCTGGTTTCGCATCATTCTTTACGGGTGTTACAGAGCCACTAGAGTTCTCATTCATGTTCCTCGCTCCAGGGCTTTACGTACTCCACGCAGCATTAACAGGTATCTCAGTATTCATCGCATCATCGATGCAGTGGATTGCAGGTTTCGGTTTCTCAGCAGGTCTAGTAGATATGGTTCTTTCTACTCGTAACCCACTAGCTGTTAATTGGTATATGCTAATTATCCAAGGTATTGTATTCTTTGCAGTATACTACTTCACATTCCGCGCTGTAATCGTTAAGTTTAATCTTAAGACTCCAGGCCGTGAAGATGATGATGAAGAAGAAAGCTCAGTTCGTGGTTCAAAAGAAACTGGTGAACTAGCGAAACAATACCTTAAAGCTCTAGGTGGTCACGAAAACCTAGAAAACATCGATGCTTGTATCACTCGTTTACGTCTAACTCTTAAAGACACTAGCGTAATTAGCGAGAAGCAACTTAAAGCTCTAGGTGCAATGGGTGTGGTTAAACTTGGTTCAAACAACGTTCAAGTTATCCTTGGTCCTCTTGCTGAAATCGTAGCTGGCGAAATGAAAAAAATCCCAGCTTCTGAAGACCTAACAGCAGTTGCATTACCATAATTATTGAGTAATTAGCTCAAAATAGACAAGCCGCTCTCCTTAGAGCGGCTTTTTTTATGGAAATAAAGAAACTATTTGATTCTATATATTGAGTATTGGCGCATAATTGTGGATCATAGGGAGATATGAACAATCTGTTCTTTCTAACAATACTAATACCAATGAGGTGCTTTAGATGAGTGAAACTGAAACTCGTCCTACCAACTTTATCCGTCAAATCATTGATGAAGACTTAAAGTCAGGTAAACATTCCAGTGTCCATACTCGTTTCCCGCCAGAGCCAAATGGCTATCTGCATATCGGACACGCAAAATCTATCTGTTTGAATTTTGGTATTGCACAAGATTACCAGGGACAGTGTAATCTACGATTTGATGACACTAACCCTGAAAAAGAAGATATTGAGTACGTTGAGTCTATTAAGAACGACGTAAAATGGTTAGGCTTTGATTGGAGTGGTGATATTCACTATTCTTCAAATTATTTTGATAAATTATACGATTACGCTGTAGAACTTATTGAAAAAGGTTTGGCTTATGTTGATGAGCTAACATCAGATCAAATTCGTGAATACCGTGGTACGTTAAAAGAGCCAGGTAAAAACAGTCCATACCGTGACCGTAGTGTAGAAGATAACCTTGCGTTATTTGAACAAATGCGTGATGGTAAATTTAAAGAAGGTACGATTTGCCTTCGTGCAAAAATCGATATGGCTTCTTCATTTATCGTAATGCGTGATCCCGTTATTTATCGTATTCGTTTCGCTTCTCATCATCAAACGGGTGATAAGTGGTGTATCTACCCAATGTACGATTTTACACATTGTATCTCGGATGCGCTTGAAGGCATTACCCATTCAATCTGTACGTTAGAATTCCAAGATAACCGTCGTTTATACGACTGGGTATTGGAAAATATCACTATTGACTGTCAGCCTCGTCAGTATGAGTTTAGTCGCCTAAACCTAGAATATACGATCATGTCTAAGCGTAAGCTAAACGAGCTGGTAACTGAGAAATTGGTTAATGGTTGGGATGATCCTCGTATGCCTACGGTTTCTGGTTTACGCCGTCGTGGCTTTACTGCTGCCTCTATTCGTGAGTTCTGTAAGCGAATTGGTGTAACTAAG
Source organism: Aliivibrio finisterrensis (assembly GCF_008933155.1). Classification (GTDB taxonomy): domain Bacteria; phylum Pseudomonadota; class Gammaproteobacteria; order Enterobacterales; family Vibrionaceae; genus Aliivibrio; species Aliivibrio finisterrensis. The sequence goes on along the minus strand of NZ_WBVP01000014.1, from coordinate 43,033 downwards.
CAAGAGAATATGATCGAGTTTGGTTCATTAGAATCGTGTATTCGTGATGATTTAAATGAGAACGCACCTCGCGCAATGGCGGTACTTGAGCCTGTTAAAATCGTAATTGAAAACTACGAAGAAGGTAAAGTTGAGACGCTTAGTATTGCTAATCATCCTAATAAACCTGAAATGGGCAAGCGTGATGTTCCATTCACACGTGAAGTATACATCGAACAAGATGACTTCCGTGAAGAAGCAAATAAAAAGTACAAGCGTTTAGTTCTTGGTAAAGAAGTGCGTCTACGTGGTGCTTATGTTATTCAAGCGAATCGTATTGAAAAAGATGAAGCGGGTAATGTGACGACGATCTTCTGTAGCTACGATGATGAAACGCTAGGCAAGAATCCAGCTGATGGCCGTAAGGTTAAAGGGGTGATTCACTGGGTATCAGCAGATAAAGCGTTACCAGCAGAAATTCGTTTGTATGATCGTCTGTTTAATGTACCAAACCCTGCAGCGCTAGAAGATTTTTCAGAGAGTATTAATCCTGAATCATTAGTTGTAATGAGCGGTTTTGTTGAACCGAGCTTAGCAACGGCAGAAGCAGAGGCTGGTTATCAGTTTGAGCGTACAGGCTATTTCTGTATTGATAACAAAGATTCTAAGCCTGAAGCTCTTGTATTCAACCGTACAGTAGGTTTACGTGATACTTGGGAAGGTTAATGCTGACTAAGTGATTAATTGATAATAAAAAACCAGCAGAAATGCTGGTTTTTTTATGACTAAAATTTATGCTAGTAACCGTTATGAGCGTCATCATTATCAATACAATCACTAGTAATGCAGTGGCCGTATAGATATAAACTGTGGTTAGTTAATCGAACATTGTATTTTTTTGCGATCTCTTTTTGACGCTCTTCAATCATTTCATCAGAGAATTCGATCACTTTACCGCAATCTAGGCAAACTAAATGATCATGATGATGTTGAGTTGCTAATTCAAATACAGATTTACCACCTTCGAAGTGGTGACGAGTAACAATACCTGCGTCATCGAATTGGTTTAATACGCGGTATACGGTAGCAAGCCCAATCTCTTCACCAATATCGATTAATTTTTTGTATAAATCTTCTGCACTAATGTGTTGGCAATCTGGTTGTTGTAGCACTTCTAAAATTTTAAGGCGCGGTAGAGTGACTTTTAAACCGGCTTTTTTTAGTGCTTGGTTGTTATCTGACATCGACTTTTCCTGTATTGACATTCTGCATCGATTTTTTGTGCAGTTTTAATAACTTAATTATAGGGAACATTCGATCCAGTTGATACCTTATCTGTACGATCTCTTACAAAAAAATAGATGTTGATCTTTTGTTAATAATTAAATTATGATGAGGTCCGACCAGAATTAAGGATTGATCAATATGTATAAGTACTTTACCCCAAAAATTGTTAGAAGGGCACTTAATATTTGGCCACCATTTTGGGGGGCTGGGATCTCAATCGCAAATATTTCACCAAACTTTCAAGAGGTTAGTGTTATTTTGAAAGACCGATTTTGGAATAGAAATGCGAATAGAACTCAATATGGAGGTAGCATTTTTTCGATGACCGATCCTGTGTTTTCACTCATGTTAATGGGGATTCTAAGAGAAGAGTATTTTGTATGGGATAAGCAGTCAGAGATTGATTTTATTTCACCAGGAACTACCGACTTATACGCACATTTTGTGATATCGGATGGGCAGTTAGCAGAAATAAAACAAGCGACAAAAGAGGGGGAGAAGCATTTTCCACAATTTGAGGTGTGTGTATATGATAAAAAAGGAAAGGTGGTAGCAAGAGTGAATAGAACGTTATATGTGAGAAAAAAAACACAATTTAGATAATGCTCTCTATCTATTTTAAAAGATAACTAGAGAGCATTATAAGATCTAGGATATTAGTCTTCTAGCTCAGCAAGACACATTTCTTCATGGATTTGATTTACCCATGCAGTTACACGTGCTTCAGTCAGCTCTGGTTGGCGATCTTCATCAATGCATAAGCCTACGAAGTTATTTTCATCAACAAGTGCTTTTGATGCTTCAAATTCATAACCTTCTGTTGGCCAGTAACCGATGATAGTACCGCCTTTTGCCTCTACGATATCACGGATATTACCCATCGCATCACAGAAGTATTCAGCGTAATCTTCTTGATCACCGCAGCCAAAGATGGCTACCAGCTTAGTCGAAAAATCAATACCTTCTAGTTCTGGGAAGAAATCATCCCAATCACACTGAGCTTCACCGTAGTACCATGTAGGGATACCTAAAAGAAGAAGATCGAAATTATCAATATCTTCTTTACTACTTTTTGCAATATCTTGAACATGAACTAGCTTTTTACCAAGCTGTTTTTGAATCATCTTGCCAATAGCTTCAGTGTTGCCTGTATCGCTACCAAAGAAGAGTCCTACACTTGCCATATAATAAATACCTGTATTTGTCTGTATTAATTAAAAAGAGATGTTATTAAATCAGTACTTAACTAAGGCCTGTGCCTTCCCAGCTTAGCTGAATAATTCCTTTCGCAACAAAACCTGCGCACCCTAAAAAGAGAACAAGCCAAACAATTTTTCGGCCAAAAGGAGGGACATTTGCTTGTTTAAGAACATCTTTGATAGCCATACCAATAAAAAAAAATATTGAGGCAAACAGTAAATCTAAACCAATAGACTCAATGAGGTCAAAATGTTCATATAGCATGAATCACCTTTATTCTAGGTTAGCGATCGAAATCTGATCGAATAATTTGGCAAAACTATACCATAGCTTTGCTTTGGTTGGTATGGATTATCTTTTACCAACTTTTTCAATAAATCGATTTATGATTCGGTAAATGGTTTCTGGTTTTTCTGCATGTAACCAATGACCGGTACCGCTTACTATATGGGCCTTAGCATTTGGAAATTGTGCCATTATGTTATTTTGGTGCTCGGGGAGAATGTAGTCAGAATTCTCTCCTTTTACAAATAGGACATTGCCTGTGAATGGAGTGATGTTATTCCAACCAATTATATGATGATAGTTTTCCAATAAAGCAGCAACATTAAAACGAAGAGATAGAAACTCGTCTCTTTTATATAACGATTTACTTAAAAATTGACGAACACCTGGCTCTATAATGGAAGTAGCAAGTAGTGCATCGGCTTCTTTTCTCGTTTTAGGTGGCGATTGAATAACTTGGTGTAACCCAGCAAATACAGCATCGTGTTTTCGTTCAGGGTAAGAGATAGGAGCCATATCTAATACAATTAGCGACTTAATTAGATCTGGTTTTTGATCTGCTATAGCCATTGCTACTTTTCCGCCCATAGAATGACCAATAATATGAGCTGATGAGATTGATAAATGAGCGAGTAATTGGATAACATCAGATGCAAGCAAAGGGTAAGAGTGATCTTCTGAGTGGAAAGAAAGTCCATGATTACGAAGATCAATGCTGATCACTCGATATTGATTTTCGAGCTGTCGAGCAAGTAAACCAAGGTTATCTAAGTTACCAAATAAGCCATGTATTAGGATCAAAGGATCCCCATTTCCTTGTTCTTTATAGTTAAGCTGCTTCATTTTTCTTTTTTGTGATAGGTTTGTCGTAGAGTATCACGATTATACAATGTATAATCGTGCCTTCATAAATAGATTATAGAATACGAACCATATAATGAAGACAATTGAAGTAGACGAAGAACTATACCGCTTTATTGCGAGCCAAACTCAACACATCGGTGAAAGTGCCTCTGATATTTTACGTCGCCTCTTAATGCAATCATCTCCTTTAGACTCTGTTATTTCTGTATCAACACCTGTTGAAGTTCAGAAAAAAGGCATTGTAGTCAGTAAAGATGCAGGTAAAGAGACATCAGTAGATCGCGTTAAAGCGGTACGTACCTTATTAATCTCTGATGAATTTTCAGCATTAGATAAAGCAATTGATCGTTTCTTAACGGTGCTTTCAGAATTATATAAAATTGACTCAAAAGCTTTCTCTGAAGCGACAGAGGTTAAGGGAAGGACTCGAGTTTATTTTGCAGACAATCAAGACACATTGATTGCAAGTGGTAAAACAACCAAGCCTCGTGAAATTAACGGCACTCCATTTTGGGTTATCACAAATACCAATACTAATCGCAAGCGCCACATGGTTGAATTGTTGATGGAGCGTATGGGTTTCCATCATGATTTGACAGAAAAAGTGTGTGCGGCGATTTAATTTTTTGAGTCATAATTTGTCACAAGGAATCGTCAAATGGCTATACATCGTCGCGCTGGGCAAAAAGCTCAGCAAGAAGATTTACACAATATCCCAGCATTAGTTTCTAATTATTTTTTACTAGAGCCTAATGCATCTAATCCAGAACAAAAAGTGCAATTTGGTACTTCTGGTCACCGCGGTACATCTGATAAAGCAAGTTTTAATCAGCATCATATTTGGGCTATTGCTCAGGCTGTTGCTGATGTACGTAAAGAAAATGGCGTAACAGGGCCGCTTTTTTTAGGTAAAGATACACACGCTCTATCTGAACCTGCATTTACCTCTACCATTGAAGTGCTTGTGGCTAATGGTGTTGAAGTTATTATTCAAGAAGATAATGGTTATACTCCAACTCCAGGTATCTCTCATGCAATTTTAACTCATAATATTCAATCTGATAAAAAAGCAGACGGTATTGTAATCACCCCTTCGCATAATCCTCCTCAAGATGGTGGGATCAAATATAATCCGACGCATGGTGGTCCAGCTGAAGGCGAGTTAACTACGGCTATTGAAGACCAAGCAAATGCTTATATCGCGAATGAGTTGAATGGTGTGAAACGCATTGCGATCAATGAAGCAATGAAATCTGATCTGGTTAAGCAGGTGGATTTAGTGAAGCCATATATTGATGATCTTAAAAATGTTATCAATATTGATGCGATTCAAAAAGCGAATCTAAAATTAGGTGTAGATCCATTAGGTGGCTCAGGCATTGAATACTGGCGTCAAATTGGCCAAGCATTTGAGTTGAACTTAACACTCGTAAGTGAAGTCATTGATCCATCATTCCAGTTTATGTCGTTAGATAAAGACGGTGTAGTGCGCATGGATTGTTCTTCGCCTTATGCAATGGCGGGTTTGTTATCATTAAAAGATGATTACGATTTAGCGTTTGGTAATGATCCTGATTATGATCGCCATGGTATTGTAACGCCATCAGGCTTAATGAATCCAAATCATTATTTAGCGGTATGCATTGATTATTTATACCGTAATCGACCAGAGTGGAAGCCAGAAGTTGCTGTTGGTAAAACATTAGTATCTTCAGCGATTATTGATAAAGTCGTTGCTGATCTTGGACGTAATTTATGCGAAGTTCCAGTAGGCTTTAAGTGGTTTGTTGATGGGCTGTACAATGGCAGTTTAGGCTTTGGTGGAGAAGAGAGTGCAGGAGCATCTTTCTTACGATTTGATGGTACACCTTGGTCAACAGATAAAGATGGTATTCTTTTATGTTTACTTGCGGCTGAAATTACCGCGGTAACAGGCATGAACCCACAAGAATATTACAATAAACTTGCAGCTCAACACGGTGAATCAAGTTACAACCGCATTCAAGCAGTAGCAAATAAAGCGCAAAAAGCAGTATTAAGCAAATTATCTCCAGAGATGGTTTCTGCTACAACGCTTGCTGGTGATGAAATTACGGCTCGATTAACGCATGCTTCAGGTAATGGTGCAGCGATTGGCGGGTTAAAAGTGACAACTGAACATGGTTGGTTTGCTGCTCGTCCATCAGGCACAGAAGAGGTCTATAAGATTTACTGTGAAAGCTTTAAAGGTGCAGAGCATTTAGCATTGATTGAGCAAGAAGCTCAAGAAATTGTAAGCAACGTATTTAAAGACGCAGGCTTGTAATTTTTTAACATTATTAGGTTAATGGTACTTAGAGCAGCGCATGTCGCTGCTTTTTTATTATTGTCAGAATTTAAGATAAACAGGTAGGTAGTAGTGAATAATTTTCAGTTAGAGCAGCTATTAAATAAAGAACTTAACCCTCAGTTAATTAAAGATTATTGCCCAAATGGATTACAAGTCGAAGGCAAACCTGAAGTAAAAAAAATAATTACAGGTGTAACCGCTTCACAAGCATTAATTGATGCTGCAATCGAAAAAAATGCTGATGTATTGTTAGTTCATCATGGTTATTTTTGGAAGGGTGAAAGCGAGTCAATTAAAGGAATGAAAGGTAATCGTATTCGTTCGTTAATTAAAAATGATATTAATCTATTGGCTTATCATCTTCCTTTAGATATTCACCCGACACTTGGTAATAATGCTGAATTAGCACGTTTATTTTCGATTGTAAATGTAGAAGGCCTAGAGCCAACTCCTCAATCTATTTCAATGAAAGGAGAGTTTGAGGTTGCATTATCTGGTAAAGAATTAAGTTTACGAATAGAACAAGTATTGAATAGAACCCCTTTACATATCACCCCTGATGTTGATAAAGAAATAAAAACAGTCGCTTGGTGTTCAGGTGGTGGGCAGGACTATATTGAGCTCGCAGCGCAGCAAGGTATTGATGCATTTATTTCAGGTGAAATTTCAGAAAGAACAACCTATATAGCTCGAGAATTAGGAATTCATTATTTTGCCGCGGGTCATCACGCGACTGAGCGCTATGGTGTAAAAGCCTTGGGTGAATGGTTAGCGAAAGAGTACGGTTTTGATGTTGAATTTATTGATATCGATAATCCAGTGTAGATTGATATGAATAGAAATACGTTTTTTTAGCGTCGTAATAAAAAAGGTTGATGCATTAGCACCAACCTTTTTTGTTTATAAGACTAATTAATTTCAGTGTTTAAGAATTAATTATTCACGTTCATGAAGAGGTTTAAACTCACGAAGTTCTTCACCGGTGTAAAGCTGGCGAGGGCGACCGATACGGTTGCTTGGGTCACTGTGCATTTCACTCCAGTGAGCAATCCAGCCAACTGTACGAGACATAGCAAAGATAACGGTAAACATAGACACAGGAATACCAATCGCTTTTAGGATGATACCAGAGTAGAAATCTACGTTTGGATACAGTTTCTTCGATACAAAATAATCATCCGAAAGTGCAATTCGCTCTAGTTCCATCGCGACATCTAATAGAGGATCTTTGATGTTTAGCTCTTTCAGTACTTCGTGGCACGCTTCACGCATTACCGTTGCGCGTGGATCGTAGTTTTTGTAAACACGATGACCAAAGCCCATTAGACGGAATGGGTCTTCTTTATCTTTTGCTTTTGCAACGTATTCATCAATGTTATCAAGAGAGCCAATCTCTTCAAGCATACGTAAACATGCTTCGTTTGCACCACCGTGAGCAGGCCCCCATAGAGAAGCGATACCAGCAGCAATACATGCGAACGGATTAGCACCAGATGAGCCCGCTAATCGCACTGTTGATGTTGAAGCATTTTGTTCGTGATCAGCATGCAGAGTAAAGATTTTATCCATAGCGCGAGCAACAACAGGGTTTACTTCGTATTCTTCACATGGGTTTGCAAACATCATGTGTAAGAAATTTTCGGCGTAAGTCAGGTCGTTACGTGGATAAATAAACGGCTGACCGATTGAGTACTTGTAACACATTGCTGAAAGTGTTGGCATTTTTGACAGAAGTCTAAATGCCGCAATTTCACGGTGCTCGTCATTATTAATATCTAGTGAGTCGTGATAGAAGGCAGCGAGTGCACCAACCACACCACACATTACTGCCATTGGGTGAGCATCACGACGGAAACCATGGAAGAAACTTGAAATTTGCTCATGTACCATAGTATGGCGAGTCACAATATCTTTAAATGTTTCGTATTCTTCACGGTTTGGTGCCTGACCATTTAAAAGGATGTAACAGACTTCTAAATAATCAGCATTATTGGCTAATTGATCGATAGGAAAACCACGGTGTAATAAAACACCTTTATCACCGTCGATATAAGTTATTTGAGACTCACAAGATGCAGTGGCAAGGAAACCAGGGTCAAAGGTAAAGTAACCATTGGATCCTAATGTACGCACATCGATCACTTCTGGACCAATGGTTCCATCCATGATCGGCATGTCGATAGGCGCTTGTCCTTCAATGTGAAGAGTTGCCTTTTTATCTGCCATAACATTCTCCTTTTGTTATATTTTTATTCTATCCCGGATATGAGAGTGACAACTTTGTACCCATTACACGGGCTAATGTCAATTATTGTGCGCTTATGTGTGCACTTGTTTATATTTTTAATGAAAAAAAAGTTAATTTTCTGTGGTGTGATGTAGGTATTATTTATAGGTTTGTAATCAGATGTTTCACATCGTATACTGCGGCAGAGTTTCTGGTCTGTCCCTTATTCTATATAGGGTTAGCGTGATTTACATCTACTTATAAATAGAGTGCGGTTTAGTAAGTAAGCAGCATAAAGAGATGTCGCTCACAACGAAAGTTGCGAAAGTGTTAAATTTCATGTTTTTTGATAGAACAGAGGTATCTATAACAATAAAATGCTCAATGGAGCTGAGTGAGCCCCTTGTGAAAGTTAAAAAGTCAAGACCTGTCAACCTAGATCTACAAACGATCCGTTTTCCGATAACGGCTATCGCCTCAATTGTGCACCGTGTAAGTGGTGTGATTACTTTTGTTTCTGTTGGAATATTGCTTTGGTTGCTCAACCTATCGCTTTCTTCTCCTATTGGATTCGCACAAGCTGCTGATTATATCGATGGCTTTTTTGTGACATTCATTATGTGGGGAATTCTAACAGCCCTTGCTTACCATATTGTGGTAGGCGTCCGTCACTTATTGATGGACATGGGATATTTTGAAGAGCTTGAGTCTGGTACTCAAAGTGCTAAGGTTGCGTTTGCAATTACGGCGATATTATCTCTTTTAGCAGGAGTATTGGTATGGTAGCTAACGTATCTTCATTTGGTCGTAATGGCGTACACGATTTTATCTTAATTCGTGCTAGTGCGATTATTCTAACCCTCTACACCTTATACATTGTTGGCTTCTGTGCTTTTGGCCCAGATCTGACTTACCTATCATGGACAAACTTTTTTGGTAGTCTGTTCACTAAAGTATTTACGATGCTTGCTCTTTTTTCAATCTTGATTCATGCATGGATTGGTTTATGGCAAGTTCTGACTGATTACATTAAACCTGTGATGTTGCGTGCTCTGCTTCAGCTTGGTTTGGTATCAGTATTATTAGGATATTTCTTCTCTGGTTTAATTATTGTGTGGGGTGTGTAGTGAGTATTCCTGTTAGAGAGTTTGATGCCGTTGTAATCGGTGCTGGTGGTGCAGGTATGCGAGCTGCACTGCAAATTTCTGAACAAGGCCTATCGTGTGCTTTGTTATCAAAAGTATTTCCAACTCGTTCTCACACAGTGTCTGCACAAGGTGGTATTACCGTTGCTCTTGGTAATGCACACGAGGATCACTGGGAACAACATATGTACGATACGGTAAAGGGCTCTGATTATATTGGAGACCAAGACGCAATCGAATACATGTGTAAGAATGGTCCTGAGTCTGTTATTGAATTAGAAAAAATGGGTTTGCCTTTTTCTCGTTTTGAAAATGGAACAATTTATCAGCGCCCATTTGGTGGGCAGTCTAAGAATTTTGGTGGTGAACAAGCTGCACGAACAGCAGCAGCAGCGGACCGTACTGGTCACGCGCTTCTTCATACGCTTTATCAGCAAAATATTAAGCATAAGACGACGATCTTTTCTGAGTGGTATGCACTTGATTTGGTAAAAAATGAAGACGGTGCAATTTTGGGCTGTACTGCGCTTTGTATGGAAACGGGTGAAGTTTGTTACTTTAAATCTAAAGCAACCATCCTTGCTACTGGTGGTGCGGGTCGTATTTACGCATCAACAACGAATGCACACATCAATACTGGTGACGGTGTAGGTATGGCGATTCGTGCTGGTGTTCCAATGCAAGACATTGAAATGTGGCAGTTCCACCCAACAGGCATTGCAGGTGCAGGTGTACTTGTAACGGAAGGTTGTCGTGGTGAAGGTGGCTACCTATTAAATAAAGATGGTGAACGCTTCATGGAGCGTTACGCACCAAATGCGAAAGACTTAGCGGGTCGTGATGTTGTTGCTCGTTCAATGATGGTTGAAATTCGTGAAGGTCGTGGTTGTGATGGACCTTGGGGTCCACACATTAAATTGAAATTGGATCACCTAGGTAAAGAGACGCTTGAATCACGTCTACCGGGTGTATGTGAATTGTCTCGTACCTTTGCTCATGTCGACCCAGTGAAAGAGCCTATCCCTGTAATCCCAACTTGTCATTACATGATGGGTGGTGTACCAACACAAGTTTCTGGCCAAGCTATTAAGCAAGATGAGAGCGGCGCTGATGTCGAAGTTCAAGGCCTGTTTGCTTGTGGAGAAATCGCATCCGTATCTGTGCATGGTGCAAACCGTTTAGGTGGTAATTCGCTGCTAGATTTAGTGGTGTTTGGTCGTGCAACAGGGCTGCATTTGGGGGAAACTCTGAAGAAACAAGCAGAAGCTAAACCAGCAACTGAAGCAGATATTGAAGCGTCACTTGAGCGTTATAATCGCTGGGAAAATAGCACTGGCGGTGAAGATCCTGTTCAAATTCGTAAAGATTTACAGCAATGTATGCAAAATAACTTCTCGGTATTCCGTGAAGGTGATGCAATGGCAAAAGGGCTTGAAGAGCTTAAAGCAATTCGTGAGCGCCTGAAAAATGCTTACCTTGCTGATAAATCAACAGAGTTTAATACGCAGCGTATTGAGTGTTTAGAGCTTGAAAACTTAATGGAAACTGCATTCGCGACAGCGGTAGCAGCAAACTATCGAACAGAGAGCCGTGGTGCTCATGCTCGATTTGACTTCCCTGAACGTGATGATGCGAATTGGCTATGTCACTCAGTATATAATCCTGAGACAGAGTCAATGAGTAAACGTGGTGTAAACATGGAGCCAATCCATCGTGAAGCATTCCCACCTAAAGCACGTACGTACTAAAAGAGGGCAGAAAGATGAAATTAAGTTTTTCAATCTACCGTTACAATCCTGATGTAGATAATGCGCCTCATATGAAGGCGTACACATTAGAAGTGGATGAAGGCTCTGATATGATGGTGCTTGATGCACTTATCTTATTAAAAGAACAAGATCCTACGTTATCATTCCGTCGTTCATGCCGCGAAGGCGTATGTGGCTCTGATGGTTTGAATATGAATGGTAAGAATGGATTAGCGTGTATTACTCCATTATCTGAATTAACAGGTAAGAGTGATATTGTTATTCGTCCATTACCTGGTTTACCTGTAGTTCGTGATTTGATCGTCGATATGGCGCAGTTCTACGAGAATTACGAAAAAGTTAAACCATTCTTAATCAGTGATGGTGCAACGCCACCTTCAAGAGAAAACCTACAATCTCCAGAGGAACGTGAACATTTAGATGGTTTATATGAATGTATCATGTGTGCATGTTGTACGACATCATGTCCATCATTTTGGTGGAATCCTGACAAGTTCATCGGACCAGCAGGGCTTCTTGCGGCTTATCGTTGGTTAATTGATAGCCGTGATACGGCGACAAATGAACGTTTGTCTAATTTAGACGATGCTTTCAGTGTTTTTCGTTGCCATGGCATAATGAATTGTGTAAGTGTATGTCCTAAAGGGTTAAACCCAACAAAAGCAATTGGTCATATTAAGACCATGCTATTGAAAAAAGCGGTATAACTATTATCTCCTCAACGTTACGCATTGGTTTATTCAAGCGTAAGTTGAGGCTTATAAGCCCGGCACAAAAGACCGGGATAGACGTGAAACTACTGGATTAAGGGAAAATAATGCAGAATAGCGTGATGAAGGCATGGTTTGAGTCTTCACATTTAGCTGGCGCTAATGCAACGTACGTAGAAGATCTCTACGAACTCTATCTCAGTGACCCGGAAATCGTTAGCGATGAATGGAGAGACGTTTTTGATACGCTTCCAGTTGAAAGTACTGGCGCATCAGAACAAGCCCATTCCCCTGTACGAGAATATTTCCGTCGTCTTGCGAAAGAAACAAAGCAAGTTAGTGCTCAAGTTAATGATCCAGATGTAGATGCTAAGCAAGTAAGAGTATTGCAATTAATTAATGCGTACCGTTTCCGTGGTCATCAAAATGCCAATTTAGACCCATTAGCATTACAGCAACATGAATATGTTGCAGAATTAGAGCCTTCTTTTCATAATTTAACTACTGATGATTTTTCAGAAACATTTAATGTAGGTTCTTTTGCTTCAGGGCAAGAGACCATGAAACTTTCTGATCTATATGAAGCACTACGTGGCACTTATTGTGGCTCTGTCGGTGCTGAATATATGCATATCACGAATACGGAAGAGAAACGTTGGATTCAGCAACGCTTAGAGTCTGTGGCAGGCAAGCCAACTTTTACTGATCAAGAAAAGCTGACCTTTCTTGAAGAGTTAACCGCTGCCGAAGGGCTAGAACGATACCTAGGCGCTAAATTCCCAGGAGCGAAGCGATTTTCATTGGAAGGTGGCGATGCCATGGTTCCTATGGTGAAAGAAATTATTCGTCGCGCTGGTGAAAATGGTGGACGTGAAGTCGTTATTGGCATGGCTCACCGTGGTCGATTAAATATGCTTATCAACGTTCTTGGGAAGAAGCCTCAAGATCTTTTCGATGAATTTGCTGGTAAGCATGGCGACTCATGGGGTACGGGTGATGTTAAGTATCACCAAGGTTTCTCTTCAGACTTTGCAACGGCAGGTGGTAATGTCCACTTAGCATTAGCATTTAACCCATCTCATCTAGAGATTGTTAACCCTGTGGTTATTGGTTCTGTCCGTGCTCGTCAAGACCGCCTAAATGATACCGCGGGTGATAAAGTTATCCCAATTACTATTCATGGTGATTCAGCAATAGCTGGGCAGGGTGTGGTAGCTGAAACATTCAATATGTCTCAGGCTCGTGCATTCCAAGTGGGTGGTACGGTTCGAATAGTTATCAATAACCAAGTGGGTTTCACAACGTCAAACCCAAAAGATACACGCTCAACTCAATATTGTACTGACATTGCAAAAATGGTTCAGGCGCCAATTTTCCACGTGAATGCTGATGATCCAGAAGCGGTTGCTTTCGTAACTCGTATCGCTCTTGATTATCGTAATGAGTTCAAACGTGATGTGGTGATTGATTTAGTGTGTTATCGCCGTCATGGTCACAATGAAGCTGATGAGCCAAATGCTACACAGCCTTTGATGTACCAAAAAATCAAAAAGCATCCTACACCTCGTAAGATTTACGCAGATATGTTGGTTGCACGCCAAGAACTTGAGCTAGAAACAACGACGCAATTGATCAATGAGTATCGTGATGCACTTGATCATGGTGAAGTAGTAGTGAAAGAGTGGCGACCAATGCAACTACATAATGTAGATTGGACACCTTTCATCGGTCATGACTGGAATATGGAATGGGCGAGTGAATTTGATAAAACGCGCCTAGTTGAGCTTGGTCAACGTGTTTGCCAATACCCAGAAAGTCATAAGTTGCACAGTCGTGTGAATAAGATGTGTAATGACCGTATTTCAATGGTTTCTGGTGAAAAAGCCATTGATTGGGGCATGGCTGAAACACTCGCTTATGCAACGCTGGTTGATGAAGGTAAGCGTATTCGTATTACTGGTCAAGATTCTGGTCGTGGTACATTCTTCCATCGTCATGCTGTATTGCATAACCAATCAGATGCGAGCACTTACGTACCACTAGCGAATATCCATGATAAGCAGGGCCCATTTGAAGTACATGACTCTGTACTATCAGAAGCGGCAGTACTTGCTTTTGAATATGGTTATGCAACGGCTGAACCAGGTGGCTTAACGATTTGGGAAGCACAATTTGGTGATTTTGCTAACTGTGCGCAAGTGGTTATTGACCAGTTTATCTCATCAGGTGAGCAAAAGTGGGGCAGAATGTGTGGTTTAACCATGCTGTTACCTCATGGTTATGAAGGTCAAGGCCCTGAGCATTCATCGGCTCGACTTGAGCGTTTCTTACAGATGTGTGCTGAGCAAAATATGCAAGTGGTGGTTCCATCGACACCTGCTCAGGTATACCACATGCTAAGACGTCAAGTTGTTCGCCCAATGCGGCGTCCATTAATCGTAATGTCGCCAAAGTCACTATTACGTCATCCTTTATGTACATCATCACTTGAAGAGCTTGCTGAGGGTAACTTCCAGTCAGCAATTCCAGAGATTGACGCCTTGGATCCAGCACAAGTGAAACGCGTCGTATTTTGTTCTGGTAAAGTGTATTTTGACTTGTTAGAGCAACGTCGCCTAAATGAACAAACAGACGTCGCTATTGTACGTATTGAACAGCTTTACCCATTCCCTAAAGAAGACGTAGAAGCTGCAATTGTACAATATACCAATGCAGAAGATTATGTTTGGTGTCAAGAAGAGCCGCAAAACCAAGGCGCTTGGTACTCAAGTCAACATAACTTCCGCTCGGCGTTACCTGATGGTTCCATTTTACATTATGCAGGACGTCCAGCGTCTGCCTCTCCGGCAGTAGGCTATATGTCGGTGCACGTGAAACAACAAAAAGCGTTAGTTGAAGACGCTCTGACCCTAGATAAGAACTAGAAAGTATAGGAAAACGGATATGACAATCGAAATTCTGGTTCCAGATTTACCTGAATCTGTAGCAGACGCTACTGTAGCAACATGGCATAAACAACCTGGTGATGCAGTTGAGCGTGATGAAATACTTGTAGATATTGAAACAGATAAAGTGGTTCTTGAAGTACCAGCGCCTGAAGCTGGTGTGTTAGAAGCGATTTTAGAAGATGATGGTGCAACGGTTCTTTCTAAGCAATTAATTGCACGCCTTAAACCGGGTGCGGTAGTTGGAGAGCCAACAAAAGACGTGGCAACGGAGACTGAATCATCACCAGATAAGCGTCATACTGCTTCTTTATCAGAAGAAAGTAATGATGCGCTAAGCCCAGCGGTTCGTCGTCTACTAGGTGAGCATGATATTGCGCCATCTGATGTGAAAGGCACAGGTGTTGGTGGTCGTATTACACGTGAAGACGTTGATGCGCATATTGCAGCATTGAAAGCGGCACCAAAAGCGGAAAAAGCAGCGGAAGCACCTGCAGAAGCATTAGCACACCGTAGTCAAAAACGTGTTCCTATGACACGTCTTCGTAAAACAGTAGCAAAACGTCTACTTGAAGCGAAGAATAACACGGCGATGCTAACGACATTCAATGAAGTCAACATGAAACCAATCATGGAACTTCGTAAGCAATATCAAGAGCAATTTGAAAAACGCCATGGTACACGTCTAGGCTTTATGTCTTTCTATGTGAAAGCCGTAACTGAAGCACTTAAGCGTTACCCTGAAGTGAATGCATCAATTGACGGTGATGATATTGTTTATCATAACTACTTTGATATCAGCATGGCGGTTTCGACACCACGTGGCCTAGTAACTCCAGTACTAAAAGACTGTGATGCACTGGGTTTTGCAGATATTGAAAAAGGCATTAAAGAGCTTGCAATCAAAGGTCGTGATGGAAAATTAGCGGTTGAAGATTTGATTGGTGGTAACTTTACTATCACCAATGGTGGTGTGTTCGGTTCATTAATGTCTACTCCAATTATTAACCCGCCACAAGCTGCAATTTTAGGTATGCATAAAATCCAAGAGCGCCCAATGGCGGTTGATGGAAAGGTAGAGATCCTGCCAATGATGTACCTTGCACTATCTTATGACCACCGTTTAATTGATGGTCGTGAATCTGTTGGCTTCTTAGTTACTGTAAAAGAATTACTAGAAGATCCAGCTCGTTTACTACTTGATATTTAAGAGTAGCGATAGCAACACCAAAGGCTGCCATGCTCACGGCAGCCTCTTATTCAACTTCATTATTGGATAAAAAATAGAAAGATGCCTTAGAGCATCTTAGGACATTAAAAATTCCCACAAAAAGGGAATAACATAAAATGGATAGAACATAATGAACTTACATGAATATCAAGCAAAGCAACTCTTTGCAGAATATGGCCTTCCTGTACCTGAGGGTTATGCTTGCGATACACCTCAAGAGGCTTTTGAAGCCGCAGGCCGTATTAGTACCGCTAAAAAAGTAGTTAAGTGTCAAGTACACGCTGGTGGCCGTGGTAAAGCGGGCGGTGTTGAACTGCACGATACCAAAGAGGGCGTAAAAGAGTTCGCTCAAAAGTGGCTAGGTAAAAATCTAGTAACTTTCCAAACGGATGCTAACGGACAACCAGTAACGAAAGTTTTGGTTGAAGAAGCATCAAACATTGCAAACGAATTATATTTAGGTGCGGTTGTTGACCGTGCTACGCGTCGTATCGTTTTCATGGCATCTACTGAAGGTGGTGTGGATATCGAGAAGATTGCTGAAGAAACGCCAGAGTTAATTCACCAAGCAGCGATTGATCCATTAGTCGGTCCTCAAGCTTTCCAAGGTCGTGAATTAGCATTTAAGCTTGGTCTTGAAGGCGATCAAATTAAGCAATTTGTGAAGATCTTTTTAGGTCTTGGCAATATGTTCGCTGAGTACGACTTAGCGCTACTGGAAATTAACCCTCTTGTTGTGACAGCAGAAGGCAACCTTTTGTGCCTAGATGGTAAAATTAACATTGATTCAAATGCTATGTACCGTCAACCAAAGCTGCGTGAAATGCACGATCCATCTCAAGAAGATGAACGCGAAGCACATGCTGCACAGTGGGAACTAAACTACGTTGCTCTAGATGGCAGCATTGGCTGTATGGTTAACGGTGCTGGTCTTGCTATGGGCACAATGGACATCGTAAACCTGCACGGTGGTCAACCTGCTAACTTCCTTGATGTTGGCGGCGGTGCAACAAAAGAACGTGTAACAGAAGCGTTCAAAATTATTCTATCAGACAGCAATGTTAAAGCGGTTCTAGTAAATATCTTTGGTGGTATTGTACGTTGTGACCTAATTGCCGATGGCATCATTGGTGCTGTTGAAGAAGTGGGTGTAGAAGTTCCTGTTGTTGTTCGCCTTGAAGGTAACAATGCACCACTAGGTTCACAAAAACTGGCTGAAAGTGGCCTTAATATCATTGCAGCGACGTCATTAACTGAAGCTGCTGAAAAAGTTGTTGCTGCTGCGGAGGGCAAATAATGTCTGTACTAATTAATAAAGATACAAAAGTTATCTGCCAAGGATTCACAGGTGGTCAAGGTACGTTCCATTCAGAGCAAGCACTTGAGTACGGAACAAAAATGGTTGGTGGTGTATCACCAGGTAAAGGCGGTCAAGTTCACCTTGGTCTTCCTGTATTTAACACCGTTCGTGATGCTGTAGAAGCAACTGGCGCAACGGCTTCTGTTATTTATGTACCAGCTCCTTTTTGTAAAGACGCAATTCTTGAAGCAATCGATGCGGGCATTAAGCTTATCGTAACGATTACAGAAGGCATTCCAACTCTTGATCTTCTTGACGTGAAAGTTCGTCTAGATGCTGAAGGTGTAGTCATGATTGGTCCTAACTGTCCGGGTGTTATCACTCCTGACGAATGTAAGATTGGTATCATGCCTGGACACATTCATAAGAAAGGTAAAGTTGGTATTGTATCTCGTTCAGGTACGCTGACTTATGAAGCAGTTAAGCAAACAACAGACGAAGGCTTTGGTCAATCAACGTGTGTTGGTATCGGTGGAGACCCAATTCCTGGTTCAAACTTCATTGATATATTAAAACTGTTCCAAGAAGATCCAGAAACAGAAGCAATTGTAATGATTGGCGAGATCGGTGGAACAGCGGAAGAAGAAGCCGCTGAGTTTATTAAGCACAATGTTACAAAACCAGTTGTATCTTATATTGCGGGTGTTACTGCTCCTCCTGGTAAGCGTATGGGGCATGCCGGCGCAATTATTTCTGGTGGTAAAGGTACGGCTGAAGATAAGTTTGCAGCACTAGAAGAAGCAGGCGTTAAAACAGTAAAAAGTCTTGCTGATATCGGTAAAGCACTACGCGAAGTGACTGGTTGGTAATAACTTAAACCAATACTTGAATAACTCAAAAGCCATTTATAGAAATATGAATGGTTTTTTGTATTTATTACTTTCGAAATATGTACTTAGAAATGTAGTGTGCTAAACAATAATCAATCCTCTGATAAGAT
The DNA here is from genome assembly GCF_008933155.1 of Aliivibrio finisterrensis. GTDB lineage: Bacteria > Pseudomonadota > Gammaproteobacteria > Enterobacterales > Vibrionaceae > Aliivibrio > Aliivibrio finisterrensis. The sequence goes on along the minus strand of NZ_WBVP01000014.1, from coordinate 24,762 downwards.
GCAGCGCTTTTCTTTCTCAGGATTATCTTCGCTAGCTAATACAATGAACATCAGGATAAAAACTCAAATGGTTCAATTAGGGCAAGCGGCTGTAGCGACAGACGAAATTGTAGTTAGTGTTGATGATGTTACTAAAAGTGCGATTCAGGCTTCTGATTCAGCTTTAGAAGTTAATCAGACTTCAAGCCATAGCATTAATACTATTGGGGATATGAATAGTGATATGCAAACATTAGCGGTTAATATCCAATTAATTTCAGAAATTAATATTGTTGCAAAAGGAAATGCATCAGATGTCGATGCGACAGAAAAAGAGTCGGGGCGCTTAGGTGAAATGGCCGATAATTTAACGGCAATAGTGAGTTGATTTAAACGCTAAGAAAGTTAAATAAAAGCAATACGTATCATGTCGTATTGCTTTTATTATGATGTTAGCTATGCGCCTTTTTTAATTGGCTTAGCATAAATATAGCAGCACCAGAAACGACAATAGAGGGCCCTGCAGGGGTGTCATAATGCCAAGATAAAGCTAAGCCTGCCATTACTGCTATACAACCAAAGATAGAAGCAAGTACTACCATTTGCTCTGGAGAGCGTGAAAATCGGCGAGCAGTTGCCGCTGGAATGATAAGTAAAGACGTAATAATTAACGCGCCGACAAACTTCATCGAAATCGCAATCACTAAACCAACCATTAACATTAAAACTAAACGCATTAGTTCCACATTAACGCCTTCGACCTGAGCTAATTCTTCGCTGATTGTTGATGAAAGTAATGGACGCCATACTAAAAGTATTAAACCAAGAACAATAAACACACCAGTATAAATATAGAGTAAATCATCGTAAGTGACCGCTAGCAGATCCCCGAATAAATAAGACATTAAGTCGACGCGAACATTATCTAAAAAACTAACAGCGACTAGTCCTAATGAAAGCGAACTATGAGCCAATATTCCAAGTAATGTATCGGTTGCCACTAAACGTTGTTTTTGTAAGGTAACCAATAACAAAGCAATAGCAACACAACAAACGACTAAAGCTAGGTTTAAATTAATATCAAATAAAAAACCAAGAGATAAACCAAGTAGAGAGGCGTGAGCTAACGTATCACCAAAATAAGCCATTTTTCGCCATACAACGAAAGAGCCTAAAGGGCCAGCAAGTAATGCGATACCTAAGCCTGCTAACAGTGCAGGAAGTAAAAATTCAATCATGAAGAGGCCTTTTTATTCTTACTGCAGCACGAGCCATCAGCAGGTTCACCGGCTAGATTATGATCATGATGGTGGTTATGATGATAAAACGCCAATTGTTGATCTCGTTGTTGACCAAATAATGCAATGTATTTGGGGTGCTTAGAGATGGATTCTGGAGCACCAGAGCAGCAGATGTGATGCTGAAGACAAATAACTTCATCTGTTTTTGCCATAACCAGATGCAAATCGTGTGACACCATAAATACAGCACAATTAAAGCGGTGACGAATAGATTCAATTAAAGCGTACAGGCTAATTTGCCCTTGAACATCAACACCTTGAGCTGGTTCATCCAGAACAAGAAGATCAGGGCGTTGTAATAATGCTCTTGCTAGTAATACCCGTTGAGATTCACCACCTGACAGCTTGTGCATGTTTGAATTGAGTAGATGTTCAGCCTCAACTAATTTTAAGGCATCAAGATGCTCTTGTTGGCTGTATTTTCCTGCTAATTTTAAGAAACCACTAACCGTTAAAGGTAAAGAATCATTTAAATGCAGTTTTTGAGGAACGTAACCAATACGAAGTTTTTTATTTCGATTTATTGTCCCACTGGTTGGTTTCTGCAAGCCAAGAATGGTTTTTACTAACGTAGACTTTCCTGCACCATTAGGGCCTATAAGAGTAATGATCTTGTTTGGCTCGATAGTTAAAGAAACGTTATCGATCACATGGCGCCCATCAAAGACCACACAAACATCTTGTAAATTGAGTAAAGAAGTCATTTTTAAATAAGAGTCGTTTGCAATTAGTAAGTGTTATAATGTAACATTTTAGAAATCCAATCGCCATCACATTTTTTAAGAGAAGCAGATGAGAAGAAATATTCAATTAACCTTGCTGTGTATGTTTACCTTTTTGAGCGGAACAACACAAGCCATGACAGTATTATCGTCAGTAAAGCCAATTAATCTTATTGTTCAGGAATTAACAAACGGCATTTCTGACACTTCTTATCTTGTACCAAGCGGGGCATCACCACACGATTATGCTTTGCGTCCATCGGATATTAGAAAGGTAAAGCAAGCTGATGTTGTTATTTGGTATGGAAATGACTTAGAGCCTTTTTTAAGCAAAATCATTGCAGATAAAAAAAATGTCATCACGATCAGTGAATTTCCTTCAGTTGATTTTTATCATTTTGATGAGCATGGGGAAGAGGGACACTCTCATGAAGATGGCCATCATCATAGTACCGATCCACATTTTTGGTTGGGCCCAAAGGAATCGTTAGGTGTTGCAAAAGAGATAACTCAACAACTGATCAAAATTGATCCATTGAATAAAGAGCAATATGAGTCTAACCTTACAGCCTTTGAAAATAAGTTAACACAGGCTGTGGAGACTATTTCAAATCAATTAAAACCAGTGCAAGACAAGGGTTACTTTGTTTTTCATGATGCATATGGTTATTTTGAACGTTATTTTGGAATGAATAACTTGGGGCACTTTACGGTGAGTCCGGATAGAAAACCGGGTGCAAAATCTTTGATTAAAATAAAAAAATCGCTTTTAAATCAACAAGCAGTATGTGTATTTTCTGAGCCTCAATTTGAACCTGCAATAGTAACAACTATTACTAGAGGAACAGAAGTTAATAAGGGAGAACTCGATCCTCTAGCCATACAGCAATCAGATGAAGTAGGAGCATACTTTATATTTCTATCAACTATCAGTAATGAGTTATCACGTTGTTTAAGTCAATAAAAAATAAAGAAGCAGTTACATCAAGATTAGGCACGCTATCCAAAAGGCATAAATTCGCGTTATTGTCGTTATCATTGTTTACTTGTGCCATTTTGATCTGGGAGCCTACACATAATCGACACAGCACTTCTTTAGAACCCATTAGAGGTCAGGTTAAGTTATCTAGTGAAAATTTACAGACATTAGCCGATCAAAATAGTGAGCCCGTAGGGACTATTTTTGAACCTGATGATCCGGATTTTAATGCACCAAAAGATGAATTAGATCAGCAAATAGATGCTCAAGATATTGTTCATTCACACACTGTTGCGTCTGGGGAAACTCTAGGAGAGATCTTTAATCAATATGCATTGCCTATATCTGATATGTATGCATTACTTACTGTAAATAAATCGGCAGCAAACATGCGTGTTGGTGTTGATTTAGAGTGGCAGCAAGATGAAAATGGCAAACTTATAGAGTTACAGATCCATCGAAATATTAAAGACACCGATGTATATTCTTGGAGTGATGGTAAATACAGCTTTACTCAAAAGGAAGAGAAAGGAGAGATCAAACCTGTTTTTCTTTCTGGTCGAGTAACCAGTAACTTTTATAACTCTGCGCGTTCAGCAGGGCTTACTCCAGGGCAAATTCAAACATTAGCAAAACAGCTACAATGGAAGTTTGATTTTGGTAAAGAAGCTCGAAAAGGGGATAAATTTGCAGTTGAAATTAATAAAGAGTTTATTGATGGTAAAGCCGTGTCCTCTGGTGATGTAGAAGCTGTCTTGTATCAAAATGGTTCTCGAGAAATTACACTGATTAAACACACCGATGGAAATTATTATGATGTGCAAGGACGTAGCTTAAACCGCGCTTTAGAACGCTATCCCACACATCAGCGTTTTAGAATTAGTTCATCATTTAATCCGTATCGTAAACACCCAGTGACAGGGCGAATTTCTCCACATAATGGTACTGACTTTGCCGCCCCTGTAGGTACATCAGTGTATGCCAGCGGAGACGGTGTTGTGGTAAGAGCGCTAAATCATCCATTGGCTGGTAATTATGTTGTTATTAAACATGGACGAGAATACATGACGCGTTATCTTCACTTGAGTAAAATATTAGTGAAGAAAGGGCAAAAGGTATCCATGGGTGATAAAATTGCATTGAGTGGTAATACAGGTCGCTCGACTGGACCACATTTGCATTATGAATTGATTAAAAATGGTCGTGCAGTGAACTCAATGAAAGTACCACTGCCTCAAGCGTCACCAGTAAAAGAGTCTGAGAGAGCGAAATTCAAACAACAGGCTAGGTTAACGATTGATGCTTTACGAGATCAAGTTTAAGTAACCATATTAATCATACAGCCCTTTCTATTTAAATGAATAGAAAGGGCTTTTTTGTTGTGAGCTGACTAAGCAGTAATTGACTCGACTAGTTAATGAATCATCTTAGTATTCATTGCTATATAGAAAGAGTTTTCCTATCATGTTGATACTTTTTCTTTATACACCAAGGCGAGTAGATGCTTTTATTCAGAATACTTATTTTAAGTATTTTCCTTTCTTTCTCTACTTACTCTTTATCTCGTTCAGATAATACTATTTTTTACCCAATGCCAATTCATAGTGATGGTCAGTACATTACAGCTCAGCAACTGTTCCTTCGCGATGATGGTGCATTATGGATGTATGATGTGTATGGTCAACTTCATCTATTTGATGGACAAAACATGTTTACGTTGGGAGAAAAATCAGACAAAGCATTGCCTCAGCGCATTTCATTTTTTGATCAAAGGTTCTGGTTTATTAAAGAAAATAAAATACAGTCATGGTCTGACGTTGGTGGCTTTTCGATTGAAGCCGTATTACCTCAAGACTTTAATTTTCGAATTTTAGAGCAACAGAGTGGCGCTTTTTGGGGGAGTGATGCGGAGCTTTTCTTTATATATGAACCAGATACCAAGGCACTTTATACATCGGAGATTAATCATTCAAATAGCAGTGTAATTTTTGATGCAATAGAAATTACAGGAGCCATTCAAATTGATAAAAGATGGTTAGTTTCTACTTCTGCAGGAATATTTGAGTTTAGCTTGCTTACAGAGAGCTTTACTCCGTTGCTTTTAGGGCAATATATTGATGCTATCTTTTATTCTCAAGAGAAAAAACAGATAATTTTAGGTGCTCATAACAGCGTTTGGATAACAGAATTAAAAGGCGAATCATTAGAAGTCATTAAAAAAGTACCTACAGAGTTATCACTATTATCTTTTGCAGAAACAACTAATAATTGGTGGTTTGGAACTGAGCAAGGCTTGTATAAGTGGAATATTAACAATGAGCATTTAAAGTACTTTAAAGCGGTAGTCCGTGATGATTATTCACTAGAGGGAAATAAAATATATGCACTCGTTGCAGATAAAAATAATGGGCTTTGGATAGCGACAGATAATGGAGTGAGCTATTACTCTGAGAGTACACAGTTGTTCCCGCGAGTTCGATATAAAGAAGCAAATGGCCAATTAGATATTAATGAGATCACATCTATATTGCAGAGTGACAATAATGAGGCTTGGATTGGTTCATTCTCGGGTCTATATTTATTAAATAGTCAAAGTCCTCAATTACCTATTGCTCAAATTATGTCTAAGCCTATTAATGCCATTTCTTCCGATGACATCAATATTTGGGTTGCGACAAAATCTGGTGTTTATCAGGTAGATCGTAAAACCAAAGCGATAACAAGGCCTTCCTCACTTAAAAGTGTTAACCATCGGAACATTAGTCACATACTTAAAGATTCCACAGGCATGTTATGGTTTTCTAGTGAAAACGGTTTATATAAGTTTAATACAAAAACCAAGCAGTTAATTAACTTGGGTTTTTCTTGGGTTGTTGAACAAAAATACTTAACTCATATAACTCACCTTTATGAGAATAAAAGCGGTGTAATATCTGTGGGTACAAATGTAGGGCTTTATCATTATGATAATGGGGCACTTATCTTTGATTACGCCTATATAAGAGCCGGTAGTATTATTGATATGTCGGATACTGAGTATGATAACACTTGGATTGTCAGTAACTATGGCTTGCAAATAAGAGATAAAAAAGGACTACGAGAAGATGTGACACTTTCGGCCGAATATACGACGCCACATTGCGTAATGCCAACAAGTAATGGGGTTTGGTTGTCCTCAAGTAAAGGGCTGACTTTATACACACATCAAGGGCGAATAATTAAACATTTCGGGAGTCAGATAGGGTTAATTGATAATGAATTGCTTCCCGATTTATGCTCTATATCTACAGATGGAAGCATGATGTTTGCTAGTAAAGATGGCGTAATATTTACGAACGAACTAGCTTTACTTGAGTATCAGATTGCGAAACCAAAGGTAGTACTTGGGAAGATTAACGTTGATCATAGAACGGTCAGCTACGGGGCTGATAAAGAGCTAACATCACCCCTTCCTTATGGCTCTAATATTTCATTTCTTTTTGGGATACTTCCTGAATTTCAAAATACATCGCTTTCTTATCAATTAGTCGGAGGGACTGATGAGGAGTGGCAAGATTTCGATGGTAATTCACTTATTTTTAATTCATTAAACTCAGGTAAATATACATTACGTATCAAGCCTCGTAATAATGGGCAGAGAAGCAGTAATGTTACTGAGTTTCAATTCTATGTTGAAGTCCCTTGGTTTTTTGCTCCTTGGTTTATCGTATTAGTGCTTTCTTTATTAGTATTCACTGTTATTGGTATTTATTCTTGGCGTTCCAAAGAGATAAAGAAGAGTAATGAGAGATTGAAGAAAAGCGTAGAAATTAAAACTCAGCAGTTGAGTAATCAAGGCAAAGTTCTGGTTTCTAGTAACCGCCAACTACAGAAGTTACTTACTGTAAGGCAGCATGTTATTTCTGAAATTTCAGAGCAAGCTCAGCTACCAATTAAAGACATTCAAGCCGATCTCCAGAAAAAGGGCTCATTAATAAATCTTGCTTTAGCTAATCAGTGTGAATACAGCTTAACCCTATTAAAGCAGCTTTCTCATATAGAACCGCTAGATTTACGGCAGAAAAATATGCGAACTAATCAAGTGCTGTCTTTATTACTAAGAGCAGTATCTAAAGGATGGAAAGAGGAGTTCCAAACTAAAGATGTCGATCTTGAGCTAGAGGATAATTCAAAATCTTGTTCAATATACGTTCAGCCGCTATTGATCGATGCCATTTTTAATAATGTACTTTTAAGCTTATTAAAGAGAAGCGAATGTGGGGAGAAGGTTAATATTCGTATTGAATCTGATGATGTACGAGTAACGATTTACTTTATTAGTGTCGGACAATGTATCCCAGAACATGAGCTTAATGAATTAAAGAGGGTTGATTTAACTCAAGCAATTGAAATGTTTAATCAAGCAGTAGGTTTAGTATCGGTTAAACAACTTACTGTACAGAATGGCGGTCATTTTGAAATTGTAAAAAACACCGACAAAGATAATGAAATATTATTATCGTGGCCAATAGCGCTAGATATATTAGCTGATAAAAAACTTAATGAAAGTGTCGATACAAAGAGTAATGAGTTAAAGAGTGTTAACCAAGAATGGTTAATTAGTGTCTATACAGTTGTGGAAGAGAATTACTCTAACCCTGCATTTGGAACCAGGTTAGTTGCAAAAGCATTATTTATCTCAGAGCGAAACTTTCAACGTAAATTTAAGCAGCTCACTCAGCGCTCGTTTATGGAATATCTGATTGAAGTTAAGTTAGAAAAAGCCTGTGAGTTATTAATTGCAGGGAATAAAGTTGCGGATGCAGCATTTGATTCTGGTTTTAATGACCCTTCGTATTTTAGTAAGCGATTTAAGCGACATTATGGTTTATCCCCTACACAATTCGTTAGTGAGAATGAGGAGTGATGTAAACTCATATTAGATAGCCTATTAATGCTATAGATTAGATTTTTCGACTTATAGCTTAAAAATATGAATTGAAAGTAAGGTGCTGATAATTTATAGGTTATTAATTTAAAGAAGAGAAAAAAAGATCGCGACGTAGCCGGGGGGACTACGTCGCGGGCACCAATGGTGCCTTCGCTTGCTGCCGAGGTAATAAGATAAATCTCATTACCTCTATTAGAATAAAAGTTTGAGAAGTTTCCCTCTCGATGTAGAAACTATACGTTGGCTTTCTTTTTTTACATATCAAAATAACGACAATCTACAGGTATAAATCCGCCATCAATTTAAATTAATCACAAGCCGTTGAATGCTAAGGGTTTTTATTTAATGGCGTTTTTGTTGCTATCCTTTCATTATTTTGACGTTGTTTTTTGCTAGAGGTTTTTGACGTAATTGACGTTGCCTTGGAGCGGTATCACAAAAGATATTTTCCGCATAAAAGTTTAAATTTATAGGATTTTTGTCAATTTACTGACAAAAATTGATTTATCGCAAGAAAAATGTAAGCGTAAGTTATAGAATGAAACGAAATAATAATGATTCTCACTATCGTGGAGCTTGAGATGAAACTAACGCAATTAGATAGCGGAAAAAAAGCCGTAGTAACCGATATGTCTTTATTACCAACAGATACAAGAAAGAAGCTAATGGTAATGGGAATGCTACCGCATACGGAAATCTTTATTTTGCGTAAAGCTCCAATGGGCGACCCATTACAAATTAGCGTAAGAGGTACTTCTCTCGCTATTCGTAAAAATTTAGCAGAACAGATCACAGTTAAGGAATTATAAGATGCAGTATCAAGTACTAACTGTAGGTAACCCAAACAGTGGTAAAACAACCTTATTTAATGGCCTAACTGGTGCTAAGCAACAAGTTGGTAACTGGGCGGGTGTAACTGTCGAAAAGAAAACCGGTAAATATACGTGTTCTGGTGATGATTTTTTATTAACGGATTTACCTGGTATCTACGCACTAGACAGTGGTAATGATGTAAATAGCCTTGATGAAACCATCGCCTCAAGAGCGGTTTTAACACATGATGCTGACGTGATTATTAATGTGGTGGATGCCTCTTGTTTAGAACGTAGTTTATACATGACATTACAGTTGCGTGAATTGGGTCGCCCAATGATCGTTGTACTGAATAAAATGGATGTATTAAAGCGTCAACGACAAGTTCTTGATATTAAAGGTTTAGAGAAAAAACTAGGCTGCCCAGTACTTGCACTTTCTGCAAACAACAATGGCAAAGTTCATAAGTTTAAAGAAAAACTTCATAAATCTATTGCTCAAGGCATAAAAATGACCTCGCTTGAGCTGACGTATGGCGAACAAGTTGAGGCGGCAATAGAAGAAGCGTCATCATTATTTACAAGTGATTACGCATCAAGTCGTTCTCTGGCAATTCGAGCATTAGAAAATGACGCATTAGTATTGAATGGATTAGAAGCAGAAAAAAGAAATGCAGTGGCTAATATCGTTAATGTATTAACGACGAAAGTCGAAGCTGATTTTCATATTGCGGATTGTCGATACACATTTTTACATCAATTATGTCAGCAATTACGTCGTCAAGAAGGTGGTTTAAGCCACAGTGTTAGTGAGAAAATTGACCGTGTAATTTTAAATAAATGGATCGGTATTCCTTTCTTTTTCTTGGTCATGTACCTGATGTTTATGTTCTCTATTAACATTGGTAGTGCATTTATTGATTTCTTTGATATTGGTGTTGGGGCATTACTCGTTGATGGTAGCCATTATTTATTAGATGGCCATTTGCCTGTTTGGTTAGTTACACTTATCGCTGATGGTGTTGGTGGTGGTATTCAAACCGTCGCGACATTTATTCCTGTGATCGGTTGTTTATACTTATTCCTATCTCTACTTGAAAGCTCGGGTTATATGGCTCGCGCTGCTTTTGTACTTGATAAAGTAATGCAAAAGATTGGTTTACCTGGTAAAGCGTTTGTTCCTTTGGTTCTAGGTTTTGGTTGTAACGTTCCTGCTATTATGGCGACTCGTACGTTAGAGCAAGAGCGTGAACGTAAACTGGCGGCATCAATGGCTCCATTTATGTCATGTGGCGCACGTCTTCCTGTTTATGCTTTGTTTGCTGCAGCTTTCTTCCCAGAAAATGGTCAGAACGTAGTATTTGGTTTGTATTTCTTAGGTATTTTAGCGGCTGTTTTCACAGGCTTACTATTGAAGCACACAATCTATCCAGGCCGTAGTGATACGTTCATCATGGAAATTCCAGATTATGAATTTCCAACAATACGTAACATCATGATTAAAACATGGCAGAAACTGAAGCGCTTTGTTCTTGGTGCAGGTAAAACGATTGTTGTTGTTGTAACTATTTTAAGCTTCTTTAACTCATTGGGTATGGACGGTTCATTTGGTAACGAAGACAGTGAAAACTCCGTATTATCAAAAGCCGCTCAAATCGTAACTCCAGTATTAGCGCCAATTGGTATTCAAGAAGATAACTGGCCAGCAACCGTGGGTATTATTACCGGTATTTTTGCAAAAGAAGCCGTAGTCGGTACATTAAACAGCTTATATTCAGATCCCGCTGATGAAGGTGCTGAGTTTGATTTAATGGCAAGTCTTGAAGAGGCGGTGATGTCTATTCCTGACAACCTATCAGGTTTAAGCTATTCAGATCCATTAGGTGTTGAAGTCGGTGATTTAACAAATTCTAGTGCTGTTGCAGAAGACCAAGGTGTTGCTGATTCAATCTTTGGTAATTTACAAGCTCACTTTGTGACAAGCGCAAGTGCGATGGCTTACTTAATCTTTATTCTGCTTTACACGCCATGTGTGGCTGCAATGGGGGCGTATATGCGTGAGTTTGGTCGTCAGTACTCTTACTTTATTGCGGGCTGGACAATGCTATTAGCTTACGTATCAGCAACGCTGTACTACCAAATTGCCAATTTCTCTAATACACCAATGACAAGCAGTATGTGGATTGCAATTTCGCTAATCGCAATGGCTGTAACTTATTTGGCCTTGAAACATAAGAGTAAAGAAGTCGAGCAACAAGAGGCTGCCTTAGTATGATTTTAACAGAGCTTAAACAGTACATTGATGAACAAGGCCGTGTAGAGCGTATTGCACTAGCAAAGAAATTCAGCATGAGTGAAGATGGTGTGGATGCAATGCTTGAGCTCTGGGTGAAGAAAGGAAAATTAACCCGTGAGCTTATTGGCTGTGATAAAGCTCAGTGTTGCCAAGAGGCTGAGCGCGTATGGTATCGCCCTGTATATAAAGATGAGTTAATGACGACTTACATACGATAGCCGTCTAGTTTTATTAGCGTGGTAAATAAAAACGAGAATCGGAAGGTACTCGTTTTTTTGTTTGTCCAGCAAAACTGACAAACGGGTCTGTTTGAAAGAAAGCAGAGTCACCCTGACTAAGGGAAATACAATCTGAAAGGTAAGGTCGCCACTTACCAACGGTGGGTTTATAAGGAGCCACAGGAAGTTAGATGTACGCAACTAACCGTAACCTATCTCGGCAGTGTTGGTAAGCAAGGGGCCAAAATAGTGCGAAGCTGCCACCATGCGGTCAATAAAGCATCGATGTTCATGTGACAATATTAACATGCATACGTTGTGGATATGGAACTATCGAAATATTTCGACGTGCTCGATCACAATTTGATTATTGATGGTATAAAGCGGCGAGTGACAGATGGTTGCATTTGAAAGCTCCTCAGGCTGTTTATTGAAAGCGGGTAATGTTCAATAGGAAATACGAGCACAGCACAATAGGCCGTCCGCATCATGGTGTTTAGTCCACTCGGATATAAGTAAGGAGCAAGGCTTCGTGTATATTCATTACTCTTTTGAAATGATATAGTGACTGCAATGTGTATTTTTTATGAAAGTAAAATGAATGACTGATTCTTTATTATTCCACAAAGCTTATGAGCACGAATCAAGTTCTAAATGGGTAGTGTTTGTTCATGGGGCTGGTGGAAGTTCGACAACATGGTTTAAACAAGTTGCTGCTTTTAGAAAAAACTTCAATGTATTACTCATTGATTTACGTGGTCATGGACGCTCGAATAATTTTTCTAAAATTAAAGAATTTATTAATAAACAATACTCTTTCAAAGCAGTTAGCCAAGATATCTTGGATGTGCTAGATCATCTTAATATCAAATCTGCGCATTTTGTTGGTATGTCTTTGGGTACTATTATCGTTCGAAATCTTGCCGAGCTTGCGCAAGAAAGAGTGAGTTCAATGGTGTTGGCAGGTGCGATTACACGCTTTAATTTTCGATCTCAATTTCTGATTAAAATGGGGGATATGACGAAAAATATCATGCCTTATATGTGGTTATATAAATTGTTTTCTTATGTTGTTATGCCGCAGAAGAGTCAAAAAGAATCTCGTCATATTTTTACACGTGAAGCCAAAAAATTATGCCAAAAAGAGTTTAAACGTTGGTTCAAATTAGCGGCTGATGTAAACCCATTAATGCGTTACTTTAAAGATAAAGAACTCGCAATACCTACGCTGTATGTGATGGGGGCAAATGATTATTTGTTTATGAAGCCTGTCGAAGAGATGGTAGCAGTCCATGAACACAGTCAATTATTACAGATCCCTGAGTGTGGACATGTGTGTAATATTGATAAACCAAAAGAATTTAATAAACACGCAATAGAGTTTATAGCTGCACAGTAAGAGCGTTACAGCAACAGATAAAAACAAAAACGGCGATCATTATGAACGCTGTTTTTGTTTTCTGTAAGATTAAAGAATAACGGTTTTGTTACCATACACAAAAACGTGATCATTTAAGACTTTAGTAAGCGCTTTACTGAGTACAGATTTTTCAACATCACGCCCCGCCATTGCCATATCTTCAGCACTAAAGTTGTGATCCACAGGGATAACATCTTGCTTAATAATTGGTCCCTCATCTAAATCATTTGTCACAAAGTGTGCTGTTGCACCAATGATTTTTACGCCGCGATCGTACGCTTGTTGATAGGGTTTAGCACCAATAAATGCAGGCAAGAAGCTGTGGTGAATATTAATGATTTTTTTAGGAAATTGAGCCACAAAGTTTGGCGTTAATACACGCATATATTTTGCTAGAACCACGTATTCAGGCTCATAAGAATGAATGACCTCAAGCATTTTTTCCTCATGCTCTTCGCGCGACAGATCTTCATGAGAGACATAGTGGAATGGGATATCAAATTTTTCGATTAATCCACCTAAAGTATCGTGGTTACCGACAACTGCGGCAATATCAATATTCATTGCACCAGAATAGGCTTTGATAAGAATGTCACCAATACAATGTGCTTCTTTTGTTACCAGAATAACCACTTTCTTTCGCGGTTCTGTCACTAACTTACGATGGCTCCCTGGCGGAAGTGCTTCATCAATATCAGTTAAAAAAGTGACATCATTAAAAATGCCTTCTAGCTCGGTTCTCATAAAGAACTGGCCTGTGACATTATCAACATATTCATTATTATGAATAATATTTAACTGATGTTTGTAACAAATGTTGGTTATTTTCGCTATTAGCCCACGAGAATCAGGGCAATCCGTTAGTAGTATTTTCTTTTCCATTTTATCTCTCGTGTTTGCAATGGTTTTACCTAAATTGGTAATTATAAATAGTATGCTCTCTATTCTTTTACCGATAAATGAAGAGGGCGTAAAGGGGTTTTTACTAAATCAAATCAAAATACTAGCGAAAGTCGTTATCTGGAAGTCGCTGTTTTAGACCGTAACTCTCAAAACTTAGCGTTTAGTTTTTTCCAAAATCTTGGCATAATCTCAACCTTATTTTTAAACTTACAATGAATGCAGGTTGATATGATAGCCAAGATATTTTCTTCTTCAGGCGCGTTAGGTAAAGCCATCCCCGGCTTCCAACCTCGTCAACCCCAGCTTGATATGGCTCATGCCGTTCATGATGCAATTAAAAATGGTACGCAGCTTGTTGTAGAAGCGGGTACGGGTACCGGAAAAACCTTTGCCTATTTGGCTCCTGCATTAGTGAGTGGAAAAAAAACCATCATCAGTACCGGTTCTAAAAACTTACAAGAGCAGCTGTTTCATCGAGACCTACCTTTAATGACGTCATCCTTGGGCTTTTATGGCCAAGTCGCCTTATTAAAAGGGCGCTCAAATTATTTATGTCCTGAACGCTTGAATCAACAATTGGTAGAAAGCCACACGCCTCACGCAGATCCTGAATTATTAACTCAATTAGTAAAGGTACGTTCTTGGTCTTCTGAAACTAAAACCGGCGATTTAGGTGATTGCACTGCAATTGCAGAAGACAGCCCAATTATCCCAAGCATTACATCAACAAATGATAATTGTTTAGGGAAAGAATGCCCAAGCTTTGAAGAGTGTTTTGTGGTTAAAGCGCGTAAAAAAGCGATGGATGCGGATGTCGTGGTGGTAAACCATCATCTATTTTTAGCCGATTTAGCAATTAAAGAAACTGGATTTGGTGAGCTAATTCCAGAAGCAGATATTTTTATCTTTGATGAAGCCCATCAGCTTCCAGATATTGCCAGCCAGTACTTTGGACAGAATTTATCAAGCCGACAATTAACGGAATTAGCCAAAGATATCGAGATTGGTTATCGCACTGAAGCAAAAGACATGCGCCAACTGCAAAAAGTAGCGGAGCGTTTAGCTGGCTCAGCAATGGACTTGCGTATCATTTTAGGTGATACCAATTTTAGAGGTAACTGGCGAGAAGCGATTAAGTCTCAAGCGGTTCAGCGCGAAATTGTAAGAATTAACGATGCCTTCGAGTTAGCACATGATGTATTAAAATTAGCATTAGGTCGTAGTCAACTATTGGATGCCGCCTTTGAGCGTTGCACCTTACTAAAAAATCGACTCGAGCGTGTTTGTGATACAACGATTGGTGGTTATTCATATTGGTATGAATGTACTCCTCGTCATTTTAGTTTGAATATAACCCCTCTTTCTGTTGCTGATAAATTTAAAGAGCATCTCGCCGATAAAGAAGGTGCGTGGATTTTTACGTCAGCAACGTTAGCGGTAAATGATGATTTTTCGCATTTTACTCAGCGTTTAGGGTTAGAGCCTAAGAAGCAGTTTACCTTACCAAGTCCGTTTGATTATCAGACACAGGCGCTATTGTGCGTGCCTCGTTTCTTGCCTGAACCGAACAGTTACGGTATTGCTGAAAAACTAGTCGAGTTATTGCAACCAGTGATTAAGCAAAATAATGGTCGTTGTTTTTTCTTATGCACTTCACATCAAATGATGCGTGACTTAGCTGAGAAATTTAGAGAAACACTCGATCTGCCAGTCTTAGTACAAGGTGAAACCACTAAGCAGCAATTACTGTCTGAGTTTATGGAACTAGGGAATGCTTTATTGGTTGCTACGGGCGCTTTTTGGGAAGGGATTGATGTTAGAGGTGATGCGCTAAGCTGTGTTATCATTGATAAACTTCCTTTTACAGCACCCGATGATCCATTGTTAAAAGCTCGAATTGAAGATTGTCAATTGAGTGGTGGTGATGCATTCTCGCAAGTACAAATTCCAGATGCTGTCATTACGTTGAAGCAGGGTGTTGGTCGTCTTATTCGAGACACTAAAGATAAAGGAGTATTGGTGATTTGTGATAACCGTTTAGTCACACGACCTTATGGTTCAACATTTTTACAGAGTTTACCACCAATACCAAGAACACGAGATTTACGCAATGTGTCTGAATTTTTGGCAAAAGCCAATCAGAGCAGTGAAAATGAATCAGAAAAACAAGAAGCTATTTTAGAAAATTGAGGCATTAATGAGCGCAAAAATTTTAGCGGTAGATACCGCCACTGAAAACTGTTCTGTCGCACTAATTGTTGATGGGAAAGTCTATTCTCGACGTGCAGTGGCACCGCGTGAACACACGATTAAAGTATTGCCATTTGTTGATGAAGTATTAAAAGAAGCGGGTGTGCGCTTACAAGACTTAGACGCATTAGCTTTTGGTCAAGGCCCTGGTAGTTTTACTGGTGTTCGTATTGGTATTGGCATTGCTCAAGGTTTGGCGTTTGGTGCCGATTTACCTATGATAGGTATTTCAACGTTAGAAGCGATGGCTCAAGCTGGTTATAGAGAACATGGTGCAACGCAAGTCGCAGCAGCTATCGACGCTCGTATGGGTGAAGTGTACTTTGGTATGTATCAACGTAATGACGATGCAACATGGACTTATAATGTGGCAGAAACCGTCTTTAAGCCAGAAGCGTTATTAACTTATTTGCCAGAGCAGTCTGGTGAGTGGTTAACAGTAGGCACTGGATGGGATGCATATGCAGAAGCGTTAGCAGAGTTACCATTAGAGCGTAAAGCTTCTGAGGTATTGTACCCTGATGCTGAAGACATGGCGTTTTTAGCACAGCAAAAATTTGAACAAGGATTGGCGTTACCAGCAGAAGAGTCTGCTCCTGTTTATGTTCGTGATACGGTGACATGGAAGAAATTACCGGGTCGAGAATAGTTTTTATAATTAAAGCGAGGAGTTTATACCTCGCTTAGTTGTTTATTTAAAAGGTCATTATGGTATCGATTCAAGGCTTACCGCCCGCGCTGATACAAAAACAGCAAGCGGTTGGAAAAAAGAACCAAGTCAAGAAAACGACGGGAAGTAAATCTTTAGTTGCACAACCATCAAAAGTGGCGACAGCGGTAACAGCACAAGTAAAACAACTGAATGAATCAGAATACGCAAACTCTCGCATTCAATACGATTTGCCTGAAGGGGGAAACCGTAAAGCAATGGAAGAGTATATGGACATCATGTTACAAAAGCGTAGAGAGGAACTTGCTCAACTCGTCGGTGTCGATCTCTATATCTAACCCGATATGTAAGGATTAATATGAAACAGACAGTGTGCTTTTTTTTAGTGTTATTACTTGCTGGTTGTAGTTCATTGCCTCAAGAATTGACTTCTTCTCAAGCTGTCGTTATCACTGAGTACAGTGCTTTTTCTACAGTAGCAGAAAGTAATCGAGAGAGTGACGTGCGCTTAGGTGGTGTGATTGCTCGAATTGATAATTTAACAACAACCACTCGAATTGAAGTGGTTAACCTACCTATTTCTTCTTCTGGGAAGCCAGACATTGCTCAAGAACCAAACGGTCGATTCGTGGTTTATTTTGATGGGTTTATCGATCCGGTTACTTATGCCAAAGGACGATTAATTACTGTCTTAGGGCAATCAAATGGAATTGAAAAAGCCACTGTGGGTGATTATCTTTACTCTTTCCCCATCATTACCGGCGTTGGCATCCATTTATGGCAAGTTCAAGAGTACGTTGTGACTAACGATTTCAATATGAATTATATGCCATGTACTGGTAGTCGATGTTTACATCAGCGTAGCCGCCTTGAAAGCCGTCGTGGAAAAGTGGTACAAGAAGTACAATAATCAGCATGAGCCCATTTCAAGAATCAAGTATTGAACTTCATCATGGCACCATTGCAATGATGGAAATAAAACCCAAAAATACGCACCAAACATTGCTGTTTTTGCATGGCTGGCAAGATAATGCAGCGACGTTTAAAACGACGATGGAAACTTACGCACAAGAAAACCCACATCATCATTTAATTGCTATTGATTGGTTTGGTCATGGACGCTCAAGCCATAAAGGAGGGGATAATTTTTATCACTTCTTTGATTATATCGATGATCTTCACCAAATAGTCTTTCACTTAAAATTAGAGCCTATAGTTATTATTGGTCATTCCTTAGGTGCTTTAGTCGCCAGTGCTTATAGTGCCGTGTTTCCTGAAAAAGTAGCAGCATTGGTGATGATAGAGGCACTTGGCCCTTTAAGTGAGGAAGAAGAGGCCATTTCAGATAGGATCCGACAAGGTATTTTAAGCCGTCAGCGATATCGAAATAAGCCTCAGAGAACCTTAAAAAATACTCAAACAGCCATTGAATTAAGAGCTAGCGTGAATCAACTTGCAGAACGGTTAGTTGAACCAATGGTAATGCGATCATTGAGTATCAATTCAAGCTCGCTTCAATGGACAACCGATGCAAAAGTAAAATGCGATGCTCTGTATCGTATGAGTGAAGTTCACGCTTTGGCATTACTTTCAAAAATAGAGTGCCCTGTCATTGCGATTATTGGCACCGAAGGTTATGGGCATTTGAAAGAGAAAACCCATCGATATGATTATATTTCACACTTTGATTGGTATCAAATTGAAGGTGGTCACCATTGCCATTTAGAAAACCCTATTCAGGTAAGTAGTTACATTAGCGCGTTAGTTAACAAAATAAATACATAACTGCTTCACATATTTAAAAAAACGCTCCGTTCATGGTCAAATATTCATCGAATATACAATTGATAATAAAATAAGTTGACTATAATTGTGGAGTAAATAGTCTACACATAAAAAGTGATAGTGATCACTGTTTGAATTATTGTGAAATACGCAATAAATCGTATATAAAATAGGAGAAAAGCGTGGATAAAGTTTGGCTTTCACGTTACCCAGAAGACGTACCAGCAGAAATTAACCCTGACCAATATAGCTCATTGGTTGATATGTTTGAAAAATCGGTTCATAAATACGCCGATCAACCTGCATTTATCAATATGGGTTCAGTAATGACATTTCGTAAGTTGGAAGAGCGCAGTCGTGCTTTTGCTGCTTATTTACAAAATGAACTGAAGCTTAAAAAAGGTGATCGTGTTGCGTTAATGATGCCAAACTTACTGCAATACCCAATTGCATTATTTGGTGTGTTACGTGCGGGTATGGTAGCGGTAAATGTGAATCCACTATATACGCCACGTGAGTTAGAGCATCAGTTGAATGATGCAGGTGCGGCTGCAATCGTTATTGTTTCAAACTTTGCGAGTACGCTAGAAGAAGTTGTTGAGAACACACCAGTAAAACACGTTATTTTAACGAACTTAGGTGAGCAACTGCCGCGTGCCAAAGGTACGATTGTAAACTTCGTGGTTAAGTACGTGAAGAAAATGGTACCAAAGTACGATCTTCCTCATGCTACCTCTATGCGTAATGCATTACGTAAAGGCCGTAGAATGCAGTACATCAAGCCATTCATTGATAGTGAAGACTTAGCCTTCCTGCAATACACGGGTGGTACTACAGGTGTAGCAAAAGGCGCAATGCTGACTCATCGCAATATGATTGCAAACGTAATGCAAGCAAAAGGCGCTTATGGCCCAGTGTTGACTGAAGGGCGTGAGCTTATTGTTACTGCGCTACCTCTTTACCATGTATTTGCGTTAACGGTTAACTGTTTACTGTTTATTGAAATGGGTGGTCGTAACCTGCTTATCACTAATCCTCGTGATATCCCAGGTTTTATTAAAGAACTACAAAAATACCCATTTACTGCAATTACTGGTGTAAATACGCTGTTTAATGCTCTAGTGAACAACGAAGATTTCCATGAGTTAGATTTCAGTAACCTTCGCCTATCTGTAGGTGGAGGTATGGCTGTGCAACGTGCCGTTGCTGAAAAATGGCAGCAACATACAGGTTGTTACCTACTAGAAGGCTACGGCTTAACTGAGTGTTCTCCATTGGTTGCAGCTTATCCGCATAACCTAACGTCATACAATGGCTCGATTGGCTTACCTGTGCCGTCAACTGAAGTTCGAATGGTTGATGAAGAAGGCAATGTTGTTGCTAACGATCAAATCGGCGAGCTTCAAGTTCGTGGCCCTCAAGTGATGAAAGGTTATTGGAACCGTGTTGAAGCAACTAAAGATATGATCACCGAAGATGGTTGGGTAAGCACTGGTGATATCGTTAAATTTGATGATGAAGGCTTCCTGCATATCGTTGACCGTAAAAAAGACATGATTTTAGTATCAGGTTTTAACGTATACCCAAATGAAATTGAAGATGTTGTTGCGCTTCATGGCAAAGTACTAGAAGTCGCAGCTGTAGGTAAACCACACCCTACATCAGGTGAAGTGGTTCGAATTTGTGTTGTTAAACGTGATCCAAGCCTAACGAAAGATGAACTAATTGCTCATTGTCGTAAGCATCTTACAGGTTATAAAATCCCACGTATTGTTGAGTTTAGAGACGATCTTCCAAAAACAAACGTAGGTAAAATTCTGCGTCGTGAACTGCGTGATGAATATAAAGCAGAAGAAAACGCATAATTTGGTTACAATGTAAAAACACGATAATGCCAGCTTACTCGCTGGCATTATTTCTATTTGTTATGAAATTTTAGAGACAAGATAGCTTAGTTTTTATTGAGGTTAAGCTATCTTGCCTTATCGATCTTTTAAGGAAGAATAGTGAAATTTGAAATCGTCACTCAGAGTCAGCGTTTGGCTGAGATCTGTCAGCAAGCAAGTAGTAAACCATTTTTAATGTTAGATACTGAGTTTGTAAGAACACGAACGCTATATGCTCGCTTAGGTTTAATTCAAATGTTTGATGGCGAGACATTAGCGCTTGTTGACCCCGTTGAAATTGATGATTTAACCCCACTTTGGGATTTATTAAAAAATGAATCGGTAACTAAAGTGCTTCATGCGTGTGGTGAAGATTTAGAAGTATTCCAACATTACGCGGGTTGC
The DNA here is from genome assembly GCF_008933155.1 of Aliivibrio finisterrensis. GTDB lineage: Bacteria > Pseudomonadota > Gammaproteobacteria > Enterobacterales > Vibrionaceae > Aliivibrio > Aliivibrio finisterrensis. Next base: position 4,206 of record NZ_WBVP01000014.1, on the reverse strand, counting down.
ATGCCAACGCCTATGATCGATACACAGATCATGGCTGCATTCTTGGGTTATGGTTTATCCACGGGCTTTGCGAAATTGGTTTCTGATTATTTAGGTGTAGATCTAGATAAAGGTGAGGCTCGAACAGATTGGATGGCGCGTCCATTGTCTGAAAAACAGCTTAACTATGCCGCAGCAGATGTGCATTACTTACTGCCTATGTTTGAAAAGCTAAAAGCAGAATTAGCAGAAACACCGTGGGAAGCAGCAGCCTATGAAGAATCTGAATTAGCGGTAAAAAAACGTGAAAAGCAGCCAGATGCAGAAAAAGCGTATTTAGATATTAAAAATGCGTGGCAGTTAAATCCTAAGCAATTAGCGGTACTAAAAATGGCAGCTAAATGGCGTTTAGAAGAAGCAAGAAAGCGTGATCTTGCGGTTAACTTTGTTGCTCATGAATTGAGTTTATGGAAATTGGCACGTTTTAACATTCGCAGTAAAGAGCAAATGTTAAAAGAAGGTTTTGATCCAAGAGAGGTGCAGCGTCATGGTGGAAAATTATTGCGTTTCTCTTATCTAGTAGATGATTTAAACCCTGCTGAATACCCAAAAGAGATCACTCGTTTAATGGACTACCCTGGTTATAAGCAGATCTTCAAATTATTGAAAGATGAAGTGAAGCTAGCATCAGATAAATCAGGATTGATGCCGGAGTTCTTAGCCTCTAAAAAGCAGTTAAATCAGTTATTATCTTGGAAGTGGAAAAAGAACAGCGCGCCAGAACTAAAACCTGACGCATTGAATGGTTGGCGAGGTGACTTACTTGAGACGGGCTTCATGGCGGTACTTGAAAAGTAACAGTAATATTAATACCAATTCCACTTAAGAAAAAAGGTGACTATTAATAGTCACCTTTTTTATCAATATCGAATTTTTTTAGACGTTAATGATCATCTTCAGGAAGAGTAACGTTTAACTCTAATACTGATAAATCTTCCTCTTTTTGTTCAAGAGAAACCGTTACCATATCAGGGTTTACTTCAACATATTTACTGATCACTTTAAGAATATCTTCTTTAAGTTGTGGTAAATAGGATGGAGCAGGTCCGCCATTACGACGTTCTGCAACGATGATCTGTAGCCTTTCCTTAGCTATGTTAGCAGTGGCTTTTTTCTGTGGTCTAAAAAACTCAAGCAATGCCATGCTTAACCTCCAAATAGTCGTTTAAAGATGCCTTTTTTCTCTTCTTCTAAGAAACGGAATGAAACTTCTTTGCCTAATAGACGGTCAACAGCATCTTGGTATGCCGCGCCAGCATTAGACTCCTCATCAAAAATTACAGGCACACCCTTATTCGATGCGTTTAGTACTGATTGACTCTCAGGAATTACCCCTAATAGTGGGATATTCAGGATTTCTTCAACATCACCTACACTCAGCATTTCACCTTGATTTACGCGAGCAGGGCAATAACGAGTAAGTAGCAAATGTTGCTTAACTGGTTCTAATGATTCTTCTGAACGGCGAGACTTAGAATCTAAAATCCCAAGAATACGGTCTGAATCTCGAACAGAAGAAACTTCAGGGTTAGTTGTGATGATCGCTTCATCTGCAAAGTAAAGTGCCATTAAAGCACCTGCTTCGATACCCGCTGGAGAATCACAAATAATGAAATCAAAATTCATTTCGATAAGTTCATCAAGAACTCGACGAACGCCTTCTTTTGTTAGTGCGTCTTTATCACGAGTTTGAGAAGCGGGTAGGATAAATAAATTACCCACACGCTTATCTTTAATTAATGCTTGGTTCAGAGTTGCTTCGCCATTGATTACGTTTACAAAATCGTAAACAACGCGACGTTCGCAGCCCATGATTAAGTCAAGGTTACGCAAACCAATATCAAAATCGATTACCGCGGTTTTTTTGCCAGCTAAAGCAAGTCCGGATGCAATAGCAGAGCTAGAAGTAGTTTTACCTACACCGCCTTTGCCTGAAGTCACAACGACAATACGTGCCATTTTTATTATTCCTTTTCAGTTGTGCTATAACGTTAGGGTATCGATCTGAATACGGTCTTCAACCATAGTGATCATGACATTTTGATGCCAATACTCTTTGTCAATTTGGTCGCTTAACCAATAATTACCCGCAATGGAAATCAGTTCAGCTTGTAAGTTTTTACAGAAGACTTTTGCTTCTGTTTGACCACTCGCGCCAGCAATTGCTCTGCCACGTAATGTGCCGTGAATATGTATACTGCCATCCGCAATCACTTCTGCGCCTGGGCTTACGTGATTTAAAATGACAAGGTCTGCATCTTTTGCATACACTTGCTGGCCTGAACGAATAGGCGTTTTTACCACTTTCGTTGGCTGCATACTGGCTTTTTGTGTTACTTGTTGAGGTGTAAATGAAGTCATAACAGCAAATCCTGCTGCTGTTGCCTGAGCCTGCTTTTCTTTATCTTTACAGCCTGTGATCCCAACAGGGATCATCCCAGTGCGTTCGACACCAGATTTTAGCTCAACAAAGTTAATTTCATTCGATACATTTTCAATATTGACCACGACAGGCGCTGAAGCAAAAAAAGAGGGTGCTTGAGCTACTTTCTGCTCAAGCATACTTAATGCCAAAGCAACGTCATCATTAGGTAAATGTAATACTGAAAGGGTGAAATTACTGCCCTTTAAATCGGCTGTTTTTGTCATACTATTCTGTATCTTGATAAATTTAATACCACAAATCTGATACCATGTTATAGTCAGTTTAAGCGTACAGCAAGTTATCTTATTGTCTTAAGTGTACTTTTTAGTAAGGCTCTCATCAAATAGACATTAAATGAATGTGTGAAGTTGAGAGTAAGATCAATTCTATCAAAAATAGGTTATAAAATGTTCTGTTCAGTTTATAAAAGTACTAAGAAACAAGGTGCTTATCTTTATATAGCAAAAAAAGATGACTTTACTCCCGTTCCGAAAGAATTAATGACAATGTTTGGTACACCAACCATGGTAATGGTCGTAAATTTGGCAGGCAGAACATTAGCTTCAGTTGACGTAGAAAAAGTAAAATCATCAATTCAAAATGAAGGCTTCTTTTTACAGTTACCACCGCCTCCAGAGAATCTGCTTGAGAAATACAAGCAAGAGAAAGCACAAAGAAATGAGAAATAACCCATGAAAAAGAAATTACTGCTAGGGATAGTCAGTTTATTAATGGCAACATCAGTAACTGCGGGCACAGCTGAGGGGGACTTTCAGGACTATATTGTAGAATTAAAAAATGAAGCGAGAGAAATAGGCATTTCAGAACCGATTCTTGAGCGTGCATTTAAAGATATTGCCTTTAAAGAAAAAGCGGTTAAATCAGATCGAAATCAACCAGAAAAAAAATTAACGCTAGATGAGTATATTCCACGAGCTGTGCCAAAATGGAAAATCAAACAAGCAAATGATTTATACCAAAAGCACTATAAAGAATTGACCCGAATTGGTAATGAATATGCGGTTCAACCTCGTTTTATTGTTGCGTTATGGGGTGTTGAAAGTAACTTTGGTAAGCTTACCGGTGGTTATAATGTTATTGAAGCATTGACGACGTTAGCTTATGACGGCCGTCGTGAAGAATTCTTCAAAAAACAAACCATGGCTGCCTTAACGATTTTACAGCAAGGGCACATTACTCCAGAAAATATGAAAGGGTCGTGGGCTGGTGCTATGGGTCAGTGTCAGTTTATGCCAACGTCATTCTTAGCGTATGCGGTTGATGGTAATGATGATGGTCGTAAAGATATTTGGACTACCGAAGCCGATGTATTTGCTTCAGCTGCAAATTATTTAAAACAAGTTGGTTGGGATGATACCTATACGTGGGGTCGTCAAGTTCAGTTACCTGAATCATTAGATGCAGAAAGCTTAAAAGGGTTGTCGGAAGAAAAAAGTAAGACGTTAGCTCAATGGCAAGAATTGGGTGTTCGTCGTTTGACAGGTAAAGCATTACCTGATGTAGATATCGAAGCATGGTTAGTGCAACCCGACGACAAAGATGGCCGTGCGTACCTTGTTTACAATAACTATCAAGTATTAATGGATTGGAACCGTTCGCATTATTTTGCGTTAGCAGTGAGTCACTTGGCTGATTCGATTAAGTAATAGAGCAGGGTTCAGATCGCTTCGCTCAAAGGATTCAGGGGAGTTTGTTGTGAGTTTATCACTTACAGCGAGCCC
>NZ_WBVP01000139.1 GCF_008933155.1 Aliivibrio finisterrensis | reverse complement strand
CCAGACTTTAACCGATAGCGTCAATGTGATACGAACCTACGCGTTGGATAATACGCAACCTGCACCATCGGTGAGTGATTATGCCGACTTTGGCGTCACGGGTATTGATGCCAACAATTTAGCGGAAATTAATGCACAAGTTGACAGTCAGTCACTAACAAGTGTTGCCTCGATACAAACACTTATCGATAGCCTAACAGTGATCCAAAACTACGCA
>NZ_WBVP01000138.1 GCF_008933155.1 Aliivibrio finisterrensis | reverse complement strand
AGGGGAGGTTAGGAGGGGTTGTTAGTAATGGGTTTAATTTCTCTTCAGAATTAAGAAAATATGAGCAACCCCCTCTAACTCCCCCTTGTATTGACTATGCCGATCTCATAACCCTAGTAATTAAGGGGGAGAACCGTTCTTTGTCGCTATAATTTTAGCGACCACAATACAGTTCCTCCCCTTGAGTGATTATTTATTGAGATTGATGATGTTGATATA
>NZ_WBVP01000137.1 GCF_008933155.1 Aliivibrio finisterrensis | reverse complement strand
CTTTGAATCACGTTGACGCTATCGGTTAGAATCTGGATCACAGCCACCGTGGTCAACGATTGACTGCCCACCTGACCGTTTACTTCACTGAGGTTGTTGGCATCCACACCGTTAATGCCCACTTGCGCATAATCGGTTACTGTTGGCGCGGTTTGCGTATTATCGGCCACGTAACTTTGAATCACATTGACGCTATCGGTTAGAGTCTGGATCGCAGCCACCC
>NZ_WBVP01000136.1 GCF_008933155.1 Aliivibrio finisterrensis | reverse complement strand
CCAGACTCTAACTAATAGCGTCAATGTGATACGAACCTACGCGTTGGATAATACGCAACCAGCACCATCGGTGAGTGATTATGCCGACTTTGGCGTCACGGGTATTGATGCCAACAACTTGGCGGAAATTAATGCACAAGTTGACAGCCAGTCGCTAACTACCGTCACTGGTATTCAAACTGTGGTTGATAGCTTAGCGATTATTCAAAGCTATGCTGCAGAC
>NZ_WBVP01000135.1 GCF_008933155.1 Aliivibrio finisterrensis | reverse complement strand
GCTGATAATACCCAAACCGCGCCAAGCGTGACCGATTATGCTGTGGTAGGCGTTACTGGTGTCGATGCCAATAACCTCAGTGAAATCAATGGGCAAGTGGACAGTCAATCGTTGACTACCGTAGCTGGCATTCAAACTGTGGTTGATAGCTTAGCGATCATTCAAAGTTATGCCGCTGATAATACCCAAATCGCGCCAACGGTGACCAGCTATGTTGAGATTGGTGT
>NZ_WBVP01000134.1 GCF_008933155.1 Aliivibrio finisterrensis | reverse complement strand
GTCGTGCAGGATTCGAACCTGCGACCAATTGATTAAAAGTCAACTGCTCTACCAACTGAGCTAACGACCCAATGGTATCCCGTAGGGGAGTCGAACCCCTGTTACCGCCGTGAAAGGGCGGTGTCCTAGGCCTCTAGACGAACGGGACACTGGATATTTGAAGGTGTTGGGCACCTTCTATTGCTTCTTTACATTTTTAACCTAATCAATCTGTGTGAACACTCATAAAT
>NZ_WBVP01000133.1 GCF_008933155.1 Aliivibrio finisterrensis | reverse complement strand
CGCTGGTTGATGCCATTAATGCCCTTGATGATTACGCCGATGGCACCATAACCACAGCGCCAAGTCTTGCTACTTATCACACCGCTGGCTTTGATGAACTCAAAGATGTGAACCTCTCGGTGATAAATACCGCCCTTATCAACAACACCTTAACCACACTTTCTGGTGTTCAAACGGCGGTGTCGGCCTTAGATACATTAGCCAATTATTCTCTAGATAACACCAGCACCACACCTTCGG
>NZ_WBVP01000132.1 GCF_008933155.1 Aliivibrio finisterrensis | reverse complement strand
TGTGGTCAGTGGCGTGACGGAGTTATTGAGTATCGCGTTGACGCCATCACAGATACCCCTTCCTCAAAGTGAGGTATTGAGTGTGGTGTTGCTGGAGCAGCCATCGAGTGCCAATCTCACGTACCAATGGTATCGCTTGTCAGGTGCTGCCGGTAGCAGTGATACATGGCCCGTGAGCGCTGAAATTAATGGCGCAACAGGCGCCAACTACACGGTTACCGCCGATGACCAAGGGTACTATTTAGGGGTT
>NZ_WBVP01000131.1 GCF_008933155.1 Aliivibrio finisterrensis | reverse complement strand
AAAAAAGGTTTCAAACCATTTTTAAAGACTCTCAAGGAGAATACTTAAAGATGGTGGAGCTATGCGGGATCGAACCGCAGACCTCCTGCGTGCAAGGCAGGCGCTCTCCCAGCTGAGCTATAGCCCCAAAATATAATGTTATCACCAATACTTACTGGAAAAGTATTGGTGGGTCTGAGTGGATTTGAACCACCGACCTCACCCTTATCAGGGGTGCGCTCTAACCAACTGAGCTACAGACCCAACATTAT
>NZ_WBVP01000130.1 GCF_008933155.1 Aliivibrio finisterrensis | reverse complement strand
GACTCGTCGCTATCTCTGTATAAAAGATAGGGAGTTCTGGTTTTTCGCCGGATTCAAAATACAAGAACACTTGAATGTGTTTTTACTTTGTTTATCTAAGATAAACAAAAGATATTAAGAACTTTTAAATTTTGATTTAACTTAATTACAGCCTAAGCTGTTTTGTTTTACTTTTTCAAAAGTAAAAATAAATTAAGCTAAATCAGTCAGCTTTCCAAATTGTTAAAGAGCAATTGTTTTTAAACCTAAAAAAAGG
>NZ_WBVP01000013.1 GCF_008933155.1 Aliivibrio finisterrensis | reverse complement strand
ATATAAAAGTAAAATGATGTTGAATAGATACTGGGGAGTGGTAGTTCAGTTGGTTAGGCTTTTTATTGGAGAGCTTAGCGGCCAGTCACGCCGGGGACGTGTCGCTTTCAAGGTTAATAGAAAGTCCAGTTAACGTACCCACTATACTTTTTTACATATGTATAAAAGTTGAATGATGCTGAATAGACACTGCGAAGTGGTAGTTCAGTTGGTGAGGCTTTTTATTGGAAAACTTAGCGGCTAGTCAAGCCGGAGGACGTGTCGCTTTCAAGGTTGATAGAAAATCCCATTAACGCAGCCACGATTAAAAACTAATTAAAAGATTAGGGCTTCTTTACGTTGGTATAAAAGTAAATGATGCAGAATCGAAGTAAGCGCTCAATGAACTAGTGATGCTTTACTCTGCATCACTCATTTCAACGAGCCACGGCATAAGATCCGACATATCATCGGCTGGATCACGTTTAGGTAATTCCGTAAATAGATACTGGAAGTAATAATACGGGTTAATGTCATTGGCGCGGCACGTCATTACCAAGCTATACAAGTTAGCACTCGCCTTCGCACCCTCGACAGACGTCGAGAACATCCAGTTTTTTCTACCTGTGGTAAACGGCCTAATGTCTCTTTCTGTGACATTATTATCGATGCTGATATCACCATCCTCAAGATAGGTGAGTAATTTAGGCCATGGCTTTTGAGTGTAGGCGATAGCTTTACCTAATGCCCCTTTGGGTAAGACATTTTGAACATCAAGCCACTCTTTAAATTCATTCAATATTGGCTCAGCTTCCTGTTTTCTTATCTTCTGCCGTTCATTTGCAGATAATCCCTTTGCCTTTCTTTCTACGCCGTAAAGTTTGGCGATGAAGTTGAGCGCTTTTTCTGGTTTTCCCGCTTTTTTAGAGGGTGACGCTTTTTGTGCATCGGTGAACTTTCTACGAACGTGTGCCATACACGCGGCTTGGGTTACGGCATCTAATGTGTCGTATACGCTATAGCCATCAGAGAGTAAGTATCCTGAGTAATCACCTAAAAAATCTTTTGCACACGTTGCTGCACGGCTTGGGTGATAATCATAGATAACTACAGGGTTTTTAATGAATTCACCACTACGGTAAACCCACATATAAGATTTGGTTTGCGCTTTTCTATCTTCTTCGCGTAACACTTGTACTGTGGTTTCATCTGCGCAGATAAGTTTTTCATTAAGCAGTCTTGATTTCATTTCATCAATGACTGGTTTCACTTTGTTACCCAACTGAACACACCAATTGGCTAATGTCGCACGACTTATATCAATGCCTGAGCGATTTAATATGTCGACCTGACGATACAATGGCAAGGCATCCACGTATTTAGCAGTCACGACTGCCGCAAAGGCGTCAGCGCTTCCCATACTTTTTGGGATCATGCTAGCGGGCTTTGGTGCGGTGATAATGTTGGATTTGGTTTGTGTTTTTTCGCATTGGCGACAAGCGTATTTAGTGCGTTCGTGGCGAATGACAGTGACCTTTTGAGGAATGATTTTAAGCTCTTCTGAGGTTTTAACCCCACATTCATGCAATGGTTCATCACAACATTCACAATAAGGTGCATTGAGTTCATGCTTGTGTATCTCACGATCAAGCTCTTTTGGTAGAGGTTTACGACCTGTTTTTTTCTTCTCATCATTCGATTTAGGGAGCGAGTTTTGCTGTTCAGCCTCATTAAAAGTACCTTTTGGTACTTTTTCACTTTGCGATGAGAAGCGCTTGGATTTATTTAGGTTTAATTGCTCAACCAAGAGTGCAACTTGAGTTTTTAATTCAGCGACTTCTTCTTGCTTGGCAACAAGCAGCTTCTCTTTGGCTTCATTTTGATTATGAAGCTCAAGTAGCATCGCTTTTAGTTGCTCAATATCATTAGGAAGATCGGTCATGCTTTAGCTCAAGGTTGTTTAATTACCCTAAGTGTGACATCGAAAAAGGATCGTTCAAGTCCAATTTGATGATCATTATCAGCGATCACACTTCTAGGTTAAATAACGGCTTATGAGCTTTGGCATGATCTAAAGTCAGTCCAGATAAAAGCCAGTTGAGTTGTTGTCTGCTAATGTGGAGCGCACCATCAATATTGGGGGTTGGCCATTTGAAAGTCCCTTTTTCTAAGCGACGATAATAAAGCCAAAAACCATTGGTATCCCAAAACAAGATCTTGAGTTTATCTCGATTGCGGTTACAAAAAATAAACCAGGCTTCACTGAATGGGTCCATTTCCAGCGTTTCGGCGACAATGAGTGATAAGCCATCAATGGATTTTCTCATGTCGGTGACACTAACGACGAGGTAAACCTTTCCTGACTGTATCATTGCAATGCATCAACCCAATATTTTATTTGTTTGGAATTAAGATTTGCTGGTAACTCGGCACGAAGGCCATTATTACATGTCAGCACCACAATATTAGACTGCTCTTGTGTTGGCTCTGTCACGATAATGGGGTGAATTTTTGTTGTGACTTCTGACTCGCTGAGTTTCTTGGACCAGTAATAAAGGGTTTGGTAGCTGATTTCGTTATCAATACAAAATTGCTTGATAGATAGGTTACTCTCTTTCTGCTGCTCTAAAATATTAGCCCAATGATCGCGCTTACTTTGCTGATTCATAATACCTCCGATTAAAAAGATACTATGACAAAGCCTGCTTAATATTGATATGTGTGGTTAGTTAAGCGCTTACGAATCGACACGGTGAAGTGGTAGTTTAGTTAGTTAGGGTTTTTATTGAAGAGCTTACGGCCAGTTAGGTCGAGGGGATGTCGATCTCGAGGCTGGGGGCATAGATAGCTTATTAGCTATTAATAGTATAGATCTTTGTAAAGTATAAAGGGTGAGATTACGAGTTTGTAGCCATAGATATAAATAATGGAGATACATAAGATGCATCTCCATTAAGTAATATATGACGAAAAAGTTAAGTATCTTTTTCCAATTTCTTTGCTTTTTCAATCATTGTTGTAATGGTAGAACCTTGAATTAAAATAGAAAAGACAACTACAGAGTAAGTCATAACAAGTATAATTTCTCTCACATCAATATTTTTCTCTGGTATCACTAAAATACCAGCTGGGATAGCTAAAGCCATTGCTAAAGCTAATCCTCCTCGAAGTCCGCCCCAAGTTAGTATATTTACAGATAGTGGGTTATATATTCTGAATCTTCTAAATCCAACATATGACAAAAAGACACTTATATAGCGGCTTGCTAGTACTAGTGGAATAGAGATTGCCATTAATATCCAATCTTCTTGATGGAATTGGAATAGAAGCATCGACATACCAATAAGAAGAAACAATACGCCATTTAAAAATTCGTCAATCAGCTCCCAAAAATTATCCAAATGGTCTTCACTTTCCTTTGAAAACCCAATGTAACGTGTCCAGTTACCGATCATAATTCCAGATACAACCATTGCTAATGGGCCTGAAACTTCAAGGATCCCAGCAAAGGCATAACCTGATGTAGGAATACCTATAGTTAATAATAATTCCATTGAATGGTCATTTGTAGAGCTTATTAGATAATGAAAAATCAGACCTAAAACAAAACCATAAATAACACCGCCAATAGCTTCTTGTAAAAATAATGCGGTTACACTGCTGACTGTTGGCGCTTCTGAGCCAAAAGCAATCGTAAATAGCGTTACGAAGATAACTAAGCCAAAACCATCATTAAATAACGATTCACCTTCGATTTGAGTTGAAATACGTTGTGGAGCATTCAGTTTTTTTACAATAGCGAGAACAGCAATAGGATCAGTTGGAGAGATAAGGGAACCAAATAATAAGCAGTAGATTAAATCAAGATTAATACCAATGAGATTGCATATTCCCCATAACGCAAAACCAATAAAGAAGGTTGAAAATAGCGTTGCCCCTAAAGCAAGTACAGTTATTTCCCATTTTTGGTCTTTCAGGTTTTGTAATTTGATTCCTAGCCCACCGGCAAATAATAAGAAACCAAGTATTCCATTTAATAGGAAGTCTTCAAAATCTATCTCAGTTAAAGTTTCGGTTGCCACTTCTCTTAGGTTAAACCAATCATTTTGCCCCGCGATAATGATCCCTAGTGATAGAATCATTGAACCAGCAGTGATAGCGATCGTAGTTTGCATTTTTCCTATCTTGCTATTAATAAAAGCAATTAGCATAGCAGCAGCTGCTAGAAAACAGAGTGTGTTATACACAGACATGGTTAACCTCTAAATATGTCATTAATGTAACAAAATGTGATTAAGGTCATTTTCCGCTCTATTTGATAAATATCAAACTTTATTTCTAATTTGTGGAAATAAATCTATTTTGGACGTCTAGATTCCTATTCTATGTGTGATAGGATTGTAAAAGAAACGTATTATGGATGAGGCAGTACCGTGGCAGGAAGCAATAAAAAAACTCAAATAGAACAACAGTTATTAAAACGTATTCTTTTGATAGATGGTGGTATGGGTACCATGATCCAAGAGTATAAGTTTGAAGAGCAAGATTATCGTGGAGAGCGCTTTAGTGATTGGCATTGTGATTTAAAGGGTAACAATGACCTTTTAGTGCTTTCTCGTCCTCAAGTTATTAAGGATATTCATTCTGCTTATTTAGAGGCGGGTGCTGATATTTTAGAAACGAATACCTTTAACTCAACAACAATCGCAATGGCTGACTATGATATGGAAAGCCTGAGCGAAGAAATGAACTTCGAAGCTGCAAGGTTAGCAAGAGAAGTCGCTGATGAGTGGACATTAAAAACACCACATAAACCGCGTTATGTTGCAGGTGTTTTAGGCCCTACAAACCGAACGTGTTCTATTTCCCCGGATGTGAATGACCCTGGTTATCGAAATGTCTCTTTTGATGAATTAGTCGAAGCCTACTCAGAATCAACTCGTGCCTTAATTAGAGGTGGTTCTGATTTAATTCTTATCGAAACTATCTTTGATACCTTGAATGCAAAAGCCTGTTCTTTTGCAGTCGAATCTGTTTTTGAAGAAATGGGTATCATATTACCAGTGATGATTTCAGGTACGATAACCGATGCTTCAGGTCGTACGCTTTCAGGACAAACAACAGAAGCGTTCTATAATGCTTTGCGTCATGTTAAACCAATCTCATTTGGTTTGAACTGTGCATTAGGGCCTGATGAATTACGTGAGTATGTGAGTGAGTTGTCTCGTATTTCAGAGTGCAGTGTTTCAGCACACCCGAATGCTGGTTTGCCTAATGCCTTCGGTGAGTATGATCTTTCTCCAGAAGAAATGGCTGAGCACGTAAAAGAGTGGGCTGAAAGTGGTTTCTTAAATTTGATCGGTGGCTGTTGTGGCACAACACCTGAGCATATCCGTCAAATGGCACAAGTGGTTGAAGGTATTAAACCTCGTTCATTACCTACACTTCCGGTAGCTTGTCGCTTATCTGGTTTAGAGCCGTTAACAATATCTCAAGAATCCCTTTTTGTGAACGTAGGTGAAAGAACTAATGTCACCGGTTCTGCTCGTTTTAAACGTTTAATTAAAGAAGAGCTATACGATGAAGCATTGAGTGTCGCTCGTGAGCAAGTAGAAAACGGCGCTCAAATCATCGATATCAATATGGATGAAGGTATGCTTGATGCTGAAGCGTGTATGGTTAAATTCTTAAACCTATGTGCTTCAGAGCCAGAGATATCCAAAGTACCGGTGATGGTTGATTCTTCTAAGTGGGAAGTAATCGAAGCGGGTCTTAAATGTATTCAAGGTAAGGGTATTGTTAACTCAATATCACTTAAAGAAGGTAAGGAAAAATTCTTACAACAAGCTAAGCTAATCCGTCGCTATGGTGCGGCTGTAATTGTGATGGCCTTTGATGAAGTAGGTCAAGCGGATACGCGTGAGCGAAAAATAGAAATATGTACTAACGCTTATAACATCTTAGTAGATGAAGTTGGTTTCCCACCAGAAGACATTATTTTTGACCCAAATATCTTTGCTGTTGCAACAGGAATCGATGAGCATAACAACTACGCTGTTGATTTTATTGAAGCCGTTGCAGATATAAAAAGAACACTTCCCCATGCCATGATTTCAGGTGGCGTATCTAACGTATCATTCTCATTCCGAGGTAATAATTACGTACGTGAAGCGATTCACGCCGTGTTCTTATATCACTGTTTTAAGAACGGTATGGATATGGGGATCGTAAATGCAGGCCAATTAGAAATTTACGATAATGTACCTGAAGATTTACGTGAAGCGGTAGAAGATGTTGTACTTAACCGTCGTGATGATTCAACAGAACGTCTACTTGATATGGCAACAGAATATCTAGAACGAGCGGTCGGGAAGGTTGAAGATAAATCGGCTTTAGAATGGAGAACGTGGTCGGTAGAAAAGCGTCTTGAACATTCTTTAGTGAAAGGAATTACTGACTTCATTGTTGAAGATACGGAAGAAGCTCGGGTCAATGCCGCTCGCCCTATTGAAGTGATCGAAGGTCCTTTAATGGACGGCATGAACGTCGTGGGTGATTTATTTGGTGAAGGGAAAATGTTCCTTCCTCAAGTCGTAAAGTCAGCACGAGTGATGAAACAAGCCGTAGCGCATTTAGAACCTTTTATTAATGCCACGAAAGATGTAGGTTCAACCAATGGCAAAATCTTATTAGCAACTGTGAAAGGTGACGTTCACGATATCGGCAAGAATATTGTTGGGGTTGTTCTTCAATGTAATAACTATGAAATCATTGATCTTGGCGTGATGGTTTCTTGTGAGAAAATTCTAAAAGTTGCGAAAGAAGAGAACGTCGATATTATTGGACTTTCTGGCCTTATTACACCATCACTTGATGAGATGGTCCATGTGGCTAAAGAGATGGATCGTCAAGGCTTTGATTTGCCACTTTTGATTGGTGGAGCAACAACTTCTAAAGCACATACTGCCGTTAAGATAGAACAAAATTACTCTCAGCCTGTGGTTTATGTTAACAACGCTTCTCGTGCGGTTGGCGTATGTACCTCATTACTTTCTGATGAACTGAAACCTGCATTTGTTGAAAAGTTAGATTTAGATTACGAGCGAGTACGTGATCAACATAATCGTAAAAAACCACGAACAAAACCCGTGTCACTAGAAAGAGCGCGAGCAAACAAAGTCGATATTGATTGGATAAGCTATACGCCTCCGGCACCTGTAAAGCCGGGTGCGCATATTATTGATGATATGGATGTTGCGACGTTACGCCAATATATTGATTGGACACCTTTCTTTATGACATGGTCTTTAATGGGTAAATACCCTGCAATTTTAGATCATGAAGAAGTGGGTGAAGAAGCGCAGCGTTTATATAAAGATGCGAATGATCTGTTGGATCGTGTAGAAAAAGAAGGTTTACTAAAAGCGCGAGGAATGTGTGCTCTTTTTCCTGCCAACAGTGTCGATGATGATATTGAAGTATATACCGATGAATCACGTACTGAGGTATTGAAAGTACTGCATAATTTACGTCAACAAACAGAAAAACCAAAAGGGTTTAACTATTGTTTATCTGATTATATCGCACCGAAAAAGAGCGGAAAGGCCGATTGGATTGGTGGCTTTGCTGTGACTGGTGGCATTGGTGAAAGAGAGCTTGCTGATGACTATAAAGCCAAAGGTGATGATTATAATGCCATTATGATCCAAGCCGTTGCTGACCGTTTAGCTGAAGCGTTTGCCGAGTATTTGCATAAAGAAGTACGTAAAGGTATTTGGGGATATTCACCAGGCGAAGATCTTTCAAATGATGATCTTATCCGTGAAAAATATCAAGGTATTCGTCCTGCACCTGGATACCCTGCTTGCCCTGAGCATACAGAAAAAGGGACATTGTGGGAGTTGATGGGTGTTGAAGAAGCAATAGGAATGTCGTTGACTTCTAGCTACGCTATGTGGCCGGGAGCCTCTGTTTCTGGCATGTATTTCTCTCATCCTGATTCTCGTTATTTTGCGATAGCTCAGATCCAAAAAGATCAGGCGGAGAGTTACGCGGAAAGAAAAGGCTGGGACATGTTAGAGACTGAAAAATGGTTAGGTCCAAATTTAAACTAATTTCTTTTTAAATTAAAAATAAAAAATCCCATTAATAAATCTATTAATGGGATTTTTAGTTTATACACTTGATATCAATTCAAGTGTAAATGGTCTGGTCCTTATTTAAATTAGTTCTATTTATTCAAATATCTCTTTATGTAGAACTTGAACTGCACGTTTTGAGTCTGATTCATTCAATAAAAAGCATAAATTATGTTGGCTTGCACCATAACAAATCATACGTAAATTGAAATCCTCTAAAGTACCGAATACTTGTTTAGCTGAGCCTTTAGAGTGACTCATTTGATTACCAATGAGCGCAACTAAGCACAAATTGTGTTCTATTTCGATTGTGCAGAGTTCTTCAAGTTCTTGCTGTGCTTCTGGTGGCAATTCAGGTGCTTTGCCACTGGTGTTTGTTTGATCAAGAGTGAGAGCAACACTGACTTCGGAAGTTGTAATTAAATCTACAGATATTTGGTATTTTGCCAAAATTTTAAACACTTCGGCAAGGAAACCGTAAGCATGAAACATATTTGGGCTATGTAATGTTACCATGGTTTGATTGCAGCGTAGGGTTAATGCTCTAAATAGTGGAGAGCTATTTACCTGCTGTTTAATCCATGTGCCGCCTTTTTCGGGTTCTTTTGATGAACCAACAAATACCGGAATTTGATGGCGAAGTGCTGGTAATAGGGTTGATGGGTGCAATATTTTAGCCCCATAATTTGCCATTTCAGAGGCTTCGCTGAAACTGATTTCAGGGATTGGTGAGGCAGCAGAGGCAATACGTGGGTCGGTTGTATAAATACCCGGTACATCGGTCCAAATCTCTAATCCACACGCATTCACTGATTCTGCAATCAAAGCGGCACTGTAATCACTGCCTCCTCGACCTAATGTTGTTGTATTCCCTTGACTATCTGAGCCAACAAAGCCCTGTGTTACAACGATATGTTTTTGGCATAGAGGTATCAGTTTTTCTCTAGCTAAACGAGTAATTTCTTCACGTTGAGGTTCACCTTTACCAAACTTGGAATCGGTGCGTAGTACGGTTCGAATATCAAAGCGAACCGCAGAATTTCCACGTTCAATCAATAGTTGAGTAAAAAGGTGGGTAGACATTAACTCACCACACGCGACAAGGTGGTCAGTAAGTTTATCGCTAGGTTGGAAAGTTGCTGCGTCAGACGCTTTTTCTATATCATCAAGGATCTCAAGAATGGCTTTTTCAGGGTAAATAGGGTCAGAAAGTTGGTCTAATACAGAAAAATGAATGGATTTTAGTTCAGAGAGGATTACTTTTTTTCTTTGGTTATCTTGTGTGCCGTTGGCGAGTTCAACTAAAAGATTAGTGACACCCGAGCAAGCACTGATAACGACAAGGTGAGTATTTTTGTTCTGTTCTATGACATAAGCGCTGCGGCTCATTGCTTCAAAATTTGCAACACTTGTTCCGCCAAATTTAGCAACATTTATAGGGTTCACTTTCCTGTCTCCCGACTACATCCAATGTGGAAATAAATGTGAAGAGTCATAGCAAAAAATAAATAGCTGCTAGAAGCTCTCCACTTAAAATTAAGTGGCAATCGTAAGGATTCAGCCTGTACGATCGATAATCTTTTCCCAATCAAGATTATCTCGGCACTGCTCTCCCTCACTTATTTGTTTGGGAGTTTGGGCTCCACAAATAAAGCTACCTAGGCAGTGCTCCTCTTCTGTGTATGTTTTATATAACAAAACATATGTTAACAATGTGCTTTTTTATGAAACAAATGTCAATCAATAGTAATGGCTTTATTTGTATTTCTCCGATTTAAAGTAAATATAAGTGTTTTATGGCTATTTTCTATAGTTAAGTCACTCTAATTACTTCGTCTAATTGAGTTTAATTATTATTGTGTCTATTCTTTAAACACCCTATATTTCAAGGAGTGAATGATGCAAAGTTTTATCCCACCAAAAAGAACCCTTATGGGACCTGGACCTTCTGATATATCGCCACAAGTATTACAGGCATTAAGTCGCCCAACGATTGGTCACTTAGATCCTCTATTCATTAAAATGATGGATGAAGTAAAAGAGCTACTTAAGTATGCATTTAAAACAGAAAATGAGTTTACCATTGCGGTTTCTGCACCAGGAAGTGCAGGAATGGAAACCTGTTTTGTTAATCTCGTGGAAGAAGGCGAAAAAGTTTTAGTTTGTCGCAATGGTGTTTTTGGCGAGCGTATGCGTCAGAATGTTGAGCGATGTGGTGGAACTGCGATTGTTATCGATGATAAATGGGGTGAGCCAGTTTCACTAAATAAAGTTGAAGAGGCTTTACTGCAACATGCAGATATAAAGATCGTCGCTTTTGTGCATGCAGAGACATCAACCGGTGTATTAAGTGATGCTGAAGCCATTTCAACTCTTGCGCGCCAACATGGCTGCTTAACTATTGTTGATGCAGTAACGTCGTTGGGTGGTGTACCATTATTAGTTGATAAATGGCAATTAGATGCGGTTTATTCTGGTTCTCAAAAATGTTTATCTTGTACTCCTGGCTTATCTCCTGTGACGTTTTCTAAGCGAGCGGTCGATAAGATGAAATCAAGAACTAAAGCTGTGCAAAGCTGGTTCTTAGATCAAAGCTTAGTCCTGTCTTATTGGAGTGGTGAAGGAAAACGAAGTTATCACCATACTGCGCCTGTAAATAGTTTGTATGCATTGCACGAATCATTATTGATGCTTAAAAATGAAGGATTAGAAGCCGCGTGGAGTCGACATGCATTTTATCATCAAGAATTAAAAGAAGGATTAGAATCGCTAGGTATTCAGTTTATGGTTGATGAAGCATATCGTTTACCACAGCTTAATGCCGTTTATATTCCAGAAGGTGTTAGCGATGTAGAAGTTAGGAGTCGATTACTGAATGAGTATAATTTAGAAATTGGCGCAGGGCTGGGTGATTTAGCCGGAAAGACTTGGCGTATTGGTTTGATGGGGTATGCGGCTAAAAAAGAAAATGTCGCATTATGTTTAAAAGCATTATCTGACGTTCTTTAGGTTACAAATACAAAAGCCGCTAAAAACGTAGCGGCTTTTTACTGTGTCTTTATTTATGATTTTATTTTTGACGTAACTTTTCGTCGAGTTGTACCAATTCAAATTTGTTATTTGGAAAGAGAAAAATGGCTTCTCTTCTAATATCTTCTGCTCTTTTTTCTTCGCCTAAAGCTTGATAAGCAATGATTAGGTTTTGATAAAAGGCTGGTCTTGGCTTGGTTTTAATCAGTTCTTTTGACCAAGTAATATAAGGCGAGATCAGTTCTGGTTTTTTGTTCATTATCCCAATGGATAGCTGAGCAGATAACACATCCCAATTAAATCTGTCTTCCCAAATCACAGGGTTAGTTACTTGATTTAAAATATCAGGGTTCATTGGTCGAGTCGTTTCAAATTTAGTTAAAACCCAATTCGTGTGAAGTGTTGAAAGCATATAAAAAACAGTGACAATTGGCAGTACTAATGAGCTGACTCTTAATGTTATTTTACTGATATCACTAATGCGGTACTTTTTATATTTACAGCTTAGTTGATCTATCCAGAACAGAAGAATGATGAACGTAAACCAGTGCAGCATAGAGTGGTAAAACGGGTACTCTAGCTGACTATGAATAAAGATCGGAGCAATTAAAGCGAGCAAAGCAAATTGTGTATCTAGTTTGCTTTTTCGTATTTTGAGTAACACCCCTCCCGCTGCAATTAATAAACCCAATATTGCAACGATGCCACCTTCTACGCCCCAGTATAGTACTTCATTGTGAGGATGATCCATTGAAGGCAACCCCGGTTTGTAGCTTGATGAAATTTGGTGTTGTTTTGCTGTATATAGGGTGTAA
This sequence comes from Aliivibrio finisterrensis, assembly GCF_008933155.1. GTDB lineage: Bacteria > Pseudomonadota > Gammaproteobacteria > Enterobacterales > Vibrionaceae > Aliivibrio > Aliivibrio finisterrensis. Next base: position 97,575 of record NZ_WBVP01000013.1, on the reverse strand, counting down.
TCAGCCTCGAAATTACCATAACCATAACCGGTAATCGGCTTTTCTAAAAACATGTCTAGAGCTTGTGGAAAGGTATACCGTCTCGGGCTTTCTAGATCCGCTTTTTGACTAATTAATGATACTTTAGATAAATTATCTTGAGACAAGTTAAATAAAACAAAGCTACCACTAAAACCAATAATTAACGCTAATACCCAAGAAAAGAAACGTTGTTTTGTACAATATTTCCACATGTATGGCGTTAATAAAATAAGGCTGAAAGCCGTCGCTAGCCAACCTGTACGAGACGCTAATACGACGATCAGTGGTAAGGTAAATAAGATCGTTGCATAAAGTAGAGTGAGTGCAATAACATTTTCACGGTATTTAATTGGTTGTCTAGCAAGGAAGTAAGAGGCGATAGCGAGCCCTGTCGCTAGAAAACTTGCCATTACATTGGGTTGTTGAAAAATACCGTAAGGGCGATTTGCTATAACGTTATAACCGAAGTTGTTCCCTTCCTTTAGAAAAAGGTATTGGATATAGCCAAAAACTGCTTCGATTAACACTGAACCGATAATACACCACAAGAGCCACTGCTTCTGTTTATTTGAAAAGGCGAACTGTTGCAGAGTAATGAAGAAAAGTAATCCAGCCCATAAACCTAAAAACTTTCCTAAAGCTAATTGAGGAGAGGCATCGTGATAGAACAGAGGAAGGGAAAGTAAGCTAACAGCGAACAATAAAACCAGAGTTAAGGTGGAATATTTAATTAGTCCCTGTTTTGCTGTATGAAATAAGGCAATTGCGATTGCAATACTGGCAGGGATCCAAGAGGCGGCATTGAATGCTAGGTGTAGCCCTGAACCTCCAGGGTTGGGTTGGAAAAAGTGAGCACAAACAAAGAAAAGGACACTTAAGCTGAATAGATAGGATTTAGTTAATGGTTTTTTAATCTTTCTAGCTTCTAATAATGTTCCTTGAGTGAGTAGCGTTGCCATGTTTCATTAATTCCTTATTACGAGCATGAGAATAAAAGTAAAGCCAACAAAATGCTGGCTTTATTCTATCTGATCCAAGCAATAAAAGGCTTAATTTTATTACTTTAGCATTGGTTTTAAGAAGCGTGCCGTATGAGACCCCTCAACTAATACAACATCTTCAGGTGTTCCCTCTGCTATGATCTCTCCGCCTCCTTGTCCACCTTCTGGCCCCAAGTCGATAATCCAGTCAGCAGTTTTAACGACATCAAGGTTATGTTCGATCACGACAATGGTATTGCCTCGCTCACGTAAGCGATGCAAGACGTTCAATAGTTGCTGAATATCGTGAAAATGCAGACCAGTTGTCGGCTCATCTAGAATATAAAGCGTTTTCCCTGTATCTCGCTTTGATAGTTCTCGAGCTAATTTAACTCGTTGGGCTTCACCGCCAGATAGCGTTGTCGCAGCTTGCCCTAAACGAATATAAGACAGCCCTACATCCATTAAGGTTTGTAGCTTTCTAGCGATAACAGGCACTGGTTCAAAGAAAGTGTGAGCATCTTCAATTGTCATTTGAAGTACTTCATCAATACTCTTACCTTTGTATTTTACTTCTAACGTTTCGCGGTTATAGCGTTTACCTGTACATACGTCACAAGGTACATAAACATCAGGTAAGAAATGCATTTCTACTTTGATTACACCATCACCTTGGCAGGCTTCACAGCGACCGCCGCGGACATTAAAACTGAAGCGACCCGGCTTATACCCACGAGAACGAGATTCTGGCGTACCAGAAAATAGCTCACGAATAGGGGTAAAGATCCCTGTATAAGTTGCAGGATTTGATCGAGGCGTTCGTCCAATTGGACTTTGATCAATGTCGATAACCTTATCAAAATACTCGATCCCTTTGATCTTCTTATAGGGTGACGGTTCTGATGTGGTGGCTCCATTTAACTGAGTATGAGCAATTTTAAAGAACGTATCGTTAATCAGTGTCGATTTACCTGAACCAGAAACCCCTGTTACACAAGTAAAAAGACCGACAGGTAATTTTAATGTCACGTTTTTTAGGTTGTTGCCTGTCGCACCAATTAATTCGACCTGTTTTTTCGGATCGGCTTTGATGCGTTCTTTAGGCACAGCGATTTCTTTAGCTCCACTTAGGTATTGACCTGTTAGTGAATCTGAATTTGAAATAATATCTTGAAAGCTACCTTCTGCAACAATATGACCGCCATGAATTCCAGCCCCTGGACCAATATCAATAATATGATCGGCACTTCTTATTGCATCCTCATCATGTTCAACAACAATAACGGTATTACCAAGATCACGAAGGTGATTAAGGGTTTTTAAGAGACGTTCATTATCCCGTTGATGAAGACCAATGGAAGGCTCATCAAGAACGTACATAACACCAACTAAACCCGCACCAATTTGACTTGCCAGACGAATACGTTGAGCCTCGCCACCAGAAAGAGTATCAGCACTGCGTGATAAATTAAGATAATTTAAACCAACATTGATAAGGAAATGCAGGCGTTCATTAATCTCCTTCATTACTTTATCTGCTATTTGAGCTTTTTGTCCTTTCAGCTCTAGTGAACTAAAAAAGGCCATTGAATCTTGAATACTCATCTCACAGATTTCAGGTAATGTTGTGTCACCAACAAATACACTGCGTGCTTCTAAACGTAACCGAGTACCATGACAACTTGAACATGATTGAGTTGAAATGTACTTTGATAGGTCGTCACGAACAGAGCTTGATTCTGTTTCTTTATAACGACGATCAAGCGTGTTTAGTATTCCTTCAAAAGGATGACGTTTAACACGAAGATCTCCGCGATCATTACTGTATTGAAATTCAATTTCTTCTGAACCAGAGCCATTAAGAATGATGGTTTGGAATTTTTTTGATAGTGATTTAAATGGTGCGAAAAGATCAAATCCGTAATGCTTGGCTAATGAACCTAACATTTGGAAGTAATAATAGTTTTTTTGATCCCAACCTTTGATCGCTCCTTCAGCAATACTTAATTTATTATCTAGAACAATGCGGTCGGCATCGAAATATTGTTGAACGCCTAGACCATCACAAGTACCACAAGCTCCTGCAGGATTATTGAATGAGAATAAGCGAGGCTCAAGCTCTGACATGCTGTAACCACAATGTGGGCATGCAAAGTTAGCTGAGAAAATTAGAGGTTCGTCTTTGGTATCATCCATATAATCGACAACCGCAATACCACCTGTCAGTTCCAAAGCGGTTTCAAAAGATTCAGCAAGGCGCTGTTTTAGATCATCTCTAACTTTAAAGCGGTCAACAACAACTTCAATGGTGTGTTTTTTATGTAATTCCAACGTTGGTGGATCGGATAAATCGCAAACCTCGCCATCAATACGAGCACGAATAAACCCTTGCGCGGCTAAATTCTCTAACGTCTTAACATGTTCACCTTTACGTTCTTTCACAATAGGAGCTAATAGCATTAGCTTTGTGCCTTCAGGCAACTCTAGCGCTTTATCGACCATTTGACTGATAGTTTGTGCGGTTAGTTCTACATGATGCTCAGGGCAACGAGGCTCCCCAATACGTGCATACAAAAGACGTAAATAATCGTAAATCTCAGTAATCGTACCGACAGTAGAGCGAGGGTTATGAGACGTTGATTTTTGTTCGATAGAAATAGCAGGAGAAAGACCTTCTATGTGGTCAACATCTGGCTTTTCCATTAATGATAAGAACTGACGAGCGTATGCAGATAAAGACTCTACATAGCGTCGCTGACCTTCTGCATACAAAGTATCAAAGGCCAAAGAGGATTTGCCTGAACCAGATAAACCAGTAATAACCGTTAGCTTATCTCGTGGGATAGTTAAACTAATGTCTTTTAGGTTATGGGTTCTTGCCCCTCTAACTTCAATTTTATCCATGGAACGCTCTCTACTTAAAGAATAACTAGAGGATAAGTATTGCACAGAGTGTTAAAACAGCAAAGGGGTACTGGGTAAAAAAACAGTGGTTTTATTAGAGGAGAGATTCTATAGGGGATATAAAAATGCCCTGTAATGAATTACAAGGCATTATTCTAGCTAGCAAATTAAAGGTTATTTTTTACCTGTTTTTTGTTTTGCAAGTTCTGACGATTTTTTGTCTTTTAAATAAACATTCTCATAGCAGTAGTTGGTTGCTTCGATATAACCTTCAACGCTACCACAGTCAAAACGCTTACCTTTAAATTTATACGCAAGAACACAGCCTGATTGAGCTTGTTTTAGTAGTGCATCCGTAATTTGGATCTCACCGCCTTTGCCTGGTTCTGTTGTTTCTAGGATCTCAAAAATATCAGGAGTTAAGATGTAGCGACCAATAATAGCAAGGTTACTTGGTGCTGTGCCTGGTTCTGGTTTTTCAACCATGTTATCTACACGATATAAATCGTCTTTGATCATCTCACCAGCAATTACGCCGTATTTGTGAGTTTCGTTATCTGGCACTTCCTCTACTGCCACAATAGAGCAGCGGAATTGTTTATACAGCGCAACCATTTGAGAAAGAACACCTTGTTCTTCATTTACGCATAAATCATCAGCAAGTACGACCGCAAATGGTTCATCACCCACTAACTCACGGCCAGTAAGAATTGCATGACCTAAGCCTTTCATTTCACGCTGGCGGATATAGGTAAAGTTAGCCGCGTCGATCAGCTCACGCACATCTTCCAGTAACTCTTCTTTATTTGTGCCACTAATTTGATGTTCTAGCTCGTAGTTTTTATCAAAATGGTCCATTAAAGAGTGTTTACCACGACCTGTTACAACACAGATCCCGTCCATTCCAGCATTAATTGCTTCTTCTACACCATATTCAATCAGAGGTTTGTTTACGACTGGCATCATCTCTTTTGGCATTGATTTGGTTGCTGGTAAAAAGCGAGTGCCGTAGCCTGCGGCAGGGAAAAGACATTTTTTGATCATCATTGAGTCCTAGATAGACAATATTTTAAATTCGTTGAAAGCCCTTTGAGCTTCATCATTATGGATGCAGTTTAGCGATTAAACATAATGAAATGAAGCGCTTTGAGTAAAACAATCATCTCGTGTAGCCATTAATGCGATTCATCTATGAATAATTAGTTAAAACTAGGTTTAATATTAAGACTGAGGAGCTGTTTTACCCCTATTTCACATCTCGATGAGGCATTATAGAAAATATAAATGCTAATTGGTTGATTTGATTAAGTACAAAGCAAGAATAGCGAAATGAGTATATTAAGTATACCCATTGTAATTAAAAGAGTGCCCTGAACTTTTTAGCCGTGTGAGTAGTTAGAATTATTTAACTGTGTCTCTATTTTAGGAGGTTATGAAATGGATTCCATCTTTAGGGGTATCAGAAATAACCTTGAACGTGTTAGACTGAAGACTACTGTATATATAACCGGGTGATATGAATATTCACCTCTAATCTATCTGGAGCAAACTATGGCCAGCCGTGGTATTAATAAAGTTATTCTTGTGGGTAACTTAGGGCAAGATCCTGAAATCCGTTACATGCCAAGTGGCGGTGCGGTAGCAAACATTACAATTGCAACGTCTGAATCATGGCGTGACAAAGCAACTGGTGAACAACGTGAAAAAACTGAATGGCATCGCGTTGCTTTATTCGGAAAATTAGCAGAAGTAGCTGGTGAATATTTACGTAAAGGTTCTCAAGTTTATGTTGAAGGCCAACTTCAGACGCGTAAATGGCAAGATCAAAGTGGTCAAGACCGTTTTACTACAGAGGTTGTAGTTCAAGGTTTTAATGGCGTAATGCAGATGCTTGGTGGCCGTGGCCAAGGCGCACCTGCTGGTGGTCAACAGCAAGGTAACTGGGGCCAGCCTCAACAGCCTACTCAGCAGAATAATGTTGCACCTCAACAGCAGCAATATCAACAAGCGCCTCAGCAGCAAGCTCAACAAGCACCTCAACCTCAATACAATGAGCCGCCAATGGATTTTGATGATGACATTCCGTTTTAGTTCGCCAAAAAATTAAAGTGTATACTCATTTACTGTTTGATTTAAGCCTCTATTTTTAGAGGCTTTTTTATTATGAGTAATCTAATCAATGAGTGATATTTATTGTTAAGTCAGGAAGTTTATTACTAATTCAACGGTTTATTATAATGAGTAGAGTCATTCAACTCTTAGAGAAAGAAAGTGTTTTGTTTAATTGAATTCGATGTTCACGCCGTTACCTTAGTGAGCTAAAGGGCCTATAGTGATGTATAATTACTCTGTTACTGAAGCTTCGTATCATAAAGAACTTAAGTAAGGTCTTTGTATTACATCTAATACGGGCTTAGAGATAGCTCAAAAATTTACATTTTAAATTGTGGCATGATTCAAAGCCAACTTTTTCAAGGAAGAAAAGTTTAATGAGAAAAACCCCTAGTTTACGGTTGAGTAACCGATTAATTTCGTTTGTAACATTAATGGTTTCAGCCGCTATTTTTATTTTATTTATTGGTGGGACGATCTCATTTAAGCAGATAGGCAATGAATATCTTGAGCACTATTTAATTGGTGTCGTTAATGTTGTTGATGAAGAGCTTCTTCAGCCAGAGGAAGCAAAATCAATGACTAAATGGCTACCTAAATTATTAAAGGCAAGCAGTGTAGTAAGCATGGAGCTATCTTCACCCACCGGTGTCGTTTACTCTTTTCAAACCTTAGCGGTTATGCCTGATAATAATTTACTATATCAAAAAACACTGCCTTTAGAACAGAATAAAGGCTATTCCATTACTTTCAAATCCGTCCCTCCTTATAGTGCTTTTACTTATTCTTTAGGGGCGTTATTTTCAATTACAGCTGCGATTGCCGTCATTATCGTCTCATTATTGTGGGGCGTCGTCTGGTTAAGAAAACAACTGCATGGTTCAGAATTATTAGAAGAACGTGGGCGTATGCTACTGGCAGGAAAGCTAGATGATTACGCCATAGGTAATGAAGAAGAGTGGCCAGCAACAGCAAGCTTGGCTCTTGATAACGTGATTGCTGAGTTGAAAGATGCAAGAAAAGAGCGTAGCCGTTTTGATACATTTATACGCACGCATACCTTCCTTGATCAACTTACAGGTTCGGCAAATCGAGTGTTATTTGACAGCAAGTTAGAGTCAACTCTGCAAGAGTCAGAAAGCCAAGGGGTTCTGTTATTATTACGTATCAATGGTTGGGAAGAATTAATTGAAGAAAGTGGAAATGCAGCTGGAGATGAACTCATTGTCGAGATAGGGAAGCAATTAAACAATGTAATGCAACGTTACAATGACAGTGTTCTTTCTCGCTATTATCAATCTGATTTTGCGCTTCTTATTCCACAGCAATCACTAAAAGAAGCAAAAGTTTTAGCTTCACAATGTTTAAAAGTGATAGAAAAAATTATTCCACCTAAAAGCCTAGATATTGATAATTGGTGCCATATTGGTGTCAGTATGTATGTGAGTGGGGAGAGACGAGGTCGCTTGATGGATGAGCTTGATATGGCTCATCGTAGTGCATTATTACAAAACAATAATAGCTGGTCATTGTTTAAAAAACAGCAGCAACTGACTGAAAGTTTAGGAAGTGTGCGCTGGAGAAACTTGTTTGATGCTATTTTTTCTCAAGATCAATTAATTCTATATAAGCAATCAACATTCTTATTTGATGGTGCTGCTCTGAATCCGCTTCACTTAGAGCTTTTTTCTCGAATTAAAGATGAGAATGGTGTGCAGATCAAAGCGTCTCGATTTTTACCTGCGATCGCACAAGTAGGGTATCAAATTAAGCTAGATGCTGCCGTGTTAAAACAAGTTTTCCCTTTACTTAGTGATCCTGAATTTTCGCAGCATTCTTTTTCTGTACACTTGCATGTTAAAAGTTTACAAAATTCAGGATTTATTAGGCAGTTACGAAATCGACTATTACAAACACCTCGAGCTCAACTTCAGCGGTTAAGTTTTGAGTTAGTTGAAGGGCAAGTAGTTACTTACTTAGACGCGGTAAGACCAGTAGCAAAGTTAATAAAAAGCTTTGGTTGTCAGTTAATTGTAGAGCAAGCGGGAAGAACAATAGTGAGCACTCACTATATTAAGGATTTAAATGTTGATTACATTAAATTACACCGCAGTTTGATGAAGGATATCCCTCAACGATATGAAAACCAATTGTTTGTGAGAAGTTTATTAGGTGCTTGCGAAAATACAGGTTCACAAGTTCTTGCTGTGGGTATTGAAAATAAAAAAGAATTAAAAGTAATAAAAGAGCTTGGTGTTGAAGGTGCTCAAGGGCGAATTTTCGAAGCAGAAACGGCCTTGTTTCACCATAAAGAAAAGCTATCAATACCTAAAAGAAGAAGTCGTTGGGAAAAGTAAGTTTTTCGTGTTTTATGAAGTACAACATATCAGAAAAGAATAGAATGCTGTATTATCGCGAAAATTGCGCTTTTTTGAGAGCATAGTAAATAAAGTGAGAGATAAGAGACTAGCAGTAGATGAAGATAATGGATGCATTTAAAAAACTGAAGCTATCTCGTTCAGTCAATGTCACAGCATCAATTGTGATATTGCAAGGCGGTATTTACATTGCAAAAAGTGGTGGAAATAAAGCGCTTAAAGAGCAAGTTTTCATGCCTGTTAGTCAGCCTCAAGCGTGGAGAGATTCGCTTGTTAGCGCTTGCCAAAAGGTGGGTTTATCTGACTGCTGTGTAAATATTGTTATCGGTTCTCATTTATATCAATCCTTTCAAATAGAAACCCCAAATATCCCTAAAGAAGAGCTGCCAGGTGCATTGCCTTTTTTAGTGAAAGATTTAATTAGTGATAGAGTCTCTGACATTATTGCTGATGGTGTAGATATTACCAACGGGAAAATGCAGGTTTATATTTCTCAGGTTTCAGTAATAGAAACGATTCTTGAGTTATTAAAACCACTTTCAATTCAGATATCTAACGTGACGCCTGATGAATTAGTGTGGAAATACGCTAAACCAGAACAAAATAGCTTCATGTTATTAAGTCACAGTGCTTCTGCTGAATTTAAGTTGCTTGCTTTTAATGAAGGTAATTTACATTTAAACCGTTCATTACGTGGTATTACAGCCCCATTAACTGGCGAACTATCTAATAGCTTTCAGCTTGATAGTTTAGCTTTGGAATTACAGCGTTCTTTAGATTATTTAAGTGCACAACTGCATGGCGTTAATATTAATCACCTTTATTTCCGTTGTGATGATGAAGATGATGCTGACCTTTCTGCTGAACTACAAAAGCGTCTTGGTGTACAAGTCGCATCCTTATTGGTCGATGAGCCAAGAGTATTTTACTCTGGTGAAATACTAAGCTGGTTAGGATTATTTAACAAACCTGATATTAACTTATATAACGACAGACTGAAGCCTAAAGTCGATCACTTTACGTTACAAAATGTGATAATTAGTTGGGGAGTAGGTCTTGCTGTTGTAGGTATGATTACGGGCTATTATCAGTGGCAATTGAACCAGTTAGAAAGTCACCTCACTGTATTATCTTCGCAAGAGCAGAGTTATCAGCAAGAACTGGGTAGCTTGAACAAGCAGCTTGAAAGTCATAAACCATCCGCGGCAAAATTAGCTGCAATTAAGCGCTTACAAGAAGATATTGAATCTAAGAAGTCATCATTAAAAGTTATCGATAACTTTGATGAAGGAATGCAAATTGGTTATTCCGGTGTGATGAGTAGCTTAGCTCAGCTTGGTAAAGGGAACATATCGTTAACAAAAATTTATATTTCAGGAGAAGATGTAAATTTTGTTGGGTACGCTCGAACACCAGATGTGGTGCCACATTGGATACAGAGCTTTGAAAATGAATTGCATCTTATTGGCCGAACGTTTAATCAGTTAGACATAAAAACCGATGAGAAAGGATTGGTGTCGTTTGTTTTAAACACTAAAGCGGCAGAGGAAAAATAATGGAGAATTGGATTAAAGCCAAAGATGCATTTTTTGCACTTTCACAACGAGAAAAAATACTTATTACTCTGGTTGGTTGGTTCGCGGTCATTTTTATCTCATTTAGTCTGTTTATTGAGCCAGCGCTTGTTGCGAAACAGAAGACTGAGCGCGAAACTTATCAGGTAACTAATTCAATTACATCGTTAAAACAGCAAATTGAGTTAGCTCACTTTCGCTTACAAAAAGACCCAAATGTTGAAGTGGACAAGCAGTATCAAGATCTAACGTTACAAAGCCAAGATTTAGCTCAATTATTGTCTAATCGAGTTGCTGCATTGGTTTCTCCTACTCAGATGGCTCAGCTTTTAGAAACCGTATTACAGCAGTCGTCAAAGTTAACCTTGATCTCTATGAGTACGCAGCCTTCAGAGCGTTTACTTGATGAGAATAATAAAGCGGGTTATTACATTCACCCGGTTAAATTAGTGTTGTCAGGTAACTACTTTGATATAGAAATGTATTTATCAAGTTTAGAAGCGTTACCTGTTAAATATTATTGGAGAAACTTCCGCTATGAGGTTAAGACATACCCAACGGCAGAGCTAACGATTGAAGTATATACACTTGGTTCAAGTAAAGGATTTATCGGCGGTTAATATGAAGGTTTGTCTTATTTTATTGGCTTTATTTTCAAGCTTTACGTTTGCTTCAGATAGCACTGAAGGGCACGATCCAACTGAACCATTAAGTTGGACTAAGCCTGTAGCTAAAAAGAAAGTGGTGACTAAAAAACGTCATTACTTCCCATCTCTGCAAGCGATTAGTTGCAGTGGTACAAATGATTGTTATGCCGTATTAGATGATAAATCAATGAAAAAAGGCGACAAAGTATCAGGATATACCTTATTAGCGGTTCGTGAAGATAGCGTTTCTATTGGTCGTTCTGGTAAAACGTGGCAACTTTCTCTATTTTCACAAAATATTAAGAATTAAGGTTTGCAGTAATGAAAGTATGTAATGTCATCATTGGATTAATGGTTGCATCATTAACAGGATGCTCAATGGGTCATCGAGATCCTGTTGAAATTAAACAAACCTTAGATAAGTCTATTAATGATAATGGCAGTCAGTTACTTGTCGATTTACCTGCATCTGTCCAGGCAGATCTGATGCCTGAGCTCAACGCAAAATCGGTTGAAATTGAAGATCCAGTGAAGCGCTTTAGAGTTAAGGCGAATGGTGTTAATGCAAAGGCTTTCTTTACCAGTTTAGTGAAAGGGACGGAATACAGTGTAGTAATACATCCTGCAGTTTCTGGTCGTATTACGATGAATGTTAACGATGTCACTCTAGATGAAGTACTTTCTTCTGTTGAAGACTTATATGGCTATGAAATTGTAAAGTCAGATAAGATACTGCAAGTTTACCCTGCGGCTATCCGCACAGAAACAATCCCTGTTGACTATTTACAGCTTACTCGTAAAGGCCGTTCACTAACGACAATAACAACCGGCTCTATCACAAATTCTGATAATGCTTCTTCCTCAGGAAACAACGACAATTTAAGTTCAAGCAGTAGCTCTTCATCTTCAGCTACAGGTGGAACAGAAATTGAAACCACTAGTGAAAGTGATTTCTGGAAAGAGTTAGAGAAAGCGGTTTCAGTGATGATCGGTAATGGTTCTGGTCGTAGTGTCGTAGTTTCACCGCAAGCCAGCGTTGTAACGATTACCGCTTCTCCAGATGAATTACGTAAGGTCAGAGCATTTTTATCAACCTCACACAAACGTTTACAGCGCCAAGTGATTTTAGAAGCAAAATTATTAGAAGTAACTTTAAGTGATGGCTATCAACAAGGCATTAATTGGACTAATTTAAGCGCATCAATTGGTGGTACTGATATTTCTCTGAGCCAAACGGCGGGTACTACCGCGGGGGTTTTACCCGGAATGGATGCGATTGGAACACTGCTTGGGGGGCAAACCAATATTAAGATTTCTGATGGTAACTTTGATGCTGTTTTAAGCTTCATGGATACTCAAGGTGATTTGAACGTTCTTTCAAGCCCTAGAGTGACAGCGGCAAATAACCAAAAAGCCGTTATTAAAGTGGGTCGTGATGAATATTTTGTTACTGAAGTATCAAGCGTAACAGGCAGTGGTGATAATTCAAATGCGTCGCCAGAAGTTACTCTGACGCCATTTTTCTCTGGTATTTCATTAGATGTGACCCCTCAAATCGATGATAAAGGCAATGTAATGTTGCATGTACATCCTTCTGTTATTGATGTTGAAACAGAAATTAAAGAGATAGATCTTGGCGATGTAGGTGGCGTACTTCAATTACCATTGGCGAAAAGTTCAATTCGTGAATCAGATTCGGTTATTCGTGCTAAAAGTGGGGATGTGGTGGTTATTGGTGGTTTGATGAAATCCCAAATCGTTGACCAAGTATCTAAAGTTCCATTCTTGGGAGATATTCCAGCATTAGGCCATTTATTCCGTAATGTAAGTAAGTTAACTCAGAAGACCGAGTTAGTTATTTTATTAAAACCAACGGTGGTTGGCGTGGATACTTGGCAAGAAGAGTTAGAGCGTTCTCGTGATTTATTACAAGAATGGTTCCCTGACGAGTAGCGACTACTGTTATGTACGAGCAACATTTTGGCTTAAAACAACTTCCCTTTACGTTAACGCCAAATACCTCTCTTTTTCATGGATTACCGCCTCATTATGAGGCGATTCAAACCGTTTTGTCAGCCATTTCAATGGGAGAAGGCGTCATTAAGGTGACAGGTGAAATTGGGACTGGGAAGACGCTTGTTTGCCGAATGTTGATGAGCCAACTCCCTATGAATGTCGAATTACTTTACTTACCTAATCCTGTTATGAATGGTCGAGAGTTACGGCAAGCATTAGCCAAAGAGCTCTGGCTAGAACAAGAAGGAGATGGCACTGCTTTAACTGAGCTTATCCATGAAAAATTGATTGATATTCAAGCGGAAGGAAAAAGTGCAGTAGTGTTCATCGATGAAGCGCAAGCCTTGAGTGATGAAGCGCTAGAAACCCTACGCTTATTTGGTAATTTAGAAACGGATTACACTAAGTTACTTCAGATTGTACTATTTGGGCAGCCTGAATTAGATGATCGTTTGCAGCAGCATCATCTACGACAATTAAGACAACGAATTACTTTTTCAGCAAAATTACGCTCACTTAATGTAAATGAAGCGGTCGCTTATATTACTTATCGAATGAAAGAGTCTGGGGCTCAAGTCAATCCATTTACCCTAGCTCAAATGAAAGCGGTTTGGCGTGCGAGTAGTGGCGTTCCTCGATTGATTAATCAAATATGCCATAAAGCGTTACTTATTTCTTTTGCTGAACAATTGGATAACGTATCGAAAAAAGCGGTATTTAATGCAATTATAGATACAACTGATACCATCAAACCCAAGCACTATTTTCCCAAGTTTTGGGGTTGGAGAGCCTTGTGAGTGCCACAAATAAAGCCCTGTTAAACATAACAAAACAAGATACAGACATAGAGAAGAAAACATCTCTCTCTCAAGCTGACGTACCTAATATTGAATCAAAATTTAAAGCACCTTTCTTTTTTGCTATTGGTGTAATAAGTTCATTGTGTTTAATTGGGTGGGCAACACTGAGCAATACTCCAAATGCCATTAATAATGAACATCAAGTACCAGAGGTGATTGTAGAGGACGTTGTTGATCATTCAGAACTTTCTAAAGGCTCTTATTTACCTGTCAATTCACCAACGGCAAAAATTGTTACCTCAGAAGTTAGTCGTATATATTTGAATAAAAATATTGATGAGAAACCCTCAAGCCATCATATCGAATTACCGAAAGTAGAAGAAAGTTCGGTACGTGTTGTAAATAGCGACACAACGCCAACGAAAGCTAAAGAGGTGTCTATTGTTCCAGATACACCTCGCGAACACGCTATTAATCAGACTGAACCTCAAGAGCAATTACACGTTGAAGAAGTAGAGGTTCTGCCTTCCGAACTGGCTCAGAGAAATCGTGACGCAGCAAAAAAAGCCCTAGATAACTCTGATTTTAATACAGCGATGAAAGCTTATTATAGAGTATTGAAATACCAACCTAGTGATGAAGGTTCTCGTAAAAAACTAGCGGCTTTGCTTTATGGTAAACGTGAGGTTCAGGAATCAGCAGCCATCTTACAACAAGGCATAAGGTTAAATAATGACAGTATTGACTTACGTTTAGCTTTAGCCAGTTTATTGCAAAAAGAGGAGCAGCCAGAAGCCGCACTCTCTGCATTAGAATATATACCTTTAGGGGCGTCTGTCGATTATTTAGCTACGCGTGGTGGCTTAGCTCAAAAATTAAAATTGATGGATTTAGCTGAAGAAAGTTACCAAATGTTGGTAGCGAAAGATCCAGATAATGGTCGTTGGTGGCTAGGGTTAGCTATTGTATATGAGAGAAATGCACAAGTTAAAGAGGCACTGAAAACTTATAAAGTGGCATTAACAACACCTGGTTTATCACGATCTTCTCAGGTGTTCGTTCGAGATAGAATTAAGTTATTAGAAACAATGGAAGGTAATGAATAATGCGTCTTCAGTTAAGAAAAAGACTTGGTGATTTATTAGTCGAAGAAAACATTGTTACTGAACAACAGATTGAACAGGCGCTAGCGGCACAGAAAACAACTGGCCGCAAGCTGGGCGCAACACTTATTCAGCTTGGTTTCTTAACCGAAAAACAAATGCTAACTTTCTTATCTCAGCAATTAGATGTGCCTTTGGTGGATCTAAGCCGTGCAGATATTGATGCCGCAGCAGTGCAACTACTGCCAGAGGTTCATGCGCGTCGCTTAAGAGCATTAGTACTTAGCCAGCATGGCAATACTATTCGTGTTGCGATGAGTGATCCAGCCGATCTTTCTGCTCAAGAAGCTCTATTCTCTCAGCTTCAACAATATCAAATAGAGATGGTTATCGCTTCAGAAAGACAATTAGTCGATAGCTTTGATCGTTTTTATCGCCGAACTAAAGAGATAGCTTCATTTGCAGAGCAGTTGCATTCAGAGCACCAAGAAACGGACGACTTTAACTTTGGAATATCAGACAGTGATAATGACGAAGTTACCGTTGTAAAGTTGATTAACTCATTGTTTGAAGATGCGATCCAAGTTGGAGCTTCAGATATTCATATTGAACCAGATGATAAAGTATTACGACTTCGTCAGCGTATTGATGGCATATTGCACGAAACCCTACTTAATGAAGTCAACATTGCGCCAGCATTAGTATTGCGTCTAAAACTAATGGCGAATCTTGATATCTCTGAAAAGCGTTTGCCTCAAGATGGGCGATTTAATATTAAATCTCGTGGTCAGTCAGTGGATATTCGTTTGTCTACTATGCCTGTGCAATACGGTGAATCGGTCGTTATGCGTCTGCTTAACCAAACCTCTGGGATCCGAGAGTTAGAATATTCAGGAATTCCTGATCATCTTTTGGTTCGTTTACGTAAGCAGTTAGGCCGCCCTCATGGCATGATCTTAGTAACCGGTCCTACTGGTTCAGGTAAAACGACAACATTGTATGGTGCATTAAGTGAGCTTAATAAACCAAGTAAAAAGATCATCACCGCTGAAGACCCAGTAGAATATCGATTACCACGTATCAATCAAGTTCAGGTAAACAGCAAGATAGATTTAACCTTCTCTAAAATTTTAAGAACCTTCCTACGTCAGGATCCTGATATCATTCTTATCGGTGAAATGCGTGATCAGGAAACGGTTGAGATTGGTTTGCGAGCAGCATTAACAGGCCACTTAGTATTATCAACGTTACACACTAATGACTCTGTTGATAGTGCGCTTCGTATGATGGATATGGGGGCGCCTGGCTATCTTGTTGCTAGTGCCGTTCGTGCGGTATTGGCCCAACGCTTGGTAAGAAAAGTGTGTACAGAATGCTCAGTGCCTGATCCTTTAGATGAATCACGTTTGCAATGGGTGCAAAGTCGCTTTCCAAATCAAGCCTCGGTTCCATTTAGAAAAGGCGCTGGTTGTCAAAGTTGCAACTTAACAGGCTACAGTGGTCGAATTGGTGTCTTTGAATTATTAGAATTAGACCAACCCATGATGGATGCACTGCGTGGAAATAATGCGGTAGAATTTGCTCAAAAAGCACGAGAAAACCCAGATTACAAACCCTTACTAGCCTCAGCAATGGAGTTAGCAATGAATGGCATTATTAGTCTCAATGAAGTGATGGTCTTGGGTGAAGGCGATAGCTCCTCCTCTCATCAACCAATATGGTTATAGGCTGTTAAACCATGACCATATATAAATATACAGGGCGAAATGCCAAGGGTGCATCGGTATCAGGAAAGATTGAAGCACCGTCACAAGAGAGTGCTGCAGAGCAGTTAATGAATGAAAGTATTATTCCTATTTCAATTCAGTCTGGTGGAAAATTAAAAGGTTCGGCACCCTCTGTTGATTGGAGGGCGTGGTTTCAGCCCTCTATCCCACTTGAAGTGTTAGTGATCTTTTGTCGCCAAATGTACAGCTTAACGAAAGCTGGCGTGCCTTTGTTAAGAGCCATGAATGGATTGACACAAAACAGCAATAATAAATTGTTAAAGCAATCACTTGAAGAGGTTACTGCGGATCTAACTAATGGTCGAAGTTTATCTGTCGCAATGAAGCAGCACCCTAGGGTGTTTAGCTCTTTGTTCGTTTCAATGATCCATGTAGGTGAAAACACCGGTCGTTTAGATCAGGCCTTACTTCAATTGGCTAATTATTACGAACAAGAGATGGAAACTCGTAAGCGAATCAAGTCAGCAATGCGTTACCCAATTTTTGTGTTGAGCTTTATTTTCATCGCCATGTTAGTGCTTAACGTTAAAGTGATCCCACAATTCACTTCAATGTTTGCTCGTTTTGGTGTTGAGTTACCGCTACCGACACGGATATTGATGGCAACCTCAAGTTTTTCTGTTAACTACTGGCACTTTATTTTAGGTGGTATGGCTGGCATGTTTGTTGCTTTCCAATCATGGGTTAGTGGTGACGTAGGACGAGAAAAGTGGGATAAATTTCGACTTAGGCTCCCTATTGTTGGTGATATTGTTACCCGAGCTCAAATGTCTCGTTTTTCAAGAACTTTTGCGTTAATGCTGAAATCAGGTGTGCCATTAAATCAATCGTTAGCACTCTCTGCCGAGGCTCTTGGTAATAAGTATTTAGAAAACCGATTGTTAGAGATGAAAAGTGGCATCGAGTCGGGGACCAGTATGTCAGCCACAGCTGCTCAAAGTGGAATTTTTACGCCTTTAGTGCAACAAATGATTGCGGTAGGTGAAGAGACTGGGCAAATTGATGATTTGCTATTAGAAGTCTCTGATTTTTATGATCGTGAAGTTGATTATGATTTAAAAACATTAACAGCGAGAATTGAACCTCTGTTATTGGTTATTGTATCAGGCATGGTACTCATATTAGCATTAGGTATTTTCTTACCAATGTGGAATATGTTGGATGTAGTAAAAGGAAGTTGATGATGAGAGTAACCCGTATTACGTGGGGGGCTTTATTCATTATCTTACTGGCTGTTATTTTGGTTCAGTGGGATAAAATGGAACCAGAAGTCGAAGATACTGCATTGATGATGGCAAGTCGCGAAATCTTATCATCTGCAAATGAGTTTAAAAATTATTGGGTGGTTAATGGGCAACCCGCAAGTATGAATAAAGACAATATTGAGGTCACCTTCAGCAAATCAGGTTGGCCATTAGTATTGGATGATAACAAGCTAGATTGTGAGCAATGGCTGGATTTACTGCTACCAAGAAAAGAAAAAATTTATACAGATACTATAAAAGTACATGATAATGCAACAAAAAAAGAACAACATCAATGTTCTTACGGTGCGTCGAATGGTAAAATGATTTCAGTTATGCTCATCAATGGCGTATTTAAAGTCAGTGTCGGTTTTTTGGATGAAGGTTAAGTTGTCGTTTTTTTGACGAACAGCGTGTTTTTTTTTACAAAATCCCTTACAATCCAGAACGAAATAAGAAATAGAGAGAAGCATTACGATGAAACACCAAAAAGGTTTCTCACTGGTTGAGCTAGTGATTGTGATTGTGGTTATAGGCTTACTGGCAACCGTCGCATTACCTCGATTTTTAGATGTTAGCCTTGAAGCAAAAAAAGCCAGTATTGAAGGTGTTGCAGGTGGTTATGCAACGGCGGTGCTTTCGGCAAGAGCACAATGGGAAGCAGAAGCTCGTCCTAAAACTGATGGCAGTAATGCGGTTAGTTATGATGGCACTGAATTTTGGTTAACCGACCCATCAAAAAACAATCAATCAGATTTTCGTCCTGGTTACCCAATTTCACCACGTGAAGATTTAGATGGTAATGATACGGGGGATTACCCAGGATCATTAACGGCAAAAGAATGTATCTTGCTAATGGAAATGTTATTGCAAAATGCGCCATACGTGACAGATGACAGCAATGATAATAAAGCCAAATATTTAGCAGAAGTGATTAGTGAAAACAGTCGCAATCAATGCAAATACACACAACAAGAAAATGAAGGGCACTTTTTCACTTATGAGCCAGAATCTGGCCGTGTGGTAGTGACTTTGCAATAAAGATTAATACCTTGGTAATAACGGTGATTATGCAAGGTACTAAATGAAAAGCGCTTAAACCAATGGTGTTATAGCGGCAACTGTTTTAACAATAATGGTGGTAACTAATGCGTGCCATCACTTTTATTATAAAGAGAGAAGTAAGATGAAAAGACAAGGTGGTTTCACCCTTATTGAGTTAGTAGTAGTCATTGTTATTTTAGGTATTCTTGCAGTAACTGCGGCCCCTAAATTCCTTAACCTACAATCAGATGCGCGTGCATCATCACTGCAAGGCCTAAAAGGCGCAATGGCTGGTGCAGCTGGTATCGTTTACGGTAAAGCGGCGATTGAAGGTGTTGAGCGTTCAGAAAATGCTGTTGAAGTTGACGGTATTCAAGCTATTCATGGTTATCCAACTGCCGCAGCGAATGGTATTGGAGCTGCAGTAGTTGGTTTAGCTGATGACGCTGAATGGGAGGTTGTATCTGCAGCAGTAACAGTGCCACCAACTATTTCATATAAGTTTGCTAATAATGGTTCAGATACGTGTATCGTTACTTATAAAGAAGCAACATCAGTTGCTGCACCAGTTATTACTGCTGCTGATGCTGAAAAGTGTTAATAACTAACGCTTAATACTCAAAAAAGCCAGCGATCTCCGCTGGCTTTTTTGTATCTAAAATTAACAATCCCTCGCTATCTCTATAATTTCCGTTATCCTAATAACAGCAAGCAATAAGGTAACGGCTGATGACCCCTTTTCTCATAAAAAAACACTCAAAAAAAACAGTAATGCACATGGGTTTTACCTTAGTAGAACTGATTGTCGTGATCTTGATATTAGCCATTATTGGTGTCTATGCCTCGAGTAAATACATGGGAGCGAGCCGTTTTTCTTCAGCGGCTGCACAAGAGCAAGTACTCTCTATTCTGCGTCAAGTTCAAATCACCGCGATGCAAGTAAATGGTTCAAATGACCACGATGACTGTCGGTTGATTGTCATGAGAAAAACTCAATTTGGTGTTAGCCAGTCATGCCCAAGTCGAGATATGAGCAGCGCGGTATTATCCGATTACTCTAAAGATAGCAATCAACAGCAACTAGAGCAGATCCAACTTAATTATGCGTTTAACAGTGCTAGTGGAGTGATCTCTGTTTCTGAATTGACCTTCGATTTATTAGGCCGGCCCATAATGGCTACCTCATCTGCAGCCACCTCTCTTTGTACTATCAGTGATTGTCGAATCACCATTAATACGCCCTCTGTCAACGAAAGCCGCTCAGTATGTATTAATAGCGAAGGGTTTATTTATCGCTCACGACTAGCGAGCGGGTGCGGATTATGAATAAAGTAATTAACCACCCAAAGGGCTTTACCTTAATCGAATCGATAATTGGTATTATTATTCTGGGCTTTGCGCTATTGATTTTAGTGACGGGCGTGTTTAGTTCAGCCTCTAAATCACATCAAGCCACCTATCAATCTCAAGCAGCAACGCTTGGACATTCGATCATGACTGACATCCTCAGTCGCCAATTTGATGAGCATAGTGATCCTAACGGCGGGCAATATCGCTGTGGGGAAATGATTTCAAATATTGTCATCTCTGATTGCTCGACTAACTTAGGATCTGATACTGGCGAAACGAGTGCAGACACCTTTAATGATGTTGATGACTTTATTGGTTGTTGGGGAGATACGACTCAATGCACTTCTGGACTGGCTCATTATCCGTTAAATCAGTTAATAGAACCAAGCAGTGCGGATGAATATAAAAATTTCACGGTTGAAATTACAGTGGCCTATGCTGATGTTGATGGCAGTGGTGACGCAATAACACCATATAAAAAAATAGAGATCACCTTATTTGCGGGTAATCATGCTCAATATACCTTTAGTGCTTATCGAGGGAATTATTAATGAAGCGTATTAGTGGATTTACCCTTATCGAGTTGATCTTAACCATTGTGGTGGTCGGGGTTATTGCTATCGCAGCAAGCAACACCCTAGTGCTTGGTTTTCAAAGCTACAACGACAGTATTGATCGTCAAGATAACCAAATGCAGGCAAAGTTTGTGATAGAAAAACTCAGCAGAGAATTGCGTCATGCCGTGCCAAATAGCGCGGAGGTGGTCAGTAGCCAATGTGTTAGCTTTATCCCTCTTAAGGTCAGTGCTTTTTATCTTGAATTGCCTCAATTTAATCAAAAACAAATAGATGTTGTTTTGCTCTCTAATAATACAGTGACGCTTGATAACTTTAGGTTAGTGATTAATCCGAGTTCCCAATCTGATTTATTGGATGAAACTCATAATAGGTTTATTACTATAGAGTCAATGACACAATCGGGAGCTATTTCTACCATCCACTTCCCAAACACTACGAATAATCCTGCATTTATTTCAAGCTCTGTTTCTGAGCGTGCCTTTATTTATCGACCAAGTGTCGTTGAGTATTGTATACAGGCTGGCGGGGTGTTTCGTGATGGAATGCAAATTGCTAACCACGTTATCTCTGGTGGATTCTCTATTGATAACGCGTCGCTCAATCGTAATAGCATGATTAAGATGGTCTTAACGCTTGAAAATGATCTTGGTGAGGCAACTCAATATCAACATGATGTGCAGGTGATGAATGTACCATAATCAATCAAAGCAAAAAGGTAACCTATTGATCATGTCTGTGGTCATTATGGTTGCTGTTGGCTATTTATCATTGAATTTATTGAAAGTAGAAACCAGCAATCACGACACGGTTTCTAGTGAAATATTAGGTACACAAGCATGGCTTTTAGCTCACTCAGGGGCGGAGTGGGGGTTAGTGCAGTTGTTTCCATTAAACCAATCCGGGGCTGATGATTCGATTTGTGATGGCAATACTTACACTCCTAATATGAAACCCGATGACAGCGGTTGTCGTACTAAACCGCAAGTGAAATGTGACATGACATCAGTAAACTACAAAGGCAATGCTATTCGATATTTTCAGATTATAAGCACCGCAAATTGTGGAACAGGGATAAACCAAGTGACGCGAGTTCAAGAAGTATGGGCGAAGGAAATTAATTAATGAAAATAGTATGGCAATTAATTTTTATCTACTTATCTTTGAATTCTTTACCTTCTTTGGCCCAAAAAGCTGAAATAGGTTCGCTTTCTCAACATTTTACTGTACCACCTCAACAATGTGATGCATTTAATGGAATGCAGACATGGAGAAATAACTCGGTAAATTTAATTACTATGGAAAATCATGCATTAGTTTCTGGGGGAGGAAGCATTAAAGGGCAGGTAAGGTTTACCAATGAGATTGTTAATCAATACCCTGGATTTATCCCAGAAACGCCTATAGAGCATGGATTATGTGATGGGGAAAGCTGCTCTTTAGCTAATGATAGTGATTTGCCTGATCTTTTGAGTTTTAGTTGGCAAATTTCTTCAGAAGCTCGAATTATCAATGGATACGATTCAAATTGGGATGAACAAAAAGTTTTTCAAAGATCTACATATTTTAAGAATCCTTACGGTATAGGAAGTCATACAGGGTTTAGCGTTAAATCATCACATACAGTGTTATTCAAATCAGGAGAATACTGGTTTGATGATATGAGAGTTCTAGGTAATATTGAAATTGAAGGAGATGTTATTTTTCATGTTCAAGATAAGATTGATTTTGCTAGAAATGTAAATGCCAATAGTGGTGGAACCCTTTTTATCTACTCCTATAAAGACAGCGGGTGTGAATCAACGATTGATATATCGCCGAGCCAGCCTTTAGTTAATCAAGATTATAGTGTGAATTTAAATACTGATGCCTATGTCAATGGTTATATATATACCAAAGGTTCCATGACGTTAACTAACGGTGCAAAAGTTAGAGGTGCGGTTACAGCCTGTCAGATTGCCATGAGTAATGATTCTGAATTTATTCATGAACCTCTTACAAATTGTGGATCAAATAGTTATCAACTCGTCATCTCGCCAACGTCAGGTAAAGGCCTTGCTTGTGATGGTATAGAAATTGATTTCTCCCTTGTTGATTCTAATGGCAATGTGGTTGAAGGTAAGGGGCAGAAATTACAAGTAAGCAGTACTCCAGTTGCTGTTGGAGATAGAAACTCAGCGTGTTGGAGTGAAGACGGAAACATTACAACACCCGAGTGTAATCATGCTGATGACAGTCGTTTCGATACGGTATTTCCATCAAGTGGCCCGGCGGTGGTTACTCGATATATTCATAGTAAATTTTTAAACTCTTATAACGTATCAGCCAGTGTCAGTAGTGACTATTTAACGACAACAGAAGGACCGTATGAGTTTATTGCTAAAGTGATAAGTATTGTCCCATCTGAGGGGGTTGATGGCTCTGATAGTAATCAAGTAGCAGGGCGACCTTATCCATTTAGATTAAAAATCCGTGGTAAAGAAAATGGAAATGGCAATATGCTAAATTGCCATATTATTAAAGAAACCGCAGACATTGATGTCACATTCTCGAACTCAGTCTTGCCTGTGACCAGCAATGAGAATATTGAAATTAGCCAAGAAGGTAGCAGTTGGACTGAAGCAAATAAAACGTTATCGGTTTCGTTTGTGAATGGTGTTGCTGGCGGAGATGAGAGTCAGGCTGATGGCTCATTGAAAGCGCGTTTGAATGACGCTGGTAAAGCAAGATTAACGGTTAGTGCAAATATTCAAGGCAATACGTTTACTACCTCGGAGCAATTTTATTTTCGTCCTTTTACCGCTGCATTGTGTGACCAATCATCAGCATTACCATCTTATACCGATGAGCTTAATGGCGCTTACTTGGCTTCGGGCACCGATTTTAATGCTTATTTAAAAGCAGTTAATTGGATAAAAGGATTAGATAAAGGACTCTATGGCGATGGCGTCCCTGATTATGACAATCCATCGTTAGTGTGCAGTAAGGCCGTGACACCAAGCTATGTTACTCACAGCGAGGGGGTGGCTCAGTTAAGCTTAGCGGCTCAATTAAACTACCCACTATCAGGGATGATAGGAGTGATTACCGCAGATGGTCACCCTATTGCTAATTTTAGTAAAGAGGTAACCCGTGAGAATAAAAGCGCTTCTACACAAATGAACTGGAATGAAGTAGGCACTCTGGGTTTTGATGTATTCCAGAATAATTACTTTAATCGCTCTGGGTTTACTATCCCGTCAACTTTCGCTAAGGTCGGGCGTTTTTATCCTGCGTTTTTTTCTATAACTAATACGGAATGGGATTATCCAGAAGAGCAAGGTTCTACTGATGGAACCTATGTTTATATGGGACAAAACTTTACCAATGTTGATTTTCAGGTAATGTCTTATAGTGCTTCAGGTACTAACACTATAAATTATGGTGGTTTTGATGAATCACTAAAAGCGTGGTTTTCTTTGGTTGGTGAGTATGCAGCTCGTTTAAATATTACAAATGCTGATTTAGATGCATCTCATTGGGGAAATGGTGCTCTTTGGCAGGTAAGTAACTTAAATGATGCCGTTGTATGGTCTCGTTTAAATGATTCGACACTTGCTGGAAACATCACTACAAAGCCTGATGGGCCATTTAATATGAATGGTAATACAAGCTCAATAACAACGACTCTTGGGCTGGAAATCAGTGGTGCCGATCCTGTTTCTTTTGATGCTACCTTTTTTGATCCTGCAGTAATAGAGCAAGAATTGCTGTCGCAGCCTGATGTTCGTTATGGTCGAATGGTATTAGATAGTGTGGGAACCGCTGTAGGGCAAAGTATGAGTGTTCCACTGCGCGTTGAGTACTGGTCTGGTAACGCCTTCGTTCTGAGTAATACAGATAATGCGAGTAAGTTTGAAGGTGAAAAGCATTGCAAGCAAACAGTATGGTCAGATCCAACGCAATCAACTAATGTAATATTAAAAGGCTCAAATACGGTAATTCAGGGCAGTGACGTTACTCATTTAATTGCAGATGCAAGTAATAGTACATTACGAGAGCAGGTACGTTTTTGGGTAAGACTAGCAAGTACTTCCTCACAAATAGGTGAAGCGAATGTCGATTGTGAATCTGACTACCTAGATCAACCCTGGCTGCAATTTAACTGGCGAGGTCAAGGCGATGAAGATCCGTCAACCGTAGTGACCTTTGGTATTTACCGTGGTAATGATCGCGTCATATTCCGCGGTGAAAGTAACATTATTGGTACTTCTAACTAAAAATTGAATAAAAATCCTGATTTGCTTCAGGATTCTGTACCAATGCCTTGCTGATTAGGCTAGGCATTGGTACATTTAGTAAAATTTATCTCATTCTCACGTTTTCAGGAAATACGAAGATTATGTTTAAAAAACTTCGTGGCATGTTTTCAAACGATCTTTCGATCGATCTAGGTACTGCCAACACACTTATCTATGTAAAAGGTCAAGGTATTGTTCTTGATGAACCGTCAGTTGTTGCTATCCGTCAAGACCGTGGTGGCGCAACAAAAAGTGTTGCGGCTGTAGGTCACGATGCAAAGCAAATGCTAGGTCGTACTCCTGGTAACATTTCAGCTATCCGTCCAATGAAAGACGGCGTTATTGCTGACTTCTATGTAACTGAAAAAATGTTACAACACTTTATCAAGCAAGTGCATGACAATAGCGTATTACGTCCAAGTCCTCGTGTATTGGTTTGTGTTCCTTGTGGTTCTACACAAGTTGAGCGTCGTGCTATTCGTGAATCTGCACAAGGTGCGGGTGCTCGTGAAGTTTACCTTATCGATGAGCCTATGGCGGCGGCAATTGGTGCGGGCTTACCTGTATCTGAAGCAACAGGTTCTATGGTGATCGATATTGGTGGTGGTACGACAGAAGTTGCTGTTATCTCACTAAATGGTGTGGTTTACTCTTCTTCAGTTCGCATCGGTGGTGACCGTTTTGATGAAGCGATCATTAACTATGTTCGTCGTAACTACGGCAGCTTAATTGGTGAAGCAACCGCTGAGCGCATCAAGCATGAAATCGGTTCTGCATACCCTGGTGATGATGTTTGTGAGATTGAAGTTCGTGGTCGTAACCTTGCAGAAGGTGTTCCTCGTAGCTTTACGCTCAATTCAAATGAAATCTTAGAAGCACTTCAAGAGCCTCTATCAGGTATCGTTTCTGCGGTAATGGTTGCTTTAGAACAATGTCCGCCTGAGTTAGCGTCTGATATTTCAGAGCACGGTATGGTTCTAACTGGTGGTGGTGCACTACTTCGTGATTTAGACCGTCTTCTAACTGAAGAGACAGGCATTCCAGTTGTTGTTGCAGAAGAACCACTGACTTGTGTGGCTCGTGGCGGCGGTAAAGCATTAGAAATGATCGACATGCACGGTGGCGATCTCTTTAGTGAAGAGTAATAATTAATAACGGGTGAGTGGACATGACTCCAATCTTTGGTAGAGGCCCCTCTCTACAGTTTCGCCTGTTTATTGCTGTAATGATATCGGCTAGCCTTATGCTGGCCGATAGTCGTTTAAATGCATTTTCTGAGATACGTTACCTACTTAATAGCTTTGTTGCCCCTATTCATTATGCAGCAAACCTTCCTCGTACGATGTTTGATGGTATGTATGAACGGTTTAATAGCCGAAATACACTCATGCTTGAAAATCAGAAGCTTAAGCAAGATATTTTTATTCAAAACAGTAATTTATTGTTGTTGGAACAGCTAAAACAAGAGAATAGCCGTTTACGTGATCTTCTTGGTTCCCCTTTTATTCGAGATGAAAAGAAGATGGTTACCGAGGTGATGGCTGTTGATTCGGCACCTTATACTCATCAAGTCATGATAGATAAAGGCTTGATCGATGGTGTGTATGAAGGGCAACCAGTGATCAACGATAAAGGCATTGTTGGCCAAATTAACTATGTTGGAGCACATAATAGCCGAGTGTTGCTATTAACGGATCCAAACAATGCGATTCCTGTTCAAATTGTTCGGAATGATATTCGTGTTATTGCGTCAGGTAAAGGCCATTTAGATACCATGCAACTTGAACATATTCCGACGAATACCGATATTGAAATTGGTGATTTATTGGTGAGTTCAGGTCTGGGCGGTCGTTACCCTGAAGGATACCCTGTTGGGTATATTTCCAGTATTGATAATGATAATAAGCGCCCATTTGCTTCGATTGAATTAGCTACAACCGTTGAATTTGATAAATTGCGTTATTTATTATTAGTTTGGCCAACAGAAACAGAAGTAAAAGCCAAGGAGATATCGGATGGCGAGTAGTCATTTAATGCGTGGTCGAATCATTATTTGGCTCTCTTTTTTAATCGCATTAATTTTGCAAGCTGCACCTTGGCCAGGAACGCTAGAAGTATTGAGACCTTCTTGGATTATCTTAGTCACGTTTTATTGGGTACTCGCATTACCACATCGAGTGAATGTGGGTACAGCAATGATTTTGGGTATCTTATGGGATCTCTTATTAGGGACGACATTAGGTATTCGTGGTATGACGATGGCAATTTTAATCTACCTTGTTGCTGCTAATTTTAAGTTATTGAGAAATTTGGCATTATGGCAACAAGCCGCTATTTTTTCAGGATTAACGCTTTTAGGTAAAATAATTGAGTTTATGGGCGAATTTTTAGTTCATGATGTGTCCTTTAACGCACACTTTTTATGGGCTGGCGTGTTAAACTTTCTTTTATGGCCATGGTTATTTTTATTGATGCGTAGAGTACGTCGTCATTGGTCAATTCGATAAGGACAGGGAATGGCAGCTCAAGTTTTTTTAGCTTCTGGCTCACCGCGTAGAAAAGAGCTGCTAGCTCAATTAGGTTACCAATTTGAGGTGTTATCTGTAGATGTTGAAGAGGTGCATCAAGCGCATGAGACACCTCTTATGTATGTAGAGCGTCTTTCTAAAGATAAAGCTCAGGCAGGCATAAAAGCACTAGCAGAAGGCAACACAATAGAACATATTGAGAAAAAAACAGTCCCAGTATTGGGCTCTGACACCATCGTAGTTATCGATGGTGTTATTTTAGAAAAACCAAAAGATTTTAAAGATGCTAAGAGAATGCTCTTAGCACTGTCTGGTCGTCAACATCAAGTAATGACTGCTGTAACACTAGCGACACCTGAAACAACAAAAACCAAAACAGTAATAACACAGGTGTGGTTTAGACCACTTTCAGAACAAGAGATAGAACAATATTGGGAAAGTGGTGAACCTTGCGATAAAGCGGGTTCATACGGAATTCAAGGTAGTGGTGGGCGATTTGTCTCGCGTATTGATGGTAGCTATCACGCTGTCATGGGACTGCCTTTGATGGAAACAGATCAGCTCTTACACCAATTTTTGTAAAAATTAGTGAGGTGCTCCAATGAGTACAGAGTTGTTAATAAACGTAACACCGAGTGAAACTCGTGTTGCGATGATTGAAGCAGGCGTGCTTCAAGAGATCCATGTAGAAAGAGAAGCACGACGTGGTATTGTGGGTAATATTTATAAAGGCCGAGTAAGCCGAGTATTACCGGGGATGCAAGCCGCATTTATAGATATCGGTTTAGATAAAGCCGCCTTTCTTCACGCCTCGGATATTGTCCCTCATACCGAGTGTGTCTCTGAGAATGAAAAACGTCAATTCCAAGTAAGAGACATTTCTCAACTTGTTCATCAAGGACAAGATTTGGTTGTTCAAGTGGTAAAAGATCCGCTTGGGACCAAAGGCGCTCGTTTGACGACAGATATAACCCTTCCTTCTCGTTACTTGGTTTTTATGCCGGGGGCGAGTCATGTTGGCGTATCTCAACGTATTGAAAGTGAGAAAGAACGTAACCGCTTAAAGAATACCGTCTCTGATTACTGTGATGAGTTTGGTGGATTCATCATTCGAACTGCTGCGGAAGGCGCCAGTGAAGCAGAAATCTCACAAGATGCCGCTTTCTTAAAGCGTTTATGGCATAAAGTTATTGAACGACGTAAAAAGAGTAAAACGAAGTCAATGCTTTATGGCGAGTTAGGGTTAGACCAACGTATTTTGCGTGATTTTGTCGGCACCGAATTGGATTTAATTCGCGTTGATTCAAAATTGGCTTTTGAAAAGTTAAAAGAATTTACCACAGAATTTGTCCCAGAACTGACTAAGAAACTTGAATATTATGCTGGTGATAAACCGATTTTCGATATGTACGAAACGGAAAATGAAATTCAGCGCGCGCTTGATCGTAAGGTTGAATTGAAGTCGGGTGGTTACTTAATTATCGACCAAACCGAAGCCATGACAACGGTTGATATTAATACCGGTGCTTTTGTTGGGCGTCGTAATTTAGAAGAAACCATTTTCAACACCAATATTGAAGCGACTCAAGCCATTGCTCGTCAGCTGCGTTTACGCAATTTAGGTGGGATCATCATTATTGATTTCATTGATATGTTGAGTGAAGAGCATCGCCGTCGAGTACTCCACTCTTTAGGTATGGCACTAGAGAAAGATCGAGTAAAAACCAATATCAATGGGTTCACTCAACTTGGTCTTGTTGAAATGACTCGAAAACGCACTCGAGAAAGTATTGAACATATTCTATGTGGCCAGTGTCCTACGTGTGAAGGACGTGGTGCCGTTAAGACGGTTGAGAGTGTGTGCTATGAGATATTGCGTGAAATCACACGAGTAAACCGAGCTTATGATTCTGATAAGTTTGTTGTTTATGCCTCAGTAGCCGTCGCTGATGCACTTGAGGGAGAAGAATCTCATGCATTAGCAGAGCTCGAACTCTTTATTGGTAAGCAGGTCAAAATTCAAGCGGAGCCTTTGTATATTCAAGAGCAGTTTGATGTTGTAATGATGTAGAGAATAATAATACGTGACCACTAAGTTAATTCGTTTTGAACGTTGCTTGATGGGATTATTGCTGCTGGTATTTTTGCTAGCAGCATTAGTCATAACCAGCTTGCGTCTGTTTCTTCCCTCTTTGAATCAATATCAACCTGAAATTGAAGCATTTCTTTCTAAAGCGACTGGTTTTTCTATCTCTATTGGTGAGTTAGATGGCCGTTGGCGAAATACCAATCCTTCATTAAACCTTCAAAAACTGAAAGCGATTGACCCTGTCTCTGGTGATGAAATTATTTCAGTTAAAGAAGTCGAAATTCAATTAAATATCCTCTCTTCTCTATGGGCAAGACAGCCACAATTTGCAGATTTACGCATTGATAAACTTAATGCGGATCTGACGTCATTAGGGAATAGTTCTACTGACTCGAATAGCCTAAAAGATGAGGCGGAAGCTAAGGACGATAATTCATTAGCGAAACGATTAGAGGATATCTTTTTAGTTCGTTTAAATCATTTCTCAGTGAAAAACTCACGAGTTGCGTTTGTTGCATTGGATGGGACAGATAAAACGGTACAAATTGACTCGCTACAGTGGCGGAATGAGCGCAGAAAGCATTTAGCTGAAGGCGTCGTTAGTGTTGTGGGAAGTGAGATAAATCAACTTAAAATCATTGCGAATTTTAAAGAAAAAGGCACATTTAAAAGTTTAGATGGCCATTTCTACATTGAAGCAAAAAATATTCAAGTAACACCATGGATCACGGAAGAAATTAAAAAAGAATATGGGATTACTCAAGGTGAAATATCGGCTAATGCATGGCTATCATTTAAAAACGGCCAACCTATAGATGCATTAGTTGAAGCCTCGCCTTCTTATCTTAATTGGATTGAAGATAAAGAGGTTCACCAAGCAAGCGTCGAAGGGGGCGTTTTTGAACTTCAGCCTGATAAGCAAGGATGGAAGGTATTTGCATCAGATGTTCAGATAAAGCATCAATCAAGCTTATGGCCTAAGATTTCAGGTAGATTTACATGGCAGCCTGAAAAGTGGATTTTAAACCTTATTCACATTGATCTTAAAAGTGTATTAAGTTTAAAAACATTGTTACCTGCTTCTCAAGATAATATTACCGATCTTCTCACGAGTTTAGATCCAAAAGGCAGCGTTAATGATATCCGTGTTGAATTTGATCATACCGCAGGATTAAGTTATTCCGCATCAATACATGCCGCTGGAATGCAGCAGTGGGAGTTACTGCCAGGCTTCCATAAGTTAGATGTACTTATTGCTGGTGATGCTGAAAAAGGTGAAGCAAAGTTATCATTGGTAGACGATATCTTGCCTTATGGTGATGCATTCCAAGCGCCTTTAAATATAACTCATGGTGATGTGAGTATTTATTGGGATGTGAATAATGAAGGGTGGCGTTTGTGGTCAGATTACATCAATGTAGCAACGCCTGATCTACAAGTTAAAGGGGAGTTTCGTTTAGACTTCCCTAAAGAAAAGCCTTCTGTACTTTCTTTTTATGCTGAGGCAGATGCCTTTAATGCGGATCAAACGTGGCGCTATTTACCAACGTTGGCATTAGGACAAGACTTAACGGATTATCTCTCTGCAGCAGTACAAGGCGGCAGTGCTAAGACGGCGCAATTATTGTGGTATGGTGAATTAGGTGATTTCCCATATACAAAATATGACGGTATTTTCCAAGTCAAAGTGGGGTTGAAAAATGCTAAGTTTTCGTTTGATACGGCCTGGCCTCCACTAACAAATTTACAGTTAGATTTACTGTTTCAAAACGCCTCAATGTTCTTAAGCTCACATTCTGCCGACTTAATGGACGTTCATGCCACCCGTGTGACAGGGCGTATTACTAATTTATCCGAAGATGGAAAGCTTACCATTCGTGCGACTGCTAATGGGTCTGGTAAAGCGGTACGCGAATATATGACAGCGACACCACTGGTTGATTCTGTGGGAGCTGCATTAAACAGTATTCATGTAAATAACCGAGTTGATGCTTTACTGCAACTGGATATTCCTTTTACCGGTGAAGAAGTTAGAGCTTGGGGTTATGCAGATTTAGCCGATAACCACATTGAGCTTCAATCCCCAAATATAGTATTAACAGACGTTAAGGGGCGAATTGAGTTTGATAATGACGTGGTTAAATCATCAGGAATTAAAGCGTCATTATTGGGACAACCAGTCACCTTATCATTTGATGGTGAAGCACAATCTGATTTTTATAGTGTTGCGATTGAAACAAAAGGAAAGTGGAAGGTATCCCCGTTAAAAGACTACATAGATTCTCCAATGATGCAGAAAGTCAGTGGGGTATCTTCATGGAGTTCAAACATTAATTTGCAAGTGGCTGATGTCGGTTTCACTTATCAAATTGGCGTTAATGCGGCGTTAGGAGAGATGTCATCAACATTGCCGTATCCATTAATGCTGGAAAAAGGAACAGCGGAACAAGCATTATTACAAGTGTCTGGTAACTCAGAAAAAATTTCTGGTCGCTTAACGCTACCGAATGCTAAATACCAAGCAGAAGTAAATATCTCAAGTTCAGAGCCGGTTATTACTGCCAGTCATGTCATCGTTGGTAGAGGTAACTTTAAGGTGAGTCCTATTGTGGGACAATCTGCTTCCATTAATACCAAGACATTTGATTTAGATACTTGGTTATCTGAACCTATTTTGGCAAAAGAAAAAGCACAAAGTGCATCGAAATCATCATCGGTCAGTCATTTCCCTACGATTCCGACACCGACTCGGATTGATGCAAAAGTGAAGTCATTACGAGTAGCGAGTTTAGATTGGAATGATGTCAGTATTGATGCGCGTAAGAAGTCTCAAGGCTGGTATGCACAAGTGCAAAGCCAAGAAGTCGATGGCAAAGCCAGTTGGAAAGGAAATGACGATTTATTAGTGCAATTAGATAACCTACATATTTTTATTCCTAGTCTAGATAAGCCTGAAAATCAAAGAGGCTTGAATCGAGCAAAAGTAGACGACCCACTTATTTCTGAGTTTGATCGTGAGTTTTTTCGTTTAATGCCTAATCTAGAGTTAACGATTAGAGATTCGTGGATTCAAGGATACAAGCTTGGAAAGGTAGATACAAAGCTGTATAAAAAAGGTGATGCTTTTTACCTAGATAAGTTAAATGTCACTAGTGGTGAGGATAAGTTTTCGATGTCTGGTAATTGGGAGCTAAATAAGGAGAGAAGCCATTCTGCCTTTAAACTGACAGCATCAGGAAAGAATAACTCTGAATTACTGGCTCGATTTGGGATAAGTTCTGGTGTTCAAAAAGCCAGCTACAGTATGGATGCGGATCTTAATTGGGATGGTGCGCCTTGGAGCATTCAAGTTCATACCTTATCTGGAGAGTTAGCGTCAACGCTCGGTGAGGGCGTGATTACTGACGTCAAAGGGGCGGCTCGTTTTCTTGGGCTATTTAGTATTGATTCCATCATTCGTAAAATGAAATTGGACTTTAGAGACGTCTTTGATGATGGTATGGCGTTTAATTCGATCACAGGCAGCGGCAAAATGCGCGAAGGTATCTTTGTGAGTAATAACCTAACGATGGATGCTGTTGCAGGTGAAATGAATATTAAAGGCAAAGCCGACTTAAATACTCGTCTCGTTGATGCAGAAGTGAAATTCACCCCTGATTTGACCTCTGGGATACCTATTATTACCGCCTTTGCGGTAGCTCCTCAGACGGCGATTATTGTGCTTGCAGTAGCTACTGCCATTGCACCTGTTATTGATGTTATTACTCAAGTTAATTACAAGGTGGAAGGACCGTTGGAATCACCAACAGTTAAAGAGCTTTCGCGTAGTCAAGGTGAATATCAATTACCTGAGAAAACAGGAAAATAATAACCAGGTCAATAGAGGGGTTTTTCTGGGTAGTAGTCAAAGATTTATCTGAATTGGTATTACTTATCATTATAGATACAGCATCAGTGTAAGGATATGTGATGAAGAAAATTGGCGTAGTACAGATGAATTCAGGTTCAGATCCTGAAGTGAATATGAAGCAATTAAATCTCAAGCTGAAAGGGTTGCAACAGCAAGGGGTAAAACTTGCTTTAACGCCAGAAAATAGCATCGTCTTTGGTCAGAAAGAAGATTATGAGCGCCATGCAGAACCGCTAGGTACGGGGATTTTACAGCAAGAGCTATCTGTTCTAGCGAAGCGTTATCAGCTTTGGCTTATTGTTGGTTCTTTTCCTGTTCGTAATCCTGATGGTAGCTTGTCGACGACGTGCTTAGTGTTTAATGATAATGGCGAACTTATCGAGCACTATAATAAATTGCATATGTTTGATGTTGAAATCGAAGATGGTCACCATAGCTATCGAGAGTCAGATACATTTACTCCCGGGAATGAAGTCAAAGTGGTAGAGACGCCGTTTGGCAAGGTAGGCCTATCCATTTGCTATGATGTACGCTTTCCACAGTTATATAGTGAGCTTCGTCAGCAGGGCGCTGAAATTATTGTTGTTCCTGCTGCGTTTACTAAAATAACAGGTTACGCCCATTGGGATGTTTTATTGCGCTCAAGAGCTATAGAGACGCAATGTTGGGTCCTTGCTGCAGGCCAATGGGGCAATCATGGGGCAGGTCGTGAAACTTGGGGTCACTCAATGGTTGTTGATCCTTGGGGAAATAAAGTGGCAGTCCAAAAAGAAGGCACTGGAGTGATTACTGCAGAGCTTGATCTTTCGCATTTAAGAGCGATACGTAGAAAAATGCCAGTTATTGAGCATTCGAGGTTGCATAGCCAGCTTAGCTAATCGCGATAGTTACCGTTTTATTCAATAAAAGAGTGAGTTTCACTATAAAAGCCATTCTTTTTTATTCATAATTAGATCCTAGATCTTAAATTCTTAACAAGAGTACCTCGAATGAGTTTGCAAGAAGTAGAACAATCCTTATTGAGTCAAGCAGGGATCGGTCAGCAAGAACTGTCTCAGACCTTAAGTACCATCGCAAAAAGAGACGTAGACTATGCTGATATCTATTTTCAATCTTGCTGGCATGAATCGTTAGTACTCGAAGACAGCATTATTAAAGATGGATCGTTTAATATTGACCGTGGTGTTGGTATTCGTGCCGTTGCCGGTGAAAAAACAGGCTTTGCGTATTCAGATCAAATTAATCTTGAAGCATTAACTCAAAGCGCTAAAGCGGCTCGTGGTATTGTGCAACAAGGTGGAGAAGGCAGAGTTAAGGCGTTTTCAGCGCAAACTACTCCTCAGTTTTATGCGCCAATCAATCCACTGAACAGCTTGGATAAGCAACAAAAAATTGCCCTACTTGAAGAGGTAGATGCGTACATTCGAGCAAAAGAACCACTTGTTCAAGAAGTATCAGCAAGCATCACTGGTGTTTACGAACAAATGTTGGTTGCTGCTTTAGATGGGACGTATGCTGCGGATATTCGCCCATTGGTACGTTTATCTATTAGCGTATTAGTTCAGCGTGGTGATAAGCGTGAACGTGGTAGTGCGGGTGGTGGTGGCCGTTATGGTTATGACTATTTCTTAACTGAAGTAAATGGTAAATCTATCGCGTTAGAATTTGCTGATGAAGCGATCCGTCAAGCTCTTGTGAACCTTGAGGCTGATGCAGCACCTGCGGGCATGATGCCTGTAGTACTTGGTTCTGGTTGGCCGGGTGTTTTATTGCATGAAGCGGTTGGGCATGGCCTTGAAGGTGATTTTAACCGTAAAGGGTCATCGGTATTTTCAGGTAAGCTTGGTGAACAAGTTACCTCTTCGGTATGTACTATCGTTGATGATGGCACCATGGCAGATCGCCGTGGTTCATTAAATGTGGATGATGAAGGTGTAGCGGGTCAATATAATACGTTAATTGAAAACGGTGTATTAAAAGGCTACATGCAAGATAAGCTGAATGCACGTTTAATGGGCGTAGCACCAACGGGTAATGGTCGTCGTGAATCGTACGCTCATTTACCTATGCCACGTATGACAAATACTTATATGCTACCGGGTGAACATACACCAGAAGAGATTATCGCAACGGTTAAAAATGGTATTTACGCACCAAACTTTGGCGGTGGTCAGGTTGATATTACGTCAGGTAAATTTGTATTCTCTGCATCAGAAGCATACTTAATTGAAAATGGTAAAATTACTCGCCCAGTTAAAGGCGCTACCTTAATTGGTTCTGGGATTGAAGCAATGCAGCAGATCTCAATGGTTGGTAATGATTTATCACTCGATCGCGGTGTTGGTGTTTGTGGTAAAGCAGGACAAAGCGTACCTGTTGGTGTTGGTCAACCGACATTAAAACTGGATGCCTTAACGGTTGGCGGTACTGAGTAACAGCCAGTTAAAATTATGCAGTATCTATAAGAAAGGGCCACGTATTAAAAAATACATGGCCCTTTTTAGTATTATAAATCTTCGTCTAAGTATAGATCTTTTAATACTTGGAAAATTTCTCGATACGCTTTTGGCGGCTTTTTCGATGCTTTTTCTTTTTGTGCTTGGCGAGCAAGTTGGCGGAAGCGTTGGCGATCTGCTTCTGGGTATCTCACCATAACTTCTTCAATTACCACATCTGGTGTTTCGATCATACGGTCACGTAGGATCTCTAATTTTTGAAGTGCAATTGTAGTTTGTGAGTGCTTATTACGAATTTTATCTAGAGCTAATTGAATTGGCTCAGGATCTTCAAGACGCATTAATTTACCAATGTATTGTAATTGGCGGCGTTTTGCTTCGTTCTTAAAGCGTTGCGCATCAGCGATTGCGACTTGCAAGTCTTCTGATAATGGGAACTTAGCAAGAACAGATGGTTTTAAACCCACCAATTCTTCGCCTAGCTTTTGTAAGTCTTCCATGTCGTTTTTCATCTCGGTTCTGCTTACCCAGATGATCTCTTCTTCTTCTTCCCAAGGTGCTTTTTGATTTTTACGTGCCATGATATTCATTCTTTAATGGGTGATTCTCTCTATTTTAGCAAGATAAATGGAGAATTGGGCGCAAATTTATCACATAGAGTGTTATTCTAGTAAAAATGTATATATTCAGTCTGATGTTATGGATGCAAAAGCCCAAATGATGAATCAAAAAATAGAACTTGAAGCAGCAGTAGCCAAAGCGCTAGAAATGGCGACAAAGCACGCAAGCGCTGCAGAAGTAGCAATCACTAAAACGACAGGTATTAGCGTATCAACTTTAATGGGAGAGGTTGAAAACGTTGAATTTAATCGTGATGGTGCATTAGGTATTACCGTTTATCGTGGTCACCGTAAAGGCAGTGCATCGACGTCTGATCTTAGTGATAAAGCGATTCAGCAGACGGTTGCGGCAGCGCTAGATATTGCAAACTATACGTCTGAAGACCCATTTTCTGGACCTGCGCCAAAAGAGCTAATGGCTCAAAATATTCCTGATTTAGATTTGTTTCATCCAGACGACCCTGAGCCGGATTATGCAGCACAAAAAGCTATTGAAGCAGAACAAGCAGCATTAGAGTACCACTCTTCAATTAAACAGAGTGATGGCGCAAGTTACGATAGCCACTATGGTATTAAGGTCTATGGTAATAGCCATGGCATGTTAGCAAGTTACCCATCAAGCCGTCATAGCATCAGTTGTAGTGTGATTGGTGTCGATAAAAATGGTGACATGGAACGCGATTAT
Organism: Aliivibrio finisterrensis; assembly: GCF_008933155.1. Classification (GTDB taxonomy): domain Bacteria; phylum Pseudomonadota; class Gammaproteobacteria; order Enterobacterales; family Vibrionaceae; genus Aliivibrio; species Aliivibrio finisterrensis. Next base: position 60,472 of record NZ_WBVP01000013.1, on the reverse strand, counting down.
AGCTATACCGTAGCTCGTCATCGTGATGATTTATGGGATGCGAAAAAGGTTGGTTTAGAAGCTGCTGAACGTACAGTGAGTCGTTTAGATGCTAAAAAGCTAGAGACGATGAGAGTTCCTGTTATGTTTGCAGCAGATGTTGCGACAGGCTTATTAGGACATCTTGTTATGGCGATCAGTGGTGCTAACTTATATCGTAAATCGACGTTTATGCTTGATAAGCTAAATGAGAAGATTTTGCCTGAATGGTTTAATGTGAGTGAGCGCCCACATATTCTAAAAGGATTAGCAAGTAGCCCGTTTGATAGCGAAGGTCTATATACGCAAGATCGTGAGATTATTACTGATGGTGTGCTAGCAACGTATTTATTAACAAGTTATGCGGCACGAAAATTACATATGACGCCAACAGGTCACGCTGGTGGTATCCATAACTGGTTTGTTAAATCTACAGGGCAAAGCTTCGAGCAAATGCTAAAAACCATGGGCACTGGCCTTTTAGTGACAGAGCTTATGGGGCAAGGTGTTAATACAGTAACAGGTGATTACTCTCGTGGTGCGGCGGGTTTCTGGGTTGAGAATGGTGAGATCCAATATCCAGTTTCTGAAATTACCATTGCAGGTAACCTTGCTGATATGTACCACAATATTGTTGCTGTAGGTAATGATGTAGAAACACGTTCACAAATTCAAACCGGTTCTATCTTAATTGAATCAATGAAAATTGCTGGTCAGTAGTCGTAACACAAATAAATTATAAACAAAAAAGCGCGCAATCATTAAATGAGAGCGCGCTTTTTAATAAGGATTGTTCGAACTACATTAAAATAGTAGCCAAACCTAGGAAAGCAAATAGGCCGATAACATCGGTAATGGTGGTTAATGCCATACCACCAGCTAAGGCAGGATCGATATTCATCTTTTTAAGAATTAAAGGAATCGATACGCCAGCAACTCCGGCAATGGTCAAGTTAACTAACATGGCTGCGGAGATAATCGCGCCAAGCATGATATCGCCTTTCCAAACCATCACAATACCACCAATAATCGCAGCCCAAAGAACACCATTAAGTACCCCAATTCCAGCTTCCTTCATCAGCAGTTCTTTTTTGTTACTGTCACCAATATGACCAACCGCAAGACCTCGAATAACCAGAGCAACGGTTTGGTTACCTGCTACTCCACCCATTGAAGGTACAATGGTCATAAGTACAGCGATGGATGCCATTTGCGCTAAAGTGGCTTCAAACATATTTGAAACAGAAGCAGCCGCAAGGGCCGCAAGTACATTCATACCGAGCCAAACACTACGACGGCGAGCTGACTTTACTACGGGTGCAAAGGTGTCTTCTTCGTCATCCATACCGGCCATGCTCATCATTGAGTGTTCGGCATCTTCACGAATAACATCGACAACGTCATCAATAGTAATGCGGCCTAAAAGTAGGCTATTTTCATCAACCACGGGTGCCGATATCCAATTACGACGTTCAAATAAGTTAGCCACTTCGCCATCGTCGGTATTTACTGGGATCGCTTCATCGGCATCATCCATTACATCGCTAACCAGGACATCAGGTTGTGCAGTAAGAATGGTGGTTAAGGATAAGTGGCCAATTAAACGGCTTTCTTCATCCAATACATACAGAGCATCGGTTGCTTCTGGCAATTCGCCTTTCATGCGAAGATAGCGAAGGACAACATCGATCTCTACATCAGCACGAATGGTAATGAAGTCGGTATTCATCATACCGCCAGCGGTGTCTTCTGGATAAGATAGAGCGGTTTCAACGCGGAAGCGATCAACCGTATCCATCTGACTTAATACTTCGCGCGAGAGGTCGTTAGGCAAGCTACGAAGAACGTAGGCAACATCATCTGTCTCCATGCCTTCGGTTGCTTCGACGATGCTCTCAAGTGCCATTTGAGAGACGATACCATCTTTTACGCCTTCTGATAGCTCATCAAGGATTTCACCGTAATCTTCAGGATCGGTTAATTGCCATAATACGTTACGGCTTTTTCTGGGCGAGGCTTCTAATAGATGGGCAATATCCTCGGGTTCCATGTCTTGTAATAAACGACGAACATGGACAAACATCCCACTATCAAGCGCATTAGATACTTCTTGAAGAGTTTGATGGGTTTGATCGAAATCTTGAAGCTCTTGCATACTCTCCCCCATAGAAAACCGATTTCTAACTCGAATAATGAGTATAGACAATCTAGATTAGATAATGGGCTGAATAGTAACGCAATTTGGAGAGCGCGATAAGTGAATTTTGTAAGGATTGGGTTAAACAGGTGTTGAGATGAGTATTATCTACTCATCTTCGTCAAAACCCGCTTCAATCAGTTCGCAAATAGCATTGAGTGCTTGCTCAGCATCAGGTCCATCGGCAGAAACATCCACATACTGCCCTTGTGCTGAGTCCAGCATTAGCAGTCCCATGACACCATCAGCGGTTGCCTGTTTTTTCTCGTCATTGGTTAGAGTGATTACTGCATCAAAGCTTTGTGCCATTTCAACTAATTTGATGGCTGCTCTAGCATGTAACCCAAGCCGATTTTTTATCAATAGGTGACGGGATGAAATTGGCATTGTTAGTGCCTCTCTAGTGTTTTATGACGAATTTGCACTTGTTGCCCTTGCTGTTTAAAGTACTCACCAAGCTGCTGGGTTATATAGACAGAACGGTGTTGCCCACCAGTACAACCAATCGCAACGGTTAAATAACTGCGGTTATTTTTTTCTAGTGCGGGTAACCAAGTGGTTAAAAATTGCTGAATTTGTTCTTTAAGTTGAATGACTTCATCATACCCAGCTAGAAAGTCGGCAACGGGTTTATCTAATCCTGTCATTGCTCTTAGGTTTGGTTCCCAATGAGGATTAGGTAAAAATCGGACATCAAAAACATAATCCGCATCGGTGGGTAAGCCGTGCTTAAAGCCAAAAGATTCAAACACCATAACTAATTCTTTTGATTCTCGACCTAGAATACGGGAACGTAAAGTTTCACTTAAGTCATGAATGGATTTAGTCGTGGTATCAAGAACCAAATCAGCACCTTCTTTAAAGTTACATAGAATATTTTTTTCTAATGCGACGGCTTGCTCTAGTGAACATTGTTCGCCAGTTAAAGAGAGTGGATGCAAGCGACGAGTTTCACTATAACGCTTAATCAATTCTTTATTTTCAGCGTCTAAGAAAACGACAGTTACATCATGATTTTTTTTCAGTTCAGTTAAGGTATTGGTCAGTAATAGCGGATCTTTTGGTAGATTTCGAATATCGATGCTTACGGCCACATTTTGAGTGGTGTGTTGAATGGACTCGACAAACTGAGTAAGAAGATCAATAGGGAGGTTATCGACACAATAATACCCTAAATCTTCTAATACTCGAAGTGCAACGGATTTACCCGCACCAGAGTTACCACTAACTACCATGAGTTTCATTATGTGACCTTTGCGTATATTAAGATGTGAAAATTTGATATAGGTCTTGATCACTCTCGGCATGACGAAGTTGACGTAAGACGTGCTTATCATTGAGTTTTTCAGCAACACAAGAGAGTGTTTGTAGGTGAAATTTACATTGCTCATCAGGGACAAGTAAGGCAAAGAGTACATCGACAGGACGATTATCTATGGCATCAAATTCGATCGGTTCTTGGCACTGAAGTAAGACAGCAACGGCATTATCACAGTTAAAAATTCGACCGTGTGGAATGGCAATACCATTGCCAATTCCTGTACTGCCCATTTTTTCTCGACTGAGTAAACTTTCGAATAACTCTTGAGGGTTTTGCCCAATTTTGGGTGCCGCAATTTCACTAATAAGTTCTAATGCGCGTTTTTTACTTGAGCATTGGACTGCGCTTTTAGTGCAGTCCAATGAAAGAATGGTGCTTAATTGCATGTTAATGACTACTTAGTTTTTCTTTATGTTTATTGAGCTGGCGAACGAGTTTGTCCACCAAACCATCAATAGCGGCATACATATCTTCTGCGTCAGAATGGGCGTGTATGTCACCTTGATTTACATGAAGTGTTGCTTCAGCTACATGCAGTACTTTTTCTAATTTTAGTACAACATGGGCATGGTTAATGTGTTCAAAAAAGCGTTCGAGTTTTTGGAATTTGGTATCGACATACTCACGAAGGCTATCGGTTAGTTCGACGTTTTGACCTGTGATGTTTATTTGCATAACACTTCCTTTCTGTTAATTAAAGTAAACGCTTACGCTGATTCGATGGGGCAATACCTAGTGATTCACGATATTTAGCTATGGTGCGTCGTGCTACTTGGATACCTTGTTCAGCTAATAAGGTTGCGATTTTACTGTCACTTAACGGTTTGGCTTGATTCTCAGCCGCGACCAACTTTTTCACTAGTGCTCGAATAGCGGTAGATGAACACTCACCCCCATTATCCGTACTAACATGACTAGAGAAGAAATATTTTAATTCAAAAATACCACGAGGGGTATGCATGAATTTTTGTGTTGTTACACGAGATATCGTTGATTCGTGCATTTCAACGTCTAAAGCGATGTCATTGAGTACCATTGGCTTCATCGCTTCTTCACCATATTCGAAGAAATCTTGTTGATGTTCAACTATACAACGCGCAACTTTGAGCAGCGTCTCGTTTCTGCTCTCTAAGCTTTTAATTAACCACTTTGCCTCTTGCAAATTGGTTCGAATGAATTGTCCGTCAGGACTGTTACCTAATCCTTTACCTAATGCGGCATATTCTGCATTTACTTTTAGGCGAGGTATGCTGTCTGGGTTAATCGTCACAACCCATTTGCCATTATGTTTAAAGACTGAAACGTCAGGAATAACGTATTCTGTGTCAGTATCAATAACTCGATTTCCAGGCCTAGGATCAAGTTCATGAATTAGCATCATGACTTGTTTTAAGTCAGTCTCTTTAAGCTTAGTCTCTTTTGCTAATTGTCGGTAGTCACGATTGCCTAATAGATTAATGTAATTGGTTAAGATCAATCTTGTTTCTTGAAGCCAAGGTGTATCCGCTGGATAAGTGGCAAGTTGTAACATTAAGCATTCAGCAAGATCGCGTGAAGCTACGCCTAATGGATCAAATTGTTGAATGCGTTTTAATACGACCTCAACCTCATCCATTTCAACATCATCATTACCAAGGCTTTCTAATACGTCATCAAGACTGATGGTTAAATAACCATAGTCATCTAATGATTCAATAATGGTGGTTGCAATAGTACGGTCAATATCACTGAAAGGGGTCAAATCCGCCTGCCACATTAAATAGTCTTGCAGGCTTTCAGTCGTTTCACCCTGATATAATGGCGTATCATCATCAATAGCTAACCCTGTACTGCCACTGTTAGCGCTATATACATCATCCCAGCTCGCATCCATTTCAAGCTCTTCTGAAATATTATTGCTTTCAATAACATCGCTACTGTCAGTAATAGGATCTTCTTGTTCTGCACTTGCAGTTTCTTTTTCAGGCGTTGGCTCTGGAGATAATAAACTTTCAGGCGTACTTAATTGCTCTTCTTCAACATCAAGGAGAGGATTAGAGTCGAGAGCTTCTTGAATCTCTTGCTGTAGGTCAAGGGTCGACAATTGTAATAATCGTATTGCTTGCTGTAACTGAGGCGTCATAGCAAGTTGTTGGCCCATTTTTAACTGAAGAGATGCTTTCATTATATAGTGATACCTTTATATAAATTACAACTTAAACTGATCACCAAGATAAACGCGTTTAACGTGTTCATCATTTAATACATGGTCAGGAGTCCCATTGGCAATCATGTGGCCTTGGCTTACGATATAAGCGTGCTCACATACATCAAGTGTTTCACGAACGTTATGGTCTGTAATTAACACTCCTAAACCGCGATCTCGTAAATGTTGAATGATTTTTTTGATATCAATTACAGAAATAGGATCGACACCAGCAAAAGGTTCATCAAGTAGAATGAACTTTGGATTTGCAGCTAGTGCGCGCGCAATTTCAACTCGACGACGTTCACCACCTGAAAGCGCCATACCATTACTGTTACGAATATGCTGAATGTTGAACTCATCTAATAGCTCTTCAAGCTTATCTAAGCGCTCTGCTTTTGATAAATCTTTACGGGTTTGCAGAACAGCCATAATATTATCAAAAACAGACAGTTTTCTAAAAATAGAGGCTTCTTGAGGTAGGTAACCTATGCCCATTTTTGATCTGTTATGCATTGGCTGTAATGAAATATCAACACCATCGATAGTGATAGAGCCTTCATCACGAGAGACAAGACCTACGATCATATAGAAAGAGGTCGTTTTACCTGCGCCATTTGGTCCAAGTAAACCCACAATCTTTCCTGATTCAACCGTCAAGCTCACATCGGTAACCACTTTACGGCTGCCGTATGTTTTTGCGAGGTTTTTTGCTTCTAAAATGGCCATAATTATTTTTTATTCAATTGGCTAGGCTGAAGTATGGTAGTAACTCGTTCATTTTTACCACCATCAGCAATTAATTTTTGAGTCTTCATATTATAGGTAATTACTTTACCTTTAATGATGCTGTCGTCTTGAGTTAATTCAGCGTTATTCGTCATTTTTAGAAATTCTTTTTCTAATTCATAACGCAATTTATCAGCTTTACCTCTTAAGGTTTTACCGTCATCTGTTAGCTGACTAAAACGAGCGGGTTTACCATAAGCTTCTAATATTTCACGACCTTCTTGTCCTTGAGGGCGGATAACGATAAGTTTATCAGCAAAAATTTCAATACTGCCTTGCTTTAAGGTTACATCACCAATAAATGTCACTTGATTACTTTGCATATCAAAGTCTTGTGAATTTGAATTAATGTGAATTGGTTGCTCTGTGTCGCTGCTTAATGCCCAGCTTGGAGAGCTTAACAATAAGCCAGCAAGTAGACTAACGTGTGAAAGCTTCATAGATACCTTGTACATTTTTTAATAGGGTCGTTTGTTGGCTAGTAAAGTTACCTTTCATACCTACGCCTGTTGTTTCAAACGTTGGGCCAACTAAGTTAACGACATCTTCTGTCGAAAAATCCTTGGTGGAAAGTTCTATTGTTATGCTATCGGTTGTCATTGTGTCAAATGCTGCGCCAGGCAGTAAATTTTTCACAATGACATTACCGCTTAAATAGAGCTCATGTTTTTTATTTAGGACACCAATATCAGAAATTACTTCCCACTCTTTTAATTCGCCATCTTTAAAAACAAAAAGGTGCGGGGTTGTAAAATTAGTTTCACCAGTTTTAGCAAAACGCTCCAAGGCTTTTGCATCGATTTGGTAATTACGAACACCACTTTCGTCATAGTTATTATTGCTAATGTCTCTGCCTGTAAAGACAGGAACTTGTTGATCTGGCGCTATTTGCTGATTATTTTGAGCGTATTCGTAATACAAGTAATACCCTGACCAGCTGGAGATCATCAATAATATTGCCATGAAAAAGTGTTTCAAGGTCATATGCTTAAACCTTTATGTTGCTCAAGTTCGCCTTTGGCTTCTAGGATAAGATCACTGACTTCGCGAACTGCACCATGGCCTCCCTTAATGGTGGTCACATAATTTGCACGTTGTACGAGTAGTGGATGCCCATCAGAGACGCAAACTTTTAACGCGACCTTTTCCATTACTGGCCAGTCAATAAGATCATCACCAATATACCCAGTATGCTCAGGCGCGACATTGAGTTTAGTTAAAATATCTTGATAGGCTTGCAGTTTATTATCTTGTCCTTGATAAATTAGTTTAATACCAAGGGCCGTCATACGGTTTTCTACAATTTTAGAATTGCGTCCTGTGATGATGGCGATTTCTACGCCCGCAGACATTAATGATTTAACACCGTAGCCATCGCGAGTATGGAAGGTCTTTAACTCTTCACCATCATTACCCATATAAACTAGGCCGTCAGAAAAAACGCCATCCACATCGCAGATAAGTAATTTAATGTCTTTTGCAATATTAAACACGGTTTCGTCGACATTACCGTAGAGTGTTGAAATGAACTTAGTCGACATTACATTACCCCCGCTTTTAGTAAATCGTGCATATTAAGTGCTCCGACTAAACGATGGTTTTCATCGCATAACAGTAGGCCATTAATTTTCTTATCTTGCATTAAGTTGAGGCCTTCAACTGCCAGCAGGTTTGGATTTGCAACGGCTGGAGAGTGTGTCATCACCTCACCAATTGTTTGGGTGTGAATATCAACTCGATTATCCAATAAACGACGTAAATCACCATCAGTAAAAATACCAATGACTTTTTGTTCGTTATCAACAATGGCTGTCATCCCTAATCCTTTTTCAGACACTTCAAGCAGTGCTGTTTTAATTAGAGCGTCTTTGGTTACCATTGGCAGCTCATCATCTTTGTGCATGATATCAGACAATAATAGCAGTAATTTACGGCCAAGTGCCCCACCAGGGTGAGATAAGGCAAAATCATCCGCAGTAAATCCTCTTGCTTGCAGCAGAGCGACAGCAAAAGCATCACCCATAGCAAGAGTTGCTGTGGTGCTTGACGTTGGTGCTAACCCTAAAGGACATGCTTCTTGAGGTACGGTAATCTGTAAGTTTACATCGGCTACTTTTGCCATGCTTGAATCAGGGTTACCTGTCATGGTGATTAATGTAATACCAAGGCGTTTAATAACCGGTAATAGCGCTAAAATTTCACCCGCTTCACCTGAATTTGAAATGGCAATTACTACATCGCCTTTTTCTATCATCCCCAAGTCTCCATGGCTGGCTTCACCTGGGTGCACAAAGAAAGAGGAGGTGCCTGTACTTGCTAATGTTGCTGCAATTTTATTACCAATGTGGCCCGATTTCCCCATGCCCATTACAACTACTTTACGCTTACATTCCAACATTAATTGGCATGCTTTAGCAAAATCATTATTAATGTAGTTGTTCAGTTGAGTGAGTGCATCTATTTCAATTTGAAGTACATTTTTTCCTGCGGTGCAGAAATCAAACTGAGTTGCCATCGGAGTACCACCTTTATTTTGGTTATAACAGATGTATGATTTGGATGAGTAGCGTATACAATTATTATGCCATATACCAGAGGTAGTTCAAGCTAGTGGGGATGGTTATGAGGATGAATAAATGAAATGTGTATGGGTTGTTAATTAATAACGTGTTTTTACTAATTCACAACCCTATATTTTTTAAATGAGAGTACGCTTATATCGTGTAAAAAAGGTAACCTTGATATACCAAGAAGCATGTCACTAACACACCGCCTTCAATTCGGTTAATACTACGACTCTTACCTAATGCCATAAATAGCAATAAAACAGAAACGCCCATCATGACATAAAAATCACGACTCATTAAATCAGGGCTAATTGCTGATGGGTTGATAAGTGCTGGTAGCCCCATAACCGCAAGAATATTGAAGACGTTTGAGCCGATAATATTACCTGCGGCCATGTCATCTTCACCTTTTAATACACCCGCGACAGACGCAGCCAGTTCAGGAAGGCTTGTGCCTAATGCAATAATCGTCAAGCCGATCACTAGATCACTCATGCCAAAGAATTTAGCAATAACAACGGCATTATCAATCAGCATGTTTGCACCAACGGGTAGCAAAATAAGCCCAACGACAACCCAAAATAAGGCAATTTTATTATCTACGCCTTCAGGAATTTCAGACTCTTGCTCTTCGAGGAGGATATCCCCATTTTGCTGTTCGCTTTTACTGATATAGAGCATTGCGATAATGAAAACAGCAAAAAGCGCAATCAGTAACACACCTTCGTAAAAGCCAAGGTAGTTGTTATACATGATAGCCCCAGCAAGCAAGGTTACAATCAGCATGAGAGGTAATTCTCGGCGGATAATGCCAGAACTAATCGCAAGCGGTTTAATTAATGCAGTAATACCTAAAATTAACGCAATGTTCGCAATGTTAGAACCTATTACATTACCTACTGCAGTATCTGTTTTACCATCTAATGCCGCTGCGGCTGATACCATCATTTCTGGTGCGGATGAGCCCATAGCCAAGATAGTCATACCAATCACAAGAGGAGAGATACCGTAGTTTTTCGCTAATGCAGCAGAACCAAATACCAGTTTATCAGCGCCCCAAACGAGCAGAGAGAGGCCGACAATAAGAAGTAGAGTTGGCATGAGCAGCTCTGTCATTGTGTTAATTTCCTTTTTTAGAAGATATTTTATAGTTGAGGGGAACAATTTTGACGCTTATCTGACAAAAAGGAAAGAGAAAAGGACACCTTTACTTAGGGATTCTCGCAAGAATGTTGAAAAAAGAAATAGAATCGGTAACTTAACGTATACTTATGCAGGTGTTGTTAGAAAGTGATTTTAAATGAATTATATTGATATGGATAACGAAACAACCTTAATAAAAGTAGAAAACCTCACTTTTAAACGTAGTGAGCGAGTGATTTTTGATGGCATTAGTTTGTCTGTCCCAAAAGGAAAAATCACCGCCATTATGGGGCCGTCAGGGATAGGTAAAACGACACTATTACGATTGATTGGTGGGCAGATTTTACCTGAGTCTGGAGATATTCATTTTGAAGAGTGGAATATTCCTAAACTAGGCAGAAAGGCGCTTTACTTAGCTCGAAAAAAAATGGGGATGCTATTTCAATCAGGGGCACTTTTTACTGATATGAGTGTGTTTGATAACGTCGCTTTTCCATTACGAGAGCACACTCGATTACCAGAAAAGCTTATACGTACTTTAGTGCTATTAAAGCTCGAAGCTGTAGGGTTGCGCGGTGCTTCTGATTTAATGCCGAGTGAGTTATCGGGTGGTATGGCCCGTCGTGCAGCATTAGCTCGCGCGATTGCATTAGATCCTGATTTAATTATGTATGACGAACCTTTTGTTGGCCAAGATCCTATAACCATGGGGGTCTTGGTTGATTTGATCCGTAATTTAAATGATGCATTAGGTTTGACATCAGTGGTGGTCTCTCATGATGTACCAGAAGTCATGAGTATTGCGGATTATGTTTATTTATTAGCAAATGGAAAAGTCATCGCTCAAGGCTCGCCAAAAGAATTAGAAGAGAACCCAGACCCTCAAGTACGGCAGTTTTTGGATGGACGATCTGATGGCCCTGTTCCTTTTCGATTCCCAGCCAAACCATTAAATGAGGTGTTATTTTCTCATGAGTAACTTTTCTCTTATCGCATCTATCGAGCAACTTGGTAAGCGTTCTTTATCGGTTTGTGAAGCATTTGGGCGTGCGACGTTCATGTTATTAGGCGCTTTGATTTCAAAACCTCAACCCCTCAAAATGTTTCCATTGCTATTAACGCAGCTGTATTCAGTTGGGGTTCGCTCTTTAGTTATTATTGTCGTCTCTGGCTTATTTATCGGAATGGTTATCAGTTTACAAGGCTACATTATCTTGGTTGATTACGGTGCTGAGACTAGCTTGGGACAGCTTGTCTCTTTATCACTATTAAGAGAGCTAGGGCCTGTGGTTACGGCATTATTATTTGCAGGGCGCGCTGGCTCTGCTTTAACCGCAGAAATTGGGTTAATGAAAACCACCGAGCAACTCTCAAGTATGGAAATGATGGCGATTGATCCTCTACGCCGTGTTATTGCACCGAGATTATGGGCTGGAATTATCTCAATGCCATTACTTGCAATGATCTTTATGGCGGTAGGAATATGGGGCGGTCAAATTGTCGGTGTTGAATGGAAAGGGATTGATTATGGTAGCTTTTGGTCATTAATGCAGTCATCAGTTGATGTGCGTTATGACATCGTAAACAGTTTAATTAAGTGTGTGGTGTTTGCGTTTATAGTTACGTGGATTGCCTTATTTAATGGTTATGATGCGACGCCAACGTCTGAGGGTATTTCGCTGGCAACAACACGAACGGTAGTGCATTCGTCACTGGCGGTATTAGGAATTGATTTTGTGCTGACAGCACTGATGTTTGGGAATTAATTATGCAACAGACACGTAAAGTAGAATTTTTTGTTGGCCTTTTTGTATTAGCCGGAATGGCAGCGTTACTCATGCTATTACTTAAAGTTGCGGATGTTCGAAGTGGTGGCAGTGGTGAGTATTATACGCTAAATGCTCAGTTCGATAATATTGGCAGTTTAAAGTCACGCTCGCCTATAAAAGTTGGTGGTGTTGTGGTTGGGCGTGTAGAAGGCATCACGCTAGATACTGAAAGTTATTTACCAATAGTAAGCATGGAGATCGATAAACAATTTGGTTCTTTTCCTGAAACCTCTGCGGCACAAATTTTAACCTCAGGATTAATTGGTGAACAATACATAGGCATAGTACCTGGCTTTATTGATGAAGACATTGATATGCTTGGAGACGGTGATTATATAGAAGACACTAAATCGGCTTTAGTTCTAGAAGATATGATAGGCCAAGTGCTGTATAGCATTGGTGGTGATTCGTCAGAGAAAAGTGAGAATGAGTAATGAAACAGTGGATTAGCCTATTTGCCCTTATAGTAAGTTTATTTACAGGTACAGTTCAGGCTCAAGATATCGATAAAACAAAACCATACGAAATGATGGCTCAGGTATCTGAAATGACGTTTGCACGCTTGAAAGCAGAGCAAGCTGCGATTCAGTCTGATCCTAACGTATTAAAAACGGTGGTTGATGAAGAGTTAATGCCATACGTCAATGTGAGATATGCCGCTTATAAGTTATTAGGCACTCATTTAAAGAAAACCTCACCAGAAGAACGTGCTGAGTTTGTTACTGCGTTTCGTGATTATTTAGTGTCATCTTATGCTCAAGTATTAACGCTATATACAAACCAACAAATTGTATTAGAAAAAGCGAAAAAAATACCTGAGGGTAAAAGAATTATCAGCGTTCGTGTTGATATTTTAGATTCTGCTCGCCCAACGGTAAAAGTGGATTTTAAACTGCGTAAGAATAAGAAAACGGGAGAGTGGCAGGCATTTGATATGGTTGCCGAAGGCGTCAGTCTTTTATCCACCAAACAGTCAGAGTGGAATGGTAAAATTCGCAAAGAAGGCATTAGCTCAGTAAGTAAAGAATTGGCTTCTTTAGCGCAGCAACCTATTCGCCTAGAAGGCAGTAAATAATGCTAATGATGGACTTATGTGAGACGAAAATAGATGAAATTCATCTAAATGGAGCCCTTGATCGTGAGACTGTGCCGAATATTTGGAAAGAATTGACAGAATGGAAACCTAAATCAACACAAGTAAAGGTAGACTTAGGTCACGTTAATCGCATTGACTCAGCAGGGGTAGTATTACTTTTACACCTAATAGAGCATGCAAAAAATCAAAACTGTCATATAATGCTAGCTTTCGTCCCTGATCAGCTCATTACATTAATTCAATTAAGTAATGTGGAATCATTGTTTGCTGATCACTTAATAACGCAAAAGGTAGAGTAATGGAAAGCGCCGAGATTAAAGAATTATTAGACGCAGCACTTCAACTTCAAGAGATTCACGTTAAAGGTGAAGGAAGCCATTTTGAAGTTATTGCTGTGGATGAATCGTTCAATGGAATGAGCCGAGTTAAAAAACAACAAACCATCTACGGACCTTTGATGGAACACATCTCAACAAATACCATTCACGCTCTATCAATAAAAGCGTTTACTCCGGAAGAGTGGGCACGAGATAAAAAATTAAATAGCTTATTCTAAGAGGCCCTTTGAATGTATAAGTTTCGAATTCAAGGAAGTGAACAACCACTTTCTGGAGAAGTTACGATTTCTGGTGCAAAAAATGCTGCACTGCCAATTTTATTTGCAGCACTGCTGGCTGAAGAACCAGTAGAAGTTGCAAACGTTCCAAAATTACGTGATGTAGATACAACTATGGAGTTATTACAACGCCTAGGTGCTAATGTTTCTCGTAATGGTTCAGTTCATATTGATGCTAGCGGCGTTAATGATTTCTGTGCACCGTATGATCTTGTAAAAACGATGCGTGCATCAATTTGGGCGCTTGGCCCATTAGTTGCTCGCTTTGGTAAAGGCCAAGTGTCGTTACCTGGTGGTTGTGCTATCGGTGCTCGTCCTGTTGATCTTCATATTCACGGGCTTGAGCAACTTGGTGCAACGATTAAGCTTGAAGAAGGTTACGTTAAAGCGGAAGTTGATGGTCGTCTGAAAGGCGCTCATATCGTAATGGATAAAGTAAGTGTTGGTGCAACAATCACTGTAATGTGTGCAGCAACATTGGCTGAAGGTAAAACTATTTTAGAAAACGCAGCGCGTGAACCTGAAATCGTTGATACTGCTAACTTCCTAAATGCGATTGGTGCGAAAGTATCAGGCATGGGTACAGATACTATTACTATCGAAGGCGTAGAGCGTCTTGGTGGTGGTTATCATGAAGTGGTTGCTGACCGTATTGAAACCGGGACTTTCTTAGTTGCTGCTGCGGTATCTGGCGGTAAAGTTGTTTGTAAGAACACAAAAGCGCATCTACTTGAAGCCGTTCTTGCTAAGCTTGAAGAAGCCGGTGCAAAAGTTGAAACGGGTGAAGATTGGATTAGCCTGGATATGACTGGTCGTGAGCTTAAAGCGGTAAATATCCGTACAGCACCACACCCAGCATTCCCAACAGACATGCAAGCACAGTTTACTTTGCTAAACATGATGGCAAAAGGCCCAGGCATTATTACTGAAACGATTTTTGAAAACCGTTTCATGCATATTCCTGAACTGCAACGCATGGGCGCTCATGCTGAAATCGAAGGTAATACCGCTATTTGTGGTGATACTGATGGTTTAAGTGGTGCTCAAGTGATGGCGACGGATTTACGTGCCTCTGCAAGCCTTGTTATTGCTGGTTGTATAGCGAAAGGTGAAACAATTGTTGATCGTATTTATCATATCGACCGTGGTTATGATAAGATCGAAGATAAGTTAACCGCATTAGGTGCGAACATCGAAAGAGTTCGTAGCAGCGAAATCTAATCAATAGATTAGTTTGCTAAAAAAGCTAAGCGGAAACCGGGTATGTAATGACCCGGTTTTTTATTGTTTGTATGTAGGAGAAACACTTATGATCGCATTGTTACGCCTAATTGCTTTGGCTATCTTTGCTGTCTTTACGTTTGTATTTGGTTGTGGCTATTGTTTACTTAGCCCACGAAACCCAAAACACGTTTATACGTTTGGCTTGTGGTTTGCTCGTATGTCACGAGTGTTTGGTATTAAACTTGAAGTACGCGTTCCTGATAGTGTAAAAAATGCAGGCCCAAGTTTGTACATTGCCAATCACCAGAATAACTGGGATCTATTTACTGTTTCTGGTGCTATCCAGCCTCGTACAGTAACGGTTGGTAAAAAGAGCTTAGCGTGGATGCCACTGTTTGGTCAGTTATATTGGATCACTGGTAATATCTTGATTGATCGTAATAATCGTAGCAAAGCGGTGGGTACGATTGCTCAAGTTGCTGACAATATTAAAAAACGTAATGTGTCTGTTTGGATGTTTCCAGAGGGTACTCGTTCACGTGGTCGTGGTTTATTGCCATTTAAAACTGGCGCATTTCATGCCGCGCTTGCTGCTGAAGTACCAGTAACTCCAATTGTATGTAGTAGTACAGATGGCGTTAAATTAAATCGTTGGAATAACGGCACTGTTATTGTTGAAATTTTACCTCCAATAAGTACTGACGGTTACGACAAAAATAACGTTCGTGATTTTGCAAACGAATGTCGTGAACAAATGAAAGTTAAGCTAGAAGAATTAAATAAAGAAGTTGCCGAGCGTAACCAAGCTTAAATTTTAATTATAATAATTATTAAGGGGTGTATGGCTTGCTATATGCCCTTTTTATTTAGTGTGTAGAATAAAAATGACTGAACAAGTTATCCTTGTAAATCAACAAGGTGAAACCATTGGGACCATGGAAAAGCTAGAAGCCCACCAAAAAGGGTTATTGCACTTGGCTTTTTCCGTTTTGCTGTATCGAAAAACAGAAGATGAGTATGAATTTCTATTACAGAAGCGTGCAGACTGTAAATATCACAGTAAAGGAAAGTGGAGTAATACTTGTTGTTCTCATCCAAGGTTACATGAATCGGTCGAGCTTGCTGGCGAGAGACGATTGGAAGAAGAGATAGGTATTACGAGTGTTAACGCTAATGTGTTTGAAAATCTAGGTTGGTTTATTTATCAAGCTGAGTTGGAGAATGGATTGAGTGAACATGAGCAAGACTACATATTACTGGCTAATACACCTGATGTGGAATTTACGCTGAATCCTGATGAAGTGAGTGATATTCAGTGGTGGAGCCAGAGCCGCATTAAGCAAGAATTAACAAATAATCCTGCTGTATTTTCTGTATGGTTTGAAACGGTTTTTGATAAAGCGACACAATATTTATCGAATTAATTGTATTGGCATAAAAATAAGGCAGAGATTAGTGATACCAATGGCTGCCTTACTTGATTTACTGCATTGCTGGTGTTAATTATTTACGAACAGCAATCGCTTCAATCTCAATACCAACATCTTTTGGAAGACGAGCGACTTCAACACAAGAACGTGCAGGGTAGTTCGCTACTTTATGCTCATCAAAGAAGTTGCCATACACTTCGTTTACTGTGCCAAAGTCATTCAGATCTTTTACGAAAACGGTCATTTTTACAATGTCAGATACCGTTAGGCCTGAAGCCTCTACAACGGCCTTAACGTTCTCTAAAGATTGGCGAGCTTGCTCTGCAATATCATCAGACACTTCACCTGTCGCAGGGTTTACAGGGATTTGGCCTGAAGTTAGTACCATATTACCAAGATCAACACCTTGAATGTATGGGCCAATTGCAGCAGGTGCATTGTCTGTATGAAGAACTTTAGTCATTGTAATGATTCCTTTTTGATTGGTATTAGGTTCAATAAATCCAATATAAAACAAACCTTATCAATAAAAAAGCCCCAGAAGATCTGAGGCTGAAAAATATTGAACTAAGTATGAGATTAATTTAAATCAGTAACCACTTCGCGTGAATATACTTTTTCACAGTATTTGCATTTTAAATGGATATCATCTTTTTTAGTGATAACTTTAAAACTGCTATCAACCGGCTCACCATGAGTAATACAGTTACTGTTTGGGCACTCGAATACCCCAGTAATGTGTGAAGGAAGAACAAGAGGAATTTTTTTCACTACCTCATAATTTTCAATTTGATTTACTGTTGCGTGTGGCGCATATAATGACAATTTGCTCGCTTGCTCTGGCGTGACAAACGTATTTTCAATTTTAAGTAAATCTTTCGCTCCTAACGCAGAAGAGGGAAGGTTTAAACCAATAGTCACTCGTTCTGCTGTCTTATCCATTTGAAACAGTTTAAGTACTTTCACCCCAATGTTTGCAGGGATGTGATCGATTACCGTACCGTTATTAATTGCTTCAACGCGTAATTGAGTTTTGTTAGGCATCATCATTTCTCCCTAAAGTGTTTCGTTAAGAACAAGAGCTAATAAAGCTTGTCGAGCATAAACGCCATTTTCTGCTTGTTGGAAATAGTAAGCATACGGGGTGCTATCAACATCAGTATCAATCTCATCAACACGAGGTAGCGGGTGTAATACTTTCAAGTTATTACGTGCAGGCGTTAGGTTTTCTGCAGATAGGATATAAGCAGATTTAATGTGCGCGTATTCTGATTCATCAAAGCGTTCTTTTTGAACGCGAGTCATATACAGAATATCTAACTCAGGAATTGCTTCATCCATGCTATTTAGCACTTGATATTCAATGCCAAGTTCGTCTAACTCTTCACAGATATAATCTGGCATTGCTAAGACTTCAGGTGCGATAAAGAAGAACTTAATACCATTAAATTTTGCTAATGCTTGGGTTAATGAATGAACGGTACGACCGTATTTTAAATCCCCTACAAAAGCGATGTTTAGATTATCTAAACGGCCTTGGGTTTCATAGATGGTGTATAAGTCTAATAGTGTTTGCGTCGGGTGTTGGTTTGCACCATCGCCCGCATTAATAACTGGAGTACCGTTAGAGAATTCAGAAGCTAAACGTGCAGCCCCTTCTTTTGGATGACGCATAACATAAGCATCAACATAAGAGGTAATCACTTGAACTGAATCAGCCAGTGTTTCACCTTTTTGAGCAAGGGAAGTATTGCCTGCAGTATCAAAACCGATAACAGAGCCACCTAAGCGTTGAATTGCGGTTTCAAAAGAAAGACGGGTACGAGTTGACGCTTCAAAAAAACAGCTAGCAACCACTTTATTTTTTAATAAATCAGGTTGAGGTTCTTTTTTAATGTTCCCTGCAGTTTCTACAATCAGTTCTAACTCTTGACGAGAAAGTTCTGGAATAGAAAGGATGTGCTTTTGGTATAGCGAGTTAGCCATAGTCTCTCTTCCCTTTTATTTATCATATTGAAGTCAAAAAAAAGCCCCCTATAAAATAGGAGGCTTTAAAAAATCGTTAATTAGGAAACTCAAAAAATAGGGGACCACCACACTTTGCTAGTGCAGATACATGGTCAACCACTGTATGAAGATAAGTCAATAACATCACAATTTCCTAATAAATTGCGCGGGATTATACTCGTATCGAAATTCTAAGCAAGCGTTTGCATCAAATTTTCTTTTGATTACATTTTAAAACAAGAGGGATTAAGCCCCTAGTGTTGCAACCATAACAGCCTTGATGGTGTGCATTCTATTTTCTGCTTCATCAAATACAATAGAGTAGTCAGATTCAAAGACTTCATCAGTGACTTCGAGCCCATTCATGCCATATTTATCTGCAATTTCTTTGCCTATTGTTGTCTCGTCATTATGGAAGGCTGGCAGGCAGTGCATGAATTTTACGTTCGGATTATTGGTTGCTTTAATCACATCCATATTGATTTGATAAGGGGTCATTAAGGCGACGCGTTCATCCCAAGCTTCGGGTGCTTCTCCCATAGAAACCCAAACGTCAGTGTATAAGAAATCACAATTCTTCACGCCTTGTTGTACCTCTTCGGTCAGCACAATTTTAGCCCCTGTTTGCTTCGCAATGTCTTGGCACTGAGCAACGAGTTCCTCTTCTGGCCAAAATTGTTTTGGTGCAACAAGGCGGATCTCCATGCCCATTTTAGCGGCACCAACCATAAGAGAATTTCCCATGTTATTACGTGCATCACCAAGGTATGCAAAAGTAAGTTGGTTTAATTGCTTACCATTTGCATATTCTTGCATAGTAAGAAAATCAGCTAAAATTTGAGTTGGATGGAATTCATCCGTTAATCCATTCCATACAGGAACACCAGCATGCTCACCCAGTTCTTCAACAATCGATTGACCAAAGCCGCGGTATTCGATGCCATCGTACATGCGTCCGAGTACACGAGCGGTATCTTTCATTGATTCTTTTTGACCAATTTGAGAGCCAGACGGACCAAGATAAGTGACTCTTGCGCCTTGATCAAAAGCGGCAACTTCAAAGGCACAGCGTGTGCGAGTAGAGGCTTTTTCAAAAATAAGTGCAATGTTTTTACCTGACAGGCGAGGTTGCTCATACCCCGCGTATTTTGCTTTTTTTAGCTCAGCAGATAGCTCGAGTAAATGTGCAATCTCTTTAGGGGAAAAATCTAATAGTTTTAAAAAGTTTCTATTACGTAAGTTAAAAGCCATCGTGTGCTCCTTGCCATGCATGCTAATCTGATAAAATCCATTTAAACATATAAATGCAGATAATGTGAATTTATATTTAATTTATTTTATATTGAGGCTAAATGCCATCTCTTTCTATTGGGCAACTCATGCAACGCGCACCACC
This sequence comes from Aliivibrio finisterrensis, assembly GCF_008933155.1. Classification (GTDB taxonomy): domain Bacteria; phylum Pseudomonadota; class Gammaproteobacteria; order Enterobacterales; family Vibrionaceae; genus Aliivibrio; species Aliivibrio finisterrensis. The sequence goes on along the minus strand of NZ_WBVP01000013.1, from coordinate 40,654 downwards.
ACGACCACGGCCTAATTCATCGCCTGTAATTGGAAGAACCTTGATACCTGCTTTGTCATATTTCTCATTGGTATAAGTATTACGCTCATACGCTACGACAACGCCAGGTTTTATTGTTAACACGTTATTGGCATCGTGCCATTGCTCTCGTTCGGCTTCATAGCTGTCCCCGCCTGTCGTAATGATATTCAACTCATCGAGATCTAACGCTGCCATTAATACATTTTGAAAATTAGGCATCTCTTTAATCGCAAGGTGCTGTTCACCACAAGGCGTGATTGACCAGCAAGGCATATTTTTATTAACTACTCTTGGGTAGACTGAAAAAACGTTATGATCCATATGTGTCATAACCGTATCTAAATGCATACATGACCGATCTTCAGGTAGTTTAATAGCGATAACTTGCTCTGCTTGATGAGTTCGGAATAATTGTTTTGCTAGATTCTCAATACCTTGGGGAGTGGTTCGTTCAGAAATACCAACCAATACGTTACCTTTGCCAATCACTAACACATCCCCACCTTCAATGGTGGCATTGTCGTAATCTCGGTTTTCATCTTCAAAATATTGTGAAAATACTTGCTGAGAAAACAAAGGGTGCCAGCGATAAATTGCACGTAAATGGTTCGATTCTCTTTTTCGTGCGTCTTTAGCCATTGGGTTAATAGAAACGCCACCATAGATCCAGCATGAAGTATCTCGAGTAAATAAATGGTTTGGTAATGGCTCAATGACAAAATCAAAAGGGTCACTCAGTTGCTGCAACATAGAAGGAGCTTTAAATGGCAGCTCAATAAAGGCTAATCCTCCTAATAAGATAGAGGCAAGTTCCTTGTTATTTTTTTCAAGAAGAAATGCTCTGATTTGATTAGCAAAAGTAGGGCCAAAGCGATAATGAGAAATTTGATGTTTTAACAACCATTGTTTGGCCTCAGGGTGTTGTAGCGTTTCTTCAAGTAAATTTTGTAGTAGTAATACTTCTACGTCTTGAGATTCTAACGTTGCTACAAATTGGTCGTGTTCTAGTAACGCTTTTTCAACAGAGAGCACATCATCAAACAGTAAGTCGTGGCAGTTTGTTGGGGTAAGGTGAGCAAGCGCTCTTTCTGGACGGTGAAGAATAACACGGCGTAATTGACCAATTTCAGAGCCAACAAATAGCTTATTCATAAGATTCCTTTCTAATATCTACAGCTAGTAAGAGAAATAATACCGTATAGTAGGGGATTATTCTTTAATTATTGAAGTATTAGGGGATTTGAGTTGGTCAGGCTATAATGGCTACTTACTCATTTATTATTTAATACAGTGTGGAGTCTTACTATGCCTCAAGAAGATGAATATCTATCGGTTGAGCAATTTCTTGAATTGCAAAAAGCGGAAACGCGTGAAATTATTGAGTCGCTAAAAGCCGATGGTAGTGAGCCGGATGCACTGTATGCGATTGAGCACCATTTAATGGCTGAAGATTTTAAAGCGCTTGAAAATGCGGTTGTTGAAGCATTTAAAATGGGCTTTGAAGTACTAGAAGCGGAAGAGCTTGAAGACGAAGACGGTGCGAAGATCTTATGCTGTGACGCAGTAATGGATTCAGTATTAGACGCTGATGTGATTGATGCTCAAGTTGAAAAATTAGTAAACCTAGCTGAAAAGCACGACATCATCTATGATGGTTGGGGTACTTACTATGAAGGCGAAGACGCTGAATACGACGTTATTGAAGATGGCGACGAAGATTAATTCGTAGCAAAAATTCAAAAGAACATATATGCCCTAGACGTGAACCACTTCTAGGGCATTTTTTTAAGGATGAATATGTCAGTCAATTCAAGAATTTTACTTAATAATGAGCAAGCGCTGTGGCAAGTTTCACCGCTCAGTGAGACCTCATTACCCATTAAAGATATTCCAATTCAGCAAGGTATTGCTTCTGCTTATGCGTCATTATCTGCTTCTGAAGTTAATGATCAAGAGTGGCATGTGATGCGATTTTTTGAGGTGGATGAAACCTTACTAAATTACCCTGCGATTGAATTAGTAATGAGTGGCGCCTCTCGTTACGCAGAGGTTCGAATTAATGGTGTCGCTGTATTTGATTGCACTGATAACATGACGCGTTACCGTAAAAATATTAAAGACTACCTTCAATTAGGCGGTAATCGTTTTGAAGTTCTATTCTTAGAAGAAGACGAAGATGATTGGTTACTGGATGATGACTTTAGTGAGCAAGTCTGTGAAATAAATCAGGCTTATCATCGCCGTTTTGGTGCTGTTCAGGATGTTGATATTAAAGATGATATTGGTATTTTTGGCGTGTGTTTCTTCCAACCAATCCCACACCTGGCGTTAGAGCATATTAGTGTTGAGCAAATTTGGCATCATGGCTGTGAGTTAAAGGTAAATGTTTATTTTAAGACATATAAGCCAGATTTAATCTCAGCAAGTGTTAAGTTTGATGGCATGACGTTGACGTTACCTGTAAACGTAAGAGGCGATCATATTTCTGCATTGTTTCAAGTTGAGGCGCCAAAATATTGGGATGATAACGCTCAAGATCCTAATGATTTATACTCAATTATTGTGACGCTTGATGGGCAACAGCATGAGTTAGAAATTGGCTTATGTCGTACAGAGAATGTCATTCATTTCCCGTTATAGTTGATAGCGCTATTACTGCATTTTCTTTAGATAATAAAAAAGGTCGATGCGTTCACATCGACCTTTTTTTATGCGTTTCAGTAAATTAACTTAATAATATTAAGGGTAATTTACAGCGCAGCAATTGTTACTTTCTGTGCTTCTAGTTTAGCCAGTGTTTCTTTATAGCCTTCTAGTTTTTCACGCTCTTTAGCGATAACCACTTCAGGTGCTTTAGCAACAAAACCTTCGTTACCTAATTTACCTTCAATGCGTTTAATCTCGCCTTGGATTTTTGCTGATTCTTTATCTAAACGAGCAAGTTCTGCATCTTTATCGATAAGACCCGCCATTGGGATCATTAACTCTGATTTACCAACAAGAGAGGTTGCACATGCTGGTGTCTCTTCATTGTCAGCAAGCACTTTGATGCTGTCTAGTTTCGCTAGAGAAGTCAGAACAATCTCATTGGCTTGAATACGCGCAGCGTCTTTTTCGTCAGCGACTTTAATCATCACATCTAAGCCTTTGCTTGGTGCGATGTCGTATTCAGCACGTAAGTTACGAATGCTTGTAATGAAGGCTTTAACCCACTCAAGATCAGCAACCACATCAGCATTGAAGTTTTCTTCATTAAACTGAGGTAATGCTTGAGTCATGATAGTCTCACCTTCAACACCGTTAACTAGCGGCTTAACGCTCTGCCAGATAGATTCAGTGATGTAAGGAAGAACAGGGTGAGCAAGACGTAATGTTTTCTCAAGAACCGTAATTAGCGTGTAACGCGTTGCACGTTGTTGTGCTTCAGTGCCTTTCCAAAGAACAGGTTTAGTTAGCTCTAAATACCAGTCACAGAATTGGTTCCAAATGAATTCATACAGCGTATTTGCTGCCATATCTAGACGGTAGTTTTCTAGATGAGCATTAAATTCTTTTGCTGCGATTTCAAACTGAGATTCGATCCACTTGTCTGCTAGTGAGAACTCAAGTTCTGCACCTTCAGTCATGCCACAATCGTGCTCTTCTGTGTTCATTAATACGTAACGGCTTGCGTTCCATAGTTTGTTACAGAAGTTACGGTAACCTTCAAGACGTTTCATATCCCAGTTGATATCACGACCCGTTGAAGCCATTGCAGCAAGAGTGAAGCGTAAAGCATCAGTACCGTATGGTTCGATACCGTTTTCAAAGGTTTTACGTGTTGCTTTTTCAATCTTCTTCGCTAGTTGAGGTTGCATCATGTTGCCACAACGTTTTTCAACTAATTCTTCAAGACCAATACCATCGATCATATCGATAGGGTCAAGTACGTTACCTTTAGATTTAGACATCTTGTCGCCGTTTTCATCACGGATAAGGCCCGTCATGTAAACTGTCTTAAATGGTACCTGTGCATTGCCTTCTTCGTCTTTTACGAAGTGCATGGTCATCATGATCATACGAGCAACCCAGAAGAAGATAATATCAAAACCAGATACTAATACTTCTGATGGGTGGAATGTTTTTAGTGCATCTGTGTTTTCAGGCCAGCCTTGTGTGCCGAATGTCCAAAGTGCAGAAGAGAACCATGTATCAAGTACATCGTCATCTTGGCGTAGAACAACAACAGGAGCGAGATTGTTTTTCTCACGAACTTCTTCTTCAGTACGACCTACATATACTTTACCGTCGTTGTCGTACCATGCAGGGATACGGTGGCCCCACCAAAGTTGACGAGAGATACACCAATCTTGTACATCACGCATCCAAGCAAAGTACATGTTTTCGTATTGCTTAGGAACGAATTGGATTTGACCATCTTCAACCGCTTTAACCGCAGGTGCAGCAAGAGGAGCAGTACGTACGTACCACTGGTCAGTCAGCATTGGTTCGATAACAACGCCACCACGGTCACCGTAAGGAACGGTTAAATCGTGATCTTTAATTTCTTCAAGAAGACCTAGCTCATCAAACTCAGCTACGATGGCTTTACGAGCAGCAAAGCGCTCCATACCACGGTATTTCTCTGGGATCTCAGTGCTATAAACATCACTTTCTTCGCCGTTTGTTGTGAATACTTCTGCAGTATCACGAATATCCGCGTTGAATGTTAGGATGTTGATCATTGGTAGGCTATTACGTTTACCTACTTCGTAATCGTTAAAGTCATGAGCTGGAGTGATTTTCACACAACCCGTGCCTTTGTCCATATCCGCGTGCTCATCGCCAACGATAGGAATTAAACGACCAACGATAGGAAGTTCGATGTGTTTACCGATAAGATCTTTGTAGCGAGGATCTTCAGGGTTTACCGCAACACCAGTATCACCAAGCATGGTTTCTGGACGCGTTGTTGCTACAACAATGTAGTCTTTACCGTCAGCAGTTTTAACACCGTTTGCTAGTGGGTAGCGGAAATGCCACATGAAGCCTTTTTTGTCTTTGTTTTCAACTTCAAGATCAGAAATAGCAGTGTGCAGTTTCGGATCCCAGTTAACTAGACGCTTACCACGGTAGATAAGATCTTCTTCGTATAGACGAACAAAGACTTCTTGAGTTGCAGCAGATAGGCCATCATCCATTGTGAATCGTTCACGATCCCAATCGACAGATGCACCTAAGCGACGAAGTTGTTTCGTAATTGTGCCGCCTGATTCTGCTTTCCATTCCCAAATTTTGTCGATGAAAGCGTCACGACCGTAATCGTGTTTTGTTTTGCCTTCTTCTGCCGCAATCTTACGCTCAACAACCATTTGAGTTGCGATACCTGCGTGGTCAGTACCCACTTGCCAAAGCGTATTCTTACCTTTCATACGTTCAGCACGGATAAGTGTATCCATGATCGTATCTTGGAAAGCGTGACCCATGTGTAGGCTACCAGTGACGTTTGGTGGCGGGATCATGATGCTATAAGCTTCTTTTGATGTGTCACCGTGTGGCTTAAAGTAGCCTTTTTCTTCCCAAGTCTGGTACAGAGCTTGTTCTATTGATTGCGGGTTATATGTCTTTTCCATAGTGTTCGTCACGAATATCTCTATTAAAAAGTGGAATGCCAAATATCATAATTAATGGCTCATTATTAAAAAAGAACAAATATATGAGTCATTTAGCTATGATGATTGGCACTATTTTAATGTCTCGGTTTGCATGGCTCGGCCTGCATTGCGGTATATTTTATACCTTTCTCGAGCGTGTTGTTTGCTTTTTTCTTCACAAGGTACGAAGTCTACCACTTGAGCAAAGGAAACCGCAAAATTTGCGACCTCTTGAGCTAAATTTATTAATACATGACGTCGGCCTGATGATCGTAACGTTCCCCAACCAATCTCAATAGGGGAGCCAGATTTTGGTCCCTCTCCAATTAAGTTGTGTGGAGTAAATTCTGATACTTCATTCTGCCAAAGCGCTTCATCAATTGATAAAGCCTGTTCCTTATCTTGAGCTAATATATACACTCTCGCATTTTGAGAATAATAATAATGAGCAAGCTGACACACAAATTTCAACAGTCCATCTTGAGTGGCTGTTGGGGATGTGGGTTCAAGGACATAAAAAAGTGCTTGGCTCATAATCTCTCTTACTTAATAAATGACGGAAAGAAGCTAAATCGCATGTATTAAAAAAGGGCCATTTAGAGGCCCTTTATATCATAAAACGAAGTTATTTATTCTACGTTTTCTTGGCCTGAACGATTCAGTAAGAACTGGACAAGCAATGAGACTGGTCGGCCTGTAGAGCCTTTATTAGCACCAGAGACCCAAGCGGTTCCCGCACTGTCAATATGAGCCCAGTGGTATTTCTTAGCAAAGCGAGCCAGGAAACAACCAGCGGTGATAGTACCAGCTGCTTTTCCGCCAATGTTAGCCATGTCTGCAAACGGGCTGTTTAATTGCTCGTTGTACTCTTCAGACATTGGTAAACGCCAAGCGCGATCACCTGATTGCTCAGAGGCATTAATAAGTTCATGAGCTAAAGGATTGTGGTTTGCGATTAAACCATTGATATGATGACCAAGTGCAACAACACAAGCCCCTGTTAATGTTGCCACATCGACAACACACTCAGGCTCATAACGCTCAACATAAGTCAGTGCATCACACAGGACTAAACGACCTTCAGCATCGGTATTTAATACTTCAACTGTTTGGCCTGACATCGTGGTTAAGATATCACCAGGGCGGTAAGAATTACTGCTTGGCATGTTTTCACAACCAGCAAGAATACCTACAACGTTTAATGGTAGATTAAGCTGTGCTAGCGCTTTCATTGCACCAAATACAGACGCAGCACCACACATGTCGTACTTCATCTCATCCATACCATCACTTGGTTTGATAGAGATACCGCCTGAATCGAAAGTCAGACCTTTACCAATAAGTACGATAGGTTTCGCAGTTGGATCAGAATGGCCTTTATATTCCATAATCGACATCATAGATTCATTATGAGAACCTTGACCAACGGCTAAGTAAGACGTCATGCCTAGTTTCTTCATCTCTTCTTCACCGATAACTTTAGTCGTTACGGTTTCATAATCGTCAGCAAGACGACGAGCTTGAGAAGCTAAGTATGCAGGGTTTGCTACGTTTGGTGGCATGTTGCCTAAATCTTTCGAGGCTTTTACGCCAGAAGCAATAGACAAACCATGGTTGATTGCTTTTTCACCTAAGTTTAGTTCACGGCGAGTTGGTACATTAAATACTAACTTGCGTAATGGACGACGCGTCTCAGGTTTATTGCTCTTAAATTGATTAAAGGTATATAGGCTGTCTTTAGTAGACTCAACAGCTTGGCGAACCTTCCAGTACGTATCGCGACCTTTAACGTGAAGCTCTGTTAGGAAACATACCGCTTCCATAGAGCCTGTTTCATTTAGTGTGCTGATGGTTTTTTTGATGATATCTTTATATTGACGTTCACCAAGCTCACGCTCTTTACCGCAACCTACTAATAAAACACGCTCAGAAAGAATATTTGGTACTTGATGCAATAACAGCATTTGGCCCGGTTTACCTTCTAGATCACCACGACGAAGTAATGAACTAATGTAACCGCCGCTAATTTTATCGAGCTGTTCTGCTATTGGAGATAAACGACGTGGTTCAAAGACACCAACAACGATACAAGCGCTGCGTTGTTTCTCTGGACTGCCACTTTTTACACTGAACTCCATGCGTACTCCTACATCCTAAAGACAAATAGAACTAAATGTTAGATAATGAGCAAAATCTAGTTAGATACTATACTATGTAGTGTTCCGATTTCGCAGGCTAACATCTAGCCAAAGATTAAAAAATAAATGGTTTACACGGAAATTATAGTGATTCTGGCAAAAATACAAGTTTTCTATAGGTAGATTCGACGTGATTATTATTAGATATTTGATCAAGGAGACATTAAAGAGTCAATTTGCGGTCTTTTTTGTGCTTTTTTTGATCTTCATGAGTCAAAAGTTTATCAGCATTTTAGCGGATGCTTCTGATGGTGACATTCCTGGTGGTTTGATTTTGTCTTTGGTTGGTTTGAATATGCCAGCAATGGGCTTATTGATGCTTCCATTGAGTATTTTTATTGGTATTTTACTTACCTTTGGTCGTCTCTATGCTGAGAGTGAAATAACGGTAATGAATGCGACAGGAATGGGAAACGCTATCCTTATTCGTGCCGCATTATATCTGGCTTTAATCACCGGAGTTGCTGCGGCGGTAAACTCATTGTGGTTGTCTCCTTGGAGCCAAGAAAAAACCACTCAACTAATGGAAACGGTTGAATCGGATGCCGGTATTGATTTACTGCAAAAAGGTCAGTTTCAACGATCTCCAGATGGTAACGCTGTTGTATTTATTGATGATATCAGCAACAAAAATGGTAAGCAGCTAGAGAATATATTTTTAGCTCAGCCAGTGCCACATGAGTCATTACGCCCAAGCGTACTCGTCGCTGAAAAAGGGGTCGTTAAAGAACTTCCAGATGGTCGTCAGGTCTTAGACTTACAAGACGGAACTCGTTATGAAGGGATACCAACACGTTTGGATTATCTTGAAAGTAACTTTAAATCTTATGAGCTCTTAATTGGCCAGAAAGATGTGAAAGAGAAACGTCGAGACTGGGATGCGATACCGACATTAGATTTAATGAAACGTGGTGAGTTAGAAGCAAAAGCAGAGCTACAATGGCGTATTTCTTTGATTATTTGTATTCCATTATTAACCATGGTTGTTGTGCCTTTATCTGCCGTTAACCCACGTCAGGGACGCTTTGCGAAATTAGGGCCTGCGGTTCTTTTGTATCTTGCCTATTTCCTATCATTAAGTGCAGGAAAGTCAGCCATTGAAGATGGTGGATTGGCTCCTTATGTTGGATTGTGGGCCATTAATGCCGTGCTATTAATTATCGGGATTGTATTGAACTCAATGGACAGTGTGTTTGTAAGGCAATTGAAAGAAAAAATGCGGAGAAAACCAAAACATGTTTAAGATTTTAGATTGGTATATTGGCCGTACAATCATTGCGACCTCTGCATTATGCTTGGTTACCTTGGTTGGTTTATCTTCAATTATCAAATACGTTGAGCAATTACGTAAAGTGGGTAGAGGGACATACGATCTTCTCGATGCGTTGTATTTTGTTATTTTAAGTATGCCACGTGATATTGAAATGTTTTTTCCAATGGCTGCATTACTTGGCGCCTTGATCGGCCTTGGTATGTTAGCTGCAAGCTCTGAATTGGTGGTAATGCAAGCTGCAGGCTATTCAAAGCTAGATATTGGTATCTCAGTACTAAAAACGGCTATTCCTTTAATGTTAATCGTCATGGCATTAGGGCAATGGGGCGCACCGCAAGCACAAAAGATGGCACGTGATTTACGAGCATTTGCCACATCGGGCGGTAATATTGCAGCGGTAAGAGCTGGGGTCTGGGCAAAAGATGCCAATGATTTTATCTATTTAGCCCGAGTGGATAATCAAGCTAAGCTTTACGGTGTGACGGTATGGCAGTTTGATGATGAGCATAAACTAAATAATATTTTATTTGCACGTAAAGCGGATTATCAATCTAAAGATGCGGGTTGGATGCTGAGTGATGTTTCTATTACTCAGATGAAAAATGAAGCAAAAATCAGTGAAAAGAAAGTGGATACGTTGAATTGGGCTACGACATTAACACCAGATAAGTTGGCGGTGGTAACGGTTAAGCCTGAAGAGCAGTCTCTTACTGGTCTTTATGATTATGTGAATTACTTAAAAGATTCAGAGTTAGATGCAGCTCGTTATGAGTTGGCATTTTGGCGTAAAGCACTGCAGCCTATATCGGTTGCGGTAATGATGCTCTTAGCGCTCTCATTTGTGTTTGGCCCATTACGAAGTGTAACCATGGGGGCTCGTATCTTATCTGGTGTGATTGCTGGCTTTTCCTTCTATATTTCGAATGAAGTGTTTGGTCCAATGACATTGGTATATAACATTCACCCGATATTCGGAGCTTTAGGGCCCAGTTTGATATTTTTATTTATAACCTTAGGGTTACTAAATAGAAAGCTTTAACGTAAAAAGGAGGTACTGCAGAGTACCTCCTTTTTTCCTACGCAATTATCTGAACAACTACTTATCCAGAATGGTATTAAACGGCTTTATCTAAAACGATAACACGAGTTTTTGCCCAAGTATCTTGAAAAGCTGCATTGTCTTTAGAGATAAACACAAGCAGGTTGCCTAAACCAAAAGCTGAAGTCGACATACGAATAATCGCTTGAGTTAGGGTGATTGGTGAGCCATCAAGCTGCTGTACTTGAAGTTTCCAAGCGCGCATTCCAAGCGTTTGGCCTTTACACCAAAAATAAGCAAAGAAGCCTATAAATATAGAGATAAGAGTAATTGGGTAAAGATTGCGCCATAATGGATCATGGTTTAAATAAGAGCTTACATCGGGAAAGTCACCATAACTAATGATCCCTGCACCATAAAGCATTTCAAGAGTAGCGACGATAGCGCCACCAGTTAGCATCATGATAGCGCTGATGATTAATGTATCGTAGAACCAAGCTCCCATGCGACGCATAAAGCCCGCTTGTTTTTGTGTTGTCATTTTATCTTCCATAAATTAAAAAAACTGACAGCAGTATAACGATAGTGAAAGAAAAAATGAAAATCAGATTGTAAATAAATGCTGATTATTTCAACAAACAAAAAACTAAGAGTAATAAAGAGCTTGCGCCAAGAATATCTCTGAGTATAATCAATCACATCAAGCAGCAATGCTGATAAAGCCGGTATGGTGAAATTGGTATACACGACGGATTCAAAATCCGTTGCCTTCGGGCGTGGCGGTTCAAGTCCGCCTACCGGTACCATATTTAAATGATAAAGCCTCGATGAAAATCGGGGCTTTGTTGTATCTGGGATATAGAAAGCACACCATCGTTCTCTCGATATAAAAAAGCCCCAACCGAAGTCAGGGCTTTAGTGTTGCTCATTGAAAAGGTTTATTGATTCTCTTCAAGCTTTGCTTTTGCTTCTTCTACTTTAGAGAAATCTAAACCTAGTTCTTCTACAGCTTCTTTAATTAAGCTTGGATTTGTCATCACTTGCATCATTAGCGGTTGCAGTTTCTCTTGTGGGATACCAAGAGATTGAATCGTTGCCATTGCTGCTAATGGATTTTGTGTTAGCGTTTGAAATACTTCAGCGATCTTCTCATCACTCACAGTGTGTTCTTTTAATGTTTGAATAATAGGGTTCATTAGAATCGTCCTTATAATTAATTAAAGGTAGTTGCTGCCTAGGATCATTAACCAAGTAAAGCCAGCAAAGCACAGAGCGACAAATACAGCCGCAGAACCAATATCTTTAGCTCTGCCACTTAATTCATGATGTTCAGGGCCTATACGGTCTACAACTGCTTCTATCGCCGAGTTTAAAAGCTCAATCATAAAGATAAGAACAAACACACCAACCAATAAGATTTTTTCTACTACAGTCACATCTAAAAGTAGGGCAATAGGAGTTGCAATAACGAGCATCGCTAACTCTTGGCGGATGGCCGCTTCGTGTTTAAAAGCAGCTTTAAGACCTTGAATAGAAAAACCTGTCGCTTTGATTACACGCTTGATACCTGTGTTGCCTGGTTTTCCTGATGGAGTATCAGTCATTGTTTAACCTTAGATGAAGAGCCAATATGAATGGAAGGTATGGTAGTGCTGCATTTAATAAATAACAAGCATAAAAAAAGCCTCATCAAATGATGAGGCTTTTTAATATGGCTCCCTTTGCTGGACTTGAACCAGCGACATACGGATTAACAGTCCGCCGTTCTACCAACTGAACTAAAAGGGAATTGTAATGGTGCCTCGAGGCGGAATCGAACCACCGACACGAGGATTTTCAATCCTCTGCTCTACCGACTGAGCTATCGAGGCAAAAAAATGGTGCCGACTACCGGAGTCGAACTGGTGACCTACTGATTACAAGTCAGTTGCTCTACCTACTGAGCTAAGTCGGCACACTTAATTTTTTTGCTATCACTGAATTAAATCAGTGATAAGAAAACCTCATCTTATGACAAGATTTTTTAATATGGCTCCCTTTGCTGGACTTGAACCAGCGACATACGGATTAACAGTCCGCCGTTCTACCAACTGAACTAAAAGGGAACAGATTTTGTGTTCTTCTTACAAGGAAGAAATGGTGCCGACTACCGGAGTCGAACTGGTGACCTACTGATTACAAGTCAGTTGCTCTACCTACTGAGCTAAGTCGGCACTAATTTTTTATTAATCTTTAAACTATAAAGACTAAATTGTATGGCTCCCTTTGCTGGACTTGAACCAGCGACATACGGATTAACAGTCCGCCGTTCTACCAACTGAACTAAAAGGGAATTGTATGGTGCCTCGAGGCGGAATCGAACCACCGACACGAGGATTTTCAATCCTCTGCTCTACCGACTGAGCTATCGAGGCAAAAGAATGGTGCCGACTACCGGAGTCGAACTGGTGACCTACTGATTACAAGTCAGTTGCTCTACCTACTGAGCTAAGTCGGCACACTAAATTCTTTTGACTATTCGTGATCTAGCATTTAGTTAATAAATCTAGAACTACACCAACAATCTTATTGTATGGTGCCCGGAGGCGGAATCGAACCACCGACACGAGGATTTTCAATCCTCTGCTCTACCGACTGAGCTATCCGGGCAACGAGCGCTATTAAACGGATTTTTGCCTCAACCGTCAACTTTTTTTTTCAAAATAGTCTCTTTTTTTGATTGTTTGATTGATAATTCATCGAATAGGCGGTTTTATCGCTAAATCTTCCCTAAATTAAACTCTTTTTTAAACGCGGTAACCTTTTCTAAATAGCGACGAGCTTCCGCGTTTTTGTGTTTTTTGGTTAAAGCCCAGTAAACTTGATTTGGATTTAAGCTATTAATATCTTGAATTGCACGACTTCGGCTACTACTAAAGGTAGTAAATACGCCACCGGCTCCACCATTATAGGCTGAAATCATGCTGTATTGTTTGGACACTGGATTACGAATGTCTTTTAAGTAACGCGTTTTTAAAATATAGAAGTAAGCCGTTCCAGTATCAATGTTGTTATGAGGGTTGAAAAGATACTCGGGGGTTGGATCTCCCGGTTTATTCTTAACTAGTTTAAATACATCACGGCCTGCGGTTTTAGGAACCACTTGCATTAAACCATACGCATTTGCCCAACTTACCGCATAAGGGTTAAAACTACTTTCTGTTCTAATAATAGAATAAATGAGATCTTCAGGGATGTTGTAGCGTTGAGATGCGCCACGAACAATATCAGCATATTGATATTCTCGTAGCTGAGTGTGGTTTTTAACCATAGGGATATCAACATAGTAAGCTTTTTTATAGTCAATATTTTTGGTTTTTAAATGGTGAGCGATGAGGTAATCAGCATAACGGCTAGCGCGCCAAGACCATTCAATCGGTTTATTATCCTGATCGACAACCTGTTGGTATAAAAACGGCTTTCCACCGAGAGTTACTGCGGCATCAGAGTAAAGATCGACACCTGCAGGGTCATCAGGCGTTAAAAGGGTGGTAATAATAGCTTGGCGTAAATGTGCTTTTGGCTCTGTTCCAGCGACGGTTTCAACAGTGACTTGGCCCGTTGAAAAGTTAACTTGAGAGCGACTTAGATAACCATCAGTGTATTTTACGTAAGAGCGTTTACCGGCAATCACTAAGTTATTTTTTCCCCAACGTTTTTCAATATTACCGCTAAAACTACTAATAAGCGAATCTAACGCTTTACTATCTTTAGTGAATTGGCCAGGCAAAGGCGCTAGATTTTTGGCAAAACGGTTAGTGGTATCGTAGTTTACCCCAAAAGTAGATTCTATTGATTCTCGGCTACAACTAGTAAGAAAAAGGCAAGCGGAAGCAATCAGGATAATTTTTTTCATAAAAACAATGTAGATAAGTATTCAATAATTAGATTTACGGCAGAAGTGTATAGTACTGAAATAGATAAAAAAGCAGCCATCAGACTGCTTTAGTTCGTATAAATTATTCGCTTGGTGGTGTGTAGCCATCGATAATAACGTCTTTGCCATCAAACAAGAAACCTTCCATTTCTGTTTCTAGCAATTTACGGTGCTCAGGATCCATCATGTTCAATTTCTTTTCATTGATCAGCATCGTTTGTTTATGTTGCCATTGAGCCCATGCTTCTTTTGAGATGTTATCAAAAATACGCTTACCTAGTTCACCAGGGTAAAGTTGAAAATCTAGGCCATCGGCTTCTTTATTTAAAAGAACGCAAAATACAGTGCGACTCATGGTTATTCTCCATTAGAAATTTCGAACGGTAAAGCATCCAGCAGTTTTTGAACTGGTGCTGCTAATCCTACCGTCATTGGTTGGGATAAGTTATACCAAACTCCACGCGTTCCTTCCATCACCATGTTCGGTTTCTTGTTCAGAGTGATAAGTACGGGAGTTATATCTAGGTGGTAATGACTAAAGGTATGACGAAAAGCAATCAATTGCTGGCTTGATTTTACCTCCATACCATAGCGAACGGATAAATCATTTAAGGTATTTTCTGGTTGTTCAGGGAAACAATATAATCCTCCCCAGATACCAGTTTGAGGTCGCTGTTCTAGTAACACCTCACCATCATGATAGTAGATAGCAAACCATGCCTCTTTGGTTGGTTTATCTTTTTTAGGTTTTTTAGTCGGAAACTCTAATTGACGATCTTGGGCTTTGGCTTGGCAAAGATCATTCACTGGGCATAATTCACATTTGGGTTTAGATCGAGTACATACCATTGCACCCATATCCATCATGGCTTGATTATAGCGCTCAACACCTTCTTTAGGAGTATGCTCTTCTGCTACCTCCCACATGGCATTCTCAACGGATTTTTTACCTGACCAACCTTCAATAGCAAAGCAACGAGATAAGGTTCGCTTTACATTACCATCTAAAATAGGGTGGTGTTGTTTTAATGATAATGACAAAACAGCGCCAGCAGTAGAGCGCCCAATACCGGGAAGAGCAATGACTTCTTCAATGGTTTCAGGAAACTTCCCATTATATTGTTCAGCAATGATCTGTGCCGCCTTATGTAAGTTTCGGGCGCGAGCGTAATAACCAAGTCCAGTCCATAAATGCAGCACCTCATCTTGTTCCGCATTGGCTAAATCAACAACCGTTGGGAAACGAGCCATGAAGCGCTCAAAGTAGGGAATCACGGTAGTGACTTGGGTTTGCTGTAGCATGATTTCTGACAACCATACTTTATAAGGCGTTTTATTTAATTGCCAAGGCAAGGTCTTACGGCCGTAATTGTCGTACCACTCTAGAATGGCGTGAGAAAAAGAAGTCATGACATGCTCGATCATATTTTTATAATTAACTGTGATCTCATCACACTGTGGTGGTTTTGTACACCCGATAGAAAATAGGGTTATTAATTAAGGGATATAATTACCTTAATAGAGCTTGTTTATAGCGAAAAGCAAAGATAATACTTGAACACTGAGCTAAACTTTGGATAATGCCGGATCCACAATCCTTGTTCAGAGAATAACCAGGTTATCCAATCATGACTGAAGTGACTAAAAACGACTTTACCGAAGAAGGTAAAATTGTTCGTAAAATTCGCAGCTTTGTACGCCGCGAAGGACGTTTAACGAAAGGCCAAGAAGGCGCTATTACTGAGTGCTGGTCTAACATGGGTATCGATTTCGTTGAGCAAATGCTTGATTGGAACGAGGTGTTTGGTAACAACAACCCTGTCGTTTTAGAAATCGGTTTTGGTATGGGTGCATCTTTGGTTGAGATGGCTCAGAACTCTCCTGAGAAAAACTTTTTAGGTATTGAAGTTCACCGTCCTGGCGTTGGTGCTTGTCTTGCAGCAGCAAAAGAAGCTGGCGTAACAAATTTACGTGTTATGTGCCACGATGCGGTTGAAGTGTTTGAATCAATGATCCCAGATTCTTCTGTAAATACTTTACAGTTGTTCTTCCCAGACCCATGGCATAAAGCTCGTCACCATAAGCGTCGTATCGTTAAGGCTGAATTTGCTGAGATGATCCGTCCTAAGCTGATTGAAGGTGGTATCTTCCACATGGCAACAGACTGGGAAAATTACTCAGAGCATATGATTGAAGTAATGAACGCGGCACCAGGTTATGAGAATATTGCTACCGATGGCGATTTCATTCCTCGCCCTGATGAGCGTCCGTTAACAAAATTTGAAGCACGTGGCCACCGTTTAGGTCATGGCGTATGGGATATTAAATTCCGTCGTAACGCATAATCCGTTTATTTTTAAACGGTATGACAGCGCACGATAAGCGCTGCATGGCTCTTATGCCAATGTAAATAAGTACTAAAGCCAACCTTTGTGTTGGCTTTTTTGTCCTTGCTATCAAAAGGAAGTAAAAATAGTGAAGCCAACAAAACAAATATTAGATGATATTTTGAATGAAGTGCGTCCTCTTATTGGACAAGGAAAAGTAGCAGACTATATTCCAGCACTGGCTTGTGTTCCGAGTGATAAATTAGGCATTGCCGTATATACCAACGATGGTGAAGTCATTATCTCTGGTGATGCAGAAGAGTGTTTTTCGATTCAATCAATCTCAAAGGCATTGAGTTTAACGCTTGCTATGGAGTTATATCAGCCAGAAGAATTATGGCAACGCGTTGGAAAAGAGCCTTCAGGACAGGCATTTAACTCATTAATTCAGCTTGAAATGGAGCAGGGGGTTCCACGTAATCCTTTTATTAATGCTGGTGCGATTGTTATTTCAGATATGCTCTACAGTCGATTTTCTGCTCCTAAACACAGACTATTAGAATTTGTACGTAAGCTCTCAGGTAATGAACATATTATGTATGATCGAGCGGTAGCGAATTCAGAAATGGATCACAGTGATCGAAATGCATCGATTGCCTATTTGATGCGTTCATTTGGTAACTTCGATAATGAAGTGATGCCAGTATTAAAGAATTACTTTCACGCTTGTGCGCTAAATATGAGCTGTGTTGATTTAGCAAGAACGTTTGGTTATTTAGCCAATAAAGGCATTCAACCAGAGACAAATGAGTTCATCGTAACGCCAATGCAGAGTAAACAAATTAACGCTTTAATGGCGACGTGTGGTTTATATGATGGTGCCGGTGAGTTTGCGTATCGTGTAGGTATGCCAGGTAAATCCGGTGTTGGTGGTGGTATTATCGCGATAGTTCCTGGTGAGATGACGATAGCGGTATGGTCGCCAGAGCTTGACCCATCAGGGAATTCGTTAGCTGGCACTAAAGCGTTAGAGCTGCTTTCAGAGCGTATTGGTCGTTCGATATTTTAAGATAAGATCAGGTTTCAGGAAAAGCAGAGTCGTGAAATGTTCGATTTTATCACTAACAACCCCCTCTAACTCCCCCTTCTATTAATATCATCGATCTCAATGCTTGGTCGATAAAGGGGGAGAATTTTCTTTGATGCTGGTATATCAACGATCACAATACTGTTCCTCCCCTTGTTCACCGCTGTTACTTGGTAGTCAGTATTGATATAAGGGGAGGCTAGGAGGGGTTGCTGGTTGTTTAATTTAGAGTTTCGATTCTTTGCTCTTCCTGAAACCTTTAAGCGAAGCGATCTGAACCCTGAACTTAGTCCTCATCACTCACAAACGCTTCCAACATATCATTCAAAAATAACTTGCCGTGCTTTGTGATCTGCCAGTGCGTCTCGGTTTCATCGAGATATTTTTTCTCTTTAGCCCAATCAATCGTCTCTTGAATCGACTCAAAACCTAATCCAGTTTTATCAAGAAAATCTTGTTTAGGGCAGGCTTCTAACAGACGAAAACGGTTCATGAAGAACTCGAAAGGTCTATCGTGATCCACAACCTCTTGTTCGTCAATTAAGTAAGGTTTCGTTAAATCTAAGAAGCCGCGTGGGTGCTTGATTTTAGTGGTTCGAACAATACGACCATCAGCAAAACTTAGCTTGCCATGAGCCCCGCAACCAATGCCTAAATAATCCCCAAAGCGCCAATAATTCAAATTATGTCGGCATTGATAACCGACTTTACTGTAGCCTGAAATCTCATATTGAACATAACCGGCGTCAGCAAGAATTTGGTGGCCTTGTTCAAAAATATCCCATAAATCATCATCATCTGGCAACGTTGGTGGTTTATAGTAAAACACCGTGTTTGGTTCAATCGTCAGCTGATACCAAGATAAATGTGGCGGATTAAGGTCAATCGCTTGTTTTAAATCAGACAAGGCATCATCAATACTTTGGTTCGGCAATCCGTGCATTAAATCAAGGTTGAAGCTGTTTAATCCGGCTTCATGAGCAAGGCGAGCAGCACGAATGGCTTCATCTTTACCGTGAATACGTCCCAGTTTTTCTAACTTCTCTTGCTGAAAACTTTGTACACCAATGGAGATGCGATTAACGCCTGCTTCACGGTATTCAATAAAACGACCTGCTTCTACGGTTCCAGGGTTTGCTTCCATTGTGATTTCAATATCATCAGCAAAAGGTAAGCGTTTTTCAACTTCGATCAATAAACGCTTAATCTCAGGAGCGGTAATTAAGCTTGGTGTACCACCACCAATAAAAATAGAGTGCAGCTTACGTGATTCATTTTGCATATCATAACGCGCAAGATCGGTATCAAGATCGTCAATTAACGCTGAAATATATTGTGCTTCAGGGATTGTCGTTTTCAATGCATGAGAATTGAAATCGCAATATGGGCATTTTTGAATACACCATGGAATATGAATGTATAAGCTTAGTGGTGGTGGAACTAGCATTACTTATTTACCTTCTTTTAATGCAGCAAACAGTTTTTTCAGCGCTTTACCACGGTGAGAAAGTTGTTTTTTACGCGCAGGCTCAAGCTCTGCTGAAGAACAGTTATCTTCACTTACCCAGAAGATAGGGTCATAGCCAAAGCCATTTTCACCCTGTTGTTCAGTAGTAATGTGACCTTCCCATGAACCATGACAAATAAGTGGCGTAGGATCGTTCTCGTGCTTCATTAGTACTAATACACAATGAAAGCGTGCAGTACGTTTTTCTGCAGGAATACCGTCCATTGCTGCTAGCATCTTATCAATGTTCTTTTGGTCAGTTGCGCCTTCACCTGAGTAACGTGCAGAGTAAACACCAGGTGCCCCATTTAATGCGTCGACCTCTAGGCCTGAATCATCAGCAATCGCCGGTAAGCCTGTTTCTTTTGCTGCGTGACGCGCTTTAATAATGGCATTTTCAATAAAGGTTGTGCCAGTTTCTGCTACATCAGAGACGTTGAATTCACTTTGTGCAACCACATCAAATCCAAAGTCAGACAGCACATCTGCCATTTCACGAACCTTACCTTGGTTGCCTGTTGCTAGTACGATTTTGCTCATAATGATTCTCTTATTCTTCTACGTAAAACTTTTGATTGAATTTTAATTTTCCAGCACCCTTGGTATCGGCAGATACATCGATATCAAAGCGAAAGGTTTCTTCGTTAGTGATTGGTAGCTCTGCAATGTAGTAAATTGCGTTTTGCTCTTTAATTTCACGGAAGGTTAACGTTTTTGTTTGGCCGAGTAAATTTTTAGCGGTCCCTGTAATTTTTGCAGCAATAGCAGGCTTACCTGCTTGTGATATATCTAACACGCTGATGTTAATTAAGGCGTTGTAGCCAGAGCGTTTTAGTTGATAAGCGCGTGCTACTTTTGGAGTTAGAAATGTTGAGTTGAAGGCGGAATAATGAACCTCAACATTTTTAATTTGTACAAATTGACCTGCAAATGTGGGTAAACTAAAAAGAAACAGGGACAAAAGTAAGGTTATTTTTTTCATAGTGATCTTCATATAAAGGCCTCCATATAATACCAAATCCAGTAATTACATTGGTATAAAAAAGCCGAGGATTAACTCGGCATTAATAGTTATTTTGACAGTAATAATTGCTTTATGGCTTCAGGAATTATTTCAGGTGAATGAATTCGAACTTGTTTATGACGATTAAGTTCTCCTTTTTCTACCGTAATTTTTCCTTTAGCCACTTTAAACAGTTTGGAGAAGTACTTAATTAAATGCGCATTTGCTTTTCCATCAACAGGAGGAGCTGTAATCGCAATTTTAAGTTCTTCACCATGTACTCCAACAATTTGATCTCGACTGGCTTTTGGTTGCAGATACAGTCGTAAGATCAAATCATCATTATCGTATTTAACCGGCATCGTTAAATTACAAGCTATACCAAATAGGACCAATAAAATCGCCCATTAAGAAGTTAGCAAATTGAAGTACGATAAATAGCACTAATACGCTTAAATCGAGTCCGCCCATTTGAGGAAGAATTTTACGAATAGGCGCTAACATTGGTTCTGTTAATTGATGCATCACGTATTCAATTGGACTGCGGCCTTGGCTCACCCAGCTTAAGATAGCGCGTACTAATAAGATCCAGAACAGCAAACCACCAGCGGCCTTAGCAAGGGCAATCAAACCAATGAATAAAAACTCAGGACCAAAAGCAACACCGCCTGATACGACTAATTGTAGAGCAATAAACTTCACCACACACAGTACATAAGCAAATAATACAGTGGCTAAGTCTAAGCTACCAATCGATGGGATAACACGACGTAAAGGAGAGACGATTGGTTGTGTCGCTTTTACGATAAATTGTGAAAATGGATTATAGAAGTCAGCTCGTGCAACTTGTAACCACATTCGTAGGATCACGACCATGATGTATAAATCAAAAACGGTCGAGATTAAAAAGCTCATTGCATTCATAGTTTATTAACCTTAAAAATCATTGGTTTGAAAATAAAGTGGTTCTGAACATAGAATTACTATTTTAAAATAGAGATTCCATCTCTTCTGCTCGAGAGACCGCAGCTTGCATGGCCTTAGCGACGATCTCTTGCAGATTATGTTCGTTAAAAGTGCGCAGTGCTTCTGCAGTCGTACCTCCTTTTGAGGTTACTTGCTCGCGCAGTGTTGATAACTCTGTCCCAGGATTTGCTACCACCATTTCAGCAGCACCAAGTGCCGATTGTTGAACGAGTAGACGCGCAGTCTCTTCACTAAAGCCTTGTTTAATCGCTTCCGCTTGCATCGCTTCCATGAACAAGAAGAAATACGCTGGAGCGCTTCCTGCTGCCGCAATAACCGAGTTAATGCCAGATTCCTTCTCTACCCAACAAACCTCTCCTACCGCTGAAAGTAAATTACCAGCATAGGTTTTGTCTTGTTCTGAGATATGCTCTACCGCAAACAAGCCACTCATGCCTTTACCAACCAGTGCTGGGGTATTTGGCATAACACGAACTAGATTCAATTCAGTGGTAAACATCTCATTGAGGCGCTTTGCTGAAATACCTGCGGCAATTGAGATAACTAACTTATCTGAGAAATCGACAATTTGTAAGGGTTCTGCTGCTACTGCCATCATTTGTGGTTTTACAGCCAAGACAATTACTTCAGCCTGTTGAGCTGCCGTTAAATTATCTGTACTCGTATTGATACCATAGCAACTTTTTAAATGCTCAAGCTTCTCTGTACTTGGGTTGGTTGCTGTGATTTTTCCCTTTGGATAGCCACTGCTAATTAATCCAGCCATGATAGAGCGAGTCATATTGCCCGCACCAATAAAAGCAATGTTGCGATGTTCCATTCGTGCTCCTTACTTTATACCAATCAATTTAGTGATATTGATATTATTCGAGTTGAGATTCTTTTTAGCCTCTAGCACCAAAAATAGCGGTACCAATTCGAACCATTGTTGAGCCGGCTTCAATTGCGGCATTCATATCGCCACTCATTCCCATTGATAGGGTATCCACTTGCGGATATTGTGCGCGTAATTGGTTTTGAATGGAAGCAAGTTGTGTAAATGCTGCCAGTTGTTCATCATAATTAGAGACGTTAGCAGGGATCGACATTAATCCACGTAACGTTAGGTTTGGCATCTCATTGATTGCCGCTGCCAGTGCCATGACGTCTTCAGATGTGGTGCCTGATTTACTTTCTTCTGAGCTGATATTGACCTGAATAAGCACATTTAGTTTCCCAAGGCTTTCCAGACGTTGCTCATTCAAGCGTTGTGCTATTTTCAGGCGGTCAATAGAATGCACCCAATCAAAGTGTTCCGCTATGGGACGAGTTTTATTGGATTGAATAGGTCCAATGAAATGCCATTCTAATTCTGTATTAGAATGGGTACTTTGGAAGTATTGCACCTTTTCAACGCCTTCTTGAACGTAGTTTTCACCAAATGCGCGTTGACCAGCTTCTATCGCTTGTTCGAGTAAGTCGATAGGTTTGGTTTTACTGACTGCCAGTAATTGCACAGAATCTGGCTGTCGACCACATTTTTGAATGCTATTCCCTATCTGAAGGGTGATTTGATTGATATTTTGCTTAATACTAGTCATAGAAACGATTACCGAGGAAAATTATGGACATCACAGAGCTACTGGACTTTAGTGTAAAACAAAATGCGTCAGATCTACACCTATCTGCAGGAGTTCCTCCTATGGTGCGTGTAGATGGGGATGTTCGTAAACTGACATTACCAGATTTTACACACGCAGAAGTTCACCGTTTAGTGACGGACATTATGAATGATGCTCAGCGTAGTGAGTTTGAAGAAACGTTAGAAGTTGATTTTTCATTTGAATTGCCGAATGTTGGACGCTTTCGTGTCAATGCATTTAACCAATCTCGTGGATGTGCAGCAGTATTTAGAACCATTCCTGTTGAGATCCCATCATTAGAACAACTTGTCGCACCAGAGATTTTTACTAATATCGCTAATTATCAAAAAGGGCTGGTATTAATTACGGGGCCAACAGGTTCTGGTAAATCAACGACGCTTGCAGCGATGGTTGATTACATTAATGAAAATCACAATAAGCACGTATTAACGATTGAAGATCCGATTGAGTTTGTGCACAAAAATAAGAAATGTTTGATTAACCAGCGTGAAGTACATCGAGACACACACAGCTTTAAAGCGGCATTACGCTCAGCGCTACGTGAAGATCCTGATGTTATTTTGGTGGGTGAACTTCGTGACCAAGAAACCATTAGTTTAGCATTAACCGCAGCAGAAACGGGTCACTTGGTATTTGGTACCTTACACACCAGTTCAGCAGCTAAAACCATCGACCGTATTATTGATGTGTTCCCGGGGAGTGAGAAGTCTATGGTGCGCTCAATGCTGTCAGAATCATTAAGGGCGGTGGTCGCTCAGACGTTGCTAAAGCGTAATGGTGGTGGTCGTGTGGCATGTCATGAAATTATGATCGCGACGCCTGCAATTCGTAACTTGATCCGTGAAGATAAAGTCGCGCAGATGTATTCGATAATTCAGACGGGTTCTTCTTTTGGAATGCAGACAATGGAACAAAATGCGAAGAAAATTATAGCCCAAGGTCTAGTCGACCCCGATGAAGTGGCAAAAAAAGTTGATATTAGTAGTGTAGGTTTTTAACTATGAAGTTAGATCAACTGCTAGATAACATGGTACAGAAAAAAGCGTCTGATGTTTATATTACAGTGGATGCCCCATGTTTATTGCGTGTTCACGGTGAGTTTCAGCAGCTAGGTGAAAAACAGACGGTTGATTCTGTTACGGCATTATTAGCTGAAATGATGAGCGACGAGCGTCAAAAAGAGTTTAACCAAAAACTAGAAGCCAATTTTGCGATTGTAAAAGAGATCGGCCGCTTTCGTGTTAGTGCGTTTTGGCAACGTGAGCAGCCGGGTGCGGTGATCCGTCGTATTGAAACAACAATACCTTCGATGGATTCGTTAAATTTACCTGAGGTAATGAAGGGTCTTGCAACCTCTAAGCGTGGTTTAGTTCTTGTCGTTGGGGCTACTGGCTCGGGTAAATCTACCTCAATGGCGGCGATGACTGGCTATCGAAATGACAATCGCTACGGCCACATATTAACAGTAGAAGATCCGATTGAATTTGTTCATCCGCATAATAAGTGCATTGTCACTCAGCGTGAAGTTGGTTTAGATACACAAAGCTATGAAGTGGCATTGAAGAACTCTTTACGACAAGCACCAGATATGATTTTAATTGGTGAGATTCGTAGTCGTGAAACCATGGAATATGCAATGACGTTTGCGGAAACCGGTCATCTTTGTATGGCGACGCTGCATGCAAACAATGCTAACCAAGCATTGGAGCGTATTCTTCATTTAGTACATAAAGATCATAAAGAGCAGTTCTTATTTGATCTTTCAATGAACTTAAAAGGGATCATTGCTCAACAATTGGTACCTGATATGAATGGAAATGGTCGTCATGGAGTTTATGAGGTGCTGTTAAATACTCCTCGAATTTCAGATTTGATCCGCCGTGGTGATTTGCATGAGCTAAAAGCAACCATGGCAAAATCACGAGAGTCAGGCATGCAGACGTTTGATCAGTGTTTGTTTGATTTGGTTGTGTCAGAGAAGATTTCTGAAGATGAAGCGTTGCACAGTGCGGATTCAGCGAATGACTTGAGGTTGATGTTAAAGATGAAGCGTGGTGATCCATTTAGCTCGTCGAAGCTTGATAATGTATCGATATCGTTAGACTAAAAAAGCAGGGTTCAGGACGCTTCGCGCTTAGGATTCAGAGGAGTTTATTGTGAGTATTATACTTACAGCGAGTGCCTCTGAACCCTTTAAGGGAGCTTGCGACCGATCTGAAACCTGCTCTTATGCTTTTAGCCCCACTGATTCTCAAACCAGCTTTCTAAAATCACTACCGCAGACTGGCAATCAATATTGCCTTTCGATAATGCTTTATAACCACCGTATTCAAACAAATCAGCGCGAGCCTCAGCGGTTGACAGGCGCTCGTCATGCAACTCAACTTGCTTACCAAAACGGCCATGCAGACGATTGGCAAATTTCTTTGCGCGAGGAGTGATGGTTTCGAGTTCTTTACCATGAAGATCAGTCGGTAAGCCGACAACGATCAAATCTGGGTTCCACTCTTTAATTTGTTTTTCAATATCATCCCAATTAGGGGTGCCATCTTGAGCTTTAAATGCTTTTAATGGACTTGCAGTACCTGTGATCTCTTGCCCAATGGCAGAACCAATGCTCTTGGTGCCAAAATCAAATGCCATGATGGTACGTGAACTCATGCGTGTCCAACCTCGCTAGATAGGTTTGCTGGGCTAATGCCTAAAATTTCAATCGCTCTTCGCCATCGATCTGGTATCGGGGTATCAAAAATAATCGAAAGATCAGCTTCTAAAACAAGCCAGCTGTTTTCGGACAGTTCTTGTTCAAGTTGTCCTGCGTCCCATCCTGAATATCCGAGTGCAACCAAGTACTTACGTGGCTGAGATTCGGTACCAAGCGTCGCAAGAATATCCTTTGATGTAGTTACTGAAAGTTCGCTTGTCACTCGTATACTTGATGTATAGCGATCTTTCACTGAATGTAATACAAAGCCTCGATCATCAGATACAGGACCACCATTCAATACTGGTTGAGTTAAGGATTGTGGAAAAATAATAGGAGAGGCGTTCTCTAGTTTTATTTGATCGAGCATTCCTTCCAATGAAATGGGAACAGTTTCATTAATACGAAGCCCCATAGTTCCCTCTGAATCATGCTCACAAATATAGATAACACTTCGATGGAAAAATGGGTCTTTCATACTTGGCATTGCTACTAAAAAATGGTTTTTTAAATCCACAAAGCCTCCTAAAAATTCAGTGTAACTGATGTCGCTATGTTACAAAAGGGAGTGATGAACTCCCTTTGTTATGAAGGCACAATTAAGCGTTAATACGACGCTCGATAGCATCCATTAATTTGCCTGTGATTGAGATATCGAATGCAGCTTCGATCTCTTTAATGCACGTCGGGCTTGTTACGTTAATTTCTGTCAATTTGTCACCAATGACATCCAGACCTACAAAGATTAGACCTTTTTCTTTTAATGTTGGAGCAACGGCATTAGCAATCGCCCAGTCAGTCTCACTTAATGGACGCGCTTCACCAGTACCGCCAGCGGCTAAGTTACCACGAGTCTCGCCTTTTGCTGGGATACGAGCTAAGCAGTAAGGCATTGGTTCACCATCAACAACAAGAATGCGTTTGTCACCATTGCTAATATCTGGAACAAAGGTTTGTGCCATACAGTAATTCTGTTCGTGATTAGTTAGTGTTTCAATGATCACAGATACGTTTGGATCGCTAGCTTTGACACGAAAGATTGACGCGCCACCCATACCATCAAGTGGTTTAAGGATAATATCGCCATGCTCTTCACGGAAGGCTTTAATTTTTTCCGCTTTACGCGTTACTAGTGTTGTTGGTGTTAACTCAGGGAACCAAGCCGTAAATAGTTTCTCGTTACAATCACGTAAGCTTTGTGGTTTATTAACAATCAATGCACCTTGAATCTCAGCACGCTCTAAAATGTAAGTTGCGTAGATATATTCAGTATCGAATGGAGGATCTTTACGCATTAGTACAGCATCAAGATCAGCAAGGTCGATAGTTTGCTCTGATTTGAATTCATACCAACTTGCTGGGTCTTCTGTTAGTTCAACCACTTTGGTATCAGCAACTGCTTTACCTTGATCTAGGTGCAGGTCAGCCATTTCCATGTAATGGATTTCCCAGCCGCGCTTTTGTGCTTCAAGCATCATGGCAAAGCTAGAGTCTTTTTTGATGTTAATGGATGAGATAGGATCCATTACGATACCGAGTTTGATCATTGTATTTCTCCAGTTAGCCAAGATCGCCAAAACGAACTTGTAAGGCTGTAATTGCGGTAAGCGCTGCGGTTTCAGTTCTTAGAACTCGAGGACCAAGCAACGTTTCTTCAAATTGATATTGTTCTGTCATGTTAATTTCGTCAGACGATAAACCGCCTTCAGGGCCAATTAACAAGCGCACATTTGTCACGGGTTCCGGCAATGTATTGATCGAGTATTTTGCTCTTGGATGAAGGTTTAGTTTTAATCCGTCATACTCTTCAGCACACCACTCTTCTAAAGACATAATTGGGCGAATTTCAGGAACCGTATTACGACCACATTGTTCACAGGCGGCAATCGCTATTTTTTGCCACTGGTCGAGTTTTTTCTCGAAACGCTCTTTATTTAGCTTCACGCCACAACGTTCTGAAATAAGAGGAGTAATGGTATTAACTCCTAGCTCGACAGATTTTTGAATAGTGAATTCCATTTTATCACCACGAGAAACCACTTGGCCTAAGTGTAAATTTAATGGAGATTCACTGCTGCGCTCTATACGTTCGCTGATCTCAACTTCTACGCTTTTCTTTGATGCGGAAGTAATTACAGCAGGAAACTCAGCACCGCTGCCATCAAACAGTAATACGGCTTCACCTTCTTTCATTCGCATAACGCGGCCAACATGGTTAGCAGCATCATCGCTTAAATTAATTTTTCCTTGTGAAGGAAGCAGTTCGGGATGATGGATTCTTGGTATTCTCATGGTCTACTTTTCTTTAACTATCTTACATTTAAGGATGGAGGTTAATGGTTGCTTTTTCAACCTCTAAGTTAGTCTATGTTATTTCATACAGGCTTTATAGACAAATTGGTTATGGTTACCTTGAATTTTAGCAATACGTTTATCACGCTCACATTCCCATGCTGAGACAGGGTATTGTTTATTCCACGCTTCCATTAATTGACGCTGTGCTTTGGATAAATTAAAACGATATTCATTATTCATGTATAAATAAGTACGAGCAATGGCACCTCTAGATTGTGCTGGCGGCTCTGCTACACGGCCTTTAAAATCAACTTTAAAAGCACATTGCCCATAATTGGCACCTTTATTACCATTCCATTGTGAAAAACGGAAATTAGAACGATCGCCATTCACTTCGCCAATGGCAGGAACTAAATTGTGTAAGTCAGCTTCCATCATTTTGAATTGTTTGTCTTTTCGGGTGCAATTCTTGCGTCCACCATCTTGCCAGCATTGGCGTTGATGGCCAAATTGCCAAGCTGGGACTATGTGCTCCCACTCGATACGGCTAGCACGCTTTTCTTGTTTACGAACGTCATAGCCACAACTTTGTAAATCAGGAATGCCTTTCTTTTTATCTTTCCATGTAATGTCACAGCCACAATAGAAAGAGGTTGGGTGATCAAGATAGATTTTCACGGCTAGTTTTTTAGCTTTAGAAAATGAAGAAGGGGGAGCTGAAAGCGCATTGAAGCTGAAAGTTATCGCGATGATGCTAATAACTAAGCGAATTAATGTCATGGTAAACCTACTGATTATATTGTTAATACAGCAAGGGTATCTTATTGTTAATTCGCATTATAGATAAATTGATAACTAGGATAAAAAACGGCTGAAATATGTACTTTCATACCGCTATGAGCGAGGTTTAATCCATTTTAGTGGGGACTGACACGCTTTACAGAGGTATTGAGTTTCTTTGCGTTGAACTCGATTATGACGGCGAACAGTAAGTTCGTGTGTTGTGCATTTGCAACGATAAGGAAAGGTTTCTCCCTTTACCGAATCAACACTAAAGCTATGCGTGGTTCTTGCCGGTAAATTGAAAACTTGATTCATCACACCTTGCCATTCTTTTCCGTGAGGACGCACTCGACCATATAGTTTGAATGTGATTAGGTGAGCGATTTCATGAGGGATCACTTCGTTAATAAAGGTGTGTTGATTCTCTTCTAATAAAATAGGGTTAATACGTATTTCCCAACCTTGAAGGCGAGCCGTCCCTGCGATTTTTCCACGCTGAGTAAATTTAATTTCTGGTAAAGAAAAAGGGCGATTAAAAAAAGTAGAAGCTTGTTGAATGCATTGCTGAGCTTTAGCTATGGATGCTTGCTGAAGTGGTGTCATTGAATCTCTTTATTTTTAGTATTTAATACCAATCTACATAAGTATTTGATCATTCTTGCTTGTTAAAATCGATTATATCAGCGTTATAAATTTTGTAATTAGATCCACTAGTTACTGTAATTTATGCCTTGCTCTAATCGATTTTTCCTAAGCAATTATCTGAACAACTACTTATCCAGAATGGTATAAGTTTTAATACCAAGGTAATTATAAAGAGTATATGGGGCTAGAAAACAAAAAAGGAAGCCGAAGCTCCCTTTTAAATTCAAGGATAAGTAATTAATGCTTACTTAATGCCTGCGAAATCACGAAGGATGTCTGCTTTGTCTGT
Source organism: Aliivibrio finisterrensis (assembly GCF_008933155.1). Classification (GTDB taxonomy): domain Bacteria; phylum Pseudomonadota; class Gammaproteobacteria; order Enterobacterales; family Vibrionaceae; genus Aliivibrio; species Aliivibrio finisterrensis. The sequence goes on along the minus strand of NZ_WBVP01000013.1, from coordinate 11,304 downwards.
TGCTTCCCAAGGAAACTCTTCACGACCGAAGTGACCGTATGCTGCCGTCTTCTTGTAGATTGGCTGAAGAAGGTTAAGCATTTCTTGTAGGCCGTACGGGCGTAGGTCGAAGTGCTGACGAACCGCTTCAATGATGATGTCGTGAGATACTTTTTCAGTACCAAAGGTTTCAACCATGATTGATGTTGGATCCGCAACACCGATAGCGTATGAAAGTTGAATTTCACAACGTTCAGCCATGCCTGCAGCAACAATATTTTTCGCTACGTAACGTGCTGCGTATGCTGCTGAACGGTCAACTTTTGATGGATCTTTACCAGAGAATGCACCGCCACCGTGACGAGCTGCGCCGCCGTAAGTATCAACGATGATTTTACGACCAGTCAGGCCACAGTCACCCATTGGGCCACCGATAACAAAGCGACCTGTTGGGTTAATAAAGAACTTAGTCTCTTTATTTAACCATTCTGCAGGAAGTACTGGCTTGATGATCTCTTCCATTACCGCTTCACGAAGATCTGGAGTGGTTACTGAATCACAGTGTTGTGTTGAAAGAACAACGGCATCAATACCAACAATCTTACCTTGGTCGTATTGGAATGTTACTTGAGATTTTGCATCTGGACGTAAGAAATCCAGTTTTCCGCTCTTACGTACTTCCGCTTGCTTTTTAACAAGTAGGTGAGAGTAAGTAATTGGCGCTGGCATTAAGATAGGTGTTTCGTTTGTTGCGTAACCAAACATGATGCCTTGGTCGCCCGCGCCTTGTTCTTTTGGATCGGCTTTATCAACACCTTGGTTGATGTCAGGAGATTGCTTACCAATTGTGTTTAATACAGCACAAGAGTTCGCATCAAAGCCCATATCTGAATGAACATAACCGATATCACGAACGGTTTCACGAGTGATTTCTTCGATATCAACCCACGCAGAAGTAGTTACTTCACCACCGACCATAACCATGCCCGTTTTTACGTACGTTTCACAAGCAACACGAGCTTTTGGATCTTGTTCTAAGATCGCATCAAGTACCGCATCTGAAATTTGGTCGGCAATTTTATCTGGATGACCTTCTGATACAGACTCAGAGGTAAATAGGTGCTTAGCCATAAGGGAGCTCCACTTCTATAAATAATAAGTTCTAAAAATACCCACAATCTATATAAGTCTATACGTATAACAGTGTAGGTGTTCTTCCATCTAGACGGCTATAATAGAGAAATATTGATTAATTACAACTCATTTCATAGAAGAAAATAAATATAAGACATAACCAATCGTTTGCGTCTGAACATGGGATTTACTTCAGCAAACAAGGTTTTCTTTCAAAATCGTGAAAAAAAGCGCTTTATTTTATAAGTAATCGTTTGCAGTGCAGATAAGCCTTTGCGACAATACGGACCTGCAAATTTAGGTTAATTCATAACGATGAGTTAGCCAGTCAAGAGTTAACTCGCTCAATAAACATATAGTCCTTCGAATTTTCAGGAGCAGGCATGTCTTCACGTAAACATCTAGCAAATGCAATCCGCGCTTTAAGCATGGATGGTGTTCAACAAGCAAATTCTGGTCACCCTGGCGCACCTATGGGTATGGCAGACATCGCTGAAGTATTATGGCGTAGCCACCTAAATCACAACCCACAGAATCCAGAGTGGGCTGATCGCGACCGTTTCATTCTTTCAAATGGTCACGGTTCAATGCTGATTTACTCTCTGCTTCACCTTTCTGGTTATGACCTTTCTATCGAAGACTTAAAAAACTTCCGTCAGTTGCATTCTAAAACACCAGGTCACCCTGAGTACGGTTATGCACCAGGTATCGAAACAACGACTGGTCCATTAGGCCAAGGCATCACAAACGGTGTTGGTATGGCAATGGCTGAGAAAGCATTGGCAGCGCAATTTAACCGTGAAGGCCATGATATCGTTGACCACAACACTTACGTGTTCATGGGCGACGGTTGTTTAATGGAAGGTATCTCTCACGAAGCGTGTTCTTTAGCGGGTACTCTTGGTCTTGGTAAGCTAGTTGCTTTCTGGGATGACAACGGTATTTCTATTGATGGTGAAGTTGAAGGTTGGTTCTCTGATGACACACCTAAACGTTTTGAAGCGTACGGCTGGCATGTAATCCCGGCGGTTGATGGTCACGATGCTGATGCAATCAACGCTGCAATTATTGCAGCAAAAGCGGACCCTCGTCCGACGTTGATCTGTACTAAAACAGTGATTGGCTTTGGTTCTCCAAACAAGCAAGGTACACACGACTGTCATGGTGCTCCACTAGGTGCTGATGAAATTGCAGCAACTAAGAAAGCATTAGGTTGGGAGTTCGGCGCATTTGAAATTCCAACAGACGTAGCTGCTGAGTGGGATGCAAAAGAAGCGGGTTCTGAAAAAGAAGCAGCTTGGAATGCTAAATTTGATGCGTATGCAGCGGCATACCCTGAGCTTGCAGCTGAATACAAGCGTCGTGTAAATGGCGATTTACCTGCAGAGTGGGAAGAAAAAGCATCGGCAATCATTGCAGATCTTCAAGCGAACCCTGCAAACATCGCTTCACGTAAAGCCTCTCAAAATGCACTAGAAGCGTTTGGTGCTATGTTACCTGAATTCATGGGTGGCTCTGCTGACCTTGCGCCTTCTAACCTAACTATGTGGTCTGGTTCTAAGTCTCTAACTGCTGAAGATTTCTCTGGTAACTACATTCACTACGGTGTGCGTGAGTTTGGTATGACGGCGATCATGAACGGTATTGCTCTGCACGGTGGTTTCGTACCGTACGGCGCAACTTTCCTAATGTTCATGGAGTACGCTCGTAACGCAATGCGCATGGCTGCACTGATGAAAGTGCAAAACATCCAAGTTTACACGCATGACTCTATCGGTCTTGGCGAAGATGGCCCAACTCACCAACCAGTTGAGCAAATTGCTTCTCTACGTCTAACACCAAACATGAGCACATGGCGCCCATGTGACCAAGTTGAATCTGCAGTTGCATGGAAACTGGCTATCGAGCGTAAAGATGGTCCTTCTTCTTTAATCTTCTCTCGTCAAAACCTTGCACAGCAAGAGCGTACACAAGAGCAAGTAGCAAACATTGCTAAGGGTGCTTACATCCTAAAAGATTGTGAAGGCCAACCTGAGCTTATCCTTATTGCAACAGGTTCTGAAGTCGAACTAGCGGTTGAAGCTGCGGCTCAACTGACTGCTGAAGGTAAATCAGTACGTGTTGTTTCTATGCCATCTACTGATGCATTTGATAAACAAGACGAAGCGTACCGTGAAGCGGTTTTACCATCATCAGTAACTAAGCGTATCGCTGTTGAAGCGGGTATTGCTGATTTCTGGTACAAGTACGTTGGTTTCGGTGGCAAGATCATCGGTATGACAACGTTTGGTGAATCTGCACCTGCTGATGAGCTATTCAAAATGTTTGGTTTCACTACAGAAAACGTAGTAAACACAGCAAAAGAGCTTTTGGCTTAATTAAATAAAAGCATTCGCTTAATTTAGTGATAAGTCATACATAAAATTGACAGCGAAGTTATCGAAAGGTGGCTTCGCTTTTTTGATCCTTTAAGAAATAATGGAAAAGGGTACAATAGCCTTAAATGGAATTGAGGAAACAAAGCGTTATGTTGAGAGTGGCGATAAATGGATTTGGTCGAATTGGGCGTAGCGTACTTCGCGCGTTGTATGAAAGTGGTAAACGCGATCAAATTGAAGTGGTAGCGGTTAATGAATTATCGCAGCCAGAAGGCATGGCTCATCTTCTTCAGTACGATTCTACTCATGGACGCTTTGCCCATAAAGTCACTCATGATCAAGAATATCTTTATATCGATTTCCCTGATGGCTCTCAAGATAAGATTAGAATCGTACATCAAGCTGATCTTTCTCTTTTGCCGTGGCAATCATTAGGTGTTGATTTGGTTTTGGACTGTACAGGGGTTTATGGATCTAAAGCGGATGGTGAAAAGCACATCGAAGCAGGCGCTAAAAAGGTTCTGTTTTCTCATCCTGGTGGTACTGATTTAGATAACACAATTATCTATGGCGTGAATCACGATACATTATTACCAGATCACCGAATTGTGTCGAATGGCTCGTGCACCACCAATTGTATTATTCCTGTGATTAAAGCCATTGATGATGCGTTTGGGATTGATTCTGGCACCATTACCACTATCCATTCTTCTATGAATGACCAGCAAGTGATTGATGCTTATCACTCTGATTTGCGTCGAACTCGAGCGGCAAGCCAATCAATTATTCCTGTTGATACTAAATTGCATAAAGGTATTGAGCGAATATTTCCGAAATTTTACAACAAGTTTGAAGCGATTTCCGTGCGAGTGCCGACAGTAAATGTCACCGCGATGGATTTAAGTGTAACAATTAATACAAATGTGAAAGTTAATGACATAAATCAAACCATTGTTAACGCATCTCGGTGTACATTACATAACATTGTTGACTATACTGAAGCACCGCTTGTTTCTATCGACTTTAATCATGATCCCCATAGCGCCATTGTCGATGGCTCACAAACAAGGGTGAGTAATGGGCATTTAGTTAAAATGCTAGTCTGGTGCGATAACGAGTGGGGATTTGCTAATCGGATGTTAGATACCGCATTAGTAATGAGAAAATAAAAGCATCAATCAAACAATTTGTGATGGAAAGAGAAAAAAGATTAATTTTCACCTTGAAAAAAGTGAACTCCATCCCTATTTACTGAATAATGCAGTAAGAATTTAATCGGTTTGGCAATGATGCCGAGCTTGAAAACTTTTTATTATTTAATTGAGAGGACAAAACATGTCTGTAATCAAGATGACTGACCTGGAACTTGCAGGTAAACGCGTATTTATCCGTGCTGACCTAAACGTACCAGTTAAAGATGGTAAAGTAACTTCTGATGCTCGTATCCTTGCATCTCTACCAACTATCAAGCTTTGCTTGGAAGCTGGCGCTAAAGTAATGGTTACTTCTCACCTAGGTCGTCCAACGGAAGGCGAGTACAACGAAGAGTTCTCTCTAGCTCCTGTAGTTAACTACTTAAATGACGCACTAGATTGTGACGTTAAACTAGCGAAAGATTACCTAGATGGTCTTGAATTAAACGCTGGTGAGCTAGTTGTTCTTGAAAACGTTCGCTTTAACAAAGGCGAGAAGAAGAACGAAGAAGAGCTTTCTAAAAAATATGCAGCATTATGTGACATCTTCGTAATGGACGCATTTGGTACTGCTCACCGTGCACAAGCATCTACTCACGGTGTTGGCATGAACGCTCCTGTAGCGTGTGCTGGTCCTCTTCTAGCAGCTGAACTTGAAGCACTTGGTAAAGCAATGGACAACCCAGCTCGTCCATTAGTTGCTATCGTTGGTGGCTCTAAAGTATCTACTAAGCTGACTGTTCTTGAGTCTCTATCTAAAATCGCTGACCAACTTGTTGTTGGTGGTGGTATCGCGAACACATTCATCGCTGCTGAAGGCCACAATGTAGGTAAGTCTTTATACGAAGCTGACCTAGTTGAGACTGCTCAAAAATTAATGAAAGAGTGTGCAATCCCAGTAGCTACTGATGTTGCATGTGCAAAAGCATTTGATGAAAACGCTGAAGCTGAAATCAAGCACGTTTCTGAAGTACAAGACGACGACATGATCTTCGACCTTGGTCCAGATTCAACAGCTGCTCTTGCTGAAATCATCAGCAATGCAAAAACAATTCTTTGGAATGGCCCAGTTGGCGTATTTGAATTCAAAAACTTTGAAGCAGGTACTGCGGGTATTTCTAAAGCAATCGCTGATTCTGAAGGTTTCTCTGTAGCAGGTGGTGGTGATACGCTAGCAGCTATCGATAAGTTCGGTATCAAAGCTGACGTTTCTTACATTTCTACAGGTGGCGGTGCATTCCTTGAGTTCGTTGAAGGTAAAGTACTTCCTGCAGTAGCAATGCTTGAAGAGCGTGCTAAAGCATAATTATTTAAAAGCGGGAATCTAATCATTCCCGCTTTTTACGTTTGTTGATGACCATGTTTATTGATACAATAGCAAGAGTTGTGAGCAAACGTTTGCAAAAATTTAAACGTAAGTTTTTTAATTTTAAAACGATAGAATAAATAGGACTATTTCCATGTCTAAGATCTTCGATTTTGTAAAACCTGGTGTTATTTCTGGCGACGACGTACAGAAAGTATTTGAAGTAGCAAAAGAAAACAAATTTGCTCTTCCTGCTGTAAACGTAGTTAACACAGATTCAATCAACGGCGTTTTAGAAGCTGCTTCTAAAGTTAAAGCTCCTGTTGTTGTTCAGTTCTCTAACGGCGGTGCTGGTTTCTTCGCTGGTAAAGGCGTTAAACTTGAAGGTCAAGGTGCACAAATCCTTGGTGCTGTAGCTGGTGCAAAATACGTACACGCTGTTGCTGAATCTTACGGTGTTCCAGTTATTCTTCACACTGACCACGCTGCTAAGAAACTTCTTCCATGGATCGACGGTCTACTAGACGCTGGTGAAGAGTTCTTCGCTCAAACTGGTAAGCCTCTATTCTCTTCTCACATGATCGACCTTTCTGAAGAGTCTCTAGAAGAAAACATCGAAATCTCTGGCCAATACCTTGCGCGTATGGCTAAGATGAACATGACTCTAGAAATCGAACTAGGTTGTACTGGCGGTGAAGAAGACGGCGTTGATAACTCTGATATGGACGCATCTGAGCTTTACACTTCTCCTGAAGATGTTGCATACGCATACGAGAAACTAACGGCTATCAGCCCACGTTTCACTATCGCTGCATCTTTCGGTAACGTACACGGTGTTTACCAAGCTGGTAACGTTGTACTTACTCCAACTATCCTACGTGACTCTCAAGCATACTGTGCAGAGAAGTTTGGTATCGCACCTAACGCTCTAAACTTCGTATTCCACGGTGGTTCTGGTTCTTCTGAAGCAGAAATCCAAGAGTCTATCGGTTACGGTGTTATCAAAATGAACATCGATACTGATACACAGTGGGCTACATGGGATGGTATCCGTACTTACTCTGCTGAAAACTTCGATTTCCTACAAGGTCAAATCGGTAACCCAACTGGCGAAGCTGCGCCAAACAAGAAGTACTACGATCCACGCGTATGGTTACGTGCTGGTCAAGCTTCTATGGTTACTCGTCTTGAGAAAGCATTTGCTGACCTTAACGCAATCGACGTACTATAATTTTTATTATAGACCGCTCGAATTGAGTTAATAAAAAACCCGCTGATTAGCGGGTTTTTTTATGCCTGAAGAAAGGGAAGAGCAGGGTTCAGATCGGTCGCAAGCTCCCTTAAAGGGTTCAGGGTATTTGTATTTAGAGAGTAAATAGTTCATTAATATGGATTTAGCAGGTTAAAAAGTTTGGTGTTGTTTCAATGTTTTGTAGAAATAGCAGCGAATAGTCCTGAATCCTTTGAGCGAAGCGATCTGAAGCCTATCTATTTCTTTTAAATATAAAAAAAGCAGCCTGTAATACAGACTGCTTTTATCGTTTCTAGCGCGTAGCGTTCTAGCTAGTGAAGCGTATAGAAATTACTTTTTCTTCTTCTTCTTCGGTGCGTTTTTCTTCGCTAGAGCCGCTTTCTTCTTCGCATTTTTTTTCTGTTTGTTTTTGAAAACAGGTTTTTTATGCTGAGGTTTTAAGCCCTCAATAAAGCGCTCTTTAATCACTTCTTCTTCTTTTACGTAACGGCCAACACGTTCCATCATTGGTTGGTCATGTGCTTCGATTAACGAAACCGCATTACCTTTATTACCCGCACGAGCAGTACGACCGATACGGTGTAGGTACACGTCAGCAGTACGAGGCATATCAAAGTTAATTACATGACTTACGTTTGGTAAATCGATACCACGAGCAGCAACGTCGGTTGCAATAAGCACATTCACTTTACCATCACGGAAACGAGCGATAGCGTTGTTACGGCTCTCTTGTGGCATATCGCCTTGTAACCATGCACATGAAATCTTAGCGGTTTCTAAGTGGCCGCGAAGCTCAGCAAGACGCTCGCGCGTTTTAACAAAGACAATTGAGCGCTCAGCTTGTTGAGTTAAGATGCTTTTTAATAGCTCAATTTTATGAGGCATATTATCGGCACGGTGATACCACTGTGTGATCTTCTTACGCTCACGACGTGATGGCTCAGCATTAATTTCAGCTGGCTCATTCAGTAGGTCGGCTGTGAAACCTTCAACACCACGACCTTCTAATGTTGCAGAAAACAAGAAGGTTTGTTTACGCCAGCGACACTCTTTTGAAAGACGGTCAACGACAGGGCCAAAACCCATGTCTAGCATGCGGTCAGCTTCATCAAGGATCAGTGTTTCAATCGCTCGACAGTCAAAGCGCTCAGCTTCAATGTATTCCATCAAACGACCTGGTGTAGCGACAACGATATCTTGAGTAGTAGCAAGAATATCAGCGTGATCTTGGTAGCTAATGCCGCCAGTGATCGTAAATACTTTATGGCGTGTGTACTTTGATAATTCACGAGCTTCATCGGCCACTTGAATAGCAAGTTCACGAGTTGGCGTCAGGATCAGAATACGCGCAGGTCCAGGATCACGACGAGGGAAATCATCAAGATGTTGCAATGCAGGTAATAAGAAAGCCGCAGATTTACCTGTGCCTGTTGGAGCAGAAGCAAGAATGTCTTTTCCTTCTAATGCTTCAGGAATAGCCATAGCCTGAACTTGAGTAGGACGTTGATAACCAATCTCCTCAAGAGCGCGCAGTAGGTTAGGGGATAGATCGAGATCAGCAAACGTTTTGATCACTGTAGATTCTCCGTTCAGGTCTAAAGAGTATAAATATGATGTTAGCCAGACATTATAGTGATTTATTAGAGATGGATCACCGATCTTTTAGTCCATATTCAGATAAAAGCATCTTGTGAGCTTAATAAAGTCATCACTATAGCCATTTTCACTGTGTATTATTAATATATTCTCTTGAAAATTATAAGGAAAAATAGAAAACTCAATCAATAAACGAGAAACCTCTTTTTTTTCTGTTGTTTTCACATTTGTCAGTTTAGTTAAGCTAAAACCGTTATTTTTAGCGATTTCAATAAATTTGGTGCCTTCAAAGAGTGGAAGAATGAAACTAGCTCGTCCTTTTGGTGAGAGTAATTTCTTGCTTTGCGATAAAAGATCACCAAATGATAAAGAGTCTGTGTGGCGAGCAAAAGAGCGCTCTCCTTTTTTTGATTGCTCTCCATTACTGAAATAGGGCGGATTACAAATGATCGCGTCGTATGTTTTTTCAGGCAGATAGGAAAGAATGTCCTGATGAAATAATTGAATTCGATCATGCCATGGGCTGTGGTCAATATTTTTTTGTGCGATTTTAGCGGCAGCAGGCATTAATTCAACAGCATCAATATGACTTAGAGCCTCTCTTTGAGCGCACATTAAGCTTAATAACCCTGTCCCACAACCAATGTCTAATATGGATTGGCATTTATTAATATCAGTCCAAGCACCGAGTAACACACCGTCTGTGCTTACCGGCATTCCGCATTGACCTATATCGATATGAAATTGTTTGAAAGTAAAGCTTTTATTCATGGCTGTTCCAATATAGCAATAGTTGTTAATGTTGTAATAATATTGTTAATTAGTTTGATGTTCTATTTTTAATATTTTGTTGATTCTTTTAATATTAACTGATCACTCTTTGATAAAAGAAATTAACAGAGTAATAAACTGCTTATTAAGTATATAGCAATTCAATTATGGTGTTTTTCTCTGGGGTATTGCGAATTATCGATAATTTGTTCATTATTCTGACATAAATATCAAAAAAGATATAAAACACAACATTAAATACACACAACATTATACAAGGGTTTCTTATGAAACAATCATTAAAACTCACCGATATCATTGCCGTTGGCTTTATGCTTTTTGCCTTCTTTTTAGGCGCTGGTAATATCATTTTCCCACCAATCGCAGGTCAAATGGCGGGTGAGCACGTATACAGTGCAATGGGTGGCTTTCTCATTACCGCGGTCGGTTTACCATTATTAACAATCATTGCTATTGGTATTGCTGGCGGTTCTTGGCAGCAGCTTACTCGTGATTTACCACCAAAAGTCGCAATGATCATGGCAATCCTGATGTTTGTGATTATTGGGCCTGCGTTTGCTGCACCACGAACTGGTTTGGTTGCATATGAAATGGCGGCAAAACCATTTATGTCAGCAGAGGCTGGACAGTTATCGTTAACGCTATTCTCAATTGCCTTCTTCTCAATCGCAATGTTTTTTGCATGGTCTCAAGGTAAGCTTATCGATACGATAGGTAAGTTCCTAACACCAGCACTATTCATCGGTTTAATCATTTTAGCAATTGCGGTATTTGTTAATCCACAAGGTGATATTGTGGCAGCAACGGGTAACTATATTGAGCAACCATTAACGACGGGCTTCTTTGAAGGTTATAACACCATGGATACGTTTGGTGCGTTAATGTTTGGTATTTTAATTATTGATGCGTTAAAAAAGAAAGGCATTACAGAGCATAAAGCAACGACTAAGTATTTAACGGCTGCGGGTTGTATTGCAGCATTAGGCTTAGCATTTGTTTATGTCTCTCTATTCTATTTAGGGGCAACCTCAAGCACGGTGGCACCTGGTGCGACCAACGGTGGTGCGATTCTAACGGCTTATACTCATGCATTGTTTGGTTCTTCAGGCCAAATCGTATTATCAGTTATCGTATTAATTGCATGTTTAACCACGGCTATTGGTCTTATCTCTGCATGTGCAGACTACTTTAGCTCTATCTGTAAAGTGACGTACAAAACATGGGTTATTGTTGTTGGTGTTGCTTGTGCAGTGGTTGCTAACGTAGGATTAACTCAATTGATTACACTGTCTGTTCCTGTGTTATTTTTACTTTACCCAGTGGCAATTGCATTAGTTGCGTTAGCATTTACTCGCAAATTTATGCCTAATCCTCGTCTTGCATACCGTGTTGTGATTTTAGTTGCGACCTGTTTTGCAGTATTAGATGCAGCGAAAGTGGCGGGAGCGGATATGTCAGCGTTCTCAATACTACCATTATTTAATCATGGTATGGCTTGGGTTATCCCAACGTTTGTGTCGATGATTGCCGTTCGTTTTGTTGGCAAGAAAGAAGACGAGCTAGTGACTAAGAATGCATAATTAAAAGATAAGGGTTCAGATCGGTCGCAAGCTCCCTTAAAGGGTTCAGGAGTATTCGTTGCTAGTTATATATGAGCAATTAGTATTCCTGAAA
>NZ_WBVP01000129.1 GCF_008933155.1 Aliivibrio finisterrensis | reverse complement strand
ATTAAACCAAGATAATGCATCTTTAAATATGGTGCGGACGGAGAGACTTGAACTCTCACACCTTGCGGCGCCAGAACCTAAATCTGGTGCGTCTACCAATTCCGCCACGTCCGCGTTCTGCTGTTTGATTATTAAGGGCTGATAGTCACTTAATCTACAAAGAGTAGTTATTCTATATTTTAATTGACGATTGGTAAATCAATTAAAAGTTGTATGGTGGCTACTACGGGATTTGAACCTGTGACCCCATCATTATGAG
>NZ_WBVP01000128.1 GCF_008933155.1 Aliivibrio finisterrensis | reverse complement strand
AAAAAACTTTAATTGAAGAGTTTGATCATGGCTCAGATTGAACGCTGGCGGCAGGCCTAACACATGCAAGTCGAGCGGTAACAGAAATTAGCTTGCTAATTTGCTGACGAGCGGCGGACGGGTGAGTAATGCCTGGGAATATGCCTTAGTGTGGGGGATAACTATTGGAAACGATAGCTAATACCGCATAATGTCTTCGGACCAAAGAGGGGGACCTTCGGGCCTCTCGCGCTAAGATTAGCCCAGGTGAGATTAGCTA
>NZ_WBVP01000127.1 GCF_008933155.1 Aliivibrio finisterrensis | reverse complement strand
AGTGGGCATTAACGGTGTGGATGCCAACAATCTTAATGAAGTGAATGGTCAGGTGGACAGTCAATCGTTGACCACGGTGGCTGCGATCCAGACTCTAACCGATAGCGTCAATGTGATACGAACCTACGCGTTGGATAATACGCAACCTGCACCATCGGTGAGTGATTATGCTGACTTTGGCGTCACGGGTATTGATGCCAACAACCTCAGTGAAGTGAATGGTCAGGTAGATAGCCAATCGTTGACCACGGTGGCTGCGATCCAGA
>NZ_WBVP01000126.1 GCF_008933155.1 Aliivibrio finisterrensis | reverse complement strand
TGAGCCCGACGAGCTACCAAGCTGCTCCATCCCGCGTCCGGATGCATTGTTTAAGACAATGAGACTATAAACCAAACTCTCTTTTCGAGAAGAACCATTAAGGCTCTTAAAGAGAAAATGGAGCGACACACGAGGCTCGAACTCGTGACCTCAACCTTGGCAAGGTTGCGCTCTACCAGCTGAGCTAGTGTCGCATGATCAACGCTATAAAGCATTCAATCTAAATGTGGTTGCGGGAGCAGGATTTGAACCTACGACCTTCGGGTTA
>NZ_WBVP01000125.1 GCF_008933155.1 Aliivibrio finisterrensis | reverse complement strand
GATTACGATATTGCGTACAATACGCTGAATGACCCTATGGAAGGTGTCTCTTATCAGATTGATTCACAGCTTATATCGTCAGCGACGCCGACCAGTTATGACTCTCGTACTCACCAATGGTCACGGGTCGAAGCGGATGGCACTCTAATGTCACTCTCCAATGACCTCGCTTACACCCCAACCAGTAATGATGTGGGCTTTGTATTGCGTGTGACCATTAGCTACCTTGATGCTAGCAGCAATGTATTGGTGTCTAGAGCCGTTGAAACACCGCT
>NZ_WBVP01000124.1 GCF_008933155.1 Aliivibrio finisterrensis | reverse complement strand
GCCTTTTTTGCTTTCTTCTGTTTCGTTAGTAACGATCGGGGTTTGCTTAAAAATATCGACATCATCAATGAGGCTGTATCCCATTAGAGATTTTACGATCTCTTTGGCCGTTGTTATCGCAGTTGACCACTCACTCTTAGAAATAACGCCATCTTGATCACCTGTGAATGTACCTAGCGTACGATCCGCATTACGCTGTGCCAGTTTTACTGCCATGGTCGTCAATGGCGAGGCCATAATTGATGTAGATACTTCTGTTTCAGAGTCCAACATTGCT
>NZ_WBVP01000123.1 GCF_008933155.1 Aliivibrio finisterrensis | reverse complement strand
ACCTTTTTTGCTTTCTTCTGTTTCGTTAGTAACGATGGGAGTTTGCTTAAAAATATCGACATCATCAATGAGGCTGTATCCCATTAGAGATTTTACGATCTCTTTGGCCGTTGTTATCGCCGTCGACCACTCACTCTTAGAAATAACGCCATCTTGATCACCTGTGAATGCACCTAGCGTACGATCCGCATTACGCTGTGCCAGTTTTACTGCCATGGTCGTCAATGGCGAGGCCATAATTGATGTAGATGCTTCTGTTTCAGAGTCCAACATTGCC
>NZ_WBVP01000122.1 GCF_008933155.1 Aliivibrio finisterrensis | reverse complement strand
CTAGCCCCTACTGCAAGTTGCAAGGTGTGGGCGTATTCGCTGATATTTGGCCCATCACAGAATAATTTGCTTTGACCTGATGGCCAATGCGCCGAGGTATCATCAGCACTCACCGTGATGTTGCTTGGCAGTTTGGCGCTACCCACTTTTAAAACACCTTCACGGATATAGATGCCTGCCACTGGATCAACCAGCTCCAAAACAGGATTCTCGGCGCCATCGCCTTTATCAGCAATCACTAACGTATTGTGAGCGCTTGACGTATCGAGGGTAACACT
>NZ_WBVP01000121.1 GCF_008933155.1 Aliivibrio finisterrensis | reverse complement strand
TTAGCCCCTACTGCAAGTTGCAAGGTGTGGGCGTATTCGCTGATATTTGGCCCATCACAGAATAATTTGCTTTGACCTGATGGCCAATGTGCCGAGGTATCATCTGCACTTACCGTGATGTCGCTTGGCAGTTTGGCGCTACCCACTTTTAAAACACCTTCACGGATATAAATGCCTGCTACTGGATCAACCAGCTCCAAAACAGGATTCTCGGCGCCATCGCCTTTATCAGCAACCACTAACGTATTGTGAGCGCTTGACGTATCGAGGGTAACACC
>NZ_WBVP01000120.1 GCF_008933155.1 Aliivibrio finisterrensis | reverse complement strand
CATCCACACCCGTAACACCCACCATCGCATAATCACTCACCGATGGTGCTGGTTGCGTATTATCCAACGCGTAGGTTCGTATCACATTGACGCTATTAGTTAGAGTCTGGATCGCAGCCACCGTGGTCAACGATTGACTGTCCACCTGACCATTCACTTCACTGAGGCTATTGGCGTCCACACCCGTAACACCCACCATCGCATAATCAGTTGCCGAAGGTGCTGGTTGCGTATTATCAGCCGCATAACTTTGAATCACGTTGACGCTATCGGTTAGAG
>NZ_WBVP01000012.1 GCF_008933155.1 Aliivibrio finisterrensis | reverse complement strand
GCTGAGCTACTAGCGCACACTCATTCTTTTATGTTTTTGCTGATGTAAAATCAACAGAAACAAATAATGGCGGTGAAGGAGGGATTCGAACCCTCGATGCGGCTATAAACCGCATACTCCCTTAGCAGGGGAGCGCCTTCAGCCTCTCGGCCACCTCACCGTGTAAATTTGCTTATAGTCATCTACTAAATAACTATGTTATTGATAATCACTTACCAATGAAAGAATGGTGCGCCAGGGAGGATTCGAACCTCCGACCGCCTGGTTCGTAGCCAGGTACTCTATCCAGCTGAGCTACTAGCGCACAATAATTCTTTTTTCTTCTTGCTGACCATAAAGATCAACATGAATCAATAATGGCGGTGAAGGAGGGATTCGAACCCTCGATGCGGCTATAAACCGCATACTCCCTTAGCAGGGGAGCGCCTTCAGCCTCTCGGCCACCTCACCGTCTTGAGGAGGCACATATTACGGTTTACCAAAAATATGTCAATGACTTTCTTAGTAAAAAATAACGTTTTTTGTTTAACAGCCTATGAAATGACCAAAGCGAACAAAAATAAAACGTTATCCCTAGTTTGCGCCTTTTATTTTGTTTATTTTTACTCATAAATGCTAAATAAAAACAAACAAGGTCAACACTGTTAACCCTATTCATACGAAATTAAAAGTTACCTTGCGATGCTGCAGGTGTACCTTTTTCCGCTTGAATGCGCATATAAATTTCTTCACGGTGTACAGATACTTCTTTAGGTGCATTAACACCAATGCGTACTTGGTTACCTTTAACGCCTAGTACAGTAACTGTTACTTCGTCACCAATCATAAGAGTTTCACCTACACGGCGAGTCAAAATTAGCATTCGAATGCTCCTTGAGTTATCTCAGTTTTATAATAAATGTATGTTTTGTCCGTTATCGCTTATTTTCATAAACGTCTTTGCTCAAGAAACAGCGATCATAAGGTCATTATCTTGTGATTGCTCTGTAATAACAAACGTTTTATGTAAAATATCTGCCGCTCGTTCTAAATCAGCTTGATTCACGATAACCGAAAAACTTTTAGGCGCTATACTATGCTGATAAATATCAACAAAATTAGCCATTAGTTGATTGCAAGCAGAGTCTGCCATCCCTTCAACCTTATCTCCAACTAACGTCAGAATTGATAAGCTACTAATATTGCGTATTTTTGTGCTAAATGCCAGTTTCAATTGTAAAAAAGCCGCTTTTGGCACAACAATTTGAAAACAATCACACCTTTCAATTAACACAGGGTACTGTTTACGTAAATCAATCAACTCTTCTTCTAAAAAGCCATTACACTCTATTAGGAGTAAATCCTGCTTAAGCGCTAAACCAGTTACCCCTTTGCTCTCTACCGGTTGTTCACAAATCAGTGTCCCTTCACCATCATCAAATGATGATAATACCCGTAAGGTAACCGATGAATTCCAGGCGTGAGCGACAGAATGCTCCTGTAATACTTTGGCTCCAGACTTTGCTAATAAGTGCATATCTGAAAAAGAGATTTCTTTTAAACGACGTGTATTAGATACAAATCGAGGATCTGAAGAATACACACCATCAACATCAGTAAATATTTGGCACTCATCTGCATTTAATGCAGCAGCTAAAGCAACCGCCGTGGTATCTGAGCCGCCTCTTCCCAATGTCGTAATGTTGCCATTCTTATCTCGCCCCTGAAAACCAGCAACAATAACAATATAACCTTTATCTACCCACTGAGTTATTAAATCGGTTTCAATATGCTCAATAGTTGCATCATTAAATCTATTGTTAGTGTAGATTCCAGCCTGATCAGCCGTTAAAGAAATAGCTTTAATGCCCTTTTGATTTAAAGATAGGGCTAATAACGCGATAGAAACTTGCTCGCCAGCAGAAAGCAACATATCTAATTCACGTGGTTCTGGAACCTCGCTCATTTGATTTGCCAAATTCATTAAACGATTGGTTTCACCCGCCATAGCAGAAACAGCAACAACAACATCATGTCCTTGCTGCTGGGTTGAAATGATGCGTTCAGAAACAGATTGGATCCGCTCAACGGATCCAACTGATGTACCACCATACTTTTGTACGATTAATGCCACCGATACGACCTATTACAGACGCTCAGTTAGCCAAGCTTCAACGGAAGCTAGTGCTGCAGGTAATGCATTAGCATCAGTACCGCCAGCTTGAGCCATATCAGGACGACCGCCGCCTTTACCACCAACTTGTTGTGCAACCATATTCACTAATTCACCCGCTTTCACTTGGCCAATAAGATCTTTAGTTACGCCAGCAATTAAACCAACTTTACCGTCATTCACATTACCTAACATGATAACGCAGCTACCAATTTGATTTTTAAGCTCATCGACCATGCCACGAAGCGCTTTACTCTCTGCACCATCTAACTGAGCAATAAGCACTTTTGTTCCGGCAATGTCTTGAACTTGATTGATCAGATTTGCACCTTCTTGAGACGCTAGCTTATCTTTAAGCTGTTGGATCTCTTTCTCAAGTTGTTTTGCTTTTGATACAGCTTCATTCAGCTTTTTATCTGCTGATTTTTGTTGTGCTTCAATCGCGTCTAATGCTGCTTCACCAGTAACGGCTTCAATACGGCGGATACCTGCAGCAATACCACTTTCTGACGTAATTTTAAATAAGCCAATATCACCAGTGCTTGATGCATGAATACCACCACACAATTCAGTTGAGAACTCCCCCATAGAAAGAACACGAACTTCATCGTCGTATTTCTCACCAAATAGAGCCATTGCGCCTTTTTCTTTCGCTGCATCAATGTCCATTAGATTTGTTTCAATCTCATGGTTTAAACGCACTTGCTGGTTAACAATACGCTCAACTTTACGTAATTCTTCAGCTTTTACGCCTTCAAGGTTAGAGAAGTCAAAACGTAAACCTTCCGCCTTAACTAATGAGCCTTTTTGAGTTACGTGCTCACCGAGTACTTCACGAAGTGCTGCGTGTAATAAGTGAGTTGCTGAGTGATTTAAAGTAATCGCAGTACGACGAGCTTCATCAACTTGGGCCATTGCACTATCAGCCGTTGATAATACACCTTCAACTAACTTACCGTGGTGACCAATTGCATTACCTACTTTTTGAGTATCAGTAACAACAAACTTACCCGCTTCAACAGTAATGATACCGGCATCACCAGATTGACCACCTGACTCAGCATAGAATGGTGTTGCATCTAAAATTAGAATCGCATCATCACCAGCAGAAAGAGTCTCAACGGCTTCACCTTCGCGGAAGATTTCTAATACCGTTGCTTTTGCTTCAGTCGAATCATAACCGTGGAATACTGTTTCAGATTCAACTTTGATCACTGCATTATAATCAGTACCAAATTGACCCGCTTCACGAGCACGTTGACGTTGTTCTTCCATCGCTTTTTCAAAACCATCTTCATCGATAGTTAATTCACGCTCACGAGCAACATCATTGGTTAAATCAGCAGGGAAACCGTAAGTATCATAAAGTTTAAATACTGTTTCACCATCAAGAACCGTACCGTCAAGGTTATCTAACGCTTCGTTTAGAATTACCATTCCACGCTCTAGTGTGCGACCAAAGTTTTCTTCTTCAATCTTAAGAACTTTTTCAACTAGCGCTTGCTGTTTTTTCAGCTCTTCACCAGCGGTTCCCATGATCTCAGCCAATGGACCAACTAATTTATAGAAGTAAGAGCCTTTAGCACCTAACTTGTTACCGTGACGTACCGCACGACGAATAATACGACGTAATACGTAACCACGACCTTCGTTTGATGGCATAACACCATCAACAATTAAGTAAGAACAAGAACGGATGTGATCAGCAACAACACGTAGAGATTGGTTTGAAAGATCATCGTAACCAACTACTTTTGCTGTTTCTTTAATTAGTGTTTGGAAGATATCAATTTCATAGTTTGAGTGAACGCCTTGCATGATTGCTGCAATACGCTCAATACCCATACCTGTATCTACTGATGGCTTAGGAAGCAGTTCCATTGTACCGTCTGCTTGACGGTTGAATTGCATAAATACGTTGTTCCAAATCTCAATGAAACGGTCGCCATCTTCTTCAGGAGAACCTGGACGGCCACCCCAAATGTGCTCACCGTGATCGTAGAAAATCTCAGTACAAGGACCACAAGGACCAGTATCACCCATCTGCCAGAAGTTATCTGATGCGTAAGGTGCACCTTTATTGTCACCTATGCGTACGATACGATCTGCTGGAATACCCATTTCTTTATTCCAGATTTCGAAAGCTTCGTCATCAGTTTCATAAATAGTGACTAATAAACGGTCAGCTGGCAGTTCTAGACGCTCTGTTAGAAACTCCCAAGCATACTTGATTGCATCTTGCTTGAAGTAATCACCAAAGCTGAAGTTACCTAGCATTTCAAAGAAAGTATGGTGACGAGCAGTAAAGCCTACGTTTTCTAAATCGTTATGCTTACCACCAGCACGAACACAACGTTGAGCCGTTGTTGCACGAGTATAGTTACGTTTTTCTGAACCTAGGAAACAATCCTTAAATTGGTTCATACCTGCGTTGGTAAATAAAAGAGTTGGGTCATTTGCTGGAACTAGAGAAGAACTCTCAACAATTTGGTGTCCTTTGCTTTCAAAAAAAGCAAGAAACGCACGGCGGATCTCGTCAGTGCTCATATACATGTAGGTATTCCTGATTGAATCGTAGGTTAACTCACTCTTGTACTCAGTTAAGACAAGCAGTGTTTTTTAGACAGAATTTCGAACATTGTATACGCAAATGCAAGCGAAATATAGATAAGTAAAGTGATCAAATGAGGAATAAGGAGGGTTTTAGAATATCACTGATAGATTCTCAATAAATAGAAACAAAAAAGCCAAACACTGTGGTTTGGCTTTTGTCTGCATTTATTTTCAAAGAAAGCGATTTAGAACTCTTCGTTTTCTTCTACTTCAGAAGTCACATCTGGCCTTTCTGGCTGATCTTCTGCTGGAGTCAGTAACAGCTCACGTAATTTAGCGTCTAGTTCCGAAGCAATGGCTACGTTATCACGCATAAACTTAGAAGCGTTTGCTTTACCTTGACCAATCTTGTCGCCGTTATAGCTGTACCAAGCACCCGCCTTATCAACTAATTTATGCTTAACACCTAAATCAATTAATTCACCTTCGCGGTTAAACCCTTTTCCGTATAAGATTTGAGTTTCAGCTTGCTTAAATGGTGCTGCAATTTTATTTTTAACAACTTTAATGCGTGTTTCGTTACCAATCACTTCGTCGCCATCTTTTACTGCGCCTGTACGACGAATATCAAGACGAACTGATGCATAAAACTTAAGTGCATTACCACCCGTTGTGGTCTCTGGGTTACCAAACATCACACCAATTTTCATACGAATTTGGTTGATGAAGATAGCCATACAATTTGATTGTTTTAGATTACCCGTTAACTTACGCATTGCTTGAGAAAGCATACGTGCCTGAAGACCCATGTGGCTATCGCCCATTTCACCTTCAATTTCAGCTTTTGGTGTTAACGCAGCAACCGAGTCAATAACCATTACATCAACAGCACCAGAGCGCGCTAACGCATCACAGATCTCTAGAGCTTGCTCACCCGTATCAGGTTGAGAAACTAATAATTCATCAATGTTTACGCCAAGTTTTTTAGCATAAACAGGATCTAGAGCATGCTCAGCATCGATAAAGGCACATGTTTTACCCTCACGCTGTGCTGCAGCTATTAATTCAAGAGTTAATGTTGTTTTACCTGAACTCTCAGGACCGAAGATCTCAACGATTCGACCCATTGGTAAACCACCAGCACCAAGTGCAATATCAAGAGATAAAGAACCAGTAGACACAGTCTCAACATCCATTGTGCGGTTATCGCCCAACTTCATGATTGAACCTTTACCAAATTGTTTTTCAATTTGACCTAATGCGGCGGCCAGTGCTTTTTTCTTGTTATCGTCCATCTTGATTCTCCAGTTACTCTAGATCACGTAATCAGTTAATAACCAGTAGTATACTGTCTATTCATACAGTGTCTATAGGCTTGTATCATTTTTTCTTTAACTTTCGATATAATTTCGACTAAATAACACTTAACCTTCTGAATTAGTTAAGATCTAACAAACGATTCTTTAATGTGAGAAATGCATATTTGATCGCACTTTTTCTAATATCACAGCGTTCACCAGTAAAATATACAGTAGTTTCATAATGCCAGTCATGTTTATCAGCAAAGCCAAAACAAACGGTCCCAACAGGTTTTTCATCACTCCCACCACCAGGGCCAGCAATACCACTAATTGAAACCGTAATATCAGCGTTACTGTGCACCAAAGTACCTTTAGCCATCTCTTTTACTACGGGCTCACTCACAGCACCAAAACGCTGTAATGTCTCTAAACTAACGCCCAGTGATTCGTTTTTTGATTCATTACTGTAAGTAACAAAACCACGCTCAAACCAAGCGGAACTTCCTGCATTTTCTGTCGCGCAGAAAGCCACCCCCCCACCAGTACAAGACTCTGCACATGCCATGGTCTTACCTTGTTGCATTAATAACTCACCAACTTTTTGGGCAAGTTGCATATTTTTCACCATATCCATTAGATTCTTTCCATCTTGATTCGAATTTTATCCATTCTATCTTTGATTGCTGCTTTGATTCACGTATTCTTAGCAACAAATATTTTCTACACTCATTAGGTCTCGTTGTGGCAACAAAATCAACTGAAAAACACACCCCAATGATGCAACAGTACTTGCGTTTAAAATCTGAAAACCCGGATATTTTACTGTTCTATCGTATGGGCGATTTTTATGAGCTTTTCTATGATGATGCGAAACGAGCCTCTCAACTGCTTGAGATCTCTTTAACTAAACGAGGCTCTTCTGCAGGCGAACCTATCCCAATGGCAGGCCTTCCTTACCATGCTGTTGAGGGCTATTTAGCCAAATTAGTTCAGCAAGGTGAATCGGTTGCGATTTGTGAGCAAGTGGGTGACCCAGCGACGAGTAAAGGTCCTGTTGAGCGTAAAGTTGTTCGTATCGTTACCCCTGGTACTGTAACTGATGAAGCGCTTCTTCCTGAACGTTTTGATAACTTAATTGCCGCTATTTATCATCATAAAGGCCATTTTGGTTACGCTACATTAGATATCACCTCTGGTCGTTTTAAACTCTCAGAGCCAAATACTGAAGAAGCGATGCTTGCCGAGCTGCAACGTACAGCCCCAACTGAGCTGTTATTCAGTGAAGATTTTGAACCAGTTCATTTATTAGAAAAAAGAAATGGTAATCGTCGTCGCCCAGTATGGGAATTTGAGCTTGATACTGCTAAACAACAGTTAAACCAACAATTTGGAACTCGCGACTTGGTTGGCTTTGGGGTTGAAAAAGCTGAATTTGGTTTATGTGCTGCTGGCTGTCTTATTCAATATGTAAAAGACACTCAACGTACTACTCTGCCTCATATTCGCTCCATCGTAATGGATCATCAAGATGACTCAGTGATCCTAGATGCGGCGACACGTCGAAATCTTGAAATCACCCAAAATTTAGCGGGTGGATTCAATCATACGTTATCAGAAGTACTTGATCATACAGCAACCGCAATGGGTAGCCGTCTGTTAAAACGCTGGTTACATCAACCTGTTAGAACACATGATGTATTAAACCAACGTCTTGATGCTATTGGGGAATTAAAAGATGAAGCGCTATTTAACGAACTGTCTCCACAGTTAAGAAACATTGGTGATGTAGAACGTATTCTCGCTCGACTTGCATTACGCTCAGCTCGACCACGAGATCTTGCTCGCTTACGTAATGCACTGCAACAGTTACCAGAACTAGCTCAAACCGCACAAGAATTTAAGCAAACTCATTTACAAAACTTAGCTCAACTAGCACAACCAATCGATTCAATTTGTGAGCTTTTAGAGCGTGCAATAAAAGACAACCCTCCAGTGATCATTCGTGATGGTGGTGTTTTAGCTGATGGTTATAACGAAGAGCTCGATCAATGGCGAGATCTAGCCAATGGTGCAACTCAATATTTAGATAAGCTAGAACAAGAAGAACGTGAACGTCACGGCATTGATACATTAAAAGTCGGTTATAACAACGTACATGGCTTTTATATTCAAATCAGTAAAGGGCAAAGTCATAAAGCACCCGCACATTATGTTCGCCGTCAAACATTGAAAAATGCTGAACGTTATATCATTGCTGAATTAAAAGAGCATGAAGATAAAGTCCTAAGTTCAAAATCTAAAGCACTAGCAATAGAGAAAAAGTTATGGGAAGAACTATTTGATCAACTTCTTCCACACTTAGAACAACTTCAATTAATGGCGAATGCGATTTCAGAGTTAGATGTACTGAGTAACTTAGCAGAACGTGCGGACACCTTGAATTATTGTCGCCCTACACTATCTTCAAGTATTGGTATGGAAATAAAAGGGGGCCGTCACCCTGTTGTTGAGCAGGTAATGACAGACCCATTTATTGCCAACCCAATCAATTTAAATGATGACCGTAAGATGCTGATCATTACCGGGCCTAACATGGGTGGTAAATCGACCTATATGCGTCAAACAGCACTCATTGCATTAATGGCTCATGTTGGCTGTTATGTCCCTGCTGATTCAGCAAAAATAGGTCTGCTCGATCGTATCTTTACACGTATTGGCGCCTCGGACGACCTAGCGTCTGGGCGCTCAACTTTCATGGTTGAAATGACAGAAACCGCGAATATCCTTCATAATGCCACCAAGTATAGTCTGGTACTTATGGATGAGATTGGTCGTGGCACAAGTACTTATGATGGTTTATCGCTAGCGTGGGCAAGCGCAGAATGGCTAGCAACAAAGATTAACGCCATGACTTTATTTGCCACGCATTATTTTGAGTTAACTGAATTACCTAATTTATTTAATGGCTTAGCGAATGTACACCTTGATGCCGTAGAGCATGGCGATGAAATTGCCTTTATGCACGCAGTTCAAGATGGTGCCGCAAATAAATCTTATGGTCTTGCTGTCGCTTCTTTAGCGGGTGTTCCAAAAACCGTTATTAAGAAAGCAAAACTAAAACTTCAGCAACTTGAAAGCGCTAAAAATACATCAGTATTACCACCAAGCGCGCAAGTGAAAGAAGAACATCAACTCTCTTTGATCCCAGAACCAAGCGAAGTTGAAGAAGCGCTATCTAATGTAAATCCGGATGATTTAACACCACGCCAGGCATTAGAAGAACTATATCGCTTAAAAGCTCTTCTATAACCAAGAAACAGTACTAAACCCCAAAGCCTGCTTATGAACTGTTATAGGCGGGCTTTTTTATATTATTTTTGAAACCCTCGAATTATACTAGTTCCAATAATGATCATCTAATTAACCACATTGGTATTAGTGCAAATACTCACTTATAAAGTTCTCATTATTTTGATTAAAATTTGACTGAATCATTAAAAGGATATTTAATTAACATAAAATTAACAACGAATAATAACGATAAACCGCAGGATGCCC
Organism: Aliivibrio finisterrensis; assembly: GCF_008933155.1. Taxonomy (GTDB): domain Bacteria; phylum Pseudomonadota; class Gammaproteobacteria; order Enterobacterales; family Vibrionaceae; genus Aliivibrio; species Aliivibrio finisterrensis. The sequence goes on along the minus strand of NZ_WBVP01000012.1, from coordinate 100,968 downwards.
CTATGAGCCAATCAGTATTAAACCACAATACAAACCCACAACTTCCTCACCAAGCAATGCTTGAATGGGCCGAAAAAAAACCTAATGACGTTTTCCTTCGTCAGATTAAAAATAGGCAATTTGTGGATTACACTTTTTCTGAAGTGGCTGATAAAGCACTCCGCCTAGTGACATCCTTGCAAGAGTTAGGCGTTAAACCAAAAGATAGGGTTGCTTTAATTTCGAAAAATTGCGCTGAATGGTTTATTACGGATCTCGCTTTAATGCTCGGTGATTTTGTCAGTGTTCCTATTTTCCCAACAGCTGGCCTTGAAACAATTGAACACTGTTTAACTCACAGCGAAAGTAAAATCCTTATCGTAGGAAAACTTGATGATGTTAACGCCACTCAAAAAGCGATGGAAAACCTTCCAGAGATAAACACCATTGCTTTTAATTATGACTCTGCCGCAAAATGCCAATATCAATTTGATGAACTAATTCAACAATACCAACCATCCGAGTTTAGGCCCGAGCATGATAACAATACCCTAATGTCAATTGTTTATACCTCAGGAACTTCTGGATTACCAAAAGGGGCAATGCTCACCTTTGGTGGATTTAGTCATTCATCAAAACACCTTATTAATCATATTGGTATACAAGCAGGCGATCGTCTATTTTCTTACCTGCCTCTTGCTCACATTACTGAACGTGTATACATCCTAGGTTCTGCTTTTTTTGGTGGTATCCAAACCGCTTTTCCAGAGTCACTCGATACTTTCATTGATGATGTAAAAATGCATCGCCCTACGCTATTTATTTCAGTACCAAGGTTATGGACCGTATTCCAACAACGAATTCAAGATAAGCTACCGCAGAAGAAGCTAAACATTTTACTGAAGATCCCTTTTGTTAACGGGTTAATTAAACGCAAGCTGGCAGATGGTTTAGGGTTAGACCAAGCTCGTGTACTAGGGTGTGGCTCTGCACCAGTCTCCGCAGGATTATTAAAATGGTATGAAAGTATTGGATTAAACATAACCGAAGCATGGGGAATGACTGAAACCTTTGCCTATAGCACATTGAATTATCCTTATCGCTCCGATAAAGTCGGCAGCGTTGGATCTGCAGGCCCTGGCGTTGAACTCAAAATTGCTAACGATGAAGAAATATTAGTAAGAGGCGATGGGCTTTTTGCTGGTTACTATAAAAATGATGAAGCAACAGCAGAAAGCTTTAATAACGAAGGTTGGTTACATACCGGAGATATTGGCTCTATTGATTCTGAAGGTTATTTAACCATTCAAGGTCGTAAAAAAGACACCTTTAAAACCGCAAAAGGAAAATTTGTTGCTCCTGTTCCTATTGAGAAACGTATTTTCGATCTTAGCAATTTAGAAATGATGTGTCTTATTGGCTCTGGCCTACCCGGACCTATTTTACTCGCCATTCCACATGCTTACCCTAATTTTGACCAAGCACGTTATGAGCGCACAGCCCTTAAAAACTTAGAGACAATTAACAGTGGATTAGAGTCTCATGAAAAACTAAAAGGGATATTAATGATCAAAGAGCCGTGGTCAATTGAGAATGGTATTTTAACCCCAACATTAAAAATAAAACGCCATATTTTAGAAAAGAAATACCATGAATTCGCATCATCATGGCCTAAGGATAAAAAAATAATATGGGAATAACCCATAAAAAGCCTTAGTTAACAAAAATAAATAAAGCTCTAAGTAAACTATCGACCTCAAACATGCAAAATTATATGTTTGAGGTTTTTTTTTGCTCGAAAAATCTCAACCTGACCCAACTCAGATAAATAATGAGATAAAAAACCTTATTTACAGATTCAAATTAGACGTTTATTTAAATTAAATGCATTTAAGTCCAATTATCTACCAAAAAAGACTTTTTCATACCCATTCTATAAAAACAATCGTTTGCAATTGAGATAATTATAATCAATAAAAATTACAAATAATTATAATTCAACAACTTAAATTACAAACCAAATAAAATAACAACTTCGTTATTGACATTATTGTTATTCCATTTAGACTCCTGTCCGTTTATCAAAAAACTGACCAGAAAATCAAGACAGATGAGGAACGGATATGTCGAATGACAATGATTACAGCTTGAGTGCTGTGCCTAAAACCGCAAGAAAAGGTGCGGTTTCCCTGACATTAGTAATGCTAGGGTTAACCTTCTTTTCTGCAAGTATGTGGACAGGTGGCTCTCTTGGCACTGGGCTCTCTTTTGATGACTTCTTCCTCGCTGTTCTTATTGGTAATTTAATCCTCGGTATTTACACTTCTTTTCTTGGCTACATCGGCGCTTCAACTGGTCTCTCCACTCATCTTCTCGCTCGTTTCTCTTTCGGTTCTAAAGGCTCATGGATCCCATCTCTTTTACTTGGGGGTACTCAAGTTGGTTGGTTTGGGGTTGGTGTCGCCATGTTTGCAATTCCAGTTCAAAAAGCCACTGGTATTGACACCAATGCATTAATCGTAATTTCAGGTCTATTAATGACCGTTACCGTTTATTTTGGCATTTCAGCATTAATGGTTCTCTCCATGATTGCGGTTCCAGCTATCGCAGTACTTGGTGGTTATTCAGTATTGACTGCCGTTGACAGTATTGGTGGTGTAGCTGAACTACAAAAAATCCAACCGACTGAACCAATGGATTTCTCAATTGCACTTGCGATGGTTGTAGGCTCTTTTGTAAGCGCTGGTACATTGACTGCTGATTTTGTGCGATTTGGTAAAAAGCCGATGGGAGCCGTAGCCATTACTATGATTGCTTTCTTTATTGGTAACTCACTGATGTTTATCTTTGGTGCAGCAGGCGCTTCTGTGACTGGCCAGTCTGATATTTCAGAAGTAATGATAGCTCAAGGTTTATTGATTCCTGCCATCATTGTGCTAGGGCTAAACATTTGGACAACTAACGATAATGCACTATATGCCTCAGGTCTCGGGTTCTCGAATATCACTGGTCTACCAAGTAAATACATTTCAATGTTAAATGGCTTAATTGGTACTGTGTGCGCCCTATGGTTGTATAATAACTTTGTTGGATGGCTAACTTTCTTATCTGTCGCTATTCCGCCAATTGGCGGCGTTATCATCGCTGATTTCTTTATGAACCGTAAACGCTATATGGATTTCGAAAACGCCAAATTCAAAACGATTAATTGGGCGGCTATTATTGCGGTTATTATTGGTGTTGCTGCTGGTAATTTCCTACCAGGTGTTGTACCTGTAAATGCTGTGTTTGGTGGCGCACTAAGTTACCTACTACTGAACCCTCTTTTAAACAAAGAAAAAGCCTCTGAAACAGAAGCTGCATAGAAGAATTCTTATGACTGATTTATTAATTAAAAACGTAACATTACGAGATCAAGAAGGGTTATTCCAAATCTTAATCCAAGATGGTCAATTCAATAAAATCGCTTCAAATGAAGAACAACTTTCCTACTCAGGCAAGGTACTAGATGCGGAAGGCGGTCTTGCTAATGCGCCCTTTTGTGAGCCTCACGTTCATTTAGATACAACTCAAACTGCTGGCGAGCCAAGTTGGAATATCTCAGGAACCCTTTTTGAAGGTATTGAGCGCTGGTCTGAACGTAAGCAACTGCTAACCATTGAAGATGTTAAGAGCCGTGCCAAACAAACACTTAAATGGCAAATTGCTAACGGTATTCAGCACGTTCGTACTCACGTTGATGTTTCTGATCCAACATTGATTGCCTTAAAAGCAATGCTAGAAGTTAAGGAGGAGATGAAAGAATGGGTCGATATTCAAATCGTTGCTTTTCCTCAAGAGGGCATTCTTTCTTATCCAAATGGTAAAGAGTTACTAGAAGAAGCCGTACAACTTGGTGCTGATGTTATTGGTGCCATTCCACACTTTGAATTCACTCGTGAATACGGCGTTGAATCTTTACATTACGTTTTTGAATTAGCACAAAAGTACGACCGCTTGATCGATGTACATTGTGATGAAATTGACGATGAACAATCACGCTTTGTAGAAACACTTGCCGCTCTAGCTCATAAATTTAATATGGGTGAAAAAGTCACAGCAAGCCATACAACAGCGATGCACTCTTATAATGGCGCTTATGCTTCTCGCCTCTTTCGTTTATTGAAAATGTCAGGTATCAACTTTGTTGCCAATCCATTAGTGAATATTCACTTACAAGGCCGCTTTGATGATTACCCTAAACGTCGCGGTATTACCCGCGTAAAAGAGATGCTTGCCAGCGATATCAACGTCTGTTTTGGTCATGATGATGTATTTGACCCATGGTATCCACTAGGTACTGCCAATATGCTACAAGTTCTGCATATGGGGCTGCATGTTTGCCAAATTATGGGGTATGACCAAATCAACCAAGGGCTTGACTTAATCAGCTACAAGTCAGCACGAACCCTGAATATTCAAGATAATTATGGCATTGAGGAAGGCAAGCCAGGTAACTTAATTATTTTACCTGCAGAAAATGGTTTTGATGCATTACGTCGTCAAGTACCTGTTCGTTACTCGATTCGCCAAGGTAATGTAATTTCAGAAACGCAACCAGCAACAACAATCATTACTTTAGATGAATCAGAAGTGGTGTCATTTAAGCGTTAATTGGAAACTAAATAATCAAATATACATGGGAGCCTATTATGCTCCCATTTTTTATGAATATCTTTAAGGGTGAATGCTATACTTACCCTAATTCAAGAAAAATGGCGATATTATGACACAGCAAAATAACCCGCTTCATGGCGTAACCTTACAGGCAATCTTAACTGAATTAGTGGAGCACTATGGATGGGAAGAACTAAGCTACATGGTTAACATTAATTGTTTTAAATCTGATCCAACCATTAAATCGAGTTTGAAATTTTTAAGAAAAACCGAGTGGGCGCGAGTGCGGGTAGAGAATATCTATTTAAAACTTCAACGTCATAAAGAAAAAGCAGAAAAATTAAATTAATCTGAATAATACCAATCTACATAAGTATTTGATCATTCTTACTTGTGAAAATCGATTAAAAACAAAAAGCCCCGCAAGTAAACTTGCGGGGCTTTTTTAATTAAAGAGCGTTAGCCAGAATTACTTCTTAGCGTTAGCTTCTTTAACGTCAGCAATTACTTGCTCTGCTACGTTCATAGGACAAGGTGCGTAGTGAGAGAACTCCATAGAGAACTGACCACGACCAGAAGTCATTGTACGTAGTGAACCAATGTAACCAAACATTTCTGAAAGAGGGATGTCAGCTTTAACACGAACACCTGTTACGCCAGCCATTTGGTCTTTGATCATGCCACGACGACGGTTAAGGTCACCGATTACATCACCAACGTGATCATCTGGAGTGAACACGTCTACAGCCATGATTGGCTCAAGAAGTTGTGCACCAGCTTTTGGCATAGATTGACGGAATGCACCTTTCGCTGCGATTTCAAATGCTACTGCAGATGAATCGACTGCGTGGAAACCACCATCTAGAAGTTCGATTTCAACGTCAAGAACAGGGAAACCAGCAAGAACACCAGTCTCCATCATGCCTTTGAAGCCTTTCTCGATTGCAGGCCAGAATTCTTTAGGAACGTTACCGCCCACAACAGAAGACTTAAACGTAAAGCCAGAACCAACTTCACCTGGTTTCATAACGTAGTCGATCTTACCGAACTGACCTGAACCACCAGATTGTTTCTTATGCGTGTAGCTATCTTCAACAGGTTGAGTGATAGTTTCACGGTAAGCAACTTGAGGTTGACCAACAGTTAGGTCCACACCGTATGTACGACGAAGGATATCAACTTTAATGTCTAGGTGAAGCTCACCCATACCTTTAAGGATTGTTTCGCCAGTTTCTTCGTCAGTTTCAACTTGGAAAGATGGATCTTCTGCAACCATTTTACCGATCGCGATACCCATTTTCTCAGTACTGCCTTTATCTTTAGGCGTTACAGAGATTGAGATTACTGGTACAGGGAATACCATTGGCTCAAGCGTTACTGCGTGCTTAGGATCACACAGAGTATGACCAGTTTGCACGTTTTTCATACCAACGATAGCGATGATATCACCAGCTTGCGCGTAAGTTAATTCGTTACGATCGTTCGCTTGCATCTCAACCATACGGCCAACACGCTCAGTTTTACCTGTGAACGAGTTAAGGATTGTGTCACCCTTGTTTAGTTTACCAGAGTAAATACGTACGAATGTTAGTGCACCAAAACGGTCATCCATGATTTTGAATGCTAGCGCTTTGAATGTTTCGTCTACAGAAACGATAGCGTGTTCGCCAGTCTCTTCGCCTTCTTCGTTCATTAGCGGTTGAGGATCTACTTCTGTTGGAGAAGGTAGGTAATCAACTACAGCATCAAGAACAAGTTGCATACCTTTGTTCTTAAATGCAGAACCACAGAATGCTGGGAAGAAGTCCATTGTGCGCGTACCTTTACGGATACATGCTTTTAGTTGCTCGATAGATGGCTCTTCGCCTTCCATGTAAGCTTCCATTAGATCGTCGTCTTGCTCTACAGCAGTCTCAACTAGCATCTCACGGTATTCTTCTACTTGATCAACCATGTCCGCAGGAACATCAGTGATTTCGAAGTTTTCTGGAAGACCAGAATCATCCCAAATGTGTGCTTTACGAGTTAGAAGGTCAACAACACCAACGAAATCGTCTTCGATACCAATTGGTAGAACCATGACTAGTGGGTTAGCACCTAGTACGTCTTCAGTTTGCTTAACAACACGGAAGAAGTCAGCACCCATACGGTCTAGTTTGTTAACGAAGATGATACGAGCAACTTCTGATTCGTTCGCGTAACGCCAGTTAGTTTCTGATTGAGGTTCAACACCACCAGAACCACAGAATACACCGATACCACCGTCAAGTACTTTAAGAGAACGGTAAACTTCTACTGTGAAGTCAACGTGTCCCGGAGTATCGATAACGTTAAAACGGTGATCTTTCCAGAAACAACTTACAGCTGCTGATTGGATAGTAATTCCGCGCTCAGCTTCCTGTTCCATGAAGTCAGTCGTAGATTCGCCATCATGTACTTCACCAGTTTTGTGGATCTGACCAGTAAGTTTTAGGATACGCTCAGTTGTGGTAGTTTTACCCGCATCAACGTGCGCGAAAATACCAATATTTCTGTATTTAGATAAATCAGTCATTGTTTTACTCTATTAATAGGATAGAAAATGCGCGCAGAGTATAACACAAACTGCCAATTGGTACATGCTTTGTTCTATTTTTGGATAGAATTTAGCCCAAATAAGCTCTGCGTACGTTCTGCTTGAGGAAATTATAGATGAAATTACACGATTTCAAATAAAAAATCGGAAAAAATCAGTAATAAATTCAATCTTTATAATTCATCAAAAGCATCAATTGCTTCAGATAATTTTTTTACACCATGTATTTGCATGCCTTCAATGCCACCTTTAGGCATATTAGCCACTGGGACAATCGCTTTTTTAAAACCATGTTTATAGGCTTCCATTAAACGCTCTTGCCCACTTGGTACTGGGCGGATCTCGCCAGCAAGGCCTATTTCACCAAACACAACAACATCCTTTGCTAATGGTCGTTCTTTAAAGCTGGATAACAGTGCAATAATTAACGCCAAATCCGCGCTGGTTTCAGCCACTTTAACGCCACCGACTACGTTAACAAAAACATCTTGATCTGCCATTTGCAAACCTCCATGTTTATGCAATACCGCAAGCAACATCGACAATCGATTTTGATCTAAACCCACCGATACACGTCTCGGATTTGAAAGTTGAGAATAATCAACCAGCGCTTGTATTTCAACTAGTAATGGGCGTGTCCCCTCCCATACCACCATCACTGAGCTGCCAGAAGTTTCTTCTTCTCCACGAGATAAGAAAATCGCTGATGGATTACTCACCTCTTTCAGTCCTTGTCCGGTCATAGCAAAGACACCTAGCTCATTCACCGCGCCAAAACGGTTTTTATGGCTGCGAAGCGTTCTAAAACGACTATCAGCGCTACCATCAAGTAATACGGAACAATCAATAATATGCTCTAATACTTTAGGCCCTGCTAAAGTGCCATCCTTGGTTACATGGCCCACTAAGAAAATGGCCACATTATTTTGTTTTGCGTATCGAGTTAAAGCGGTTGCTGACTCACGAACTTGTGCGACACTGCCTGGTGATGATTGAACATCCGCTACGTGCATGACCTGAATTGAATCAATAACCATGATTTTCGGTTGCTCTTTTTCAGCGACCTGACAAATCTTATCAATATTGGTTTCGGACAACATTTTTAAGTTATCTTTTGGTAACCCAAGACGGGAAGCTCGCATAGCTACCTGCTGTAACGATTCTTCACCAGTGACATATAACGTTGGCATTTCAGTGGCTAATCGACACATTGTTTGCAAAAGCAGTGTCGATTTGCCCGCCCCAGGATTACCACCAATTAAAATTGCAGCACCAGGAACAATCCCACCACCTAAAACACGGTCGAACTCCTTAAATGAGCTACTAAATCGAGGGACCTCTTGTAGATCAATACTCGATAACGTTTGTACTTCGGAGTCTATCGCTGCCCCTGCATAACCACCTCCAGACAGTCGTTCATTTCGAGCCACCTGTGGAGAAGCGGCCAATCGAACCTCTGTAATCGTGTTCCATGCCCCACAAGCATTACACTGGCCTTGCCAACGAGGAAAGTCTGCTCCACAATCATTACAAACATAGGCGCGTTTTGCTTTTGCCATATATCACCGACATATAAATAGTTAAAGTGATGGGTATTACTATTTAACGTATAGTGTTAAATATTTAAGCAACTCTGCCGATAACCCCATTAGATTGTTATTACTGTACCAGAAATCATGCAGCAAGAAGAATATCAAAGCTACGTAGAACAACTTATCCCTGTATTTGGCGAACCAGATTTTGAATTGGTTTGTAATCAAGTCATGGCTCATGAACACGCATCAATTAATTTAATCGTCAAAATTGAGTTGAAGCGTATCATGACGCCTTGTAAAAAAAGCATTGATTTACGGGGGAGAGTAAAAGGGCAATGCCATCAATACGAACTAGATGGCTATACTCATTGGTTAGATGATGTCGCCATAAATACCTACCATAAAAGCATTGAACGTTATGGCAGCTATACCGAAGGTGTATGGGAAGCATTAACCAATACACGAAATAATTTTCGCGTTTTACATAAAAATAAAGAACTGATTTCAACATCTGAAGATAAAAACGATGACGGTTTATTTAAAACCAAACTAATTCGTTTTGGTCATTATCTAACACGAAGTGAAAACCGTTTACGCATGTCAACGCAAGTTACCGTACTTCTACCAAATGGCAATCTAATTCATGGTACGAGTAGCGATCTTTCCTCTTCTGGTGCCAAAATCAAAGTTCCTGCCGCTTTCGAATATGGTTTAGGTCAAATTGTTCAAGTCAGCTTCCCTACTCTTGCAAAAGAAACAGGCATTAAAGATCTTAATGGTGATTTCCCATATCGAATTCTTGGTATTCATGACAGTGAAGAAAGCGACAGTTATCGTTGGTTGCGCCTTAAAATGGAAGCTAACCACAATATTATCTCTATCGCCATTGATGAAAAGCTGAATAAAAATAAACGTCGAACTCTGCACGATCAAAAAGATCAAGTTGTCCGCGTACGAACGCAAGGGTACGAGCACTGTTTTTTACGTCATACCACTAACATCCCGTTATTCTTCTCTGGTGATGTCTTAAAATATGCTATCCTTACCGATCATAATGAATCCCTTTGGAAGCACTGGCATGACGAAAAGAACCAACCAGTAATAAATCACCTATTTAAAGCTGAGCGTATGCAGTTTTTAACCAAGCCAGGGTTAAAAGCCAGTCGAACACATTTTTACAGTTTTAAACATGATCATGAAGATAGAGAACTTTTCTATTCAATGATGTCTTCAGAAGGGACTCAGCAGGAACGCCTACTATTCTGGCATATTGGTGCTAAACGAAAGAGCTGGAAGGTGATCCGCCTTTCTCTTTTTGAACTAGAAAAAGAAGACAAAGAACGCCTGCTTACCGTTGCTCCTGAGATGGAAGGCGTACTTTCGACTCTAACGCACATGGGGATCTTAACAGAGATCAGCTTACCCGATACACAGAAGGATTATCTCTTAACAGATAAACCAGCACTTGCGCCTAAAGAATTAAACCCATATCGTCATGCCACGGCACCAATCAGCCAAGCGCATGCACTTTATTTTGATTCAGCACCTCGTCGAACAGAGCCTAGGTTTAACTATCAAACTCTCGTGACCTTACATCACCCTCAGCTTGGCGATGTGACAGGAAGAACATTAGATATATCAATAAATGGACTCTCAATTCAATTAGATAAAGCGGTGCAACTGACAAAAAAATCAGACGTAAAAGTAACATTTAATGATTTGCAGAGTTTAGATAAAAATACGCCACTAAGTCGCATTGGATATCATGTATTAAAAGTCGCTTCTAATGGTATTAATATCCAGCTTCATATTGAAGACAGCTTAAAAACCCAAAAAAGCAAAGCATTTTTAAGCCGCTTAATCGAGCATAATATTGAAAGATTACCGATGGATTATGAGCAACTTCCATCCATGGAGATGCTGAAAATTATGCATCAATTATTGCTTAATAAACTAACGACAACACCTTTTTTTATCGAAAAAGATAACCATAAAATTAAGACTCGTTGTATTGGGGTTAACTTCCCTCTCAACCGCCTAAATAAGATTTGGCAGCATTTAGGGGATGAAAACACCCTCAATTTAGAACCGATTTTTAAAACAAGGGTACGTCAATTGCTGGTTGAACCATTAAAAACACCCGCAAATCAACGTTCGCATCATCACGAAATCTACCTTGCGGTTGTGATTAAAGATGGGAAGATCAAATCTGTTTTCACTCGCATGCTGCAGGAATTCAGTTCATATAACGATCGCTTAACTTTTATAAAGAAAGCAAAAGAACATGGTGAATTTTTAGCTATCAGAGTGACTACTACAGCGGTTAAAAATCCATTATCAACCACATCAGAGAGTGAGTTGAGTCAACTTGCACAGCATGCAATTCACTATGCTCGAGCACTTGAAAATGAATTATCAAGTATTGTCGGCTGTGGTGAAATCGCTGATATTACTGATGAAGTATTAATTCGACTTGAGTTAGGGTAAATTCTATCTCATTTATTGTTTAATAAAGCCGATAATACATCGGCTTTATTATTTGCTTATGTTTACCAGCTCAATTTTTTATTCAGTAATAAAGATACTGACAATATACAAGCAACGCCACCTAAATCAGCATGACGAATGGCTGCTTGAGCTTGTTGTTGAACTTTAGGTTTGGCATGATAAGCTATCCCAAGACCAGCAGCCTCCATCATTACCAGATCATTGGCTCCATCACCAACGGCAACGGTATTGCTTATCTCAATATCATATTTATCTGCTAACTCGACTAAAATCTCAGCTTTAGTTTCAGCACTAACAATGTCACCTAACACTCTCCCTGTGAGCTTACCGTCTACGATTTCTAGTTGATTTGATTGTGCGTGTATTAAATTTAATTCGTCTTTAAGATAATCCGAAAAATAAGTAAAACCACCAGAGGCAATAGCAGGTTTCCAACCGTATTTATGCATGGTAGCAACCAACTCTCTGATTTCATTCATAAAAGGCAAGTCTGACTTTACTTTAGCTAAAATAGCTTCATCAGCTCCGGCTAAGGTTCCTACCCGCTGAATTAAGCTCTCTTTAAAATCAAGCTCTCCTTGCATTGCGCGCTCGGTTACTTCTGAAACTTGTTTTCCAACACCTGCTAATTTGGCGATTTCATCAATGCACTCAATTTCTATTGCTGTTGAATCCATATCAAATAAGATAATTCCAGGCTTTGATAAATCAGGAATATCTTTAACTTCAGCGTAATCTAACTCTAGTGCATCAAGAATCGTTTTATGTTCAGGCGTCATTTCACCTGCCATCGCTGCGACATCATAATGCCCAACTTTCCAAGTCGCGAGTACTAAACTTTGCTCGCCAATAAAGAAGTCAATATGTTGAAAGTGATGTTGCGATAAATGGGAACTATATACAATCCACCTAGTCTGTTTTAGATCCAATTGGGTGATTTCTTGAGTTGATGAGAAACGCTTTAATAGGGGTATATTTTTCTTAATTGAGAATGGGGTTATTATATCCATGATTCGTATCCTTACTAATCCTATCTCAAAAATACCGATTGCAGAGCAGATGAGCAAGAGCCAAACAACATAAACTGCTATTTTTATGTAAATTGAGTATAATTCCCCTATTCTAATTTGCATGGTGATCTCGATGCTTTCTCAAAATTTTATTGTAAAAAGCCTAATGCTAATTTCCCTTCTTGCATTCAGTTACTTTATCTTAATCAACAGTACCGTTATCAGTGACAATAACCAAATTATCCAAAATAAGCAGCTGCAAGATCTTAGTCGTACTATGGTACGCCAAGCTGCTCTCTTTTCTGTTGAGAATATAAAACAAGACAATCACGAAGGCTTACTGCAACTGGCTAATAATTTAGCCACAGAACCTCTCGTATTTGATGCAACAATATACGATGCAGAAGGTGGGATCCTAGCCAAAAGTGATAATGCGCTGACTGCTTCACAAATTACAGGGTTATATACGCCACTCTCTATAGATGGTATTGGTCGCCAACAGTTAATCGAACCGATAATCAAAGAAGATCGTTTACTTGGCTTTCTTCGAGTCACCTTTGAGAAGTCGACACTGACAGGGTTTGCTAATCACCATTACCGTAAAAGCGATCGCTTAATGTTTGGTATGTTAATAATCAGTTTAGTTTCAGGGATGATGATTATGGCTTTATTACGAAAAAAAGAGCGTTCGAGTAAACCAGTTACCACATTATTTGGTGGTAAAGCATAAAAAGAAAGGCGATGAAGTTACCCTCATCGCCTTTTTATTTCTAAATATTTTACTACTTGTCGCCAAGCAGTACCGAATCTAGTGCAATTAACATCATTTCATCAAATGTCGTTGCTCGTTCATCAGAGGTTGTTTGCTCACCGGTTTTAATATGATCCGATACGGTACAAATTGCTAATGCTTTTGCTCCGTATTCCGCAGCCACTCCGTACATGCCCGCCGCTTCCATCTCTACGCCTACGATGCCGTATTTGTCCATTAGATCAAACATGCTTGGATCTGGTGTGTAGAACAACTCAGCAGAGAAAAGGTTACCTACTTTTACATCGATGCCACGCGCTTGAGCAGCTAGCTCTGCATTACGAACCATTTCATAATCAGCAATCGCTGCAAAGTCATGGTCTTTAAAGCGGATGCGGTTCACTTTTGAATCCGTACATGCGCCCATACCAATGACTACATCACGTAACTTAATGCCTTCATTAACCGCACCACAACTACCAACACGGATCACTTTTTTAACGCCGAAATCTTTTACTAACTCAGTCATGTAGATTGAGCATGATGGGATACCCATACCGTGGCCCATAACTGAAATCTTACGACCTTTATAAGTACCTGTAAAACCGTACATGTTACGAACATCACATACTTGCACTACATCATCAAGGAATGTCTCAGCAATGTATTTTGCTCGGATTGGGTCACCAGGCATCAGTACTACGTCTGCAAAATCACCCATTTCAGCATTAATATGTGGAGTAGCCATAATTTATATCCTTGCTTATTTAACTGTAAATAGAAAAAAGCAGTAGAGAGAGCTCTACTGCTTATTATTTTTTATAGGAACGATTTACCATATTCCATATCAGAGGTTTCAAAGTACTCTGCTAAGGTTTGACCAATATCGGCAAATGTATCACGACGGCCTAATGAACCCGCTGGTACTTTATGACCATAAACAATGACTGGAATATGCTCACGAGTATGATCCGTACCCGGCCATGTTGGATCACAACCGTGATCCGCCGTTAAAATAAGAATATCGTCTTCTTGCAGCATATCCATGATTTCAGGAAGGCGACCATCAAAGTACTCTAACGCAGCTGCATAACCTGCAACGTCACGACGGTGGCCATACGCTGAATCGAAATCTACGAAATTTGTAAATACGATGGTGTTATCACCTGCTGTTTCAATTGCGTCTTTAGTCGCATCAAACAGCGCAGGAATACCTGTCGCTTTGGTTTTCTTAGTAATACCGCAGCCAGCATAGATATCAGAGATCTTACCAATTGAGTGAACTTGTCCGCCTTTTTCATCCACTAATTTTTGTAAGATAGTCGCAGCTGGTGGCTCAAGAGATAAGTCACGACGGTTACCTGTACGTTCAAATTGACCTTTACCAGAGCCAATAAATGGACGAGCGATCACTCGACCAATATTGTAATCTTCAAGCTCTTCACGAGCAATCTGACAAAGCGTTAGCAAATTATCTAAACCAAATGTCTCTTCATGGCAGGCAATTTGGAATACGGAATCGGCAGAGGTATAGAAAATAGGCATGCCTGTTTTCATGTGCTCTTCGCCCAAATCATCAAGTACTTGAGTTCCTGAAGCATGGCAGTTACCTAGGTAACCAGAAAGATTTGCACGAGCAAGAATGCGATCAGTCAGTTCTTTAGGGAAGCTGTTTGTTTTATCAGAAAAGTAACCCCAATCAAACAATACTGGAACACCGGCGATTTCCCAGTGACCTGAAGGCGTATCTTTACCTGAAGACAATTCAGCCGCATGACCGTAAGCACCAATGATCTCAGCGTTCGCATCTAAACCTGCGGCAAATTGACCTGTAGACTCTTTACCTGCCATCGCTAAACCAAGTTTAGAAAGATTTGGAAGAGTTAAAGGTCCTTGACGATTACTGTTGTCAGCTAGGCCTTTATCACACTGCTCAGCAATATGACCCATAGTATCTGAACCTACATCGCCAAATTTTTCAGCGTCGCCTGCGGCACCGATACCAAATGAATCTAGTACTAAAATTATTGCACGTTTCATGTTTTCTTCCTTACACATCTTCAGGGCGAATTTTGCGATAAACTTCCGGAGTCATTTCTGGTTGTTCTTCACTAATCACGATTGCTGCTTTTACCGCATCCGCGGCTTGTTGCCATTGTTCTTCACTGCGAGCATGGATCATCGCTAGTGGTTGTTCTGTATCTGCTGTTTGACCAAGGCGGATCATATCACTTAAACCAACCGCATAATCAATCGTATCGGTTGCAACACGACGGCCACCGCCCATACCTACCACGACCATACCCAAATCACGAGTATCCATTGCATTAACAAAACCGGCTTTATCTGCAAATACTGGTTTAATAATTTGTGCGCTTTCTAAGTGGTTATCGTAATTTTCAATAATGTCACTTGGACCACCAAGACCAAATACCATTTTACCAAAGCATTCTGCTGCTTTGCCATTATCTAATACCGTCTGTAATTTAGCTCGAGCTTCTTTTTCATCTTTTGCTAAGTTAGCAATGACTAGCATCTCAGCACATAGTGCCATCGTTACTTCGTATAAACGAGGATTACGATATTCACCAGTTAAGAAACGAATCGCTTCACGTACTTCTAATGCATTACCGGCTGTCGAGGCCAATACTTGGTTCATATCAGTAAGCAGTGCAGTTGTCTTAGTTCCAGCTCCATTTGCTACTGCTACGATAGATTTTGCTAACTCTTCAGATGCTTCGTAAGTTGGCATAAATGCACCAGATCCTACTTTAACATCCATAACTAACGAGTCTAAACCCGCGGCTAATTTCTTAGATAAGATAGAGGCCGTGATCAATGAAATATTATCAACCGTTGCTGTTACATCACGAGTCGCATACACACGTTTATCAGCCGGCGCTAAATCACCTGTTTGGCCAATAATCGCCACACCAGCTTCTTTAGTTACTTTTCCAAAAATCTCATTGCTTGGCATAATGTTGTAACCAGCAATAGATTCAAGTTTATCCAGAGTACCGCCTGTATGTCCTAAGCCACGACCAGAGATCATTGGAACATAACCACCACACGCAGCGACCATAGGACCAAGCATCAATGAAGTCACGTCACCAACGCCACCTGTTGAATGCTTATCAACAATAGGTCCGTCAAAGTTCATGTGACTCCAATCAATCACCATGCCTGAATCACGCATTGCACACGTTAATGCGATACGTTCTGGCATTGTCATTTCATTAAAGTAGACCGCCATTGCAAAAGCTGCAATTTGACCTTCAGACACGGTATTGTTTGCAACCCCTTGAATAAAGAAGTTAATTTCTTCTGTTGTTAGTACTTTATTGTCACGTTTTCTGCGAATAATCTCTTGTGGTAGATACATTAGTGCCTCCCCAATCTTGGTTGGGTAATTTATATAGGTAGGGTTGAGGTAGGTGAGACGGTAATGCCTCACCTGAGTCGATTTATTTTTTAGCTATAAATCAAGTAACGAGAAACTAGTAAGCTGATGGGTCAGCTGTTTCTTCAGTTACTTCTAATGTATTTAAAAGATTAGTCAGTAGGCTTGAAGCACCAAAACGGTAGTGCATGTTATCAGCCCAATCGCCACCTAAAATATCATCAGCCATTGCTAGGTATGCTTGTGCATCTTCAGCAGTACGAACGCCGCCAGCAGGCTTAAAGCCAACCGTTTTAGCTACGCCCATATCACGAATTACTTCTAGCATCATGCGTGCGTATTCAGGTGTTGCGTTAACTGGCACTTTACCTGTTGATGTTTTAATGAAGTTAGCGCCCGCTTCAATACAGATTTGAGACGCTTTTTTGATCAATGCTTCTTCTTTTAGCTCACCCGTTTCGATGATTACTTTAAGCAGAACATCACCACACGCTTCTTTACACTGTTTAACCAGTTCAAAACCAACCGTTTCATCACCTGCGATAAGCGCACGGTATGGGAATACCACATCAACTTCATCAGCACCGTAAGCAACAGCGGCTTTAGTTTCGGCAACAGCGATAGCAATATCGTCATTACCGTGTGGGAAGTTAGTTACTGTTGCAATGCGTACTTCTGGTGTGCCTTGCTCGCGCAGCGTTTTCTTAGCGATAGGTACGAAGCGAGGGTAAATACAAACAGCTGCTGTATTACCTACTGCTGTTTTCGCGTTCTTACATAATGCGATTACCGCTTCATCTGTATCGTTATCGTTAAGCGTCGTTAGATCCATTAATTTTAATGCACGTAGTGCCGCTGCTTTTAAATCGCTCATTGTTATCTCCAAAATAGAATAAATTCTTTGATAGTTTTGCTGTTCATATATTAAGTTCAACAGCAAATGAGCGGACTTGATTCCCTGAAGACTTGAGCGCATAACGCCCAATCAATATCCATTTTGCCGCCAGTACTTACTTCAATAGTATGAATGAGTACCGCTCTAACATCTCATCATGAGACGCCGTTGAAACATGATTCATTTTACCAATACTTCTCTAGTGTCACTAGTGAAACCATGTTTCCATATAAAGACACAGAGATTATGAAAAGAAACGTTCAATTATCCATTGATAACCGACTGCACCGGCGTAAACACCGACAATCCCCATCACTCCTGATAAAACAGGTGGTGCTGGAATAGGTAATTTAATTGCTGAAAAAACAACGCCAACAATCAAACCTGCCAATATAGACAATAGAACTTCATTCATAATTAACTCTCTAGATTCTCATTATGTGTATGCATTAAACATAGTTTATTTTTGATAATCTAGCTGTGTTTCTCTTTACTATGCCTCACATTATACCAAGTTAATTGACTGCTTATGTTTCTAACGAGTAACGCAATCGGTTTGCATCTCAAACTTTTTACCTAAAAAATGTGAAAACGAACCATTCAGGCATCACAATTTTTTCTTTTCTATAGATATAAAAAAACCCGCATTGAATGCGGGTTTTTAGGTATCTAACTTACTCTATAATGATTATAGAGATAGGAATAGGCCTGCGATTGTTGCAGACATTAAGTTTGATAATGTACCAGCAGCAACAGCTTTCATACCCATCTTAGCGATATCATGACGACGTTCAGGAGCAAGGCTACCTAAACCACCAAGTAGAATCGCTACAGAAGAAAGGTTAGCAAAACCACATAATGCGAATGAAATGATTGCTTTTGTTTTCTCAGAAAGAACTACTTCAGCGCCTTCAGCTAGGTACGGTGCAAAGTTTAGGTAAGCAACGAATTCGTTAACTACCAGTTTTTGACCAAGGAATGAACCTGCGATTGTCGCTTCTTCCCACGGCACACCGATAATGAATGCAACTGGAGCAAAGATGTAACCAAGAATAAGCTCTAGAGTAATGTCTGGCATACCGAACCAACCACCAACACCACCAAGGATACCGTTGATTAGAGCGATTAGACCGATGAATGCAAGAAGCATTGCACCTACGTTTAACGCAAGTTGCATACCTGTTGCTGCACCAGCAGCTGCTGCATCAATTACGTTTGCAGGTTTGTCTTCGCCTTCTTGTTCTAAAGCATCAAATTGATCAACCGGAGTTTCCGTTTCTGGTTTAAGAATTTTAGCAAATAGAAGACCACCAGGTGCCGCCATGAATGATGCTGCGATTAGGTATTCTAGAGGTACGCCCATAGAAGCATAACCAGCAAGTACACCACCAGCTACAGAAGCTAGACCACCACACATTACTGCAAACAATTCAGATTGAGTCATTTTTGGAATGAATGGACGAACTACTAAAGGTGCTTCTGTTTGACCAACGAAAATGTTCGCAGTAGCAGATAGAGATTCCGCACGAGAAGTGCCTAGTGCTTTTTGAAGTGCACCACCTAGGAAGTTAATCACGATTTGCATAATACCAAGGTAATAAAGTACCGCAGTTAATGATGCAAAGAATACGATTACAGGAAGAACACGCAGTGCGAAGATGAAACCGCCGCCGCCAAATAATTCAAACATTTTACCCGATACTAGGCCACCGAATAAGAATTCGATACCAGTGTTACCGTAGTTTATTACATTAGCAACCGCTTCAGATGCACCTAAAAGTACATCACGACCCACAGGTACATAAAGTATGAATGCACCTAAAAGAAATTGAATGGCAAAAGCGCCACCGACAGTACGTAGATTGATTGCTTTGCGGTTATCAGATAGAAGTACTGCAAAAGCAAGCAGTGCTACAATCCCAACCAAGCTCATTAACAGGCTCATAGTTAAAAGTTTCCCTAAAATTGATTGTTGGCGTGTTTCAAATTAGCGGGGCGATTATACTCACTGAAGCACTAATAAAGTAATGCTGCTGTCACACATTCGTCGTCCGTACATCATGCATTCACTCATAATTGTGACCTTTATCACTAATTGAAATCTAAATATTCATCAATTACACCTAAAGTAATGACAAATAACTCAAATCCCAAACAATGAGGTGGTATTTTTATAAACAGTTTCCGAAATCGTTTGCATTGACTCTTTTCTAATCAAAGCCAAGTGTTCGCACACTTTTTGTACTTTATCTGGCGTATTTTTTTGTCCTTGAAAGCCAAACAATGGCATGTCTGGTGCGTCGGTTTCTAATAAAATTGTATCTAAAGGCAATTGTGAAACCACCATTTTGGTCTTCTTAGCTCTTTCGTAACTGATCACGCCACCGACACCAATATAGAAACCTAATTCAATAAATTGATTCGCCTGCTGCAGGCTACCACTGAAACCATGAATAACCCCACCTCTCTCTGGCCTAATTTCTCTCAACAGCTTTACTACCATATCGTGGCTTTTACGACTGTGAATAATTAAAGGACGTTGATGCTTTTTTGCTAATAAACACTGCTGGCGAAAAACAGAGATTTGTATTTCCTTATCACTTTCTTGATGCCAAAAATCTAATCCACATTCACCAATCGCTACACACTTATTATTTTCTTCATCAAGCAACGCAGCTAAACTTTTTAACTCTTTTTTATAGTTTGATGTAATAAATAATGGGTGAATGCCTAATGCGTAATAAATACCATCAAACTGTTTGGATAAACCATTCACTTGATTCCAATTTGATTGATTCACACTAGGGACAATGAATGTTGTTACTCCTCTTTCTTTTGCCATTTCTAAATACAAGGTTTCGTTACCTTTAAAAGGAGCAAAGTCAAAATGACAGTGTGAATCAATGAATCGGAAAGCCATTACTCTTCTTCTTTTTTATAAGGGACACAACTGCGTTTATTTTCAGGCGTTAACCCTAGCGACTTACACCAATCATCGTATTTCTTAATCCATAACTTAATCAGTTTCAGCACCCTCGCCTTCCTTATCATTAATTACAGTCATTATCTCTATACTATAGATACAAAAACGGAGTCCGTTAAGACTCCGTTTCTATTTATTTGATTGCAACTAGATTAGTGCTCACGAGTCGCTCTGAATTGAACCTCAGGGAAACGCTCAGACGCTAAATTCAAATTAACCATCGTTGGAGCAATATACGTTAAGTTATTGCCACCGTCTAACGCTAGGTTACTTTGGTTTTTACGCTGGAAGTCATCCATGATTTTGCCATCAGTACATTCAACCCAACGAGCAGTTGCTACACTGATGCCTTCATAAATAGCTTCAACGTTATATTCAGATTTTAAACGAGATACGACCACATCAAACTGAAGTACACCAACCGCACCAACGATCAAATCATTGTTTTGAAGTGGACGGAATACTTGTACCGCGCCTTCTTCAGAAAGTTGAACAAGACCTTTAAGCAGTTGCTTTTGCTTTAGTGGATCTTTTAGGCGAATACGACGGAACAATTCAGGGGCAAAGTTTGGAATACCTGAGAATTTTAAGCTCTCACCTTGTGTAAACGTATCGCCGATTTGAATAGTACCGTGGTTGTGTAAACCAATGATATCACCCGCATACGCCGTCTCAGCACGAGAACGATCGCCCGCCATGAAAGTTACCGCATCAGAAATACTGACACTCTTACCTGTACGCACGTGATTCATTTTCATGCTTTGAGTATAAGTACCCGACACAATACGCATGAAAGCGATACGGTCACGGTGCTTAGGATCCATGTTTGCTTGGATCTTAAATACAAAGCCTGAGAACTTATCTTCTGTTGCTTCAACTGGACGTTCTACTGCTTCACGTGTTTGTGGTGCAGGAGCCCAATCAGTTAAGCCTTCTAGCATGTGATCAACACCAAAGTTACCTAATGCGGTACCAAAATATACTGGCGTTAATTCACCGGCAAGGAAAAGCTCAAGATCAAATTCAGGGCAAGCACCCATTACTAACTCTAGCTCTTCACGAACATTCGCAGCTAGCTCAGCACCAACAGCTACATCTAACTCTGGGTTATCTAAACCTTTAATAGTACGAACTTCTTGAATTTCATGACCATGACCTGATGCGTATAAGATCGTTTCATCGCGGTGGATGTGGTAAACACCTTTAAATTCTTTACCACAACCAATCGGCCATGAAATAGGTGCACAAGCCATTCCTAGCTCCCTTTCTACTTCATCAAGCACTTCCATTGGGTCACGTACTTCACGGTCTAATTTGTTCATAAACGTAACGATAGGTGTATCACGTAGGCGTGTTACTTCCATCAATTTACGAGTACGATCTTCGACACCTTTAGCGGCATCGATAACCATTAGACATGAATCTACTGCCGTTAGTGTACGGTAAGTATCTTCAGAGAAATCTTCGTGTCCAGGAGTATCAAGAAGGTTAACAAGACAACCATTAAATGGAAATTGCATTACCGACGTAGTTACCGAGATACCACGTTCTTTTTCCATTTCCATCCAGTCTGATTTTGCGTGCTGGTTTGAACCACGACCTTTTACCGTACCCGCTTTTTGAATCGCGTTTCCGAATAATAATACTTTTTCAGTAATGGTTGTTTTACCCGCATCCGGGTGAGAAATGATGGCAAACGTTCTGCGTTTACCCACTTCTTGTAAAAAAGACATAAGCGTTGATAATCCTGTAAGATTTCAGAAAGGATGTAATTAGGCGAGATTATACTCAAAGACGGCCATTATCTAAAGCACCGAATTAAAATAACCTCAGCATTAAATAAGAGGCATTTAAAAGAAAATATAACTCATGATAATAGCGTCTTCTTTACCAGTAGCTGTTGGGTAGTAATCATGACGTCGAGTGACTTCATTAAACCCTTCTGATTCATATAAAGAAATTGCTTTTACGTTACTTTCACGAACTTCAAGCCAAGCAGATTCAGCGCATTGTTCCATGCACATATCAATAAAAAACTCAGTCAATTTACGACCAAGCCCTTTTCTTTGATGCGCAGGATCAATAGCAATATTCAGCAAGGTAACTTCGCCTACCACGTTTTGAGCGTAGAAGTAGCCCACCACCTGATCATTTTCTAGCATCACTCGATGTTGCGCGCAGCGACTGTTCAGCTCCCGGATCATAGATTCTGCCCAAGGATGTGAATGTGCTGCGTTTTCGATTCTCCAAATATCATCTAAATGAGAATCAGAGATCGGTTGAATATTAATGGTCATAAGAACAAATTTGTCGCCATAAATCGCGTCGTGATTGAGTATTGGTATGCATTTCTGAAAGCAGTGGTGAGCTTAATGCTTTTACCCCTTCCAGCTCAGTAATAGGTACACCCGAAAACCAAGACCATGTTAGCTTGTGTTCAGCTAAATACTCTAACGCGCTAGAAGGAAGAAATAACGCCTGCTCTGGTGATAATTTCATGCTCGCAAGTACCTTTCCAAAAAGAAAAGCATCGCGCTCAGTAGGAACTGCAGGAGCCACAAAAAGTAACTGACAAGTTTCTGGTAACGATATGGTATTGGCTTCTAATATTGGAAAATATTCAGGTTGTCGGACTTGCCAAACTGAAATACTCATCTCATTTAAAAACTGTAACGCTTGCTGTGGCATATCACTTCACTTGTCAATCTAGGGAGAAGAATATTATCAATATTCCTCAACTGATGCCACTTGTTGTCGGAGGGATTAAAGCGATAAATAAAAATGCTCATTAATCATAATGAGCATTCTATTATTGGATTATAGCAAATCAAACTCTGGGCAATATTCAATTAAGCCCGCTTTCCCTTCTAGAAACTCAGGAGAGCACGCCTTAATCATAAATGCCTCTTCTGGCACTTCCCATTTACAATTCATATTATATGTTTTTGCAGATTCAAAACCGAAACGTTGATAATAAGCGGGATCACCTAATACCACTGAAACCGGGTAACCCAATTCAGCTAAGGTTTCTAATCCCTCTTTCACTAAGGTTTGAGCAATACCTTGCTTTTGGTATTCTTTTTTAACGCACAATGGCGCTAAACCTTGCCAATTAAAATCTTCCCCATCAAGTGTTACAGGGCTAAATAAGCAGTGTCCAATCACCTCTCCTTCATCAGAGCAAGCGACCAATGATAACGTTAAGTGACTGTTTTCACGTAAAGACATCACAAGCTTTGCTTCTGCTTCTGTTTCAAAGGTTTCACGAACTAATCGATCTATCGTTAAAATATCCGCTGGCGCTTCAGTTCTAATAAGCATTTATCGTCTCTTTTACTTCAGGTTCTTGTAAACCTTGTTGGACAAAATTAGCCAACGTCATCAATGCTTGGTTTAAAGGTTTTGGAAGTGAATCAAGATCAACACTGTCCATTAAGTTTTTCACTTCAAGCCCAAGCTCTGTATCCCCTTCAATTTTAAGGCGACGTTGGAAAAATAGAGTGTCAGGATCTTCTTTACGGCCTGCAATTAAAATCAAATCATTTAATTGGCCACTAAAGCTTACATCATCACTCTCTTCTTTGTTTGAGACTATCAGTTTTTCATCTTGATAACTGATAAACCAATGTAATTCGAGATCAAGAATGGAAACTTTTAACCATTTATCCTCTAAAAACTCAAAATCTCCATCGTCAAGCGCTTCATGAAATACTTGTTTCAAGCCTTCGAGCAATGCCTTCTGTTGAACTGAAACAGGAACTAACTTTGCAGGAACTTTTAAGATCGATGCCGCATTTTTTACTAGTTTTGAACGAATTTGATTAATCACGCTTAATTTCCATTACATTTAGTCGATAACTGTAAGCAAGTATAAATTGATTGTCCGATATCTAACCTGTTTCTTATCAAAAAAAGTACTTATTACAATTTAGGGTAGAAAATAGGGATTCATTCAATGTATATTTTATCGTTCGACTTATAAATACTAATAATTATTACTAATTCTGGAAGTTATTTGTCTTCTTTTACTAAAAGCGGTAACACTATGTCTCTTTCTCAAATACAACACTGGCTTCCTTTGCTTACAGATAATAGTCCATTTCTGTTTGCTATTTTGGACACAGATCATAACTACGTTACCGTTAATAATCGTTACTGTGAAATCAGTGGGTTAAGTAGGGAAGCGTTATTCGGTCGTTCTGACACCGATATCTTAGGTGCTCATTTCTATTCCTCGCTTAAAGCTTATTATGATAGAGCCTTAAGTGGTGAAAAAATTGAAGCTGAAATCACATTAGACGATCATCGTTTTGATACCAGTCTTCACTTTAGCTTATTCCCCATAGAGCAGGACGATAACACCTACATTGTCTTTCATGCTGTTGATACTTCAGAGCGACAACAACTACTTAATTCTTTAAAAGAAAGTGAAAGCAAATATCACAAGCTTACCGAACTGCTAAATGACTCCGTCTTGCTGATTGAAGGGGATATTATTGTTTCAGCAAATACCGCTTCCGCCAAAATGCTTGGGTTTAATAAAGCCTCTGAATTTGTAGGTGAAAGCATTGAGCAGTTATTAACCTCCGCAAACAAAACTCAGTCACTTTCCGAAACCATTATTGAATTGGCATCAGAGCAATCTCTCATTGTAAGAACTACCGTTAATTGTGGCACCCGAGCTGAACTGATATTAACCGTTGAAAAAACACATATCCTAGGTAGCCCCGCTCATTTAGTTATTTTAAAAGAGCACAAAAAACAAACCAAAAATGAAAATCAAATCGCGGTTTCTCAAGTCGACCTATTAACCGGGATCTATAATCGACATGGTTTCACTCATGTAATTGAAAAAGTGATTAAAGACGATATTCCTTTTTTCATGCTTTACCTAGACATCGATAACTTCAAAAATATAAATGACTCTTTAGGCCACCACATTGGCGATAGAGTGTTAAAAGAAATTTCCACCCGCTTACAAAAATTACTTCCCAAGCACGCTATTGTTGGTCATTTAGGTGGTGATGAATTTGGTATTCTTTTTCCAAAGCCTGAACATAATCAGATCCTTGACCAATTATCTGAAAAGATCATATCTCTTATTAACCAACCTTTTGATCTTGTTCACTTCTCTAAAAGACTCGCTTGTTCAATTGGTAGCGTTCAATACCCGACCGATGGCAGTGATGCGCGCAGCTTATTACAAAATGCTGACACCGCAATGTATGAAGCCAAAGATCGCGGTCGTAATCGTTTAATCAAATTCCATGACCAAATGAACAAAGAAGCGCGTATGCGTTTATGGCTAGAGATCGAGCTTCAAAAGGCACTGCAAAATAACGGCCTTGAGGTTTGGTATCAGCCAAAAGTCAGCGCTCGTGATTTTAGAATTAATGGTGCTGAAGCGCTTGTTCGTTGGAAGCATCCTGTTGAAGGTTATATCAGCCCTGCTCGTTTTATTCCTGTTGCTGAACGCTCTGGATTGATTGAAACACTTGGAAAAGTGGTTATGCGTGAGGTGTTCCAAACCGTTAAAGAGTGGTGTAATCAAGGTATTTTACCTGGCCGTATTGCGATTAATTTATCACCAGAGCAATTTGGTAATCCTCAATTAATTGAATACATGGAACGTTTGCTTAAAACCTCACAAGTTGACCCGAACTGCATCACTTTAGAACTAACAGAAAGTGCTGTAATGAGTGATGGTGAACACGCCATTCAAATGCTAGATGCGATTAAAAAACTTGGCTTTACCTTATCTATTGATGATTTTG
Source organism: Aliivibrio finisterrensis (assembly GCF_008933155.1). Lineage (GTDB taxonomy): Bacteria > Pseudomonadota > Gammaproteobacteria > Enterobacterales > Vibrionaceae > Aliivibrio > Aliivibrio finisterrensis. The sequence continues at coordinate 74,902 of NZ_WBVP01000012.1, read as the reverse complement.
GTACTGGTTACTCTTCTTTGGCTTACCTTGCGCGCTTCCCTCTTGATGAACTAAAAATTGACCGTGGCTTTATCAGTGAAATCGACACATTACCTAAGCAAATCACTATCATTGAAAATGTGATTAATTTAGGCAAAAACTTAAACATGGATATCGTGGCTGAAGGGGTTGAGACAAGACAACAAGCGATGCTGCTATCAAGTTTAAACTGTGACTCTATCCAAGGCTTCCACTTCCATAAACCTCAACCAAAACATGAGATTGAAGCGCTATTAGTACAAAATAAACGTTCTAGATAATCAAATACTAGATAACTTAATACCTAGGAAAACCCTGCCACTTCCTAGGTATTACAACCAATTATGAAAAATTAAATCAAAAAAAGTCACCTTTCAGACCATTCTATTTCAAAGCTGTATTTCAAGAACAAAAGAACCAAAAACCTGGCTTAAATCAAGTTTCAAAATTATCTTATCATTATCATAGAGCATCAGATTCTTGTAACTAGGTATTCTAATGGAACTCCTCTGCCCTGCCGGTAATTTACCAGCCCTGAAAACCGCAATCGATTGTGGTGCTGATGCGGTTTATATCGGTTTTAAAGACGATACTAACGCTCGCCATTTTGCAGGCTTAAACTTCACAGGTAAAAAACTTGAGAAAGCGGTGCAATACGTTCACGACAATAATAAGCATATTCATGTCGCTTTAAATACATTTGCTCACCCGGATGGATTTAGCCGTTGGACAAAAGCCGTTGATAACGCGGCAGCAATGGGGATCGATGCGCTTATTATCTCGGATATCGGGGTGCTAGAATACGCGGCAACCACTTATCCAGATTTAGAGCTACACTTATCCGTTCAAGCTTCGGCAACCAACGTTGCTGCGATTGATTTCTATAAGAAAAACTTCAACATTAAACGTGTAGTTTTGCCACGAGTTCTTTCAATCCATCAGGTAAAGCAACTATCACGTAACCTAACTTCTGATGTTGATTTAGAGGTGTTTGCGTTTGGTAGCTTATGTATCATGTCTGAAGGTCGTTGTTACCTATCCTCATACATGACAGGCGAATCACCAAATACGGTTGGTGCCTGCTCTCCAGCAAAATACGTTCGCTGGCAAGAAACTGCAAAGGGCTTAGAATCACGCCTTAATAACATCCTTATCGATCGTTATGGTGAAGGTGAGAATGCAGGTTACCCTACCCTTTGTAAGGGTCGTTTTGACGTAGAAGGTAAAACCTTCCATGCGCTTGAGGAGCCGACAAGTTTAAATACTTTATCTCTTGTTCCTGAGCTTTTTGCTGCCAATGTCGCTTCAGTTAAAATTGAAGGTCGTCAGCGTAGCCCTGCTTATGTAGAACAAGTGACACAAACTTGGCGTGCAGCCATTGATCGCTATAAAGCAAACCCTGAAGGCTATTCAGTTGAACCTAAGTGGGATGCAACATTAGCTAATGTATCAGAGGGGACTCAAACAACCCTTGGTGCATATCACAAGAAGTGGCAATAGGAGAACATTATGAAATACGCACTAGGTCCACTTCTGTACTTTTGGTCAAAAGAAAATATTGAAGACTTTTACCAAAAATCGATCAGCAGTGAAGCTGATATTATTTATTTAGGCGAAAGTGTTTGCTCAAAGCGCCGAGAAATGAAACCTAAAGATTGGTTTGCGATCGCTAAAGAGATTTCAGGTTCTGGCAAGCAGGTCGTTTTATCAACCATGGCACTGTTAGAAGCACCAAGTGAAGTCAATGTAATGAAAAAGTACATTGATAACGGTGACTTCATTATTGAAGCTAACGATGTTTCTGCAATTCAATTAGCCTCAGATAGCAAGGTTCCGTTTGTGGTTGGTCCTGCCGTTAACTGTTATAACGCACAAACATTAAATTTATTTTTAAAACAAGGCATGACTCGTTGGTGTATGCCGGTTGAATTATCACGCGAATGGCTACAAAACGTATTAATTCAATGTGATGAATTGAGCATTCGCGATAAGTTTGAAACTGAAGTATTCAGTTACGGTTACTTACCACTGGCTTATTCAGCTCGCTGCTTTACCGCAAGAGCTGAAAACAAACCAAAAGATGAGTGTGAGACTTGTTGTATCAAGTACCCAAATGGCATCACTGTAAATAGCCAAGAAGGGCAAGAGGTCTTTACTTTAAATGGTATTCAAACCCAATCAGGCTACTGCTATAACCTTATTAATGATTTACCAAGTATGGAAAAATTAGTTGATGTGGTGCGATTAAGTCCGTTAAGCGTAGAAACCTTTAGTGAAGTATCTAAATTTAAAGCGAATGAAGCAGGTGTTGAGAAGTTTGCGCTAAAAGATGCTCGTCAATGCAACGGTTATTGGCACAATATCGCAGGGCTAGATATCCAAATCTAGTATAAGCCTTAATGATACAAAAAAGCCCTTCGCTTAGAACTAAGGGCTTTTTATAAACACTAAATACAGCGTTATTCCGCTAACGCTTCTTCTTTTAATACTTCTTTTTCTGTACTTTCAGCAACAGGATCTTCTTTCGATTCTAATGCTTGCTGTTCTTTTATCTTCTGCTCTTGTAACTCGCGTAATGATTGATAGATTTTACCAAGCTCAACAAAAGAGTAGCGATGTTCCACATATTCATACACATTGCCTGCTATTGCTAATTTATACAGAGCAATCGCATTAGAGTAATCACCTTCATGTTGATAACGCTTAGCTAAGTAAAAATACCCTTCCGTTAGTTTTTCTGCCAACGCAACGTTATTACGAGTGGTAGTCAGGATCTTTTTAAAGAACTCATCTTCTGCTGTCTCTTTTAAAATAAGTCCTGCAAGATCCCATCCAAAATCTTCATCCGCTCTTTGTTGATATTGTTTTTGGAAAGTTTCTGTTGCTACTTTCGCATCCACTTCCAATCCAATCCAATATAACCAAATGGCACGATATGGGTCTTTTGGTGCATCGTTATAATGTTTTGTGGCAATTTTATAAGCTTGATCGTAACGCTCGCCATAATAAAGGGCGATGGCTAGATTGCGCTCAGCAAATTGATTCAATGGATCTAGCTCTAATGCAGAGTCTAATGCTTCATAAGCACCATCAAAGTCAGTATTTTGCGTGTAATACACACCCAAAATATTAAAAACATCACTTTGATCTGGTTTTAAATTAAGAGATTGGGTGAAGTCTACACGAGCTAAATCACGTAGACCTAAACTGTCATTAATTAAACCACGTTCATAAAACATTTTAGAACGAGTAATATCATCAACATCTGGTCGTAGTAATAATTGATCTAAACGAGACAATTGAATCTCTTGCTGGATGCTTGGTTGCAAAGGAACCGCCATTGGTGGATAACCCCAACCAGAGGAGTTTGATGCACACCCTGATAATACTAATACTGCGCCTACTAACGCAACTCGAATCCAATTCACTCATTTTCTCCTATGATAAGCCAATTTCTTTTAACGATACTTAAAAGAAAAGGGAGCACTTCTGCTCCCTTTATAACACGCTTTAAATCAAAAGACTGTAATCAATAAGATTATTCTGCGTCTTTTGCTTCAGCAGCAGGTGCTGGGTTTAGCTCAGCATTTGCTTCTTTAATACTTAGACGAATACGGCCTTGACGGTCGATTTCTAGTACTTTAGTTTTCACTTCTTGACCAACTTGTAGGTGATCAGCTACTTTCTCGATGCGCTCTTCAGCGATTTGAGAAATGTGTACTAGACCTTCTTTAGGACCAAGAACCGTTACGAACGCACCGAAATCTACGATACGCATAACTTTACCTGTGTAGATCTTACCCACTTCAACTTCAGCAGTAATTTCTTCGATACGACGGATAGCTTCTTTAGCAGCAGTACCTTCAGTCGCAGCGATTTTGATAGTACCGTCGTCTTCGATTTCGATAGTTGTACCTGTCTCTTCACAAAGAGCACGGATAACTGCACCACCTTTACCGATAACATCTTTGATCTTATCAGAGCTGATTTTCATTGTGTGGATACGTGGAGCGAACTCAGAGATATCTTCACGAGCACCAGAGATTGCTTCATCCATAACAGCAAGGATGTGCTTACGCGCACCTTGTGCTTGGTTTAGAGCGATCTGCATGATCTCTTTAGTGATACCTTCGATTTTGATGTCCATTTGAAGAGCAGTAATACCTTCGTTAGTACCCGCTACTTTAAAGTCCATGTCACCTAGGTGATCTTCGTCGCCAAGGATGTCAGAAAGAACAACGAAATCGTCGCCTTCTTTAACAAGACCCATTGCGATACCCGCAACAGATGCTTTAATTGGAACACCAGCATCCATAAGTGCTAGAGAAGTACCACATACAGAAGCCATTGAAGATGAACCGTTAGATTCGGTGATTTCCGATACTACACGTACTGTGTATGGGAATTCTTCAACAGAAGGCATAACCGCTTGGATACCACGCTTAGCTAGTTTACCGTGACCAATTTCACGACGCTTAGGTGAACCAACAAAACCAGTCTCACCTACACAGTATGGAGGGAAGTTGTAGTGTAGAAGGAAGTGATCTTTCTTCTCACCCATTAGGCTATCGATGATTTGCGCATCACGTTGTGTGCCAAGCGTTGCAGTAACAAGTGCTTGAGTTTCACCACGAGTGAATAGAGAAGAACCGTGTGTACGTGGAAGAACACCAGTACGTACGTCTAGCGCACGAACCATGTCTTTTTCACGACCATCGATACGTGGGTGACCAGCAATGATGCGGCTACGTACAACTTTTTTCTCTAGAGAACCAAGCATGCCACGGATTTCACGCTCGTCTAGTTCTTCGTTTTGAGCTAGAAGTGCTTCAACAGCTTCGTTTTTAATTACGCCAACTTGCTCGTAACGCGCCATTTTTTCAGTGATTTGGTACGCTTCAGAAAGACGAGTTTCTGCAAGCTCAGCAACTTGTGCTTTAAGCTCAGTGTTTACTTCTGGAGCCGTCCAATCCCAAGCAGGAGTAGCAACTTCAGCAGCAAACTCGTTGATAGCTTTGATTACGACTTGCTGTTGTTCGTGACCAAACACAACAGCAGAAAGCATTTCTTCTTCAGATAGGTTGTCAGCTTCTGACTCAACCATTAATACTGCGCCTTCTGTACCAGACACAACTAGGTCTAGTTTAGAGTTTTCAAGCTCAGTGTTTGATGGGTTAAGAACTAGCTCACCATTAATGTGACCAACACGTGCAGCACCGATAGGACCATTGAATGGTACACCAGCAATAGAAAGCGCTGCAGACGTTGCGATCATAGTGATCATGTCTGGGTTTACGTCAGGGTTGATAGAAACAACCGTCGCGATAACCTGAACTTCGTTTTTAAACGCACTTGGGAAAAGTGGACGAATTGGACGGTCGATTAGACGTGCCGTTAGTGTTTCGCCTTCAGAAGGACGACCTTCACGCTTGAAGAAACCACCAGGGATTTTACCAGCAGCGTATGTACGCTCTTGGTAGTTCACTGTTAGTGGGAAGAAATCTTGACCTGGTACTGCGTCTTTCTTAGCAACAACAGAAACGAATACTGATGTATCGTCCATACTTGCCATTACAGCTGCAGTTGCTTGACGTGCCATTACGCCCGTCTCTAGAGTTACAGTATGGTTACCGTACTGAAATGATTTTACGACTGGATTCGCGAACATTATTTTTCCTTTATTCTTAACTGCTGGATCATTACTGACCTGAATTAAGAAAATTTAAGTGTTAACTCAATCTATTACCAATCGCGACTAGTACAAATTTACTGACGAAAAGATAACTTGTAATAGTCGCGACCTAGTGGCCGACTTCGGTGACTGTAATAGTTGAATAAAATGATAACGTTAAAAACGCACACTGCGATTTCAACGGCCATAGTATACCCCAATTGAGGCAATATGCGAGGTTCAGAAATGAAAAAGGAGAGTTATACCAAGCGACATAATATTGCAGGTATAAAAAAAGGAGCGATAAACGCTCCTTTTCGTCAAACTGTCTTTACAGACATCGCAAATTAGCGACGTAGGCCTAGACGTTTGATTAGATCTTGGTAACGAGCAAGGTTTTTGCCTTTCAGGTAATCAAGAAGCTTACGACGGCTAGAAACCATACGTAATAGACCACGACGGCTGTGGTGATCGTGCTTGTGATTAGCAAAGTGACCTTGTAGGTGGTTGATAGAAGCAGTAAGTAGTGCTACTTGTACTTCTGGTGAACCTGTATCGTTTTCACATTGTGCGTATTCTGCAACGATTGCTGCTTTAGTTTCTGCATTCAGAGACATAATTCTCTCCTGATAAGAGTTGTTTAATATTTGTAGTAGCCAATCTCTGATTCAGCCACTACGCGAAGGCCGAATTATACGGATGAACAATAATAAAGCAATAAAAAAAGAGCAAAAACCACAAGGCTTTTGCTCTTTTTTGAATTATGCAATTTACGTAGGCTTACTTATCTTCTTCGACTTCGTCTCTAAAAACAACCAAACGCTTAGGTGCAACACGACCATCATCATCGATATGACCAACGCCGATAAATAAACGTTCTTCACCCGATGTCATGCGAACGATACCCTCTTGAGGAGCACCAAACACTTGAACCGGTTGACCATGAAGAACATGATCAGCCAATTCTGGGATCATATTAACTTCAGGCAAATCTTGAACCGCTGAGTCCATAGGCATAAGCAATGGATCAAGCAATTCACGTGGCGCACGATCTTCACGGTGTGCTTGCTCAAGCAGTGCTTCTAAGTGCTCAATCGTTACCATATTTTCATATGGGTAGTTTGATACACCTGTACGACGTAAATAAGTTACGTGCGCACCACAACCAAGCATTTCACCAAGATCATCGGTAATAGTACGGATGTAAGTTCCTTTTGAACAGTGAACTTCCATCTCAACTTCTTGACCTTCAAATCGGATCAATTCAATTGAGTAAACCGTGATCTTGCGTGATTCACGTGGTACCTCAATGCCTTCACGTGCGTATTCATACAAAGGGCGACCTTGGTATTTTAATGCCGAGAACATTGATGGAATTTGATCTGTTGTACCACGAAATTTTGCAATACAGCGCTCAAGTTGGCCACGGTCGACTTTCACTTCACGAGTTTGAACGACTTCACCATCGGAATCCGAGGTATTAGTACGTTCACCAAGTTTAGCGACAACACGGTAACGCTTATCAGAATCTAAAAGAAACTGAGAAAACTTAGTTGCTTCACCAAAACATAATGGAAGCATACCTGTTGCTAGTGGATCAAGTGCGCCTGTATGGCCTGCTTTTTCAGCAAAGTAAATACGCTTTACTTTTTGCAGCGTATCGTTCGATGTAATTCCAGTTGGTTTATCAATTAAGATAACGCCATTAACTGGACGACCCTTACGACGGCGAGCCATTACTCTTCACCTTCATCTGATTCAGAACGACCAGATTCAGCCATTTTACGTTTGTCTTGATTCATAACATCCGTAACTAAGTTCGACATACGCATACCTTCAACAAGTGTATTGTCATAAGTAAAACGAACTTCAGGAGTTAGGCGGTGACGGATACGCTTGCCAAGTAACATACGCACTGGAACTTCATGCTCTTTCAATGCTGCTAGACAAGATTCAGGAGTTTGGTCGCCTACACAGAAAAAAGTAACAAATACTTTTGCGTAAGCAAGGTCACGAGACACTTCAACATCTGAAATCGTCACCATACCGATGCGTGAATCACGAACTTCACGTTGTAGAATTAAAGCTAATTCTTTTTGTAATTGTTGCGACACACGTTGTGTGCGGCTAAATTCTTTTGACATATCATTTCTCTCTTAGAAAGATGGGGGGCGTGGTAATTACCAGCCCCCCATGGTGTATTCAACAACCGATTATTACGTAACGCTACTGATAACGTTAGTAATTATAGTCAATTAGTCAAGAGTACGTTTAATCTCAACAATTTCGAATACTTCGATTTGGTCGCCAGCACGAACATCGTTGTAGTTCTTAACGCCGATACCACACTCGTAACCATTTTTAACTTCAGCAACGTCATCTTTGAAACGACGTAGTGACTCTAGCTCACCTTCGTAAATAACAACGTTTTCACGTAGTACACGAATTGGGTTGCTACGTTTAATTGTACCTTCAGTAACCATACAACCAGCGATAGCGCCAAGTTTTGGAGACTTAAATACTTCACGTACTTGTGCAAGACCAATGATTTCTTGACGGAATTCAGGAGCAAGCATACCGCCCATCGCCTGTTTAACTTCGTCAATCAATTGGTAGATAATTGAGTAGTAACGTAAATCTAGGTTTTCGTTCTGTACAGTATTACGCGCAGTTGCGTCAGCACGAACGTTAAAACCAAGAATGATAGCGTTAGAAGCTGCTGCAAGAGTTGCATCAGTTTCAGTAATACCACCAACACCAGAACCGACGATGTTAACTTTAACTTCGTCAGTAGACAGTTTAAGTAGTGAATCAGCGATTGCTTCAACAGAACCTTGTACGTCAGCTTTAAGTACTACGTTAAGCTCAGCAACTTCACCTGCTTCCATGTTTGCAAACATGTTTTCAAGCTTAGCTTTTTGTTGACGTGCTAGTTTAACATCACGGAATTTACCTTGACGGTAGTTTGCAACTTCACGTGCTTTACGCTCATCACGAACTACTGTAGCTTCGTCACCTGATGCAGGTACACCAGAAAGACCAAGGATCTCAACTGGGATTGAAGGACCCGCAGTTTCAATGTCTTTACCGTTTTCATCGCGCATTGCACGAACACGGCCATACTCTTGACCACAAAGAACGATATCGCCTTTGTTTAAAGTACCAGACTGAACAAGAACAGTAGCAACAGGGCCACGGCCTTTGTCTAGACGAGATTCAACAACAACACCTGATGCCATACCATCTTTAATTGCAGTTAATTCAAGTACTTCAGACTGAAGAAGGATAGCCTCTAGAAGACCTTCGATGTTCGTACCTTGCTTAGCAGAGATATGAACAAACATGTTCTCGCCGCCCCACTCCTCAGGAATAACGTCATATTGAGCAAGCTCATTTTTAACGTTATCTGGGTTAGCGCCTTCTTTATCGATCTTGTTTACAGCAACAATCAGAGGGACACCAGCCGCTTTTGCGTGTTGGATAGCTTCGATTGTTTGTGGCATAACACCATCATCTGCAGCAACAACAAGAACAACGATATCTGTCGCTTGAGCACCACGAGCACGCATAGCGGTAAACGCAGCATGTCCAGGAGTATCAAGGAAAGTGATCATACCGTTGTCAGTTTCAACATGATATGCACCGATGTGCTGTGTAATACCACCCGCTTCTGCATCAGCAACGTGTGCACGACGGATATAATCCAGTGTAGAAGTTTTACCGTGGTCAACGTGACCCATGATAGTAACAACTGGAGCACGAGATACGGCTTCTGCTGTGTTATCACGATCTGACAGTACTGCTTCTTCTAATTCGTTTTCTTTACGAAGAACCACTTTATGACCCATTTCTTCAGCAACTAATGCTGCTGTTTCTTGGTCGATAACTTGGTTGATAGTCGCCATAGCGCCCATCTTCATCATAACTTTGATGACTTCTGTTGCTTTAACAGACATTTTGCTTGCTAGTTCAGAAACAACGATTGTTTCACCGATAGCAACCACTTGCTTAGCAACGGTTGCTGTCTTATCAAAGCCGTGTTGCATCGAAGTTGGTTTGCTTACTTGAGGCTTTTTGTTGCGACCGCCACGTTGGTTACGACCACCTCGAGGAGCAGCTGCTTCAGCAGGTTTTGCTTTTTTCTTACGACGACGAGGTTGTTGCTCATCTTTACGGTCAGCAGCATCTTCCGCTTCACGAGCGTGAGATGACGTTGTCACGTGGTAATCTGCAGTTTTTTCAGCTGCTGATTTTTTCTGCTCTTCTTCTTTCCAACGAGCTTCATTTTCTTCAGCAAGTTTACGAGCATCTTCAACCAGTTTTGCAGCTTCTGCTTCTGCTTTACGAGTCGCTTCTTGTTCTTGACGAAGTTTTAGTTCATCAGCTTCTTTTTTCGCTTGATCGTTTTTAGTAGTCATTTCTTTTTTAGCCTTTTCGGTCTCAGCCTGCTTCGCTTTTTGTTCAGCGTCACGTTTTGCTTTAACCTTTGCTTCAGCATCACGCTTAGCTTTTTCTTCCGCTTCACGTTGTGCTTTCTGTTCAACTTCGCGAATTGCAGCATCCTCTGCATCACGTTTTGTTTGCTCTTCAGCTTCTGCTTTCAGCTGCTCAGTTTTCTTCTCTTCTTCAAGCGTGCTTGCTTTTACATAAGTACGTTTTTTACGGACTTCTACTTGCACATCTTTACTTTTACCGCCAGACCCAGCAACACTTAATGTGCTGCGAGTCTTACGTTGAAGAGTTAGACGGGTTGGTGAAGCACTTTCATCAGCACTACCATGCTCTTTCTTTAGGTGAACTAACAATGATTGTTTTTCACCTTCAGAAACAGAATCGCCATCTTTTTTATTAATACCAGCATCTGAAAATTGCTGAAGTAAGCGGTCAACTGGAGTTCCAATTTCATCACTAAGTGCTTTTACCGTAAGCTTTGTCATACCGCTTCTCCTTGCTGAAATAATTATGCTTCGTCGCTAAACCAACAAATGTTACGTGCTGCCATGATTAACTCGCCAGCACGAGCTTCCGTTAGTTCTTCAATATCAGACAGTTCATCAACACCTTGGTCTGCAAGGTCTTCTAGTGTAATTACACCTTTAGCTGCAAGCTTAAACGCTAATTCACGTTCTAGACCTTCAAGTGCAAGTAGGTCTTCTGCTGGCTCAATACCATCAAGAGATTCTTCTTGCGCCAATGCCAGTGTTGTTAACGCTTCTTTAGCGCGAGTACGAAGAAGATCAACGGTTTCCTCGTTTAAAGCTTCAACTTCTAATAGTTCGTTTACAGGTACGTAAGCGATCTCTTCAAGTGTTGTGAAGCCTTCTTCAACTAATAGTTGAGCAAAATCTTCATCAATATCTAAATGCTTAACAAATGCATCAATAGAGCCTTTAGCTTCTTCTTGGTGCTTTTTATTAAGATCTGCAACTGTCATTACGTTAAGTTCCCAACCTGTCAGTTGAGACGCTAGACGCACGTTTTGACCACTACGGCCAATTGCTTGTGCTAGGTTATCAGCTTCAACAGCGATATCCATAGTGTTGTTATCTTCATCAACAATAATAGAAGCAACTTCTGCTGGAGCCATTGCATTGATAACGAATTGTGCAGGGTTATCATCCCAAAGCACGATATCAATACGCTCACCACCTAAATCGTTCGATACAGCTTGAACTCGAGCACCACGCATACCAACACACGCACCTACTGGGTCAATACGTTTGTCGTTAGTTTTCACTGCGATTTTAGCACGAGAGCCTGGATCACGAGCAGCCGCTTTTAGTTCAATCAGTTCTTCACCGATTTCTGGCACTTCTACGCGGAATAATTCAGTTAGCATAATGCCTTTTGAGCGAGTCATGAATAACTGGAAGCCACGAGCTTCTGGTTTAACTGCGTATAGCAGACCACGAACACGGTCACCTGGACGGAAGTTTTCACGAGGAAGTTGATCTTCACGTAAAATTACCGCTTCAGCGTTATTACCAAGATCAACGATGATAGCATCACGATTTACTTTTTTAACGATACCAGTGATTAACTCACCTTCGTTATCAATAAATTGTTCAACAATCATTGCACGTTCTGCTTCACGTACTTTTTGTACGATAACTTGTTTTGCAGTTTGAGTCGTAATACGGTCAAACGTTACTGAATCGATATCATCTTCAACGTAACCACCGATTTCGATAGTTTCATCTTCAAACTGCGCAGCTTCAATAGAAATTTCAAGCGTTGGATGCTCAACTTTCTCTACTGCAACCCAACGACGGAATGTTTCGAAGTCGCCTGTTTTGCGATCGATCGCAACACGTACTTCAATTTCCATTTCAGATTTTTTCTTTGTTGCTGTTGCTAGCGCAATTTCTAATGCTTCAAAAATTCGCTCACGAGGAACAGCTTTTTCATTTGATACTGCTTCTACAACAGCTAAGATTTCTTTGTTCATTTTAGCCTCTTCAAGCCTTAAAATTTAGGAACTAAGTTCGCCTTTGAAATGTTGCTTAACGCAAATTCTTCATTGTTACCATCAACTGTAACCGTAACAATTTCACCGTTAATATCTAGGATGTCACCTTTCCACTTACGACGGTTATTCATCGGCATCTTTAATACAAGGCTGACCTCGTGACCAACAAATTGTTGATAATGTGCTGCTTTAAACAGTGGACGTTCAAGACCTGGAGACGAAACCTCTAGGTTATATGCTACTGTAATTGGATCTTCTACATCCATTACTGCACTGATTTGACGACTGGCTTCTGCACAGTCCTCCACAAAGATGCCATTTTCATGATCGATAAACACACGTAGCGTTGAATGTTCACCCGCACGAATAAATTCTAAACCGACCAATTCATAACCTAAAGCACCAACAGGAGCCTCAAGCATTTCTGTTAGTTGTCTTTCTAATCCTGTCATTGATATCCCCTGAAAACAAAAAAAGGGCTCTAGGCCCAATTCTTAAAAAACAGTCTGTTTCAGATAGCAAAAAACCCCGATAATTGCGGGGTTTAGTACTGCTGGACCCTGAATGCCACTTGCGTGACTTATCTAATAAGAGCAATTACTTTCATTAGATAATTGGTTGCGGGAGCCGGATTTGAACCGACGACCTTCGGGTTATGAGCCCGACGAGCTACCAAGCTGCTCCATCCCGCGTCCGAAAAGAACAAAGAAAGTATAGTTTCTTTATGCTTTTATTACAAGAATCAGATTCTTGTCTGAATATGGTGCCGAGAGAGGGACTTGAACCCTCACACCATAAGGCACTAGCACCTCATGCTAGCGTGTCTACCAATTTCACCATCTCGGCTAAATTCTTTTAAAGAGGTACGTCGCTGTTTTCAGTCGCAGGAACGTCACTCGTATTATCAATTACTTGCTCTGTAGCTTGTTGATCTAATTTAAGATCAAAACCTTCAGATTTGTGCGTAGACATATTGCCTAGCGCTAAACTGATAATGAAAAATACTGTTGCACAAATTGCAGTCATTCGGGTTAAAAAGTTTCCAGAGCCACCAGAGCCAAATACTGTATTTGATGCTCCAGCCCCAAATGAAGCTCCCATATCTGCGCCTTTACCGTGTTGTACCAATACTAGGCCAATTACACCGACTGCGGCAATCAGATAAATCACAAGTAGAATCGTATGCATTCCGTCACCCATGTATCTAATTAATGTACCGGTAGCCTATTGGCAACACCAGCGCCCTCTGAATTAAGAGGCCGAGGGATATTAACCAAACTAGGCTACTATGACAAGTAAAAATTAACAAAAAACGTTCAATTTCATTTAATTGCTCAAATTAACAGCTTTCTTTTACTGCATCCGCAATTTGCAGCGCATATTGCTTAACAAGCTCAGCGCTTTCACCCTCAACCATAACGCGGATTAAAGGTTCAGTTCCTGATTTACGTAATAATACTCGACCGTTATCACCTAATTTTGATTCTACATCAGCTTGAGCTGCTTTAACTGCATTAGAATCAAGAGGATTACTATCTCCAGTAAAACGAATATTTTCCAATACTTGTGGGAACATTGTCATGCCGCTGCATAATTCTTTTAATGACATTTTACTGCCAACAATCGATGCAATCACCTGAAGTGCAGCAACAATTGCATCTCCAGTAGTCACTTTATCAAGAAGGATAACGTGCCCTGAGTTTTCTGCACCAATAAGCCACTTATTCTCAAGCAGTTTTTCCATCACATAACGATCACCAACATTAGAACGAACGAATGGGATGCCTAAATTACGTAACGCCACTTCCATTCCCATATTGGTCATCAAAGTACCAACAACTCCACCTTTTAATTCACCACGACGTAACGCATCACGAGCTATAATATAAGCAATTTGGTCACCGTCTACTTTTTCACCAAACTCATCAACCATGATGATACGGTCGCCATCACCATCAAAAGCGACACCAAAATCTGCTTTCTCTTCTAATACTTTTGCTTGTAAGCCGCGAACATCGGTCGCCCCTACTTCATGGTTAATATTGGTACCATTTGGCTCACAACCAATAGTAATGATCTCAGCGCCAAGTTCTTTAAATACGTTTGGGGCGATGTGGTACGTTGCGCCATGAGCACAATCGATGACCATTTTCACACCCGCCAAGCTCAGCTCTTTAGGGAAGGTACTTTTACAAAATTCAATGTAACGACCTGCGGCATCGTTTAAACGAGATGCTTTACCTAGCAAAGCAGACTCAACACATGTCATTGGCTTATCAAGTTCAGCTTCAATCGCCATTTCAATATCATCTGGTAATTTCGTTCCTTCAGATGAGAAAAATTTGATCCCATTGTCGTAATATGGATTATGAGATGCAGAAATAACAATACCCGCTTCAGCACGGAACGTCTGAGTAAGATAAGCCACAGCAGGCGTCGGCATTGGTCCTGTAAATGTCGCTTGTAACCCAGCAGCAGCCAAGCCAGCTTCTAATGCTGATTCAAGCATGTAACCTGAGATACGCGTATCTTTACCGATAATGACTTTCTTTGTGCCTTGCTTAGCTAAAACTTGTCCAGCAGCCCAACCGAGTTTCATAACAAAATCTGGAGTAATAGGCGCTTGCCCTACCAGACCACGAACCCCATCGGTTCCAAAATATTTACGCTCAGACATGTTGTACTCCATGTTTTAATTTTAATAATTTGTTTAATTGATTACTAACGAGCACTTTGCTCTAACGTTGCCTGGCACACTTTTACGATGTCCATCGTTTGCTCAAAGTCATGAACACGGATAATATGTGCGCCCTTCATTGCTGCAATAGTGGCACACGCCAAGCTACCAGACACTGCATTTTTCGGCCCCGTATTTAGTAACTTAAAGATCATTGATTTACGAGACATCCCAGCCAAAATAGGAAAACCTAATTGGTGAAACCGCTCTAATTCAGCAAGCAGTTGGTAATTATGCGCTAAGGTTTTACCAAATCCAAACCCAGGATCAAGAATTAACTTATCTTTTGCGATACCAACCGATTGGCATGCTGATACTCTTTCCTCAAGAAAGCGAGATACATCAACTAATAGGTCATCATAGGTAGGATTAGATTGCATGGTTCTAGGTTGACCTTGCATGTGCATCAAACACACTGGAACGTTTGCTTTTGCTGCTATTTCTAACGCATTTGGTTCTTGCAGTGCACGCACATCATTAATTAAATCAGCGCCAGCATTGACCGCTTCATCCATTACAATGGCTTTACTTGTATCAATTGAAATCCATGTATCAAAACGCTGGTTTATCGCATCGATAATAGGAATAACACGATCTAACTCTTGCTGAAGGCTCACATCAGGAGCCCCAGGTCTTGTCGACTCACCACCAATATCAATAAAGCTGACACCTGAATTTACCATTTTTTCAGCTTGCTTTAGCGCTGCATCTAAATGAGTAAATTTACCGCCATCAGAAAAAGAGTCAGGCGTTACATTAAGAATGCCCATTACATGTGAGCGATCTAATAATAACGTTTTCTCTTTGCTTACCAATTTCATGATCAGTCCTTTAAATACAAAAACCCCGAGCATAGCTCGGGGTTTAATTTATCTTACTTCATCTTACTTTTCAGATGATTCAGAATCGCTTTTTGTATCACCAGTTGGAGTTGGTTGCTCTTTTGTTTCTTCAACCTTCTCTTCTGCTTGTGATTCTGTTTGTTCTTTTTCTGCTGGAGCTTCAGCTTTGGCTTCAGGTTGTGGATTATTATCGCCCCAACCTTGCGGCTCACGAATATCAGCTTTACGATCCATTAAGTCATCAATCTGACCTGCATCAATGGTTTCAAACTTCATTAACGCATCTTTCATTGAATGCATGATATCCATGTTGTCTTCAAGGATCTGTCTTGCACGTGCATAGTTGCGATCAATGATAGTACGGATTTCAGCATCAATCAGTTGCAGTGTTTCTGGAGAAACATGCTTAGCATGATGAGAGCCACCATGACCAGAGAACGGGTCGCCTTGATCTTCTGCATAAAGTAGAGGGCCTAAAGCATCAGAGAAGCCCCACTGCGTTACCATTTTACGAGCAATATCAGTGGCGCGTTCAATATCGTTCGATGCACCTGTTGATACTTTATCAACACCGTAAATAAGCTCTTCAGCCAATCGACCACCGTATAGACTTGAAATCATCGATTCTAAGTGCTGACGGTTCATGCTTACTCGGTCTTGCTCAGGTAAGTACATCGTTACACCTAGCGCACGGCCACGTGGAATGATTGATACTTTATACACAGGATCGTGTTCAGGAACTAAACGACCAACAATAGCATGACCAGCTTCATGATAAGCAGTCGAGGCTTTCGTCTCTTCTGTCATTACCATTGATTTACGCTCTGCGCCCATCATGATTTTGTCTTTCGCAAGCTCAAACTCAACCATTGTTACAACACGCTTATTAGTTCGAGCAGCGAATAACGCAGCTTCGTTCACTAAGTTTGCAAGATCAGCACCAGAGAAGCCTGGAGTACCACGAGCAATCAATGATGGTTCAACACCTGCACCTAGAGGTACTTTACGCATATGAACTTGAAGTATTTGCTCACGTCCACGGATATCAGGTAGACCTACAACAACTTGACGGTCAAAACGACCAGGACGAAGTAATGCCGCATCTAGAACATCAGGGCGGTTAGTTGCAGCAACAACGATAATACCTTCGTTACCTTCAAAACCATCCATCTCTACAAGCATTTGGTTTAATGTTTGCTCACGCTCATCATTACCACCACCAACACCCGCACCACGCTGGCGACCTACAGCATCAATTTCATCGATAAAGATAATACAAGGAGATGATTTTTTCGCTTGTTCAAACATGTCACGCACACGAGATGCACCAACACCAACAAACATTTCAACAAAATCAGAACCAGAAATTGAGAAGAAGGGTACTTTCGCTTCGCCAGCAATAGCCTTAGCAATCAAAGTTTTACCAGTACCAGGAGGACCAACTAATAGAACACCTGTTGGGATTTTACCACCTAGCTTTTGGAAACGACTTGGTTCACGTAAGTAATCAACCAATTCTTTAACGTCTTCTTTTGCTTCATCACAACCAGCAACATCATCAAACGTTGTTTTGATCTGCTCTTCAGTCATCATCTTAGCTTTGCTTTTACCAAAGGACATTGCCCCTTTGCCACCGCCGCCTTGCATTTGACGCATGAAGAAGATCCAAACACCAATCAGAAGAATCATTGGGAACCACGAAATAAAGATAGACTCAAGTAAGCTCTGCTTTTCTGGTGGAGTGCCCTTAACGATTACGTTTTGGTTAATAAGATCATCAAGCAATTTAGGATCTTGGAATACAGGCATATAAGTTACATAACGAGTGCCGTCACGTTTCATTACCTTTATTTCACGATTGTTAAAAGTTGCTTCTTGTACCTGACCATTACCAACTTCTTTAACAAAAGTAGTATAGTCCATCGAACGACCAGAGCTATCACTCGGCCCAAAGCTTTGGAATACTGACATCAAAACGACAGCAATAACCAGCCATAATATTAAATTTTTTGCCATGTCACTCAAGGTGTTAACCCCGCGTTAACTAAATAGATGAAAGATAGAGTACTACAGTTTATATCCTGTAGCTACAACGTAAAACTTATCCTTTGTAACCAGTGGCTACAATATACACTTCACGAGAACGTGCACGTGATGAATCTGGTTTTCTAATCTTAACGACTTTGAACATATTACGTACTTCTTGTAAGTACTGATCAAAGCCTTCGCCTTGGAACACTTTTACTGTAAAACTGCCATTTGGAGCCAATACTTGACGGCACATATCTAATGCTAACTCAACAAGATACATTGCTCTTGGTTGGTCAACAGCTAGGTTACCACTCATATTTGGAGCCATATCTGACATTACTACATCTACCATATCTGGTTGTATGCGTTCAAGCAATGCGTCTAGTACTGCTTCTTCCCTAAAGTCCCCCTGCAAAAAACTTACGCCAGCGATTGAATCCATTGCCAAAATATCACACGCAATAACTTGACCAGAATCACCCACTTGCTCAACCGCGTATTGTGACCACCCACCAGGAGCAGCACCGAGGTCAACCACTGTCATGCCTGGTTTTAATAGCTTGTCTTTATTTTGAATTTCTTCAATCTTAAAAATAGCACGAGAACGATAGCCTCTTTTTTGCGCTTCAAGAACGTATTTATCATCAAAGTGTTCTTTTAACCAGCGGCCAGAGCTTGCTGAAAGTTTATTCTTACTCATGCATTACCTAAAAATACTTAATTTAAATTAGAAGACTGAAACAAAAAATAGTCTTCCGGAATAGATGGCGTTAGAATAGGCTGTTTTCAACCCTTAATATAGAAAAAATCGGGTATATATGAACCTAAGCACAAAACAGAAGCAACACCTTAAAGGCCTTGCTCACAATTTAAAACCCGTTGTAATGATGGGTTCAAATGGTCTTACTGAAGCTGTAGTAGCTGAAATTGAGATTGCGCTTAACCACCACGAGCTGATCAAAGTTAAAATCGCTTCTGAAGATCGTGACACTAAGCAATTGATTGTTGATGCAATCATTCGTGAAACTGAAGCTGAAAAAGTACAAGTTATCGGTAAGACACTTGTTCTATTCCGCGCTAGCGAAGCTCGTAAAATCGAGATCCCTAGAAAATAATTTCTACATTAATGTTGTAAGAAATTAAAAAGGCCGTCCTAGTTTTCTTATTGAAGATAGCTACGCGGCCTTTATATTATCTATAATAGTGACTCTTAAATATAGTCAACGGCTTCGATTTCAAATTCTTTTGTGCCACCAGGCGTTTGAATGTTCACTTCATCCCCAGCCATTTTGCCAATAAGACCACGAGCAATTGGAGAATTTACTGAAATTCGACCTTCTTTAATGTTTGCTTCATCATCAGCAACAATCTGGTACTTCACTTCATCATCAGTATTTACGTCGATAAGCGTTACGGTAGTACCAAAAATAACCTTACCTGTGTTAGTCATTTTTGTTACGTCAATCACTTGTGCTACCGACAACTTATATTCGATATCACGTATTTGCGCTTCACAAATACCTTGATCTTCACGAGCAGCGTGATATTCAGCATTCTCTTTTAAGTCCCCAAGCTCACGAGCTTCACCAATCGCTTTTGAAATCAAAGGGCGACGTTTTAATAATACTTCCAGTTCATCACGCAGTAGCTTCTCGCCACGTACCGTCATTGGTACCTTATCCATATTTTTCACCTCTAAAGCTGAAATTACAAATTCAGCAAATAAAAATCCCACCAAAGATAACTTTACTGGCGAACGTTCACCAATAAGTTATTTATCCTCAGTGTTTCTGTCTAAATTTAATTTCCTCTAGTGTAAACAAAGAAATGGCTTTTATCACCTATTCTGTTGTTTGTTTTCTAAGATTTGTTTTTACCACGACCGTAACATTAATCAGAAGTTCGTCTCAAATAACAAAACAAGCACAACAAACAAGGCCGAACAAAATATAAATTGAGACCTGCGTCACGTTATTTTTGTAGATGAAACTAAAAAAAACATAAAATATCCTATAGTTCACTTTATAGACAAACTTTCCACAAAAATGATAACCATCTGAAAAATAACGATCTAAATCACAAATAAATAATTAAAAACAGTGTGCAATTGCAGTTTTTAGATTGTTTTACTAACCTTTTTATCGCGTTAACCCTGAAAATAAACCTATTGAAACGATGAAGTCAGTGATAACTATTCTTAAACATAAGAAGCTATCTATCACTGACTTCACCTAAAATGGACATAATCTCCTCCACCCTTATAGGAATTAGAATAATGATGAACAAATCAGTATTAGCTCTAGCAGTAGCAGCAATTACGTCAGCTGGCGCAGTAAATGCAGCAGAAATCTACAAAGGCGCAGACCAAACTCTAGAAATGGGCGGCCGTGCAGAAGCTCGTCTATCTATGAAAGATAGTGATGTTGCTGATAAAACTCGTGTACGTCTAAACGTTAAAGGCACTACTCAAATTTCTGACGGTCTATACGGTGTGGGCTTCTGGGAAGGCGAATTTACGACTGCAGATGCAACTGCAACTGCAACTGATAACGGTTCAGATCTAGATAACCGTTACGCTTACGCTGGGATTGGTGGTAACTTCGGTGAAGTCACTTACGGTAAAAACGATGGTGCGCTAGGTGTTATCACTGACTTTACCGATATCATGGCATACGCAGGTAACACAGCGGCAACTAAAATCGCTGTAGCTGACCGCACAGATAACAACCTTGGCTACAAAGGCACATTTGGTGACTTCTCAGCTAAAGCAAACTACCGTTTTGCAGATCGTACTGTTACAGCACAAGATAAATATGACAACAACGGTGAAGACGGTTTTGCATTATCTGGTATCTACGCATTTGGTGACTCAGGCTTCAAACTAGGTGGCGGTTACGCAGACCAAGCAGATCAAAATGAAATGATGGTTGCGGGTTCTTACACTATGGGTGATCTATACTTCGCTGGTACATTCACAAATGGTGAGCTAGCTAAGAAACATGGTGACTACACAGGTTATGAAGCAGCTGTTGCTTACACTATGGGTAAAACAGTATTTACTTCTACGTATAACAACGCAGAAACAAACAAAGAAACATCAGCTGATAACTTTGCTGTAGATGCAACATACTTCTTTAACGCTAACTTCCGTACGTACATCTCTTACAACTTCAACCTAATCAGCCAAGGCGATAAGCTTGGTACAGTGGGTTCTTCAACTACTCGTGCTTCTGATGTAGACGCAGAAAACGAACTAGCTCTAGGTATGCGTTACGACTTCTAATCCAGTCTTAACTCTTACTTAACTAAAGCGCTCACCTCGGTGGGCGTTTTTTCTTGGTGATATTCCATTAATTTTTTCTTATTCATTACACATCATTATCAACAGACGTTAAGATATCTCATTATTTTCAAATTGAGCTCATCATGTTTTTTTCTCGTTACACCCTTATCGCACTCAGTCTTATTTCTTTTTCAAGTATTGCTGATATTAATGAGACACTTTTTTCTCTCCCATCTGGTAGCAGAGCCGCTATTACTGTCGAAAATCTACAATCAAATAAAATAGCGTTTCAACAAAAGCAAGATGAACTGCTGCCTCCTGCGAGTACCTTAAAAATTGCCACCGCATTAGCCGCTCGATTAGCACTAGGAAAAGAGTTCTCTTTTGAAACCTCTTTATATAAAGCCGATAAAGACATCGTGCTGACTTTCACAGGTGATCCATCTTTATCACGTAAGCAACTCTCTTCTCTGTTTGATGGAGGTGATATCAACACCATTCAAGGCGATTTATGGATCGACGGCACGATTTTCACCGGTTATGAGCGAGCGGTAGGTTGGCCATGGGATATTCTAGGCGTGTGTTATAGCGCACCATCGAGTGCATTGAGCATTGATGAGAACTGTGTGCAAGCGTCTATCACCACTCATAATGATGGAAGTACCAGAGTCTTTGTTCCTATTCATCAACCCATCTCTTTTTCTAACTATGTAAAAAGTGTCAGCAAAAAAGAGCAAAAATCGACTTTCTGTGATTTAGAGCTAACCACGCAGGGTAACCATTACGAATTAAACGGCTGTCTAGTCAAACGTAATAATCCTTTGCCTCTTAAATTTGCCGTTCAAGATACTCAAGATTTTACGCAGAAAACCATCTCTAAGATCCTAGCAGAGCATAATATTACACTTAATGGTGAAGTGCGTTTTGGAAAACCAGATACCCCTCTTCTTACTGACAATAAATTAGCGATACACCACTCAAAGCCATTGATGGAATTGTTGGATCATATGCTTAAAAAGTCTGATAACCATTACGCTGATAACTTAACTAAGATATTAGGTCATTTAAACTACCAGCAACCGGGTAGCTTCACCAATGGCACTGCGGCAATTAAAGATATCTTACTAAAACAAGCGAATATTGATTTAAGCAATGCGGTACTGGTTGATGGTTCAGGCTTATCCCGTAATAACCGTATGACAGCAAATCAGATGAAATCAATCCTGCAATATCTCTATAAATACGATAAAGAATTAGGCTTGATTGACCTATTACCAACATCAGGCATTGATGGCACCTTAAAGTATCGTAACAGCATGCGTAAAGAACCCATTAAAGGCAGCATGAAATCGAAAAGCGGCTCACTGTTTGGTAGTTATAATATGGCTGGGTTTGTGGGTTTAGAGAATAAAGCACCTCAGCTG
The DNA here is from genome assembly GCF_008933155.1 of Aliivibrio finisterrensis. GTDB lineage: Bacteria > Pseudomonadota > Gammaproteobacteria > Enterobacterales > Vibrionaceae > Aliivibrio > Aliivibrio finisterrensis. The sequence goes on along the minus strand of NZ_WBVP01000012.1, from coordinate 52,427 downwards.
TTTGTTCAATTTGTTGCAGATTATCACCCTGTTGCAGCAAAAGAAGGCGCAACACCGGTTGAACGCCCTATTGATACCTTTGAGAAAAGCTTTTACCAAGCGTTAATTGAACTCTCAAAAGATTAGGGTTTTATACCAATCTACATAAGTATGTGATCATTCTTGCTTGTTCACTAGAAAAAAAAAATAAAAAATCCCGAAGAACTCGCATTCTTCGGGATTTTTATTAGTTAGCTAATATTGTTACTTAGCCAGTTTCGCAATTAAGCGTATTTAGCTGCTACTTTAGCGTGTAGCTCTTGAACCGAATTAACCGTTTTACGGTCATCCGCTTCATGCGCTAGACAGCTAGCAAATGCTGCATTTAGCGTTGTTGTGTAGTTCACTTTCTCAGCCAATGCGCCACGACGCAATACTTTAGAATCTTCAATCGCTTGACGACCTGCTGCAGTATTTACGATGTAGGTGTATTCGCCATTCTTGATACGGTCAAGAATATGAGGACGGCCTTCGTGTACCTTGTTCACTAGACGAGGGTTGATACCCGCTTCGCCAAGAATAACCGCAGTACCGTGAGTTGCATCCAGTTGGTAACCCAATTTAACAAGGTGTTTTGCTAAATCTACAACACGTTTCTTATCGCCTTCACGAACAGAAAGTAATGCTCGACCGCCTTCTGGGTACTCTTTGCTACAACCTAATTCTGCTTTTGCAAATGCTTCAGCAAACGTTGCACCAACCCCCATCACTTCACCTGTTGAGCGCATTTCAGGGCCTAACAGTGGGTCAACACCAGGGAACTTGTTGAACGGTAATACTACTTCTTTAACAGAGAAGTAAGGTGGTATAATCTCTTTTGTAAAGCCTTGAGACTCAAGAGACTGACCCGCCATTACACGTGCAGCAATCTTAGCAACTGGCGCACCTGTCGCTTTAGATACGAATGGAACCGTACGTGCAGCACGAGGGTTAACTTCGATTAGATATACATTATTATCTTTAACAGCAAACTGTGTATTCATTAAGCCACGAACACCTAGCTCGAATGCCAGCTTACGAACTTGATCACGCATCACATCTTGGATTTCTTCGCTTAACGTATAAGCAGGAAGAGAACACGCTGAGTCACCTGAGTGAACACCCGCTTGTTCGATGTGTTCCATAATACCAGCGATAACCACTTGCTCACCGTCACAGATTGCATCTACATCAACTTCGATTGCATCATCTAGGAAGCTATCAAGAAGTACTGGAGATTCATTTGAAACGCTTACTGCTTCGTTGAAGTAGCGACGTAAGTCTTGCTCATCGTATACGATTTCCATCGCACGACCACCAAGAACATAAGAAGGACGAACAACTAATGGGAAGCCTATTTCGCGAGATTTCTCAATTGCTTGCTCCATTGTTGTTACGGTTGCATTTTCTGGTTGTAGAAGGCCTAGGCGGTCTACAGCAACTTGGAAGCGCTCACGGTCTTCTGCACGGTCGATAGCATCAGGGCTTGTACCAATAATCGGAACGCCAGCAGCTTCAAGGGCACGCGCCAATTTAAGAGGCGTTTGACCACCGTATTGAACAATCACGCCCTTTGGTTTTTCAATACGAGCAATAGCTAGTACATCTTCCAGGGTTACTGGCTCAAAGTATAGACGGTCAGAGGTATCATAATCGGTAGAAACGGTCTCAGGGTTACAGTTAACCATGATGGTTTCGTAACCATCTTCACGAAGTGCTAATGATGCATGTACACAACAGTAGTCAAACTCAATACCTTGGCCGATACGGTTTGGACCGCCACCTAAGATCATGATCTTATCTTTCTCTGTTGGGTTTGCTTCACACTCTTCATCGTAAGATGAGTACATGTAAGCCGTATCTGATGAGAACTCCGCAGCACACGTATCGACACGCTTGTAAACAGGGTGAATATCATGTTGGTCACGTAAACGACGGATCTCGCTTTCTGCAACACCTAATAATTTAGATAAACGCGCATCCGCAAAACCTTTACGCTTAAGTTTACGAAGGCTATCCGCTGTTAAGCTAGCGAAACCGCCCGCTTTAACTGCTTCTTCTTCTTTTACTAAATCTTCGATTTGAACTAGGAACCAACGGTCAACGTTTGTTAAGTTAAATACGCCATCTACTGACATACCAGCACGGAATGCATCAGCGATGTACCAAATACGCTCAGCACCCGCATCTTTTAGCTCATGGCGAATTTTAGTTAATGCATCAGGCGCATCAAGATCAACCATTTCATCAAAGCCTGTCGCGCCAACTTCTAGGCCACGCAATGCTTTTTGTAGCGATTCTTGTTGGTTACGGCCGATAGCCATTACTTCGCCAACCGATTTCATTTGAGTGGTAAGACGGTCGTTAGCACCTGCGAATTTTTCGAAGTTAAAACGAGGGATCTTAGTAACAACGTAATCAATTGTTGGTTCAAATGATGCTGGTGTTGCGCCACCGGTAATGTCATTCATTAACTCATCAAGTGTATAACCAATCGCAAGTTTCGCTGCAATTTTAGCAATAGGGAAACCCGTCGCTTTAGATGCAAGCGCAGAAGAACGTGATACACGTGGGTTCATTTCAATGATAACCATACGGCCATCTTTCGGATTAATACCAAACTGTACGTTTGAACCACCCGTTTCAACACCAATCTCACGCAATACTGCTAGAGAAGCATTACGCATTAATTGGTATTCTTTGTCTGTTAGTGTTTGTGCAGGCGCTACCGTGATTGAGTCACCCGTGTGAATGCCCATCGCATCAAAGTTTTCAATCGCACATACAATGATACAGTTGTCGTTCTTATCTCGAACCACTTCCATCTCATACTCTTTCCAACCGATAAGAGATTCATCGATGAGAAGTTCATTGGTTGGAGAAAGATCCAAACCACGGCGACAAATTTCATCAAATTCTTCTTTGTTATAAGCGATACCACCACCGGTACCCCCCATCGTAAATGATGGACGAATGATACAAGGGAAGCCTACCATCTCTAGTACTTTGTAAGCTTCTTCCATTGTTTTTGCTGTATCAGCCGTTGGACACTCAAGGCCAATTGACTTCATTGCTTTATCGAAACGTGAACGGTCTTCTGCTTTATCGATAGCATCAGCTGTTGCACCGATCATCTCAACACCGAACTCAGCAAGCACGCCGTGCTTTTCTAAATCAAGCGCACAGTTCAATGCCGTTTGACCACCCATGGTAGGTAGAACTGCATCTGGACGCTCTTTTTCGATAATGTTACGAACCACTTCCCAATGGATAGGCTCAATGTATGTTGCATCAGCCATGTCTGGGTCAGTCATGATTGTTGCAGGGTTAGAGTTCACAAGAATAACGCGGTAGCCTTCTTCACGAAGTGCTTTACACGCTTGTGCTCCAGAGTAGTCAAATTCACATGCTTGGCCGATTACGATTGGGCCTGCACCTAGAATTAGAACGCTTTTAATGTCAGTACGTTTTGGCATCTTATTACTACTCCGAATTAAGCTTTATTTGTCTTGTCTGAAATAGACTGCTGGATCAATTCAATGAAATGGTCAAATAATGGCGCGGCATCATGTGGACCTGGGCTTGCTTCAGGATGACCTTGGAAGCTAAATGCAGGCTTATCTGTACGATGAATGCCTTGCAACGTACCATCAAACAATGATTTGTGCGTTGCACGCAAGTTCGCAGGAAGTGTTTCTTCATCCGCAGCAAAACCGTGGTTCTGTGCCGTGATCATAACCACATCACGATCCAAGTCTTTCACTGGATGGTTTGCACCATGGTGACCAAACTTCATTTTTACGGTTTGAGCACCTGATGCTAAAGCAAGAATTTGATGACCAAGACAGATACCAAAGATTGGTAACCCTTTTTCTAAGAACACTTTTGTTGCTTCAATTGCGTAAGTACATGGCGCAGGGTCACCAGGGCCATTTGATAGAAATACACCATCTGGATTCATTGCTAACACGTCTTCTGCTGAAGTTTGTGCAGGAACAACCGTTAGGCGACAACCGCGGTCTACTAACATACGTAGAATGTTACGTTTAGCGCCGAAATCGTAAGCCACAACGTGGAATGGTAATTCACTGTCTGCTTTTTCTTCTGGCAAACCGCCAGTCAATGTCCAAGAACCTTGCTTCCATTGGTAAGCTTCAGTCGTTGTTACTTCTTTTGCTAAATCCATGCCTTTAAGACCTGGGAACTCTTTTGCTTGAGCTAGCGCAAATGCTTCATCTAAATTATTGCCCGCGACAATACAACCGTTTTGAGCACCTTTCTCACGTAAGATTCGAGTTAATTTACGCGTATCGATATCAGCAATGCCGACGATATTTTGAGATTTAAGGTATTCAGAAAGAGTTTGTTCACTGCGGAAGTTTGAAGCTAAGAGAGGGAGATCGCGAATCACAAGGCCTTGAGCGTGGATAGAAGAGGATTCTTCGTCTTCGGAATTGATTCCGGTATTGCCAATGTGGGGATAAGTAAGAGTAACGATTTGTTGAGAATAGGAAGGATCAGTGAGAATTTCTTGGTACCCCGTCATCGAGGTATTAAAAACGACTTCACCAACGGCCGAGCCATCTGCTCCAATCGATTGACCGCGGAACACAGTCCCATCTTCTAGGACTAACAGCGCTGATTTACTCAAGACAACCTCCAAACATAATAAGTATTCAGTTTTAATCAATATAATTGCAAAACTGTTTTTTTTAAACCCAAAATACAAACTAAAAGCTCGAATTTTGACAAATTGGCGAAATTTTAGATATATATGGGATAAGTGTCAATAAAAAACACCAACATAAACAACCTTTTTAGACAACTCATTACAAAAAGCCTACTTTTACTATAAAAAAGGCATTTATCTATATCAACATGATGAAAAATCACTACGAAATTAAAATTATGTATATTTAATCTTTTTTTCATCATTTAAAATTACTTATAAAAACAAAGCAAACGTTAAACAACAAACAAAACATTAAAAAACAAAAGACTCAGATAAAAAACCAACAATAAGCAGCATAAACACAATAAAAATAAGCCACAAATAAAACAACGAATAGAAAACAAAAAATTTACACAACCCTGAAAACCCAGTAATAAAGAGCATCAGCAGTGAATAAATAGTGATTAAGTTGCATTTAATTTAGTTCAGTTAAAAAAAAGCCCAAATCAATAATAATTCGGGCTTAATACAACCGTTATAGCTGATCTAGATCTAAAACATCGTGCATGGTATAGAAACCAGGAGACTTTTTATGTAGCCAATGAGAGGCTCTCACCGCGCCATTTGCAAACGTCATTCTATCCGTTGCTTTATGTGTTATTTCAACACGTTCACCAATATCAGCAAACATAGCCGTATGTTCGCCTACAATATCTCCGGCTCGAATCGTTGCAAATCCAATCTCATCTTTGCTCCTTTCACCAGTAATTCCTTCACGAGCATATACAGCAACATCTTCAAGTTTATTACCCATAGCACCCGCAATAGCTTCTCCCATGCCAATGGCTGTACCTGAGGGTGCGTCGACTTTATAACGGTGGTGAGCTTCTACAATTTCAATATCACAGTAGTCTCCCATCACTTTTGCTGCTTTTTCTAACAACTTAAATACGAGGTTCACACCGACACTGTAATTAGGAGCCATTACGATAGGAATGTCTTTTGAAGCTTGATCGATAAGCGCTTTACCTGGCTCACTAAAGCCGGTTGTACCGATAACAATGGCTTTTTTGTGTTCTTGACACAATTCGATATTTTTAAGGGTTGAAATTGGAAGTGTAAAATCAATAATCACATCAAAATCATCAACCACTTTTGCTAAATCATCCACAATAGAAAGACCTGATTTTCCTAACCCAGCCATCTCTCCAACATCAACACCAATTAAGCTTGATTCTGGATGTTCACTTGCTGCTGCAAGAACGGCAAACTGAGAGCCATTCACTGCTTTAATTAAGTTACGGCCCATTCTTCCTGCTGCGCCTGCAATTGCTATTCTTACCATTCTTATTTTTACTCCTTTAAATTCGCTTCCTTGCACTCTATCTCAAATTTTGATTCACAGCACCTGAAGTATTAAGACACAGTTTTAATTTGTAATTCTTTTGGCACTTCAAAGAACATATTTTCTTCACGACCGGTTAGCTCTTCAACCGTCGTACCACCAAACGCTTTTACTTGTTCAATGATTTGGTTAACAAGTTCTTCAGGCGCTGAAGCCCCAGCAGTTACACCAACTTTAGCTTGGTTGGTTAACCACTCTTCTTTTAAGTCTTCAGGACAATCAATTAAATAACTTGCTGTACCTAGTTTTTCTGATAATTCACGTAAACGATTTGAATTTGAGGAGTTTTTTGAACCAACGACAATCATTACGTCAACCTGACTTGCCATGTCACGTACTGCATCCTGACGGTTTTGGGTTGCGTAACAAATATCATCTTTACGAGGGCCTTGGATCTCAGGAAATACTCGACGTAATTCATCAATCACATCAGCGGTTTCATCCACAGACAAGGTTGTTTGGCTTACATAGTGCAAGTTACTTGGATTGTTAACCGTAAGATTAATGACATCACTTGGGGTTTCAACCAAATACATGCCACCTGTTTCATTGGCATATTGCCCCATCGTACCTTCCACTTCAGGGTGACCAGCGTGGCCAATCAGCACGACTTCAATATTCTTCTTACTTGCTCGAGCCACTTCCATATGTACTTTTGTTACTAGTGGGCACGTTGCATCAAATACAGTTAATGCGCGCTCTTTTGCTTCTTTGCGTACAGCCTGAGAAACGCCATGAGCCGAAAAGATAACGATATTGTCGTCTGGCACTTCACTTAACTCTTCAACAAAAATAGCACCGCGCTGCTTTAAACCCTCAACAACAAAACGGTTATGTACCACTTCATGACGAACATAAATTGGGGCTTCATACAATTCAAGTGCACGTTCAACAATGCTAATGGCGCGATCAACGCCGGCACAAAATCCACGAGGGTTTGCTAATACTATTTTCATTTTTTATCTCTATATCTTGTTGAATTAATCAACCGCTACAATTTCTACGTCAAAGATAACATCTTGACCTGCCAATGGGTGATTAAAATCAACCGTTACCGAATCACCTGCGATCTCGGTAATAATACCTGGAATATCCATACCATCAGGACCACTAAAGGCCATAATAGTTCCTACTTCAGCTGTCGCATCACCCACAAAACGATTTCTATCCATATGGTGGATATTATCAGGGTTTGGAAGACCAAAAGCATCTTCTGCATTAAGCTCAATACTTTTTGATTGTTCTGACTCTAGTCCTAATAAACATTTTTCAAAATTATCACTAAGGCTGCCATCCCCCATAGTGAATTTAGCCGGTTTACCCGAGCTGTGTGTACTATCCGCTACAGATCCATCTTTTAATTTTATGGTGAAATGTAGAGTAACTTCACTGTTATTTTCTATTTTCATTATTATCTTTCCTTGAAAAAAAACGCCACTCGACTTCTCGGGCAGCGTTCAATTTATTATATCTAATTAGCCTTATTGCTCTTTTTTACCAGAGCGAAAACCATCTAAGATGATCAGTCCCGCTCCAATACAAATGGCGGCATCTGCTAAGTTAAATGCCGGCCAATGGTAGTTACCCCAGAAAAAATCTAGGTAATCAACAACAAAACCATGAACTAAACGATCAAACACATTACCAATCGCACCCCCAATAATCAGTGCATAAGCAATATTATTTAGTTTGTCAGTTTGTGGCGCTTTACGCATCCAATAGCATAACAAGCTACACACAGCAATCGCAATTCCAGTAAAGAACCAACGTTGCCAACCAGCTTGGTCATTTAAAAAACTGAATGCTGCACCGTAGTTATGAACATAAAGGAAGTTAAAGAAAGGCAACACTTCAATGCGGTTTGCCCAACCGTAACCCATTTCCTTCATCACAAATAACTTGATGCTGATGTCTGCCATAAAGATGATCCCCGCTAGCCATAGCCAGCGGAGTCCTGATTCTTTAAGCAGCGGTAATGTCTTATTATCGCTAGTCATTATGCAAATTTACGCTCTTCGCCTTCGCCGTCAATGTTAGATACACAACGACCACATACTTCTTCGTGACCTTCGATTGTACCTACATCTGCAACATGGTGCCAACAACGCTCACACTTCGCAGCTTCGGATGCTGCAACATCTACAAACAGACCGTCAAGCTCTGTCGCTTTTGCTGATTCTGTTTTTTCGCTAAGTGATTTAACCGTTGCGCTTGATGTTAGAAGAACAAAACGCAGTTCATCTTCTAATTTATTGATTTTAGAAATCAATTTATCATCAGCGTATAGTGTTACTTCAGCTTGAAGTGCACCACCGATAACTTTCTCACCACGAGCGGCTTCAAGCAATTTATTTACAGAAGCACGAACGGCTTGAATGTCAGTCCAGAATTCATTGTTGAACTCTTCACCTTCAGCAAGATCAAATAGACCTTGGTACCACTCACCGGTGAATACAAATTTCTCACGCTCACCTGGCATTTCATTCCAGATTTCATCTGCTGTGAATGACATGATTGGTGCCATCCAACGAACTAGTGCTTCTACAATGTAGTAAAGTGCCGTTTGACAACTACGTTGAGCGTGACCGCTCTTCTTAGCTGTGTATTGGCGATCTTTAATTACGTCTAGGTAGAAAGAACCCATTTCGATTGAACAGAAGTGCATCAAACGCTGAGTTACTTCATGCAGGTTGTATTCATCGTAAGATTTGATGATTTCTTGCTGTGCAGCAAATGCACGACCTACAGCCCAACGATCCAGAGCAACCATTTCTTCAGCAGGAACGATATCTGTTTCTGGATTAAAGCCGCTTAGGTTCGCTAAGAAGAAACGAGCTGTATTACGAATACGACGATATGCGTCAGCTGAACGTTTTAGAATTTCATCAGAAACCGCAACTTCATTAGTGTAATCAGTAGAAGCAACCCATAGACGAAGAATATCTGCGCCTAGTTTGTTTGTTACGTCTTTAGGAGCAACAACGTTACCGATAGATTTAGACATCTTACGGCCGTTACCATCTACCACGAAACCGTGCGTTAGTACTTGGCGGTAAGGTGCTTTGCCTTTCATTGCAACAGAAGAGATCAGTGATGATTGGAACCAACCACGGTGTTGATCTGAACCTTCTAGATAAAGATCTGCGCTGTGTGTTCTCTCTTCTTGTGGGAAGTCATACTCTTCACGAGAATCAACTACAGAGAAGTGAGTAACACCAGAGTCAAACCATACATCTAAAGTATCTAATACTTTTTCGTATTTAGCGGCATCGTCTTCACCCATTAGCTCAGCGGCATCTACATCCCACCATGCTTGAATGCCTTTTTCTTCAACTAGTTTAGCTACTTTTTCAATTAGCTCTAGTGAATTAGGGTGTAATTCAGATGTTTCTTTATGAACGAATAAAGCAATTGGCACACCCCAAGTACGTTGACGAGAAATACACCACTCAGGACGACCTTCGATCATACCTTCGATACGGTTTTGACCCCATTCTGGCATCCACTCAACGCTCTTCACTTCTTCTAACGCTTTTGCACGAAGACCTGCTTGATCCATTGAGATGAACCATTGCGGTGTTGCACGGAAGATGATTGGCGTTTTGTGTCTCCAGCAATGTGGGTAGCTGTGCTCGTACGCATGATGATGCAGTAATGCACCTTTTTCTTTTAGTACTTCAAGAACTGAATCGTTCGCTTTGAATACGTGTTGACCTGCAAATAACTCAGTATCAGGAAGGTATACACCATTTGATCCTACTGGGTTTGCAATTTCTAAATCGTATTTCTTACCAACCACGAAATCTTCTTGGCCGTGACCAGGAGCGGTATGAACGATACCTGTACCTGAATCTGTCGTTACGTGCTCGCCTAAAATAGCTGGAACCGTAAAGCCATAGAATGGGTGATTGAATTGAAGAAGCTCTAAATCAGACCCTTTTGCAAAACCTAAGTTATGGAAATGCTCGATACCCGCACGATCCATTACCGATTTAGCTAGTTCAGATGCAAGAATTAGACGTTGTGCTTTTTGCTCACCATGGGCTTCAACTTGAACTAATACATACTCAAGATCAGCATTCAATGCTACTGCACGGTTAGCAGGAAGAGTCCAAGGTGTTGTTGTCCAAATAACAACGGATACTTCACCTTCGCCTTGATGACCTTCAGGCGTGCTGAATTTTGCTAATGTTGCCGCTTCATCTGCTGCAATAAAACGCACATCAATAGATGGAGAGACTTTATCTTGGTATTCAACTTCTGCTTCAGCAAGTGCTGAACCACAATCAGTACACCAGTGAACAGGTTTAAAACCTTTAAGTAGGTGACCTTGGTCAGCAATTTTACCCAATGAACGGATGATATTTGCTTCTGTACCAAAATCCATAGTGCGGTAAGGTTTATCCCACTCGCCCATGATGCCTAAACGTTTGAAGCTCTCTTTTTGACCTTCAACTTGGCCTGCCGCATATTTACGACATTCTTCACGGAACTCTGCTGCAGAGATCTTTTGACCTGGCTTACCTTTTTTCTTTTCGACCATTAATTCAATAGGTAGGCCGTGGCAGTCCCAACCTGGAATGTATGGTGCATCGAAACCTGAAAGTGTTTTCGACTTAATAATAATGTCTTTAAGAATCTTGTTTAGTGCGTGACCAATATGAATGTCACCATTTGCATAAGGAGGACCGTCGTGTAATACGAACGATTTCTTACCTTTTTTCGCTTTACGGATTTCACCGTAAAGATCTTCATCGTACCAACGCTTAAGCATTTCTGGCTCACGATTAGCCAAGTTACCACGCATTGGGAATCCTGTTTCAGGCAGGTTCAAGGTATCTTTATAGTCACTCATTGATTCTTAATTCCGTTACTTGGGCGAAATGAAATGTTATCTATTTTCAGACAGCCACACCCGTGCTGCCTGAGAATCTAATTCTATTTGTTGTTTTAATGCGTCAAATGACTCAAATTTGTGCTCATCACGCAACTTACAAAGTAATTCTACATTCAATTGCTGGCCATATAAATTGGCTTGATAATCAAAAAAATGTACTTCTAGCTGCTGACGAACGCCATTCACCGTTGGGCGATTACCAATATTAGCAACACCACCTAATTGTTTCCCACTCTTGTCTTTAGCTCGAACAACATAAACGCCAGACACAGGTGAAACACAACGCTTTAATGGAATATTTGCTGTAGGAAAACCAATGGTTCTCCCCAACTTTCGACCATGAGAGACACGGCCTGTAATACTGTAATTTCGCCCTAACATAGTGGCGACATCACTTAAGTTATCATTTGCGAGAGCATGGCGGATGGCCGTACTGCTTACTCTTTGTTTTTCTAAGCGAAAACTTTGTGTATTTACCACTTCAAAACCGTACTTTTTCCCGGCCTCTTGCAGCATGGCGAAATTTCCTTTGCGATGTTTACCAAAGCAAAAATCATCACCAACAACCAGAAACTTAACACCCAATGATCTAACCAACAAGTCTTCGACAAACTCATCAGCGGTTTGTTCTGCAAATTTCTGATTAAAATTAATACACAATAAACGTTCTATTTCTAGTTTTTTAAGCTGAACAAACTTATCTCGTAAACGGGTTAATCGCGCTGGGGCTTTTTCTTTTGCAAAAAACTCCATGGGTTGAGGTTCAAAAGTCATGACAACAGACGGTAAGCCAAGCGCTTTGGCTTTAGACTTAACTTGTTGTAATACTTGCTGATGTCCTAAATGAACACCATCAAAATTACCTATCGTCATTACGCAGCCTTTATGGTCTGGCGTAATATTGTGAATACCTCGGATTAATTCCATTATCTCAATATTAAGTTATTTGATTAAAAAAACTGACGGATTATATACTAATCTTACTAGCCAAACCACTCAACTCAGTGAATAACAATATTATGTATTAACTCGTAAATGACGCAGACGCAATCCTAATATCAGCGCAGGGATTAAGTAACTCGCAGCTCCTAGTACAATAAAGCCTAGCAGCATGAACATTCGTTTTGGTAATTCCCATTCTAGCCATACATTCATGGCAGGCATAAACCACAATAAAACGCCAACCATAATGCCACCAGAGGCCACTAATTTTATAATATAAATAATAGTCTCTTTAGATAGCTTATATACATTTGCCAAATGCAAACCACGATAAAGTAATGCCATGTTAACCAAAGCAGACAATGCTGTTGCCATCGCTAATCCAACATAACCATAGAAATAAGCAAAAATAGCATTAAAAAACATATTGGTTATCATCGCAATGATACCGTAGCGCACCGGCGTTTTAGTATCTTGGCGAGCATAATAGCCAGGAGCCAATACCTTAATTAGCATGAAATTTAATAAGCCAGATGAATAAGCAAGGAGAGATAATGAAGCATTATGTACGTCATTAGGAGAAAACTCACCACGCATAAACAATACCATTAACATAGGTTTTGCCAATACCATTAAACCTAACATCGCAGGGATCCCAAGTAAAATCACCATTCTAACCCCCCAATCCATGGTCTGTGAAAAACCATCACCTTCAGCATCTACATGCTTTCTCGATAGTGCAGGTAATATTACCGTTGCTATTGCAATGCCAAACAACCCTAATGGAAACTCTAACAAGCGATCAGAATAATACAACCAACTGATTGAACCTGTTGCTAGAAAACTTGCAATAAAGGTATCAAGTAACAAGTTAATTTGACTGACTGATACGCCAAATAATGCAGGGATCATTAAGGTTCTGATTTTAGTTACACCGGGATCATTCCAACCCCATTGTGGGCGTACCAACATTTTCGCTTTATAAAGAAATGGAAGCTGGAATAAAAATTGAATCAAGCCGCCCAGAAATACACCAATCGCTAAGCCGATCTCTGGTTGTTCTAAACTTGGTGAAATAAAATAAGCACAAGCAATAATAGCAATATTTAAAAAGACGGGAGTAAATGAAGAAACTGCGAATTTACCGAGGGTATTTAGAATCGCGCCAGAGAGTGCAACGAAAGTAATAAACCACAGATAAGGAAAGGTAATCTTTAAAAGAAAACTGGCAAGTTCAAATTTAGGCGCATTCGGGCCATCATTAAGCCAATCCATAAACCACCCGGCGCCGAACAGAGCAGTGACCGCTCCTGAACCTAAAATCCCGAAAAAAGTGACAATGGTAACGAGAACACCAAGGGTACCCGATGCTTTTGCTATTAATTCACGGGTTTTATTATCATCCCCACTGGCATGATATTCCGTTAATACGGGAACAAAGGCTTGTGAAAAAGCCCCCTCAGCAAATAGGCGACGTAAAAAGTTAGGAATTTTATTCGCAAAGAAGAAAACGTCTGCTGCTGCGCCCGCTCCCATTAAATTTGCTACTACTACATCACGGACTAAACCGAGTACTCGAGACACTAAAGTCATGATACTGACGATTAAGCCAGAACGTAAAAGTCGTTTACTCACAAAAAAACCTCATAAAGATGGCGATGATTACCATAAAGAGCTTACTAACTGGAAAAAATGCTGTTAGAATGCACGCCATCTTAACCGTGTTTTGCCATTCTCATCAAACTTTTGTTTGATTCAGCTTGGTTTTTACACAAATCAGTTGACATTTAAGTTCAAAGAATGCATATTTCCCGACCTTAAATTGTCACCGAACTACGTTTTTGGGAGTTAGACCCTTGGCAAATAGTAAATCTGCTAAGAAGCGCGCAACTCAAGCTGAAAGACGTCGCCAGCACAACGCTAGCCGTCGTTCAATGATGCGCACTTACATGAAAAAAACTATCGCAGCTATCGAAGCTGGCGATAAAGAAGCTGCAACTGCTGCACTAGCAACTGCAACTCCACTTCTAGACCGCATGGCGACTAAAGGCCTTATTCATAAGAATAAAGCTGCACGTCATAAAGCGCGTTTCACTGCAGCAATCAAAGCTCTTTAATAGAAATTTGATTCTCAGTTAGAAATAAGAAAAAACCGACCTAGGTCGGTTTTTTTATGCCTGCTATTTGGTAAATAAAAAAAAGATACGATTCTCTACCCTACCAATGTTTAATACCATTCTGGATAAGTAGTTGTTCAGATAATTGCGTAGGAAAAATCGATTATAGCAAGGCATAAATTACAGTAACTAGTGGATCTAATTACAAAATTTATAACGCAGATATAATCGATTTTAACAAGCAAGAATGATCAAATACTTATGTAGATTGGTATAATACCATTCTGGATAAGTAGTTGTTCAGATAATTGCGTAGATTGGTATAAGCACCTTATCTATATTATGCAGAAAAGTGATCGCCTCGTATTAATTCTTTGGACAATACAGATCATGCAATAATTGAATGACAGACTTAACCTCATGGCTACTTAATGAGTAGTACACGGTTTGAGACTCTTTTCTTGTTGATACCAACTCATCCTTACGTAACCAACCTAAATGCTGAGACAATGCTGATTGGCTCAACTCTAGCTGTTCTGCAATTTGTCCTACCGATAGCTCCCCATCAAGCAGCAAACACAAAATAAACAAACGACGTTCATTTGCCATTGCTTTAAGTAATGTAACGGCTTTTGGCCCATTCTCTGCCATCATCTGTAAATTCATAAATACTACCATCTAATTTAGTTAAAGCTAATTTAGCGTATTCGTCTTTATGATTGCAAATTAAAATCAAATAAATGTGAGAAATCAGCAGAGCAAATGCTTTTTACTGCTGGATGCTGGATCATTCGTTCAGCAAAAATAACGTAATACTCTTCTTTTAAATCATTTACATCAGCAATTCTATGTAAAGTTAGATCAGAGTCTGCCTCATTCATATAAACGGTTGGCGCGAGAAAAACAGCATTGCTTTCACGAGCAAATGCTTTCATTAAGGCGACATCATCAAACTCCCCTAAAATATTTGGGGTAATACCTTGTTGATCACACCACTGGATTACCTTTCTTCCCATTGAGGTTCTGCCACCAGGAATAAGCAGTTTCTTCTTTTCTAAGACTTCAGGGAAGTTGATTGATTCGCTCTCTTTAGAACAAAAGAAACTCATACTACACTCACCTAACTTTTTACTGAAAAGCCCAGAGTTCTGACTTGAATCAACCGGACAATCAGACAAAATCATGTCTAATTTATGTTGAGATAACTGCTCGAGTAATAATTCATGAGTGGATTCAAAACAGCGTAGATGAATAGACGCATCTTCTGGCACTGTTGTTGATAAAACTTTACTTACTAAACGTTTAGAAAGCGCATCAGCAACACCCACATCAAACAATACATTCGACTGCTGGCTGTAATTAACGATATCAAGCATCTCATAACTTAAACCAAACATACGATCTGCATATTTATAGACCAGTTGCCCTAGCTCTGTAGGCTCTACATTCCTACCGTTACGTTTAGTTAATTTACCGTCTAAACGCTCTTCTAATATTTTAATTTGACCAGTGACCGTTTGAGGGGTTAAAAACAGAGCTTCTGCTGCTTTAGTTACTGAACCTTGCTTACATACCATCCAAAAGTAATAAACATGGTTGTAATTTAAGTGGGACATATTGCACCTTATCTCTTTTTGCGAACCGAATAAGTCATCGCATCATAATAATATGAACGATACGCCATTTATTACAGTTAAAGCAAACACTTCGTAAAAACTATTTATTTTATCAAAACCATTCGCTTTTTCCGCAACCAGATTCTTAAAAATGTCATACAAGCGAAACATAGAACAAAAAAGTTTGAAAAAAAATTTTATATTCCATTTTTTAATAAAGAACAAAAACACCTATAACTCAATAACTTAAAGGCACTAAAGATGATAAAAATAGAGCTTAAATGAATTATGAAGCATTTATTACAGTTTTCTCTTTCACTGTAATATTTCTGAAATATTCGTTATCTACTATCGCTTCAGATTAAATAAACCGACAACATACTATTTCGGTACGGAGCTTTACTATGAATACCCAATCAATTTCTGCAGCAACAATGAGCAATACCTCGCGCATGCTGCGTTGGGCAAACTTAGCATTTATGCTTTACCTTCTTCTTTTAGCGGTTGCTATGGTTGGCACAGGCTTTAAATGGTCTGTTGGTGAGGAAGCAAAAGTTCTTTTTGAATTTGCATCTCACCCGATTGCTGGCTTAATGATCGGCTTAGTTGCAACAGCATTAATTCAATCCTCTTCAACTGTGACCTCTATTATTGTTGGATTAGTGGCTGGTGGTTTACCTATTGAAACCGCAATTCCTATGGTAATGGGTGCTAACATTGGTACTACCGTTACCAATACTCTAGTAAGCCTTGGACACGCTCGTTGTAAAAATGAATTTAGACGTGCATTTGCTTGTGCGACGGTTCATGATTTCTTTAACCTATTAGCCGTGTCTATTTTCTTACCTCTAGAAATGATGTTTGGTATTTTCCAAAAACTATCAGCATGGTTAGTGTCTCCGTTCTTAAGTGCGGGCGACATGAACATGAAAGGCTTTGATTTTATCAAACCAATTACCAAGCCAGTTATCAGCGCGATCCAAGAGCCTCTATCTAGCTTTGGAAGCATGACTGGTGGTCTATTAATGATTGCCCTTGGTATTGCGGTTCTTATCATTTCTATTACTCTTATGGGTAAATTAATGAAGAGCTTAATGGTTGGTCGTGCAAAAGAACTGCTTAAGAGCGCAATTGGCCGTGGCCCTCTACATGGTATCGCATCAGGTACAGTGGTAACGGTTCTAGTTCAATCATCATCGACAACAACAAGTTTAATGGTTCCGCTTGTAGGTACTGGTGTACTTAAAGTTCGCGATGTTTACCCATTCACTCTTGGTGCTAACATTGGTACTTGTGTGACGGCTCTACTAGCAGCAACAGCAGCATCAGGTGAGTATGCGGTTCTTGCTCTGCAAATTGCATTGGTTCACCTATGTTTCAACGTAATTGCAACGCTAGTTATCTTCGGTACTCCATTCCTACGTGAGTTACCAATTAAAGGTGCTGAGTGGATTGCAGAAATGGCTAACCGTAACAAGGCGGTTGTTGCTGGATATTTAAGTTTTGTATTCATCATTCTACCAGGTGGCGTATTAGCTCTAACGGTTTAAGAATGATAAACAGATAAAGGAAAGCCCCGAAGTAAATGCTTCGGGGCTTTTTTATGTCTTATACAAATGTAATTAAGTAGGTATTAGTACTGAAATGGGTATTACACTGAAAAAGGATACTTAATCGCTTCATGGCTTTCATAGCCAATCACTTCAAAATCATCCATGGTTACCCAAGTTTCTAAATCTTCTAATGATTTGATCTTAGGGTTTATTTTAAAGGTTGGGGCTTTCAATGGCTCACGCTTTAACTGAACTTCTTTCATCAATTCAAGCTGATCTTCATAAATATGACCATTAACGATCTTATGATACGCCTTACCTGCTTTATGCCCTGTGATTTGAGCGACAATCGCAAGTAGGAAGTACACTTGGACCATATTAAAATTAAGGCCTAATATCTTTAAACCCCCTTTGTTTTGCACATTGCATTATAAAAATAAGGATAATAACCAATTTTACAACTGTGCAAAATTACATATGCACAGTTTAAGTTCAAAATATTACTCATTTTTATTATTCTTTTAACTGGTCTTATCAAATATCAACTCAGTTTAATGTTCAACTATCATTAAGTGTTAGAATAACTGGAAATAAAAACTGTATGTAACGCTGTTTCTCTAGTTACGGAGATATTAGGATGTCAGGAAAAGGGATCTTGAGCCTTTTCCAAAAAAATCGACTCTGATAATATCAGCTTCCAGAAGGATTAGTACTATCTAAGCTTTCTTTTTCCAAAGCGGAGCAGACGTAATTAATACAACTTCACTATCTGTTTATGTCAGTAGCTGTGGCCAACTTTGTTAGCCACACTTAGCTTAAACAGTTTTTTCTAGCGTCGAAAATGACTTTGAACTCAAATCATTATATGACAGTAACGACTCAAGGAGTTTGGATAGTATTAATGTTAGCTTATCTTCAGGTTTATCTGATAGTTCTAAGCCCAGGCACTGTAAAGACGGAGTTATTGGGTCTAAACTCAAAAGATCATGCTCTTTGACATGAAAACTATTAAACGGAGAAGATTGTTCTGGAAATAGGATAGTCATAGAATCGACCACTGCCTTTCCTGTTCCTTTTTGGTGAATGCCATGTATGTATTTCATAGTACATTCAGGAAGTCTTTTCTCCGATGCAATTAACTCAGTTGTATATTTAGCATCAAGAACAGCTAACTTGAACTCTCCATTGGGTTGCTTAACCTCGATAACTATATCTGGGCACCTATGGGAGTACTTATGCGTATGTGACCTGGGTCTTACCTTGGTTTTAGTAACGGTTAAACCTTCTGAGTTAATGAATCTACTATCCGAAACATTTTTATTAAAAGGCATCCAATAAACCGGCTCTCTTAGAAGTGAAATTTCATTTCCATATTTATCTTGCCAGTAACTATTTATCCTATCATTTGTAAGAAAGATACCATTGAGGGTTTCTGAGACTCGATAATAACAATAAGATTCAAACAAAATAGGGATACTTTTTATCGCAAATAAATTCTCATATACAGACCAATCAGGCTTACTTTTCTCATACCAATTAATAAATTCTATAAAAATAGTTCGATAAGAGAGATCTGATGCTGCTTTCGATGTCAGCATTGGCCTTTGCGTTAATGCATGGCTAACGCTTAAATGAGTTTCCAAATGGAATTTAAGGTTAGTTATTGAATATAAGAGACTTTCACATCGGTTTACTTGCTCGCTTAAAAGACGCTTTTTGAATTTGTTTACTTGTTCAAAAAACGATACATAGCCCTTTGGAGGAGAAGTAACTGACGTTTGGTCTTCACCTATACTCTCATATGAGTTTAATTGATTAGACGTTTCGACTATCAATAAATTTACGAAACCATGAATAACTCTATTTTCATAGACATCAGCACTTTCTTTTAGCTCTGAAATCTGAAGAGAACCAGCTCTATACATTCTATTTTCAAAGCGTAAATGTGATTGATGAATATCATCACATTCATCTAAAACTGATAGGTTAGACATCAACCAACCTAGTGATTCATCATTAAAATCATGATGATCATTAGGCTGAATAACCTTTTGTTCAGGGAGGAGTTTAGATATTGGTTTTCTTAATAAGTTCGGAATTAATGATACCAGTAATTTAAAACTATACTCCAATCGCTCCAAATTACTAATAGGGGAGCTACTCCCTTCTTTAAATCCTGCATTGTACTTTGTAGTTTGAAACAAAGAATGTAGCTCATCATCGTTCAAATTAGCTAAATATGACAACATTAACTCTACATTTTTTGCATTAGCTTTCGATGCTAAAACTTCAATAGGCTGAAAATTAAAATAATGATGGCTGCCATCTTGATCTAAGAGTTTTACTGTAAGTTCCGCTACCCCAAAGTAATTGAAGAACAGACATTCCAGTCTTCCTCCCCATTTTTTTTGGGGTAACCAGTTAAAGCAACAATTATTCTCACCATCATCATATGTGATAGAGCTTATATCAATTTTATGATCGTAAAGAATAAGTTCTGCATCTGTATAATGGTTGGGTACAGAAAGCGATAACTCAACTACTTCATTTTCTTTCACCCATTGGTGAGGTACTGAAGATGAAGTAATTGTAGATAAAGAAAACTGATGGCCGTACCTTTCTCCACTTAGAATTTTGATATCAAGCTTCATTTGCTGCTACCAATTAAAAATAAGAGAACGAGCTTGTAAATTCATTCCCACTAGCCAAAATTCGTTCTATTTGAGCCGTCGATCTAGGGTAAGAACGTCCAAGAATGGTCTGAAGGTTACCTAAACGCTTTTTAAAACCTAAACCGTAGCCTTCAATATGTGGAAGTATGTGTTGCTCTATCGCAAAATCTAAAGCAACTTCAGAATCCAGTATTGAACCAACAACTGCACAGTAATTTGTAATGGCATTTACTTTACGTTTGCTTATATGGACTGGGTTTCCTAATTTTGAATCACGTACTGACAATTGGTCAATAACCTGCTTCAATACCAAAGAGTTTGCCTTAGATAATTCAGCATCCTCTGGAATAAATAGCTTTTTCATCAAATTCGAGTGAACGGCACCATCGAGCTTCTTCCCTACAATATTATGGGCAATTTCACTAGACAGATCTAAGTTGATAATTGGAGCTCTATCGATCAAACGAGGAGATAAACGTTCCGTTGTTGCATCATTGTTTATAGTTGCGATGAATCTTACAGATTCATCCAATTTAAGAAATCTTAACTCTTCTTTAGGGATACCTGTATCAATAGGTCTCGAACCGTAATCAGCATCACAATGCCCTATAAAATCAGACCAATAATGTTCCATTGAAGAGAGGTTTGCTTCATCAAGTAAAATAATCTTGTTTGCTTGATTAGCATCTCGTTGTAGGAAATTATATAGTCCAGTTCTTGATTCTTGATATACACCTTTAAGTGAGTTATAAAAACCTAATGTATCTCGGCTTGACACCCAACCACGACCAACAGGAACAAATAGAAAGTTCTTATCGCCTTGGGAGCAGCCTAGGTGCAATGCTTCTGCTAAGCGAGTCGCTGTTGATGTTTTTCCGGTTCCTGGAGGACCACTCAAAACAGTTAAGAAAGACTGATTCACTGAAACTAATAAATTTGTCATTTCTTCTTGAGAGAAAGCTCTTCCGCCATCTTCAGAAAACTCATAACATAAGCTATCGATAAGATCCTCAGCATTTTCCGGCTGATTTTTAGCAAATACAATTGGTTTTGCTTCCAAAGAGGTAGTCTCAAGATATGATTGTCCACTCAAAACTTTATTAATGGCCTCCATTTCGCCAATTTTTTTTGCTAAATCTTGGTTACTTGTAGTTTGTAAAGTATTAACAAAGCCATTCGCTGCAGATTCAAGCATTTTATTATGCTCCTCTAAGTACGACTTTCTTTTATTAAGTTGAGTTGTTTCGTTGACTACCCCTAATTCTTTAGATTGATTTTCTATATCATTCAGAATGTTAGAAAGATCTAACTTGGCAGATTCAATTTCCTTGGAAAGCTCATGCTGCTGTTCTTCAAGGCGCTTTTTAATTGTTTCTTCTTTCTCGGCTTCTATCTTTGCAATCTCTTCTTCGACTTCTTTCTTTTTTTGCACAATCTTTAATTCGAAATCATGTAATTGAATCTCTTTTTGCAAAAATGTATCTGATAGTTTTTGAAGCTTCAGTCGTATTTCTTTTTCTTTTTCATCTGCTTCTTCATTGACTTTATCTAAATGTTCTTGCAGCAAAGATAATTTATTTTCTTCGACGTAAGTTTGTAGGAAGCGTTGTCCAGCAGACGAACCAAGGTACTCTTTTATCAGAGAGTAACCAAAATCAGCTTCCACCAAATACTTGTCTAATAATTTTTTTAAACGCTCTACACGTTCATCTTGTTTAATTATTTGATTAGCTTTCTCACTATCTGCAATAAATTGTTGTAACCTTTCAGCCTCTTTCTTCGCTAAAACTTTAGATTTTTTCCCAAAACCTTGAGCGTTAACAACGCGGATAAGTTGGTCATCAGACAAATAGTCAATACTTGAGTTTCCTGATTTATATTTAGACACAGCCTTAAATGAGGTAATAAATTTCTTCTCTACACCATTAACAAAGGCATCAACAACGGTATCTAAAACCTCTGAGTAATTGAACTTTCCTAGGTACCCTTTACCAAAGCTGAGTAATGGATGAACAAATGGCTCAATCATGTATCTCTTATCATCAGTTTGAGTACTAGACAAAGGCCCATACATGTATTCATTATCTAAGATAAAAAATGGCTGCGATGGAGGAATAATATCTAGAGGTAACAATCCAGCTTGTTTATCAGGAAGGTCTGTAATTAGGACAGGCAAAAATGTATTTTGAGGCAACCTCTCCACATCATTAAGGTGTGCTCTGTATTTTAAACCTTCTTTTGCTTCATCCAAAGAGTGATTGGAAAGCACAAAAAGCTCACTGGTTTCATACTGTTCAGCAATTGCAGGAAAGCCTTTTGTTATCAAGATATCACTAGGGTATTCGTCTCTGTTTAAACGACGATAAGATCCATCCTCTTGCTCAGCCAAAACTGGGATTACAAACCCTTGGTTTTCATTAAGAGCTAACGATTTGACTACTATTAACTTTTCAGGCATTACTTGCTGCATTTTCTGTCCTCATTAAATATCGAAGCCTCAAACATAAACTTCTAGCATTTATATGAAATAATTTAAAAACCATTGATTAAAGAGAATGTTACACTAAATAATATTTAAATTAATTGATTTTATGCACACAAATGTACTACATCACTACAAATTAATTTGCCCACTTATACGCCCCTATACTTTATAGAAAAGCAGAAATCACACGCTGTTTAAAAGTTCCCAACCGAAGTTCGTCTAATGCATCAAGAGAGCCATTTGAATTGAAATCAATATTAGCTGTACTGCTCCACTTCAATTGTCCGTTCATTTCATTTCGTTCTTCTAAACAACTGTTATCCTTCAACTTATTTTTCTGAATATCAAACTCTAGATCTACTTGGTTTTTCATCTTAGCAAACATACATGATTCAGGAATATCTTGCTCAATCCGCTCTGCAAACTCGATCAGACTTTGCTCTGCAAAAGTGAACAACCAGGCTTGCTGGTTTACGGCACCACTCATACGAAGAATCCGTCCTAACACCTGCCTAAAATACAGCTCAGTTTTAACCGAACTCATGTGGCAACAAACTTGAAGGCGCGGAATATCAGTACCTTCACTAATCATTCCTATACTAACTATCCATTGAGTATTATTTTGTCGATAACGGTCAATCTCAGCTAAAGGCTCTTCATGTCGATAAGTGACTATTACGACCGTTTGGGCGTACTTTTGGGAGAGTATCTCCTTGATAGTTTGAGCGTGATTAACAGAAGAGGCTACAACCAACCCTCCTGCCTCTGGAGCATGAGATCGTATATCTGCGAGCTTTTTACAACCAAGGCTAAGCAGGTACTCCATAGCCTCTTGATTGTGAATGACACTTTGATAAGAAGTTTTGGTTTGCTTAATCATTTCTAATATTGAGGTAAACGATTCAACTTTTTTATCACTAGTTACTGATAAATGCTCATTATCAACCAATACGATCTTGGGAGATCTACAGACTTTATCTGCGATGGCTTGTTTGAGAGTATATTGGTAATCAACTAAAAGCACTCCATCAGGATCACTGTATTCTCCCATTACTATAGGCAAGGAATCTGATCTCCATGGAGTACCTGACATCGCGAGAGTATAGGTAGCTAAGCCTTGAACTTTAGTCAGTACCTGTTGACCCCAAACGTTCGCATTTTCAATCTCCAGCCCCGAACAATGGTGTATTTCATCAAAGACGACGAACACTCGATGATTGCGGAGTGTTCGCCAAAACTCACCATTAAGAAACTGAATTGATTGGTATGTTAGAGACTGCCCGATAGAACCCAACCCACCATTAAAAGTGCAATTAAGAGTCTGTGAAAAAGTTCTTTTTATACCGTCTGAAACAGCTAAAGACGGAGAAAAGCACAAGACAAGATCAATCATATCATCTTGCAATAACCTTGAGGCGATAGTTGCTGCAAGTACTGTTTTTCCGGCTCCAGGTGTAGCTTGGCAAAAAAAGTGGTTTTGATTTGTTTTATATTTCTGCAATGCAATTTCTGAACACTCTAACTGCCACTTCCTTAACATGTTTTTTTGCCTTCAGATAAAACATTTAAAACATTCGTTAATACATTCACCTTACCAAGCAAGTGTGCTGAACGTTGCTTTGCTTGCTGTAACAAAGGGGTTAATTTATTCTCAAGCTCTGGAAAGCGGTATCTTAATGATTGGTATTCATCTATTTCACCAAGCACGATCTCCAACTCTCCCTTATACTCCTTACTCTCTCGAAACAAAACCGAGTAATCTGAATTGCGTTCTTTTATTAAAGGTTCAACTTTTTTCTGAGCTGTGACTTGAAGAACTCTAAATTGATCTGTTTGAAAGTATCTTTTACTTCTCCCTGCACCTTCACTTCTAAGCCAGTTCCTTTTCTGATATTGCCATATTTGGCGATAGATTCTCTTCCTTGCTTCAACAAGATCGTGTGTTTCATCTTCAAGGCTTAATGAAGAATCTCTAGCTTCAATAATAGAGAAACCATCCATTTTTTTTTCAATCAACAACTTATACATTAATGCACTAATTTTCATAGAACGTTTCATTTACAACTTATACCGACCTGACACTAAGGATTGCTTAGTATACATAAATCAGTAAAACTAAGAAAATCTTAGTTACTTAGAGTCTAGAGATATGAAATATAAATGTCATTTAATAATCCATTTCCATTGCGCCTCAAAGAGGCGCGTAAAAAAGCGAACCTATCTCAGAAATCCTTGGGAGTCCGCATAGGTATGGATGAAAGTACAGCAAGCCCAAGAATGAATCAGTATGAAAAAGGAAAGCACACTCCAGATGTTCAAACCTTGAAGCTAATCGCAGATGAGCTTGATGTACCTTTGAATTATTTTTTTTGTGAAAGTGAGAGCTCAGCAAAATTAGCTTGTATCATAGACAAAATGACAGAGGATGAAAAAAGAGTACTTCTTGAACATGTATCAAAAACAAAGTTAGATATAAAAAGTGAGTGACTTGTTTTTTAATGCTTTAAATAGTATTTATTCAACAACCCTCAATGCATTCACCCAAAAAATAAGACTTATGCTTTGCATGCAATTTATCATTACGCAAGTTGCATAACGCAAGTTGCGTAATGAGTCAAAAAGGAGATTAAACTCCTTAACAATCCATGAATAAGTTGAAGTCTTGTTAATCTGATTTATAAAGATATAACGCAAATAGTTAAATCACACTATATCTATCAGATAAAACGCACTAAAAACATAATAACAAGTACAACAACTTACCGCTTTTAAAATTAATGATTATTTAATATGCATACTATTTCCAACCATATTACTTACTAATTCAAGAAGCCATCTAATATAAAACTATGATACATTTAGCATTTAGTAACTGTTACACAACGGGGTTTGGAAGTTAATGCCATCAAAATCATTGAAAGTTGCGGTAGTAAGTGACTTACATTTTGTTAATAGTGATAAAGTCAAGGATGGCAGCCGACATTCTTGGTTAACATTCAATGGCGAAAAAGGCTTAACAAATAATTTTTGGCAAAGTTTAATAGATAAGGTTAAAAGTGACTCAATTAGTGCTGATATCCTTGTTTGTCCTGGTGATATTACCACCCACTCTGAAAAAAGTGCTTTGCAGTTCGCTTGGAAAAAATTAAACGAACTTGCCAACACTTTAGGTTGTGAAATTCTTGTCGCTGCCACTGGTAATCATGATGTTAATAGCAGAGGCTTTGAACTTCACAATGTTATTAGAGAGTTAGACAAAGATCATTGTCTTGTTGAAGACTTAAAACAACTCTCACCTATCTACCCGTTAGTACACCTGAATAAAAATGAATCAATGAGCGATCATATAAATCGTATCCATTACTTTGGTTCAAACTTCCTTTTTTCTCAAACAGAATCATATAACTTAATAACTCTAAATAGTTGCTCTAATCATACAAATAACCCAGTCGCATATGAAAAAGGGTTTGTTTCAAAATCTACACATCAATGGTTAGAGTCAACTTTGCAAGCTCACTTTGACAATCAAAACAAAAAGTTAGGATTACTCGTTTGTCACCATCATCCAATACAGCACCCAAACTATAATTTAGGCTCATATGACTTTATGAATGGTGGCGTTGAATTGCTTGAAATGCTTAATAGATATGGCAATTGGATAGTCATTCATGGACATAAGCATCACGGTAAAATCTCTTACTTCTCTGATGGAAGCAAGAGAACTGTTGTGTTTGCTGCTGGTACCCTTTCATGCCACAAAGAGAGTTTAGGGGATGACTTCGCGAATCAATTCTACGTCATGGATATAGACCCTAAAAAGACACGAGGGACTCCCCAAGGTGTACTTGATGTATACTCCTGGCAAGGGAATCACTGGGGTCTATCTAAAAGAAGAAATGATGGAGTATTTACAGGGGTGGGCTTTGGGTTTGTTGGATGTTTAGAGGAACTAGCAGAGGATATCGCTAACATTGTAGCTCCAGTAACTGGTACTACATGGAATGACATCATTGAAAAATTCCCAAATATTAAACACTGTGTACCTAAAGACTTAAAACATTTAGAACAGAATCTTTTGGAATATAACATCGATTTTATAATGAATGACAGTGGTGAAATCGAAAAACTTGAGAAAACAGAGGCATAAGATGAAACTAGAAGCCTTTAATGCAAAACACTTAAGAAGCGAAGATATTGCTAGGTCGTTTGTATCCTCTAAGCTATTTTTAGAGACCGCAAGAAATGAACATACGATTCTTGTTGGGCCGAGAGGTAGCGGAAAAACCACCTTTCTTCGTATGTTAAGTATAAACACTCTTCCCAAGTGGAAAGGTTCCACGAGTCTGAACGTCGAATATGATGGTATATATGTTCCAGGTGATCTTGTTTGGGGAGAAATGATCAAGTCGCTAGAGGATGTTGGTCTAAAAACTGAGATTTCAGAGGCATTCGCATATAGCGCCTTTTTTACTCATGTCATGTTAAGTACTATCGATAGTATCGAAAGCTCTTTAAGTAATATCTCTAGTGAAGTCTTACAGAAGAATTCCGTCAGTGTTCATGAATCTTTAATTGAAATATGTGAAATTTTGAAGCTTCAGCCAGAAAAAGTATCACTGTCTAGAGTTAGGCATGAGCTTGTTATGAAGCTAAATGACCTCGGTGAATACTCTAGAAAGGTAAGTCTTTTTGGAAATTCAAATTTTGATGAAAGCGAATTTGAGAATAAAGTGCCTTATGCGTTTTATGATCTTAAAACAAGTGTTGAGTCCGTCCTCTCATCAATAGACAGAGCTTTAAACCGACCTGAACACCGCTGGGCCTTACTTTTGGATGAGTTTGAGATAGCACCTAAAAATTTACTAGATAAAGTTTTATCTAGTATGCGTTCATCTGCACATAAAGTGATATTCAAAGTTGCCCTTGTTCCTTGTGGTTTTCACCAAGAAGTAAAAACAGAAACAAGTGCCATTAATGATTACTCTATTGTTGAGCTTTGGTATGTTACAAAAGGCGAGAGTAATGAGTTTTGCATGAACTTAGTGACATCAAAGTTTGGCATCAATAATCCAGTCGATAGATTAGGCTCAACAAGATTTGGATCTAGAGTTAACTCAACTCCTCAACAGTGGATTGAAGTCTTTGATGAGCTATATCAAAAGGACCCAACATTTAAAACGTTTGTCCGAGCGAAAAAATTAAATTACAAGAATCACTTCTTATCAGCAGAGGCTACTCCTAGTTTAATAAGAAAAATTTCACCTATCGTTGCATTCAGGAACGCTTTCTTAAACAAGAATGGAAAGAGAAAGGGCAGACGATCGTTACCTGAGTTTTATTCTGGTTGGGAAGCCATATCAACTATTAGTGAAGGGAATCCTAGATGGTTACTTTCCGTGCTAAGTCCGCTTTTAGTGAATGGTGGTACAACTAAAATTAATGAATCAGCGCAAATGGAGAACGTAGATAGCTCAACCAGTAGTTATGCCGCAATGTTAAAAACCTTACCATTATCAAACAATATGGGGCTTTCGACCTTACAACCTGTTTATGGTCTATTAAAAAAAATTGGCAAATATTTCAATCATAGGCTAATTGATGAACCTTTTAATGCTTCTCTAAAGTCTACTTTTACTGTTGACCACGCGGTACCGAAAGATGTCGAAGCTGCACTAATGATTGCGTGGAACTATGGTGCGATTGTATCTGTTAGTTCTGATAATACATTTGGTTCTTATGACAGTTTACAAGGTATGCGATTCAGGCTTTCATATTTGTTGTCTCCTAAATTTGAGCTAAATCTGACAACTAGTACGACAATTAACTTGAGTACTATTTTAACAACAGATATCAAGAGCAAAAAACACACATCTAGTATTGATTCAGATAATAGACAGCAGGATATGTTTTTATGAAATCCAATTACAGCATTCAAAATCTTAAAAATATAATCAACAACTCCGCGAAAGATGAGATGTTATCGTCTGATCTAATTATTACTAAACGAGGTCAAAAAAGGGATGCTATTTCCTTTATTGGAGAAGCGGAGTTTCAATCGATTCAAGTGTTTTCATTTGATGATGATATTGTCGAAGTATTAAGGCAAACAAGTAAATCTGATGGCTCTACTAAGATAGCAATTGATATATCACTAATTGATAGAAAATCACTAGCGGAACTTTTTTCAATAGTCGCCAGAATGGCAATGGTGTATAGCTACGAGATTCGAATAATTTACACTTTAGCTGAGTATAGTCCTCCTTCCGGTGAAGCTCATCCCAATAATGACGTTAAGCCTGTGTCCAATTTTTTTTCAGGTTGGTCAAATCGTCCAGGAATGCCTATTTTATCAGTAGTAGGCTTAGGTTATGAACGAGATAAAGCAGTTGGTGCTGTAGAGTTCCTAGAAAGTTCTGAAGCTTTCTTGTATATACCTCAATCGAAGGAAGATAAATATTATACTGATGTTATTCGAGAAAACAGTAGGTTAATGGGAGCATATCCAGAAAGTAATCGATTTTCCTATGAATTAGAATCACCAACAGAAACGATATACTCTCTGGATTCGGTGATCAGTGCGAACAAAAACAAATATAAGATAGTGTTGCTACCATTCGGCCCTAAGATTTTTTATGCATTATCACTATTATCATCTATAGCTCACCCTGAGGTATCAGTTTGGTACGTAAGTGGAGAAAATGAAGATAGCGATTCTTCGCAAGACAGAGATGTCTCAGATATATCAGGGTTCAGTTTTACTATCAATTACTCAGAAAAATAATAACTAACCCACTGAATAACTGAATACAAATATTTTTATATAGTAATATACATAAACGTTAAGT
This sequence comes from Aliivibrio finisterrensis, assembly GCF_008933155.1. Classification (GTDB taxonomy): domain Bacteria; phylum Pseudomonadota; class Gammaproteobacteria; order Enterobacterales; family Vibrionaceae; genus Aliivibrio; species Aliivibrio finisterrensis. The sequence continues at coordinate 23,205 of NZ_WBVP01000012.1, read as the reverse complement.
ATTGGCTTCGCAGCTCTTAAATTATTTCAGACATAGTAAAGTCATGTACATGAATGTGATAATATCATGCAAAGAAAAGACACTTGGTAAATATTATGAAGAATAAATACAATCAGTATGAGAACTTGTGTAAGCGAGTTATCAATAAAGGCATTTGGGTTGAGAATGAGAGAACAGGTAAACGCTGCTTAACCGTTATTAATGCGGACTTAGAATACGATATGTCTGCTAATGAATTTCCTCTTGTAACAACACGCAAAACTTTTTGGAAAAGTGCTATCGCAGAAATGCTAAGTTACTTACGTGGCTATGATAATGCGGCAGACTTTCGAAAATTAGGTACTAAAACTTGGGATGCCAACGCTAATAAGAATGAAGCATGGCTTAATAACCCACACCGTAAAGGTGAAGATGATATGGGCCGAGTATACGGGGTTCAAGGGCGTAAATGGGCGAAACCTGACGGTGGTTTTGTAGATCAATATAAGAAGATTATTAATGATCTAAGTAACGGCATTGATGACCGTGGTGAAATCCTTAATTTTTACAACCCAGGAGAGTTCCACATGGGTTGTTTACGTCCTTGCATGTATAGCCACCATTTTTCACTACTCGATGATACTCTCTATTTGAACAGTACTCAGCGTAGCTGTGACGTCCCTCTCGGCTTAGTATTCAATCAAATTCAAGTGGCATGGCTACTCCAGATCACAGCTCAGATTACTGGATTAAAAGCCGGTAAAGCGTTCCATAAGATCGTCAATGCTCATATTTATGAAGATCAAGTAGACCTAATGAAAGAACAAATTCAGAGAGAACCTTACGCTGCGCCTAAACTCATTATTAATCCAAACATTAAGTCACTAGAAGACTTAGAAACATGGGTCACCGTTGATGACTTCGAAGTGATTAATTACCAACACCACGAGCCCATCAAATACCCATTCTCGGTTTAGTCACAATACAATGGGGCGTTAAGCTCCATTATTACCTAACTTATCATTTAATAGGCTCTCTAATAACTCAACTCTTTCCTCAAGCATATTGTGAACTTCCCGCTCTTTTTTAATTTCAGCCTTATGCCATTCTAGACTGTCAATATCGCGCTTAGAACGTATTCTTTGTTTTCCTAACTCTCGTTCTAATTCTGAATATTTAGTGAACCAGTGCAAGATCTCTAGCTTTGATTGATCTAATAAATCCTGTAAGTTACCTTCTTGTTGCTTTTTAGTCAGTTGGCTGCGCTTTAACTCTTCTTGCCTCTGCTTTTTTATTATCTCAAGCTCAACACCTACCCAAGCCCTTGCTCCCTTACAATCAAAAGTATTACGATGAAGCCCCGTTAATCTAATTACTTGAGATTTAGTTACTTTTAGTTTCTTATCTTTCCTTATAGCATCCAATGCGACCTGTATTTTATCGGTATTTTTATCATATAACTCTTGGTTCTTTTGATCATATTCAGCCATCAGATCAGTCCTTCACCCAAATATTCTAGAACCCTTTTTGACTCTTCTATCGTTTCTGCTATCTGATCTTGCCTATCTTCATATCCCTCAACACCGATCAATTTTAGATTAGAAAGATATATTTCTCTCCATTTTGGTGCATTAGCTTTGGTTACTATAGCATTATGACAACGAACAGGATTGCACCTTAAACCACCGATACATGGCAAAGTCTCATCAAAATCTTCAACTCCACCAAAACAGTAACCACTGCCTACATTAATTATAGCTAATCCTTGCTCAACCATCGCTTCATATATATTTTCTTCTGTATAACCAGCTTCCATGCAACCATTGAAGAACTTTTTGATCTTAGAAAGATGTTCATCGGCTTTACCGCCCATATATTTACCATTCGGATTAAAGTTAGCCTTAACTCCTTCTAACTCCGCTGAATGTCTAAGATCGAACAACTTACCATTAGTAACTTTGCTTATTAATTGATTAGCTATACCACCATAGCCCAACGTCGTTTGGCTAACTTTACCTTTACGTGCAAGAGCTTCTGCTGCTGATACTATATGTTTAAGTTGATAAGAAATAACAGGCAGTCCTACATCGGCCCTGATCATTTGATGCGCTAAACTGTGTCTAAATATATACGCACTAATGTTACTTTTAGTCTTCTTTGGAGATATGCCAGTTAATACCCAAAAGCCCTGTTTAACCGTATAAGAGAGAGTTGTCATAGGTGTATTTATTTCATCTGGATATGATGTATTAACATTACCAAAAACATATGTGTTTTTAAAAACCTTGCCGCCTATTAATTCGACTACTTTTATTGCATCAATCATAATTGGTATCGCTACCCAACGATCATTAAACAAATTCCATCGATTATCTCGCCCCTTATGCTCTTCAGCGATAATGGTGTTATTTTTTAAATCCAGACAACTATGAATCTTTAAATCTGAATACACATTGGGTCTTGCTCCCATCAATAAACCGATAACCCATAGTGACGAATAAAATACTTCATTCAAGGTAACTCGAAGAGATTCGGTAAATTTAATTTTTTTCCCAAAATTAGTCTTTACCATCGAATGAATAGACTGGACATCAGAAGCAAATTTTGCCACTTGATTTTCAGGGAAAACGGCGTTGATATCAGCAAGTGAGTATCCTTTCTGACTCAAACGATAAGCGCCATAATCTTCAAACTCCTGTTTTGAAAATGGAAACTCTTTATGTGTTGTTGCTAGGACCTCATAATACTTCGCCATCACAGGGTCATTTACTTTTTCACCAACAGCATACAAAAAACTTACAACATTAAATGAAGCATTCTTAAGAACCGAATCGAATACTTTTGTTTCAAGATAAGGTAGTTTTTCTTCTTTCGTGTCATAGATCTTCTTGCAATTCTCCTCATACGCTTTTTTAATTGCACCATAATCAGCTTGGCACTCAAGCCCTAGATTATCTTTCGTTTTTTGACAATTTAAATAGCCAAAAAAATATTTATAACGACTGTATCTTTTTTTCTTAGATGATATTTTTAGCGTAGTTTTTTTTGCCGCTTCTTCAAAGTCTAATAACGTGATTTCAGAAAGCTTACTACATTGAGCTTGCACGTATTCTTGACCAAGCCGCTTCTCCACTTCATTGAAGACAAAATCCAAAAACCTCAATCCATCTCCGAACACACCAATTAAGGTGTTCGGTTTTATATCGTTTTGTTGATGACCAAAATCTTTTGGTGATGCATAAACATTTAAAAATAAGCACTTTATCTCAGTAATAACACCGAGCGGGATATGCGTATAGGTATCAAAATCAAGCCGAACATGTGATCTACCGACAGAAGCTGATCGGTTTGAAGTTTCCGCATCATAATTCCACTGCATATCCCGAAATACATTCTCCTTAGAAACAGGTAATAGAGATAGTTGGGCGATGTATGAATCAATGTCAACACTAGCTTTATTAGAATCAACTTTATTCAAAATTAATAAACTGGAAAAGATCTCTTTCCAATATTGATTTATTTGCAGTAAATGTTCAAAATGTTTTTGTTCCATTGTTAACAACTCCAGCTATCTAATATTGTAGTTTCAATAAATAACGAGTTTTCTTTTGCCTCCATCAAAGTATCTTCATCAAACTCTGAGGTTTCGGGATTCAAAATATCATCAAGCAGTGAGATATTTTCTAAAACCACAGCATAATAAGGCGTATTAACAACTGCACCACTCTCTAACGATCCCAAATAATCTCTTTGCATTGCAAACAATTCTGGGAGATGTATTTTTGTCAGCATCACATACTCACAAGATAAGCACTTGTTATATTGAGAGCATGGTTTTCCTTTTACATACAAAGATGATTTTTTGATAAACTCGGGTGGATCAAATATATTTTTACAACCGCCGAGTGGGGTTTTCATTATGATCAAATTTTCATCATATCTACGCTGTTGTTTCTTACTAGAATCATGATCACTGACTTGAATGGTACTACTGTAAATATCTTCTATCGCTTTCTTTGCTTTTTCTTTTATGACTCTATCAAATTCTAATTGATCTAGGTATTTCATCGTTGTGTAGATAGAAGTATGACCTAATAAATATTGGATTTCTCTAATTGAAATACCTGCATCAACTAATTCACTAACGAGGGTAGGTCTGAATCTAGTTGTTCTGAGCAACAATGGTTCGCCATCATTATCTTTTAACTGATATTTTTCAACGAGATCCGAATACAACTTACTCATATCCATCTCAGCTAGCGCTTTTGGTGCCTTTTGAAAAGTCACAAAGAGTCTGTTTGATATATCATCTGGCATATACTTTCTAGCCTCTGAAGTTAACTGAATAACTTCATCAAACACGGTTTCAACAAATTTCTGTTGACTCATTGTTAACCATTGTAGTTCAGCATGAAATAAATCAAGATGTATCATTTTTTCCCCTGTTGAGCGCTCCTTCCAATACGTTAAACAAGGTTTATTAGTTAATGGGTGATGCTCTTGATAATCATCAATGTCAAGCTCTAAAATGGGGCTTAGATTCATTCCTAAAACTTGCGCCATTTTTAATACATACACACCAATGTCACCAGTTAGTACTCTTCGAGTTAACACTCCCCATTCTTCGAGCAATTCAGCAAGAGAAAGTCTTCTTGTTGCAGCAAAAGAACAGAGTTTTCTCTGCCCCTTAGTGTAATTTCTATTACGATCTTCTGAGTTCCAATAGGGGGGAATGCAATTACAATCATCTTCAAAAATAATTCTAGCTTGAATCTTTGAGTCATCTAGATTTACATTTTTTCGATCTAATTTTTTGTATGGTTCTAGTTTCTTTTTAACTCGAGTCATTTCTCGCTCTAGCATTTCGTGTATTTGCTTTCGTTCATTCAGCGTATAAGGTTTATAAGCTAGTGTCTCTCTGATAACCTCAAATCCATCAGTCGGAAGATAATTAAAACTTATATTTCGAAATGTTTTCAGTCTGTTAAGCGTGATTCGTAACGATGATAAAATTGTATTTGCATGTGCTGTCGATAGCGTTTTTTCACCAATTTTCTCACCTAAAAATTCTTTAAAATCTCTCAATGACCATGAATCAAAACACTCTTTAAAACTGCTATCAGAGAACACTTCCTTGGTTTCTAAAAAATCACAATAATGTGTATATCCAATATAATAATTAGCAATACCTGATTTTGATGATGCTTTTAATGACGCAACAGCAAATACATGTCGTACATCCTCGTACCACCCTTTTTCTGAACTAAAATCCTCAATAGATACAAGTTTTTTATGTCGTAATTTGTAAAATGCTGAACGCGGGCTTTCCTCTTTGCCTAAAGCTTTTTCTTTGCGGAGGTCTTTACGTTCTTTAAATGTTTTATAATCAGTTCCCTTAAGAATAAGAACTTCACTAGAGAAGCGTTTAAATTCAAAAGCTAATAATGGACCTATTGTTTGTAAGCGCTCTATAGATACTAGATGACTTAAGGCTATTTTATCAATCACCTTTCCAAACATTGGAAGTTCCAACTTTTCTTCATCCGTTAAACCATTTTTCCACTTGAGAAAAATTCTGCGGTGATTCATATCACTACCGATGGCATGACTACTATCTTTAATTTTTCTATATGGGAGAGATACTTCGTACTTCAGTAATAATTGATTGAGTTGCTTTCTAAGTTCTAACATCACAGGTTTGCTACAGCGATAAGGTTTACAATTAAATTTATTAGCTAAATACGCAGCAGAAATCAGACCGTATTGCTCAAAGTAATGATCACGGCCTTCTGCTATCAACTTCCTATTATAAACTCTAGTTGTTAACTCGACATCCCAGAGCTGGTCTGGATTAGATTCACAGTCGGAAATGAAATCACACATAAGAGTCTCGATCACTTTATCATCATCATTTAGTAAAGTACCAAGCTGCTTAAGCTCTTCCTCTATCTTATTAATGTCTTCCCATAAGTAATAGTGACGAATACTATTATAGTTGAGCCTTGCATCATTAAATAGATGACGTAAATCAACTGAGTTACGAGTGGTTGGAACTGATTTCTTTTGGACATCAGTTAAACTATCCCACCAATTGTTTAGTCGTTTTTTGTATGCTTTTTTATTGAGTAAGACACCTAATATCTTAAGTTCTTCATCTATTTTGCTAATATCTTCTTTTAGATATCGACGCACTTCGTGATAAAGTGTTTTTGTGCTATTAAAGAGAAAACGAAAGTCAATTGAGTTGTGAGTGATTGGGGCTGATTTTTTTTGTTCATTAGTTAAGCTATTCCACCAATTATTCAGCATTTCTCTGTATGCTTCATCATTCACTTATCACCTCCCAACCTAGTTCTATTTTTTAGTTTTCTCATCAACTGATATTTTTTGAGAGCAATGCCATTTCGATCTACAAGTTTATCCCACACACCAATTGGAATTTTTGTATACCCTTCTGTTGTAGTTAATGATTGATGTCCGAGGCACTGCTGTAGTAGTAACAATCTATCCAATTGTGTTTTACCTAGATCTTCAGAATTCAAAAGCATAGCACCAAATCCATGTCTAATTTTATGTGGTGATAACATCGTATTGATTAATCCAAATTTTAGCGCTCTTACAGACAACCTCTTTATCAGTTTACTGACTGATTTTTCGGTATAAGGATTACCATTTTGATTCAAAAAGGCAGGAATAGGAGTGTTACCCCATTTTCTTTTTTGCTTCTTATATTCAAGAGTTGAATGATATTTTTGCACTCTATTAATTGTTTCTTTTGAAACTACTGTATTCCTAAATTTTGCCTCTCTTCCACGCCCTTTGTTACCCTTTATTTCCATTGCAACATAATCAGACGATATTTGAATTGTAGAATAATCTACAATTATGCTCTTCCGAGATTCTCTAGATAACTGTAAAATACTATTTTGAAGTATGCTTTCGACTTCCCCCCGACGAACACCAGAATCGTACATAAATTGGATTAGACATTTTTCTCTTTCATTATTGGCAACAAGAAGTAAAGCTTCGATATCATTAAATAGTGCTGGTTTAATCAACGATTCTTTAGCTGCAACAACCAAGCTACCATTTCCATATGGATTATCTTCTCGCATAAGTTTGTAACCAGCAGGAGGGTTACAGAGGAATTCAGAAAAGAATCTATTATAAGTAGCATCCCTGTTTGATAAGGTTTTTCCACTTATTGATGGTTTTTCTACATCGTTATGATTTTTATTGTTTCGGCAATAGTCAAAATATTTCTGAATTTCTGTTTCGTGGACAGTCATCAAACAATCATCTCGTTTAGAGCCAACATGATTATCATCATAAGTAGTGAGATATTTAACTAAGTAACGTAAGTTGTTTGCATAAGTTTTGACTGACTGATCGCTATAATTTCTTCTGTAGTCGGTAAGAAAATCAGATATTAATGGCAACAATTCAATTCGTTCATTAAAGACCGCCACACCTTCTGCAAGAAAAATTACTTTGGGATACCCATCTAAATCTTCATGAGCCACAGATTTTGTTATATTAAGTTTCTTACCAGCAGATATGACAACAGAATTATCCATATAAACCTCGAGCTATGCATTAAACTACAATGACTATATATTTATCTTACGTATTGTGTAAATTAAGTGTAGTACAATAAATATAAAAGCAAATAAAAATGAGGTTACAGTTAATTACTAAGTGTGCAGATAGTATGAGGGGTTATAAAAGCGGAACATCACACGAGCGTTGAGTACTATTTAAGTACAATGTGTCCCCTAATAGTGAAAAATGGTGTGAGTACATGCATGGACGTAAGCAACCCATATCAAACTCACCAGGATTGTAGAAGTTTAAAATTTCACCACGGTCATCAATACCTGCGCTTAAATCATCAATGATCTTTTTCAGTTGATCGACAAACTCACCATTTGGTTTTGCCCACGAACGACCTTGTACACCATACACCCGGCCCATGTCATCATCGCCTTTACGATGAGGGTTATTCAGCCATGCATCATTTAAGTTCGCATTCGCATCCCATGTTTTAGTGCCAATTTTGCGGAAATCTTCTGCGTTATCATAACCGCGAATATAACCAATCATCTCTGCGACGGCCGCTTTCCAAAAACTCTTACGTGTCGTTACTAGCGGAAATTGGCCATTAGCAACATCGTAAGTTAAATCGGCGTTAATCACCGTTAGGCAGCGTTTTCCTGTACGTTCGTTTTCAATCCAAGTCCCTTCATCAACGATGCGTTGGCATAAATCTAAATACTGCTTCACGGGTCTGCTCTCTTAAAATTAGTTAAAAAAATGGCCTCAAACGAGAGGCCATTACTATAAATCGTCATTAACGCTATTCTAGCGTATTTTTCTTAGTTTGTTTATTTTGCTTTTTGTTTAGATTTCTTTGACTTGGTACCGCTGCTCTTCAAATCAGTCGCAAAAAGATTACGTTTGAATGCCCAAATCATCATCAATAGACCACCAATCACCATTGGCAATGATAAAATTTGTCCCATTGAAATCCAGTCACCAAATAGACCTAACTGAGCATCAGGTTGGCGGACGTATTCTACCAAGAAACGGAAGGTTCCATAGCCAAATAAGAATAAGCCTGAAACTGCACCTAGTGGACGGGGCTTGCGAATAAACCAATTTAGAATGAAGAATAGAACAACACCTTCCAGTGCAAATTCATATAACTGAGATGGATGACGAGGGAAAGGGCCACCCGTTGGGAATACCATCGCCCAAGGTACATCAGTAACACGGCCCCATAACTCACCATTCATGAAGTTACCAAGACGACCGGCACCTAGACCAAATGGAACTAATGGCGCTACAAAATCAGCAATGGTAAAGAAGCTACGATTATTTTTATAACCGTACCAGAGCATTGCGGTGATAACACCTAACAAGCCACCATGGAAAGACATACCGCCCGTCCAGACTTCAAATAAGTACAGAGGATTCTCTAAGAAATGGCCAAAGTTATAAAACAGGACATAACCAACACGTCCACCAATGACTACCCCTAAAAAGCCTGCAAACAGAAGATCACTCACTTGATCACGAGTCCAACCGCTGTTTGGTTTATCAGCACGTTTATTAGCAAGCCATAAGGCAAACATGAAACCGAATAAATACATTAAGCCGTACCATCGTACTGCTAATGGCCCTATTTCAATCAAAACTGGATCGATGTGTGGGAAGTTCAAATACCCCTGACTCATGACTACTCTCTTATCCTAAGAACATTTTACTGCCAATAAATACTAGAAATACGGCAAAGATTTTTTTTAATGTCGGTGTTGGTAAATGTGACGCTAATTTAGCCCCAACTCTAGTGGTTAAAATAGAGGTAAAGCTAATACCACACAATGCGGGTAAATAAACGTAACCTAAACTCATTGGCGGTAAGTTTTCCACATTTACACCATGTATTACAAACCCTATCATGCCTGCAATAGCGATTAATGTGCCACATAATGAAGAACTGCCAATGGCCTTTCTCATTTCAACACCATGAAAACTTAAATAAGGTACCGTTAGTGATCCACCACCAATGCCCGCTAAGCTAGACACGATACCAATAACACCACCGGATGTCGCAACTTTAAGCGGTGGCGGCATTATTCTTGTCGCCGTAAATTTAAGCGCTAACAGCATCTGTAGAGCTAATAAAAGCACAATAACCCCAAACACTTTCGGCAAATAATGTGCTGGTATTAATTCGGTAAGGTAACTGCCAATAAAACCGCCTAGAATAACCCCTGGCGCTAAACTTTTAATAAGCCCCACTTCGACATTGCCTAAACGTAAATGGTTCCATGCCGATGAGCTTGAGGTGAATATAATGGTCGCTAGTGAGGTTCCTAATGCCATTTGCATTGCAATAGTAGCGTCAATCCCTGCTTGAGGAAGTAGCCATAACAATGCAGGAACAACAAGTAATCCACCACCAATGCCTAATAAGCCAGCCATTACTCCAACAACACTGCCTAATGCAAGATAGAGTGCAAAAATAGACCAAAAATCCACTGACATTTATTTACCTGCTCGAATAAATCCTGAAAGATTCTTCTCTTCAAAAAACGCCATCATATCAGCTAAAATTTGCTCTGCATCATCATGGTGTAAAAGTTTAGCTATTAGCGTTTCTATTTCTGATAACCCTACCTGTCTAATAATATACTTAACTTTTGCTACATTAGAAGTATTCATACTTAAACTGTTGTAACCCAGGCCCATCAACAATAAACATCCAATGGAATCACCCGCTAATTCTCCACAGACACTCACGGGTAATCTACACTGATTTGCCGTATCAATAATCTGTTTTAATGCTAACAACACCGCTGGATGATAAGACTCATACACATGAGAAACTCGTGAGTTATTTCTATCTACTGCTAATAAATACTGAGTTAAGTCATTAGTACCAACAGAAATAAAATCAACAAGTCCTGCGACTCTCGGTAATAAATACAGCATTGAGGGTACTTCAACCATCATACCTATGCGTGGTTTTGAGAAGCTCCCATCAGACTCACTAAGCACCTCTTCATAAGCCTGATTAATCAAAACTCGTGCTTGTTTTAATTCTGGTATCCCTGAAATCATCGGCAACATAATCGATAAATTTTCATTGCCAATATTCGCTCTGACCATGGCTTTTAACTGCAGTAAAAAAATATCAGGATGATCTAAAGTGAACCGAATGCCACGCCAGCCTAAAAATGGATTATCTTCTTCTATTGGTAAATAAGGTAATGGCTTATCCCCTCCAATATCCAACGTTCTCATGATGACTGGTTTTTGAGGATAGGTTTCTAAAATTGCCTTATATTGCAAATATTGCTCTTCTTCAGAAGGGAATCTTTGGTGCAATAAAAAGGGTATTTCGGTGCGATACAGCCCTACACCATCAACCCCTTGGTTAACAGCAATGCTTGAGTCTGCGCTTAATCCGGCATTAAGATGGATCTTCATCAAATGCCCATCTAGCGTTAATGTTGGTTTATCTAGATCTTGTGTTATTAACTCAGAGAGTGCGATCTCTTCGTTTTGTAATTCGATGTATTCTTGAGTTAGCGCTTCTGTCGGCTTGATATAAAGCAAGCCACTGTAACCATCAACAATGGCTAACGATTTATGGTAATGAGCTGGGTTAAACTCTACGCCCATAATCGCCGGGATACCTAAAGCTCGAGATAAAATAGCAGCGTGAGAGTTAGCAGCCCCCTCAAGAGAGATAACCCCTCTTAACTTATCTTTTGGGATACTCGCAAGCATTGAAGCAGTTAATTGATTTGTCACCAAAATAACAGGGTGAGACAGTTCAATATCTAGGTTATCTTCATAGTTTAAAAAGTAGAGTAAACGCTGTCCTAGCTCTCTAACGTCATTTGCTCTCTCACTTAAATAAGAGTCACTCATTCTCTCAAAGCGGCCAGCATAAGACTCAATAACTTGGCGCAATGCCCACTCAGCAGAGTCCCCTTTATCAATCTGTTTTTTCAGATCAGCTTTCAGCATTGGATCATTTAATAAGTGAGTAAAGAGATCAAATATTGCCAACGTTTCGTTGTTCAGCTCTTGCTCAAAACGTTTTTTCGCACGTCTAAAATCCTTTAAAGCTAACTCAACCGCTGTACCTAAACGATCTTTTTCCAGCTCAATATCAAGACAAGAACTTGGTAAAATTGCTTCTATTTTAGGTTGGGCATCATCAAACCATAAAGGGGCAATACCTACGCCATTAGACGCAGAGATCCCTTTAAATTGTTTCTGTTGTATTACTGAAGTTTGTAGGTGAGCAGACCAACTTTCGTGTGCTTTCGCGTGCGCTAATACCACCGCAAGTTGAGCAGAAAGCGTAACAAGAAAGGATTCTTCCACTTCAGTAAATTGGCGTTTCTCTTTCTGCTGAACAACTAAAACACCTAAATTTTGTCGACGATAGATGATCGGCGTCGCCAAAAAAGAGTTAAATTTATATTCAGCAATACTTGGAATGTATTTATACGAGGGGTGTACAGAGGCATTAGCGAGGTTTAATGGCTCGCAGCTACGTGCAACCAGGCCTACAAGCCCTTCATCAATACCAAGTGAAACGGTATTCGGCTTGGCTTTTAAACCTTCGGTAGCCATCAATTCTAAACGCAGATTATCATTACTCATTAAATAAACTGAGCAACACTCTGTTCGCATTGAGTGACGGGTATTCTTCACTAATAACGCTAAAGCATCATCGAGCGATTCTGCTTTAGCGACGTGATCAACTATATCCCTGAGTTGAGTAAGCATAAGAGGCAATCCTTGAGGTTATAAGGTATCGACCGCTTAACCTTGTTTACCTTTCCTTTTAAATTTTCGTTCCTTAAACGGCATAGCAATTACCGCGAACTCTTTGAGGGCTCGACGATAAACATCACGCTTAAATGAAACCACTTGTCTAACTGGGTACCAATAACTTACCCATCGCCAACCATCAAATTCTGGCGTGCGATCTCTTTGCATATTCACCTTGGATTCGTCACATTCCAAGCGTAGCAAAAACCACTTCTGTTTTTGCCCAATACAGACAGGTTTTGAATCCCATCTAACTAAACGCTTCGGTAATTTATATCGTAACCAATGGCGGCTACTTGCTAAAATACGTACATCATTTTTTGTCAGACCAACTTCTTCATACAATTCTCGGTACATTGCTTGCTCTGGTGTCTCACCATCATCAATGCCACCTTGTGGAAATTGCCAAGAATGTTGACCGTATCGTTTCGCCCAGAATACTTGACCATGGCTATTGCATATCACTATCCCGACGTTCGGGCGGAAACCATCGCCATCTATCACTGGATGACCTCATCTTAAACTTATATTACCTATGATTTTTTCACAGATCGTCTCTTTGAGCAAACAGGATCACGCTTTCTCATCACGTTTTACTAAAATAACCTCCTTTATTGAATAACTTTTAATCACAAGAGAACTTATCAACATAACAATGAGAGCTACCCCACATTTATTCACCTTTTCTGTGTATAACTTTGTGCAGAAGATAAAAACAAATCAAATTGAGCAATAAAAATCAATTTATCAATAGAGTAAGGATAATAATGGGAAATCAATAAATATTATAATAAACATAAAGTTAAACAAAAGATCTTTAATTGGATCTTTTTTATTTAACTCTGATTGAATAATACGAACACAGATCGATTAAATATTGAGCAACTTGATGGTTACCCACAATTACAAGCTCTATAATGTGCTAGCCCTTAAAAAGTCAATAACTTATTAAGAATTAAAGCACTGTACATAGATCCATAAAAACAAATATAGAGCAAAAAACAATCTTCAATGTGGATAACTTCATAAGATCCAATCAAGAGTGCTAAATAGAAAAGATTATATGGTAATCTTATCGTTCTATCGCCATTAAAGAGCCACTATGAAACAACCACCACCAAACAGTATTAATGAACTATTAACCAGAGCTGAAAACATTGCAGGCTATACACTCTCTGAACTTGCTGAACAAGCAGGAATAGCTGTCCCTGAAAATTTAAAGCGAGATAAAGGCTGGGTTGGACAGTTATTAGAATGGCATTTAGGCGCTTCTGCAGGCAGTAAACCATTGCCTGATTTCATTGATCTTGGTATTGAACTTAAAACAATTCCGATCAGTTATAGCGGAAAACCTCTTGAAACCACTTTTGTCTCTGTTGCTCCTCTAACTGGGGTACATAGTTTAAAGTGGGAGGAATCTCATGTTCGCCATAAATTAGCTCATGTTCTGTGGATCCCTGTTGAAGGGGAACGAGAAATCCCTGTTGGAGATCGACATGTTGGTTACCCTGTACTGTGGAAACCCTCTATAGCAGAAGAGCACCAATTAAAGCAAGATTGGGAAGAATTAATGGACTTAATTGTCTTAGGAAAAGTTGAATCTATCACGGCAAAGCATGGCGAAGTTTTACAGCTTAGACCTAAAGCGGCAAACAGCAGAGCTCTTACTGAAGCTTATGGGGAGAATGGAAACCCAATTAAAACGCTACCAAGAGGGTTTTATTTAAAAACTCATTTTACTCATGCGATCTTAAAATCATTCTTTAATTAAAAAAAGGCCTTATCTCTGATTAAGATAATACCATTCTGGATAAGTAGTTGTTCAGATAATTGCGTAGGAAAAATCGATTAGAGCAAGGCATAAATTACAGTAACTAGTGGATCTAATTACAAAATTTATAACGCAGATATAATCGATTTTAACAAGCAAGAATGATCAAATACTTATGTAGATTGGTATAAGACCCTTTTATTAACTTTGCTTTTATTAGCTGTAGCTTCTTGGCTCTGAAATCAAGTTATGTTTATTCAATAAACGATACATGGTGGCGCGCGACACTCCCAGCTCTTTTGCAGCAGAGGACACCTGACCATCATGAGACTCTAATACCATCAAGAGTGCATCACGCTCTGAATTTTCACGAATAACACGTAAGCTTCGTTTTGTATCATTGCGCTGTGGAAGATCTAAATGCTCCAGATCTATCGTCATGCTATCTGCAAGTAATACTGCACGTTTAACCTGGTTAACTAATTCACGAACATTACCCGGCCATTGGTAATGCAGCATAGTTTGCATTGCCTCTTCTGAGAAAGTACGTGCTTGCGTATTGTATTCTCTGGCATAGCGTTGAAGAAAATGATCCGCTAAGATCGATATATCTGAACATCTCTCTTTTAAAGAAGGGACATGAATACGCAGCACATTCAGACGATAATATAACTCTTCTTTAAAGTTACCTTCTTCTATCGCTTTTTCAAGATCAATATGGCTTGCAACAATCACTCTCACATCAAGATCAATAAAACCCTGAGTTGTTTCTATATTACCTTCTTGTAAAAAGCGTAATAAATGTTGCTGTTGAGTTGCTGGTAAATCATTAATATCATTTAAGAACAAAGTGCCACCGCTCGCTTGGAACAGTTTAGACTCTTGGTAATCGGATAAATCCAGTCCAAACAACTCTTGTTCTATTTTTGATTCAGATAATGAACCACAGTTTAATGAAATAAATGGCCTTTTATTACGACCAGAAGAATCATGCACTGCTTTTGCTACCGCATCCTTACCAACACCACTTTCACCAGAGATAAGAATAGAAACATCTGTTGGTGCTACTCGACGAATTTGATCTCGTAGACGCTTCACTGCCGGCGCTTCGCCTAAAATGCCTAAATCCGATTTTTGCCCCATATTTGGCCAAACTTTACGTTCTAATTTTAGCATTCCTAATTGGTGACCAATAGTACTTAGCAACTGAGCATCAGGAATTGGAGCGGTAAAGAAATCAATGCAGAAATTCACAATAAATTGACAAATAGTATCTGAGCTTAGTTGTGATTCACGGATAAATGCCATCCAACGTACTTGTTTATTATTATTTACTAACGTTGCAATACCATTAAGGCTGAAATCATCTTGGCTTAGATCAACAATACCAATACATGGCCCAATTTCATCAAACAATGCTTGCGCAGCACGAAGGTCATAACAACGATGACAACGCCAGCCAACTTGTTCTAATACTGCTAACCAAGGTTCGTAGCTTCCACCAACAACCACTAACGAACCTGGAACAGAATCCATACGAAACTGAGTACCCATAGCCATACCTCTAAATTCTTTATTTAACCAACTAAACTTTCTTCTAAAGGCAACTATACAGGTTTTAAGACTCCCCACGATCTCATAAGTGAGATACTCGTCATCCTTTTAACAAAAACACACAAAAATACAAACAAGAAGCAAACAACAGTTAACGCACCGGAAATAAATATGCTTCATCTATGAGATGCGTTTAATTTTATAATATAAAGAAAGATTTTTTTATTACTTTTATAGTCATATTCTACTTTAAAGAGAAATGTAAAAGTTAGGTCAATTGATGAGGAAGTATGCCTGTATTCTAATATTTTCCTTTTTATAAAAAAAAGAGCAGTTTTAAACACTGCTCTTTCATTAATATACTAATTTTATTCTAAATTATGCTTGAGGACGCATAGAAGGGAATAAAATAACATCACGAATTGTGTGAGTGTTAGTGAATAGCATCACTAAACGGTCAATACCGATACCTTGACCTGCTGTTGGCGGTAAACCGTGCTCAAGTGCTGTAATATAATCAGCATCATAAAACATTGCTTCATCATCACCAGACTCTTTTGCGTTAACTTGCGCTTTAAAACGCTCGTCTTGGTCTTGAGCATCATTAAGCTCAGAGAAACCATTTGCTACTTCACGGCCACCAATAAAGAACTCAAAACGGTCTGTAATGAAATCATTGTTATCGTTACGACGTGCTAATGGTGAGATATCCGCTGGGTATTCAGTGATGAACGTAGGTTGCATTAACTTAGGTTCAGCTGTTTCACCAAAGATTTCTTCAAGAAGCTGACCACATGTCCAGAAGCTTTCAACGTCAACATGCACTGATTTCGCGATAGAAACCATTAAGTCACGATCTTGAACGCCTTCGTACGTTAGCGCTTGAATCTCAGCATGCTCTGGGTTGTATAGTTTAATCGCGTCTAGCATGCTCATACGTGCGTATTTGCCACCAAAATCAACGGTATACTCACCGTAAGGCATTTTATCACTGCCTAGAACAGAGATAGCTACTTGAGATAGCATTGCTTCTGTTAGATCCATTAGATCGTTGTAATCAGCATACGCCATGTAGAATTCCATCATTGTGAATTCTGGGTTATGACGTGGAGATAGGCCTTCGTTACGGAAGTTACGGTTAATTTCGAACACACGCTCAAAACCACCAACAACAAGACGTTTTAGGTAAAGCTCAGGGGCGATACGTAGGTACATATCAACATCAAGTGCATTATGGTGTGTTACGAATGGACGTGCAGAAGCGCCACCAGGGATAACGTGCATCATTGGCGTTTCAACTTCCATGAAGCCTTTATCAACCATGAAGTTACGAATTGCTGAAACCACTTTAGAGCGGATAACAAATGCAGTACGTGAATCATCATTTACGATAAGGTCAACATAACGCTGACGGTAACGCATTTCTTGGTCAGTTAACCCGTGGAATTTTTCAGGTAATGGACGTAATGCTTTTGTTAGCAATACATACTCTTCCATATTCACGTAAAGATCGCCTTTACCTGATTTATGTAGTGCACCTTTAACACCGATGATGTCACCGATATCTAGACCTTGGTATTTGTCTTTAAGCTCTTTTTGCACATCTTTCGATGCATAAGCTTGGATCTTACCAGACACTTCTTGGATCAATAAGAAAGGACCACGCTTAGCCATGATACGGCCTGCGATAGCAACGATATGGTTTAATTCTTCTAGCTCTTCTTTGGTCTTTTCACCAAACTCAGCTTGAAGGTCACTCGCAAGACTATCACGGCGGAAGTCATTTGGGTGGCCATTCGCCTTACATGCTTGACGGATATGGTCTAATTTACCACGACGTTCTGCAATCAGTTTGTTTTCATCTAGTTGTACTTGGTCAGTCATAATGAACCCTTTCTTATAATCCAGATTTTAAGCTGGCTTCGATAAATTTATCTAAATCACCGTCTAATACGGCTTGCGTATTACGATTTTCAATGCCGGTACGCAAATCTTTAATGCGCGAATCATCTAATACGTATGAGCGAATCTGACTGCCCCACCCGATATCGGATTTAGAATCTTCGTTTACTTGTTTCTCTGCGTTTTGTTTCTGAAGCTCAAGTTCAAACAGTTTTGCTTTTAACTGCTTCATTGCTTGTGCTTTGTTTTTATGCTGAGAACGATCATTTTGACATTGCACTACTGTATTTGTCGGAACGTGAGTAATACGTACCGCAGATTCAGTGGTGTTTACGTGTTGACCACCCGCGCCAGAAGCCCGGTATACATCAATACGTAAATCAGCAGGGTTAATATCTACTTCAATGTTGTCATCTATCTCAGGATAGATAAACGCTGAGGCAAATGAGGTATGTCGACGACCACTTGAATCAAATGGTGATTTACGAACTAAACGGTGTACGCCAGTTTCTGTGCGTAGCCAACCATAAGCGTATTCACCAGAAATGCGTACTGTTGCGCCTTTTAGGCCTGCTACATCACCATCAGAAACTTCGATTATTTCCGTTTTAAATCCTTTGGCTTCCGCCCAACGCAAGTACATACGTAACATCATTGATGTCCAATCTTGCGCTTCTGTACCACCAGAACCTGACTGCAAATCAATATAACAATCAGATGCATCATGTGCGCCAGAGAACATACGACGAAATTCTAACGCCGCGAGTTTTTCTTCTAAGCCAGCAAGCTCTGGTTCAATTTCATCAAACGTCTCTTGATCTTGTTCTTCTACTGCTAACTCCAGTAAGCCTTCAACGTCTTCACCGCCTTGGTCTAATTGGTCAATAGTTTCTACAATCGCTTCTAAAGATGCACGTTCTTTACCTAACGCTTGTGCGCGCTCAGGTTCATTCCATACTTCTGGTTGTTCTAGCTCTGCATTGACTTCTTCTAGACGCTCTTTCTTAGCATCATAGTCAAAGGTACCCCCTCAGGATATTTGTGCGATCAGACACATCCTGGAGACGGTTTTTAATAGGATTAATTTCGAACATGGTGTTTTATCATCGCCGAATAAAAAATAACCGAGAGATTTTAACCAAAAGTGTGATAGAAATCGAGGTATTTCACCCTCTGAAAGCAAGAACAATAAGGATTGAGAAAATGGTGTAAATTTAATCACACCAATTTTCTTTTTATTTAACCTCTAGCCGGAATACGCGCCTTTCTATTTTCATACAAAGCAAAAAATGCAACATGCCACCAAACTTTACTTAACGTAAATCTTAGTGTTAGTTAACCTTTTTGTTTTATTTTTTCTTTATAGTGCAATGACATTACATTGGTTCTATGTATTCAACCATTAATTGTAATGTTTGATTGCCTCGAAATTCATTAATATCTAAACGATAAGCCAGTTTTACTTTTTGAACAGAGGCATCAGGCCAGCGACGAACATCGATATTAAATGCAATAGCATCAACCATTTTATTGGTTGGAAAATCTTTATGCAGTGGTTCCAACATTAACTTAAGGTGTTTTTCACCCACCAAGCGTTGGTTTAGTACTTTAAATTCACCATCAAAAATAGGCTCTGGGAAAGCTTGTCCCCATGGACCGCCCGCTCGAATGATCTCTGCAGTACCTAAAGTAAATTCTTCCGGTGTTAGTTCGCCATCTGACAGTACAACTCCAGTTAACGTCTCTTCTTCTACTGACTCACGCACTACATCATCAAAGGCTTGGCTGAACTTCTTATAATCCACTTCTTTAATGGTTAACCCTGCTGCCATCGCATGACCACCAAATTTTAAAATCAACCCTGGGTTACGGGTATCAATCAAATCCAGCGCATCACGCATATGAAAGCCAGAGATAGAACGGCACGACCCTTTAATGAATCCATCGCCACCATCAGCAAAGGCGATCACTGGACGGTGATATTTTTCCTTAATGCGAGAAGCGAGAATTCCAATAACACCTTGATGCCAATCGCGTTGAAATAAAACCAAACCAAACGGCAATTCTGTCTGTGCACCAAATTCAAGTCGCTCACAAATCGCCATTGCTTCATCTTTCATCCCTTGCTCAATCTCTTTGCGAGTTTGATTTAAGGCATCCAGCTCTGAAGCCATACGACGCGCTGCATGAATGTTATTCGACATCAGCAATTCAACGCCAAATGACATGTCATCCAAACGCCCTGCTGCATTAATTCTTGGCCCAAGCGCAAAGCCAAAATCAGAAGCCACAATTCGAGAAGGGACTTTGTTGGCCACTTCGATTAACGCTTGAATACCAGGACGGCATTTTCCAGCACGAATACGCTGAATACCTTGATGTACCAAAATACGGTTATTTTCATCCAGAGCCACCAAATCAGCGACAGTACCAAGAGCGACTAAATCCAATAAATCGGCTAGGTTAGGTATAGGGATATTTTGGATTTCAAACCAGTTGTTTTCACGTAAACGCGCACGAATCGCTAGCATCAAGTAAAAAGCAACCCCCACACCTGCTAATGATTTTGATGGAAAGGCACAGGCTTCTAAATTTGGATTTACAATCGCATCTGCTATTGGCAAATGTGTTCCGGGTAAATGGTGATCAGTCACCACCACTTCCATTCCATATTCTTTGGCTTTTAATACCCCATCAATGGATGAAACACCATTATCCACCGTCATAATGATTTCTGCGCCCATCTCTTTGGCTTGATCTACCACATCAGGGCTTAATCCATAGCCATCTTCAAAACGATTAGGTACTAAATAATCAACATTACTGCTGCCCATCATTCGAAATGCCATCACAGACAACGCAGAACTTGTCGCCCCATCAGCATCGAAATCACCCACGACAATAATACGAGTTTGTTTTGCGATCGCCTCAACTAGAATATCAACCGCTTTGGTAATACCATGCATTGATTGAAATGAGAGCAAGGATTTAGCACCACGCTCTAACTGATCATTTGATGTAATACCACGAGCTGCATAAATCCGTTGTAAGATTGAAGGAATTGAACTCGGAAGTGCTGGAATTTCTGGAATAAGACGACGTTTCACTTCAATCATGATAATGGCCCAAGGTTAGGTTTATAAAGATAAAAAAATCCCCGCACCATACTTAAGTTAAATAAGTATTGCGGGGATTTAAATTCGATTACGTAAGAATTTATTTTTCTAAGTCTTTCAAAAGCTCTTGTGCTGGCTTGTAACCAGGAACAAGATCACCATTAGGCAGTACAATTGCAGGAGTACCATTTACACCCATTTTACGACCTAATAAATACTGTTCTTTGATGATGCTCTTACACTGAGCTGTTGCTGGTTTTTCACCATTAATTGCACGGTGTGATTTTGCATCTTCCATTGCTTGTTGTTTGTCATCAGCACACCAAATTTGTGCCATTTCATCTGCAACAGAGCCTTGATAACCTTGACGAGGGTAAGCCAAGTAACGAACCGTAATACCTGCATCGTTATAGTCTTTCATCTCTTTATGAAGTTTTGTGCAGTAACCACAAGTGATATCTGTAAATACCGTGATAACGTGTTTTTCATCCTTAGCAGGGAACACAATCATGTTCTCACTTTGGCTATCAACCAATTTTGCAAAACGAGCTGCTAATAAATCTTTCATATTGCCATTTTCATCAAACTCAAAAATACGACCTTGAATGAAATGCTTACCATCATCTGATACATAAAAAATACCAAATGGTGTTTCTACTTGTTTAAAACCATCAACTTCAGAGTTGTGAATGGCTTCTACAGGTAAACCCAATACAGTTAAACGTTGAGTAATCGCTTGCTCTGAATCAGATTGAGAGACTTCTACAGAAGGCGCTACCACTTTCTCTTCTGCTTGCTCATCAGAACATGCTGTAAAAGAAATTACACTCAATAGAGCAATAAACATCGCGCTAGTACGGCGAATAAATGACATAAAAGTACCTATAAAAAAAGTAAAAATAGAAGGTTTAAATTGTAGAGTAGTAAACCAACAAGAAGTTCCCTTTTCACTATGAACGAGGGTGATGCTCTTGATGGATCTGTTTTAAACGTTCCGTTGCTACGTGAGTATATATTTGTGTTGTCGAAAGATCACTATGTCCTAGTAACATTTGTACGACACGTAAGTCTGCACCATAATTTAATAGATGTGTCGCAAACGCATGGCGCAAGACGTGTGGCGATAATTTATCCGTATCAATACCTGCAATAACAGCATAATGCTTAATACGATGCCAAAAGGTTTGCCTTGTCATCTGTCTTGCTCTTTTACTTGGAAAAACCACATCTGAACTTTTTTCACCAAGTAACACTGGACGCCCTTGGTCTAAAAACGTTTGAATCCAATCTACCGCATTTTCTCCCATCGGTACTAAACGTTCCTTGTCCCCCTTACCAGTAACACGAACCACACCTTGGCGAAGGCTCAAGTTTTCCATGGTTAAGCTAACTAACTCAGTGACACGTAGGCCTGTTGCATAAAGCAGTTCTAGCATTGCGCGATCTCGAAGCTCTAATGGATCGTCTACATTTGGCGCTTCTAATAAATCATTGACTTGCTCTTCACTTAAATCTTTTGGTAACCGCTGTGGTAGCTTAGGGCTCATCAATAACGCGGTTGGATCATCACCTCGAATTTTCTCACGGTGTAAATACTGAAAGAATCGACGAAGTGCAGACAACATACGAGCTCGTGAAGTCTGTTTGTATTCTTTATCTACCAAGTACGCTTGATATTCATTTAATCCCATTGCTGAAATAGAGGCACACTTATAATGATTATCCTCTAGCCATTGCAGTAATTTCACCAAATCATTTCGATACGAAGCCAAGGTATTTTCTGATAAGCCACGCTCCATCCACATGGTATCTAAAAAACGCTCAATTAAAGCCATATCATTGTTCATTGCCATCACCATTTACTGAAAACCAAAAAAAACACTGGTTAGAATTACAGTATTAAACAATTATCAAGGCTTTCATTGCAAGTTTAATTTTAAGAATCATTTGCGGTACACTAGGCTTTAATCCTCATTAATATGGTAGTTAAAATGAAAATTGGTCTGTTTTACGGCTCTTCCACTTGTTACACCGAAATGGCTTCTGAAAAAATCAGAACAATCATGGGTGAAGAACTGGTTGATATCTACAATATTAAAGAGACACCAGTAGTCACAATGAACGATTACGATCTGCTATTACTTGGCATATCAACGTGGGATTTTGGTGAAATTCAAGAAGACTGGTTAGCCGTGTGGGAAGAGTTAGATGGCCTTTCTCTAGAAGGTAAAACTATTGCTCTATTTGGCCTTGGTGATCAAGAAGGCTATGGCGAATGGTTCTTAGATGCAATGGGGTTATTGCACGATGAATTAAAAGCTACTGATGCTAAGTTTATCGGTTATTGGAAGAACGAAGGCTATCAGTTTGATGCATCAAAAGCGTTGACTGAAGATGAATCTCACTTTGTTGGTTTGGCGTTAGATGAAGACAGCCAATACGATAAAAGTGATGAGCGTATTGAGCAGTGGTGTGAGCAGGTGCTAGTGGAATATCACGATTCACTTTAAGGTTTCAGGTTTCAGG
>NZ_WBVP01000119.1 GCF_008933155.1 Aliivibrio finisterrensis | reverse complement strand
TAATTACCTGTTTGCCAGAAATCTAACGCTCCATCACCGCTAGTATTGGTATTAAGGCTTTGCTCAACAAGCGTCGTTTGGCTATTCACGTCATATCGGATCAGACGCGCTGTGGTCGGCGTTACTTGATCGGATGCACCGCCAGTGGCAGCTAAACCATATACAATATCACCACTACCATTACTTGCCGCTGACAATAGGTTCTCATTTACGCTATTTGGCAAACTGATGGTACGGTTGTGTGTACCGTCGGCGTTAAATTCGCTGTAGTAGACCGCCATGGTGGTTTGATCTTGCCATACTACA
>NZ_WBVP01000118.1 GCF_008933155.1 Aliivibrio finisterrensis | reverse complement strand
AAATTACCTGTTTTCCAGAAATCTAACGCTCCATCACCGCTAGTATTGGTATTAAGGCTTTGCTCAACAAGCGTCGTTTGGCTATTCACGTCATATCGGATCAGACGCGCTGTGGTCGGCGTTACTAGATCGGATGCACCGCCAGTGGCAGCTAAACCATATACAATATCACCACTACCATTACTTGCCGCTGACAATAGGTTCTCATTTAGGCTGTTTGGTAAATTGATGGTGCGGTTATGTGTACCATCGGTATTAAATTCACTGTAGTAGACCGCCATGGTGGTTTGATCTTGCCATACCACG
>NZ_WBVP01000117.1 GCF_008933155.1 Aliivibrio finisterrensis | reverse complement strand
ACCAGCCGCATTGATGCTAACGCCAACACCAAAATAATCATCGGTGGCGTAATTTGAGTTACGAAAGCTTTGCTCAAGCGCCCAGTTAGTACCGTTATGACGATACACATACACATAGCCGGTATTACCCTGATCAAACGCTCCCACCGCAATCACGTTACCATTGCTGGACACGGCGTTATACGCACCAAAATAACTTCCGCTACCGCCAGTAAACTGGTTCTGATAACTCCAACTGCCGTTAATAAATTGGTAAATACGAACGCGTCCCGCTGAACTGCTATAGGCGTCATCACCAATAACCAAGACATTACCATCG
>NZ_WBVP01000116.1 GCF_008933155.1 Aliivibrio finisterrensis | reverse complement strand
GCCAGCCGCATTGATGCTAACGCCAACACCAAAAAAATCGTCGGTGGCGTAATTGGTGTTACGGAAACTTTGCTCAAGCGCCCAGTTTGTGCCGTTATGACGATACACATACACATAACCGGTATTACTCTGATCAAACGCCCCCACCGCAATCACGTCACCATTGCTGGATACGGCGCTAGACAAACCAAAATAACTTCCGCTACCGCCAGTAAACTGGTTCTTATAACTCCAACTGCCGTTGGTAAATTGGTAAATACGAACGCGTCCAGCTGAACTGCTATAGGCATCATCACCAATAACCAAGACATTACCGTTA
>NZ_WBVP01000115.1 GCF_008933155.1 Aliivibrio finisterrensis | reverse complement strand
TTTTTAGAGGATGTTTTGACAACAGCAAATGGGTTAACAGTAATAAGCTCATGAGCTAAACACCAATTAAAAAACTGCCTATTTGCTGCAATGTAGTCTTTTAATGTTTTGCTGCTTAATTTTCGTTTGAGTAATCGGTCTCTATAGTGCATAGCTATGCTATTGGTGGGCTTATCTGTATTTAGCTCTTTTAGATAGCCTAGAAAATCATTACATCGTTGCTCTAATTGATTAAGAGTGAGCTGCGTGACTCCTTCTAATTTTTTAGATTGAATAAAATTAGTGAGCGTAACTGAGGTAATAACAGGTAAGGGAGTAGC
>NZ_WBVP01000114.1 GCF_008933155.1 Aliivibrio finisterrensis | reverse complement strand
ACTGGTATCGGTATTATCGAACGCGGTGCCAATCGAGCTGGTGTCATTGCCATCAAACACCGTGTTGTTGTCGCTGTTGGTGAGAATGCCGCTGTAGTTGTAATCACCATAAGAAGCCCCTGCGACAATATCTGTCCCATTAAAGGTGAGTTCATAGGTTGCAAATTCATCGGTTCGGGTTGATGGCGAGCTAAATATCCGTTCAGTAGCTTGCCATTGAGTGGTGTCAGCATTCGCTAAGTCATAACTGTACACCGCCTCCCCATTGAGTGTAGACACCACTAATTTGAGCCCATCAGCACTCAATTGAGTTTGATAACCAAAACCGTCACTCGTA
>NZ_WBVP01000113.1 GCF_008933155.1 Aliivibrio finisterrensis | reverse complement strand
TTGGCGCGGTTTGGGTATTATCTACCGCGTAGTTTTGGATCACTGTTAGGCTATCGATAAGTGTTTGTATCGAAGCAACATTTGTTAGTGACTGGTTGTCAACTTGTGCATTAATTTCCGCTAAATTATTGGCATCAACACCAGTAACGCCTGCCACAGCATAATCGATCACGCTTGGCGCCGTTTGGGTATTATCAGCCGCGTAGCTTTGAATCACGTTGACGCTGTCAGTTAGCGTCTGAATCGCAGCTACCGTGGTCAACGATTGGCCGTCCACCTGACCATTCACTTCACTGAGGTTGTTGGCATCGACACCAATAACACCCACCACCGTATA
>NZ_WBVP01000112.1 GCF_008933155.1 Aliivibrio finisterrensis | reverse complement strand
AACCAGTGACGGTTTTGGTTATCAAACTCAATTGAGTGCTGATGGACTCAAATTAGTGGTGTCAACACTCAATGGGGAGGCGGTGTACAGTTATGACTTAGCGAATGCAGACGCCACTCAATGGCAAGCCAGTGAAACGATATTTAGTTCTCCTTCAAGCAGCACTGTTGAATTTGGTACTTATGCCATCGCCTTTAATGGAACAGATATTGTGGTCGGGGCTGTTTATGATGACTACAGCTATAATGGCATTCTCACCAACAGCGACAACAACACGGTGTTTGATGGCAATGACACCAGCTCGACGGGCACCGCGTTCGATAATACCGATACCAGT
>NZ_WBVP01000111.1 GCF_008933155.1 Aliivibrio finisterrensis | reverse complement strand
GAGATGAAGTAAATGGAAAACAGATACATTTTTGACACCATTTGAACGGCTTGGTTTCAGCTAGTTTGGAACTGATAAACCAAATATCCTAACCACAATTGGGATTGAAAATGCTGCGAACAAAACACTGATACAAACTAAAATGAAGCATAACCAAAGAACAATTGAAGCGTAAAATAGCCGCTGAAACGCCTGAACTTATGGAAATAATGGCTAATTTGCCGAACTTGATGATACGAAAACCAAAAGGCAACAAAGAAGAAATTCACGCTTACTAAGCCGAAACTACGAAAGCCGCGATCCTTTTGATGAACCGTGCAAAAAATTTCGGACTCAGTACGCACAACGCC
>NZ_WBVP01000110.1 GCF_008933155.1 Aliivibrio finisterrensis | reverse complement strand
TTTTACGACAACACAATACAGCTGTGTTGTTTCCGAAGAATATTCACATCACGATTTTTATATCACGGTATTCCTTGCGAATTTGGCTGGTGAAGGCGTCTACCCCATGTATGACATTTCAGCGCCAGAGAGTTTGCCTAGTGTCAGCTATACCAATAAAAACTATGTGTATCTTCAATTGGCGAGCAATGAAGCGCACACCTTGTATCAAGTGGCGAGTGATTACAGTTTAACCAGCCTAGTTGAAGTCACGGACGTCGATATCAATGAATTGACTTTCTTCTATCATCCCGTCAGTGAACAAAAATTGACGACCCGTTACATTGCGCTACCGAGCCGCATTGATGCCAAC
>NZ_WBVP01000011.1 GCF_008933155.1 Aliivibrio finisterrensis | reverse complement strand
GCCTTACTTCGAGAAGTAAAAGCAAACTAGTGATTATCAACTCACAAGTGCCCACACAGATTGATTTGGTTAAATTGTTAAAGAGCTTTTCTTTTGCTTTCTAAGCGTTCAATCTTATCAGCGAATAGGATGGCCATTTTATTCATTTCAAATACAGTGTCAAGCACTAATTTGAAATAAACATTGAAAAGCCACCATACTAACCTTTCCTTCCAATCCCTTATGAGATGGGCCCTCCGTGTCAGTGAGGTCGCATTATAGAGAGTTAGATCACATTAGCAAGTACTTTATCGATTTATTCTCAAAACTTGCTTTAATTGCATAAATAACCACCAATACGCCTGATTGCACTTCACTTTAGGGGTAAAAATGGGCCATTTTGTATCAAATACTATTGGTAATGTCATAAATCATCACTTAAAAACCCAGTCACTCAAAAACTAATGATTTAGATCTATTTATTTACCAGCTAATTATTATATAAATCACAATATAAGACCCTTCCTTTGTATATTGGCATTCATATTATTCATTAAACTTATACTTTTATCGGTCGATACATAAGTTAACTGTCGCTTATATTTTCTCGGAGCAAACTAAACATGAAGTTAAAAACACAATCTTACGTCCTCGCTGCAATTATTTTATGCTCTCTTATATTAATGACAGCAACTGGTCTATGGACATTACATATTGCTAGCTCTATGGATAATAAATCTCGAGTTACTGAATTATTCCAAACTACCTATAACCTAATTACCAATATGGAAGAAATGGTAAGACAAGGGAAAATAGAAGAGGCTAAAGCTAAAGAACTCACAATTACAATTTTACGAAATAATATCTATAAAGATAATGAATACGTATATGTTGCAGATCAGGATCTAATGTTTCTAGCTGCTCCTTTAGATCCTCAACTCCATGGCACTAGTTTTCATGAGTTCCGTGATAGTGAAGGAAAAAGTGTTGGACAAATTTTAGAGAATGCCATAAATCAAAATCCATCAGGTATGGCTGAATATACATGGTCTTTAAAAATGCCAGATGGAAGTATCGATAAAAAGCTTTCTATTGCAGAAAAAACACAAGACTGGAATTGGATTGTAGGTACAGGTATTGGAGAGACAGAAGTAAACGCTCGCTTTTGGTCTACGGCTCAGTGGCAATTTGGCTTAGCCTTCATCATTGCGAGTTTAATTTTTAGTATTCTAATGATTTCTATGAAACGCATGATTTCATTATTAGGTGGCGAACCTAAAGATGTACACTCTGCAATCCAAACTGTTGCTGCTGGTGAAATTGTTACTCAATTTACAGAAAAAGCACCAGAAGGCAGTATTTATCACGCAGTTCAAACAATGAATTTATCACTGGCAGAGTTAGTTGAGCATCTGACTCAATCAATGCTCGCGCTAAAAGCTGAGTTATCTGATGTTCACTCTAGAGCTGGAACAGTAAGTGAATTGACTGAAAGCCAGCACCAATCAACAGAGATGATAGCAGCGGCGATTACTGAGATGGCTTCTTCTGCTAATAATGTGGCAAATTCAGCGCAAGAAACCGCTATTACTACAGACGAAGCCGATAAGCAAAGTGTTCGAACTCAAAAATTAATTACCGCTACCGTATGTAATATAGGAGGACTTGCTGAACAATTAAATACAGCAAGTACTGCGGTTTCTGAATTAGATAGCAATGTGAACAACATTGTTAAGGTTCTTGATGTTATTGGTGATATTGCAGAGCAAACAAATCTACTTGCTTTAAATGCGGCAATTGAAGCTGCTCGAGCTGGTGAACAAGGTCGTGGTTTCGCCGTTGTTGCTGATGAAGTTCGCAACCTTGCAGGAAGAACTCAAGGTAGTACAAAAGAAATACAACTAATGATTTCAAACTTACAAGAAGGCTCTCGTAATGCAATAGCTAGTATGGAGATCTGTGCTGAAACTAGCAAAAGTACAGTATCTGAATCTCAAAATGCCTCAGATGCTCTACAACAAATTGTTACTGCCCTTGAGTCAATTTCAAGTATGAGTCATCAAATTGCAAGTGCATCTGAAGAGCAGAAACACGTAAGTGAAGACATCACTCAACGAGTTAATATGATAGAAGAAAGTGGGCAGCAATTAGCAAGTGTTGTCGCAGAGAGTAAACAAAGTACTCATACCCTAACTGAATTAGCTGATGATTTAGAGACTTGGTTAAACAAGTTTCGAGTGAAAAACTAGTTAACCAAAATTGAATGATAAATAGCACACCTCCTTGGTGTGCTTTTTTATAACTAAATATTTATAGCTAAACAAATGTAGCTTCTAAATAGCGATGACAAATCGGTTATTCAAATAACTTTTATCTATGAAGATGGGCATCATTTTATTATTACCAAAACGAAAAAAGCCTCGTCATTTCTGACGAGGCTTTAAATGTGGCTCCCTTTGCTGGACTTGAACCAGCGACATACGGATTAACAGTCCGCCGTTCTACCAACTGAACTAAAAGGGAACAGATTTTACGTCTCATTAAGAGAATTAATGGTGCCGACTACCGGAGTCGAACTGGTGACCTACTGATTACAAGTCAGTTGCTCTACCTACTGAGCTAAGTCGGCACACTAATTTTTTATTGCTCGTGTTAACGAATATTAAGCACCAACAATTTAATATGGTGCCCGGAGGCGGAATCGAACCACCGACACGAGGATTTTCAATCCTCTGCTCTACCGACTGAGCTATCCGGGCAACGAGGTGTATTAAACGGCTTTTCACCTCTCTGGTCAACTAATAATTTCAAAAAAAACACCGTTTGATTGAAATATATTCGTAATGGTTGTTTTTATAACATTTTGATCAAAAAATAACGTTACTTTTAATAGCTTAATAAACGTTCATTAGCTTTTTACACAAATAAGCCTTCATCTAAATAAATGACGTTCTCTCTAAAATCAGCACACTAGAGAGAAGTCAGCAATTTATCAAAATTAAAAACCAAAAATGTCAGTTAACCAAGCGGCTGGCGTATTTCCCCTTTCACACTCCGCTTTATATTGACCGTTAATATCCCAAATAGGTATGTTTTCTTTGCCAGAACAATCCGGTTTTAGCGTTTTATTTTCTTGTAAGTCAAAATGAGCTGTCGTTACTTCATTTGGCCACGGTAAATTAAAAGCCTCAGGTGATCTCATACTTAAATAATCAGCATAAACTCTTAACGCTCCACTTGAACCCGTTAATTTCATTGGTTTATTATCATCTCGGCCTAGCCAAGTAATCGCAACTTCTCTTCCATCAATACCTGCATACCAGCTATCTCTTGAGTCATTACTTGTTCCGGTTTTTCCTGCCAATGCTGCCCAACTGTATTTGCTATTTAAAAATCTTGCCGTTCCTTCACTCACCGTTTTTTTCATTCCATAAATAGTCAGCCAAGTCGCTTGCTCTGGAACGACTCGTGACGAACGAGGAAAGTTCTCATAGAGTAATACCCCATCTGTACTCACCACCGCTTTTAATGCCGTAAGAGGCGCTTTTCGTCCACCATTGCCTAAGGTTTGATACATTTGAGCCACTTGATACGGAGATAAACTAATTGAACCAAGTAGCATTGATGGTACTTGATTAATCTCTTGAGCATTCACACCGAGTTTAACTAATGTATCTGTCACCTTATTAAGGCCAACCATTAAACCTAAATTGACGGTTGGAACATTTAATGAGCGAGAAAGCGCATAATACAAAGGAACTTGACCTCTAAACTTTCGATCATAGTTTCTAGGCGTCCATGTTGTCCCTTTGCTGCCTTTTAATGAAATTGGTTTATCATCTAATGTGGTCGCTAGTGAATATTTCTCTGGGCTTTCTAATGCTGATAAATAAATAGCCGGTTTAACTAAAGAGCCAATTGGGCGTTTTGCATTGATCGCTCTATTAAAGCCATCAAATCCCGTTCTGCTACCACCAATCATAGCTCGGATCTCTCCGCTTTGACGATCGACGATAACCATAGCTGACTCTAAGCCTTTACCTGCTCGTTTTTCTAATTGAGGAACAATTCGTTCGACTGCTTTTTCTGCTTTCTGCTGTGATAATGGATCAAGCGTTGTAAATACCCGTAATCCCTCACCTCTTTGATAAGCCTCTCCCGCTTTTTCTTTTAACTCCCATTTTAATTGTTGGAAATAAGCAGGTTGTCTTGTTGAGATACTTGCACGCTTTTTCACATCCAATGGACGGCTTGCTGCCATTTCATATTGACGAGGAGAAAGGATTTCTTCTTGCATCATCAAACGTAATACTAAATCACGGCGCTCTTTTACGCGCTCAGGAAAGCGCATTGGATTGTAATAGGATGGTCCTTTAACCATACCAACTAACATGGCTAACTGATCAATTCTTAATTCTTCTATTGGGCGGCCAAAATACACTTGCGCTGCTAACCCAAAACCATGAATAGCCTCTCCACCTGTTTGCCCTAAGTAAACTTCATTTAAATACGCTTCTAATATTCTATCTTTGCTATAGCGATAATCTAAAATCAACGCAATATAAGCCTCACGAACCTTACGCCATAATGTTCTTTCACGAGATAAGAATAAGTTCTTTGCCAACTGCTGAGTTAATGTACTCCCCCCTTGAACCGTTCTACCTGCTTTGGCATTAACCACCATTGCACGAGCTATCGCTAGTGGAGATACGCCATCATGCTGATAAAAATCTCTGTCTTCCGTCGCTAATAATGCATCGACCATCACCTCTGGAAATTGTTCTCTACGTAAGAATAGGCGCTGCTGATCATCGTCTGCATCTAGCATCCCTAAAAATTGAGGTTCTATTTGCAAAAAGCCCATTTGTTTTTTTGCCGTACGATTTTCAATCTTCTGTAGTCCATCTGAATTAAAATAAAGCATGACATGGCGATCTGGCTCGGGGCCTTGTTGGAATTCAAATGGACGACGGATCAACTCTATTTTAGTTGATGATGAAGAGTACTCTCCTGAACGTTGGGGCTGACGAACTTTCTGGTACTTTAATAAATCCAGTTCTTTTTTAACTGTTTCCAAACTGATATTTTGCCCTGGAGCCAATGTCAGAACCCGGCTATATACTACGGTGGGCAAAGTAAATAATTGACCATCAAAGCGATTCTTAACCACGGTATCCAAATAAATCCCAGCAATAACAAGAATCGCTAATACAACAAGGCTTAGTTTAAAACCTAGTATCATTAACCCCTTCCAAAAAGAACGAGGCGACTGGGCTTTTTTCTTACTTGCCGATTTTCTTTTTGCTGGTGTTTTTTTCTTTGTCACCGTTTTTTTAGGTGCGGTTTTCACTGGTGCTTTTTTCTTTTCAGCCATGAGAGTTCTTTTCAAGTTAGAGAATTAATTAAAGTGACGCTTTGTTTTTTTCGTTGCTTGATGATTCGCAGGGTCATCCGGCCAAATATGTTTTGGGTAACGTCCTTTCATTTCTTTTTGTACATCTTTGTACGATCCTTTCCAAAAACCAGCTAAGTCACTGGTTGTTTGTAATGGCCTTTGAGCTGGGGATAATAATTCCATTACCAATTTTTTTGTTCCTTGCGCTAATAATGGCGTTTGCGCTTCACCATACACCTCTTGCATTCTTACTGAAATCTTAGGTTCCGATTGCAATTGATAATTGATCTTTGCTTTTGTGCCTGTTGGTAACAAATAATACGCTGGCAAATATTCATTAATAAGTTTCATCGCATCCCAACCCACATAGGCTTCTAATGCGTTAGTAAGGTTAATGCTCTTAAGTTGCTTATCATTTTTAATACCATTCATAAATGGCAATAACCACAGTTCTGCACTCTCAAGTAACTGCGCTTGACTCATCGCAGGAAGAGGTATCTCTGGTAACCATTCTTTACAGCACAACAAGCGAGAATGCAAAGCCTGTACTTCTTTATTCCAATCTAGGTTCTCTATTCCTTTTCGCTTGAGCATATTAAGCAATGCCAACGAAATTTTGTCAGGGTCTGGTGAACTCATTCGCTCTTTTTGCAGAATGACTCGCCCTAAATACGTACGTTTTTCAGCGATTATCCTTCCCGACTTCTCATCCCAATCCACATACTCTTTTTCTATAATTAAATGAGAAACAGCACTGAACAAAGATGATTTAGATAAGGATGCCGCAAGAAAAACATAACTGCGATTTTGACTGCCTTTTAGTAAGTCCACCACCACTAAATAATCGCTTTGTGCTATCGATTCAATTTCATCAACCTGTACACCATGGCCATTCGATAATTGAAATTGACCTAGAGTTCCTTTTGCTACCGCTAATCTATCAGGAAAACCTAATGCTAATACCTCACCAATAAAATCAATTGAAACCTGCGTTACGTCTGCCTTTACAGATAAAGTGCGAGCCAGTCGCTGAACTCTTTGTTGATACTCTGTCTGTTTTGGGTAGCGACCTTCAAGAAATAAGGAAAGATGAAAGCTAAGATCTTTTGATTGTACTGATTTAGCAGGCTCTTCTATGATTGGTAACATAAATAAGGCTGTTTGCAGATGTGAAGCTGATTGAGTGCTAGCTTGTAATAATGCAGCAGCAAGGCGAGGCTCTATATTCAATTGCTGTGATTTTTCCCCCAATATAGAAAGCTGACCTTGCTTATCAATCAAGTCTAATTGAGATAATAAAGACCGAGCTTGTTGAATATTGCCATCAGGTGGCGGGGTTAACCATTGCAGATCCAAAGGGTTGATAACTCCCCACTTTGTTAACTCCAAAACCAAAGATGAAAGATCAGAAGATTCTATCTCGGGTATTTGGACTTGGGGCTGCTGTTGATATTGAGCTTCAGTGTATAAACGAATACATACCCCGGGTTCCAATCGTCCTGCTCGTCCTTTTCTTTGCTCAGCAGATGATTGAGCTATTCGTTTTTTCTCTAGCTTAGTGATCCCTGTTTTTGCATCAAACGTTGCTTTTTGTTCATAGCCACTATCAATAACAATGCGGATCCCTTCAATAGTTAAACTGGTTTCAGCAACGTTGGTTGCGAGAACTATTTTTCGCTCGCCTTTCAATGCTGGTTTTAATGCTAATTGCTGCTTTTTTGCATCGAGCTGACCATATAAAGGCCTAATGACAATATCAGAAGAAAGATCATTTAATCTCTCTTCCAACTGTTTTATTTCACCTACTCCAGACAAAAATACCAGTATTGAACCTGTTTCATTTAATAATGTTTTGCGAATGGCTTGCTCAGTTGCCTCAACAATTCGTTGGTTTGTTTTAAGAGGGGTATAAGACGTTGTCACCGGAAACATTCGTCCATCTGACTCTACATACGCAGCTCTTGGCAATAACGTCTGTAATGCCAATTGATCTAAAGTGGCAGACATAATTAATAACTTAAGATCATCTCGTAGCGCCTCTTGCACTTCCAAGGCAAAAGCTAATGAAGTATCAGCATGAATACTTCGCTCGTGATATTCATCAAAAATCAATAATCCAACACCTGACAATTCAGGATCTGATTGGATCATTCGAGTCATCACACCTTCCGTCACAATTTCCAATCGAGTTTGAGGGCTAACTTTAGTTTCACCTTTGATTCGAAACCCAACTTGCTCACCGACTTTCTCACCTAATTGAGATGCTAAGTAACTCGCAATATTACGAGCTGCCAACCGTCTTGGCTCTAACATTATTATTTTGCCATTAATCACTTGTTCTTTTAGTAGCATTAAAGGCAGATGTGTCGACTTACCTGCGCCTGTCGATGCTTTTAAAATGAGTTGAGAATGGTTCTGTAATTTCTCAATCAGTGATGGGATCACTCTTTCAATCGGTAACTGTGACAATGGGTTCGCCCTATGGCATTATCTTGAATTAAACCATTGTACAAAAAAACAGTAGTTAAATGAAATTTGAACCTAAATTAGAATCTGGAATATTAATAAAACGCTATAAACGCTTTTTAACAGACATAGAATTACCAGATAAAAGTGAACGAACTATCCATTGCGCCAACACAGGAGCAATGACTGGTTGTGCAACGCCTGGCAATACGGTGTTTTTTTCAACATCTAGTAACCTAAAACGTAAGTACCCTAATAGTTGGGAGCTCAGCGTCACAGAAAGTAATCACATAATATGCGTTAATACTATTCGAGCAAATCAATTGGTGGTTGAAGCCATTAACAATAAAAGCATTGATGAGTTAAATGAGTACACTACACTTAAAACGGAAGTGAAATACGGCTCAGAAAATAGCCGAATTGATATCCTACTTAGTGAAGATTCACTGCCTGACTGCTATATTGAAGTAAAGAGCGTTACGTTATTGGGAGACCATGGCCAAGGATTCTTTCCTGATGCCGTCACAACCCGAGGTCAAAAACACTTACGAGAGCTGAGTGAAATAGCCCTAAATGGAAAAAAAGCAGTATTATTTTTCGCTGTTTTACATTCAGGCATTGAAAAAGTCTCAATCGCACACCATATAGACCATCAATATTATTCTTTATTATTAGATGCGATTGAAAGTGGGGTTACCGTTCTCTGCTACCAAGCAGAGATGTCATCAAAAGAGATGAAGATCGTACGCAAGCTACCTTTTTGTATTTAGCTGCTTTATTTAGCAATGCTTACATTCTTTTTAAAAAAAGTGCTACGTTCTTGCTACTGGATCTCAATTGATGAA
This sequence comes from Aliivibrio finisterrensis, assembly GCF_008933155.1. Taxonomy (GTDB): domain Bacteria; phylum Pseudomonadota; class Gammaproteobacteria; order Enterobacterales; family Vibrionaceae; genus Aliivibrio; species Aliivibrio finisterrensis. The sequence goes on along the minus strand of NZ_WBVP01000011.1, from coordinate 111,228 downwards.
ATCAATATTTGATTGCCTCTTTTCTTTCTGTTATAGATAGCGCCCTCATTTGGCTAGTGAGAGTCAAAGACGTTTAGGAGAAGCTGTAATGCCAGAGAGCAATACAAAAAGAACGCTAGGTATTCTAGCTATCGCTGGTGTTGAACCTTACCAGGAAAAAGCAGGTGAAGAGTACATGGGCCCAGCCCAAATTGAACACTTTACGAAGATTCTAGAAGCTTGGCGCAATCAACTTAGAGAAGAAGTTGAACGCACAGTAAATCACATGAAAGACGAAGCTGCGAATTTCCCAGATCCTGTGGATCGCGCTGCTCAAGAAGAAGAATTTAGTTTAGAACTGCGTAACCGTGACCGTGAACGCCGTCTAATTAAAAAAATTGAAAAAACACTAAACAAGATTGAAGACGAAGATTTCGGATTCTGTGATTCTTGTGGTGTTGAAATCGGTATTCGTCGCTTAGAAGCGCGTCCAACCGCTGACCTTTGTATTGACTGTAAAACACTTGCAGAAATCAAAGAAAAGCAAATGGCTGGCTAATACCAATCAATATAATAAAAAGGGAGCGCAGGCTCCCTTTTTTACGTTTATACAGTGAATGTCTATGACTACTCAATACATAGGTCGCTTTGCTCCATCCCCATCTGGTCCACTGCATTTTGGTTCCCTTGTTGCAGCTTTAGGGAGCTACTTACAAGCGAAATCACAGCAAGGAAAATGGCTGGTTCGCATTGAGGATTTAGACCCACCGCGTGAGATACCTGGTGCCTCCTCTTTGATCATTCAAACCTTAGAAGATTACGGTTTTGAATGGGATGATGAGATTGTGTATCAAAGCCAACGTCACGCTATGTATCAATATCAAATTAACCAATGGATTGATAACGGTGATGCGTATTCTTGCCAGTGTACTCGAAAACAAATAAAAGAAGCTGGCGGATTTTATTTAGGCCACTGTAGATATAAACACCTTTCAGAAAATAACGCGTCTGTACGCTTAGTAATGCAGCATCCTGTTGAGTCATTTTATGATATAAAGCACGGGATGATTCAAATACCAGCACAATTGGCTCAAGAAGACTTTATTATTAAACGCAGAGATGGATTATTTGCCTATAATCTTGCAGTGGTCTTAGATGATATTGACCAAGGTGTGACTGAAGTGGTTCGTGGCGCTGATTTAATAGAGCCCACAGGACGCCAAATTTCGCTTTATCGCCAATTAGGAGTAAAAGAAGTTAGCTACCTTCACTTACCCCTTGCTGTTGATGAGCTAGGAAACAAATTATCAAAACAAAACTATGCTCCTGCAATTGATAACACAAATCCAATCCCAACCTTACTTGAAGCGTTGTGTTTTTTAGGGTTTGTCTTACCAAAGGACATAGAAACCGCCACATTGAATGAAATTTTTCAATGGGCAATCAAAAATTGGCAACTAAAACAGCTCCCAACTGGGCTCGAGATCACTACCCCATTCTCAAAACCCACAATTTAAGCTATGATGTGCGCCTATTTTTGACTGCTCACTTGAATATCGAGGTTATTATCTTTAATCAAGTTGCCCGTTTTTGCCGTAATTTACTCAAAAACAACAGTGATATTTGCTCTACAGAGGATTTGAAACTGAACGTTATCACACGCCAAGAACATAATATTTCACGTAAAGATCTTAGTGATAATGCACTAAAAGTTCTTTACCGCTTAAGTAATGCGGGATACGACGCTTATCTCGTAGGTGGAGGGGTGCGCGACATTCTTCTTGGTCAAGAGCCTAAAGACTTTGATATCGCCACTAACGCAACACCAGAGCAGATCAAAAAACTATTTCGTAATTGTCGCTTAATTGGTCGTCGATTCCGTCTCGCTCATATTCTATTTGGTAGAGATGTCATTGAAGTGGCAACCTTCCGTGGTCACCACAAAGAAGAAGAGTCCGAGAAGAAAAATATCTCAGCTCAGTCCAAAGAAGGCATGCTGCTGCGTGATAATGTTTATGGCACAGTAGAAGAAGACGCTCAACGCCGCGACTTCACCATTAATGCCATGTATTACAATATTGCCGATTATTCGATTCATGATTACGCCAATGGTATTGAAGATTTAAATAATAATCTGGTACGTTTAATTGGTGATCCTGAAACGCGTTATCGTGAAGACCCTGTTCGTATGCTTCGAGCTGTGCGTTTTGCTGCTAAGTTAGACATGGCTATTTGTGATAAAACGGTAGAGCCAATTGTAGAGTTATCTCCGCTTTTAAGAGATATTCCTGCCGCTCGACTGTTTGAAGAGTCATTAAAACTACTGCAAGCCGGTAAAGGATTAAATACTTACTATTTATTACGTGAATTGAATTTATTTCAACAATTGTTTCCAGCACTGACGCCTTTCTTAACAGAAGAAGGTAATAGCCCTACTGAGCAAATGATTGAATTAGTTCTGCACTCAACAGACAAACGTATTAATAGCGGTAAGCGTGTAAACCCAGCCTTTATGTTTGCGGCAATGCTTTGGTACCCTCTTACAGCTAAAGCACAAGAAATTCAGGATGAAAATCCAAAGTATGATCACTACGAATCCATTATGGAAGCGGCTAATATCATGCTTGATATTCAAGTTAAAAGTACCGCAATCCCTCGTCGATTAACGGCGACTATCCGTGATATTTGGCAACTTCAGCTTCGCTTACCTCGTCGAAATGGCAAGCGCGCGTTCGTACTTATCGAACAACAAAAATTCCGTGCTGCTTATGATTTCCTTGAAATGCGCGGAAAAGTAGAAGGTGGTGAAATAAAAACACTTTCGGATTGGTGGACAGAGTTCCAAGATGCACCTGCACCGCACCGTAATAATATGGTCCAAAACCTTCATGGTGGCCGCTCTACAGGGACTCGTAAGCGTCGTAGCCCATATCGTAAGAAAAAACGTGCGAATAACGATTCATGATCAAAGTAATTATTGCGATTGGGAGTAATCTTGGAGACCCCGTAGCTCAAGCTAAAGTGGCAATCAATGCATTGCATCAGCTTCCGGACTCCAACGTAACAGCCGTATCCTCACTTTACAGCAGTTCACCAATGGGCCCTCAAGATCAACCAGATTACATTAATGCGGTTGTTGAGATTGAGACCAACCTTGCTCCAATGGAATTATTGGAGCTCACTCAAAAGATTGAGCTTGAGCAAGGCCGTGTGCGTAAAGAAGAGCGCTGGGGACCAAGAACTTTAGATCTTGATATTATTTTATTTGGCGATCAAACGATCGACAATGAGCGATTAACTGTGCCTCACTATGGCATGAAAGAACGTGAATTTGTTCTTTATCCGCTCGCTGAACTTTATAATGATTTAACTTTACCTGATGGCACAACCCTCTCTCAGTTATTAAACACTGTAGATAGAAATGGTTTGTCCATTTGGGAAGATTAATCGCTTCTAGTAAGGATGTTTTATGAAAAAAATCTCTATTCATGACTTAATGAAGTGGAAGCAAGAAGGCAAAAAATTTGCCACTGTTACAGCATATGATGCTAGCTTCGCACAACTATTTGAACAGCAAGAAGTCCCTGTTCTATTAGTCGGTGATTCATTAGGTATGGTTTTACAAGGCAAGAGTGATACTTTGCCTGTAACAACTGAAGAGATCGCTTACCATACTCGTTGTGTGCGTGCAGGTAGTCCAAACAGTCTATTAATGGCTGACATGCCATTCATGAGCTACGCTACTCCTGAGCAAGCGTGTGAAAATGCAGGCAAGCTAATGCAAGCGGGCGCTAACATGGTGAAGATTGAAGGTGACGCTTGGATCGCTGAAACCATTCGTATCCTTGCTGAACGCGCAGTACCAGTTTGTGCACACCTTGGTTTAACTCCTCAATCGGTTAATATTTTTGGTGGGTTCCGCATTCAAGGCCGTGATGAAGCAAAAGCTGAACAAATGGTAAAAGACGCACTAACACTTGAAGCCGCTGGCGCTCAAATTATTCTACTAGAATGTGTTCCTGCTTCTCTTGCTGAACGCATTACAAAAGCATGTACTGTTCCTGTTATTGGTATTGGTGCAGGTAATGTTACGGATGGTCAAATCCTAGTAATGCACGACATGTTCGGTATTTCTGCTAACTATATGCCTAAATTCTCTAAAAACTTTTTAGCGGAAACCGGTGATATGCGTGAAGCGGTCACCAAGTATATTCAAGATGTTGAGCAAGGTGTCTTCCCTGCTGCTGAACATACATTTAATTAAGGAAACGTAATGGACATTTTTTCTGAAATTTCACCATTACGCGAGCAGATCAAAGCTTGGAAACGCGAAGGCAAGCGTATCGCTTTCGTTCCAACAATGGGAAACCTGCACGAAGGTCATTTAACACTGATCCGCACTGCTCGCGAGCATGCTGATATTGTTGTTGCTAGTATTTTTGTTAACCCGATGCAATTTAACAATGCAGATGATCTAACAAATTACCCAAGAACATTAGATGAAGACGTTGAAAAACTCACATCTGAAAAGGTTGATCTTGTCTTTACTCCAACGCCAGAGATCATGTACCCAGGAGGGTTAGATAAACAAACGACTGTTGATGTCCCGGTTATCTCTACCATTTTGGAAGGCGCTTCTCGCCCTGGTCACTTTAGAGGCGTATCAACGGTTGTTAATAAGCTATTCAACATTGTTCAACCTGATGTTGCTTGCTTTGGTGAGAAAGATTTCCAACAACTTGCGCTTATTCGTCAAATGGTCATTGATATGGCATTAGATATCGAGATTGTTGGTGTTGCAACAGTACGTGAAGCTGATAGCTTAGCAATGAGCTCTCGCAATAACCTGCTGACATTAAATGAGCGTCAGCGAGCGCCTGTTTTAGCTCGCACTATGCGTTGGATCAGCAGCCAAATGCGTGGTGGTCGTAATGATTATCTATCTCTAATTGAAGACGCTAGTGATCAACTACGTGCAGCAGATTTACAGCCTGATGAAATCTTCATTCGTGATGCAAGAACGCTGCAAGAGCCGACAGAAGAGACAACTCAAGCGGTTATCCTTATGGCAGCCTTCCTTGGTCAAGTCCGCTTGATTGATAACTTAGTGGTTGAACTTCATATTGCCGCAAGCGAAGAAGACACTGAAGAATAATACCAATGTAACGAATTAGATGTTCATTAATAGCATTAGTATGATTAACGACTAAACAAAAGGGCAGATGATCGCTGATCGTCTGCCCTTTTTTATTGTCCTGTCCTGACACTAATATTAGCTTCTAAGGCCAGTACCTTTAGAGATTAAGTGCAGAGCCACGGCATAAAGCACCACAATAAATGCTGTTAATACCGCAAATGCAGTACCAATACCGACATCAGATACACCTAAAAAACCATAACGAAATGCATTTACCATATAAACAATCGGATTTAATTTAGAAACCCCTTGCCAGAATTCAGGCAACAAACTAATCGAATAAAATACCCCACCTAAATACGTTAATGGCGTTAAAATAAACGTCGGAATAATACTGATATCATCAAAGGTTCTAGCAAAAACCGCATTAATCAATCCACCTAAAGAGAATACGATAGATGTCATTAATACTGTCAGTATAATCACACCAAAATGCGCAATTTGAATATCAACAAAAAACAGAGACACGCAAGTCACTAACGCACCAACCAATAAACCTCGAACAACACCACCACCAACAAAACCAGCGATAATAATGTAATTAGGTACAGGAGCGACAAGTAACTCCTCTATGTTTTTTTGGAACTTAGCACTAAAGAACGAAGAAGCTACATTCGAGTAAGAGTTAGTGATCACAGACATCATTATCAAACCTGGAACAATATATTCCATATAACTAAAGCCACTCATTTCACCAATACGTGAACCTATCAAATTACCAAAAATGATAAAATATAACGTCATGGTAATGGCAGGTGGAACCAGTGTTTGCACCCAAATACGTGTGAATCGATTTATCTCTTTAGATATAAGGCTTTTGAATGCTGTCCAATATAAGTTCATCATTATTTAGCTTCCCCTGAACGAACAATACTGACAAATAACTCTTCTAATCGATTCGCTTTATTTCGCATAGAAAGTACATTTACCCCTTGATGGTTTAATTGCTCAAAAAGGTAATTAAGCCCTTGTGATTTATCTATTTCAACCTCAATATAACCTTCTTTACTGCTTGTCATTTTAGCGCCTTCCAACTGAGGCGTAGGGCTATTTTCTGCCAAATCTAAGATAAAAGTTTCAACCTGAAGTTTATTTAATAATCGTTTCATCGATGTATTTTCGATGACTTCACCTTTATTAATAATTCCAATATTTCGACACAGCATCTCCGCTTCTTCAAGATAATGTGTAGTAAGAATAATCGTTACGCCTTGCTCATTAATTTGCTTTAAGAACTCCCACATTGAGCGGCGTAGTTCAATATCAACACCAGCTGTAGGTTCATCAAGGATCAATAACTTAGGTTCATGCATTAAGGCTCTAGCGATCATCAAACGGCGTTTCATACCACCTGATAAATTACGTGCGCGATCATGTCTCTTTTCCCACAGATCTAACTGAGTTAGGTATTTTTGTGCTCTTTCTTTTGCTAATGAACGAGAAACACCATAATAGCCTGCTTGTTGTATTACTATCTGCTGCACGGTTTCAAATGGGTTAAAATTAAACTCTTGAGGAACTAAGCCGATTTGCTGTTTAGCCTGAACAAGATGAGTATCGATATCATAACCAAACACTTTCACTCGGCCAGAGGTTTTATTAACAAGTGAACTAATTACTCCAATGGTTGTTGATTTACCGGCCCCATTAGGTCCCAATAGTGCGTAAAAATCACCTTGCTCTACGGTTAAATCCACGCCTTTGAGCGCTTCAAAACCACCGGCATATGTTTTTCGTAATTGTTCTATCTCTAATGCGTACATATGTTTATTCATCACCTAGATTAAGCATCTATTATTCAAGTTAGCTTATCGTTGAATGACGATGAATGCAAATTTGAAAACGATTAGATAATAAAAAGCCGCAGAGAAAACCACTCTACGGCTTGATTAAAAATAACTAAATTAATCACTTAGATTTCATCAGGTGAAACGTATCTAACCGCTGACTTAAGTGCCTCATAACGAAATTTAAACGTATTTTCATCAGGAACTAAATCTGTTACATGAAACTTCTCTAATTGCTCTCTGGTTTTTTCATTGGGACACAATAAATACACTTTGCAATTTGCATCTAACGCATCATTAATCGCATTCTCTAACGCTAAACCAACGGTTACATCGATCATCGGAACATCGGTTAAATCTAAAATCATCACTTCATAATCAGAAATACTGGAGTGTTGACGTGCAATCGCTTTAGAGACGCTGAAAATCATTGGCCCAGATAAATAAAAGAACAACACCTTTCCATTCGCTTTATCCAATAAACGTCTTTCGCTATCAGTGAGAGGGACATCATCTTCATCGGCATCACTAATTGCTTTTACTTGGCGAGCTTGCTCACGGCTTAAGCGTTCAATGATAATGATATTAGAAATAAAAACACCAAGACCAACGGCGACAATTAAATCGACAAATACCGTCAGTAGCATTACACCGTACATAATGGCCATGCCAGCAAAACTGACTTTATGTGCTCGCTGGATAAAGCTCCAATCAAGAATATTAAAGCCGACATAAACGGCAATACCCGCAAGAACAGCCATTGGGATCGGCTCTGTTAATCCACCCGCAACCAATACCACTAAAGCAAGCACCGCAGCCCTAAACACCCCAGATAGTGGTGAACGAGCACCTACTTGAATATTAGTAACCGTCCCCATTGTTGCACCAGCGCCAGGCAGCGCACCAAATAAGCCAGAGATCATATTTGCTAAGCCTTGGCCTCGTAACTCTTTATCTGAGTCATGCTCTTTACGTGTTAATGAATCACCAATAACAGCGGTTAATAGCGTATCAATACACCCTAATGTACCTAGCACTAAAGCATCAATGACCATGGTCATAAACATATCACTGTTAATGGTAGGAATGACAATGGAAGGCAAACCTGCGGGGATCTCTCCAATTCGACGAATAGAATCTGTATCAAAAATAATGACTGAAATAAGTGTAACAGCAACTAAAGCAACTAATTGAGCAGGAACATATTTACGATACTGTTGAGGAAAAAGGAACAAAACACCAAGCGTCAATACACCAAGAAAGAGTTCTTTAATATCTAAATGCGCCAATGTATCAGGTAAAGCTTTCAGCGTTCCTATAACACCACCCGTTGGTGCTGCATGACCAAGCAAAGGGGAAAGCTGTAAGATAATGAGAATTACGCCTATGCCTGACATAAAGCCTGAAATAACACTGTATGGCATTAAAGTGATGTATTTACCGAGTTTTAATGTCCCAAGAAGGATCTGAAATGCACCGGCCATCATCACAACGGTAAACGTCATTGCAATTCCAGTCTCAGGGTATTTAGCGACCATACTGGTTAAGACCGCGGTCATAATGACGGTCATTGGTCCCGTTGGTTCTGAGATTAATGTTGAAGAACCACCAAATAGAGAAGCAAAAAGCCCCACCATGATAGCTCCCCACAGCCCTGCTTCAGCCCCTGCTCCTGAAGCAACACCAAAGGCCAATGCCAAAGGCAGTGATATGATGGCTGTCGTTACCCCACCAAATAAATCACCTTTAAAGTTTACACTCTCAAATCGTTGCCCAAACACCGTTAGCTCCCTGTTTATAAACTCGTATGGCCATTAATTTAACAAAAGTTATTCATCTCTCATAACTATTAATTAGAACTAATGACTTCCGCTTATGTCCTATTTATCTAATTAATACTCCAGCCGCTTCTTTTAACGCCTCTACTCGTCAGATGAGTACTTTTCATGCAAGTTTTTAGCAGATTGAAATTGTAACATTGTGTATAGTAAATAGACCTGTTGACGTTTTTAACAGAAAGAAGTGTAAGGAACCCCCTTGCTTCTTATGTATTTAAGGGATGAGAGATTTAAATGCCAGAAATTAAAGAGCTTTTTGAAAATAATTCTAAATGGGCAAAATCAATTAAAGCGGGACGCCCTGAATACTTTACTCAGCTTGAAGAAGGACAGAGCCCTGGTTTTTTATGGATTGGTTGCTCTGACAGTCGAGTTCCTGCTGAACGTTTAACTGGACTTCATTCAGGCGAACTATTTGTTCACCGTAATGTAGCCAACCAAGTAATTCATACTGATTTAAATTGCCTGTCTGTTTTGCAATATGCCGTCGATGTTTTAAAAATTAAACACATCATTGTTTGTGGGCATTATGGATGTGGTGGTGTGAATGCAGCTATTGATAACCCCCCACTAGGCCTTATTAATAACTGGCTACTTCATATTAGAGATCTTTATCTAAAACACAGAACTGTATTTGGCAGTTTACCTCGTGAGAAATGGGGAGATAAGTTGTGTGAGATAAATGTCGCAGAACAAGTTTATAACGTTGGCAATTCAACCGTAATGCAAACCGCTTGGGAACGAGGACAAGACGTTCAAGTTCACGGCGTTGTTTATGGTATGGGAGATGGCGTTTTGAATGATCTGGGTGTAAAAGGCCACAGTCGAGAATCATTAGAAATATCCTACCAAGCAGCCATGTCTGTGATAACACAGACTAGTGGTGAAAAATAAAAGGGCAACAACTCCCCTTTTATTACATTAGACAATAGCCAGAGAAAACATCACCTTAACTTCTCTGGCTTTATTTTACGTTGCTATTCTCAAACGCACGAGTCGACGAAGATGGCGGATTTGGCGTTCAGTTTTTATTGCTGGAACCTCAAGATCACTGATTGTTCGACCATCAATATGCAAACCAATATCTCTTAATAGATATTCATTTCCCCAAGGGATCTCATATTGAACTTTACGAACTTTTCGTTTCCATTCACGCTCTTCTCGAGCAAGATCGGCTTTAATTAATAAAGTAGCTAAACGTAGATATAGTGAATGACGCATAATATTTCTCCAATAGATTAAGCTGAGAAATAGAGCGACTAATAGTATAAAGATAGGGAGTTCCCTTCTTAGGTAGCCGCAATATTCGCAGCCAAAGAAGGTTACGAATTAATTAATCGTTTCGATCGTTAATGGGTGTAAACGACATAGTGATGGCGCAACACATTTTGTATGAATGAATAACTGTCATGTTGACCTCCTAAAACTTAAAATTAATTCTTTAAATGGGTAAGTTGTAAAATTTATTTACGGTTAAATTGTAACCACTACAGGTTAATAATCAAGCACAAATATGCAACATAAAAAAAACAAAATAAAAACCCAATAACACTCGAACTAGATCGCCATACACTACGTAGATATATTAGATTTATAATATAACACCGAACTTTAAGCTATATTATATAAGTGATAGATATAACAATAATAAAAAAGCCGAAGGCACAAATGCATCTTCGACTTTTTATATTTAAAATAACCTAGTTACTTTAAATTACTGTAATTCAATATTGATATTACTCTTGTGGTACCACTTTACCAATATAAGGTAAATTACGGTATTTTTGAGCGTAATCAATACCGACACCAACAACAAATTCATCAGGGATTGAAAAACCAATCCAATCAACTTTTACTTCAACTTCCCGGCGAGAAGGTTTATCAAGCAACGTACAAATAGTGATTGAGTTAGGCTCACGAATAGACAATATCTCGCATACCTTACTTAACGTATTACCTGTATCAATAATATCTTCAACGAGCAGAATATCTTTGCCTTTAATGTCATCATCAAGATCTTTTAGGATGCGTACATCACGTGTACTCTCCATGCTATTGCCATAGCTTGATGCTGTCATAAAATCCACCGTCATTGGCGTATCAATTGCTCGTGCTAAATCAGCCATGAAAACAAATGAACCACGTAACAAACCAATCATCACCAGTCCTTCAGACTCTTTATAGTGTTCAGATATTTGTTGACCTAATTCTTTAACACGTTGAGCAACCTCTTTTTCAGAGATCATCACTTCTACTGTATGTTTCATACTATCTCACTTAATTCGTTGAACTTACCTAAGGCAAGATTTAGACCTCTACAGTTTACAATAAAACGGCCGTTGACGTAGATCCAATTACAAAAGTTTTTTATGTCTCTTAATATTAACCTTCCCACTTTATGAGGAAAATTCAACAAAAATAGATTTATACGGTAAATCGCTGCAACTTAAAAAAATAACCTTTAACTTCGTCATATTTTTAATTGATAAGCTGAATAATTGTTGAATATATAATCAGCCTTATGTAAAGTTATTGAGCATAATAATAATAAAACCTATATAAAATAATAATTTGTTGGCAAGGATATATTAAAATGGATACGATTCAAAAAAGGCCTAGAACAAGGCTATCCCCAGAAAAACGCAAAGAACAGCTACTAGATATAGCTATCGAGGTATTTTCACAACGTGGTATTGGCCGTGGCGGCCATGCTGATGTTGCTGAAATCGCGCAAGTATCTGTCGCTACCGTTTTCAACTATTTCCCAACGAGAGAAGATCTTGTTGATGATGTATTGAATAAAGTAGAAGAACAGTTCCATCAATTTGTGCAAAACTCCATTTCTCTTGAGCTTGATGTTCGAACAAACCTTAACGCCCTTTTAATGAACATTATTGATTCAGTTCACTCTGACAATAAATGGATTAAAGTTTGGTTTGAATGGAGCACATCAACACGCGAAGAAGTGTGGCCTTTATTCTTAAGCACTCATGTGAATAATCAAAAGATCATCCGCACAATGTTTGAGGAAGGTATTGAGCGTAACGAAGTGTGTAGCGATCATACGCCTGAAAACTTAGCTAAAATGCTGCATGGCATTTGCTACTCTGTTTTCATTCAAGCGAACCGTAGTTCTTCAATTGAAGAGCTTGAAGATACGGGTAACTGTTTCTTAAATATGCTGTGTATTTATAAATAAATTCAGGATTCAGGATTCAGGATTCAGGATTCAGGATTCAGGATTCAGGAAATGATAATAAAAAACCGCTGATTTCTCAGCGGTTTTTTTATGTCTTAACAAACGCGTTGCTAATCAGAATTATTTTTTCTTTTTAACTGCTTTTTTGTTTGGAAGGTCAGTGATTGAACCTTCAAATACTTCTGCAGCTAGACCAACAGACTCATGTAGAGTTGGGTGAGCGTGGATAGTAAGAGCGATATCTTCTGCATCACAACCCATTTCGATTGCAAGGCCGATTTCACCAAGTAGTTCACCACCGTTTGTACCAACGATAGCACCACCAATAACACGGTGAGTTTCTTTATCAAAGATAAGCTTAGTTAGACCATCAGCACAATCAGATGCGATTGCACGGCCTGATGCAGCCCATGGGAAAGTAGCAACTTCAAAGTTCAGACCTTCTTCTTTTGCTTCTTTCTCTGTTTTACCAACCCAAGCAACTTCTGGCTCAGTGTAAGCAATTGAAGGAATTACTTTAGGGTCGAAGTAGTGCTTCTTACCAGAAATAACTTCAGCAGCTACGTGACCTTCATGCACACCTTTGTGAGCAAGCATTGGTTGGCCAACAACATCACCGATTGCATGAATGTGAGCAATATTGGTGCGCATTTGCTTATCAACATTGATGAAACCGCGCTCATCAACTTCGATACCTGCTTTTTCAGCATCGATAAGTTTGCCATTTGGTACACGACCAATAGCAACAAGAACCGCATCGTAACGCTCAGCTTCTGAAGGTGCTTTTTTACCTTCCATTGAAACGTAGATACCATCTTCTTTTGCTTCAACAGCCGTTACTTTAGTCTCAAGCATTAGCTTGAACTTATCTTTAATACGTTTTGTGAACACTTTAACGATGTCTTTATCCGCAGCAGGGATAACTTGATCAAACATCTCAACCACTTCAACTTTAGAACCTAAAGAGTGGTAAACCGTACCCATTTCAAGACCGATGATACCACCGCCCATGATCAATAGTTTTTCAGGAACTTCTTTTAGTTCTAGCGCGTCAGTTGAATCCCAAATTCGTGGGTCTTCATGCGGGATGAACGGAAGTTTAATCGGACGAGAACCCGCAGCAATAATAGCGTTATCAAACGTAACTGTTGTGTTTTCTTCGCCTTCAACTTCAATCGTATTAGGGCCAGTAAACTTACCAAAACCGTTAATAACTTTAACGTCACGCATTTTAGCCATGCCGCCAAGACCGCCAGTTAACTGAGTAACTACTTTATCTTTCCAGATACGGATCTTATTAATGTCTGTTTGTGGAGCACCAAAAACAACGCCGTGATCTGCCATTGCTTTTGCTTCTTCGATAACTTTAGATACGTGAAGAAGTGCTTTTGATGGGATACAACCCACGTTCAAACATACACCACCAAGCGTGTTATAACGCTCGATTAATACTGTTTCTAGACCTAAATCCGCGCAACGGAAAGCAGCAGAGTAACCAGCAGGACCTGAACCAAGTACAACGACTTGGGCTTTAACTTGTTTGCTCATTTTGACCTCGTTATAGTCATTTCCCTAACAGGCTGACAAATGTTCTATTATTGTTTTCAGACTGCGTCTATTTTACATAGATGTTAACAGTGTGAAAGCAAGATTAAGTTAGCCTGTGAGCTAGACAACAATTCACGTTTGTATGTTCAAAGATAGGAACATTGAAATCACCGCAAATTGCTTTAATAAATTCAAATTAAGAGGTTAATCCCTTAATTTATTAAGCAATAAGGTGGCTTATTAGCCACCTTATTGTTTGTTTCAATAACCGCTAATTACAGTACTAGGCGACGAATGTCAGATAATGCACTGTTTAAGAACGTAATGAAACGAGCACCTTCTGCGCCATCAATAACACGGTGGTCATAAGATAGAGACAGTGGAAGCAGTAGGCGTGGAGCGAACTCTTTGCCATTCCATACAGGTTTAATCTCAGACTTAGACACCCCTAGGATACCTACTTCTGGTGCATTTACGATTGGTGTAAATGCTGTGCCACCGATACCACCAAGGCTTGAAATTGTGAAACAACCACCCTGCATATCAGACGCCGTTAGCTTACCCGCACGCGCTTTCTTCGAAATAGCCATAAGCTCTTCAGATAGCTCGTAAATGCCTTTTTTGTTCACGTCTTTAAATACAGGAACAACAAGACCGTTTGGCGTATCAACTGCGATACCTACGTTTACGTACTTCTTAAGAATGATGCTTTCGCCATCTTCAGATAAAGAAGAGTTAAACGATGGGAACGCTTCAAGTGCTTTCGCAACCGCTTTCATGATAAACACAAGTGGCGTGATCTTCATGCCTGTGTCGTTTTTCGCTTCGATTGCATTCTGCTCTTTACGGAATGCTTCTAGCTCAGTGATGTCTGCGTTATCCCACTGTGTAACGTGAGGGATCATTACCCAGTTACGGTGTAGGTTTGCACCAGAAATCTTCTTGATCTTAGAAAGCTTCTGAACTTCAGTTTCACCAAACTTGCTGAAATCAACTTTTGGCCATGGTAGTAGACCAAGCGCTGAACCGTCACCGCCTTTACCTGATGCCGCTGCACCAGATTCAAGACGCTTAAGTGCATCTTTAACGAAACCTTGAACATCTTCTTTAAGGATACGGTTCTTACGACCTGTACCTTTCACTTTCGCAAGGTTTACGCCAAATTCACGAGCAAGACGACGTACAACTGGAGACGCATGAGCGTAATCGTTGTTCGCTTCAAATTCGCTCGTAGTTGCAGGAGCAGAAGCCGCAGCTACTGGTGCTGGTGCTGCTTGTGCAACAGGAGCAGCCGCCGCTTGAGGTGCAGCAGGTACTGCGCCTTCAACAACAAATGTCATGATTAGAGAGCCAGTCGATACTTTATCGCCTGCAGCAATCTTAATCTCTTTAATAGTACCAGCGAACGGAGCTGGAACTTCCATTGATGCTTTGTCGCCTTCAACAGTAATTAGAGATTGCTCTTCTTCTACTGTATCGCCAACAGCAACCATGATTTCCGTTACTTCAACTTCATCACCGCCGATATCAGGCACGTTTACTTCTTTCTCAGCAGAGACTGCTGGAGCCGCTGCAACGGGTGCTGCTGCCGCTTGAGGAGCCGCAGCAGGTGCTGAACCTGCAACTTCAAAGATCATCACTAGAGAACCAGTAGATACTGAATCACCAGAAGCGATTTTGATTTCTTTAACTGTACCAGCGAATGGTGCAGGAACTTCCATTGAAGCTTTGTCGCCTTCAACAGTTAAAAGAGATTGCTCTTCTTCTACTGTATCGCCAACAGCAACCATGATTTCCGTTACTTCAACTTCATCACCGCCGATATCTGGAACGTGAACTTCTTTAAGTTCAGCAACAGATGCCGCAGCAGGAGCAGCGACTGGTGCCGCTTCAACTACTGGAGCAGCAGGTGCCGCAGCACCCTCTGCTTCAAAGATCATGATAAGAGAACCTGTTGTAACTGAATCGCCTTCAGAGATTTTGATCTCTTTAACGATACCCGCTTGAGACGCAGGAACTTCCATTGAAGCCTTATCGCCTTCAACAGTGATCAGTGACTGCTCTTCTTCAACTCGGTCACCGACCTTAACTAGAATCTCAGTTACTTCAACCTCATCTGCACCGATGTCAGGTACATTAATTTCGATTGTCATTGTTTGTTTCCTTAATTAATGGAAGTCTTATGCGTATTGCGGGTTAGTTTTTTCTGTGTCGATATTGAATTTAGCAATGGCTTCTGTAACAACAGATTTCTCAATATCACCACGTTTCACAAGTTCAGTTAGAGCAGCAACAACTACGTAGCCTGCGTTAACTTCGAAGTGACGACGTAGGTTCTCACGGCTGTCTGAACGACCAAAACCATCAGTACCAAGTACTTTGTATGATTCAGTTGGCATGAATGCACGTACTTGTTCAGCGTAGTTCTTCATGTAATCTGTCGCAGCGATTGCGGGTTCGTTACCAAGAACCGTTGTGATGTACGGTACTTTCGCTTCTGCTTCAGGGTGTAGCATGTTGTAACGCTCTACATCTTGACCGTCACGAGTTAGTTCGTTGAACGATGTTACAGAGAAGATATCAGACGCTACGCCATAGTCTTCACTTAAGATTTGTGCCGCTTTACGTACTTCGTTCATGATAGTACCAGAGCTCATTAACTGAACTTTAGCTTTAGCACCAGCGTGAGATTCAAGCTTGTAGATACCTTTACGGATGCCTTCTTCAGCGCCTTCTGGCATTGCTGGCATTGCGTAGTTTTCATTCATTACTGTTAGGTAGTAGTAAATGTTTTCTTGGTTCTCACCATACATACGACGGATACCGTCTTGCATGATTACCGCTAGCTCGTAAGCAAACGTTGGGTCATAAGAAATACAGTTAGGAACTGTGTTTGCCATGATGTGTGAGTGACCATCTTCGTGTTGTAGACCTTCACCGTTTAGCGTTGTACGACCAGCAGTAGCACCTAATAGGAAACCACGTGCTTGTTGGTCACCCGCTAACCATGCCATGTCACCAATACGTTGGAAACCGAACATTGAGTAGTAGATGTAGAATGGGATCATTGGAAGATCGTTAGTGCTGTATGATGTTGCAGCAGCAACCCAAGACGCCATTGAACCTAATTCATTGATACCTTCTTGAAGAACTTGGCCTGATGTTGCTTCTTTGTAGTAAGAAACAATGCCTTTATCTTCAGGAGTGTATGACTGACCGTGTGGGTTGTAGATACCAATCTGACGGAACAGACCTTCCATACCGAATGTACGCGCTTCATCACAGATGATAGGAACAATGTTTTTACCGATGTTCTTATTTTTCAGTAGGATATTTAACGTACGAACGTAAGCCATCGTTGTAGAGATGTCACGCTTTTGCTCACCTAGTAGAGGAGCAAATTCTTCAAGTTCAGGCACTTTAAATTCTTGAGTGAACTTAGGTAGACGCTTAGGCGTGTACCCTTGTAGTGCTTTACGACGAGCGTGTAGGTATTCGTATTCAGCAGAACCTTCTTCCAGTGTCAAGTAAGGAAGTTCAGCTACTTTCTCATCAGAAAGAACATCTTGTAGACCTAGACGATCACGTAGGTATTGTACGTGAGTCATGTCCATTTTCTTAACACCGTGTGCGATGTTTTTGCCTTCTGCAGCATCACCCATGCCGTAACCTTTAACGGTTTTAGCTAGGATTACTGTTGGTTTACCACCTGTTTCTTTTGCATTATTAAATGCAGCAAACAGTTTAGAAGAATCATGACCACCACGCTTCAATTCGAAGATTTGATCGTCAGTCATGTCAGCGACTAATGCAGCTGTTTCTGGGTACTTACCAAAGAAGTGCTCACGTACGTATGCGCCATCTTTAGATTTAAATGTTTGGTAGTCACCATCGATAGTTTCATTCATTAGTTGAAGAAGCTTACCAGTCGTGTCTTTAGCTAGTAGAGAATCCCAGTTGCTACCCCAGATAACTTTAACAACGTTCCAACCTGCGCCTTTGAATAGACCTTCAAGTTCTTGGATGATGCTACCGTTACCCATTACTGGGCCGTCTAGACGCTGTAGGTTACAGTTGATTAGGAAACATAGGTTGTCCAGTTTCTCACGTGCAGCAAAAGAAATCGCACCACGAGATTCTGGCTCATCCATCTCACCGTCACCTAGGAAAGCGTATACACGTTGAGCTGAAGTGTCTTTAAGACCACGACCATCAAGGTACTTAAGGAAACGCGCTTGATAGATAGCAGAAATTGGACCAAGACCCATAGATACCGTAGGGAACTGCCAGAACTCAGGCATTAGTTTAGGGTGTGGGTATGAAGGAATACCTTTACCATCAACTTCTTGACGGAAGTTATCCAGTTGCTCTTCAGTTAAACGGCCTTCAACGAAAGCACGAGAGTAGATACCTGGAGAGATATGACCTTGGTAATAAACTAAATCACCACCGTCCGTCTCATTTGGAGCACGGAAGAAATGGTTGAAACATACTTCGTAGAATGCAGCAGCTGATTGGTAAGATGCCATGTGGCCACCTAGATCCAAATCTTTCTTAGAAGCACGTAGAACGATCATGATAGCGTTCCAACGAATAATTGAACGGATACGACGCTCAAGAGTAACATCACCTGGGTACGCAGGTTCTTGCGTTGCAGGGATGGTATTGATGTAGTTAGTATTGATACCTGTAGCCATATCAACACCATCTAAACGAGCTTTATCAAGAACTTGCTCTAATAGATACTGGGCGCGTTCAACACCCTCTTCACGTACAACTGACTCAAGTGCTTCTAACCAATCTTGAGTTTCTAGTGCATCAACGTCATGCTTCATGTCAGACATGCGAGCTATCCTTTTATTTGTTGGTTCAAATAGGGTGACAATGAAATGGACCGAATTAATCCATATCATTACTTTGTTGAATTCGACGAAGCGAGCACTCTCTACGGCTCTCCTCTTTTGTCAATTCCAACAATGTTTCTTCAATATAAGCAAGATGTGAGTGCGACGCCAAACGAGCCTCTTCAGGCTTCCCTGACACTATCGCTTCTACAATCTCCGCTCTATGCTCTCTTACCTTTTCTACCACCGATTCACGACGATTTAATAGGGTAAAATTTTGTAATACATTTTGTTCAAGCAAAGGCTCCAGGCTACGTACCATGTGAAGTAATACCACATTGTGCGCTGATTCTGTCACCGTTATAAGATAGTTCATAACAGCGGAAGCTTCCGCTTTAATATCCCCATCTTGTTGTGCTTGTTGGATTAAATAATGTGACTCTTTAATCCGCTTAAAATCTTCGTCATTACCACGTAAAGCAGCGTAATAAGCTGAAATACCTTCCAGCGCATGGCGCGATTCGAGTAAATCAAATTGTGTTTCAGGATGCGTCGCTAATAAATCTAACAACGGCTCTGAAAAACTTTGCCATAAGCCCTTATTAACAAAAGTGCCACCACCTTGGCGACGAGTTAATAAATGCTTCGCTTCTAAACGTTGTATCGCCTCCCTAACTGAGGGGCGAGAGACATCAAACTGTTTCGCTAACTCTCTTTCTGCTGGTAATTTCTGACCTGGGGAAAGAGTTCCTTCTAAAATCAGCCGTTCAAGCTCTTGCTCGATTACATCAGACAGCTTTGGCTGACGTATCCTTTGATATGTCATCGTAGCTCGACCTAATTTAAGTTGATTACTTCTCACATTACCATGAGTCATTCGTCACTTTAAATAATTGGTATTACCAATTTAATTTGAGAGGCAATTTATCATTAAAAAAGGGAATTTGTCTAGATAAAAGTTGATTTGAATCATGGAACAGAGTTGATTTACACCTTTAATTAACATTATGAAAACATGGTATTTATAATTGGTATGACCAATTGGATTTTCACAATAAATAAAACCGCTTCAAAATTAAGAAAAAACAATAAAAAATCATACCGCTAACTCCTTCTATTTCCTTAACTTATGGTATTTATCCCAATTAAATGAAAGGCCAGGATCACTCTTTCTAAACGGGGCAATATACTGGTGACCTGTAATTCTTTTATCTCTTATCAATGGGTAAGCGCCTTGTAGCACGTTTGTTACGGCTGCCAGGTTTTCATATTGTTCTTGCGTGTATGCCGTAAAATCAGTGCCTTCTAACTCAATACCAATACTAAAATCATTACAACGTGAACGACCTGCAAATGAAGATGCCCCTGCATGCCAAGCCCTTGCATTAAATGGGACAAATTGAATGACGCTACCATCACGTCTAATTAGGCAATGAGCTGATACTCTAAACTGATGAATAACGTTAAAGAAGGGGTGTTCATTAGGATCTAACGTTCCGGTAAATAACTGCTCTATGTACGGGCCACCAAATTGCCCTGGCGGCAAACTGATATTATGGACAACCAATAATGAAATATCTTTATCATCAGGACGCTCGTCATAAAATGGTGAGACGACATGATTTGCTTCATTAAGCCAATGATCTGTTGATAAAGTGAATATCATCATTTATTCCCGTTCAAATTAAACTAATCTTTGTATCTTATGATGAAATTCTGCTCTAGCGCGAGTATTATTGTCGCCATAATCCTATTTCACACATTCAATGGACCTTACCATGATCAAAACCCATGATAGCGCCTCTCGCCTTGAGTATTTAAAACAACAGCTTCCCGCAGAAATCACTCGTGCGGTTTCTGACACATTACGTGAGGATTTAGGCGGTACATTAGAGGTAAGTACAGATATCACAGCAAGTTTAATCGCTGAAGATACGCAGTCTGTAGCAACCATCATCACTCGTGAACATGGTGTGTTTTGTGGAAAAATGTGGGCCGATGAAGTCTTTAAACAACTGGGCGGTACCGTTTCTATTGAATGGCATGTAGAAGATGGTGATAACGTAGAGCCAAACCAAACGCTTTGTACGTTAACAGGCCCAGCTCGCACACTATTAACCGGTGAGCGTAATGCAATGAACTTTATTCAAACCCTATCTGGGTGCTCAACCGTAACAGCAACCTACGCTGAAAAAATTGCACACACCAAATGTCGCCTGCTTGATACTCGTAAAACCATTCCGGGTTTACGCAGTGCATTAAAATATGCTGTCGCTTGTGGCGGTGGTTTCAATCACCGTATTGGCGTATTTGATGCCTACTTAATTAAAGAGAATCACATTATCGCGTGTGGCGGAATTGAAAAAGCCATCACAACAGCAAAAGAGCTTAACCCTGGTAAGCCAGTAGAAGTTGAAACGGAAAGTTTAGAAGAGCTGCAACAAGCGATTGATGCAGGGGCTGACATTATCATGCTCGATAACTTCACCACTGACATGATGCGTGAAGCCGTAAAAATTAACGCTGGTCGTGCCGCACTAGAAAACTCTGGTAATGTCACTTTAGATACGATTGCTGAGTTTGCAGAAACGGGGGTTGATTACATCTCTGTTGGCGCACTAACAAAACATCTTAAAGCCATGGATTTATCGATGCGCTTTAAGTAAATCGTCACATTATCAATAAACAAAAAGTCAGCAACTTGCTGGCTTTTTTTATTACACAATTTCCCTCTTATATCTTTGATATTATTCACATAATTAACAGCTTACCTAATAAGTTAAATGAATGTATTTAAATTAAGACTTGCGATCGGAAGCAAGGTTTAATTTATGACTTTTTGAAGTGAATCGTATTTGATTTTTTACGCTTACATTCATCACATTACAAACTTACTACTCACTCGAAAGCCTCTCTTTTCTTTCTATCATATCTCTATTCGTTTTACTATTTTACCCATTAAATAAAATATGAATCATCCCTGATTCATCTTGGAGAGAAATATGAAAAAGCGTCAAGGACAGAAAGGCTTTACCTTAATTGAATTAATGATTGTAGTTGCCGTCATTGGTGTGTTAACCGCTGTGGCTGTACCTCAATACCAAAACTACGTAAAAAAAGCAGAGCTTGGCGTCGGCCTAGCAAATATTGCCGCGTTAAAAACAAATATTGAAGATTATATTGCAACAGAGGGGGTGTTTCCTAATGCTAGCGAGGACGAAGAGGATTTCACTCGCCTTGGTACATTCAAGGATTTAGGTACAGGGGATATCGCTATAGCACAATCTGGTGCTGTTAGCGCTGCAGGTAGCATTACATTTAAACTAAATGACGATAACAGCGCCACAGGTAAGGCTGTGACACTAACAAGAGATGGTAATGGAAAGTGGAAATGTACAACGACTGGGGAGGCTGCCATTGCCCCTGCAAAATGTACTCCACCTGATACAGAAGAAAATGACAGCTAGATATAAATGCATACCAATCTAGCTTCAATCTTGCGTCAAGCTGAGTTAATCAGCGCGACGCAAGAAAGCAGCATCATAGAGTCAGTTCAAGCAGAAACGCACACCGTGCCTTCTGCTCTGTTAGCTCAGGGGATCTTTACGCCTGATGAACTGGTCAGTCACCTTGCTCAAATCTTTGGGCTTGAGGTGATCAATGTGACCCAATTTGATTACGCTGCCACTTGTCAAAAGTTGGGGCTTCGCGATCTCATTACTCGTTACCAAGCCCTTCCTGTCAGTTATGACAATTGCACCATTCGTCTTGCTGTTGCCGATCCCAGTATTGCGCAAATAGAAGATGATTTTCGCTTTAGCAGCGGAAAGCAAATTGAATTAATGCTTGCCGATCAAGGGCAGATCCAAGCAGCCATTCGCCGTGTCTACGGTGTAGGATTATCAGCAAGCAATAGCCAACATAAAGAGATAACTCAAGATGAGTTAGCCTCACTGGTTGATGTGTCACTTGATGAGATAAGCGCCACAGAAGATCTCAGCCAAGACGATGCCCCTGTCACTCGTTTTATTAACCAAATTTTATTAGAAGCGGTCCGAAAAGGGGTTTCAGATATTCATTTTGAGCCCTATGAAGAAAGCTACCGTGTTCGTTTTCGTTGCGATGGGATCTTAGTAGAGAACAGTTCACCCTCTTCACATTTAAGTCGCCGTCTTTCTGCTCGCTTAAAGATCATGGCTAAACTTGATATTGCAGAGCGCCGCTTACCACAAGATGGCCGTATAAAGCTCAAATTGAATAATGACATATCCATCGATATGCGTGTCTCTTCACTTCCCACGCTATGGGGAGAAAAAATTGTTTTACGTCTGCTAGATAGCAGCGCAGCAAGTTTGGATATTGATAAATTAGGCTACAGCGACAAACAAAAAGAACTTTATCTTAACGCATTAAAACGTCCTCAAGGGATGATATTAATGACGGGTCCTACAGGCAGCGGCAAAACCGTCTCTCTCTACTCTGGTTTAAACATTTTAAATACCACCGAAAAAAACATATCCACCGCTGAAGATCCGGTTGAGATTAATCTTAATGGAGTAAACCAAGTACAAGTCGCACCTAAAATCGGTTTTACTTTTGCCCATGCCTTACGCTCTTTTTTACGACAAGATCCAGACATCGTCATGGTAGGGGAAATTCGAGATCTTGAAACAGCAGAAATCGCAGTAAAAGCCGCTCAAACAGGGCACTTAGTGCTGTCTACCTTGCACACTAATTCCGCAGCAGAAACCGTCGTTCGCTTAGGCAATATGGGAATAGAAAACTTCAACCTTGCCTCTTCTCTTAGCTTAATTATCGCCCAACGCTTAGCAAGAAGACTTTGTCCTCACTGTAAAGACATTGACAACCTCAGTTCAGAAACAAGAGAAAAGTACGGCATCGATTTATTAAGCACTGTTTTTAAAGCTCGACTTGAGGGCTGTAATGAATGTACTCATGGGTACTCAGGCCGTATTGGTATTTATGAAGTTATGCCTTTCACTCGAGAACTGTCCACTGCGATCCTTAAAGGGGCAACGGTAAGACAAATAGAACAAATCGCGGTTAACCAAGGCATGGATAATCTCGCTGCCTCAGGCATAAAACGTCTTGAAGATGGCACGACAAGCTTGCAAGAGCTTACGCGTGTTCTTTACTTTTAATTCTTATGTAAGTCACTTCTCATGCTAAAACAAAAAACAAAAATAAAAACGCTGACCCTACATAATTTCCAATGGCGTGGCATTAATAACACGGGGAAAAAAGTATCAGGGAAATTACTTGCCCTTACCGAAATAGAAGTCAGGGCAAAACTCAATGAGCAAAACATTCAAATAAAGAAAATTAAAAAACGCAGAATTTCTAGCGTAGAAAAAATGAAGCACGCCGTTAAACGAAAAGACATCACTCTATTCACTCGCCAGTTAGCGACAATGCTTAGTGCGGGTGTTCCTATTGTTCAATCATTACAACTCATCGCTGAAAACAATATTAAAGCTGAAATGAAATCCATACTCAATCAAGTCTGTTTATCAATAGAGGCGGGAACTCAACTTTCAAAAGCACTCTCTACTAGCTGCTCTCATTTTGATTCTTTTTATATTGATTTAGTCGCGACAGGAGAAGAGACAGGCAGTTTATCGCACGCCTTTTCTCGTTTAGCAGAATACCGAGAAAAGAGTGAAGCATTACGAGCAAAAGTCGTCAAAGCGATGATATACCCGACCATGGTTTTTGTTATCGCGATTGCGGTTACTGTTTTAATGCTGGTGTTTGTGATTCCAGAATTTGAAGCCATTTTTAAAGGGTTTGGCGCCGTACTGCCCTGGTTTACCCAGCAAGTTGTCAATGCTTCTCATTTTTTGCAAAATTATGGTTTTTGGATTCTCTTAACCTTACTATTACTGACTGCCTCACTGCGTTTATTAAGCAAAAAATCTTATGCCTTTCGCCGGTTTCTCAATCGCCATTGTTTACAGTTCCCAATCATCGGACCGGTACTGTCTAAAGCCGCTATCGCTAAATTTAGTCGAACATTGGCCACCAGTTTTAGTTCAGGATTGCCTATTTTACATAGCCTAAAAACCACCAGTAAAACCGCTGGAAACCTTTATTATCAAGAAGCCATAAATTCAGTACAGCAGAATACCGCCGCAGGAATGCCTCTCTATTTAGCCATGCGCCACACCCAAGCCTTTCCTGAAATGGTATTACAAATGGTCATGATTGGTGAAGAATCGGGAAAATTAGACGATATGTTGAATAAAGTGGCATTTGTATATGAAGATGATGTTGATAACACCGTTGATAATTTAGGGAAAATCCTTGAGCCCTTTATTATTCTCTTCTTAGGGATAATGATCGGTGGTTTAGTTGTATCAATGTACTTGCCTATCTTTAATCTAATGAGTGTGATTGGTTAAAAAATAGGAGTAGAACCGTAAATAAAGACTCTTCACTACTTCATTTTTGGGAATTCTGATACCATCAACCCTATATACTTAATCTCATTTTGGACGTCCTTTCATGGCTGTTTTTGATTACTACCCTTGGCTTTTTCCTCTCTTTGCTACCCTGTTTGGTTTATTGATTGGTAGTTTTCTCAATGTGGTGGTTTATCGCCTCCCTATTATGATGGAGAGAGAGTGGAAAAAAGAGTGTATTGAATGCTTTCCAGACTTAACGCCACAGAATAAGCCAGAGAAAACGGAAGAAACATTTAACTTAAGTGTTCCTCGTTCTCGTTGCCCTAAATGCAATACTCCAATTAAATTTTATGACAACATCCCTGTCATTAGCTGGTTATTATTAAGGGGTAAGTGCCGTCAATGCAGTAATCCGATCAGTTTTCGTTATCCTGCAATTGAATTACTCTCAGGAGCAATGTGCTTTACGGTTTCTTATCTATTTCCTTTTTCTTACTTTGCCATTGCCGCGGTTATATTTACCTTGGTGCTTATCGCCCTAACTTTTATCGATATAGACACCATGCTACTGCCGGATCAAATCACTCTACCTTTATTATGGTCAGGTCTTTATTTAGCCTTAGTGGGTTGGAGTCCGGTAAGCTTAACCGATGCAGTAATTGGTGCGATGGCTGGTTACCTTATTTTATGGTCAATTTATTGGGGCTTTAAATTACTGACTGGCAAGGAAGGCATGGGGTATGGTGACTTTAAATTACTCGCTGCACTTGGCGCTTGGCTCGGTTGGCAGCAATTGCCTTTAGTTGTTTTACTTTCGTCTGTTGTTGGTGCGATCATTGGTATTGCAATGTTAAGTGCTCAGAAAAAAGGGCTAGATAAAGCAATTCCATTTGGCCCTTACTTAGCCATTGCTGGTTGGATTTGCTTACTGTGGGGACAACAAATTGGACAATGGTATTTCACTTCAATCTTAGGCTTTCCATTATGAGTTATGTTGTTGCTATTACCGGTGGAATTGGCAGTGGAAAAACCACTGTCGCCAATGCTTTTCAAAACAATCACGGGATTTCTATTGTTGATGCCGACATCATTGCTCGTGAAGTCGTAGAACCAAATACCAAAGGCTTAATGTCGATCACAGAGCATTTTGGGCCGTCCATTTTATTACCAAACGGACAGTTAAATCGAGCAGAGCTAAGACAGCGTATTTTTTCAAATCCAACCGAGAAAGAATGGCTGAATAATTTACTTCATCCGCTGATAAGAGAGCAAATGCAGCATCAGCTCTCATTATCAACCTCCTGCTACACCTTATTGGTTGTTCCGCTATTGGTTGAAAATCAATTGCAATATTTAGCAAATCGCGTGCTTGTTGTTGATGTTTTGGAGCAAACTCAAATTAATCGAACGGCAAATCGTGATAAAGTAAATATAGAGCAAATTAAAGCGGTTCTTGCTTCACAGGCCTCACGAGAAGAGCGATTAGCAATTGCTGATGATGTAATAAAGAATGATCACACTATTTACAATTTAGACAGTGAAATAGCTCTGCTACATAATAAATATCTGCTATTGTCTCAAGTATTTATAAATAAAGAACATTAATAACAACTATGAATGGATCGGCTATGCAAAGGTTTGAACACCCTTTAAATGAAAGGACTCGAATTTATTTACGAATTGAATCTCTATTTCGTAAGCTTGGGCATTCAGCTGATCTAACTCAGCCATTTGAGTATCAAGTTTTCTTTAGTTCTCTTTTTAATATGCTTGATATTTTGGAGCAGGTGCAAGTCAAAGCTGAACTGGGTAAAGATTTAGAAAAACTTCGTCTGCAATATCGCGCTTGGATGGATCTTGAAGGCGTTGACCAATCAGCTTTACTTTCTGTTTTAGATAAAATTAGTCAGGTTCATTATAACTTAATGCAAACGACTCGACCTGGCCACTCTTTAAGAGAAGATCGCTTTCTATCTGCATTAAAACAACGATTTTTTATTCCTGGTGGCGATTGCTGCTTTGATTTACCCGCACTTCACCATTGGTTACACCTTCCTTTAGAAGTTCGTTGCCGAAATACGCATAATTGGATGTCTCAATTACTTTCTCTCTCTGATGCGTTGTCATTATGGCTACGATTAACACGAGAAACCGCGCGTTTTGAGCCACAAATTGCACGTAATGGCTTTATGCAAAGTGAAATGGAAAATGCAAACTTACTGCGCTTAGAAATACCTATTGAACAAGGGGTTTATCCAATGATTTCTGGGCATAAGAGCCGTTTTGCGTTACGATTTATGTCTTTTGAAACCAATAAGAATTGCGAAAAAGACATTGAGTTTACGCTTGCTGTCTGTTGAGGAACCCATGTCAGAATCAAACAACATTCAACCAACTATTGTTAAATGCCCAACATGCCAAGCCGCTGTTACTTGGAACGAAGAAAGTCAATTTCGTCCTTTCTGTAGTAAAAAATGCCAAATGATTGATTTTGGTGAATGGGCTGATGAAGAAAAATCGATTCCTGGTGCTCCAGACATGTCAGATTCTGATGGTTGGTCTGAAGACCAATACTAAGATTAATTCCAATAAAAAAGCGATCATCAGGATCGCTTTTTTTATATCGACTTAAACGATATGGCTTATGATTAACTAAACAGCTCAATAACTTTATTTACTACGGGTACATTCGCTTCAGGAAAATCATAGCCTTTAAGCTCTGAAATGGATACCCATAACCCTTCTTGCCCTTCTTTTCCATAAGGCAGATCCTCAAACTGGGTCACAGTGAAAAAATCAAAGTAGAGAGATTTATCTGGGTAATCGTGATTTAGCGATTCAAATAAATCGAGTTTTGTTGAGTTAATACCAATCTCTTCATACAACTCTCTGATAAGCGCCTGCTCTGCACTTTCACCAACTTCAACCTTACCGCCAGGAAACTCCCAAAAGCCTCCTTTATGTGCTATATCTGGGCGTTTAGTAATAAAGACTTGGTTCTTTTCTGCATTTAAAATGATTGCTGCAACTATATGTAATCGTTTCATGTATAGCCTTTCCTATCTCTATATCACGCTTATAAAAAAGCCGCTAAATGATAGCGGCTTTTATTTTTCAATGAATATCAATAACAGTAAGTATTAACTAGATCTTACCGTGACATTGTTTGTATTTCTTACCAGAGCCGCATGGGCAAGGCTCATTTCGACCCACTTTTCGCTCATCTCGAACTACTGGAGTGTGGTTTTCATCTGACGATTCACCATCATCTAGTTGGTTTTCAGCATTCTGGTGTTGAAGTTGCTGGCGACGAGCTGCTGCTTCTGCTTGTTGACGACGCTGCTCTTCCATACGCTCTACATCTTCTTGTTGCTGCACGCGTACTTTACTTAAAATAGAGACAACATCATATTTTAACGTATCTAGCAGGCCTTCAAACAACTCAAACGACTCGCGCTTGTACTCTTGTTTCGGGTTTTTCTGAGCGTAACCACGTAAATGAATACCTTGGCGTAGATGATCCATCGCAGCTAAGTGCTCTTTCCATAACCCATCAAGTGTTTGTAACATAACTGCTTTTTCAAAGTTACGCAGAACCGATTCGCCTACTGACTCTTCTTTCTCTTTGTAAACTTGAATTGAAGCTTCAATGATCTTCTCACGTAAGTTATCTTCGTGAAGTTTATCATCGCTATCCAACCACTCTTGCAATGGAAGATCTAAATCAAAATCAGCACGTAGACGAGTCGTTAAACCTTCTACGTCCCACATTTCTTCAAGAGATTGAGGTGGAATATATTGACCAAATAACCCTTCAAGAACTTCTTGACGGTTATAACCGATCATTTCACTGATATCATCAACGTTCATTAACTCATCACGCAGTTCGTAAACGACTTTACGTTGATCGTTAGCAACATCATCGTATTCAAGTAATTGCTTACGGATGTCGAAGTTACGGCCTTCAACTTTACGCTGCGCGTTCTCAATTGCTTTTGTTACCCATGGATGCTCAATCGCTTCACCTTCTTCCATACCTAGCTTTTTCATCATGCTAGATACGCGATCCGATGCAAAGATACGCATTAAAGCATCTTCCATTGATAGGTAAAAACGTGAAGAACCCGCATCACCTTGACGGCCAGCACGGCCACGTAATTGGTTATCAATACGGCGAGATTCATGACGCTCTGTACCAATAATATGAAGACCGCCAGCAGCAAGAACAGCGTCATGCGCTTCTTTCCATGTAGCCTTTAATGCTTTGATTTGCTCTTCTGTTGGATCAGACAGTTTTGCAACCTCTGCCTGCCAGCTGCCACCTAAAACAATATCTGTACCACGACCAGCCATGTTAGTTGCAATAGTTACCGCACTTGATGTACCTGCATTTGCAACGATGTCTGCTTCTTTTTCATGGAATTTAGCATTAAGTACATTATGCTTAATTTTTGCTTTTTTCAGTGCATTTGAAAGCAGTTCTGATTTCTCGATTGAAACGGTACCAACAAGTACAGGTTGACCACGCTCAGAACAACCTTTGATATCTTCAATGATTGCAGCAAATTTCTCGGCTTCAGTCATGTAGACTAAATCACCCATATCATTACGTGCCATCGGACGGTTTGTTGGTATAACCACCGTATCTAGGCCGTAAATAGATTGGAATTCAAATGCTTCGGTATCAGCAGTACCTGTCATACCTGACAGTTTATCGTACAGACGGAAGAAGTTTTGGAACGTAATAGAAGCCAATGTTTGGTTTTCGTTCTGAATTTTCACCCCTTCTTTTGCTTCAACAGCTTGGTGTAAACCTTCAGACCAACGACGACCCGGCATTGTACGGCCAGTATGTTCATCTACAATGATAACTTCATCGTCTTTTACGATGTAATCAACGTCTTTTTCAAATAACACATGCGCGCGTAAAGCGGCATTAATATGATGAAGTAGGCTAATGTTTGCTGGAGAGTACAGAGTATCTTCTTGCTCCATCAAGCCTGCATCTTTTAGAAGTTGCTCAACAAATTCTTGACCATTTTCTGTTAGGTGCGTTTGTTTTCCCTTTTCATCTAGCGTGTAGTGGCCTTCACCACGATATTCTTCGCTATCTTCTTCATCTTGTTTTACAAGTTGAGGAATTAGGGTGTTGATTCGTGTATATAATTCAGAGCTATCTTCAGCAGGACCTGAAATGATAAGAGGAGTACGAGCTTCATCGATTAAGATTGAATCCACTTCATCGACTACTGCAAAATAGCGCTCACGTTGAACACGGTCTTCGGCACGGAAAGCCATATTGTCACGTAGATAATCGAAACCAAACTCGTTATTTGTGCCATATAAAATATCACATAAATACGCTTGTTTTTTCTCAGGTGGAGCCATGTTTGGTACGTTAACACCAACCGTCATTCCTAAGAATTCAAAAAGCTCACGGTTGGTTTCAGCATCACGCTTTGCAAGATAATCATTTACAGTAACAACATGAACACCTTTTCCTGTCAGTGCGTTCAAATAACAGGGTAGTGTTGCTGTTAATGTTTTACCTTCACCAGTACGCATCTCTGCGATTTGGCTATTGTTTAGCACCATGCCACCAATCATTTGAACATCAAAATGGCGCATGCCATACAAACGTTTTGATGCTTCACGAACCGTTGCAAATGCTTCTGGTAGTAAATTGTCTAATTCTTCGCCTTGCTCTAGACGTGCACGGAACTCGATTGTTTTCGCTTTTAATTCTTCGTCTTGTAATGATTCGAATTGCGGCTCAAGCTTATTAATTTGATCTACGATTTTACGTAGTTTGCGTAATGTTCGATCATTACGGCTACCGATAACTTTTGTTAGAATTTTAGAAAACATGATTCCGTTGCTTCTCTTTATCTCTTGATCATTACTGATCGGTTTATTCTGAAATGTGAATCAATCGCCTAGAGAATGTACTCTAAGAAAAATACTTCTTTATATACTTATCTTATGGGGATCAGCCCTTGATTTTTCAAGGTCTGCTCTGATTCTTGTGTTGCTAGTCATCATAAGTAATAATTAACAAAGTATAAGCGATATCGTTAAGCAATCCTAAGTTAAATCCGTAGAGTTTGATTTCAATTCTGAAAAATTCAGATCTAATTGGCATTTATGACTTTTTCTTTAATAAAACCCTATTAAATAACGCCCTTGTTGTGAGAATTCCTGATGATGCGAGACCACAGACCCCAACCTGCAAATGATTTTTTTAATAATACCCGCTTTAAAGATCTGCAAGAAAAAGCGATTATTTTATCTAAGCTGTCGCATGTACTAAAAGATGCGCTACCTAAAGGGTGTGAAGATCATTGCCGTGTGGCAAATTATCGCCAAGGATCTTTAGTGATCGAGGTATCGAGCAGCGTTTGGGCAACTCGGATTAATTATGAAAGAATCTCTATTTTATCGACTTTTCGAAAACATGGTTTACCTGGGCTTTCTAACTTAGAAGTAAAGATCAATCCTGATCTTGCTCGATCTTTTGTCAGTGAAAAACCGGCCGTTTATAAATCAGAGAAACAAGCAAAACGCGAGTTATCTGCAGCGGCGGCAAGCGCATTAGAAATGGTCGCAGAAACTGCCTCACCTAAATTAAAAAAACGTTTAGAAAGCCTAGCTGCATTAGCGAATAAGAAGTAAGAAGTAAGAAGTAAGAAGTAAGAAGTAAGAAGTAAGAATATATTAGATATAAAAAAGCCAAGCAAACTGCTTGGCTTTCTTAATTTGATGATGGTCTAGGCAAGTACCATTCCTGGCTGCATAAATGCAACTGGTGACTCTTGCTCATCTTCAATGGTTGTCCACTCCCATGCTTCTTGATCAGCAAGAACAGCACGAAGTAACTGATTATTCAGAGCATGACCTGATTTATAAGCGCTTAATTCACCCAAGATACTATGGCCACACATATATAGGTCGCCTACAGCATCTAGAACTTTATGCGTTACAAATTCATTATCAAAACGTAACCCGTCTTCATTTAGAATACGGTAATCATCTAGTACGATTGCACAATCAAAACTACCACCTAAACATAGGTTTTGTGATTGCAAGTACTCAATATCGCGCATAAACCCGAAAGTTCGAGCTCGAGAGATATCTTTGATGAACGATTGGCTTGAAAAATCAAACACTAACTTTTGGTCATCAGAATCAATCGCAGGATGATTGAAGTCAATAGTGAAATCTAAACGGAAGCCGTTATATGGACGAATTTCCGCCCACTTATCACCATCTTCAATGCGAACAGGTTTCTTAATACGAATGAATTTCTTCGCTGTATTAAGTTCTTCAATACCCGCAGATTGTAAAAGATAAACAAAAGGACTTGCACTGCCATCCATAATAGGAATTTCAGGAGCATCAACTTCAATAACAACGTTATCAATGCCCATGCCTGCTAGTGCAGCATTTAAGTGCTCAACCGTTGAGATTCTTACGCCTTCATCATTAACTAACGCTGTACATAACATAGTATCGCGTACTGACTCTGGGTCCGCAGGGAAATCTACTGGTGGATTAAGGTCGGTACGACGATAAATAACACCTGTATTTGCAGCTGCTGGACGAAGAGTAAGCGTAACTTTACGGCCTGAGTGTAAACCCACGCCTGTCATTTGTACGATACTTTTCAGTGTACGTTGTCTGATCATATGCTCATCTCAACTATAAATATGCTTGATTTCAAACCAATTCTAAGAATTGGTCTGGCATTTTAGCACACAAATTTCTATAAAACCAAATCGTTTGGTGATTAATTAGTCAGCTTGACGTCGTAGAAACGCAGGAATATCCAAATAATCTTCTTTTTGATCTGGTTTAGCTTGTGCTGCACCCGCATTTTGTACACCAGCTGCTGGTGATGTTGACGATGCAGCAGGTTTAGTCGCTTGCACATTTTGTGCCGCTTTCTCTACTGCTGGTTCAACAACTGCGGCTTTTGGCTGTACAGGTGCTTGAGCTGCAGGCTGTGCTGGTGTTGCCACTGGCTGAGCCGGTGCTGCTGCTTTATTTGTCACTAGCGTGATTTCAGGTTTTTTTTCAGTGCCTATACCTGTAGCAACAACGGTAACACGGATCTCATCAGTCATGTCAGGGTCAAGAGACGTACCAATAACTACCGTTGCGTTATCTGATGCGAATGCTTTAACTGTATTACCAACAGTTTCAAATTCATCAAGACGCATATCTAGACCAGCAGTGATGTTTACAAGAACGCCACGCGCACCAGCAAGATCGATATCTTCAAGTAATGGACTTGAAATCGCTTCTTCCGCTGCTTGCTCTGCACGGTCTTCACCCACTGCGATACCGCTACCCATCATTGCATGTCCCATTTCAGACATAACAGTACGAACATCGGCGAAATCTACGTTGATCATACCAGGGCGTGTAATTAGTTCAGCAATACCTTGAACCGCATTACGAAGAACATCATTTGCTTTTGCAAATGCTTCTAATAATGTAATACCACGACCAAGTACTTTTAACAGCTTCTCGTTTGGAATCGTAATTAATGAGTCAACGTGTTTTGATAACTCTTCAATACCTTGCTCAGCAAAAGCAAGACGCTTACGACCTTCAAAACTAAACGGTTTTGTAACAACAGCAACCGTTAGAATATTTAGCTCTTTCGCGATTTCAGCAATAATTGGTGCAGCACCTGTACCAGTACCACCACCCATACCAGCAGCGATAAATACCATATCGGCACCAGCCAGTACTTCTTTAATCGCTTCACGATCTTCTAGCGCAGCATCACGACCAACTTGCGGGTTTGCACCTGCACCTAAGCCTTTTGTGATGTCTCCACCAATTTGAATCACTGTATTTACACTAGTCTTACGAAGAGCTTGCGCATCAGTATTTACACTAATGAATTCAACACCTTCAATTGACTCACGTACCATGTGCTCGATAGCATTACCGCCACCGCCACCTACACCAACTACTTTAATTACTGCTTCGTCGGACATTTCCATCATCGGCTCAAACATTTGTTCTCTCCGTTTCTTCCTGTTCGCTTCAGGTTAAAACTCTTTTAGTATCCAATTTTTAAATTTCTTTATTACGGTAGTGAAAGATTGGTGTTTACTTGGCACATAATCTTCATCGTCATGCAATTGACTTTCTTTACCGTAATGTAAAAGTCCTACTGCTGTTGCTTGATAAGGTTCTTTTACATAATCAGTTAGGCCCGTAACCTCTAAAGGTTGACCTATCCTAATCTGAGTCTGGAAAACACGCTCAGCGCAATCTACCAAACCTTCAATCTGTGACCCACCACCAGTTAATACGATACCAGCAGCAAGGTGATGCTTTGTTCCTTCAGCGCGTAATTTATCTTGAATTGCAAGAATACGCTGGTTTACAAGGCCTAGCAGTTCAGAATACCTCGGTTCGATAACTTCCGCTAGCATTCTTCGCTGTAAACTTCTTGATGGTCGACCACCAACACTTGGAACATTGACCGTTTCATCACGATTAATGTGTTCACTTATAGCACAACCGTATTTAACTTTTAATTTTTCAGCATCGTTAAAGGGCGTACCAAAAGCATAAGCAATATCACTGGTTACTGCATTGCCCGCATAAGGAAGCACCTCAGCATGACGTAATGAACCATCAGTCCAAATGGCGATATCCATCGTCCCGGCGCCAATATCGACAACACAAACTCCAAGATCACGCTCATCTTCGGTAATAACGGCATTACTTGATGCTAATCCTGAGAATATAACATGCTCAACTTTCAAGCCACAGCGCTCTACTGCTTTTACGATGTTACGCGCCATATCATTATGGCATGTAATAAGGTGAACACTTACTTCCATTCTCATTCCCGATAATCCAATAGGATTTCGAATGCCTTTTTGCACATCAATGGAGAACTCTTGAGGTATAACATGCAAGGTGCGTTGTTCATCACCAATCTTTACTGATTTTGCTGTATGAATAACACTGTCCATGTCATCTTGGGTTACTTCTTCTTCAGAAATAGACCCCATTCCTTTCTCTATTTGGCTAGCTATATGCTTACCAGATAAAGAAATAAACACGGAGGTAATGGTACATTCAGCCATCAATTCGGCTTGATCAATCGCTCTTTGAACCGATTTGACTACCGATTCAAGATCGTTCACACCACCTTTATCCATTCCTCTTGAGGGACATGAACCAGAGCCAATAACGCTCACTTGGCCATCAGGTAAAACTTCACCAACTAACGCTGATACTTTGTTTGTACCGATATCTAAACCAACAATAATACTGCCTTCTGGCGTTTTACTCATGTCAATTCTCTTCTTTAATCTTCAACATCATCAGGCTTCCACCCAACGGCGGCACCTGTATCGTAACGAAGATCTATATAATCTATCGAATTCTTTTTATTTGTTAATTGCTTATATAGAGCAACAAAACGATTGACTCTTTCTTCTCTGGCATCACGGCCAAGCTCTAGTCGTATGCCATTATCTAAAACAACTTGCCAAGACAATCTGTCTGTCAATGCGACGCTACGAACCGTAATATTTAACGGAGCAAATTGCTTTTGTAACTGATGCCAAAAGGCAAGTACTTCTTTACTGCTCGTTTCTGGTCCAAATAAAGCAGGTTTTGGCTCTAGTAAATCGCTCATTGGCGCATGAAATACAACACCTTCAGGATTAACAATAACGCTGTTATTCCAAGTTGCTTCAGGTTGGTGCTCAACAACGAACACTTTGATCGTTTCAGGCCACTGCTTACGAACAGAAACTTGGGAGATCCAAGGCAAAGACAATAAGGCATCTTGCAATTTATTCACATCTTGGGTCATAAACGTCCCAATAGAATCCATTGAATCAATAGCTTCTCGAATATCATCTGCCGTAATGTGTTTTAATTGACCTTTAATAATCATATGAGATAAAGGCAATCTGTCTTCATCTGTCATCCAACTCACGGTTGAGATAACAAGCCATAATGAAATAATTACGACTAAAGAAAGAAAGAGCCCACCAGGAAGGTGTTTTCTTAATTTTTCTTTATCAAATGAAGTCTTCATTTTGACCGTCTTAATCATATTCTTTCACAACAGAGCCAATATATAACGTCATCTACAATAAACTAAACCAAGTTATTATACTTTAATGGTGATAAAACAAAGTTCATCTAATAAGTATAGGACTCAAAAGCCCTTTATCCCAACGCCTAATAGGATATTATTAATACAATAAGGATTCTATCTCATTATTCGTATTTTTATTAGAAGTTCTAACTAATTAAACAATAATCACCCAAACTCACGCATAGTTTCAATATTTAATTTCATTGAAGCTAATTGCTTTGCTAACTTACCGACATCTCCAGCACCTTGAGTAAGCACGAGATCACCTTCTTGGATCACATTTGCCAACACTGGAGGTAGTGCATCAATATTTGGTACAAAGATAGGATCAATTTTTCCTCGACCACGAATGGTTCGACATAATGCTCTTCCATCTGCCCCTGCGATTGGGGTTTCACCAGCAGAATACACATCAAGCATGATTAATACGTCAACATTATCCAATACATTGGCAAAATCATCATATAAATCACGAGTTCGGCTATAACGATGCGGTTGAAAAATCATAACAAGGCGCTTTTCAGCCCAGCCAGCCCGTGCTGCTTTAATGGTTACATCAACCTCTGTCGGATGGTGACCATAATCATCCACTAACATTGCCGAGCCATTACCTGTTTCAAACTCCCCAAGTTGGTCAAAACGACGCCCTGCACCTTCGAAGTTTAAAAGTGCAGATAGAATCGCTTCATCTTCTACTTCTTCTTCTGTTGCTACGGCAATAGCTGCGGTTGCATTCAACGCATTATGCTTACCTGGAATATTTAAAATAATATCTAAATCAGTGCGATCTTTTCTCTGTACCGTAAAGAAGCTCTGCTGACCGACTTGGCGATAATTAATTAAACGCACATCAGCATCTTCTGAAAAGCCATAGGTAATCACTTGACGACTGACTCGTGGTAATAACTCTCTAACCACATTATCGTCAATGCACATTACCGCTTGACCATAGAATGGTAAGTTATGAAGAAAATCAATAAACGTTTGTTTTAATACTTCAAAGTCACCACCATAAGTATCCATGTGGTCAGCTTCAATATTGGTAACAATACTTACCATAGGTTGTAAGTGTAAGAATGACGCGTCACTCTCATCCGCTTCTGCAATTAAAAATCGACTAGAACCTAAGCGTGCATTTGTACCTGCATTTTTCACCAAGCCACCATTGACAAAAGTTGGATCTAACCCCGCTTCTGAATAAATCTGCGTGGTTAATGCTGTTGTTGTCGTTTTTCCGTGTGTACCTGCAACCGCAATACCGTGAC
This sequence comes from Aliivibrio finisterrensis, assembly GCF_008933155.1. Taxonomy (GTDB): domain Bacteria; phylum Pseudomonadota; class Gammaproteobacteria; order Enterobacterales; family Vibrionaceae; genus Aliivibrio; species Aliivibrio finisterrensis. Next base: position 74,003 of record NZ_WBVP01000011.1, on the reverse strand, counting down.
GGTAGCGCATGAGTTCAGCTAACATTTCAGCACGACGGATAACAGGGATACGATGTTCTTTTGCTGCAACAATTTCTGGATTCGTTGGCTCAATTGCAGTAGATACAACCACTACACTGGCTTTTTCTACATTACTTGCTTGATGTCCAAAAAAGATCGTCGCGCCTTTTTGAGCTAGACGAACCGTAACTGTATTCTCGGCCATATCTGAACCGCTAATATTATAGCCTTCGTTTAGAAGTACTTCAGCAATACCACTCATGCCCGCACCGCCAATACCGACAAAGTGAATGCATTCAACTCGGCGCATTTCAGGGATCATGGTTCTAATTTCAGCTAATTGCAGTTTCTGATCTTTTATCATTCTAAATCTCAATTCTTTTTATTTTGCGAGGTCTTTAATCGCGTTGGCAACACGTACATCGGCGTCAATAATCGCAGCCTTACGTGCATTACATGCCATTTCTACTAATTCTTTTCGTTCTAAACCATTCAGTGTATCAACCAAACCTTGAACTGTTAAATCTTGTTGTTCAATCATTTGCGCTGCGCCACACTGTACGAGATGATCTGCGTTTAATGCTTGTTGGCGATCTTTATGCATAAAAGGAATAAATACAGAACCAACCCCAGCTGCCGAAACTTCAGATACCGTTAATGCCCCCGAACGACAAACTAATACATCAGCCCATGCGTAAGCTGCTGCTACATCATCAATGAACTCCGTCACTTTAGCATCTGCAATACCGCTATCCTTATAAGCTTGATTTACCGTTTCTTGATTACCTTTACCTGCTTGATGCCAAATTTCAATAGCATGATTTAGCTGGGGTAACGCTTCTGGTAAGGTTGTATTTAGAATGCGAGCACCTTGACTACCCCCCATCACTAACAAACGAATAGGGCCAGATCGCTCTGCAAATCTTTCTTTTGGGTGAGGCAATTGGCACACATCTTCACGTACAGGATTTCCGACGATCTCAGCATTTGGGAATGCTCCTGGAAACGCCTGAAAAACCCGTTTTGCAATTTTAGATAACCATTGATTGGTTAATCCTGCAACGGCATTTTGTTCATGCAATACCACTGGAATGCCAGATAGCCATGCGGCAATACCACCGGGCCCACTTACATAGCCACCCATGCCAAGAACAACATCAGGCTGCCACGCTTTAATGTGTTTTTTTGCTTGAGAAACTGCACCTAAAATCTGAAAAGGCGCGGCAAGCAATTTTTTTATGCCTTGCCCACGCAACCCTTTTACTTTAATAAAGTCGATGTCAATACCATGTTTTGGTACTAAATCCGCCTCCATTCTGTCTTCTGTTCCTAGCCAACGAATTTCCCAACCTTCACTTTGAAGTTGCTTCGCTACGGCTAAACCAGGAAACACGTGCCCACCAGTACCACCAGCCATCACTAATAAACGTTTATTTTTGTTCTTCATTTTCGCTCCGTGGAGGCTCGTTTTCTAAAAAGACCCGACATTCATGATCAATTCGAATAAGCAGTGAAACCGCTATCGACATAATAATTAAACTGGAACCACCATAACTGATAAGTGGCAACGTTAACCCTTTGGTTGGAACGATACCCGCCGCTGCACCTACGTTTACCAAAGTCTGGAAAGCAAACCAAATACCAATACCAAAAGCTAAGAACCCACCAAAACGCTGGTCATGCTGCAAGCATTTACGTCCAATAAGTAACGCTTTTAGTACTAACGCAAAAATTAATACTAAAACAAGAGTAACACCTACAAACCCTAATTCTTCTGCAATAACCGCAAAAACAAAGTCAGTATGCGCTTCTGGTAAGTATTCTAGTTTCTGAATTGAGTTACCTAGACCTTCACCAAACCAACTTCCTCGACCAAAAGCCATCAGCGATTGAGTAAGTTGATAACCACTACCAAATGGATCTTGCCATGGGTCTAAAAAAGAGGTGACACGACGCATACGATAAGGTTCTGCAATGATCAGAACAATCACTAACGAAATGCCACTCATTACTAGTGCGATAAATTGCCATAACTTAGCTCCGGCAATAAATAACATACCGATAGTGGTTACAAACATTACAATGGTTGTTCCTAAATCAGGTTGCAGTAGTAAGAAAAAAGCAAGACCAATAAGAACAACTAAAGGCTTTACAAAGCCTTTAAAACTATCACGAACTTCACCGTGACGACGTACTAAGTAGCCAGAGATAAAGACAAATAAAGAAAGCTTTGCAACCTCAGCGGGTTGTAAGTTAAAAATGCCTAAAGGTAGCCAACGAGCGGCACCATTTACAGATTTACCCACCACTAAAACAGCAGCTAATAATATAAAAGAGAGCAACAATAAATAGCTGCTGTATTTTAACCAAGTATCCAATTTAATACGTAATACAACCGATGAGGCGCCAAGCGCTAAACATACAAATAGCATATGTCGCATCATGAAATGAAATGGCTGATCCGTTAAACGAGTACTAATAGGAAAAGAGGCTGAACCCACCATTACCAATCCAGTAAGCATCAAACCAAGTGCAATCCAAACCAACTGACGATCAAACATGACTTTAGGTGATGGCGTTAAACACCAGTCTTGAACTGGAGATACCCATTGTTTAATACGATCAATTATCAAAATTAACTCTCAGCTGAATACTGTTTTGCTAGCTTAGTGAAAGCATCACCTCTAGCCATGAAATTTGCGTACTGATCAAAACTTGCACACGCAGGAGAAAGCATCACCATATCGCCTGCATTTAGTGTTGGAAAAAGGAATGCTAATGCTTCATCCATAGTTTGGAATAAGCCAGAGCGTGGATCTAATGGAATAAATTGGGGACCATCTTCTCCAAAACAATACATCATTAAATCAAGCGCTTTTAATGCAGGAGAGAGATCTGAAAAATCAGCACCTTTACCAACACCACCAACCAATAGGTGCAGCTTTCCATCGATGTTTAAACCAGATAATGCGGCTAACGTACTTGCCACATTGGTCGCCTTTGAATCATTAACCCAGCGAATACCGCCATTATCAGCGACAACCTGACATCTATGTGTCAATCCATTGTAAGTTCTTAATGTATCGAGTGTAGATTTAATATTTATGCCCACGGCATCAAGTAAAGCAATAGCGACTAAGGCGTTTGCTATGTTGTGTTTTCCAACTAACCCTAATTCACTCGCTGCAATAATTGGCGCTGAGTCTTTCGCTAAATACTCGATACCCTCTTTTTCAATGCAGCCATAATCACCTTGATCAAACCCAAAACTTTTTACTGTTTTTTCAACATCAGGGTAAGTTTGTTTATCGTCACGATTAACAATACCTACATCAGCGTGATCAAAGATACGCAGCTTAGCTTGACGATAATCAGCCATGCCTTGATAGCGATCCATGTGATCTTCAGATAAGTTCAAAAATGCAGCCGCTTTCAGTTTTAATGTAGAGGTTGTTTCAAGTTGGAAGCTCGAAAGTTCAAGAACATAAAGCTCAGCATCTTGCTCTAGTAAATCAAGTGCCGCAAAGCCTATATTTCCCCCAACAGCGGTTTTCACTCCTGCTGCTTTTGCCATTTCTCCGGTGAGATCGGTCACCGTACTTTTACCATTAGAACCAGTAATCGCAATAACAGGAGCATTCACCGCCCAAGCAAATAACTCGATGTCACCAACAATTTGAATCCCTTTATCCATTGCAGGCTTTAGTTGAGGTGACGCTAAGGCGATTCCAGGATTAGTAACAATCAGATCAGCATTAATCAGCCAATCTTGTTGCCACCCTCCTGAATGCAGTTCTACATTTTTAGGCAATTGGTCATGGCCTGGTGGTGTATCACGAGTATCAATCACTTTAATTGTTAACGCTTCAGGCTGTCTCAGTAAGTGCTTAACAACAGACAAACCTGTCATGCCTAAGCCAACCACTACAACATTTTTTACACCATCAAAACCACTCATATTAACGTACCTTCAATGTCGCTAATGCAATAAGAACCAATAACATAGAAATAATCCAGAAACGCACAATAACGCGAGGCTCTGGCCAACCTTTTAATTCGTAATGGTGATGGATTGGTGCCATACGGAAGATACGCTGACCACGTAGTTTATATGAACCTACTTGAAGGATTACCGATAAGGTTTCAACAACGAATACACCACCCATGATAACCAATAGAAACTCTTGACGAACTAACACCGCAATCGTACCTAATGCACCACCAAGCGCTAACGAACCTACATCGCCCATAAATACTTGTGCTGGGTAGGTGTTAAACCATAAAAAACCAAAACCTGCACCAACGATTGCTGCACAAACGACAACCAATTCACTTGCTTGTGGGATGTGTGGAATATGTAAGTAATTCGCAAACTGTACATTACCAGTAGCCCATGCAATAAAGGCAAAACCAGCAGCAACGAATACCGTAGGCATGATAGCTAAACCATCAAGACCATCGGTTAAGTTCACCGCATTACTTGTGCCCACAATAACAAAATAAGTAAGAAGGATATAAGTAAGGCCAAGTTGAGGCATTATTTCTTTAAAGAAAGGAACTACTAACTGTGTTGCAGCCGTATCTTTACCATAAGCATATAAAGCAAAAGCGACCACTAACGCAATTGCTGATTGCCAAAAGTACTTCCAACGAGCAATCAAACCATCGGTGTTTTTACGGACAACTTTACGGTAGTCATCAACAAAACCAACGGCGCCATAGCCTAACAATACAAACATCACTGCCCATACATAAGGGTTTGTCAGATCTGCCCACAAAAACACGGTCACCGTAATCGCAGTAAGAATCATGATACCGCCCATGGTTGGTGTACCACGTTTACTGAAATGCGATTCAGGACCGTCATCACGTACAACTTGACCGATTTGTAGGTTCTGTAACCATTTAATTAATTTCGGCCCCATCCAAAGAGAAATGGTTAATGCTGTGATAATACTTAAAATGGCTCTAAAGCTTAAATATTCAAATAGGCGGAAAAATGGAAAATATTGCTCTAGAAAATTGGATAACCAAATAATCATTATTGACACTCCTTAAGAGCAGAAACCACTTCGCTCATGCGTGAACTGTTGGCACCTTTAACTAGCACGGTAACCTCATTATGTTTAATAGATTGTAATTCTTTAAGTAAGTAGGCGTTCAAATCAGAACGCGTTTCAAAATGGCGGCCATTACATAGCTCACTGATCACTTTTGTGTCATCACCAAATGTCACTACTTGCTCAAATTGATATGGGGCAGCATATTCCCCAACTTCACGATGAAGTGCAAGGCTTTCTTCACCTAGCTCTGCCATATTACCTAAAACAAGCCAACGTTGGCCTTCGAACCCACCCAGTAAATCCACTGCTGCTTTCATCGCAGGAACACTGGCATTGTAAGTATCATCAATAACCTTCAAACCAGAGCCTAACGTTTCAACGGCAACACGTCCTTTTACGCTACCCAACTGTTGTAGCCCTTGTTGAATATCATCTAGTGACACGTTAGCTTGAATAGCTAAAGCCGCAGCAGCAACTGCATTGACTACATTATGCTTGCCAATAATGCCTAAAGAAACCTGAGTACTTCCTTGAGGTGTATTGATTTGAAAGCTTGGTTCACCCATGCCATTTATTTCAATATTTGAAGCATAAAAATCGGCACTAGAGTTACTCATAGCAAAACTAACGACTTGTTTACCTTCAAATAGCGAAGACCATTTTGGTAGGCCATTGCTATCTAAATTATAAATAGCGGTTCCGTTTTCTTGTAGCCCTTCAAAAATCTCACCCTTTGCTTTCGCTACCCCTTCAATTGAACCAAACCCTTCTAAATGCGCTGCCGCGATATTATTAACCAGAGCAACATTGGGTTGAGCTAATTGAGTTGTGTATGAGATTTCATTTTGATGATTTGCACCCAATTCGATAACGGCAAAATCATTACTTGGTTGAGAGCGTAATAACGTTAACGGAACGCCGATCTCATTATTAAAGTTTCCAGCGGTTGCCAACACCTCACCAGTGCGAGTCAAAATAGAAGCGAGCATCTCTTTTACTGTGGTTTTGCCACAACTGCCTGTTAAGGCAAGCGTAAAAGTATGACAAACCTGATGTACGTGTTTCGCCATTAAGCCTAGCGCTTTTTGCGTATTAGAAACAATCACCTGAGGAAGTGTTGTGTCGACTTCTTTTGATACAAGAAGAGCTATTGCACCTTGCCCTTGAGCGACAGGAATAAAATCATGAGCATCAAAGCGTTCACCGATAAGAGCAACAAAAAGCCCTTGAGCCTCAATATGTCGGCTGTCTGTTGATACTGATGATATTTGACAATCCGTCCCAACTAAACGTCCATCACACGCTTTTGCTATTTCACTTAGTAACATCGTTATCATGCTTGTAACCCTAATAATTTTTGTGCCGTTTCACGATCCGAGTAATGAACGGTCTTATCGGCTAACACCTGATAATCTTCGTGCCCTTTACCTGCTAGTAAAATGATATCGCTTTCATTCGCTTGAGATAATGCGAACTGACAGGCTTTAAAACGGTCATGAATAACATGTGCTGATTCTGGTGTTTTTAACCCTGCTAACATGTCATTAGTAATTACACTTGGATCTTCTGAACGAGGGTTATCATCACTAAGAATGACCACATCCGCTTGTTGCTCAGCAATACTTGCCATCATTGGTCGTTTACCCGTATCTCTATCGCCACCACAGCCAAAAATACACCACAACTTACCTTCGCAGTGAACACGTAATGCTTGTAATGCCTTATCTAAAGCATCAGGTGTATGCGCGTAATCCACTACGACTTTAGCTTTATTATCAGCAGTAAACAGTTCCATTCTGCCAATAACCGCATTCAACTGAGGTGCAGTTTGAGCTAAAGCTTGGATGTCATAACCTAGAGAAAGAAGTGTTGCGAAAGCAACGAGAATATTGCTTGCGTTAAATGCCCCAATTAAAGGCACTGAAAAAGCAACATTTCCCCAATCTGAAGAAACGGAAAGTTGAATGCCTTCGGTTGAATAAACAACCGATGTCGCAAATACCTTCTTACCGGAATGAAAAGAGATATTTTCTTCATTTAAAGAAACAGCGACGGCATGAGGCATCTCTTTTAACCATTGGCAGCCCACTTGATCATCCGCATTGATGATTGAGTGTTTTGGCCTATGAGAAGTAAATAATAACTTTTTAGCTTCAGCATAATTTGCCATATCACCATGGTAATCAAGATGGTCACGGCTTAAGTTCGTAAATACGGCGGCATCAAAAGATAACGCATTAACACGCCCTTGAACTAAACCATGAGACGACACTTCTAATGCCGTCAGTTTAGCTCCGATATTTTCAAGCTCAGCCAGTGTTTGTTGGATTTCAATTGGACTACCCGTTGTATTCAAGGCAGGTTTAAGGTCCGACAATAAACCATTACCCGTAGTCCCCATCACAGCAGCTGGTCGATTTAATAAAGTCGTCCATTGCGCAATGATCTGAGAAATCGTCGTTTTACCATTAGTACCAGTAATACCGACGAGTTGCATGCTTCTCTTATTCGCTTGATAAAAAGCTCCTGCAATCGCACTTAACTTCGTATAAAGAGAATCAATATAAACAACAACAGCGTTATCAATAACCTTTACTGTACCAGTAATATTCTCTTCATCAGCGTCAGCAATAACCGCAACAGCACCTTGTTCAATTGCTGATGAAATAAATTGGCGACCATCCACTGAATGGCCTTTAATTGCTACAAATAAACAGCCAGGAGATACTTGGCGACTGTCCAATGTCATAGATGAAATTGCCACAGATTGATTTAACTCGCACCACGGCAACAGTAATTCAGATAACTGCATCATCACTTTCCTAATTCAATACATCGATATGTTTTACGGTACTTTCATCTGGCGCTACATTTAAAATTTGTAGTGCATCTTTCATTACTTGACCAAAGATCGGTGCCGCAACTTGACCAGCATAATACTCATCACCTTGCGGTTGGTTTACGATAGTGACGAGTGCGATTCGAGGGTTGCTTACTGGTGCTACACCCGCTGTCACCGTCATGTATTCATCACTGTAACCACCACGAACCGCTTTTCGTGAAGTACCTGTTTTTGCTGCAACTCGATATCCAGGAACCGCTGCTCTTGTTGCTGTGCCTCCTGGTTGAGTTACGGTTTCCATCATCTCTAATACGGCTTTCGCATGTTGACGGTTAACCACTTGCTTACCCGGAGTTGGACCGGTTGTTTTCAAAATTGAAAGCGGTCTATATTCACCATAAGCCCCTAATGTTGCATAGGCGTGTGCTAACTGAATTGGCGTAACAGAAAGACCATAGCCAAACGCTAGCGTCGCAATTTCAAAATCAGACCAACGACGACGATCAGGGAAAATACCCGTTGCCTCTCCAATTAGGTTTAAGCCTGATGGATCAGCAAGACCAACCGCCGCATACTCTGCTAATAATTCTTGTAATGGCATTCCCAACGCTAAATGCGCAACACCGATGTTACTGGATTTCTTCAAAATAGTGGTTAAATCCGCTTTACCCACTTTCGAGCTATCACGAACACGGCTGCCGCCAATACGCATGATGCCATTGCCGGTATCAATGACCGTATCTAAGTTCGCTGTTCCACCATCTAAAGCGGCTAATACTACAAAAGGTTTTACCGTTGAACCTGGCTCTAACGTATCGGTAATAACACGGTTACGCATTCTAAAGCTTTGTAACTGTTCACGATTATTCGGGTTGTAAGATGGTGCATTTACCATTGCAAGTACTTCACCCGTCTTAATATCGATCATAACAACTGAGCCAGACATTGCTCTAAAATCAGATACCGCTTGTTTAATTGCGCGATAAGCTATCGCTTGTAAACGCTGATCGATACTTAGGGTTAATGGTTTACCTTCTTGCTTCTCTTGTAGAGAAATATTTTCAACCACGCGACCATAACGGTCTTTACGTACGGTTCTACGACCTGGTTCTCCCGTTAACCAGCCATCATAACTGCGCTCTACCCCTTCCAAACCATGGCTATCAATACCTGTTACACCAATAACATGCGCACTGATCTCACCACTTGGGTAATAACGACGTGATTCTGCTTTTAAGCCGATACCCGCTAATTTTAATTTACGAATATAAGCCGCAACCGCTGGAGATATTTGACGTTGAAGATAAATAAAACGACGTTTTTTGTTCTTCTCTATCTTAGATAATAATTCTTTTCGTTTTAACCCTAAGACATCAGCAAGCGCATACCAACGCTCTACTTCAACTAAACCACCAGCTTTATAAATTGCGACAGGATCAGCCCAAACCGCATCAACAGGAACACTTACAGCAAGCTGTTCATCATTACGATCTGAAATGATGCCACGAGCAGAAGGAAGGGCTTTAACACGAATAGAACGCATATCCCCTTGCTTAATAAGGTTATCTGGCTCAATCACTTGAATATAAGCTGCGCGGGCAATTAAGATTGCTAAAGCAAGAAAAACAAAGAAAACAATAACGCCAAAGCGCCACTGAATAAGAGTCGGCGGCGCTTTGGTTATACGTTTATTATTTTTTTTTCTATTTGGTAATTTCATCGTAGTTTTATTATGACTTCTTTATCTGGCGCAGGGCGTTCCATATTCAGCTCCTCTACAGAGCGAGACTGAACTCGACTGTGCTCTGCAAGTGCACTTTCTTCTAAAATCAAATTACGCCATTCACCATCTAAAATATCTTTTTCAAGCAGTAAATTCTCTCTTTGCACTGCCATTTGACGGGTATTATGTGTTGCTAATACAACGCCTATCGCACTAATAAATATAAAGATTAATAGAATTACATGAAGACGACCTACACCCAAAAGGTCTAGGCCAATCATCTTTGTTAAGCTAGATTGTGGAGGAGTTGATTGACTCATAAACGCTCAGCAATACGTAATACAGAGCTGCGAGAGCGAACATTTACATCCACTTCGCTTTTCGTTGGTTTAATCGCTTTACCAACAGCCTTCATTTTCGCACTACCTAATGCTTTAATTTGATCTTCAGTTAGTGGCAAACCATGAGGCACTTGAGGACCTTTACTCTCTTTACGAATAAAATGCTTCACCATACGATCTTCAAGAGAGTGGAAACTGATCACCGATAAGCGTCCTTCTGGAGCAAGTACGTCTAACGCCCCTTTTAACGCAGTATCAATCTCATCCAATTCACTATTGATGTAAATTCGGAACGCTTGGAATGTACGTGTTGCTGGGTGTTTTTTCTCTTTGAAACTCTTAGGCGCAACCTCTGAGATCAATTTAGCCAATTGGCTCGTGCGTGTTAATGGTTCATTTTCTTGGTTTTCACGATAAGCAACGATGCCTTTAGCAATGCGCCATGCATGCTTGTCTTCGCCAAACTCACGGATAACCCATGTAATATCTTCAACATCAGCATCCAATAACCATTCAGATACTGGCATACCTGAGGTCGGATCCATTCGCATATCTAAAGGGCCATCTTTCATAAAACTGAAGCCACGATCGGCGTCATCTAATTGCGGTGATGACACCCCTAAATCCAACAATACACCATCAATTTTCCCAACAAGATCAAGCTCTTCAACATACTGTTTCAGGCCGGAGAAAGGTCCATGAATAATAGTAAACTTTGGATCTGTAATGGTTTTTGCTTCTGCGATTGCTTGAGGATCACGGTCAATACTGTACAAGCGGCCATTCTCACCCAGTTTTGATAAGATTTGACGGCTATGGCCTCCACGACCAAACGTACCATCGATATAGATACCATCAGGCTTGATAGCTAAGCCATCAATTGATTCATGAAGAAGAACGGATACGTGTTGGAATTGTTCAGACATAGTGAGTATTTACTACCGTGATTATGGAATAAGCGACTGAATTTTAGTTAGAAGTGTAAACTAAAAATACAGGGACGTGTGTCAAATTAGTGATAATTCTAAACCAATGTTGCAGAAAGCACAAAGCCCACCATAACACTACCGAAATAGTACTATGGTGGGCTAAGTTAGGAGCCGACATATAAGCCGGGTTCTGTCCCGCTTGCGCGGTGGTAACCATTCGTCTAGGCCTGCAATCGCTCACAGGCTCAAGCAATCTACCCGCCCCCAAACACGAGCAATGCTATGTGAGGGCCTATTTGATCTTGCTCCGGGTGGAGTTTACCTTGCAACGCACTATTACTAGACGCCCGGTGCGCTCTTACCGCACCCTTTCACCCTTACCTGTGCTTACTTCCTATCCCGAAGAATAAAGAAGATTAAGCCATCGGCGGTTTTCTCTCTGCTGCACTTGTCGTAGGCTTGCGCCCCCCAGGCGTTACCTGGCACCCTGCTCTATGGAGCCCGGACTTTCCTCCCCTCCACCAGTCTCCCGAAGGACATCAATGAAGCAGCGATTACCGAGTCAGCTCCTGAGGCGAATGATATAAGAGTCAGTAATAACTTACCACCCCTTTTTCACAATTCTCTTAATCTAAATGCTCTAAACCCCATTTATACAGTGCATTTTTCTTCACACCGTGAATTTCAGCGGCCATTGCTGCTGCTTTTTTAAGCGGAAGTTCTTTTACCAGAATAGACACTGAACGTGTTGCCTCAAATGGCAATTCATCTTTAACTTCACTTCTGAAGCCATGGATCAATAAAACCATCTCTCCACGCTTACGGTTATCGTCTTCTTTTATCCATTCAATTAGCTCACCTAATGGCGCGCCATAAATAGTTTCATAGGTTTTAGTGAGCTCACGAGCTAAAACCACTTGCCTTTCTGGCCCAAGCACCATCAGCATATCTTCTAAAGAATCCATGATACGATGAGGGGATTCATAAAAAATACACGTACGCTCTGCTTGTGCTATTTCTTCAAACTTATCGCGGCGCCCTTTACTTTTCGGAGGCAAAAAACCTTCAAAACTGAAACGGTCAGAAGGTAACCCCGCCGCTGACAGTGCCGTAATCACCGCACATGCACCAGGTAATGGCACAACATTGACGTTCGCTTGACGACAACGGTTCACTAAATGGTACCCTGGATCACTAATTAACGGCGTTCCCGCATCTGAGACAAGTGCAATAGATTGACCTTGTTGTAATTTACTGATCAACAAGTCTGCTTTATGCTGTTCGTTATGATCATGTAGCGCAAATGTTTGACTAGAAATACCAAAGTGAGACAATAACTTGCCTGTATGGCGAGTATCTTCAGCGGCAATTAAGTCAACGGATTTTAGCACTTCTAAAGCACGTTGCGTTATGTCGCCTAAATTACCGATTGGGGTAGGAACAATGTACAAAGTTGCAGTCTCTACCACAGATAAATTGTGTTCTGTCATTTGTTTACTATCTCTTCTGCGATTAATATAGGGAATATAGATAGACACCACTATAATCAAAATAATATTTTAGCTGTTCGGGTGATTCGCATCCATAGTAAAAACAGCCCTTTTAAATTAGGACCAGTATATTACCCATGGCAAATATGACCCTTAGAAAGAACAGTGTAACACGCCTGATTGCTCCTGTAGCCCTTGCTCTAACATTAGCAGCTTGTTCAAGTTCACCAAAAGCACCTGAGCGTCTTGATATTACTCAAGCGCCAGTAGAAACCAGCTCCGCTTATATTTTAAAAGCCGATCAGCAACAAGGTACTCTTCAGGCTGATTTTTTAATCATGGCTTTAAAGGCATCTGTTCAAGAACAAAACTTTGCACTTGCAACTAACCTATTAATACGACTCAAAGGCTTGCAATTATCACCAACTCAAACGGCCGAAATGCAGCTTAATCATGCAAAAATGCTAAAATCACAAAATTCATTTGATGAGGCTCTGCAAGTTCTGAATTTCGAAGCTTGGTGGGAAATTGAAGACAGCCAATGGGCTGAATACTACCAATTACGTTATGAGCTTCACCTATTTAATGGTGATAACCTCAATGCAGCAAGAGAATTAATTTCCCTCAATGCCTATACACCTGAAGATCAAAAACAACAACTTTGGTCCCAAGTGTGGACAAGTATTTCTTCATTTAACAGCACAAACCTTCAAGATATTAAATTAGATGAAAGTGAAACGACTCTTCACGGTTGGGTACAATTAGCCACTTATTTAGACACTCTAAAGCATTCACCAACACGATTACAAGAAGCCTTGAATGAATGGTTGCAAGCAAATCCAACACATCCTGCTGCGACTTATACACCACAAGAAGTGCTTGATATTCTAGCTCTCGACATTGTTCGTCCTGATAACGTTGCTTTACTATTACCTCTAAGCGGTCGCTTTGGACCACAAGCAGTACGCGTTCGTGATGGCTTTATAAATGGCATGATGGAAGATAAAGAACGTGGTGAATTTACTAAATTTAAAGTAATTGATACGGGTTCTGCTTCTATGGAAGAGATCATGGCGACGTTAACTCAAGAAGATATCCAATTTGTGGTAGGCCCTCTTCTGCGTAGCAAAATTGAAGAATTCCAATCATTAAATGAAACAAATATCGCCCAATTAGCACTAAACATTCCAACAAAAGTAAACCCTGAGGAAAACAGCTGTTACTTTACGCTTTCCCCAGAACAAGAAGCAACACAAGCTGCGATTCACTTATTTGAACAAGGACATAAACACCCCTTATTTCTTGCCCCACAAGGCACAATGGGTGAGCGTTTAAGCCAAGCCTTCAGTGATAAATGGTACCAATTAACAGCTAAGAAACCATCAATTAGCTATTTTGGTCAAAAATCGCAATTACAACAAAAAGTAAACAGTGTGTTTGGTATTGAAAGTAGCCAAGCACGTATCTATCAAATGAACGCATTAGCTGAGATGGAGTTAGAGTCACAACCTCGTAGCCGTCGTGATATTGATGCGGTTTACATCGTCGCAAAAAGCAGTGAATTAGTGCTTATAAAGCCTTTCATCGATGTTGCGATTAATCCGGGGATCACACCACCTAAGCTATATGCAAGCTCACGCAGTAACAGCGGCCATCAAACTAAGCTTGTCGAGATCCAAGGCATTGAATTTAGTGACATTCCATTACTGATAAAAGAAGACCATAAATTCAAAGCGCAATACGATGAACTATGGCCCAAAAGCAGTAATGGCGAAACACGTCTCCATGCTTTAGGTATGGATGCTTATCAACTAATCGCTGAGCTGCCACAAATGAAAGCGGTCGATAATTACCACATGCAAGGAAAAACGGGTGAACTCAGTATTAACCAACAGTGTGTTATTCAACGAGAAATAAGCTGGGCTATTCATGGAGAAGAAACAGAATAAGCGCGCTAAGGGTGAATATTATGAGTTGATGGCTCAACGTTATTTAGAACAACATCAACTCATTTTCATTCAACGCAATTTCCACTCTAAAACTGGAGAGCTCGATCTCATCATGCGAGATCGAGACGCCTTCGTGTTTGTAGAAGTAAAATATCGCACCACTTCAAATTACGGTTCTGCGCAAGAAATGGTAACATGGCAGAAACAGCGCAAATTACAACGAACCGCTCTCTTTTGGCTCATGAAAAATGGGCTCTCTATTGAACATACATCTTTTAGATTTGATGTAGTTGCTATCCACTCTCAAGGTCAGGAAATCAACTGGATCAAAAATGCAATTGTTGAAGGGTAAACAATGCTAGAAAACATTAAAGAAAGCTTTACCGAAAGCATCCAAATCCAAATCGCAGCAGCGGAAGCGCTTCCTGATCACATCATGCATGCCTCTCAAGCCATGGTGGCAACCCTATTAAATGGCAACAAAATTTTATGCTGTGGTAATGGTGGGTCTGCCTCTAACGCTCAACAGTTTGCTTCGTGTTTATTAAACCGTTTTGAAACTGAACGCCCAAGCTTACCAGCAATGGCCCTAACGGCTGATACCTCAACACTGACAGCAATTGCAAATGACTACAATTATGATGAGATTTTCTCTAAACAAGTAAGAGCCCTAGGCCAACCTGGAGACATATTGCTTGCTATCTCTACGAGTGGAAACAGTCAGGATATTCTAAAAGCAATGGAAGCTGCGGTAAGCCGTGATATGACCATCATTGCGTTAACTGGCATGGATGGTGGTGTGATGGCTGGTCTATTAGGTGAATCGGATGTAGAAATTAGAATTCCATCTCATCGTGTCGCACGCATTCAAGAAGTTCACCTTTTAACCTTGCACTGTATTTGTGACTTGGTTGACCAGGTGCTTTTCCCACAGCATTCTGAGTAATTAAAGATGAAGTTAATTAAATTAAGTGCATTGCTCCTCTCTGCTGTCTTACTTCAAGGTTGTGCCGGTTTATTCATTGCAGGAGCGGCAACCACAGCTTCAGTCGTAACAGACAATAGAACAGTGAAAGAGCAATTGACGGATAAAAATATTTCGTTAGAAGTAACAGGCTTAGCCAACAAAGCTCCTTATCAATATAATATGCGAGTCAGTGCGGTAACCTATAACGGAAAAACCCTTTTAATGGGGCAAGCCAAAAACAATCAACTTAATCAAGCCTTTGAAAAACAAATTAAAAGCTTAAATGGTGTTAATACCGTTTATAATCAAATCCGTGTTCGTCCTTTATTAACCTTTACTCAAATAAATAACGATAGCTGGATAACCACAAAAGTAAAATCTTCGCTTCTCGCAAAATCAGAGTTAAATGGAATAAAGATCAGTGTCTTCACAGAAGCTCAAGAAGTCTTTCTTGTTGGGTTTGTGACTGAAGAACAGGGAAATATTGCAGCAGAAGTCGCTCGTAACATCAAAGGAGTTAAAGAGGTAATTAAAGCCTTTGAATACGGCCAAGGTAGCACTGTAGAAAAAGAATAATATCGATATAACTAATTGATAATTAATGTCATTGTTATAACTTTTGTATCAACTCACAAAAAAACCTGCAATTTATGCAGGCTTTTTAATTGAAGCTATAGTGGAAACGCTATTTAACCACTCGTAAGCTTGGGCGACCCGTTGGACGTGGTGGCTCAGGCTTATCATCAGACGATGAATCTTCTGCTGAAGTAGATACTAGATCTTCCTCAAAGATACCCTCTTCTGAGCTTAATTCGTACGCTTCTTCTGGCTCAAACATAGTTCCAGCGCCGTTTTCACGTGCATAGATAGCTTGAATCGCATAAAACGGTAAAATTAGCGAGTGAGGACGACCACCAAAGCGAGCATTAAATGTGACCGCTTCATTACCCATTTCTAAATTACCAACAGAGTGTGGTGCTACGTTTAAAACGATCTGACCATCTTGAACAAACTCTTCTGGAACTCGCACACCATTCATTGTTGCATCAACAACAAGATGTGGTGTTAACTCGTTATCTACAATCCATTCATAAAATGCACGTAACAAGTATGGGCGACGGGGCATCATTGAACTAATATCCATTAGTTCGTTAGACGCAGTTCACGCTCAACTTCAGTCAATGAAGCTAGGAATGAATCACGTTCAAATACACGGTTCATGTAGATCTTAAGTTCTTTAGCACCAGGGCCTGATAATTCAATACCCATAGATGGTAAACGCCATAATAACGGAGCTAAGTAGCAATCCACTAAGCTAAACTCATCACTCATGAAGTATGTGTATTCAGCGAAGATTGGACCTAGCATTAGAAGGTCATTACGCAGTTTTGCGCGTGCTGCTTCAGATTCTTCAAAAGATCCTTTTGCAACTTTCTCTGCTAATGAATACCAATTAGTTTCAACACGGTGCATCATTAGACGGCTGTTACCACGAGCAACAGGGTAAACAGGCATCAATGGCGGATGAGGGAAACGCTCATCTAAATATTCCATGATGATATTAGAGTTGTATAAAGCAAGCTCACGATCAACAAGTGTCGGTACAGTTTTGTAAGGGTTTAATTCTACAAGTTCTGCTGGTAAGTTGGATGGATCAACCAATTCAACTTCAACACTTACTCCTTTCTCAGCCAGTACGATGCGTACTTGGTGACTGTACATGTCAGAAGCGTCTGAAAAAAGCGTCATTACTGAGCGTTTGTTGGCAGCAACAGCCATTGAGCCCTCCGGTATTTATCTAGGAGCAAAAAGCACCGAATTTAGGTGCCTGTCAGCTATCTATTTAGTATGAAATAGTAGTGACACAAAAACAATGGAGGCTTAGCCTCCATTGCGTACAATTAACGATCTAGAATATCATGATTAGTGGACATCGCGCCAATATTCTTTCTTAAGCAAGTAAGAAACAAAAGCAAATATCACTAAAAACCCCATAACCCACCAACCTAAGCGATGACGCTCAAGTTGAACAGGGTCACCTGAATACTCTAAAAAGTTAACCAAATCAAGAACGGCTGCATCATACTCGCCAGGACTCAGCTCACCTGTGCCATCAGATTTCACGCCAATAACAACTTTACTCTCCACACCATCAATCATGGTTGTCTCATAAATCGGTGTTGTAACTCCTTGAAGTTCCTGTAGTACATGAGGCATACCAACGCTTGGGAATACCATATTATTGACACCAAATGGACGAGTTGGATCAGCATAGAATGTACGTAAGTAAGTGTATAACCAATCCGTACCACGTACACGAGCTACCAGTGTTAAGTCTGGTGGCGGCGCACCGAACCAATTCGCTGCTTGTTTTTCAGGAATCGCATTTTCCATTAAATCACCAATTTTGGCATTTGGCTCAAAAACAAGATTATCCATCATAAGATCAACGGGAATACCTAGATCTTCAGCAACACGGCCATAACGTTGATACTGAGTTGAATGACAACCAGCACAGTAGTTCATGAATAATTTCGCACCATTTTGTAGCGATGCTTGATCACTAATGTCGTTATTCGCATTATCTAGTGGAACCTTTGCACCTGCCGCTATTGCCATTGATGGCAACAAAGCGAAAAGTACTAAAATCAACTTTCTCATTTGAATATCACCCTTTCTGGCAGTGGTTTCGTCGCTTCATTTTTACTGTATACAAACAGCAGAACGAAGAACATAAAGTAAGTCAGACTGAAAATTTGTGCTAATAACGTATAAGTAGGCGTCGCAGGTAATGCACCAAGGACACCAAGAGCAATAAAGCTAACAGTAAACTGTGCAATATTCAGTAAATGCAACTTACTACGGTAACGGTATGAACGAACTTTACAACGGTCGAACCAAGGAAGAAGGAATAGCACAACAATCGATGCACCCATAGCGACAACGCCTAATAACTTATCAGGAACCGCACGCAAGATTGCATAGAATGGCGTGAAATACCAAACAGGAGCAATGTGCTCAGGAGTTTTCAATGGGTTTGCCGCTTCAAAGTTAGGCGGCTCAAGGAAGTATCCACCCATTTCAGGGTTAAAGAACAACACATAACAGAAGAAGAATAAGAAACCAGCTACGCCAATCATATCTTTTACCGTTCCGTATGGATGGAAAGGCACCGAGTCAATAATGTTATATTTGCTCGTATAGTATTCATGAAATTTAAATTGTGTTTTATGCTCACCCTTGTCATCTTTTGCTTTTGGTATTTTCAACTCAATACCATCAGGGTTATTAGAACCAACTTCATGCAGAGCGAGTACATGTAATACGACTAATAGCAATAATACAATTGGGAGAGCAATAACGTGAAGCGCAAAGAAACGGTTCAGCGTCGCACCTGAGATAACGTAATCACCACGGATCCACAATGTTAAATCATCACCAATAACAGGAATTGCTCCAAACAGTGAAATGATAACCTGAGCACCCCAGTAAGACATTTGTCCCCATGGAAGTAAGTATCCCATGAACGCTTCAGCCATTAACACTAAGAAGATTAACATACCAAATAGCCATAGCAATTCACGAGGCTTCTGGTAAGAGCCGTAAATTAAGCCACGGAACATGTGCAGGTAAATAACAACAAAAAAGGCTGACGCACCTGTAGAGTGCATATAACGAAGTAACCAACCATAATCAACATCACGCATGATGTATTCAACAGAGGCAAATGCACCCTCACCAGAAGGTACATAGTTCATGGTTAGCCAGATACCAGTCACGATCTGGTTAACTAAAACCAACATAGCTAATGAGCCAAAGAAATACCAAAAATTAAAGTTTTTTGGCATTGGGTATTCAGATAAATGCTTTTTATACGCATTCATCACTGGTAGACGTTTTTCTACCCAATCGAATAACGGTTGCATTAGGCTTCCCCTCCTTCATCAACCCCAACTAGGATACGAGTATCACTAAGGTACATGTGTTTAGGAACCACTAGGTTCAATGGCGCAGGCACCCCTTGGAATACTCGACCTGCCATATCAAATTTAGAACCATGGCACGGACAGAAGAAACCAGAGTTAACCCCTTTAACTTGTTCACTAAAACTGTCAGGTAAATAGGTTGGTGAACAGCCAAGATGAGTACAAATACCAACGGCTAAAAATATTTCAGGCTTAATCGAACGATAAGCATTTTGTGCGTATATAGGTTGCTGCTCTTCAACTGAAGATGGATCTCTAAGTTCGCCATCAATTTCAGCCAATGATTGTACAAGAGCTGCTGAACGACGGACAACCCATACTGGTTTACCTCGCCATTCAACACGAACCATCTGCCCATCCTCGAGCTTACTGATATCGACTTCAACCGGAGCACCTGCAGCTTTCGCTCTTGCACTCGGATTCCAAGATTTAATAAAAGGTACGGCCACCGCTGCTGCTCCTAAACCACCAACAACTGCAGTTGTTGCTGTTAAGAAACGGCGTCGACCATTACTCACTGGCGCATTGCTCATCCAACTTTCTCCCATGTGCTCTTTATGTAGTTTTTATTATGTCCATACATTGTCGAGCTACGGCTAACTTCAATGGTGTGATACAACAGGATTTAGATGTTATAAATTCTTAAAATAACCACAGAATTTGTTCATATATTATTACGCTGTTGTTTTTACCCATAAATGATAAAGAAAACCTTACTTTTTGACAAGACAAAGCTACTTTTTTGCAACATTTGTGAGATAGGTAGACTTTTTATGGTGAGAAGGGAGAAAAGATAAGAAAAGTAGAAAAAATTCAAGCTATGAAGAGTATTTTACCTCACAAAAACAACAAAAGCCCAGCATAAATGCTGAGCTTTTGAACACAATATCCAAGTGGCTCTGAAAACAAAGCCACTGGTAAGCGTAATATTAACGCTTAGAGAATTGTGGTTTACGACGTGCTTTACGTAGACCAACTTTCTTACGCTCAACGCAACGAGCGTCACGCGTAACATAGCCAGCTGCGCGTAGTGCAGGACGTAGTGATTCATCGTATTGCATAAGAGCGCGTGTGATACCGTGACGGATCGCACCAGCTTGACCAGAAATACCACCACCAGAAACAGTGATGAATAGGTCTAGTTTATCAGTCATTTCAACTAGCTCTAGAGGTTGATTAACAACCATACGTGCTGTTGGACGACCGAAGTAAACTTCAAGGCTACGCTTGTTGATTACGATGTTGCCAGTACCCGGTTTGATAAAAACACGAGCTGCTGAGCTTTTACGGCGACCAGTGCCGTAGTATTGATTCTCTGCCATTGCCATAATCCCCGATTAAATGTCTAGTACTTGTGGTTGTTGAGCAGTGTGGTTATGCTCAGCGCCAGCGTAAACTTTAAGTTTACGGTACATAGCACGACCAAGAGGACCACGTGGAAGCATACCTTTAACAGCTAATTCAATAACCATTTCAGGTTTACGATCGATCAGTTTCTCGAAAGAAATAGATTTTAGACCGCCAGGGAATTCAGTGTGACGGTAGTAGATTTTACCAGCCGCTTTATTACCTGTTACGCGTACTTTCTCTGCGTTGATAACGATGATGTAATCACCAGTATCTACGTGAGGAGTATATTCTGCTTTATGCTTGCCACGTAGGCGAGATGCGATTTCAGTTGCGATACGACCAAGAGTTTTACCTTCAGCGTCTACAACATACCAGTCACGCTTTACAGCGGCTGGTTTAGCAACGAAAGTTTTCATGCTAATGATACCCGTTATTAAATAATTTCACTGATTAGGAGCTTTCGCTCCCACTGTATATTTTTGAGCCCAGTCATCACCCCTTCGAGTGGTTGGCACTCTTGGCAATTACGCCAGTACAGTAACGGTGGGTCGGAGGATTATAGTGAAGCGTGAAGAAAAAATCACCTTTTTTTTGAAGATATTTCACATATTATGAAAAAACAGCAAAAAAAATGAAATTTGACTCTCATCACACCAAATCCCCGCTATAAATTATAAAAATATAGGAGGTAATGATTAAGATAAATGTTCTTTTGCTAAGTATTCGTGGCTTTGCATTTCAACTAGACGAGACTGACAACGTTTAAATTCAAACGTTAAGCGCCCTTTTTCATAAATAGCAGCTAAATCAACTTCTGCTGAGATGATCAATTTGACGTTTCGTTCATAAAACTCATCAACCATGGCAATAAAGCGACGAGCAGCATCATCATTAAGTTCCCCCATGATTTTTACATTAGACAACAAAACCGTGTGATATAAATGCGAAAGCTCAATGTAATCGTGCTGGCTACGTGCACTCTCACACAGTGATTCAAAATCAAAATGAACCACACCATCCCCTTCCGCTTTTACTTCTAGTTGCCGATGATTTATCTCAATGGTTTTTGCCTTGTATTCGCTTTCTGAGGTCAGCTTGTCAAAATATATTTTCATGTTATTTTCCGCTTTCGCATCTAATGGAAAATGAAAAATTTCAGCTTGCTCTAACGTTCTTAATCGATAATCAATGCCACTGTCGACATTAACAATGTCACAATACGCTTCTATTAATGCGATAGCAGGAAGAAAGCGTGCTCGCTGCAAACCATTACGGTACAGGTTATGTGGTTCAATATTTGATGTTGCGACTAAAGCAATCCCACGCTCAAATAAAGCTTCTAATAAAGTAGCCAGAATCATTGCATCTGTTATATCTGAGACAAAAAACTCATCAAAACAAATAATGTCTGCCTCTTGTTTGAATTTATCAGCAACAATAAGTAAAGGATCAGACTGTTGTTTTAGTTCACCCAGTTCATCATGCACTCGTTGCATAAAACGATGAAAATGAACACGCATTTTTCTTTCTGTAGGTAATGCATCATAAAAGGTATCGACTAAATAAGTTTTACCACGGCCTACTCCGCCCCAAAAATAAAGTCCTTTTTCAGGCACGAGTTTTTGGGGTTCGTTTTTTTTAAAAAATCGTTTCCAAGACTTTTTTATTGGTGCTTGAGGAACTTTTAATTCTAAAAGCCGTCGATATAAATCATCAAGATGTTCTACCGCATTTTGTTGAGCGCTATCATGCATAAACCCCTCTTGATTGAGATCTTGCTGATATTTTTCTAATGGTGTCATCACTTTTCATCTTTTCTTTTGTTGATTGACTCCCTTCATAGTAGCATGGACTCAACTCACACTATGAGTGGGCTAACTCACAGTTATACCAATCTAAATATGCAGTTACTAAGGTTAGTATTAAATCGACTCATATTAATAAAAACAGTAAGGAGTACTTCATGGCGTGGACATACGCTTTAATTGGCTTAGCTATTGGTATTACCATTGGCTTTATAATTTCTCGATTTACAGTTCCTAGTATCAAAGATCAAAAATCATTAAAACAAGATTTAGAAAAATCTAAGTATGAGTTGGAACAGTATCGTCAAGAGTTGGTGGACCATTTCGCGACAAGTGCCACCATGCTAGAAGCATTAGCAAAAGATTTTAATAAAATGTATGACCACATGGCGTCAACATCTAAAGAATTAATGCCAAACTTGCCAGAGCAAGATAATCCATTCTCAGCTCGCTTGGATGAGATGACTCTTTCACCAGAGTTAAATAAAAAAATGGCTCATGTAAAAGATGAAATTAATAGCCCACCAAAAGACTATGCGAATGGTGCAAGTGGCTTATTAAAAGATGAACCACTTAGCGATGTAAGCGCAAAAAAAGAAGATAAAATCGCTTAAAATTTGCATTTACTATGAACTTTTACAAAGGCTTTTGAGTCGAATAAGTACACTTTGTTTAACTAAGAGTACATTATCGATGAAAAAGCCTTTGCTTGTTTTAGGTGCTTTAACTTTAAGCATCAGTGCAATTCTTACCCCTATTCAATCTCAAGCGGCCTTACCCCTTGCGGTCAACTCTCAGCAACTTCCTAGCCTTGCACCTATGCTGGAAAAAATCACACCAGCAGTAGTCAGTATCTCCGTTTCTGGAACTCAAGTATCAAAACAACATATACCTGAGCAGTTTCGTTTCTTTTTAGGGCCAGACTTTCCTGCTGAACAAGTTCAAGAGCGACCATTTAGAGGTCTTGGTTCTGGTGTCATCGTTGATGCTAAAAAAGGCTATATCGTAACAAACCATCACGTTATTAACAGTGCGAAAGAAATCCTTGTTCAATTGCATGACGGTCGTGAATACACTGCTGAATTGATTGGCAGTGATGAAATGTCCGATATTGCTTTATTAAAGCTAGAAGAAGCCAAAAACCTAACTCAAATCCAATTAGCTGATTCTGATAATCTACGAGTTGGAGACTTTAGCGTTGCAATAGGTAACCCATTTGGTCTAGGGCAAACCGTTACCTCAGGCATTGTTTCAGCCCTTGGACGTAGTGGATTAAACCTTGATAATTTTGAAAACTTTATTCAAACCGATGCGGCAATCAACAGCGGTAATTCTGGTGGCGCACTGGTGAATTTGAATGGTGAACTTATTGGTATTAATACGGCTATTTTAGGACCAAATGGCGGTAATGTGGGGATTGGATTTGCTATCCCATCTAATATGGTTCGTAATTTATCAGAGCAAATTTTAGAATTTGGTCATGTAAAACGCGGCATACTTGGCGTTCAAGGTGGAGAGCTTACTGCTGAATTGGCAGAAGCCTTTGATTACGACACCAATCACGGTGCCTTTGTTAGTCAAGTCATACCAGAAAGCGCAGCAGATAAAGCGGGAATTAAAGCTGGTGATATTCTTATATCGATTAACGGTAAAAAAATTCAAACCTTTGGCGAATTACGCGCCAAAGTCGCCACTCTAGGTGCGGGAAAAAAAGTGACCTTAGGGCTGATCCGTGATGGAAAAGAAAAAAGCGTCACAGCAACACTGAAAGAAGCGGAACAAGTAAAAGCGAAAGCCGAAAAGCTGCATGATGGCTTAAAAGGCGCCGAACTAGAAAACACATCCCATTCAGATCCTGTTGAAGGCGTGAAAATCAGCAGTATCCAAAAGGGGTCTATGGCTCAGCGTTATGGTTTACAAAAAGGAGATATCATTATTGGTATTAACCGAAGCCGCGTAACTAATTTACAGCACTTTAGAAAGCTATTAGAAGATAAACCACCTGTACTTGCTCTTAATATTCAGCGTGGAGAACAAACGCTTTACCTTGTGATTAAATAATTAAAGCCAAAAAAGAGAATAAGTGTTCAAGTGAGCGCTTATTCTCAACATCTACTTTTTTTAAACGTTCAATGTTATCCTAGCCCACTATTTTATGATTCTTAAAGGTTAGGAAGGCAATGCTTTCATTCTTATTGCGCTCAGCTATTATTGGAACAGCGACAGCTGCCGTTCTGCTATTTGCATTCCCTAATCTTCGCTCATCCATTACGACAGAACAACTTCAAGCAAATCAAGCCCCACAGCAAATAAGTAATCAAATATCATTTAATTATGCGGTTCGTCGAGCTGCACCTGCGGTTGTGAATATTTATAGCCGAAAATACAATGATGAAGACCGCCTTCGTTTAGACACAGAAGGTTTAGGATCTGGCGTTATTGTAAGTGACAAAGGCTATATAATTACAAACTATCATGTGGTTGCCGACGCTGATCAAGTGATTGTAGCCCTGCAAGATGGCCGCTTATTTAACTCTCAGTTAATTGGTAAAGATAAACGTACTGACTTAGCCGTATTACAAATTAAAGATGCTAACCTCCCTGTCATCCCATTAAATCCAAACTATCAAGCGGATATTGGTGATGTGGTTCTTGCTATCGGTAACCCCTATAACCTAGGACAAACTACCACGTTTGGTATTATTTCAGCAACTGGCCGCGCGGCATTAAATGCAGATAGAACACAAGGTTTAATCCAGACAGATGCTGCGATAAACCGTGGTAACTCAGGTGGAGCCTTAGTGAATACTCGGGGAGAGTTAGTTGGTATTAATACCGCCTCTTTCCAGCAGGCAACTGAGCTTGAAACCTATGGGATTTCATTTGCCATTCCTTATGCTCTGGCTGATAAAATCATGCGCCGCTTAATTGCAGATGGACAAGTTATTCGTGGTTATATAGGCATTGATGGTCGAGATATTAACCCGGCAATGGCTCGCTTAATGAATGCAGATAATATTAATGGTATTTTAGTTTTAGGCGTTGCGCCAAATAGCCCAGCAGAAAAAGCAGGGATCATAACTCAAGATATAATTACGAGCATTGATGGGAAAAGTATCATTAATCGACAAAATGTTACGGATATTGTGACCGAATTACGCCCAGAAACTGAGGTTGATGTTGATGTTATTCGTAAGGGAAAACCGCAAACCATTAAAGTTACCATTGCAGAAGATCCTTCAAACTGATCAACTTCAACATTATCAAAACAAAAAAATAGCGCATTGATCATGCGCTATTTTTATATTGAAAAACAACTACGGTTATACCATTCTGGATAAGTAGTTGTTCTGATAATTGCCTAGAAAAAATCGATTTTAACAAGCAAGAATGATCAAATACTTATGTAGATTGGTATTATTCACTCTCTTCAGTTACGATGTTCTCACCATTAATATCAATGCGAGTCACACGTTGCAACCCTCTTGGTAATAAGCTACCACGACGACCACGTTCGCCACGGAAATTATCCAGATCTGTAGGTTTCAAACCTAACTTACGCTTACCCGCATATAAGGTAATGGTTGCACCTTGAGGCAGTGGTAATAAGTGAGACAAGAACTCTTCACGAGACTTCGAACGCGCTGCTGGAATATTGATGATCTTATTCCCTTTACCTTTACCTAATTGTGGTAAATCTTTAATAGGGAACAGCAGCATTCTACCTTCATTTGTAATCGCTAAAATTTCATCATTATCTAAATCAGAAACCGCTTCAGGGTTCATCACTAACGAGTTTTCAGGAAGCGTCAATAACGTCTTACCATTCTTATTCTTCGATAGTAAATCACTTCCTTTACAAACAAAACCATAACCCGCATCAGAACTGATTAACCACGCTTGATCTTCTTCGCCCATAACAACATGAGTAATTTGGCTGCCCGCCGTAATATTCAATCGGCCTGTAATTGGCTCGCCTTGGCTTCTTGCTGAAGGCAAGGTATGGGATTCCAATGCGTAACTTCGACCGTTACTACCCATAAATACCGCAGGCGCATTACTCTTACCACGCGCATGAGCTAGGTATTTATCACCCGACTTATAGTTTAACGTGGTTGGGTCAACTTCATGCCCTTTCGCGTGACGGATCCAACCTTTGTCAGAAAGAACGACAGTAATGGTTTCGCTTGGAATTAAATCACGCTCTGTTAATGCTTTCGCTTCTTCACGCTCAATTAATGGAGAACGACGATCATCACCAAACTTCTCTGCATCCGCTAAGATTTCTTTCTTAATTAACGTATTTAGACGACGCTCAGAACCTAATAACTTCTCAATTTGATCTCGTTCTTTCGCTAACTCATCTTGCTCACCACGGATCTTAATCTCTTCCAGTTTTGCTAACTGGCGAAGTTTAATCTCTAAGATGGCTTCCGCTTGAATTTCAGTTAAATCAAAGCGTGTCATTAATTCGTGCTTTGGATCATCTTCGGTACGAATGATTTCGATAACTTCATCGATATTCAAATACGCAGCCAATAGACCATCTAAAATATGCAAACGCGCTAAGATTTTATCAAGACGATGCTGTAAACGCTTACGAACCGTCGTGCGACGGAATTCAATCCACTCATTAAGAATGCTAACTAAGCCTTTAACTTGCGGACGTAAATCCAAACCAATCATATTTAGGTTCACACGGAAACTTTTTTCAAGATCCGTAGAAGCAAATAGGTGGTTCATTAACGGTTCAGCATCAATACGATTTGAGCGTGGAACAATCACGATACGCGTCGGGTTTTCATGATCTGACTCATCACGAAGATCGTCTACCATTGGTAGCTTTTTCGCTCGCATTTGACTTGCAATTTGTTCTAATAACTTACTGCCTGAAACTTGATGTGGCAATGCAGTAATAACAATATCACCGCCTTCTTTATGCCACACTGCACGCATTTTAATACTGCCACGGCCAGTACGGTAGATTTTCTTAATATCGGTATGAGATGAAATAATTTCAGCTTCAGTTGGATAATCAGGTCCTTGGATAAAGTTCATCACTTCATCTAAATCAGCTTTTGGATTATCCAATAAATGCACCGTCGCATTCGCAACTTCACGCACATTATGAGGAGGAATATCTGTAGCCATACCAACCGCAATACCCATGATGCCATTCAGCAATATATGAGGAAGACGCGCAGGTAAGATCTTAGGCTCTTTCATCGTACCATCAAAGTTTGGCTGCCATTCAACCGTACCTTGGCTTATCTCACCAAGTAAGACATCAGCAAACTTCGATAATTTTGATTCGGTATAACGCATTGCTGCGAACGATTTCGGATCATCCGGCGCACCCCAGTTACCCTGACCATCTACCAATGGGTAGCGGTAAGAGAAAGGCTGGGCCATTAGTACCATCGCTTCATAACAAGCAGAGTCACCGTGTGGGTGGTATTTACCTAATACATCACCAACCGTACGTGCCGATTTTTTGTATTTTGCATTCGCAGATAAACCAAGTTCTGACATCGCATAAATAATACGACGTTGAACGGGTTTCAAACCATCACCAATATAAGGTAATGCACGATCCATGATTACGTACATGGAGTAATTTAGATAAGCGTCTTCTGTAAACTTGCGCAGCGGCAGCTGTTCAACACCTTCCAAGGACATTTCTGAACTCATATCTTATACCTCTGCCTGATCGCCATTAGATTGCAACCAAGCACGACGATCGTCTGCACGTTTTTTACCTAAAAGCATATCCATCATTTCATTGGTCTTTTCATCATCATCAATGGTTAATTGCACCAAGCGACGAGTGTTTGGATCCATGGTTGTTTCACGAAGTTGAAGTGGGTTCATCTCACCCAATCCTTTAAATCGTTGCACGTTAATTTTTGCACGCTTGTTACTTAAACGATCTAACACGCCTTCTTTTTCTGCTTCATCAAGGGCATAAAAAACTTCTTTACCACAGTCAATACGATACAGCGGTGGCATTGCCACATAAACATGTCCAGCACGAACCAGAGAAGAGAAGTGTTTTAGATATAGCGCACATAGAAGAGTCGCAATGTGCAGACCATCTGAATCGGCATCGGCAAGGATACATACTTTACCGTAACGTAAGCCCGATAAATCATCTGAGTCAGGGTCAATGCCTAACGCCACAGAAATATTGTGAACTTCTTGAGAGGCCAATACTTGATCAGCGGATACTTCCCATGTGTTTAGAATTTTACCACGCAGTGGCATTACCGCTTGGAATTCACGATCACGCGCTTGTTTTGCAGAACCACCCGCCGAGTCCCCTTCCACTAAGAAAAGTTCGGTACGAGCTAAATCTTGAATTGAACAGTCTGTCAATTTACCTGGCAATGTAGGACCTGATGCAATCTTCTTACGAACAACTTTCTTAGCTGCTCGCATACGGCGGTGTGCATTGGCAATACAGGCTTCAGCAATCAGTTCTGCAATTTGTGGTTTTTCGTTCAACCATAAACTAAAGGCATCTTTTACAACACCAGAAACAAATGCAGCACATTGACGTGAAGATAAACGCTCTTTGGTCTGGCCTGCAAACTGAGGATCTTGCATTTTAACCGACAAAACGTAAGCACAGCGATCCCAAATATCATCCGCAGTTAATTTCACACCACGTGGTAATAAATTACGGAACTCACAGAATTCACGCATTGCATCTAAAAGACCTTGGCGCATACCATTTACGTGCGTACCACCTTGAGCCGTAGGGATAAGGTTTACATAGCTTTCAGAAACAAGTTCTCCGCCTTCAGGCAACCAAGTTACGGCCCAATCTGCAGCTTCACCTTTACCTAAGAATGCGCCCGTAAATGGGTCTTCAGGTAATAATGTATAACCACTAACGCCCTCTAATAGATAATCTTTAAGGCCATCTTCATAACACCATCTATGTTCTTTATCGTTTACTTTGTCTTTAAAAACAATCTCTAAACCGGGGCATAGTACTGCTTTAGCTTTTAGATTATTAATAAGACGAGTCACTGAGAACTTCGGTGAATCAAAATAGCTTGTATCAGGCCAGAAATGTACACTAGTACCACGATTACGACGGCCACAAGTACCTACAACCGTTAAATCAGAAACCTTATCGCCATGTTCAAACGCAATTTCATATATTTGACCATCACGACGGACAGTAACTTCTACACGCTTTGATAAGGCATTTACTACCGAGATGCCAACCCCGTGCAAACCACCTGAGAATTCGTAGTTTTTACCTGAGAATTTACCACCAGCATGTAACTTACAAAGGATCAGTTCAACACCTGATACTTTCTCTACCGGATGGATATCAACAGGCATACCACGTCCATCATCAATCACTTCTAAAGATTGATCGGCGTGTAAAATTACTTCAACTTTTTTCGCATGTCCGGCTAACGCTTCATCAACACTGTTATCTATAACTTCTTGCCCTAAATGGTTTGGGCGAGTGGTGTCGG
Organism: Aliivibrio finisterrensis; assembly: GCF_008933155.1. Classification (GTDB taxonomy): domain Bacteria; phylum Pseudomonadota; class Gammaproteobacteria; order Enterobacterales; family Vibrionaceae; genus Aliivibrio; species Aliivibrio finisterrensis. The sequence goes on along the minus strand of NZ_WBVP01000011.1, from coordinate 44,062 downwards.
TATACATACCAGGACGGCGACGAACGGGCTCAAGGCCATTTAGAACCTCAATGGCTCCTGCATTATATTGTTCAGTCATATCTCGGAAGGCTTCTTAAAATTTGTCACATAGTCTGAAAGGGAAGGAGGAAAGTCAAGTAAACGACCCTATTCCACTCTAAATATGTGGCTTTGTATTAAAGATTGTATAGATACTGTGTCTCTAGCGTAGAGAAAGCGTAACTATAAATTTAGAAATTGAATAATTTGTTCGGGGTAACGCTCAAAATCAACAAAACTGTGGTCACCCTCTTTTTCTATGGTTTGTTTGCAGGCTGAATATTTGTCTACCGCTTGTCGATAATCAAGCACTTCATCGCCTTCTTGCTGTAATAACCACAAAGAGTTCGGGGTATCAATCAAATCAACACGCAATGAAAAGAGTTCTTTCATGTGTTTTTCTTCAAGGAAGTACTCTTCTTGTGTATACGGGTTCACTTGAGTTCCTAAATAATCCTCAAGCAACTCATAAGGCTTCACGGCTGGATTAACTAACACCGCTTTACATCCATAGCGATGGTTTAACCATGTTGATAAATATCCGCCTAGCGAACTGCCGACTAAGCCTATTTGGTAGTCAGTTTGGTACTTTTCGACCAATTGAGTTAAATACTGAGCGGCTTCTTTTGGATAAGAAGGCAATCGAGGTGTTATCACCTTAATGTCTGGACGTTGCGCTTCACAATAACGAGTCATGACTTGCGCTTTATGGGATAACGGTGAGCTGTTAAACCCATGAATATATAAGAGTAAACTTGGTTTTTTCACTTAATAGCCTCCAGCATCACTGTCAGCAGAAAAATTACAATTCTCTAAACGGTGTACTTGCGTCTCAATTCTTCCATCAGGCAGTAAATCCAACGTTCTCCAGCCTGGTGCTTGTGAGTCTAAGGCAAAATCATCAGAATCTGGAAGAAATTGTATACAGGTTGAAGGCGTGGCAAGTAAACGGGCACCATTAACAATACAGTCAAGTTCTTGGTGAATATGGCCACATACAATGCCACTGACATTGTCATGCTGACCAACGACACTCCAAAATTCATCATTGTCTTTTAACTGATGCTGATCAAGCCATGCGCTACCCGCAGGCAGTGGGTGATGATGCAATAGCACTAAGGAATGACGGTCTGGATTTTGGGATAGCACGCTATCAAGTAAAGCTAGTTGCTCTTTTGATAATGCCCCATGAGGCACTCCTACCACTTGGCTATCCAGAATAATTAGTTGCCAGTGCTGACCTATAAATAAATGCTCACAAGCTTGGATTTGCGAGGAGGGCAGAACTCCACCCATACTAGGTTTATAATCATGATTACCTGGTAACCAATAACATGGCTTTACTAATGGCTTAATTCCATCAACAAAATGTTGATATGACTGCACAGTATGATCTTGAGAGATGTCACCCGTTGCGATAATCGCATCAAAATTTGGCGTGCGTTGCTGTACCTGTTCAACAACAGTTTGAAAACTTTTTAATGTAGGTACACCAAGAAGCGCCCCATCTTCAGGCGCAAACAAATGCGTATCTGTTATCTGTAACAACCGAACTGGGCCGTTTTCGTTATTTAGTAATGTTTCCGAGAGCAAAATAGCTACAACCTTTTAATTCTTTTCTAAAAAAATGGGTTCTTGGCTTATCCCATTTTTCAAACAAAACGTTAGCCAGTCACTTAAAAACTGGTTTAATTGATGCTTTTCATCTTTTTGAAGCATCTTCCCATTTGGGTAATCATATTTCGCTTTAATGTAGGCAAGTTGCTGGCTCGCACACACCTCTGCAACTCTCGCATCATGATAAAGCCTTACTGTTAACTTCGGAAGTGGGTATGTTGGTTTCTCATCTATTTGATAAACTTCAACTAATGTTGTATATACCGTCACCTCCAGTACCTTAATCTGATACTGTTGCTGACAAACTTGATAGCAAGTTAGTGCACCTATTTTTTCATTCTTTGGTAAAAGTGACACCAATTTAGCGTAATTAGTTTCATATACTCTCATCAAGCTTGCTAAATCTACATGGTATTTGCGCATGTTATTACGCATTCCACTGTGATTGTAAGCGCGAAACATTTAATTCTAACCACTGAAGCGCAATAATTGAGGCAGCATTCTCAATTATGCCACGAGTCACTAATGTGTAAGCTTCTTCTCGGGTCACAACATGAACCCGAATGTCTTCATTTTCTTCTTCTAAGCCATGAATACCAACCGCTTTAGAGGCATCAACACAGCCGACAAACACATCTATCTGCTCTGTGCAACCGCCAGAAGAGGGGTAAAAATGAGAGATTTTCTCTAAATGAGAAACCTCAATGCCAGCTTCTTCATTGGCTTCTCGAATGGCAACCTGCGCTGCGGTTTGATCTTTATCTATCATTCCGGCAACGATCTCATACTGCCAAGGAGAATCAGACTCTAGTGCACCAACTCGAATTTGCTCTATTAACACGACACTATCGCTTACCGGATCATAAGGCAGTAACGCCACAGCATGCCCGCGCTCAAACAACTCTCTTTCGATTACCTCACTCCAACCACCTTGAAATAGTTGATGGCGAAAGCTCACTTTTGTCATTTTGAAAAAGCCATTATAGAGCGATGCTTTCGACAAAATATCAACATCACCTGAACTAAATTGGCTTTCTAATTGTATTTTTGATGATGAATTCATTTTGCTCTCCGCATTTTGTGGCTCAGTTTTATCACTCATCGAGGACGGCAACAATTTTTTAACTCAACTTTTTTGATAATGCTTACATTTTTTTTAGATGCTTTCCACATTATTAAGATACCAAAAGTCGATAAAACGTAAAAAAACGTAATCTTTACAGCCAGAGTACTGAGAGTTAAGGTACACTCTATGTACTATATTATATAAAACAATTTTTGCAGGACAAACCACCATGAGAAAACTGCTTCCACTCTTAATTGGAATGGCATTAGGTAGTTTCAGCTCTTTAGCTGCTGCCGATGACCTTGCGCAAGTATACAATCAAGCTAAAGAAAATGATCCTCAACTTCTAAGAGCTGCTGCAACTAAAGATGCTGCTTTTGAAGCAGTAAATTCATCTCAAAGTTCATTATTGCCACAAGTTAATTTAACTGCGGGTTACAATATGACCCGTAGTAATTACGATCCTAATGAGCAAAATGTATTAAACGCAGGCATTTCACTATCCCAAGAACTATACCAACGTTCTAGCTGGGTAAGCTTAGATATCTCAGAGAAAAGCGCTCGCCAAGCTGATTCTGCGTATGCTGCGGAGCAACAAGGCGTAATTTTACGTGTTGCTCAAGCGTATTTTGATGTGTTACGTGCTAATGATAACCTTGAATTTGTACGTGCAGAAAAAGCAGCGGTTGGTCGCCAACTTGAGCAAACGAAACAACGGTTTGATGTGGGTTTATCTGCAATTACCGATGTTCATGATGCACAAGCACAATACGATAGCGTATTAGCAAATGAAGTATTAACAGAAAACCAACTAGTTAATAGCTACGAAGATCTTCGTGTTATTACTGGAAAGGGTCATACCAAGTTAAGCGTGTTAAATACAGAGCGCTTCTCTGCTAGCCCTTCAACACAAAGCTCTGACAGCTTAATTGATGAAGCACAACAAAAAAACTTAACTCTACTGGCTGCTCGTATCAGCGCTGATATTGCAAAAGATAATATCTCTCTAGCAAGCTCAGGCCATATGCCGTCACTGACTTTTGATGCGTCGTATGGCTACACGGATATTTCAGGAACACACTCTCCTCAACGAACTGATTATGATTATAATGATTTAAAAGCAGGTATTAATTTAGTTGTTCCTATTTATACTGGTGGTAACACGAGTTCATTAACGAGCCAAGCTAAGTTTCAATACGTTGCGGCAAGCCAAGAATTAGAAGCAACTTACCGTGATGTGACGAAAAATGTTCGTGCATTTAACAACAATATCAATGCGTCAATTGGGGCATTAAAAGCGTACGAGCAAACGGTAATCTCGGCAAAATCAGCATTAGAAGCAACAGAAGCCGGTTTTGATGTTGGTACACGTACGATTGTTGATGTATTAGATTCAACGCGTCGTTTGTATGATGCTAACCGTAACCTAGCAAACGCTCGTTACGACTACATCTTAAGTGTCCTTCAGCTAAAACAAGCGGTTGGTACATTAAGCGAGCAAGATATCATGGATATCAACGCAGGTTTAAAAGCAAACAAAACCACGCAAGCTAAATAAGCCAATACCCATCGTATATTTTTATGATGGGTATAGCCCAAACAAAAAAGCTACATTACTATAATGTAGCTTTTCTTTTATGCATTACGGATGATATTAACCGCGACCACCTTTAATTGCTTCAATGATGCCTGTTGTTGAACAACCATCTTCAAAGTTTAAGACTTTCACTTCACCGCCAGCAGCAATCACTTCTGCACCACCAGCAATATCTTCGATTGTGTAGTCACCACCTTTTACAAGTAACGTTGGCAATACTTCAGAAATAAGACGCTGAGGTGTATCTTCAGAGAAAGGAACAACCCAATCAACCGCACCTAGCCCTGCCAATACCGCCATACGACGATCTGTTGGGTTAATAGGACGACCTGGGCCCTTCAAGCGCTGTACTGATTCGTTAGTGTTAACCGCTACAATAAGACGATCGCCTAATTCTGCTGCGTGGTTTAGATAAGAAACATGACCTGCATGTAAAATATCAAAACAACCATTGGTCATGACTACTCTTTCACCACGATCACGAGCTTGTTTTACCGCATTAACCAAAGCATCTTCACTGATAATTCCAAAACCAGAATCTTGGCTGCCGTGAATCGCTTCTGCCAGTTCAATGGTTGATAGCGTCGATGTACCCAGTTTACCAACAACTACACCTGCTGCTGCATTCGCTAATGCACACGCTTCATCAAGTGGTTTGCCTGTTGATACTGATGCTGCTAAAACAGAAATAACCGTATCGCCAGCGCCCGTTACATCAAACACTTCGCGAGCTTGAGTAGGCAAATGTAATGGCTCCATATTACGACGAAGTAATGTCATACCGTGCTCACTACGTGTTACTAATAACGCTTCAAAATCAAACTCTTCGATAATCTGTTGGCCTTTGGCAACCAAATCGTCTTCGTCTTTTACTTTGCCAACAACCGTTTCAAATTCAAGCATGTTTGGGGTTAATAATGTTGCACCGCGGTAACGTTCAAAATCGGCGCCTTTAGGGTCGATAAATACAGGAACATTGACTTTGCGTGCTTCTTGGATCATTAATTGAACGTGCTCTAATGCCCCTTTTGCATAATCAGATAATACAACCGCTTTTACTTTTGATAACGCAGCTTGCATACGGCTGATTAAAGGCTCAGCAGGAACATCATGGAAGCTTTCTTCGAAATCCAAACGGATAAGCTGTTGACCACGGCTCATCACTCGTAGTTTGGTAATCGTTGGAAACTCAGGAAGAGAAACAAAATCACAATGCACTTTTAATGACGCTAATGTCGCTGTTAATGCTTTTGCTGGTTCATCATCCCCAACAAGACCAACAAGATGAGCATTACCGCCTAACGCAGCAATATTCATCGCAACGTTTGCTGCACCGCCAGGACGCTCTTCAATATTATTTACTTTAACCACAGGCACTGGTGCTTCTGGTGAAATACGATTCGTTGGACCACCCCAATAGCGGTCAAGCATTACATCACCAACAATCAACACACCGGATTGTTCGTAATTAGGAAGTGTCGGTTTCATTCTTTTCTCCGGGTAATAAACAGCAAATCATCTACCATTATTGGTTTGTGCTATCTATCAAAATTATCTGCTATAAATGGTAGCATTTACGCAAGTTCTGCGCCAACTTAGAAAGAGTAAACTCTAGGTTTAGTAAAACTTACTCACCAAACCATTGATTCCAAGCAGTTACTACTGTTTTTCTCTCTTCATTAAAACCTGTATCGGCAACATCGGCATCAAAACCTAATAAATTGCGATGATGGATTTCGTTTCTCATTACGCAATAAGCATGAATTAAGGATTGAGATAACTCCTCACTCATGACGTCCTGCTCCGCAAAGCTTTCAAATATACGAACATTGTCAGACCATCGAGTGAGTTTTGGCGCTTGGTTAGCGTGATTTAACACTAAGTATTGGGCTAAAAACTCAATATCAGTAATACCACCTGCATCTTGCTTCAACATAAAGCGTCCTGCTTTCTTTCCGCCTAAATGATCTCGCATTTTCTCGCGCATCTCGACAACGTCTTGTTGTAATTTTTGTTCATCTCTCTCTAGGCAGAGAATATCATGACGCGTTGCATTAAATGCAGACTGCAACGTCATATCCCCATAAATCATACGAGCACGAACCAGAGCTTGGTGTTCCCATGTCCATGCCTCTTCTCTTTGGTATTCATCAAATGCTTCACTGGTGCTCACCAATAAACCCGATGCGCCTGATGGGCGTAAACGTGTATCGACTTCATATAAAATTCCAGAAGGGGTTCGCACAGAGAAAATATGAATAATTCGTTGTGCTAATCGCAAATAAAACTGACGACCATCAATCTCTTTTTTGCCATTAGTATAGGTATTCACATCACAATCATGCATGAAAACGATATCAAGATCAGAATTATAACCAAGCTCCCAGCCGCCAACTTTACCGTAACCAATTACCGCAAAGCCTTTACTGTCTCGCCCTTCAAGGTGCGTTGGCTCGCCAAATTTTTCAGTGACTTGTAACCAGGCTTGATTAACCACCGCTTCAACTATCGCTTCTGATAAGTAGGTTAAGTGATCACTGACTTTCATTAATGACAAACCACCCGCGATATCGGAGGCTGCAATTCTAAGTAAACACACCTGCTTAAACTGACGTAACGCCTCCATCTGCTGTTCCATGTCATCTTCAGGAATGCGGGCAAGAAATTCATTCAATTCAATTTTATATTGGCTCAACTCAATTGGGTTATAGAGTTGATTAATATCCAATAGTTCATCCAACAATATCGGATAACGAGTCAATTGCTCAGCGACCATTGGACTTGCTGCACACAAACGAACTAAATGTTGTAATGCGCCATTGTGCTCATCAAGCAATTCTAGGTACGTGGTTCTTGTGGCAATTGCTTGGATCAATTTCGTTAATCGAGGCAAAGTGTCACTTGCGTCTTCTCGGCTAATCACAATGCTGAACAATTTGGGCATTAAATGCATGATCGCTTCACGCCCTCTTGGGCCTAGCGTTTTCTTTTTAAGTTCACCTTTAAACTCAATAATATGACGAGTGAGCGACTCTGCTTGTTCAGCATTCAACTCTTGTAAGATATTCTCAAGCACTTCAGGGTTATGTGCCATGTCCCATAATTCGACATACGACTTATCAATGCTATTTTCTTGTTCTTCTTCATCATGGCCAATCAAATTTTCAAACACAGAATGTATACTACTCATGTGCTTTTCTATCGCGCTATATAGCTCATCCCAATTAGCCACTCCCATCGCAAAAGCCAAGCGGGATTGATCTCTCTCATCCATGGGCAATGTCTGAGTTTGCTTGTCTCCAATTGCTTGTAATAAGTTTTCTAAACGACGTAAGAAACAATAACCCACGGTTAAATTATCAACTTCTTGGATTGATAATTGGCCTAGTTCTTTAATTGCTTCTAACGTTTCTAATAACCCGCGACCACGTAAAGAAGGCTCTCTGCCACCACGGATTAATTGAAAGACTTGAGCTATAAATTCAACTTCTCGAATACCACCAGGACCAAGTTTAATATTATCATTCAAGCCACGACGACGAACTTCGGTGGTAATCATCGACTTCATTCGACGTAAGGCTTGAATAGCGCCAAAATCAATGTAACGACGGAAAACAAATGGGCGTAACATTTGGCGAAGTTCTTGATAATGGCTGTAAGTTTCTTTGCCCATCACTCGCGCTTTTATCATCGCGTAGCGTTCCCAATCGCGGCCTTGTTCTTGATAGTAATCTTCTAACGCTGCGTAACTCATGACTAATGGCCCACTTTCCCCAAATGGACGCAAACGTAAGTCAACACGATAACAGAAGCCATCAAATGTGGTTTGATCTAATGCTTTAATGATCTTCTGACCTAAGCGAGTAAAGAATTGTGCATTCGCTATACTTCGACGAGCGCCTTCGGTTTCTCCATTTTCAGGATAGGTGAAAATCAAATCAATATCTGATGAGAAGTTTAATTCTCCACCACCCAGCTTCCCCATCCCTATGATCAACATAGGTTGCGCCTCACCTTGTGCGTTTCTTGGTGTTCCCCAATCAATGCACGCCTGCTTGTAAAGCCATTGATATGACTCGACAATCAAAGCTTCAGCTAATAAAGAAAGATGAGATAAACTGATTTCTAAAGACCAATGATTGCCCTCTTTCTCATGAGCTAACGTGAAGTCACGCCACGCGATATAGGCCATTTCACGTCGTCTAAAATAGCGAAGTTCCCGCATCAAGGCATTTTCGTCATTACATTGAGATAAACACTCTTGTAATCGAGAACGATAATCTTCACTACGATCAATCACTTCAAACATTGATGGGAAGCGTTGGCATAACACTTCGTCTTGCTGAAATGCCTCATGCAAGAAATCACTGCACCCTAAGGCTATCAAGAGCTGCCCCTGTAATGTATTAGGCCACTGCTGTATATGGGAAAGATGAGTTAACTCTTGTTGACGACGTTCTGCTAATGACGCTAATGAGGATGGCAAAGACATGATATTCCTTATCGAAAATTCCTTATGACCGCCAAGTACGATCAGACTGTTGATACTGTGCCAAATTTTGTTTTTCGCCGCAAATAAAAACGCCTACAACTGAGTGTAGGCGTTAATTAAATTAAGTTAGTTTGTCTTAAAGTTTAAAGACTTTCATTTTTGCTTCTAACTCTTCTGCGTTTTTCTGCATTTCTTCGGATGTTTCGGTTAGCTCTGTCATCACAACAACAGACGCATCTACCAGTTCACGAACATTGGTTAAGTTTTGATCCATCTCTTCTGCTACTGAACTTTGCTGATCTGCTGCACTTGCGATTTGGAAGTTCATTTCATTAATATGGTTTACTTGATTAACAATGCTGTCTAACTCTGTGCCTGCATTGGTTACAAGCTCTACACCTTCCGCAGCTTCAACCACACTTTTTTCCATCAACTCAACCGCTTGGTTTGCACTGTTTTGTAATTGAGTGATCATCTCTTGAATTTCAACGGTAGCACCTTGCGTGCTTTGTGCTAGGTTTCTTACTTCATCGGCAACGACAGCAAAGCCACGCCCTGCATCACCCGCTCGAGCCGCTTCAATCGCTGCATTTAATGCAAGTAAATTGGTTTGCTCAGAGATACCACGAATCGTTTCTACCACCGAGCTGATTGACATCACTCTTTCTTCTACTTGATTAACCACCTCAGCAGAAGCAGCAATATCACCTGATAATGCTTGGATCTTAACTATCGTACCTTCAACAAATTCTTGACCTACTTTTGCTTGAGTTTGTGCCTGCTCGGTACCAATAGAAGCATTACGCGCATTCTCAGCCACATTCTGAACCGTTGAATTCATTTCACTCATGGCTGTTGCTAGCTGATCAATTTCAGCAAACTCTTCTTGAGCCGCTTCTTTTGTTCCTTCCATACTGATGGTCATTATTTCCGTCAACCCAGCGAGCTCTTGAGATGCTGATAACTGAGTTTCAACCACAGATTTAAGCTGTAATCGTGTTTTATTTAGCTCTCTTGCCAAATCACCAAACTCATCTTTGCAGTTCATCTCAACAGGCTCTGAAAGATTTTGAGCGGCAATCTGTTTCATTGAAGCATTTAAATACTTCATTTGACGCAGCATAATGCTTGAAGCGCTCAATAAAATAACCATGAAAGAAACGATCATCGCTAATGTTTGCCAAATCACTTGCGTTAAATACTCTTGATAATATTGTTCAGCAACATTTGAAGATTGTGAAGCCACAACGACCCAATCATGGTTTGGAACTTTTACTGCCGATTCAAAACGAGAATGCTCATTTAATGAATATGCTTTTTGAGAAGACAACTCACTGAATAACTGCTGCAAAGAAGCCCCATCATCCAGTGTATTATTAAAAGAAGAAAGTGAACGGATAGATTGATGTCCAAATACCTCACCATTCTTACGATTAATCACATAAATATAATTACCGTCTTTCCAGCCTTTTGATTGACTGGTGATCGCTTCAGCGACTAAATCGTTTCCTTCTGAGTTATAATTTAAAAGACGATTTACTAATTCAGCATTAGCAATGGCTGATTCTTGCGCTCGTTCTTTCTGAATAGTAATAACAGATTGGTAAAAGTTATTCGCATCCCACAATTGTTTTGTTACTAATAGAACCGTACTAAATACCATTAACATGACCAACTTTGGCACCAATTTAATATCAGTGACCAATCTTTCCCATGGCTTAAAGGTTATTGTTGACATCCTCACTCCCTGCTCGCTTTCAGAATCAATTTTTTTAGTGCATGATAAATAGATATCTGCACAAAAACTACGCGTATCAATATTGTATCGACGGATAGGTATAAATAATTAACATGAATCATAACAAAATTGACCTAAGACCCTTGAGCTTAATGTCACTGATACTTTCCTTTTTATCACTAATTGTGATCTCAAGCCTGCTGTTCGTACCACTAGATCACACCAGCCGCACCATGCTAATCGCACTCGACACTATTATATGTGGTCTCTTTCTCTTTCAGCTTAGTCTTGATTTATTTCGTAGTAAGCACCGTCGCCAGTATTTAAAAGATCACTGGATAGATTTTATTGCGAGCATCCCCATTATCGAACCTATTCGTTACGCTAGGATTTTTCATATTTTACGTATATGCCGTTTACTTCGCTCTAGCCAATCTTTGTTAAAACAAATTCAGTCAAATCGAAAAGAAGCCACTATTGCTTCAATTTTAGTATTAATGGTGACACTTATTTCTTTGGGTTCTGTCTTTATGTTGATGTTTGAAGGATCAAACCCTGAAGCAAACATACATACCGCAGGAGATGCGATATGGTGGGCCTTTGTTACAATATCCACCGTCGGTTATGGTGACCATTATCCAGTGACTGTTGCAGGGAAAGTGCTAGCGGTGTTGATTATTTTATCTGGGGTTGGCATCTTCGGTATGATCTCGGGGTTGATAACCTCAATTATTACAGAGCCTGCAAAAGTAGAACAAAGACGACACGAGCAGAAAGAAAAACACGATCGAGATGAGAAGCTTCACTTATTATTACAACAGCAAAGTGAAATACTAAAAAAACTAGAACAACTAGAACAACTAGAAAATAAAAAAGAGAAGTAATCAAACAGGGTTGCTTGCTAACTTCTCTTCTTTTTACCGCTTAATCTAAATCAATTAAGAGTAATATAAATACTATTGCCAGTATGGAGGGTATTCAAGCCCTGCTCTGCGAGTTTGTTCCATTGCATGTAAGATCGATCGTTCTTGGCGAAGTAACCAGCGCTGTAGTTGCTCTCGCTCTTCTTCATCTTCAAGCGACTGCACTCGTGAACGAAGTGGCTCCAAACTCATTAGATCACCAATACCTTGTAATAGATCTAACCAAGGTAAGCGAAAGCCTTTTCTTCGCTCATCATCATAAATTAATGCAAAACAGGTTCCTGTCATTAGATTTCGACGTAAACGCATTTTTTGCTTAAAATAATCAGTAGGTAATAACTGATTTGATGTTGAAAACGCTGAATCTAATGCTTCCCATGTTCTATCTAATAACGTACCTGAATGGCCATCAATAGATTCTTGTAATATTTGACGCTTCTTATCATCTAAAAATGGCTGCCAATCTCGCGTTAAGATCCAACGACTCAAATCAAGCAACAAACCACAGTAGCGAGCTGACATTAATAAAGAAAGCATTTCATCTTGGCTTGGTAAACTCGCTGCACTCTCTTTTAAACTTGCAACAAGAAATTTACGAGCATCCAGTTTTCTCAGCACATTCCCTTTCTCTTCAATTAAGTAAGCAAGGTGCTCTGATTCATCTAACCAATGCAACTCTTCTTCTAGCCATTTAAGCTCTTGGCGTAATAATTCACTCGCACGTTTTGGTACCATTTCACCAAAAACTAAAAAGATTTGTCGTAAGAAAGCAATCGCAATGCGAATTTCTTGTAGTGCTAATTTATCTTGAGTGTCGATATAAATCTGCTCATGATAATGCCAGTGTGACAATGCGTGCTCTAATGAATTAACAAAACACGTTTCAACGCTGTCTGTTGATTCTGTTCTTACTAACGTTAGCGGTTTTACATTATCAGCTGGTGTATCCATGGCTAAACGATAGCCTTTCGCCGCTTTACTTTGGTTACCTAAACGCATCCCACCAGAGCTGCATAAGTCTCTAGCGAGTGTAAATAATGCATCAGTTTGACCTGATTTAAGCTCAAGCTCTACTTCACAAATTGGCGTAGTTTTATCACCAGAAATCACCTCACCTTGGTCAAATGCCAATTCAATTTCACTGCCATCAGGCATAGCAACTAACCATTGTTGACGAACAAAATTGGTAGAAAAAAGAGGAGAAAGTTGCTGCTGAAGATCTTCTAAAGCAATGTCATCAGGCCATGCATCGGAAGGATGTAAATAGACGTTTGGAATGTCAGAATCGTGATCTGCATTGTATTCTGGTCGCTGATGTAATCCTGCTACAACACGCCCTGCTGTCTTTAATGTTTGCACTCGCTCATCATTAAAGCGTCGGATTCTAAGCCCGGTATCATGCTTACGAAGATGCTGCTCAGGAGTATCAAAATAGATGTTTCCTAAGTGAAGACAACTCTGCTCTATGACTCTTGCACCTGAAATTTTGTCTATAATGGTGTCTACAAACTCAGGAAAAACAAAAAATTTTAGTTCTATTTCAGTTTCCATAATGACCTCATAACCGTTGTCTTTCCAAGGATATGGCTTAAACTGTCCGGTATCAAGCTAGAAATAATGCCAAAACCATGATCTAAAGTAGTTTTATTGATAGTGGGATTGGGTTAACATTCGCGCCTTTATGGCCATCGTCTAACAATTCACCATTAGGTGCTACTTGTTTTATAGGTTAAGAAACCATGCCAGTAAATACTATTATGGGGTTATTCGCAAAGTCCCCAATGAAACCTTTGCAGCGACACGTTGTTTGTGTCAATGAATGCTGCTCACTGCTTGTTCCGTTTTTCGAAACGTGTGCAAAAGGTGATTGGGAAAAAGCGAACGAACTTCGTGCACAAATTTCTCATTTAGAGAAAGAAGCGGACGTACTAAAACGAGAAATTCGTTTAAAACTTCCTCGTGGTTTATTCATGCCTGTTGATCGTACCGATATGCTCGGTCTATTAACTCAGCAAGATAAACTTGCAAACCTGGCTAAAGACATCGCAGGTCGCGTTGTTGGTCGCCAACTTGAAATTCCAAGCTCTATGCAGGATGCATTTTTAGCTTATGTTCAACGTTGTTTAGATGCGGCTAATCAAGCGCAAGAAGTGATCAGCGAATTGGACGAGCTATTAGAAACCGGCTTTAAGGGACGTGAAGTCACTTTGGTTGCTGAGATGATCAATAAATTAGATATCATTGAAGATGATACTGATGAATTGCAAATTCAACTGCGCCAGCAACTCATGAGCATCGAACACAAGTACAATCCGATCGATGTTATGTTCCTTTATAAAATTCTTGAGTGGGTTGGCGGCATTGCCGACCAAGCACAGCGTGTTGGTTCTCGTTTAGAACTAATGCTATCTCGCTCATAAGTTTGTGATTCAGTAACAGGTAATACAATGGATATTCTTGCTAACTACGGCACGACCCTAATTTTAGTTGCGGCCTTCTTCGGCTTCCTTATGGCGATTGGTATTGGTGCAAATGATGTTGCCAATGCAATGGGCACCTCTGTAGGGTCTAAAGCACTAACAGTAAAACAAGCAATCATCATTGCTATGATCTTCGAATTTGCAGGGGCATACCTTGCAGGTGGCGAGGTTACAGATACAATTCGTAAAGGGGTAATTGATACCTCTCTTTTCGCTCATCAGCCTGAAGTATTAGTTTACGGCATGATGTCAGCCCTTCTTGCTGCTGGTACTTGGTTATTGCTTGCCTCGTACATGGGCTGGCCTGTATCAACGACTCACTCTATCATCGGTGCAATCATCGGTTTTGCTTGTGTTGCTGTGGGTACCGAAGCGGTTGATTGGAGCTCAGTACAAGGTATTGTTGGTAGCTGGCTAGTTACCCCACTGATCTCTGGTATCTTTGCTTATATGATCTTTATCAGTGCTCAACGACTGATATTTGATACTGACAAACCACTCATGAATGCAAAGCGTTTTGTTCCTGTTTACATGTTCATTACGACAATGGTTATCGCTCTAGTTACTATTAAAAAAGGCCTAAAACACGTTGGTCTTCATTTAAGTAACGGTGAAGCATGGGTTGCCTCTGCTGGTGTGTCTGCTTTAGTGATGGTTGGTGGTTACATCTATATCTCTCGTAAATTTGCAAACACGGTAAATGATGACAAAGACAGCCGTGGTTTTACTGGCGTTGAAAGCATCTTCAGTACATTAATGGTTATCACTGCATGTGCAATGGCATTTGCTCATGGCTCTAACGATGTTGCTAATGCAATTGGTCCACTGTCTGCTGTTGTTTCAACCGTTGAACATATGGGTGAAATCACAACGAAAAGTACAATTGCTTGGTGGATCCTTCCTCTAGGTGGTATTGGTATCGTTGTTGGTCTTGCAACATTAGGTCATAAAGTAATGGCAACCGTAGGTACAGGTATCACTGAACTAACACCAAGCCGTGGTTTTGCTGCTCAGCTAGCAACAGCATCAACGGTAGTATTAGCTTCAGGCACTGGTCTTCCTATCTCAACAACGCAAACTCTTGTAGGTGCTGTATTGGGTGTGGGCTTTGCTCGTGGTATTGGCGCATTAAACTTAGGCGTGGTACGTAACATCGTAGCATCTTGGGTTGTTACTCTGCCTGCTGGTGCTCTATTAGCAGTTGTTTTCTATTACCTAATGCAAGCTGTCTTTGGTATAGGTGCTTAAGTAAGCCTAATCAATTTTGAAACAAATGCACAAAGAGGAGAGTAAAATCTCCTCTTTTCTTGCATCTGGTTCCAAATATTTTTAGTATCTATACCTTCGTTTGAATCGCGATTAATACATAGATAAATTTTTTACGTAAGCGATTCAGGATCTACTTTTCAAAGGAATATTATTGTGAAGCATTTTATTAGCCTGATTCTACTTGCTTGGGCTATTGCTGCGCCAGCGCAAGCTCAAACTCGTTATATTTCTGATAACCTGTTTACCTACATGCACTCAGGTCCAAGTAACCAATTTAAAATAATTGGTAGTGTGAATGCTGGTGATCGTATCACTCAACTAACAGCAAATAAGAACTCTGGCTTTACTCAAATTGTTGATACTAAAGGCCGTAAGGGGTGGGTTGAATCTAAATTTGTTTCTCGTCAAGCAGGTCTAGGTGAACGCTTACCAAAAGTTGAAGCTGAACTTACCTCAGTTAAAGCGCAATTAGCTAACGCTCGTAAAGCGGCAAATGATGAAAAAGCAGGACTTGCTGATAGTTTGACTCAACGTAATCAACAAATTCAAAACTTAGAAAAAACCTATAATGATGTGAACAATCAGCTAGTGAGTTCTCAATCTGAAGTTCGTGAACTACGCGCTAAACTAGATACTCAAAAAGAAGACTTATTACTTAAGTACTTCATGTATGGCGGTGGCGTTGCTGGTATTGGTCTGTTATTTGGACTTCTACTTCCTCACATGATCCCAAGCCGTAAGAAAAAGCAAAACGGCTGGGCTTAATCGACGCTAAGTCCATTAAGAAATAATCAATTCAAAAAAGCTCAGGAAATCCTGAGCTTTTTTATATCTGTTCTAAATAATACCATTCTGGATAAGTAGTTGTTCAGATAATTGCGCAGAAAAAATCGATTAGAGCAAGGCATAAATTACAGTAACTAGTGGTTCTAATTACAAAATTTATAACACAGATATAATCGATTTTAACAAGCAAGAATGATCAAATACTTATGTAGATTGGTATAATATGTCTTAAACAATTAAGTTTGATTACCCTTTCCATTCATACAGAGCAGGAACTTCAATTTTCTTTCCTTTAAACTCAATCACAACATCCCGTGGGTTAATCTCTAGTAACGTGATTGCAGGAGTAATACTGCCACCAATATTAACTTCTTTACCATTAACCTTTACCCAACGATGGCTAGGCTTGTTAGTGTAATTATGAGTTTGAAAATTAAGTGGAGGCAGGCGCCCTGAGAGTTGTGAGCCACTGTTATCTAACTCAAGATAACCGTTACTTTCTAATGGCTCATCCTCAATAGCCTCATTATTGTCATATTCAGCGGGATCATTCAAAACCGACTCAAACCGTGCAGCCAACTCTGGTGATAACCCTGATAAATCGAGCTTATTGATATCTAGCGATAAAGTGGTATCACTACTCAGGCTTTTTACTTCCTCCCGATTACTTTGAGGTTGAGTAACCGGAATTTTAGTTGAGATTGCTGTAATTACGTCAGATTTATCATTCTGCGATAAACGCTGTAATGCTAATTTTTGAGCTTGTATAGGCAGATCATTGGTCTTAATGCTTGGAAAATCCAATTGCATATATGTCAACTCAGGCAATGGGGTTTCCTGCTTGCTAGCTTGATAATAAGGAAGGGCTATATATACTGATACCACTAATGGTGGTAATATCACAAGTGCCGATAATGACCTCCATGATAAACGAGATAGAGCCATATTATTCACCTCCTTGTAATACTGGAGCATTAACATTCACAATGCTATCTAGCCACATTTGTGTTTTCGAACCAACGATACCATCCGTCTCAAGACCAAAAATTTCTTGGAATTCTTTCACTTGTAGTTCAGTCTCTTTGCTAAATACATCAGAGTTATTGATTGGCTGCTCTAGCGCGAAAGAAAGTAAGCGATTTAATGCTAAAATAGCCTCTCCTTTATCACCTAATTTCATTGCTCTCTCAGTAATAATCGGTTTTTGCCAAAGCTGTGTATAGGCGCCATTCCAATGTTGCTCAAACCACTGATGTGATACTTTCACCCTCTTAGAAGGTAATAATAATTCAACTCCCTGTGAATTTACGCGGTAAAGAATAGCCAATAATTCCTCTCCAGAGGGCTGTTGTAACCAAACTAACGCAGAGCGATTTAATAACAACAAATCCGCCAACGTACCATTGCTCTCCACACAATATAATTGCGCTCTTTTGGCATTAGGACAATTCGCTTGAAACTCATTCACCGAATACCCCCAAACCGATAGTAAGGCTTGAAAAGCACTGGATTGCGAAGAAAAACCCTCTAGTGGTTTCTCAATAACCGATTTAACAATTGGATAATTTGATTCTAAATATTGAGGTAGGAAGCGATAACTGCCAATGGTCAATAGTAAAGATACACCTATGGCAATGAGTAAAGGAAACCATAACGGTGGTGCCATAGGCGCTACACGTGTTGACATAGGCGCTACACCTGGTGTCTCTACCTGCCAATCAAGTACCAGTTTACACGCTTCCTCAACGGCTTGATGATCAACCTTCTGTGTTCCTTTTTGGTAACTAATCCATAACGCTTTATCACACAATAAGTTAACGATACGAGGTATACCCTTTGAACGACGAACAATCATCCTTATCGACGAGGCAGAGAATAAAGATAGTTGTCCTTCAGCAAGACTTAGGCGATGCTTTATATAAGACTCGGTCTCTTTCTGTGTTAAAGGCAATAAATGGTATCGTGCCGTAATTCGTTGTGCGAGTTGACATAAGTTTGCTTGCTGCAACCTTTGTTGTAACTCTGTCTGACCACTCAAGAATACTTTTAATAACGTATCAGTGTCGGTTTCAAAGTTAGTTAATAGACGCAGCTGCTCTAAAACATCAGCCCCTAAATGCTGGGCTTCATCAATTGCAATAATGGTTTGAAAACCACGTTCATGCTCTGTTTTAAGAAAGTCAACAATACTGTCTTTTAATTGTTTTAACGGTGCATTTTCAGTATAACTAATCTTAAACTCATCACAGATTGCCTCTAATAACTCTTGAGCACTAAACATCTGATTCAAAATTAAGGCAAGATGCACATTGCTATCTAATTGAGAAAATAATGCGCGTAATACGCTTGTTTTACCCGTACCGACCTCTCCTGTTAATAATACAAACCCACCACCTTGCCCTAGCCCAGACAATAAATAATTCAGCGCTTCTTTATGGCGTTCACTCAAATAGAGAAAACGAGCATTAAGCGTCATTGAAAATGGAAGCTTATTAAAGCCAAAAAAGTCTTGGTACATAAAGATGCAATGTGTCCTATCTAGAGAATTCTAAGAATAAAAGTCAATAAACCATTATTGTACGGTATCATTGGAAAGAAGAAAGTAAAGAAAGTTCTCTTTATCTTGGTAGCGAGTAGGGCAAAACGTGGATATTTATTTAGTTGGTGGCGCCGTTCGAGATTCACTTCTCAATATTGAGGTAAAAGATAAAGACTGGGTTGTTGTTGGCTCTACACCAAACAAAATGGATTCACTTGGCTATCAAGCGGTTGGCCAAGACTTTCCTGTCTTTCTTCACCCAAAAACCAAAGAAGAATATGCCCTAGCAAGAACAGAGCGTAAAAGTGGTCAAGGGTATAAAGGGTTTACTTGTTACGCGGAACCCGATGTTACGTTAGAAGAAGATTTACTGCGCCGCGACCTTACCATTAATGCGATTGCTAAAGCCGATAATGGTGAACTCATCGATCCTTACAATGGACAAGATGATTTAAATAATCGCTTATTACGCCACGTATCTGACGCGTTTGTCGAAGACCCACTGCGGGTATTACGTGTCGCTCGATTTGCTGCTCGCTTTCATTCTCTCGGTTTTACTGTCGCACCAGAAACCATGACCTTAATGAAAACCTTGGTAGAGAGTGGAGAGTTGTCTCACCTAACGCCTGAGCGCGTATGGCAAGAATGGGAGAAGTCACTATCGAGCCAACACCCTGAGGTCTTTCTTTCCGTACTAAAAGAATGTGGTGCTCTAGCGGTTGTATTACCTGAGTTGAATGCATTGTTCGGTGTGCCTCAACCTGAAAAATGGCATCCAGAAATTGATACGGGTGTTCATACATTAATGGTGGCTCAACAAGCCACATTACTAAGCCAAGACTTACCGACTCGTTTTGCAGCTCAAGTCCACGACTTAGGAAAAGGCATTACGCCAGAGTCAGAATGGCCAAGCCATAAAATGCATTGCCATACTGGTATTAAAATCATTAAGCAACTATGCAATCGTGTTCGGGTTCCCAATGAATATCGAGATTTAGCGTTACTGGTTTGTGAGCATCACACCAATATCCATCGAGCTTCTGAGCTTCGTGCTCAAACCTTTATTAAAATACTCGATAAAATGGATGTATGGCGTAAGCCTGAGCGCTTAGAACCTATTTTACTTTGTTGCCAAGCTGATCATGCGGGACGGTTAGGACTAGAGTCAGAACCTTACCCACAAAAAGCGCGTTTTAAAATGGCGTTTGATGCTGCAAAAAGTGTGGAAGTGAAAGAAGTGGTTGCTGCTGGATTTAAAGGCGCTGAGATTAGAGAAGAGTTGAGTAAAAGACGAGTTGAAGCAGTGAAGAGTAAGTTGGATATCAAATAAGCTATACGCTACGCTGACTAGAACGCTTCGCTCTAGGAACTATAAAAGCTAAGGTTCAGGTTTCAGGTTTCAGGAAAATCAAAACCAAGTACACCTGAGACCTGCAAGCGTAGCGCCCTGAAGCCTAGAACATTGCCACGCCAGCAATACTCGCTCTTATCGTTTCTAGTTAGCGAAGCGTATAGCCTCTAGTTTCTAACCGAAACTTAACCAAGCAAACAAGCCGGCACCTAACAACAAACGGTAGATAACAAACGGCGTCATTCCCATGCTTGAAATCAGCTTCAAGAAAAAGTGAATACAAATATAAGCACTGATAAAAGAAACCACCACACCGGTACTTAATAGACCAAAATTAATTGAAATATCACTCATCGCCAATTTAAGACCAAGATAAGATCCGGCAAGAGTAATGATTGGGATCGACATTAAGAATGAAAAACGCGCAGCCGCTTCACGAGTAAAGCCTAAATAAAGAGCAGCAGTAATAGTAATGCCTGAACGAGAGGTTCCTGGGATCATCGCCATCGCTTGAGCAATACCTAAAAATAACGCTTTTTTCCACGTCATTTCATACTCGTCTTTAACTAACTCTGAGTTTTTATCAACCCACCAAAGTAAAAGGCCAAATACAATCGTTGTGGTTGCAATAACCCACGCACTACGTAAATACACTTCGATAAAATCTTTAAACAACAGACCACAAAGTGCAGCCGGAATAGTCGATAAAATGATTAACCAAGCTAATTTAGATTCTTTGTTGTGCTCTTTTTTAACAATAGAACCAACCCAAGCAGTTAATAAGCTCACTACCTCTTTTCTAAAATAAATAATCACCGCCGCTAAAGTACCCACATGAACAGCAACATCAAAGGCTAAGCCTTGATCTGGCCACCCAAGAACAGCGGAAGGAAGAATAAGATGAGCGGAGCTCGAGATAGGTAAAAACTCAGTAAATCCTTGCAGCAACGCAAGAAAAAATGCTTCAAGATATGTCATGATAGTCCATTAGAATGTTAAGTTTAATAAAGCTGGTTTTAATGATTGAGAATAAGGAAATTCAGCCCAAATTTCACTGATGGTACGTTGTGTACTTGGGATAATCAGATCTGGATTCAGTTCTACCATTGGTAAAATAGCAAAGGCAAACTTAAACAGATCCTCTCGAGGTAATTTGGGATCCGATTCTGAAACCAAATCACCATACAAAAGAATATCTAAATCTAATGTTCGATCTTGGTTCTTCTTCGCATTGACTTCTCTGCCCCATTTAATTTCAATCGCACGCAATAGAGCACCAAGTTCACCCAGTGAGTGATTCACCTTTAGCTCAACGACTAAATTGAAAAAATTATGACCAGAAAAACCCACAGGCTCAGCTTCATATACCGTTGACACTTTTGTTACTTCACCAAGTTGATGTAATTCATCAATGGCTATTTTTACATTTTTTTCAGGAGAAATATTGGAGCCAATACCAATATAAGTTGTGATCATTTGCTTCCTCGCTCAATCACAACCCCAACACTGTGTGCATTTACCACTGCACCTGGTTTAGATAAATGAATGCGGATCCAAGGCACTGAAAAACGAGTCATAATAAGATCTGCGATCTCCTCTGCAACACGCTCAACTAATAAGAAGCGACCGTTTTGAATATGAGCCGTCACCGCCTCACTCACTTCTGCGTAGTTTAAACAATGTTGAACATCATCAGATGCTGCTGCAGGTTTATTGTCATGAGCCATATCAATATCTAATACAAGCTTTTGTTTAATGCCTTGTTCCCATTCATAAACGCCAATGGTTGTAATAACTTCAAGCTGTTTTATAAATACTAAATCCATCTTTGATCACACTTTTTATTAAGAGGTCGGATACCCATCAAAAGAAAAACAACGTAATATTGATATTACCTTGCTCGATATGTTCAGCAATATACTATAAAAATGATTTTTGTTCGCTCCTGATCACTTAAATAAAGGCTCATTCATGACCCCTCTTGCACTAATTATGATCATCATCGCCTATCTGCTAGGATCGATCTCTAGTGCGGTTTTAATTTGTCGATTGAAAGGGTTACCTGACCCTAGAAAATACGGTTCTCATAACCCTGGCGCGACCAATGTCTATCGTCTCGGTGGTAAAGGTGCCGCTGGTTTGGTTCTTCTCTGTGATATCTTAAAAGGTATGCTACCGGTTTGGGGAGGCTACTTTCTTGAGATTAACCCTCTTCTATTAGGCATCATTGCTATTTCGGCCTGCTTAGGTCACATGTATCCGTTATTTTTTCATTTTAAAGGGGGAAAGGGAGTCGCAACGGCCCTTGGCGCACTTGCTCCAATTGGGTTGGATTTAACAGGAATGTTATTTGGTAGTTGGGTTATTACGATATTAGTCACTGGCTACTCTTCTTTAGCCTCGATGCTTACCGCGTTACTTGCCCCTTTATTCACTTGGTTTGTAAAACCTCAATACACGCTACCTGTTGCTATGCTTTCTTGCTTAATCGTTCTCAAGCATCATGAAAATATACGCCGTTTCTTTGCCGGCGAAGAAAAGAAAATTTGGCAAAGAAAAAGGGACTAATTAGCCCCTTTATATAGATAACGATCTTTTACAATCTAAGTGGATCATCTTATTTTTTAATTGGCTCTAACTGATCTATTGGCCAACGAGGTTTAGCTTGAACCGCCAAATCCGTTGTTTCACCATTCTTCAGACGTTGCATACCCGCATAAGCGATCATCGCACCATTATCGGTACAAAATTCAGTTCGAGGGTAGAACACCTCTCCACCAATTTTTTTCATCATCACTTCAAGCTCTTGACGTAAGTATTTATTCGCACTTACACCACCAGCCATTACTAAACGTTTCATGCCCGTTTGTTTTAATGCACGACGACATTTAATTGCTAATGTATCAACAACCGCTTCTTGGAAAGCAAACGCAATATCAGCACGAGTTTGTAAATCATCATCATTCGCACGAATCGTATTCGCAGCAAATGTTTTCAAACCAGAGAAGCTAAAATCCAAACCTGGACGATCTGTCATAGGACGAGGAAACTTAAAGCGTCCTTTTGTGCCGCTCTCAGCCAGTTTTGATAATAACGGTCCGCCTGGGTAATCTAGCCCCATTAATTTAGCTGTTTTATCAAACGCTTCACCAGCAGCATCATCCACAGATTCACCTAAAATTTGATATTCACCAATGCCCTTTACTTCAACCATCATGGTGTGACCACCAGACACAAGCAAAGCAACAAATGGGAATTCCGGTGGTACATCTTCAAGCATTGGTGCAAGTAAATGACCTTCCATGTGGTGAACAGGAATCGCTGGAACATCCCACGCATATGCAATGCTTCGACCAATCGTAGAGCCAACTAATAATGCACCAACAAGCCCAGGACCTGCAGTATATGCAATACCATCGATGTCATCTTTAGTCAGACCTGCATCATTTAATGCCGCTTGAATCAAAGGGATCGTCTTTTTAACATGGTCACGAGAGGCCAATTCAGGTACGACACCACCATAATCTGCGTGCAGTTTTACTTGGCTATACAGTTGATGAGCTAATAGCCCTTTTTCATCATCATAAATCGCAATACCCGTTTCATCACACGAGGTTTCAATGCCTAAAATTCGCATATTTTTCTCAGTTACCTGTTAATTTATCGCCATACTACCTTCATCATTACACGACCTCAAGCGACCTGATCGCTAGAGAAGACAAAATAAACAAAGAAATTACTCAATTCTTAATCAAGAGTACTTTACAAAACGTCTTGATCGGATTAAAATTCGGCACCAATTTGAATAATAGCTGGTTAATTATAACTACCAGCGAATTGACTAACACCTGAGGTGAAAGGCATATGCCAGTAGTTAAAGTACGTGAAAACGAACCGTTCGACGTTGCACTACGTCGTTTCAAACGCTCTTGCGAAAAAGCAGGGGTTCTTTCTGAAGTTCGCCGTCGTGAGCATTACGAAAAACCTACTACAGTACGTAAACGCGCTAAAGCAGCAGCTCAAAAGCGTCACGCTAAGAAGCTGTCTCGCGAAAACGCACGTCGCGTTCGCCTGTACTAATAACTTACCTAAATTTAATTAGGATTAAGTTATGGCTCTAATTGAACAACTCAAAGACGAGCAAAAGTTAGCGATGAAAGCCAAGGATAAATTACGCCTTGGCACTATTCGTTTAGCTTTATCTGAAATAAAACAACGTGAAATCGATGGTCATACAACGTTGTCTGACGATGATATTATCGCTGTTTTAACTAAGATGGTTAAACAACGTCGTGATTCAGTATCGCAGTTCTCTGCCGCTGGTCGTGATGATCTTGCTGAAAAAGAAAGTGCTGAAATTACAGTGCTTGAAGATTTCATGCCACAAGCACTTACCGATGAAGAAGTTGCCGAGTTATTAGACAAAGCAATTGCAGAATCAGGTGCTGAAGGAATGCAAGATATGGGCAAGGTGATGGGCGTGTTAAAACCTCAAATCCAAGGCCGCGCTGACATGGGTAAAGTAAGCCAATTAGTTCGTTCTAAACTGGCTTAATAATACTCTATTTATAAAGCAAGCCGTGCTATCTTTAGATATGCACGGCTTGTTTGTATCTACAGGAAAAGAAAAATGGCTGGACATATCCCTCGCAGTTTTATTGATGAGCTTTTAAATCGACACGACATTGTCGATATTATTGACGCAAGAGTAAAACTGAAAAAACAAGGGAAAAACTACGGCGCATGCTGTCCATTCCATAATGAAAAATCCCCTTCTTTCTCTGTTAGCCAAGAAAAACAATTCTATCACTGCTTCGGTTGTGGTGTTCACGGCAACGCAATTGACTTCCTTATGGAGTTTGACCGCTTAGAGTTTGTTGAAGCCATCGAAGAACTTGCTTCTATGCTGGGTCTTGATGTTCCTCGCGAACAACGCAGTGGATTTAATGCCCCTTCAGGCCCAACAGCCAGTACTGAACAAAAACGTAGCCTCTACGATTTAATGGGCGGTATCAGTCAGTTTTATTGCTCCCAATTAAAATCCGCCGCTAATATTCATGCCATTAATTATCTAAAAGATCGTGGACTTTCTGGTGAAATAGTACAGAAGTTTGGTATCGGCTATATTGCTGATGAATGGGAATTGGTGAAGAAAAACTTCGGCCGAGATAAAGCGTCACAAGATGCTTTAGTCAGTGGTGGGATGTTAATTGAAAGCGATAATGGCCGCCGTTATGACCGCTTCCGTGGTCGAGTTATGTTTCCAATTCGAGATCGTCGAGGTCGCGTAATTGGCTTTGGTGGACGAGTAATTGGTGAAGGCACTCCCAAATATTTAAATTCACCTGAAACACCTATTTTCCATAAAGGCAAAGAGCTTTATGGTTTATACGAAGCACTGCAAGCTTATAAAGATTTACCACAAGCCCTTGTTGTCGAAGGCTATATGGATGTGGTTGCATTAGCCCAATTTGGGGTGGATTATGCGGTCGCCTCTCTAGGTACGGCAACTACTGGCGATCACATGCAACTTCTTTTCCGTCAAACAAGCACCGTTGTTTGTTGTTATGATGGAGATAGAGCGGGCCGAGAAGCAGCATGGCGAGCGATGGAACAAGCACTGCCATACTTAAATGATGGTCGTCAGCTTAAATTTATGTTCCTACCGGATGGCGAAGATCCTGATACTTATATTCGCCAACACGGTAAAGCTGCCTTTGAACAAGAAATAGCCAGCGCTGAATCTTTAATTGAATTCATGTTTAGAACCCTAGTCGACCAAGTTGATACTGGTAGCCGAGAAGGGAAAGCCAAGCTAACGACACTTGCGGTTCCTCTTATTGATAAAGTACCAGGCGGCACCTTACGCCTCTATTTACGTGAGCAACTTGGCAAAACGCTTGGAATTATGGATGAAAGTCAATTACAGCAACTAATATCTAAACAGGGTGCACCAGAAACAAAACGACTCGCACAACCTGAGATAAAACGCACACCAATGCGTGAAGTAATAACTCTCTTGCTACAAAATCCAAATTTGACTCAGTTGGTGCCAGATTTAGACAGTGTAAAAGAAATACCACTTCCAGGATTAAGTTTATTTCTTCAATTACTTGAAAACTGTCGACATAATCCCCATATAACTACAGGCCAATTATTAGAATATTGGCGTGGTGATAATAATGAGAAATTATTATCACGCTTGGCTGCTTGGGAACTCCCAATAGACCAAGATAACATACAAGATTTATTTATAGATTCATTGGACAAAGTATTGGCCCAGTGTATCGAAAAGCAAGTGGAAGCTTTACAGACTAAAGAAAGAAGCGTCGGCTTATCAGTCGAAGAAAAACGAGAGTTAGCTGAGTTAGTTATTAACCGTCTCGTCTAAATACCTCTAGTCCTGTTTAAGCCATACACCAAGATTATGGTGTGATAAATGATTACTCAGTAGTCATAAATAGATACATTTGCTATTATTAATGGTTTGCATTTCGCATACTAATTCCTTCACACAGACCAGAAGTAGGATACCGTCTATGGATCAAAATCCGCAGTCACAGCTAAAATTACTTGTAATCAAAGGCAAGGAACAAGGCTATCTGACCTACGCAGAAGTTAACGATCACCTACCAGAAGAAATTGTAGATTCTGAGCAGGTTGAAGATATTATTCAAATGATCAATGACATGGGCATCAAAGTGGTAGAAACCGCACCTGATGCTGATGATATGTCATTAAATGATGATGATGCCGTAACTGATGAAGATGCAGCAGAAGCCGCTGCAGCCGCACTATCAAGTGTAGAAAGTGAAATTGGCCGTACAACGGATCCGGTTCGTATGTACATGCGTGAAATGGGTACCGTTGAACTTCTTACTCGTGAAGGCGAAATCGACATCGCCAAGCGTATTGAAGAAGGCATCAATGAAGTTCAGTGCTCTGTTGCTGAATTCCCAGGCGCTATTTCATACCTATTAGAACAATTTGATAAAGTTCAAGCTGAAGAGATTCGTCTTACTGATATCATTTCTGGTTTTGTTGATCCAAATGATGATGGTTCTGCAGCACCAACAGCAACACACATCGGCTCAGAACTGAGTGAATCTGATCTAGACGATGAAGATGATGATGGTGAAGAAACTGAAGACGAAGAAGAAGAAGATGTAGGTATTGACCCAGAGCTTGCTTTGGAGAAATTTACAGAGCTTCGTACTTCTTATCACAATATGCAGCTTGCTTTTGAAGAGCATGGCCGTGATAACGCAAAAGCACGCGAAGCGATTGGCGAGCTTACTGACGTATTCCGTGAATTCAAGCTGATCCCTAAACAGTTTGATTACCTAGTAAAAGAAATGCGTGGCAGCATGGATCGTGTTCGTACACAAGAGCGCTTAGTTATGCGTATGTGTGTGGAATACGGCAAAATGCCTAAAAAATCATTCATTTCACTTTTCTCTGGTAACGAATCATCGATTGAATGGTTTGATGAGATCATGGCTTCAGACAAGCCATACGTTGAGCGTTTAAAGCGTTACGAAGAAGACATTCGTCGTTCAATCTCTAAACTAGACAGCATCGAAAAAGAAACAGGTTTACCTGTAGAGAACATCAAAGACATCAGCCGTCGTATGTCTATCGGTGAAGCTAAAGCTCGCCGTGCAAAAAAAGAAATGGTTGAAGCAAACTTACGTCTTGTTATCTCTATTGCTAAGAAATACACGAACCGTGGTCTTCAGTTCCTAGATCTTATCCAAGAGGGTAATATTGGTCTAATGAAGGCAGTAGATAAATTTGAATACCGTCGTGGTTACAAGTTCTCTACGTATGCAACATGGTGGATCCGTCAAGCGATCACTCGTTCAATCGCTGACCAAGCACGTACGATCCGTATTCCAGTTCATATGATCGAAACGATCAATAAACTGAACCGTATCTCGCGTCAAATGCTACAAGAAATGGGCCGTGAACCATTACCAGAAGAACTTGCAGAGCGCATGCAAATGCCTGAAGACAAGATCCGTAAGGTTCTGAAGATCGCTAAAGAGCCAATTTCAATGGAAACACCAATCGGTGACGATGAAGATTCGCACCTAGGTGATTTCATCGAGGATAACACCCTTGAACTTCCAGTTGATTCTGCAACTTCAACAAGCTTGAAATTTGCAACTAACGACGTTCTTGCAGGCCTAACTCCTCGTGAAGCAAAAGTACTTCGTATGCGTTTTGGTATTGATATGAATACTGACCATACTCTTGAAGAAGTAGGGAAACAATTTGACGTAACGCGTGAACGTATTCGTCAAATCGAAGCAAAAGCGCTTCGTAAATTACGTCATCCAAGTCGTTCAGAAGTATTACGTAGCTTTTTAGACGAATAATTAAACATAATTATTTGTTAATAGAATCAAAAAGGTGGGCTTAGGCTCACCTTTTTTCGATCTAGATGCATATTTTCAATCAACTGATTAAAAAGCAAACGCCTTATGTCTAGACACTGTTTTCATCTTACCCTATAATCACCTCCTACAAAGGCCCCTTAGCTCAGTGGTTAGAGCGCACGACTCATAATCGTTCGGTCCCCAGTTCAAATCTGGGAGGGGCCACCAAATTTAGAAAGGCGTAATAGGTTAGTACCTACTACGCCTTTTTGCTATCTGACGTTTCTGGGTCAGGTAACGGGTCAGACAAGCCCAATGCACTCATATCCTCTTGTCGCTATCCCATAGTAATCTGAGACTCTCTGTGTTGCCAAGTTTTGTTTATTGCACAACAACGACAGGCATAGAAAGAGCAAAGTCATAATACCTAATCAGCACTCTTTGACGACATACTTCGACAAATTAGGTAAAGCTTAAGATATCCATGTTGGGAGACGTTAATCTGTTTTAGATAAAAAACAGAATCAAACAGGAAAATAGTCTCATCATACAACAGGCATCGTTAGCTCACCTTTGGACAGAACCTTCTTAGAGTAATCACTTAAATTAGAAAGTTGCGGATTACTTTTGGTATGGAAAAGCCGCTTAGTGCGGTGTCCTGTTTTTCAGGTGCAAATCACCTACGGGGCGATATCGCTAGTACTTGAAGTTCTAAGTTAGGATTTACTTTGATCCCATTTTTTACACCACGTTTAACTTTGACAGTGTGGACAATTCCTATTCGCTCTATTTGTTCTGTTGAAAGGTATTTCCTGCCATTCATGTCCGTTAACGCAAAGCCACCATATAGACTTAGATGATAAACCAGCCACATCAAATGAGGTTAACTCCCCATTTTTGGTAGGATGCCACTCTTTATTAAGTTCTGGACACTTGTAGCCTATTGATTGACATGCATTGCAAACTTGAGTTCCCTTAGTTTGTGTGTGTATATCCCTTTCATATTCATGGTTGTTTTCGCACTTCCATAGCACCTTAATTTTTAAATTAGGTGTCACTTCCGTTGTTGTTAAAGTGTTGTTTGAAGACCACAGCTTTGCAACTTGTGGGTGCGTTGTGGCTAAGCAATTTTCATTCGTGATAGGATGACGTTCACATTGGGGACATTGATCGTATCCTTGCATTTTATTGATTTTCTTCTTCCACTTATGGCCGATTCTGCACATCCAATCCACCTCTAACTCAGATTTTATGCTGACATGCTCTGGCAATAACGGAGCGTTCTTCTCATAGTCCCACAGCGTTAAAATGGTGCAGTCTATAGCAGCAGAGTTATCAATGTTTAAATTTCCTATGTTGGCAACAGCTTGATCAAATAATTCAGCGTTTTTAGCTTTGCGTTGTGCTGCTCTTTCTAAACGATATTGAGAGGCGCACACTTTACACTGTATATTCATTCTTTTTTGCGTTTTAGAATGTGGTGCTTCTTTCCACTCAGTTCCGTGCTCACACTGCCACCAAACATTAACGGTAGACTTGGCTGCTACATCAAATGGCGTAAGCTCACCGTTTTTGGTGGGATGCCAAACTGGTATTAAATGAGGGAATCGATAACCCAATGAGGTACAACTTGGGCATGATTGAATCCCTTTTGTTTGCCCTGAAACCGATCTTTCATATTCGTGATTATTTGGGCAAACCCATAAG
Source organism: Aliivibrio finisterrensis (assembly GCF_008933155.1). GTDB lineage: Bacteria > Pseudomonadota > Gammaproteobacteria > Enterobacterales > Vibrionaceae > Aliivibrio > Aliivibrio finisterrensis. The sequence goes on along the minus strand of NZ_WBVP01000011.1, from coordinate 14,077 downwards.
AATTTGTGGTGCGATTTAGCGGTGACTTCTGTTGCTTTAATTGGGTTGTTAGATGACCATTGTTTTGCAATTTCTGGGTATTTCAATGCCAAGCTGTTCTCCGCTGTAACTGTGTTCGCTTTGCATATATAACAATCGTTGCTCTTTACTACACTGCAAACTTTATCATCAAAGCTATGCCCTTTCTTGCAGATCCACGACAAGATTAACTCTGAATCAAGAGGGACGGATTCAGGGGTTAGCGGCGCATTCTTTTCATATCTCCAAAGTTCTATTATTTTTTGGCTCGTTGCTGCTGAATTTTTAATATCTACTTGCCCCATAGAGGCAATTGTGTGCTCTAAGAGGGTTTCGTTATCTGATTGCTTCTGCTTTTTTTTCTGATGTTTAAAATCTGATTGGCACTTTAAGCATTGAGTGTTAGACGACTTGCTTAATCTAGCGTGAGGAGACTCTTTCCATTCAGTGCTATGCTCGCATATCCACCAGCATTCAATTGTTGATTTTGCGGGTATATCTAGTGCGGTTAAGCTTCCATTTTTTAATGGATGTAGCTGCTTTGCCAATTCTGGAAATCGACAACCGAGTGATTGACAGACAGGACAAATTCGCTTACCTATTACTTGAGTATTTATGACTCTTAAGTATTCATGTCCTTTATCGCATTGCCATAAAGCTTCTTTAGAGGAATAGGCGGTCACTTCGGTTGGTTTGAGTTCGTTATTTGAAGACCAAAGCTTTGCTACTTCAGGGTAGAGAGTTGTAAGACAGTTTTCAGTATGGGCAATATTTCCTGAGCAAGATGGGCAGCCGTGCCCTTTGAAGATATGAGATATTCTAGTTGTCCAATTATCATGACCCAGACCTTTATAACATTTCCAAGAGATTTTAAAACCTGAATAACGAGTAAAATTCTCTGGTCTTAGGGGATAATTTTCTTCATAGTCCCAAAGATCTAAAACATTCACACTTGAAGCTGCTGAATCTTCTATGTTGTTGGGCGTGGATAAGTTTACAATGCACTCATGAAAGCGTTTTGCATTTCGCTGCTTAGGTTTTTTAAGGTACTCGTTTGCCTTTGCTAACTCTTCTTCCGATAGCGCTAAATTGAAACTGAGTAAGGCCTTTAACAATGCCACCACATCGGTAAAATCGATGACTTTATCGTGATAAATAACGTCGTTTTTTGATAGAGATTGTAAAGGAAATTCTCTAAGCCTTATTAGGGTAATGCCTTTCTTTTTAAGCTCTTTCGTTTTTTTCTTGTCTAATTTTTCTTTGCCTTTGTGCCAATAACTCCCGTCGATTTCTATGCCTATACTGTGTTTAGGTAAATACACATCACACTCGTATCCATATGACCTATCTTGATGTTTAACATCATCGAATATCCATTCTAGCTCACAAAGCACGTAAATTTCTGGTTTAGAAGATGTAGGTGAACAATGTGGACAGCCTGTTAATTTATTGGTTCTAGAGGATGATGTAGCTTCCCATTCGTGGCCTAATGAACATTGCCACCATACCTTTTTATATGAACCATAGGTTATTTCAATGGGTTTTAACTCTCCATTCTTAGTTGGATGCCATTGATTCGCTATCTCAGGAAAATTCACCTCTAAATTATTGGTTCGGCTTGCTAATTTATTTACACAATAAGGGCAGCCTGTAGGCTTTTCAGCGTTGGTTCTGTTTTTTATTTGAGCTTCCCAAACATGGCTAGGATCGTTTTTGCACATCCAAAATGGGCGAAAATCATTGTATGGTGAGATGCTAAACGGATCTATGCTGTTTTTAGTAGGATGCCACTCTTCTAACAACTCTGGGTACAGCGCCCCAAAGCTTTTCTTTCGGTCCATTCGTCGGTTGACGCAATAGGGGCAGTTATAGTCTCTTTCGGTGCGCTTTTTCACCTGCATATCATAAACATGATCGGAATCATTTGGGCAGTCCCACCACACCACTTTGTCGGATTTTGGAAGAACTTCCGTAGGTTTTAAACCATCGTTTAGCTCGACGTTCCACTCTGGTATTAAGTCTGGGTAGCAAGCAGCCACACTATATTCAGGTGAGGGCCATTTTTTTGAGCAGTAAGGGCAGTCATTTCCTTTAAGTGACATTCTTACTTGTTCTTTTACTATTCTTTCCCACTTATGTTCTGGATTATCTTGGCAACGCCAATTGATAACAAAATCAGATTTAGGGAAGTATTCGCTTGGTATGCGCGGTTTATTTAGCTCAAAATCAAAAAAAACAGCAACTTGAGGGTATTTACCTTCAAGGCTGTTTTCAAATTTAGGTAGTCTTCTGGGCTTTTTCATAAGCGCTGTATTAGCCTTGATTAATCGAGTAGGAGGAGGCCTCACGTTTAAACTTAGGTGTAATTATTCTTGGCATGTAAATCTCTTTATTTGTATGAAATCAAACCTATAAACAGGCTTCCAATTTAAGTATACCTTTACAACTACATAGACCAAACCTGATATTTTTAAGCTTTGTAGCGGAACACTATCCTCACTACAAAGCTTATCTATTCCTTCACATCAGATCACAAGGTAATTGGGACTCTAACCAAGCATCAATATCCACAGTTCGCCAACCTATCACCCTATTACTCAGTGCTATAGGCTTTGGTAGATGATTCGATTTTCTCCATCGCCAGATGGTTGTATTGCTCACCCCTAGTAACCTTGCCAACTCATCCTGCCTGATAAATAATTTATTACTCATTGTTTTATTCTCTATTGTTATTCTTTGAAAACACTATAATGACAATACAGACCGAGCATAATACGAAACATACGACAAACCATGTTGACAGATTCATTTATCGATCTACACGCATCGCGTATAGCTCTAAGAAAACAGATAGAAAAACAAGCTAATGCGCTACAGGAACAAGCTCGTGTTGAAAATATAAAAATTACTCAACGTAAACGTGCTAGATATCTTTACGCAATTACAGCCTTAAAAAACATTGTTCTTGAGCCATTTTTCATTAAGGCATTTAAAGCAGAGTTCAAGTCTTTAAAAACGTATGAATCACAAACAATCAATGAGTTAGATTCCTTAGTTATTGCTCACGGTGGGCTGAATCGCACAATTCAACAAGTCGAAGAATTTCTCGCAATTCGAGGGCTATGGACAACCAACTATGATGAAATTGACTATGCAGATGAGGTATTGCAAAGTCTTTGGAAAGTAAGAGCATTAACACCGCAGTATAAAGAAAAAACCTACTGGAACACGGTTCTTCCAACATGCGCTTTATGCTGGCGATTACCTCAAAGTTCTCATTATTATTGTTCTGAACATCACCCTAATCGTGATCAGAAGTCTTATAAAGCAGCAAAACATAAAGTTTTTCGTGCTTTAACACAGCTTGATAATATTTATATTGAATCTAAATCCGAAAAACATAAAGAAGCGGGATCAAATAGCCAGAAAGCATCTAATTTATACCGTTTACTTGGTGGTTTTGCTCCCCACCCTCGCTATTTCATAAAGTTTTGTAAGAACCATGTTCTACAAACAACCTGGATCGAGCTTGCAAAAAGCATTACAACCACCACTCAAGAGCTTTACCCTGCTACCTTTAATTGTATAAAACGTATAAAACCTCAAGATTACTCTTGTTGGAAAAACTGGTGTGTAGCAATAATTCGCGCATTAGATCCTTTACAGCCAGAAGCTTGGGTCGTTAGAGAACAAGATAAACATCTAATAAATGTTGAGTATTGGATGGCGATCGTATCTACGTTACATCGCTATGAATGCACACATCGCTATGAGTCTTTACCTGTGAATTTTGGCCCAGAGAAGGGTTATAGAAGAAACGAAGAACAATGTTCTTCAATAAAGCAATTGATTGATATGCAGCGCTTGGAAACAGGTAAAGTTAATCTATCAGAAGTAGCACGAACGCTAGGGCTTAGCAGGCAACGTATACATAAGATCGTTAATACCCATGGGCTATTAGTCAAAAAATAAAGTATATGAGTATTAAAGGCGACTTTTAGATGTTTGAAGGCTTCACTTAGTTAACGCATTGTATTTTTTATTCGTGATAATAATTAAATAGTAAAGAAAGAGAAGAACACTGTTCCATCGTTACTTACCGCATATGTTCGGTACGCAGATGATTAAACTCATATAGTCATGAAGTTAATAACTCATACTGTCTCATTCCGTGTGCTGACCAGCACGCGCGATAAAGTAGTGATATTCTAGACTCTACTCTCTCCCTATTTATACAAGTTGATCGTTCATATAGAGGAAGCGAAATAACAGTGTTCCAACGTTATTTACAGCATATATTCAGTACAAAAATGATTAAACTAATGTACCCTGAAGCTAACAGCTCATACTTCCTCATTGCGCGTGCTGACCAGCACGCGCGATAAAGTGGTGACACTCTAGACTCTACTCTCTCCCTATTTATACAAGTTGATCGTTCATATAGAGGAAGCGAAATAACAGTGTTCCAACGTTACTTACAGCATATATTCGGTACGAAAATGATTAAACTAATGTACCCCTGAAGCTAACAGCTCATACTGCCTCATTGCGTGTGCTGACCAGCACGCGCGATAAAGTGGTGAGATTCTGAAGACAGATCACCACACTATTTGATTGTACATATAGAAGAGACGAAGAACAGTGTTCTTCAATAAAGCAATTGATTGATATGCAGCGCTTGGAAATAGGTAAAGTTAATCTATCAGAAGTAGCACGGACGCTAGAGCTTAGCAGGCAACGTATACATAAAATCGTTAATACCTATGAACTGTTAGTCAAAAAATAAAGTATATGAATATTAAAAACGATTTTTAGCGGTTTGAAGGCTTCACTTAGATAACGCATTGTATTTTTTATTCGTGATAATAATTAAATAGTAAAGAAAGCGAAGAACACTGTTCCATCGTTACTTACTGCATATGCTCAGTACGCAAATGATTAAACTTATATAGCCATGAAGCTAACAACTCATACTGTCTTATTGCGTGTGCTGACCAGCACGCGCGATAAAGTGGTGACACTCTAGACTCTAATCTCTCCCAATTTATACAAGTTGATCGTTCATATAGAGGAAGCGAAATAACGGCGTTCCAACGTTACTTACAGCATATATTCGGTACGAAAATATTAAACTAATGTACCCCTGAAGCTAACAGCTCATACTGTCTCATTGCGTGTGCTGACCAGCACGCGCGATAAAGTGGTGATATTCTAGACTCTATTCTTATTTACCAGCTTGATTATGCCCACTGAAAAATGCTGAGTTATTAGTTATAGATAAGTGTTGTTCTAAACATAATCCAGATAACAAGCTTTGATGGTTCGAGGGCAAGGTAAATACCAAATCAATGTTGAGTACAGATCGAGATCGTATCTACGTTACATCGCTATGAATGCACATATATCGATGAGTCTCTGCCTGTAAATTTTGGCCCAGAGAAGGGTTATAGAAGAAACGAAGAACAATGTTCTTCGATAAAGCAATTGATGGATATTCAGCTTTTGTTCTAGTTGAGATGATTAAGAAAATGGCTCATATTTCTCAGTTTTTTAAGTGCCTATTCAACGCTATGCATACGTTTTAACGTTGTTTCTTTAAGCCGCCTGCGAGGCGGATAGTTTCACACAATTGCTAATTTACTGATTAACTTGGCTATGTGTTTACGTTTTAATATTGCTTCTTTAAGCCGCCAGCAAGGCGGATAGTTTCACATAATTGCTAACTTATTGCTTAACATGGCTATGTGTTTACGTTTTAACGTTGCTTCTTTAAGCCGCCTGCGAGGCGGATAGTTTCACATAGTTGCTAACTTACTGCTTAACATGGCTATGTGTTTACGTTTTAACGTTGCTTCTTTAAGCCGCCTGCAAGGCGGATAGATTCACATAATTGCTAACTTATTGCTTAACATGGCTATGTGTTTACGTTTTAACGTTGCTTCTTTAAGCCGCCTGCAAGGCGGATAGATTCACATAATTGCTAACTTATTGCTTAACATGGCTATGTGTTCACGTTTTAACGTTGTTTCTTTAAGCCACCAGCTAGGTGGACTAGAGCGCTAGTTGCTTGCTCTGAAGTCAATTTATCTAACTTAACCTCATCTGTAAAGAAATTTAACTCATTGACTTATAAAATATTTTATATATAACAAGCACAAAAAAGACAAGCATAAACGCTAAAGATTTGTTTCTGGTTGATAATAAAGCTTTTATCTGAAGGCGTTCTTTACCCTCCTCGCTAACAACTTTTTTTACGTAAGCGTCAGTTACTCGGAGTGCTGAGAGGTGAACGAAAGTCGTTAGGCTTTGGTTCACTTTAGCGCCTAACGACATATCAGAAAAAAGCCAAGCTCTCGCTCTATCCCGAATGGACGGATAGCGTTTTCGGCCAAGATGTTGTTGATACGTAGTTCACTGATGGTACACGGTTACACAACTACAGATCGACACATCGCTATAAGCCTTTACCTGTGAATGTTGGCCCAGAGAAGGGTTATAGAAGAAACGAAGAACAGTGTTCTTCAATAAAGCAATTGATTGATATGCAGCGCTTGGAAACAGGTAAAGTTAACCTATCAGAAGTAGCACGAACGCTAGGGCTTAGCAGGCAGCGTATACATAAAATAGTTAACACCTATGGGCTGTTAGTCAAAAAATAAAGTATATGGATATTAAAAACGATTTTTAGCGGTTTGAAGGCTTCACTTAATTAACGCATTGTATTTTTTATTCGTGATAATAATTAAATAGTAAAGAAAGCGAAGAACACTAGCAAATTATTAACCTACTCGCTGATATCTACATACTGCGCGTGCTGGCCAGCACACGCGGCACAATAGGTGGAAATTAACTTCATTCCTAGCTCCCAAGAATAACTGACAACAAATTATTAATCTACTCGCTGATATCTACATACTGCGCGTGCTGGCCAGCACGCGCTGCACAATAGGAGAAAATTAACTTCATTCCTAGTTCCCAAGAATAACTGACAGTAAATTATTAGCCTACTCACTGATATCTACATACTCCCCGTGCTGGCCAGCACGCGCGGCACAATAGGAGAAAATTAACTTCATCCCTAGCCCCCAAGAATAACTGACAGAAAATTATTAACCTACTCACTGATATCTACATACTCCCCGTGCTACCCACTGAAAAATGCGAGTTATTAGTTTATAGATAAGGGTTGTTCTAAACATAATCCAGATAACAAGCTTTGATGGTTCGAGGGTAAGGTAAATACCAAATCAATATTGAGCACAGGTCAAGTTCGTATCAACGATACATCGCTATGAATGCACATATATCTATGAGTCTCTACCTGTATGGTTCAGAGAAGCGTTATAGAAGAAACGAAGAACAATGTTCCAGCAGCGAGCATTCTAAATCGTTTCTTGCCCTTTATTGGTTAGAGCAAACACTCATTCACACTTGGTTAATGCGTGTTTACTCGACTAAAATTAATGCTAGCTTTTTCGTCTCGACGCTAGCGTAGATTTGCTGAATTATGAGAGCAGCGCTTCAACTACTAAGTCACACGGTTTGGCTGTAGGGTTGCTAATATGTTTGAGAGAATGATTTCATTAGCCTTTTGGAAACCCTCCGTTAAACTCACGTCTCTATTCATCACTGAATCATTATCAAATTCAATCATATTGAGGCTTAAGCTGTTTTTTAACATTGTGAGTTTTTGTTCTGCTAAACGTCTTCGGGAGCTTTCAAACCTGAATGGTAAAACTGCAACTAATGTTACATTTTTTGAACTCATATTCGTTAAATTAGTAATCGCAAAAATTGAGTTCGTCCCTGTGTTACCGCCTAGTCCGACTACAACAATAATATTCGTCTTTTCATAGGTATAACTGAGAATTTCATTTTTCATACGTTCGACCGTATCGGTTAGTCTTAGATCTCTTTTTGTCTCAGAGCTTAAAGCTAGATCCAGATAAACACGATTTGTAGCTAAATGTTTGTCTAATGACTTACTATCCGAGTTAATTAGAAGCAGTTCTGGACTATCAGGCATCTTTTCAACGAGGTACTGACTAATATTTGTTCCTGCGCCACTCACACCAATGATTAATGTTTTTGTCATTTCGACTCCTTATTAGGCAATAAACTAATGAGAAAATCACGCCCCTCTTTCGCCTTTTTGGATACTGCACTTGGATGATAGGTGCGATAAGACTTGATCCGTTGGTCTCCAAACTTTAAATCAAAAGTCCACAATTGTTTACTTGATAGACCATGCTCATCAAAATAGTTTTTAGGATCTAAACACACATTATTTTCGCCATCTATAGGAAAAATCTGACGGCGTGCAGCTACGGAAGATTTATCGAACCCATTCATAAATAAGATAATATCGGGCTTTAAGATCTCTATTTGAGCACATAATAATCTTTCAGATAAGTTTACTATTTCTTCGAAAATAGGGGACTTAGTTGGGATAGTTTTATTTAAAGCAAAGCAGAATAGATTGGCATAAATTAACCCTTCAGTTCCTGACTTTTTACCCACAGTTCGAGTGAAATTATGAAAAGCTTTTCCTCGTGAGTTCTTCTTTTTTAATTGATTGAAGAAAAAGGAGTTATGGCTTTTTAAAGCTTGGTCGACACAACTTTCTAAATCTACCAATTCAACGCCTATTTTCTCATTCCATTTCCACCCTTTTGTTTCTCGCCCAATGATCATTATTTTATTTTTTGCATTGCCGTAGTTCGGATGAATAGATGTTAAAAATAGCCCAGATAGTCCTTTGGTCGATGGGTTATTTGATTTATTTGGAACTAAGTAGGCAGCATCTATGCCTTTGAGTATGTCGAGGTACGCCTCTCTCAGCTCTTCATTTTTTGTCATCATAAATCGTCCTTAAGCTATTTATATTAATTGTGACTAAATTTATTAATTAGTGACGCTCCCTGTGTTTTAGATAGTTGAACCATAGTCATTCTAAAGTTGAAATTAGATTTGGTAGTATCTTTACAACCTTTTGCTGAAAGTGGTTTTTTCAGGCGAACAAAATCAAGTAACTTTTGGGCATACCATTCATTTGAATTTCCGTTGTGATCGCGCTTTTCTAAGTCACCATTAGCCTTACCATATCCAACGATACCTACACCACTTTGGTATAAGAAAACAACGTCATCTTTTCGCAAGTATTTGATGTTATCCTTCCAGTTTCCGTAAAATGCCGATGCTTCAGCATTTTCCAGCATAGTGTAGTGGTCACTCTCCGAATTATTAAAGTTAGTATTCAATAAAAAGTAACGTTGAACCGTGGATTTCGCTTCGTCTTTAAAGGCTTTGATTTCTTCTTGCTCTTTTAACTGACTCTCAAGTTCAACTAAACCACCATCTATAAAAGTTGTAATGAGTTCAGATCGGGTTTTGTTTAAAACCTGTGCTAGCTCTTCTAATTGATTTACAGTTGTTGTTTGTAAGCGAATTGAAAGAAGCTGAGATTCAGATGGGGTATTAATCATATTTTTAATGTGGTTTGCTAGTGACATAAAGACCTCTACTATAATACAAATTGTAATACAAAATACTACATTGAAATGTATTACACAGAATCGATATCGTCAAGGTGTATTTCAAAATGTATTACAGATTGCACTTGGAAGTTGTTTAAAGTTTTAGTTACTTTTCCTAATACTGAGTACGCCTATTAAAGTTATTCCTTCCACACCCGACCTAGCTGGCATTATTAGTTCAACCAGCACAGGAATACGTTTCATTTGAACTGCATAATTGACAATGCTAACAAAACGGCGTAACTCTCTTTTAAAACCTCCATTACGCCAAAAATGTGCATACACAAAAATAACATAAGCTAACGATCATTAGTCTAACGTTCATTAGCTTAACGCTCACTAGAGCAAATAATTAACCTAGGAGGTACTTACGTATATAGCTAGTACCTCATACTGAACAAATATGAGCTTTAATCCTCCATCTTCGGCTGAGACAACCTCATTTGAATTGCGCTATTTTCCACCAATAGTTCCGCGACTTGCTCTTCAGATGCTTTTAGTTTGTTCTCTGCTATTCGTAAGCTAACAAGCATTTCCTCGTGCTCTTTTCGTAAGGTTGTATTTTGATTTTCTATTTTTTCTAATGATTTATTTACTGATTTAAGCTCTGTTGTCTCAGCTACTAACTTCTCTTTAATAAAATCAAAGTTAACCGTCAAGTCAGATAATTGTTCTCGCAATATTTCAATTTCACTCAGTACCACCTTAGATTGAGTATCTAAGACAATATAAGCCTCCTGGCTGCTTGAAAGCTTTTCCATAAGCGCTTGATAAGACTTAATCTCAGTATCCAAATGCTCACTCAACAACAGATTTTTTTCCTGTAATTGCCGATTTGTCGCATTCCAATCGATTTTTTCATTCCCTAACTCTTCTAATCTATCTTCAAGTTCTTCTATTGTATCTTCTTGAATTTCACCCTCTTCAACCTGTATACGTACTCGATTTTCAATTTCAACTGCTGCTTCCTCTGCTATTGTTTTTGCCGCAATAGCGGCTTCTGTAGCATTTTCTGCATATTTTAATCGAGTTCTGACCAACTGCTCATGATGACGGTATGCAGCACTATTCATCTTAACCATTACATCTTTCAATGCATCGCTGAATTCAGTTTCAAGACGATTAAATGTATCCTGAATTTCAACAGGTAACTCTGTGTGAACTTGATTTCCAGATTGAAGATTTATACTTACTTCGATTTTCTTTTCAACCACTTCAGGGATTTTTCCCTCTTCTCTCAATCTATCTAAATCAATTTTAAGATTAGTCGTTTTCCCTCGATTTAGCACCTCTCGTAAATGCCACCCACTTGGTTCTAAACCCCTGTCGACTATTATTTTTGCCGCATTGATAACATCATCATCTGTATATGATTTCTTCCTAGCCATTTTTATGAACCTTATTTTTATTCTTATTAGGTTAATTTGTTAAGTTAGTTAGTTAGTTAGTTAGTTAGTTAGTTAGGAACTTAACTAACTAACCTTACTTTTATAATTAGTAACTTTTATCTTGTAGGTATTTATAATAGGTCGCCCTTCCAACATCTTGAGATTTACAAGCTGCCGAGATCGTTTCACCGTCTGCTACTAATAACTTCACTGCTCTACACTTTTGAGCTGTTTCTACATTTATTGGGCGGCCCTTATACCTACCTTCTTTTTTTGCTTTTGCTATTCCTTGCTGTGCTCGCTTCTGTCGAGTTTCATAATCATCACGAGCCATTGCCGCTCCCAGATCAAGCATAAAGTTAGTTAACGCTTGTTGAATTGCCGAGACTGATTCGTCTGACTCTACAAGTGTTTGATGCGTCATTGATTGGTCAACAACAACAATGGATAACCCTTTCGCTTTTATCCTACTCTTTAATGTTTCCCAAGTTTGAAATGGTAAGCGGGTTAACCGATCCATTTTTTCGATTAACAGAACATCACCATCTTCTGAGTCTTCAATTAACTGATCGAGCTTTGGACGCTCTGTTGTTGTACCTGAGATATTCTCTTGATAGAAAGAAGCAATCTGAAGATTTCTTACTTTTACAAACTCTCGTAACTCATTTTTTGCGCGAGATGAATCCTGATCGCTTGTTGAGGCTCTTAGATAAGCTCTTATCATGTTCTTATGTCCTATAAATGTCAGTTTGTCTAATTTAAACCGTCCATTAATTACTGTCTATTTTATACTGTCTTTTAATGTTTGATATGTGAAGCTCGCTATGTCTATTTTAAGTATGGTTATAATAGACACTAATATGGACTATTTTATCTCATTCCCTGATAGTTCTTTCTTAATGACTTTTTCTGCCATATCACTTTCCAATAATTTCCCCACAGATACGGCTAATGGCTGTAAAAATTCGGGCAAGCTTTCATTCATAGATACCAAAAGCATATTCATATATTTCTCAACTAACTTTGGTCTTTTGTTGGCTTTTGCTAATAGTGAAAAGAACCCATACTCAATAACGTCTACTATTACCTTTGTTACTTGCTTTGTTACAATCTCTAATTGTGCTTTCAACAAATTAATGGTTTCTAATACTCGTTTTAGTTCTAGATGTTGTTCTGCTAGTTGAATCGCCATCTGAGATGATTTTTCCTGATGCTGCATCTTTAATACTTCAAATTGCACCAACTCCTCACTATATTCGATTTCTGCCATAATCAATCTATCTTGAGCTTGGGCTAATTGCTTTTCTGTCGTAGACAGTTGGATCTGCACCTTATCTAATTCAGCTCGTTCCTTTTCTAACTCTTCCCTCACCATGCTTTCTAAATTAAAACTACGCTGAGATTTTGGAAGACTCGCTTGAATATTCATTAACTTACGCTGTTGTGAACGGCGTTCTACCTCTGGACTAAATTCTGCATTTAGTCCCAATGTATTCAGATAATAATTATTAATAAACGCATAAAACATTCGATCAAACTCAAAAAGCGCATTCTTGTATTTTCGACCTTTTTCTTTTTCTTCTACAGGTAGCGCACTTGTCCAATGCACAGGGCCAAACGAGCGCTGGAATTTAACGGCTTCATTGTATTGTTGTTTCAATAAATCACGCTTTTGAGTCCGTTGATTTAACGTCGATATATATAAATGGCAATGCGCTCCCGTTGATACATGTTGCCGTCTTTCATCATGGTGCCCAAGACCTAGCTTTATTTCATAGTCAGGAAAATAATGCCGATAAAAGGAACTAACAATATCAATGTACACCTGCAATGGCATAATGTTTGTGCCAATCTCCCAACGCCTTGGAATCGTAAAAACAACTTCTTGGAGGTAGCTTTGATTAATTCTTGGCTCTGCACCACATAGCATATTATGTAAATCATGATACTCCGCCAGCATCCTCATTCTTTGTTTCTTTCCCCACATTACAGGCGGTCTTGCCACTACACGATGCCAATAGCTAGGAGGAATAGCTTGATCATCAGGGAAATTTAACCAAACTTGAAATAAATCAGCAGCTTCGTTATTTCCATTTTTCCTTTCAGATGCAATTGCATTTTTCAGCTTACGTTTAGACTCAGCTCTTTGCCTTAACTTCATATCTCGTTTAGCTATTTTAGGGTCAGGAAGAAGATTATTTAAGAGTTCTTCTCTCTCATATTGATCTAAGCTATTTAAAAATACTGTATTCCCACGCCTTGTTAAAATGTTCGATTGAGCCAGCTCTTCATACCATTGTGAGCTTTTATCTTGCTCACTAGATAATCGTAAAGAATGGCTAAGTGACTTCTGAAGTTTCTTTCGATCGACATTACTATAGGTAAAGTTCAGTACACTAAAAAAAATATGAATCATTTTCATGATAGCCTCCAAATAGAATGGTTTGACCTTCTACTTCGACTTCACCATGATTTATAAACAGGTCTACATTGTATGGGGATCTTAATCGTCGTAAGCTGATCGGTAATTTTATATACGCCATTGCATGTCTTCTTATCGTTGCTTTTGCGAACACTAACGAAGAAAAATATGACTGTAAATGATATAAATTCATTAGAATCAATCCATTATAAAAAGACCGATATTTATCAAACGGATCGATATATAGAACTTTTTGGACTAAAAAGATATTTTTAAATAACAATAGGTGACAATAATGAAGATTGCACATATAGATAAAGAGGTTAGAGAAAAACTACTAGAACTCTTTGCTGATGAACAGATGTCTGAAGAATGGATCACAACACCAAAAGTGATATTCAATGGGTTAAGTCCATTAGAAGTCTTAGATTCTGAACAAGGTAAAACCAAAGTTCTCGATGCAATTCAACGGATCACGTATGGGGATTTTTCCTAATTTATTAGAACAGATCTAATTGAAGAGTTGATATGCCAAACTTGGCAGACGATGTGCCAAACTTGGCAGACGATGTGCCAAACCTGGCAGACGATGTGCCAAACTTGGCAGACGATGTGCCAGACCTGGCAGGTAATGTGCCAAACTCGGCAAAAGAAGACGTGGTTTATAACTAATAGATTGGTAGTGCAGCTCATCAAGTGACATATTCGTTTAT
>NZ_WBVP01000109.1 GCF_008933155.1 Aliivibrio finisterrensis | reverse complement strand
ATCCAACGCGTAACTTTGAATCACGTTGACGCTATCGGTTAGAATCTGAATCGCTGCCACCGTGGTCAACGATTGACTGCCCACCTGACCGTTTACTTCACTGAGGTTATTGACAGTAACACCGGTAACGCCCACTAGCGCATAATCAGTTACTGTTGGCGCGGTTTGGGTATTATCTACCGCGTAGTTTTGGATCACATTGACGCTATCGGTTAGCGTCTGGATCGCAGCCACCGTGGCCAACGATTGGCTATCTACCTGACCATTCACTTCACTGAGGTTGTTGGCATCCACACCGTTAATGCCCACCATCGCATAATCAGTTGCCGAAGGTGCTGGTTGCGTATTATCAGCTGCATAA
>NZ_WBVP01000108.1 GCF_008933155.1 Aliivibrio finisterrensis | reverse complement strand
CTTGGAACTGCGCTTCAGTGGTAAGGATTTGATTAACCAGTTCGCTATTGTAATCCGTAAGGTTTACTGCACGTGAGGTGCTGATACCCGCGCCGGTGAAGTTACTTAGAATCGGCTCGGTATTGGTTGCATCGGCACTGTAGGCACGCAGCACCAAAAGGTGGTCCACTTGCGTGACCAATGCAGGTATGTCGGCGACTGCCAGACTTTGCCCAGCAACATAATCATTTAAGGTGTCGGCATTATCAAGGTTCACCCCATCAATGCCTGCGAAGGTATAGTCGGTATTCGTTGGGACTGGGTTGGTGGCATCGGTAGTGTAGGCAATGATGGTATTAATCGCATCCACCATCGGCTGAACATT
>NZ_WBVP01000107.1 GCF_008933155.1 Aliivibrio finisterrensis | reverse complement strand
GGCGATGAAAGTGGCGATCTCGATGGTGATGGCTTCACCAACTTAGTGGAATACCAAGACGGCTCCGATCCGACAGACAACACCAGTTTTGATACCGATCATGATGGTATTCTTGACCCAGATGATGCTGAACCAACCGTGTGGAATAACCTTGAAACAGGTGAACGTTTAGGCATTACCACAATCTCAGCAACGCATGAACGTACGGAATACACGTCGCCAGTGGTACGCATCATGACAGAAGCGCATAGCCGTAGCGAAGATATGTATGTGCCTTATGAGAATTACAACTATTCGCTTGATAATCACAGCTCAAATTATATGCCAAAAGTGGCTTATTCTGCGGTCACAAGTGGCACCAAAGACGG
>NZ_WBVP01000106.1 GCF_008933155.1 Aliivibrio finisterrensis | reverse complement strand
TTGCCAACGCCGTTGAGGTTCAAGTTTCTGCGCCTGAGCGTCTGAGTATTGAGATGGTGCCAAGTCTGTCGCCGATCCCTCAAAATGAGATCTTGGGCGTCACGGTGCTTGAGTCGCCAGCGAATGCGACGCTGAGCTACCAGTGGTACCGCCTACAAGGTCGTGTTGGCGAGGTGGATAGCTGGCCGGCCAGCAGCGCCATCACCGGAGAAACTGGGGCTAACTATCAGGTGCAAGCCGCGGATCAAGACCGTTATATTGGGGTGCGTGTCAGTGATAGCGGCTCAAACCTGCAGACTGGCGTGTTGTCGGCTGCGCGAGTGGCCAGCGTCACGACCGGTGACAGCTTAAGTCTGGTGGCGAGCATCAG
>NZ_WBVP01000105.1 GCF_008933155.1 Aliivibrio finisterrensis | reverse complement strand
CCAACAACTTCAGTGAAATAAACGGTCAGGTGGACAGTCAATCGTGGACCACGGTGGCTGCGATCCAGATTCTAACCGATAGCGTCAATGTGATTCAAAGTTACGCGGCTGATAATACGCAACCAGCACCATCGGTGAGTGATTATGCCGACTTTGGCGTCACGGGTATTGATGCCAACAATTTAGCGGAAATTAATGCACAAGTTGACAGCCAGTCGCTAACTACCGTCGCTGGCATTCAAACTGTGGTTGATAGCTTAGCGATTATTCAAAGCTATGCTGCGGATAATACCCAAACCACGCCAACAGTCACCAACTATGCTGACATTGGTGTTACGGGTGTGGACGCCAATAGCCTCAGTGAAGTAAAC
>NZ_WBVP01000104.1 GCF_008933155.1 Aliivibrio finisterrensis | reverse complement strand
CTCATTAGGCTCAATATTTAACTCTGAACATTCAGCGGAAAAGAAACGCCAATGAGCTTCACGCCACCATTTTAATGAACGGTCGCCCTCGCCTTCTGCATGAGCAAAATCAGCCGTAACTTCGTTATATTTACACGTTTCAACTGAATCAATTTCAATGATACAAATTGGTTTTCCATTCCAATCAACGACCACTTGTAAGTGACCAACGGTTGGCATTGGTTCTTCACCAGATTCATACCAAACGTTTAAACTACAAGTTGCTGTCTTTTGACCAATTCGGATTAATTCCGCACATAAATTGGCATTATGCTCATCAGCACAGAAATAGTCTGAACTGAATGATTGATATTTTTTACGCTCAGTTTCAGAAAGTG
>NZ_WBVP01000103.1 GCF_008933155.1 Aliivibrio finisterrensis | reverse complement strand
ACATTAGATAATGGTGATGTGGTCAACAGCGACCTCAGTGAAGCATGGGGCGGCGCAGGTAGCATTGCGCCGAACTCTGACGACACCTTCCAGAATTTGTATCTCGATTTAGTTCGCATTGAATCGTTGGCCTCTCCTCAGCAAGTGGGCGATGTGGTTACCGCGAGATTGCTCGGCAGCACGCCAGAGCATAATCAGCAGCCCGATGATGTTCAGTATCAATGGCAACGCAGCAGTGATGGTGTCAATTGGAGCGACATTACAACGCAGGGCAATGAGGCCAATTATCAATTGACCAGCGCCGACGAAACCGCAGGTGAAGTTCGCGTGATAGCGACCCCAATCGTGGGTGGCAGCGCCTTAACCGCATTGGTCTCTGCTCCCATGCC
>NZ_WBVP01000102.1 GCF_008933155.1 Aliivibrio finisterrensis | reverse complement strand
GCATTAAGTAATGGTGATGTGGTCAACAGCGACCTCAGTGTCGCATGGGGCGGCGCAGGTAGCATTGCGCCGAACTCTGACGACACCTTCCAGAGTTTGTATCTTGATTTAGTTCGCATTGAATCGTTAGCCGCGCCTCAGCAAGTCGGTGATACAGTGACCGCGAGATTGCTTGGCAGTACGCCAGAGCATAATCAGCAGCCCGATGATGTTCAGTATCAATGGCAACGCAGCAGTAATGGTATCAATTGGAGTGACATTCAAACGTCAGGCAATAATGCTAATTATCAGTTGACCAGCGCCGACGAAACCGCAGGTGAAGTTCGCGTGATAGCGACCCCAATCGTGGGTGGCAGCCCGATGACTGAATTGGTTTCAACGCCAGTGCT
>NZ_WBVP01000101.1 GCF_008933155.1 Aliivibrio finisterrensis | reverse complement strand
CGCGTAGTTTTGAATCACGTTGACGCTGTCAGTTAGAGTCTGAATCGCAGCCACGGTAGTCAACGATTGACTGTCCACTTGCCCGTTGATGTCACTGAGATTATTGGCATCGACACCAGTAACGCCTACCACAGCATAATCGGTCACGCTTGGCGCGGTTTGGGTATTATCAGCCGCGTAACTTTGAATCACGTTGACGCTATTAGTTAGAGTCTGAATCGCAGCTACGGTAGTCAACGATTGGCCGTCTACCTGACTATTCACTTCACTCAAATTATTGGCATCAATACCCGTGACACCTACCACTACATAATCGGTCGCACTTGGCGCGGTTTGGGTGTTATCAGCTGCGTAGTTTTGAATCACGTTGACGCTGTCAGTTAGAGTCTGA
>NZ_WBVP01000100.1 GCF_008933155.1 Aliivibrio finisterrensis | reverse complement strand
ATCCTTGAGGGTGGCAGCTTAACGGCACTCACAGGGACCTTCGATACCAGCTTGTACAGCAATGGTGCGCTAGTGCAAATCAGCATAGACGTGGACGGGGTTGCCCGTTTAGAAACCATTACCCTGCAACCTAGCGCGACACCTGTTTCCATTACTTCAACCCTTGGCGATATTAACAACGGCTCTCACACGCTGACGGTGACCGCTTCTGATAGTCAAAGTGTCACCATCGAAAGCCTCACCCCAGATGTGGCGACTATCGCTAATGGTCAAATTAGCGTGGGTCAAGATGGCACTGCTCGCTTTGCGGTGACAGCAGTTGATGGCACATGGCAAGACGTGGTCAGCCTTGATGTATTGTCACCTCGCACAGCACCAAGCATTGATTGGGCGCTCAATGCCAGCGGTGATTTGCAAGT
>NZ_WBVP01000010.1 GCF_008933155.1 Aliivibrio finisterrensis | reverse complement strand
GGGAGCTGGCGACCGACCTAGTTCCTGCTCTTACTTTCTCTTAAATATCCAACGGCTTCCCTTTCAACAACCTTCTCACCCATAATCTCCCTGGGTGCAATCCTTCAAGTACTGAGTTTGGCAGTGGAATTGGGTCACCCATGATCTGTGATGCCAAGGTCTCAGCCAGTAGGGGCGCAGAGCTTAATCCTCTTGAGCCTAATGTCAGCATACAGAACAAGCCTTCATAAACAGGGATTTTTTTTGCTTCACGTAACCAATGGCGTTTTTTATAGATATATTTGTACTCTTCTTGCATATCCTCAAAACGAACTACATTACCAAGAAATGGCAGGTGATCACGGCTGGCACAGCGAATACCAACACGAGCGTGATTGTCAGACGTATCAGCTTCTTTCACCCAATCTTCGTTAGGGATGCATTTATGTAAGCGCTCGCCATTCTCTATTTGGTCTGATCCTTTAAACGCCAAGTCTAAATCACGACGATCATAACTAGCACCAATACAATGGCTTTGATGCTTGGTATTTTCAGGCGTTAAGTAACCGTCATAACACAATACTGTTTTTAGCTTTTTCAGTGAGTCGGTTGTAGGAATATGACTCACTTGCCCTCGAACTGGTGTCGCTGGAATATCTTTAGTTTGCTCAAAATCAGTAAATCTGTGCCCATTAGCAACCACAACGGCTTGATGTTTATTGGTTTTTTCACCAAGAACAAGGTTCCATTGTTTATCGTCCGTTTGAGTTAATTGCGTCACTTCAGCGTTATTATGCAGAGTAAATAGTGGGTTTTCTGATAAATGTTCAAATAATCCACGAGTTAATTGTTTTGGACATAACCAGCCACCTAATGGGTAGTGGACGCTTTCCATATTAATCGGTAAGCCAACCATTTGATTGGTTTTGTCGATATCAAAAGAAGAGACAAGTTCATTAGGGAAATTTCCCTCAAGCATTTTATTGAGCTTGTTGGCGGATTTTTCATCCCATTTTAACTGAGTAACGCCACACCAATCGTGATCAAATTCTACGTGTTTAGCGGCTTGGTCGATAAACTGACGAGCAAAAATAAATCCTGGAGCAAAGAAGCGAGAAAGGGAGTTGAATTTCTCATTAAGCAGTGGGTATACCGCGCCTTGTTTATTACCTGACGCCCCTTGTGCTGCTTTATCATCTTTACAGTAAACAGTGACACTCACACCGCGACGAAGCAATGTTGTAGCCAATGCTGCACTGGCTACACCACCTCCTATAATCGCCACATCAGTGATGTTTTCAGGTGTCGTGCGTGCATACCAAACCTCATGATTAGCCTTGGCTTTACGCCCTGTTAATGTTCCTGCAATCATTTCTCTTTTATGAGCAAACCCCTTGACTTTTTTCATATCAAAGCCAGCTTCAATCAAGCCTCTGCGAACAAAACCAGCTGCTGTAAAAGTGGCGCAAGTACAGCCTTCTTTAGCAAGACTTGCCATATTATTAAATAGATTTTGATTCCACATTTCAGGATTTTTACTTGGTGCAAAACCATCTAAAAACCAAGCGTCGATAACACCAGAATCGTCCATCCAAATCTGAGGCATGCAATCTTTTATATCACCAAACCACAGATCAAGCGTGATCATGCCATCTTCTAATACTAAACGGTGACAATCTGGAACAGCAGCAGGATAATGTTCTTGCAGTTGCTCTGCGAGTTCAGCCAGTTCAGGCCATGCTTGATGTGCTTTAACTAAATCAGCTTTGGTTACAGGGAATTTTTCAAAGCTAACAAAGTGAAGTTCTTTTAAAGGGGCGTCAGGGTATTGTGAACGGAATTCTTTGAACCACTGCCATACAGCAAGAAAGTTTAATCCAGTACCAAATCCGGTTTCACCGATTACAAAACGACGTTGATCATAATCTTGCCATCTTTGAGGCAGATGATTTTGCTGTAAGAAGACGTATCGTGTCTCTTCTAATCCATTATCATTAGAAAAATAGACATCATCAAAGTCATTTGAGACAGGAGTTCCAGACTCATTCCAATCAAGGATTGCATTTGTGATGCTGTTTTGTGGTAAAATGTGATTTCGTGACATAAATTTGCACCATTAAAGATAATCTACGTCGGATTTTAACGACTTATAGGAAAGCTGACCACTTTGTTGTGCTATCTTCGCTATTATCTACCAAGATTTATGACTTATTAGGAAAGAATCATGAAAAGAGCCGTAATTACAGGCATGGGCATTGTATCAAGTATCGGTAACAATGCAGAAGAAGTATTAGAGTCTCTGAAAGCTGGTAAATCAGGCATTAACTTCTCTGAGCAGTTCGCTGAAAAGGGTCTGCGCAGTAATGTTTGGGGCGATTTGAAAATGAACCCTGCTGACCACATCGATCGCAAAAAAATGCGTTTCATGGGGGATGCGGCTGCATTTGCTTACATCTCAATGGAGCAAGCCGTAGCAGATTCTGGCTTAACAGAAGATCAAGTTTCAAATGACCGCACAGGTATTGTTGCAGGTTCTGGTGGTGCATCATCACTAAACCAAGTAAATGCAGTGGATATCTTGCGTGAGAAAGGCGTTAAGCGCGTTGGTCCATACATGGTTCCACGTACAATGGCATCAACGGTTTCTGCATGTCTTGCAACGCCGTTTAAAATTCGTGGTGTTAACTACTCAATGAGTTCTGCATGTGCAACTTCTGCACACTGTATTGGTCATGCGGTAGAGCTTATTCAACTGGGCAAACAAGACGTAATGTTTGCTGGTGGTGGTGAAGAGCTAGATTGGTCATTAACGATGATGTTTGATGCGATGGGCGCACTATCATCAAAATACAATGACACCCCAGAAAAAGCATCTCGTACGTACGATGCAGACCGTGACGGTTTCGTTATCTCTGGTGGCGGCGGTATGGTTGTTATCGAAGAACTTGAACACGCACTTGCTCGTGGCGCTAAAATTTACGGTGAAATCGTAGGTTACGGTGCAACATCTGATGGTTACGACATGGTAGCACCATCAGGCGAAGGCGCAGTTCGTTGTATGAAAATGGCAATGCAAAACGTTGACAGCGTAGATTACGTGAATACTCACGGTACATCTACACCTGTTGGTGATGCAAAAGAGTTAGGCGCTATCCAAGAAGTATTTGGTGCGAACAGCCCTGCAATCTCTGCAACTAAAGCAATGACTGGTCACGCGCTAGGTGCAGCCGGTGTTCATGAAGCTATTTACTCAACGTTAATGCTAGAGCACGGTTTTATCGCGCCGAGCATCAACGTTGAAACATTAGACCCAGCAGCTGAAGGTCTTGATATTGTAACTGAAAAACGCGATCAAAAACTAACAACAGTTATGTCTAACAGCTTTGGTTTTGGTGGTACAAACGCAACGCTAGTAATTAAGAAATACGAAGCGTAATCGCGTAACCACTAAAAAAAGATAGTAAAACCCAGTCACTTAAATTGGCTGGGTTTTTTTATGCCTGTTTTTATCACGGAAGTGTGTGATACCAATCGTAGTAAATAATTGATCATCCTAGCTGGTTAAAATGCTCGATAACTGCGTTCAATTTTTTGATTGTAGAATAACTACTTATCAAAAATTCGCCTTGTTCTCAAGCATTTTTCCTGCGCTATTTCTGAACACTTACTTACTGTGATTGGTATGATAAACTGAATTCATAAATCGAAAAGGATAACTGATTAAAAAATGAAAATATTGATTGATGAAAATATGCCTTATGCTGCTGAACTATTTAGTGAGCTAGGCGAAGTTGTTGCTAAATCAGGAAGAACACTAACAGCAGATGATTTAATTGATGTTGATGCATTAATGATTCGCTCTGTAACCAAAGTGAATGCTGAGCTGATCTCAAAAGCCAATAAACTTAAGTTTGTAGGCACAGCAACAGCAGGTATGGACCATGTTGATCAAGCTTTATTGAAAGAAAAAGGGATATTTTTCACAGCAGCTCCTGGTTGTAATAAAGTGGGTGTTGCAGAATACGTATTAAGTTGTGTCATGGTATTGGCTCAACAACACGGCTTTTCTATCTTTGATAAAACGTTTGGTATTGTTGGTGCAGGTCAAGTAGGGTCTTATTTAGCTAAATGTCTTGATGCGTTAGGTATTCCATACCTACTTAATGACCCAATTAAAGAGCAAGAAGGCGACAAACGTTCATTTGTCGCGTTAGATGAGTTACTTGGAAAATCAGACGTTATTAGTTTCCATACGCCGATCACCCGCGATGGTGAATTTCCAACTCACCACCTGATGAATGAAAAAAGACTCACGGCACTGCGTAATGACCAGATAGTGATCAATGCAGCGCGTGGCCCTGTGTTTGATAATCAAGCATTAAAACAACGCTTATTAAAACAAGATGGCTTTAAAGCGGTATTAGATGTGTTTGAGTTTGAGCCAGAAGTTGATATGGAATTATTGCCTTTACTCTCTTTCGCCACTCCCCATATTGCAGGATATGGATTAGAAGGAAAGGCTCGTGGAACCACAATGATATTTAATTCTTATTGTGAGTTTTTAAATAGAGAAGAGCGCGCAGATCCACAAGCGTTATTACCTATAGCACCAATCCCTAATGTGACACTAAATCAGCAATGGGATCATTCAACACTGCACAATTTGATTCAGTTAGTCTATGATGTGCGAAAAGATGATGTCATATTCAGAGCAGAAATCTCAATACCTAGTGCATTTGATAAAATGCGTAAAGAGTATTGGGATAGAAGAGAATACAGTGCCATCACAATCACAGGAACTAAACACTGTGGTTTAACCCCGTTAAAACAACTTGGATTTACAATCGAGGAAGTCTAATGACTCAAGAATTTGATGTTGCCATTCTTGGCGCAACTGGCGCCGTTGGCGAAGCTATTATAGATGTATTACAAGAGCGTAATTTTCCAGTTCGCAATTTATACCTTTTAGCGTCAGAGCGCAGTGAAGGTAAAACAGTTCGCTTTAATGGTAAAACATTAACGGTTGAAAATGTTGAAGAGTTTGATTGGAGCCAAGTACAAATTGGTCTATTTTCTGCGGGTGGTGAATTATCGGCAAAATGGGCACCGATCGCAGCTGAGTCTGGCGTTGTAGTTATCGATAACACATCACACTTCCGTTACGATCATGATATCCCGTTAGTGATCCCTGAAGTAAATCCAGAGGCGCTTGCTGATTTTCGTAACCGTAATATTATTGCGAACCCTAACTGCTCAACGATTCAAATGTTGGTAGCACTAAAACCAATTCATGATGCTGTGGGTATTGATCGTATCAACGTATCAACGTATCAATCAGTATCAGGTTCAGGTAAAGCGGGCATTGATGAACTAGCGGGCCAAACTGCGAAGCTATTAAACGGTTTACCAGCAGAGAACAAAGCTTACGATAAGCAAATTGCATTTAATTGCTTACCTCATATTGATGAGTTTATGGATAATGGCTACACCAAAGAAGAAATGAAAATGGTGTGGGAAACACAAAAAATCTTTGCAGATGATACGATTACTGTAAACCCAACATGTGTACGTGTTCCTGTGTTCTATGGTCACGCTGAAGCCGTTCATATTGAAACTCGTGCACCTATCGATGCAGTAGAAGCAACACGTTTACTTGAAGAAACCGATGGTATTGAAGTCTTCCACGGCAATGACTATCCAACACAAGTGAGTGATGCTACCGGAAAAGACCACGTAATGGTTGCTCGTATCCGTGAAGATATTAGTCATTCAATGGGGCTTAATATGTGGGTTGTTGCAGATAACGTACGTAAAGGTGCCGCAACAAACGCGGTTCAAATTGCAGAAGTATTAATTCGCGATTACTACTGATTAATATGACGCCTCTTTCATAAATAAAGAGCATGGTTTGCTTTTAATTATAGCCTTAGTGAAAACTAAGGCTTTTTTCTTCCATAAACCACACAGTTTTTGCTTAAAAGCTACAGTTTTTTTATTATTATCCGATATAGTTGTACAGATATTAATTTTTTCATTTTACTAAGAGGCATCTCTAGTGTCTGACGCATCCAAAAAAATGTTTAAAACGCTGACTCCTTTAGCGTTATTCGTTGCATCACAGTGTTCTATTGCGAACGCTGCGGGTACAATTCAAATTGTAGGTCCGGAAGGAAAGGATCAAACCGTCAGTTCACAGGTAGTGACGCCATTACAATCAACAAGAACCGCTACTGTTACATCACAAAACTCAGCATTAGAAAAACAATCGGCAACGGCAGCGACAAAAGTGTATGGGCCAACAAGAGAAGATGAAACCTTGTGGTCGATTGCAAGTCGAGTAAATCCATCGAATACCACATCAGTTCAGCAAACCTTATTAGCTATCTATCGTTTAAATCCCCAGGCTTTTGAAAATAACAACATTCATGGATTAGAGCCAAATAGCCGTTTACGTTTACCGACATTAGAACAAGTTCGTCGTGAAAATACAGATGATGCGAAACAATTATTGCTTGCGCATAGTAAAAAATCAGTAGTTACAAAAGCGCCTGAAGCTAAAGTAGAAAAAACAGAATCAAAATCAACAGTAGCACCAATTAAAACAGAAACGAAAACTCAAGAACCAAAAACCGTTAAGGATACGGTTAAATTAATTGAGCCTGTTGTTGAATCAGTTCCTTCAGTGGTGGCTCTAAAATCTGGACTAGAGGCAACAGAGCAAGAGTTCACCGCGCTTCAAGAAAATAACCACCAGCTACGTGTACGATTAGCTGAAGTACAGCATGAAGTTGATAACTTAAAAAATGAATTAAGTGATGAAGATCGTATTCGGAATGAAGTCGAAAAATTCATTAATGAACAAAAACAGTTAGCGGTAGCAGAGAAAAAAGCAGAACCAAGCACAATGGATAATTTAGCGTCGAGTCCGGGCTTAATTGCATTGCTTGCACTTATTCCAGGTGCGCTTATTGCTGGCCTAATTGCTTTCTTCTTATCTCGACGTAAGAAGGAAGAAGAGGAAGAAACGACAGAAAGCTCATCAGACACACCATTGCCGTCTGCATTAGCAATGCCAGAAGATAATTTTAATATGGGTGAGGATATTCCAGAAATTAGCTTAGATGATGATGACGATATCTTAGGTGATCTCAGCGATGATGAATTCTTATTTGGAAACGATGACTCAGACTCTAATGATGATTTGTTTGCTGAATTTGAAACAGAAAAAACAGATTCAGAAGATGATGATGACCCATTTGCTTCATTAGATGAGGATGATGATTTAGAGTCAATGCTATCTGATGATCTTGACCTTGATAGCTTAGATGATCTTGACGATGACCTTGGTATGTCTTCAAGTGCACTAACCGTTGATGTAGAAGAAAAAGCATTAGGCCTTGAAGAGATGGAAAAAGCACTTAATGATTTT
This sequence comes from Aliivibrio finisterrensis, assembly GCF_008933155.1. Lineage (GTDB taxonomy): Bacteria > Pseudomonadota > Gammaproteobacteria > Enterobacterales > Vibrionaceae > Aliivibrio > Aliivibrio finisterrensis. The sequence continues at coordinate 135,264 of NZ_WBVP01000010.1, read as the reverse complement.
GACAGTGATTTATTCTCAAAGAGCGATCTTGAAACGGAAGATGACGATTTTGACTTAGCATTAATTGATGATTCCGATCTATCAACACTTGATAAATCAACGCCTGAATTAGACGAAAATGAAGATCTAGAGGGCGGGGAATTAGATCAATCAATGCTTGATGATTTGTTCTCATCAATGGATGCCGATGAAGAAGAGTCAGAACTAGATCAAGGCTGGGACCTTGATGAAAAAGAAGAAACAAAACTAGTTTCTGAGCCAAACCGTGATTCGCTTGAAGATGAGTTAGATTTCAAAACATTGCTTTCCGGTATTGAAGATAAACCAGAAGAAAACGCTGAAAGTATCGATTTGGATAGTGATACAGAAATGTTTAATGAGTTATTAGATGACTCAAATGATAAAGATAACATTAGCTTAAATACTGAAGACGATCTTGATTTAGATGTGAATGAAGACAGTACAGCATTATTGGATGATCTGTTAGACGAATCAGACGATGAAGACGATCTTGATTTAGATGTTGATGAAGACAGCACATCATTGTTGGATGAGTTACTGGGTGAAGATGATGAACTAACTGATGAAGATGATATTGAAATTGATGACGATAGCACTTCATTACTTGATGAGTACTTATCAGAAGGTGACGACGACGATATTAAGATTGATGAAGACAGCACCGCCCTATTAGATGAGCTAATTGGCGATGATTCTGAAGAAGGTGATGAAGCGCTGGGAAAGACTGGCGATGATGTTGACGTTGAAGGTGTAGCAGCATCAGAATCGCTTTCAGAAGACACGCCTAGAGATGAAGATTGGTTAGTTGAAGCTGAAGAGGATGAAATCGATGATATCCCATTGTTTGAGTCAGAGTTAGTATCAAAACCAGAACCAGAACCATCATTGGATCTTGATAACTCATTAGAAAAGACAGAGGCAGAAGAAAACGCATTTGCTAATTTAGAAGATGACTTGGAAGCCGATGAAGTAACAACGCTTTCACCAGAAACTGAAGAAGCAGACATCGAAGAGAGTATAGCGTCTGGGTTAGATGAAGATACTGATTTCTCGTTTGACCTTGATGAGTCTTTAGAAGAAACAGAGTTGAATGAACTTCAAGCTGAAGAGCCAGTTGAGCTAGAAGACGATCTGTTAACAGAAGAAGTACTCACTGAAGAAGCGCCGTTAGTCGTAGAGGCAGAAGAAGACGTATTTGCGAATTTAGAAGATGACTTGGAAGCCGATGAAGTAACAGCGCTTTCACCAGAAACTGAAGAAGCAGACATCGAAGAAAATACAGAGTCTGAGTTAGATGAAGATACTGATTTCTCGTTTGATCTTGATGAGTCTTTAGAAGCAACAGAGTTGAATGAACTTCAGACTGAAGAGCAAATTGAGTTAGAAGACGATCTGTTAGCAGAAGATGCGATAACAGGAAATGCCCTTGAGGAAGAAACTCTAGCGGTAGATAGTGCGTCAGAAATTGAAGATGATCTTGATGAAAATGATTTCTCATTAGATGATTTTTTAGAAAGTAGTGCGGTTGATTTTTCACAGCCTAATGATGATTTAGATGAAGAAGCAGATGAAGATCATCTGGAAGGATTATCGATTGAAGATGCGTTAGCTGCTTTAGAAGACGATATTGATGCCACCGAAGATGACAAACCAGAAGAGTCATTAACTGTTGAAGATGAGAAAGAAGTCGCGCCCTTTGATTTTCATTCACGAGTGTCAGATGAAGAAAAAGAAGCGTTAACTCACTTAGATAGTGCTGGTTTAGACATTGATAGCATGATTGATGATGGTGCTAGCGATTGGAGTGGATTCAATCTTGATAATACATCAAGCATGGACTCTGAGGTGGAAGATGAAGATTGGGCAGAACAACCAAACTTCGCTAATGATCCCCATGGTGATGATCGCTTTTTAAGTATTGAAGCACTAATTGCAGAAACTGAAAACGGAGATAAATCAACCTTCGAAGAAGAAGACCTTAATTTAGATGTTGGGTTAGATGACTTTCCCGATATGCTAGGTAACGTAGGCTCTCATGATGTTGATGTAAATAGTGACGTTCAAAGTAAGCTTGATTTAGCGAGAGCCTATATTGAAATGTCTGATGATAAAGGTGCTTTAGAGTTACTTGAAGAGGTTCTTCGCAGTGATGATGCGCAACTAAAAGTTGAAGCTGAAAAATTAATGAAGCAACTAGGCTAACTTTAAGAAAACAATCTTAAAAAAGGCGGTGGCAGTGAGCCCCGCCTTTTTTTATAATGACGTATAATTGAATAAAAAGAATCAAATCTCATGCGAATAGCTTTATGTATTGAATACGATGGTGCCGATTACTATGGTTGGCAGCGTCAGAAAGACGTTAATAGCGTCCAGGCGGAATTAGAAAAAGCCTTAACAATTGTTGCAAATGAACCAATTGAAGTGATGTGTGCAGGTAGAACAGATGCTGGTGTGCATGGTACCGGACAAGTTGTTCATTTTGATACAACAAGTACTCGCAAACTCGCAGCATGGATGATGGGAGCGAACGCTAATTTGCCAAAGAACATCGCCGTTCGTTGGGCAAAGGAAGTGAACGACGATTTCCATGCTCGTTTTACAGCAACAGCGCGACGTTACCGATATATTATTTACAACAACCGTCTTCGTCCAGCAATCTTAGGGCACGGTGTTAGTCATTATCACGAACCGTTAAATGCAGACCTAATGCATCAAGCTGGGCAGTATTTACTCGGTGAGAATGACTTTACTTCTTTTAGAGCAATACACTGCCAATCTCGTAGTCCTTGGCGTAATTTGATGCACCTTAAAGTCACTCGTCATGGTGATTTTATTGTTATTGATATTAAAGCAAATGCCTTTGTTCATCACATGGTTCGTAACATTACTGGCAGTTTAATTCAGGTTGGTAAAGGCAAACAAAAACCAGAATGGATACAGTGGCTATTAGAAGCGAAAGACCGTAAATTAGCCGGAGCAACAGCAAAAGCAGAAGGACTATATCTCATTGATGTTGATTATCCGCAGGAGTGGGAACTACCGCGAGTACCACTAGGCCCATTATTTTTAGCTGATAACTGATATTACATCTATATTAAATACGCCTATTTAATAAACAAAAAGTTGATGTAGGTTCAATATTGAAAATAGGTACAACCAGTTTTTTATCTACACTGGCTGTTATTTATGGTTTAATCTAATTAATTGAATTTATTTCTCTTGCGATGGTGCGAGAGATCACTAATAGAAAGGTCGTCCATGAGTTGGCTTGAAAAGATTTTTAATACAAGCAATATTGTTAGTTCACGTAAAGCATCGATCCCTGAAGGGGTTTGGACGAAATGTACGTCATGTGAACAGGTTCTATATTCTGCAGAGTTAGAGCGTAACCTAGAAGTGTGTCCTAAGTGTGACCACCATATGCGCATGAAAGCACGTAAACGTTTAGAAACATTTTTAGATGTTGAAGGTCGTGTGGAAATTGGCCAAGAGCTAGAACCAAAAGATGTTTTGAAGTTTAAAGACTCAAAGCGTTATAAAGATCGTATTTCTGCTGCGCAAAAATCAAGTAATGAAACTGATGCGTTAGTGGTAATGAAAGGGACTCTATTAGAGCTTCCAGTTGTTGCTTGTGCATTTGAATTCTCATTTATGGGTGGTTCAATGGGTTCTGTTGTTGGTGCTCGCTTTGTTAAAGCGGTAGATGCTGCAATTGAAAATAACTGTCCTCTTGTATGTTTCTCTGCAAGTGGTGGCGCACGTATGCAAGAGGCACTTATGTCTCTAATGCAAATGGCAAAAACAAGTGCTGCTCTTGCACGTTTGTCTCGTAAAGGCCTACCATTTTTCTCTGTACTAACTGACCCAACAATGGGTGGTGTATCTGCAAGTTTAGCAATGCTAGGTGATATTAATATCGGTGAACCAAAAGCCCTAATCGGTTTTGCTGGTCGTCGTGTTATTGAGCAAACTGTACGTGAAGATCTACCGGAAGGCTTCCAACGTAGTGAATTCCTACTTGAGCATGGTGCGATAGACATGATTGTTGATCGTCGTGAAATGCGTCAACGTATTGGTGGCTTAATGGCTAAAATGACAAACCAGTTATCGCCATTAGTTGTTCCTGTTGACGGTGCAAAGTAAAAATTAAATCAAATGCGAGCAAGGTTGCTAGTTCTTACTTAAAACAGCAACCTAAGTCATATATACTGTCACTCTATTCCGTCAGTGAAGTAGTTGAATTATGACATCATTTGATTCTCCGAAAGCCACATCTGATTTATCGGTGTGGCTTCGTTATTTAGAAAGCATTCATACAAGTGCAATTGATTTAGGCCTTGAGCGCGTTCAGCGTGTTGCACAACGAGCAAAATTAACAAAACCAGCATCAACGGTAATTACAGTTGCAGGAACGAACGGCAAAGGTTCAACTTGCGCATTAATGGAATCTATTTTAATTAATGCGGGCTATCGTGTTGGTGTTTATAGCTCCCCTCACCTTATTCGTTATAACGAACGTATTCGTATTAATGGTAACGATTTATCTGATTCTCTTATCTCTCAATCTTTTGCTGCTATTGAAGCGTGGCGTAAAGAAACATCATTAAGTCTTTTTGAGTTCGGAACGCTATCTGCTTTGTGGGCGTTTAAAGCACATCAAGTTGATGTTGTCCTTTTAGAAGTTGGCTTAGGCGGGCGTTTAGATGCGACAAATGTGGTGGATCATGACGTTTCTATTATCACGAGTCTCGCGGTTGATCATGTTGATTGGCTTGGTGATGACATTGAAGTGATTGGTTTTGAAAAAGCAGGGATCTACCGCTCTGAAAAGCCAGCGATCTGTGGCCAACCAAATCCTCCATCAAGTGTCGCAGCTCATGCGGATGACATCGGAGCGGATTTATATCAAGTAGGCTACCAGTTTGATTATAGCGTGAATCCTGAGACGCAAACATGGACATGGAAAAGTGGGGCGTTTGATCTAGATAACTTACCGTTACCAAATTTACCTTTAGCGAATGCAGCAACAGCGATAATGGCGTTAGGTACGTCTGGATTAGAACTGAGTGATGTGAATATTGTCGAAGGTTTGAAACTTGCTAGTTTACCGGGCCGAATGCAGCGTTTAAGTCGTGGTAACGGAGAAGCTGAGCCAACAATTATTCTTGATGTTGCGCACAACCCACATTCAGCAAATTATCTCGTACAACAAATAAGACAGCGTTTCCCAAATAAGAAAGTACATGCAGTAGTCGGCATGTTACATGATAAAGACATTAAATCGACCTTGAGTGAGTTCACGGGAGTGATTGATGTTTGGTATCCTGCATCTTTATCTGGCCCACGAGCAGCGAATGCAAGTGAGTTAACTGCGGTTTTATCAGAAGAAATAACAGAATATTCATCACCAGTTGATGCTTTTAAAGTAGCCTTACAACAGGCTGAAAATGATGATTTAATTTTAGTCTTCGGTTCTTTCCATACGGTTGGTGAGGTATGGGATTACTGGAAACAAGAAGCATAAGGAACATAAGTGTCTAGTCCATTTCAGCGACGTCTAGTCGGAACTATTATATTGGTTGCTATTGGGGTAATTGTTTTACCTGATGTATTTGATGGTAAGAAAAAACACTACCAAGAAGAATTTGCAAGCATTCCAATTAAACCAGAGCTCTCTAAAGATGTAGAGCAATTTGAGATACAAGAGCCAGTAGATTTTGATGCTGAACTTCCTGGGGAGCCTGTAGAGGTGACCATTGAGTCGACAGAAGCAGAGCCAGAAAAAGAAGTACTTCACATTGTAGAGAAAAAACCAGCAGTTGAAGCACCGAAAATTGATTACGCAAAAAGCGCATGGATAATCCAGCTTGGCGTGTTTAGAAATGCAGATAATGCTCAAAATCTAGCGCTTAAATTACGTAAGCAAGGTTTCCAGGCGCATACTTTCCCTAAAGAACCTCAGAAAGGAGATTTAGTGAGAGTTGCTGTTGGCCCAGATATTTCAAAATCGGATCTTGAAAAACAACTACCGAAATTAAAAGAAATAACTGGCTTAAATGGTCAATTGCTTAAATTTACACCACTAAACCCATAAGAAAACGTTTGCGTAGCGGATTTTTCTGTTAAAATGCGCAGCAACAGAGAAAAGATAAATTATGATTTGGATCGATTTTGTCATTTTAGGTGTTATTAGCCTATCAGCTTTAATCAGTTTGGTTAGAGGATTTGTAAAAGAAGCATTGTCATTAGTGATATGGTTTGGTGCCTTTTTTGTTGCCAGTAACTTCTATCCTAAATTAGCAGCGTATTTTACAAATATACATGATGAAATGATAAGAAATGGCAGTGCGATAGCTGCCTTGTTTGTGGCAACCTTAATTGTTGGTGCTGTTGTTAACTATGTTGTTGGTCAATTAGTACAAAAAACAGGGTTGTCAGGAACAGATAGGATTTTAGGGATTGTCTTTGGTGGATTAAGGGGCGTGCTAATTATTGCAGCGGTTCTATTCTTCATTGATGCCTTTACGTCATTATCAGATTCAGAGTGGTGGAAGCAATCGCAATTAATACCTCAGTTTAAGGTTGTAATTGCGTGGTTCTTTGATTACTTAAAGGATACATCAAGTTTTCTTCCTGGCGCTAAATAGCGCCAGTTTTTTAGCAAATTGAGGACTCTAGGACATGTGCGGTATTGTTGGAATCGTGGGCGCAACACCAGTAAACCAGTCAATCTATGACGCTTTAACAGTGCTACAACATCGTGGCCAAGATGCTGCTGGTATTATTACCATAGAAAGCAATCGTTTCCGTCTGAGAAAGGCGAACGGTTTGGTGAAGGATGTGTTTGAAACAAAACACATGCAACGCCTACAAGGTAACGTTGGTATTGGACATGTTCGATACCCTACAGCAGGTAGTTCTAGTGCCTCAGAAGCACAACCTTTCTATGTAAACTCTCCTTTTGGGATCACATTAGCGCACAATGGTAACTTAACCAATGCGAATGAAATCCGTGAGACTTTATTTGAACAAGAGCGTCGCCATGTTAATACGACTTCTGATTCAGAAGTATTATTAAACATCTTTGCTCACCATCTTGATGAATCTAAGAATTACCCACTCACTCAAGACGATATCTTTAAAACAGTAGCTAAAGTACATGAACAAATTCGTGGTGCTTATGCGGTAACGGCAATGGTGATTGGTCATGGAATGGTTGCTTTCCGTGATCCAAATGGCATTCGTCCATTATGCCTAGGTAAACGTGAAGTAGAAGGCCGTACAGAGTATATGGTAGCGTCTGAATCCGTCGCTCTTGATGCTGTTGGTTTTGATTTTGTGCGTGACGTAGCACCAGGTGAAGCGATATATGCACCATTTGAAGGTGGTCTATATACACAACAATGTGCGCATGATCCAAAGTTAAATCCATGTATCTTTGAATTCGTTTACTTTGCTCGTCCAGATTCATTTATTGATAAAATTTCGGTATACAGTGCACGAGTTGAAATGGGTAAGCGTTTGGGTGAAAAAATCAAACGTGAATGGGAAGATCTAGAGATAGATGTAGTTTTACCTATCCCTGAAACTTCATGCGATATTGCCCTTGAGATTGCTCAAATTATTAATAAGCCTTACCGCCAAGGGTTTGTGAAAAACCGTTATGTTGGCCGTACGTTTATTATGCCAGGTCAGCAAGAACGTAAAAAATCGGTACGTCGTAAATTAAACGCTATTCGTTCAGAATTTAAAGATAAGAATGTACTGCTGGTTGATGACTCAATTGTTCGTGGTACTACTTCTGAGCAGATCATTGAAATGGCACGAGATTCAGGTGCTAAAAATGTTTACATGGTATCAGCTGCGCCAGAGATTCGTTTCCCGAACGTATACGGTATTGATATGCCAAGTGCAAATGAGTTAATTGCTCATGGTCGTGAAGTGGATGAAATCTGTAAGCAAATTGGTGCTGACGCATTAATCTTCCAAGATCTGTCAGATTTAGTTGATGCTGTCGGTTGTGGTAACCGTGAAATTGAACGCTTTGAAACCTCAGTTTTTAATGCGCATTATGTAACTGGTGATGTAGACCAAAATTACTTAGAGTATTTAGAAAGTTTACGTGGTGACGATGCAAAAAAAGATCATGAAGCTCAAAATGTAGCAAGCTTAGATATTTATAACGAAGAAATTTAAATTTCGTCTAAAGAAAAGCCTGTGATATCTGTTATCACAGGCTTTTTTTGTATGTGTGTCTATCCTGAAATGTGTTGTCGTATTAACTTGGTACGTGGCTACTTACGAAATCAATAAAAAGACGGACTTTTTCAGGTTGATGATCTTTATGGTTATAAATCATATAAATATCTCTAGGATTCGCTGACCAGTCTTTAAGAACGCGTACTAGTGAGCCATCAGCAAGGTATTGGCGGATCATGATATCTGGCATTAGCGTTATCCCTAAACCATCAGAACAAGCCATTCGAATTACATTAAGTTCACTCGCCTCAAAACGCCCAGCATCAGTAATTGTGACAGATTCACCATCATTATTCGTTAAACGCCAACGCATTAAAGGGTTGCCTTTTAATAAATGGTGTTCATGTAACTCTTGTGCGTGTGTTGGCTCTGAATTTGCTTCTAAATAAGCAGGGCTAGCGACTAAAATATCTTCTAAAGATCCAATTTGACGAGCAATAAGTGACGAGTCTCTTTGCTTTCCAACACGGAAAATAATATCCCAATCAGTTGGGTCAAGCTGTTCTGGTTGGTTGCTCATAGTTAAGTTAATACTGATATTAGGATAGATCAGCATAAACTTATTTAAGATAGGTTGAATCATGCGTTTGGTCAGGTTTGAGGGAGCTGCGATTTTTAATTTACCAGCAGCGCCGCGGCACTCTTCACCTAGGCATTCACTGGTATTAACTAAGGTCGCTAAAATTGGGGCGCATTCATCATAAAACTTTTGTCCCGCTTCTGTTAGTGATAACTTGCGAGCGTGGCGATTAAGTAAGCGAATATCTAAAGAATCTTCTAAGGCTTGAATCCGACGAGTAATTGTCGCAACAGGGATTAGGGTTTTTCTTGAGGCGGCAGTATAGCTGCCATTATCAACAACCTGTCGAAACAAATTTAAATCATCTAACTTCATTATATTAAGATACTCTCTGTTTTTTCGAGCGCTAAAGTGTAACTAAAACAGTAAGGGACGTGTTGTTATAAGTCAACTAAAGTGAAATTCTATAAATAAAAGAGCATTTTTGCTAATTTCTTCGCAGTTATTAATAATCTTATCTAAAAACATTTGTGCTCCACTCAATATAGAACTAAATTTATTTTAAGTAATAATAACAATAAAGGAAGTATCCATTATTTGCTAAGGAACGTGCAGAGGGTTGTCGTATGTCGATAGAGCAGTGCGAAAAAAATGTAGATGAAGTTAAAGCACCAGTAGAAGATTTACTTTTTAATAAAGATGTATTGATTGTTGATGACGATCCTGTTTTTCGATGTATGGTAAAAGCGGTTTTAGAAAGTTATTCATGCAATGTAAAAGAAGCCTGTAATGGCTTAGAAGGGCTGAAAATATTACAAAACGCATTACCTGATGTGTTGTTATGTGATTTAGCGATGCCAATCTTAAATGGCATCGAGTTTGTTGAGGAAGCCGTTTTAGAATACCCAATGTTGCCAATCATTGTCATTTCAGGCACTGGAGATATGCAAGACGTGGCCAAAGTGTTGCGTTTAGGAGCAAAAGATTTTTTAGTTAAGCCTATCAATGATATTTCTATTTTGATTAAATCATTGGTATCGGCGTTAAAGCTAAGTGAAGAGAGTTCTCAACGAATGCAGGACTTTTCTAGTCAATGGTTTAGAACATCAGAGCTTGATAAAAGCTGTAATGACGAATTTCATTGGCACTTAGAGCATTTACAAAATGAACCTAATATAGGCAGAGAACTTTTATTTGAGTTGTTGCCTGAGAGTGATGCTCAGCATGGAGATTGGAAACTTGGCTATCGTCTTCTTCAATCAACTGACGTCATGCCACTGATTTTTGATTACGAATGGTTATTAGATGGTCGTTTATTTTTCTATTTGGTGGATTCTAATACTGGTGGTGAGAGCAGTGTCGTTTCTTGCTTACTGATCCGGGCATTTTTTAATGATTTGATCCGAGATCAAAATATTACATTAAATACAATACCAAAAATGGTTGCTTCGATTGAAAAAGGAATGACAGCGATGGCACATTCTTCCCCTATGTCAGGGATGTTTGGGTATGTCGATTTTGCTGATGAGGCCATCTTTATTTTATCTGCAGGGCTTGATGCCGTATGGGATAATCAGAAAGAGCGCAGTGTGGTACGAGGAAGCGAACAATTAACTCAGGGAGCCGAAAATAACAAGGTACATCGTTTCCCTATTGCACAGCAAAATAGCTTACTTTTAAACAGTTTAGGGTGTAGCAGTTTTAAGCTTGAATTAAGTTCTTCATAGATTGATTGTTTAGTGATAGCCTCACGTTAGAGTATAGTTTTGGTTTAGAGAGACAGATTTGCATTTTACCCATAAGGCGTTTTGGTTTTTTATTGGCGTTATCGCATTAGTTCTAGGTCTTATTGGTGTATTTTTACCTCTCCTACCAACGACGCCATTTTTGATCCTTGCTAGCGCATGTTTTATGCGAGCTTCACCCCGAATCCATGCTTGGCTTATTACGGACCCTTATTTAGGCCCTCCTATTGTTGAGTGGCAGGCGTGTAAAACTATCAAGGCCTCCATTAAAAAGAAGGCGTTTGTAATGATAGTGCTTAGCTTTCTTCTCTCTATAATAATAGCGCCAATTTTGTGGGTGAAATTTTTATTGTTAGTATTAGCAATTACACTTCTATATTGGTTTTCAACCATCCCAAGTTCTTAATTTTTAAAATAATCGACTAGCGTAATAGGCATTAGAACAACTGCTCATCTCGACGGGTAATACTTGCTCACAACACAGAAAGTGAATAACATAAGTCGGTTAATTTTTTTTAATGCCGGATTTAGGCAGAATAGGACAAAATCATGTCGACAGAAACACTTGAACTGATTAAAAGCAGCATCAAATCTATTCCTGATTACCCAAAAGCAGGCATCATGTTCCGTGATGTAACTAGCTTGATGGAAGACCCAAAAGCATATCAAGCGACAATTCAACTACTTGTAGAGAAATATAAACAAGGTGGCTTTACTAAGGTTGTTGGTACTGAAGCGCGTGGTTTCTTATTTGGTGCGCCATTAGCGCTAAAGTTAGGTGTTGGTTTTGTTCCTGTACGTAAGCCTGGAAAACTTCCACGCCCGACAATCGCACAGACGTATGATCTTGAATACGGTACAGATACGTTAGAAATTCATACTGATGCAATTGTTGAAGGTGATAAAGTATTAGTGGTTGATGACCTACTAGCTACTGGCGGTACGATTGAAGCAACAGTAAAACTGATCCGCCAACTTGGTGGTGAAGTTGAGCATGCAGCATTTGTTATTAATCTACCAGAAATTGGTGGCGAAACTCGTTTAGAAGGTTTAGGCCTAAACGTATACAGCATCTGTGAGTTTGCTGGTCACTAATTCCTCATATACACAATAAATTGAGTGAGATCTCTCTATCAAGGGAGATCTCATTTTTTTGCTGTGCTACGATTTAGATCTATTTTATTTTGGGCTGTATTCTATGAGCTATCAAGTTCTGGCACGTAAGTGGCGTCCACATCATTTTAAAGATGTGGTTGGCCAACCTCACGTGCTTACGGCGTTGGAAAACGCACTTGACCATAATCGACTTCATCACGCTTACTTATTTAGCGGAACTCGTGGTGTGGGTAAAACCACCATTGCACGTTTGTTCGCGAAAGGGTTGAACTGTGAAGAAGGGATCACATCAACCCCTTGCGGTGTGTGTTCTACTTGTAAGGAAATCGACGAAGGACGCTTTGTTGATTTGCTTGAGATCGATGCTGCTTCTAGAACTAAAGTAGAAGATACTCGTGAACTGCTTGATAATGTTCAATACAAACCTGCGCGTGGTCGTTTTAAGGTTTATTTGATCGATGAAGTTCATATGCTGTCGCGCCATAGTTTCAATGCGTTATTAAAAACATTGGAAGAGCCGCCAGAGTACGTCAAATTTTTATTAGCAACGACCGATCCACAGAAACTGCCTGTAACGATATTGTCTCGTTGTTTACAATTCCATCTAAAGCACATCAGTGTTGATCAAATTCATGAGCAGCTAGATTTTGTTTTAGATAAAGAAGAAGTAACAAAAGACGCAAGAGCATTAGGCCTGATTGCTCATGCTGCTGACGGCAGTATGCGTGATGCACTGAGTTTGACAGATCAAGCGATAGCATTGGGTAATGGCTCTGTTACCACTGATATTGTTTCAGCGATGCTAGGCACTTTAGACACGGATCAAGCGGTTCGGATTTTAGAGGCTATAAGCACGAAAAACATGCAGACATTAATGAGCTGTGTGAATGATCTTGCTGATATGGGGATTGAATGGGATGGGTTAGCCAAAGAAATAGCGAACCAACTTCATAAATTAGCCATGTATCAAGCACTGCCGGCTACTTTGGATAAAACACAACCAGATGCAGAGCGTATTGAACTGTTAAGTGGCCAATTATCTCCACAAGAAGTGCAACTTTTTTATCAAATTGCCTTACAAAGCCGTAAAGATTTACCGTTAGCGCCAACGGAAAAAACGGGCGTTGAAATGATGCTGCTAAGAATGGTCGCGTTTCGTCCCGTTCATGCACAACAGTTAGATGCTCAGCCGATTGCTGTACCATCAACAGAGCCTCAAGTTGTTCAACCTATGGCAATGCCAAGACAGCAGTCAGCACCGCTTGTAGACTCAAATCCAGCAACGATGAGACCTCAAACGCCAGTTCAGCGTCAGGCATCTCAAATCGCTCAACCACAACAAGCTAATACTAAGAATCAATACGTACCACCAGTACAGTCAGAGCAACCACCTATGTATGATGCGCCGCCTATGGGGGATTCGCATCAATCAATGCAGCAAACGTCATCTTCTGTACCTCCTGTACAGCAAGAGCCTGCTGTTGCACCAAAAACGGGTTTGCTTGGCGTTCGTAACCAGTTACGCAGTGCAAAAAATAATTTAGCTAACACAAACAATGGTACTGGCTCAAAAAAGTCTAGTGCGGCATCCGATAAGAAAAAAACGAGTTCAGTGCTAGAACGCATTGCTGAAAAACAGCATTTAGCCCCTCGTGCTCAGGTGTCGCAAATTGGAAGTTCAGCAGCACAAGAGAAAAAACCAGAAGAGCCTTATCGTTGGAAATCAACACAACCTGAACAGAAAAAGGTCGTGAGTGATATTACTCCAACCAAGTTAAAGCAAGCACTAGAGCATGAAAAAACACCAGAGATGGTAAAATTACTGGTGGAAGAATCATCAAAGCAAGATGAATGGTCAGCACTGGCCATGTCATTAACCTTGCCAAAATTGGTTCAACAGTTAGTGTTAAATTCGTCGTTTGTTGAGAAAGACAACCAAGTAACATTACATTTGAGAGCAGCTCAGTCTCATTTGAATGGCGATAAAGCCAATGAATTGGTAGCTCAGGCATTGAGTCAGGCGCTTAATAAAGACATCACAGTATTGATTGATATTAGTACTGAGGGTACGACGCCTTTAGAATTACGTGAGCAAATGTATCAAACCAAATTACAAACGGCGTACCAAAGTTTACAACAAGATCCACACGTGAATTTCTTTATACAGAGGTTTGGTGCAGAAATGGATCAAGAAAGTGTAAGGCCGATTTAATTCGTTCTTATACAAATACAGTAAAATATACATATGGGTTGAAATTGTCATATTCATCCCCATTTTCTTAGTAACAAAGAAGTAAATTTAAGAGAGAATAATTATGTTCGGTGGAAAAGGCGGCATGGGCAACTTGATGAAGCAAGCCCAGCAAATGCAAGATCGCATGCAAAAAATGCAAGAAGAAATCGCAAACATGGAAGTAACTGGTGAATCAGGTGCTGGCCTTGTTAAGGTTACTATCACAGGTTCTCACAGTGTTCGTCGTGTTGAAATCGATCCAAGCTTAATGGAAGAAGACGAAAAAGAGATGCTAGAAGATTTGATCGCTGCCGCGTTCAATGATGCTTCTCGTCGTATTGAAGAAACACAAAAAGAAAAAATGGCTGGTGTTACTGGTGGAATGCAAATGCCACCAGGCTTTAAAATGCCATTCTAATTTATCTTAAATGATAAAAATCAAGACAGATTATTCATATTTATCTTGGTAAAATTAGGCGGCTAAGTGGCTGCCTTTTTCTTTTCTGGAATATAAAAAAACTATGCGAACAAGTGGTTTATTAGAACAATTAATGGAATCATTACGATGCCTACCTGGCGTTGGTCCAAAATCAGCTCAACGAATGGCGTTTCATCTTTTACAACGTAACCGTCAAGGGGGAATGCAACTGGCGGACTCTTTGTCTCGTGCGATGTCTGAGATTGGACATTGCTCAGAATGTAGAACATTTACTGAAGAAGATACGTGTGCAATTTGTTTAAATCCAAAACGTCAAGCCAGCGGTGAGTTGTGTATCGTAGAAAGTCCTGCCGATATCGTTGCGGTAGAAGCAACGGGGCAATTCTCTGGGCGTTATTTTGTTTTAATGGGGCATCTCTCTCCTCTTGATGGTATCGGTCCAAGTGATATCGGTTTAGATTTATTTGACCACCGTTTAGGCCGTGGCGATATTACCGAAGTGATTTTAGCAACGAACCCGACGGTAGAAGGCGAAGCGACAGCTCACTATATTGCTGAAGTGTGTCAGGAGCACCAAGTCCCTGCAAGTCGAATTGCACACGGTGTCCCTATGGGCGGAGAGCTAGAATTAGTGGACGGTACAACGCTATCTCATTCTATTTTGGGGCGTCAGAGGCTGTACTAAGTGTATAGAAATAGTAGAGTAATTGGAGTATTGCACCACAACATGCTCCAATTAGGTGAGCCTCTATAGCAACGTTAGCATTTATTAAAGATATGGTAGAAGTACTTGCTCCAAAGTATTGTTCCCAAGCAATTTTAGCGACGACACCGACGAGTAATAACCACCCTGTACTTCGTTGCTGTTTGATGTCTTCAATCGCAGCCCAGATAAATAAGCCATGTAATACACCGGATAAGCCTACATAAGATTGGATAGGAGATAATAAGAGAAGTCCTCCAGTCATTAAACTGATAGAAAGCAGTAGGCCCCACAATTTTTTTGGATTTAATATGTCCTTAAAAATAAAACAAAATACCATTAGTGCGGCAGCATTCATTATTAGGTGAGCAAGGTTAGTATGGGTAAAGTTACCCGTAATTAATCGCCAAACCTCGCCTTGTAGAATTAAGTTTCTGTCCCAAGTAAAAAAATCAGATACTGGTGTTAGTTGTGCAAACCCAAGTATAACTAAAATGGGAAAAAGTAATTTCAACAAAACAAAGGTTCCTTGTGATTCGATTTTGTCTTCAATGTTTAAAAACAAAAAAAGCCTGTATTTGTAAATGGATAACCCCGATCTCTACTGAGATTGAACTCATCATACTACAGCATCCAACAGAAGCTAAGCGACCATTAGGGACAGCAAAGATCCTATCGCTAAGTTTGGCAAACTGTCGCACTTTTATTGGTGAGAATTTTACTGAGCATTCTGAATTAAACCAATTATTAAGTGATGATAATTATCAGCATCAAGTGCTTTTTTTAGACAACACAAGCCAGGTGATTTCATCGGCATCGAATACATCAGAGAAAAAACAGCGTGTAATTTTATTGGATGGGACGTGGAAGAAAGCCTACAAGATGTGGCAGCTCTCGACGAATCTGCATTCATTACACAAGGTGCATCTTGATACTGAGTTATCGGGCAATTATCGTGTTCGAAAAGCGCCAAAAGACAACGCTCTATCAACAGCAGAAGCGGGTTACCATGTACTCAGTCAATTAGATAATGAATCGATAGCATCAGAAACTGCCGATAAATTTGGTTCGATTCTAACGGCTTTTGACAACATGATAGAATTTCATATTAGCCAAATGCCGGAAGGGGTGTATCAAAAGAACTACCGTTCAGAGTAGTTCTTTTATTGTTCGGTATTCGATCAGATAGGAACAAAAAGCTGATTATATAAACGCTGAGCATAACCATCGGTCATGCCGGCAATATAGTCAGCAATCACTCGATGCGCATTACCACCTGACATCATTGCTTCTTGCCATTCTCGTTTATCATTTTCAGGCAATAAACGTTCAGGATCAGAATTTAACGCATCAAATATTTCCATCACAATTTGCTGACCTTTGTACTCAATCCGTTGCATTTCAGAGTGGTGAATTACGTATTTACCTACAAACTTTTTAAGCACTTCTAAGGCATAAGTCATGGACGGGCTTAAATATGCATTCCAACGCAGTAATTCTGAATCGAACTCAGGCTCTTCCTCGAACGTCGTTTTTTTAATACTAATAGAGGTTAATAATGCATTTACAATACTACCAATCCCATCTTTACGTTGATATTGAAGACCTGAAAACAGCTTGTCACTGATGGTTTCAATATTAGCTTCAAACCATTCATCACCACACTCGGCAAGCTTACTTGCTACAGATTCTTGCCATTGGTTACGAGTGACAATCCCCATCACTATTGCATCTTCTAAGTCATGAACACCATAAGCAATATCATCAGCCAGTTCCATGATTGAGCAATCAATGGATTTAAAGCGTGTTTTTCTATGGCTATTATCGCCTTCTTTTTGGAACCGAAGTGTAGATAGCAGGGCTTTATCGTGATCAGATAGTGGGGTCAAAACCCAATTTAGGATCTGTTCATCATCACGGTAAATTCCTTTCGGTGGATGCCATTCAATGGATTTTAAGTGACGTAAGTTAGTGACCGGTTCAGGGTGAAAGCTAGAGTGAACTTGGTCTAAAAATGCAGGGTATTTTAGAACACCAAGTAGAGTTCTTCTTGCTAAGTTCATACCGAAATGTTCAGTATAAGGCTCTAGTTTACTTAAAATTCGTAACGTCTGCCCATTGCCTTCAAACCCGCCATGATCACGCATCATATAATTAAGCGCAATCTCACCACCATGACCAAAAGGAGGGTGGCCTATATCATGAGCTAAACAGATACTTTCCATTAAACTGGTAGAGGTTAATAGGTTACGAAACTCGGGCTGCCTTAATTTAAGTTGTGCAACTACACCAGTGCCAATTTGTGAAACCTCTAAAGAATGTGTTAAGCGCGTGCGATAAAAATCATTGGCACTGCCTGGACCGTGAACTTGAGTTTTTGCTTGAAGGCGACGAAAAGCAGCAGAATGGAGAATACGAGCACGATCTCGTTGAAAAACGCTGCGCTGATCATTACGACGTAACTTTTGTTCGTTACTTATGCGATCTTCCCATTGTGGGGACAGAGTAATATTGGTTGGTTTATTCATTATTATTGTTCTCACAGTTATTACTATCTCTATATCATTACAGCCTTGTTACAAAAAGATCAATGAGTTATTTAAAAAAGAGAAGAAGAGCACAGGCCTAAAGTAGAATGATTTCGCGAATTAAATGGCATTGCTATAATGATTTTTTGGCCAATAAATGGACTTAGACCATGAACAGTGTCGTTAATTTATCGTATGAATTTGAGCAGCTTCAACAGGCATATCAAGCGTCTCCTTACCCTGAAAAAGAAGATCGGCTATCACTACTTATCAAATTAAAAGCGGCGCTTTTAACTGAAAAATGGGCTTTAGTCTCAGCACTTGAACAAGATTATGGGTTTAGAAGTCATTTTGATTCCAGTATTTGTGATTTGATGCCTTCCATTCAACACATCAATTATACGCTTAAGCGTTTGCCTAAATGGCTTAACGTTAAAAAACGCCATGCAGGACTATTGCTCTCTCCTTCAAAGGTGTCAGTGTGTTATCAGCCGCTTGGCGTTGTTGGTGTTATTGTCCCTTGGAATTTTCCTATCTATTTAAGTATAGCGCCTATTGTAACTGCAATTGCTGCGGGCAACCGTGTCATGGTCAAGTTAAGTGAATACACGCCTCAAACAAATCAAGTGCTTCGCCGTGTGTTCGCTGAGCTTTCTCAGCACGTTTGTATTATTGAAGGAGAGGGGGATGTCGCGGCAGAGTTCTCACAATTGCCTTTTAACCATCTATTATTCACAGGCTCAACTCAAGTCGGTAAGCTAGTCGCCAGTGCTGCGGCTAAAAATCTGACACCAGTGACTCTTGAGCTAGGTGGGAAATCACCAGTGATCATCGCAGAAGATGCCGATTTAACGTCAGCGGTAGATGCGATTATGCTTGGCAAATCTATGAATGCAGGCCAAATTTGCGTTGCGCCTGATTATGTCTTTGTTCCTAAAAATAAAGTGGATGACTTTATCTCGCTTTATTCTCGTCGATTTTTACAAGCTTTTCCTGAGAAAAAGGGACGACGAGAATACAGCCATATCATTAACCAAGCTCAATATAATCGTTTAAATAACTATCTTGATGATGCCCAAAAGAAGGGAGCCATAATTACGGCGATTGGTGATGTTGAGAAAATAGACGGGCGTTCATTCTTACCTCGTTTACTGACTAACGTAACAGACGACATGCAAGTGATGAAAGAAGAGATTTTTGGGCCGATATTGCCAATTATTGGTTATGACAAAATCGAAGAACCCTTGAATTATATTCAGGCGCGTCCCCGCCCATTAGCATTATATGTGATGTCATTAGATAAACAGCTGGTTAAAGACATTAGTCAGAAAACACACAGTGGTGGCTTAGCCGTTAATGACACTATGATGCATGTGGCTGCTGATGATGCTCCTTTTGGAGGCATTGGTGATTCAGGCGTAGGGAGTTACCATGGCATTGAAGGCTTTCAAACCTTCTCTCACGCTAAAACCATATTGAATACACCAAATTGGTTACCAAGAGCAAGGTTGCTGTTAAAACACAAAAAATGGATGCTAAAAATCTTAAGTCGTAAATTTATGAGCTAATAAGCCCAGTTTATAGGGGTTTGTTAGGGGTTAACGGTTGGCAAATGAGGGGAACAGTCGTATGATTTGTTTCCCTTTTTTCAATGTGAATAATGACCTTTATGTCTCAGCATCAACCTGTCCAAGGTGCCTCTTGGATGTTAACTGCAGGCCTTGCCTTTGCGATAGTTAACAGTATTGCTCAATACGTCAGTATGAACTTTGGCTTACCATCAACCATGGTAGCACTGGTTCAATACGCGATAGCACTTGTTGTTATTTTGCCGTATTTACGCACATTAGGGCTGCGTAATTCACTTCGTACTGAGCATTTTGGTATGCATGCGCTGCGTGTATTCTTGTCGGTAATTGGTATTCAACTGTGGTTGTGGGCATTAGCTTACCCAGTTCCGATTTGGCAAGGCATCGCCCTTTTAATGACCTCTCCTTTATTTGCGACTATTGGCTCTGGCTTATTCTTAAAAGAGAAAGTCGGTGCGGCTCGTTGGTGTGCAACATTAGCTGGTTTTGTTGGGGCGATGATTATTCTTGAGCCATGGGCAGATAGCTTTACATGGGCAACACTATTACCTGTTGGCGCTGCTTTCTTCTGGGCTTGTTATTCGTTAATGGTTAAGAAGATGTCGTCAAACGATTCACCATCGACTATGGTAGTGTATCTTTTGGTTCTTATTACCCCATTTAATATCTTATTGGCGTTACCCGATTGGCAAACACCAAGCGGTATGAATGTGTGGCTATTGCTATTTGGCGCTGGTGTAATGACGGCATTGGCGCAATGGGCTATCGTAAAAGCCTATGCTGTTGCTGATGCGTCGTTTGTGCAGCCGTTTGATCACGCTAAATTGCCATTAAATGTGTTAGCTGGGTGGGTAGTATTTGGTTGGGCACCTCCAGGACGCTTATGGTTAGGTGCGGCAATAATCATAGCTTCTGTTGCTTTCATTACTCAATGGGAGCGTAAAAAGAAGCCTGTGATTAAGTGATCTATTCATTATTTTAATTTATTAAGAATAAGAAAAGCCGATTTAGCATTACAGTGTGCTAAATCGGCTTTTTATTTTGTATCTAGAACGATGGAGATGCGATATTACTTCACAGCGTCTTCTAGAATCTCACGTGACACTTCAAGGGTAATCGCTTGATGTTCACCTAATGCAACCATTCCGTGAGCTTCAAGTTGCTTGATGATGGCATCAATCGCT
The DNA here is from genome assembly GCF_008933155.1 of Aliivibrio finisterrensis. GTDB lineage: Bacteria > Pseudomonadota > Gammaproteobacteria > Enterobacterales > Vibrionaceae > Aliivibrio > Aliivibrio finisterrensis. The sequence continues at coordinate 114,927 of NZ_WBVP01000010.1, read as the reverse complement.
GTTGCTTTATCATCGCCATGTTCCGTTAACTCTGTTGGCGAGTTTAAGCTATGGTAGAAGGTTTCGATTTCAACAATAGTGCGCTCTGCTAAATCATCTGACATCTCTAAACCAAATACGTTTTTACCCATTTGCTCTAGTTTAGCGCGTTTTGCTTCGATTTGGTTACGAAGTAAAGATGGCTGAATGATAGATAAAGAACGAGCGTGATCAACATGATAAAGCGCAGTCAGTTCGTGACCAATCATGTGCGTAGCCCAATCATGAGGAACACCAGTACCAATAAGGCCGTTTAAAGCTTGGTTTGCTGTCCACATTAGGTTTGAGCGCCATTCATTGCTGTCACGGTTGTCGTATTGAGCGCCAAGCGTTAGTAAATTACGTAACAGCGTTTCTGCGTAGCCATCTTGAACCATTGCACCTGTTGGCATTGTTAAGTATTGCTCACAGGTATGAACCCAAGCATCGACTAGACCATTAATCAGTTGGCGCTCAGGTAATGTTTTCATTGAATCAGGATCAAGAACCGCAAATTTAGGTTGTACTGCTGCCGCCATGAAAGGCAGTTTAGTTTGTGTCGATTTTTGAGTGATTACTGCACCAGAATTAGATTCAGAGCCTGTTGCCGGTAGCGTTAAAATTGCGCCCAGTGGCACAGCTTCTGTCACGGTATGCTGACCAATTAGGATATCCCAACCATTACCGTCATATTTCGCTGCAGCAGCAACGTACTTAGAACCATCAATAACAGATCCGCCACCAACAGCAAGAATATAATCTACGTTTTCTGCTTTAACGATAGCAACCGCTTTGTCTAGTGTCTCAACTGTTGGGTTTGGCTCAACGCCTGAAAACTCGATCCAAGAATGGTTAGCCAGTGCTGTAACAACTTGGTCATAAACCCCATTTGTTTTAATTGAACCACCGCCATAAATGACTAATACTTTTTGGTCTTGTGGGATTGATGTAGCAATTGCCGCGATTTGACCTTGGCCAAAATGAATTTGTGTCGGGTTAACGTAAGAGAATTTCATTGCTGTACCTCATTTTTTCCAAAAGGTGATGTTCTATTTTCTAGAACTTATCATTTCAATAAGTGCATATTAGTATTCAATTGTGACATTAGAAAGGTGGATTTCTGCTTTTTTATTGCCTATTTCTACAATTACATGTATTTTCAAAAAAGAAAGTTATAGATGTGGTCTTGATTAGATAAAGGAAATAGGATGAGCTCTCTTGGTGAATTAATGCAAAGCTATGCTGATCATTATGGTTTTAATGATCTTGAAGGGATTAGAGAGACGGCTATTCCTGGTGTATGGTTTTATCGCAGCAGTAAAGGTAACCAGCGTCAGCCTTTTGTTTATCAATCAGGCATCATAGTGATGGGAAAAGGCCATAAACACATACATATTGGCAATCAGCCTGTCAGTTATGGACCTGATGATTATCTGGTTGTTGGTGTACCTATGCCATTAGAGTGTGAAGCATTTCCTGAAAATGGAGAGCCGCTATTAGGGCTCAGTATTGATGTTGATTCGTCGTTGCTTCATCGCTTAGTTAATGAATTAGAAGAGGCTGATTTTCAGCCAAGTAGACAGTCGCAACAAGATGGTTTTGGTTTAACGTCAGTTAAAATGGCAGACGAGATGCTTGAAAGCTGTAAACGATTAATGATTGCATTGCATTCTGAATTAGATACAAGAATGCTAGGCGAGTCATTACTTGCAGAAATTGTGTATCGAGCACTTACAGGTCCTGAAGGGCACGTTTTATTTAATTTGGCTCATCATGACAGCCAATATGCACGAGTTGCTAAAGCGATGAATAAGATGCATCAATCTTATGCGGATGGATTAACCGTGAAACATTTAGCGGAAGAGGCGAACATGAGTGTTTCTGCCTTTCATTCTGCTTTTCGTAAAGTAACATTTGAATCCCCATTGCAGTATTTAAAAAAAGTACGCTTGAATAAAGCCAAAGAATTAATTCAACTAGAAGGGCGACGAGTAACTGATGCCGCGCATTTAGTTGGATATACCAGTACTTCACAATTTAGTCGCGAGTTTAAGCGTCATTTTAATATGACGCCTAAGGGCAGTATTGCGTAATAATTTTTACCAAAGAATAGAGTAAATTTAGATATATCGGAGCTTTTAATGTCAAACAGTGTATTTATAGCAACAAGTTTAGATGGTTATATTGCTGATAAAAATGGAGGCCTTGATTGGTTACATGCCATTCCAAACCCAGAACAAGATTCGATGGGGTTTGTTGAACATTTTGATCGTATTGATGCGATGGTCATGGGGCGTAACACGCTTGATATGGTATTAAGTTTTGGTGTTGATTGGCCGTATTCCAAACCCGTTTTTGTTCTGAGTAATACCATGACATCAGTACCTGAAGGGTATGAAGATAAAGTCTTTTTAGTTAAGGGTGAGTTAAAAGAAGTTCTTAACGATATTCATGCGAAAGGTTTTAAAGATCTGTATATCGATGGTGGTGTGACGATCCAAAATTTCTTAAAAGAAGATTTGATTGATGAGCTTATTATTACCACTATTCCTGTACTTTTAGGTGGAGGTTCACCATTATTTGGTGATTTAGAGCAGCCGCTAAACTTTAAGTTTGTGAAGAGCGAAACCTTCCTTGGTGCGATTGATCAGAACCATTTTGTGCGTGAGCGTTAGTCATTAAAATTTAGTGCTACGAATAGTAAAAAGCCTACAAGTGAAGTGAGCAGGCTTTTGAATTTTTATAACCAGAAAGACTATTGTTTGTAAGTATGCAAGAAGCGCTCTAGGCGACCAATCGCGGTTTCTAGATCATCAACTCGTGGTAATGTCACGATACGGAAGTGATCAGGCGTTGGCCAGTTAAAGCCTGTGCCTTGAACAAGTAGAACCTTCTCTTTGATTAAGAAATCCAGCACAAACTTCTGATCATCTTTAATCTTGTACATCTTAGGATCAAGTTTAGGGAACAGGTACATCGCGCCTTTTGGTTTCACGCAGCTTACACCTGGGATCTGAGTGATCAAATCATACGCTTTATCACGTTGCTCTAATAAACGGCCACCCGGAAGCAGAAGTTCATTAATGCTTTGGTAACCACCTAGTGCCGTTTGAATTGCATGTTGCATAGGTACGTTTGCACATAAACGCATCGAAGCAAGCATATCTAGGCCTGCGATATAACCTTGAGCGTGATCTTTTGGACCGTTTAAGAACATCCAACCACCACGGAAACCACATACACGATACGCTTTAGATAGGCCGTTGAATGTTACCGTTAAAATATCAGGCGCTAATGTTGCCAATGTAGTATGAACCGCACCGTCATAAAGTACTTTGTCATAAATTTCATCAGCAAAGATGATTAGGTTGTTTTGACGTGCAATTTCGACAACTTGTAATAAGAAATCACGACTGTATACCGCACCGGTTGGGTTATTCGGGTTAATTAACACGATGCCTTTTGTGTTTGGTGTGATTTTCTTTTTAATGTCGTCTAGATCTGGGTACCAATCTGCCCCTTCATCACAGATGTAATGCACAGGTTTACCACCTGAAAGTGACACTGCAGCCGTCCATAATGGGTAATCAGGAGCAGGAACTAGCATTTCATCGCCATTATTTAATAGCGCTTGCATTGCCATTACGATTAGCTCAGATGCGCCATTACCAATGTAAACATCTTCTACATCTAAATCTAATAAACCACGACGTTGATAATGTTGAACCACCGCTTTACGAGCAGAGTAGATACCCTTTGAGTCACAGTAACCTTGCGACGTTGGTAGGTTTTTAATCACATCAACTAGGATTTCATCAGGGGCGTCAAAACCAAATGGGGCGGGATTCCCAATGTTTAATTTAAGAATCTTGTGGCCTTCCTCTTCCATTCTTTTAGCATGTTTAAGAACTGGACCGCGGATGTCGTAGCATACACTGCTAAGTTTTGATGACATTCCAATATTTTGCATGGTGAACCCTGATGAAAAAAATACGTTATAGGTTCAAATTACACTATTTCTATAGGAGTGAGAAACAATTTTTAGAAAATAATCACGCCAAATTTGTGTCTGCAATATTTCCTACTGGGATTGGACGTATTCTCTTTTCTTATGGCTTTTGTGTGTGTTGATTAATATGTGGGCAATAAAGGGGATTTTACATTGTTTTAGATTTACATAAATCAGAAAAATTTGATAAGAGTTTTATTTTTTATACATACAATTGATGTGAATTATTTTTTATTTTCAAACCTTTTGCTAGAATCACTAGTTCATACAAGGAAATAGCAAGCAATTCCGCTTGCGCAATACGGTTGCCATGATGGCTGAAAACGATCAAGAGAGGTTAATTTGCCCACTTTTCAAAATGCCATTGAATCGATTCGTCATCAAATTACGCAGGCAACGTCACGTCATACTATTTGTCTTAAATTAGATTGGTCGATTGGCGATCAACTGATTGATTGGCTAGAAGCTCAATCCGTATTCCCTAAATTTTATTGGCAGTCTCGTAATGGCCAAGAAGAAGTCGCGGTTATCGGGCAAGTTAAGACATTTATAGACCCAAGCGCCGCGCAGAAAGTATTAGCACCAAAGCAGCGTATCTGGGGGGGGCGTTCTTTTGATGGGCGTACTGAGCGTAATCGACGTTGTATGTCGTCTTTTTTCTTTTTACCACAAGTTGAAATCAGCCGTTTAGCCTCATCTTGGCAGATAATGGTTAATCTATCTGACGATAATTCACGTTTGCTATCGACGTTGGATAAACTGGTGGAGCATTTTTCATCACTTTCCGAATTGCATTGTCGCGTAACACAACGAATTAATACACCAGAAAAATCCGATTGGACTAACATGGTCAATAAAGCGTTGACGGCAATTTCAAACAAACAATTTGCGAAAGTAGTGCTTGCGCGTAAAACAACTTTAACACTTGATCAAACTTTATCTTCAGCTCAATTTTTAAAAGCAAGCCGTAAAGCAAACAGCCATAGCTTTCATTTTATGATGGCGCTCGATAACGAACATTGCTTTATCGGCTCTACACCAGAGCGCTTATATGTTCGTAATGGTTATGCCTTAAAAACAGAGGCTTTAGCGGGAACCATTGGTCGTGGTCACGATGAAGAAGAGGATAACCAGCTTGCCTCTTGGCTTATTGCGGATAAGAAAAATCAATATGAAAACCGTCTTGTGGTCGATGATATTATCAATCGCTTATCTAAATTTAGCTTATCAATGACGGTAGCGGAAAGCTCAGAACTAGTGAAGTTACGTAAAGTTCAACACTTGAAGCGTCCAATTTCTGCAGAGATCAACGCTGAGTGTTGTGATTCACAATTATTGGACAATTTACAGCCAACCGCAGCAATTGCTGGCTTGCCCCGCATGTCCGCATTGGATTTCATTATTGATAACGAACCGTTTGCCCGTGGTTGGTACAGTGGTGCCGTTGGTTTTTTAAGCCAACAACGCAGTGAGTTTTGTGTCGCGATTCGTAGCGCATTAGTCATGGGAAATAAATTGCATTTATTCGCAGGGGCAGGGATTGTACCTGGCTCTCAACCGAGCAGTGAATGGGAAGAGTTAGATAAGAAAACCTCAACCCTATGTACCTTATTAGAATCGGATCCTGCCGTGAGCGCAGAGATCAAGGAGTCGCAAGTCGCATGATGCAACCAGAGCAGCAAGTAATGCTAAATCAAGTTTGGGCTGAGTTGATTATTGAAGAGTTAGTTCGAAATGGAGTAAAGCATGTTTGTATTGCTCCAGGATCTCGTTCAACACCATTAACGCTTGCCGCTTCAGAACATCAATATTTATCTATTCATAGGCATTTTGATGAGCGAGGCTTAGGATTTTTAGCTCTGGGCATTGCCAAAGCGTCAAATGAAGCGGTTGCTGTAATTGTTACTTCTGGCACTGCAGTAGCAAACTTATTGCCTGCAGTTGTAGAGTCCGGATTAACCAAAGAGAAGTTAATCCTACTTACGGCAGATCGCCCTGTAGAGTTGATTAATTGCGGTGCAAACCAAGCGATTAATCAGCAGGGAATATTTTCTTCACATGCCTGCCATTCTCTCCAATTGCCATCACCAACTATTAACGTTCCCGCACAATGGCTATTGAGTCGATTGGATCAAGCCTGCTTTATTCAGCAAGAACAAGGTGGCGCTATTCATATTAATTGTCCTTTTCCTGAACCCTTTTATGGCAAGAAAGATAATACATTTGTACGAGAGTATCTTGCGCCAATTCAAGAATGGAAAGAGGCCTTCTCAGCCTATATTCAACAACCTCGTTACTCTTCAATAATGACCGTTTCTCCTCAATGGATGAAAACAGCCCAAAAAAAAGGCATTGTCATCATTGGTAAAGTCTCATTGGAAGAGGCACAAGCCGCTGCGGAATTAGCGAAAGAGTTAGGGTGGCCAGTATTGGCGGATCCACAGTCGGGTTATTACTCAGAGTGGGCGCACTACGATTTATGGTTGCAAAATAGTGGCTGTATAGAGTTACTGTCTGATGTTGAATGCGTACTCCAGTTTGGTGCTCGATTAGTGTCTAAACGTTTAACGGGATGGTTAGATAACTATCAGAACGATTATTATTTGATAGATCCTCACTCAGAATTATTGGATGTAAGCAGTCACTCTCATGTCCGTTACCGTGCCAATATCATGTCATGGTGTCAGGCGCATATTGATAGCTTAGTCGAGCGTGATTGTTATTTTGATCATGCTCCTTCATTGTTATGGAGCGAGTCGTTAAAAGTGGCCTCCCTTAATGCGTTGGCGTTAGCTCGTTCAATGGCATGCAACAGTGAAACCTTATCTGAATTAAGCTTTGCGCTCACGGTAGGCCAAAAGGTCGAATCGTGTGATTGGTTTGTTGGCAATAGTTTAATTGTTCGTTTGTTAGATATGGTTGGCGAGCTTAATCAACAACATACTTATACCAATCGTGGTGCTTCAGGTATTGACGGACTTGTTGCTACAGCAGTAGGGGTTCAAAAAGAAAATCAAAAGCCGTTATTAGCATTAGTTGGCGATACGTCATTACTTTATGATTTGAATTCATTGGCATTATTAAAGCAAGCAACAGCTCCATTTGTTCTTGTTGTGATGAACAATGATGGCGGTGGTATCTTTGATTTATTGCCTGTTGATGAAAAGAAAAAAGATGATTATTACCGTATGCCTCATACATTAGAGTTTAGTCATGCCGCAGCGATGTTTGGTTTAGCCTATCATAGGCCAGAAACACTAAGCTGTGCGGTATCAATGATTAATGAAGGATTAGAGTCTGGGGTGCATTTAGTCGAAATTAACACCCCAGCTGGCCAAGTGGGTGAAGAATTAACGCGGTTGCTCCAAACGATTCAGCATGCCACTTTATTCTAAATTAAGTGTACCCAAAGAAAATACAACTCGCCCTTGTGTGGTCTTTTTACATGGATTATTAGGGACAATAGCTGATTGGGATAAGATCTCACAGGAAGTCACAAATACTTATCCTGCGTTACTAATCGATCTTCCTGGGCATGGTAAGAGCAGCGCAATTCATGTTTTAGAAGACGATGGATTTGAAGAAACTTGCGGCTTGATAGTCGAACAACTTGAAAATAGCCCTTATCAAGAGTTTATTTTTGTGGGTTACTCTTTAGGTGGTCGAATTGCCATGTACCTAAATGCCTGCTTTAAATTACCAGAAAATATTGTTTTACGTGGTTTATGTATTGAAGGGGGTAATTTTGGATTACTTAACGCAGAAGAGAAACACGCTCGACTAAAAAACGATATCGCTTGGGCTGAGCGATTTGAACAACAACCGATTGTTGATGTTTTAGACGATTGGTATCAACAACAGGTGTTTTCTTCACTAAACCCTGAGCAAAGACAAGATTTAGTAGTAAAAAGAAGTGATAATCTTGGTAAGTCAATTGGGATGATGTTGAGAACTACATCATTGGCTAAGCAACCGCATTTGCTTGAAGCCTTACATCTTAGCACCATCCCCATGTTATATATTTGCGGAGAAGCAGATAAAAAATTTCAACACCTGGCTAAGCAAAGTCAATTATCATATCAAATCATTGCTCAGGCGGGACATAACGCTCATGTGGAACAGCCCGAACGCTTTACACATGTACTTAATACATTCTTACAACAATGGAAATAAAACCCATGGCAAGAACTGTTGGCATTTCAGAAGAAGAACTTTACGCTCCAGTAAATTGGACAGATTGCACAGCGCAATACGAAGACATTCAGTACCATAAATCAGCAGATGGCATTGCGAAAATCACTATCGCACGCCCGCAAGTACGTAACGCTTTCCGCCCTGGTACGGTTAAAGAGATGATTGATGCACTAGCAGATGCTCGTTATGACGAGAAAGTGGGTGTTATCATTCTTACCGGTTTAGGCGAAGATGCGTTCTGTTCAGGTGGTGATCAGAAGATCCGTGGCGATTACGGCGGTTACCGTGATGATAGCGGCACACACCACTTAAATGTGTTGGATTTCCAACGTCAGATCCGTACTTGTCCAAAACCAGTTATCGCAGCAGTAGCAGGCTACGCTGTTGGTGGTGGTCACGTTTTACATATGATGTGTGACTTAACCATTGCCGCTGAAAATGCACAATTTGGTCAAACAGGTCCTAAAGTGGGTTCTTTTGATGGTGGATGGGGTGCTTCTTACATGGCTCGTATCGTTGGTCAAAAGAAAGCGCGTGAAATCTGGTTCCTTTGCCGTTTCTACGATGCTCAAGAAGCATTGGATATGGGGCTAGTAAACACGGTTGTTCCTGTTGCTGACTTAGAAAAAGAGACGGTTCGTTGGTGTCGTGAAACATTACAACACAGCCCAATGGCACTACGTTGCCTAAAAGCGGCATTAAATGCAGACTGTGATGGTCAAGCAGGTCTTCAAGAGTTGGCGGGTAACGCAACTATGATGTTCTACATGACAGAAGAAGGTCAAGAAGGTCGCAACGCGTTTAATGAAAAACGTCGTCCTGATTTCGATAAATTCCCTCGTAATCCATAAGCACCTATCACTGATTCAATTAAGTATTAGAGGCTCTTTATGAGTCTCTTTTTTCTTTTTATTGGTTGGAGTAACAAATGAAAACAGCCAAGATATATCAATACCAACTCCCTATGGACAGTGGAGTTATTCTTCGTGAACAACGTCTTCAACAACGAGATGGATTGGTCATTGAATTAAGTGATGGAACACATTGTGGTAAAGGTGAAATTTCTCCTCTTCCTGAGTTTAGCCAAGAGACGTTAGAGCAGGCACGTGAAGATTTATTGTCTTTAACTCAAGCGTGGCTCAATAATGAAGAGCTGGATCTTGATGCTAATTGCCCATCGGTAGCCTTTGGTTTTAGTATGGCACTATTAGAGCTAGAGAATGGTTTACCACAAGAAGGTAACTATCAAGTTGCGCCATTATGCTCAGGTGACCCAGACGATTTAGTCGTTAAGCTGAACGAGATGAGTGGCAAAAAAATTGCGAAAATCAAAGTTGGCTTATATGAACCGATTCGTGATGGCATGGTTGTAAATATGTTCTTAGAGCTTATTCCCGATCTGTCTTTACGCCTTGACGCTAACCGTAATTGGACTCCAAAGAAAGCCGAACAATTTGCTAATTATGTTAATCCAGAATTTCGTTCTCGTATTGAGTTTTTAGAAGAGCCTTGCCATACGCCAGAAGAGAGTTTGGCATTCTCTCAAGCTACAGGCATCGCCATTGCTTGGGATGAAACGGTGCGTGATGATGGCTTTGAAATTACGGTTCAAGACGGCGTAAAAGCGATTGTCATTAAACCAACCATGGTTGGCTCTATTGATAAGTGTCTTTCCCTTGTTGAAAATGCGCATAAGTTAGGTATGCAGGCCGTGATTAGCTCAAGCCTAGAATCTAGCCTTGCTTTAACCCAACTAGCACGATTGGCAGCCTGGAAAACACCAGAGACGATCCCTGGTTTAGATACGATTGATCTGTTTAAAATGCAATTAGACACACCTTGGCCTAATTGTGAGTTACCAATGAATGAGTTATCAGAGCTGACACTTATATGGGAAAATTAATCTCACCGCTTTTTACTACTTGGCCTTGGGCAAAATGGAGTGAAGAGCGAGAAGTGGAAATCGCGCTTCGTGATGGCAACAAAGTGTGGACTTGGGCTGAAGTATCAATTCAAGTGAATCGATACGCCAATGGTCTTATTCAACAAGGCGTCAAACGTGATGATGTAGTTGTTGGGGTCGCAAAAAGTGGTGTTGATCTCATTTGGCTGCAATTAGCCAGTATTCGTATTGGTGCTCGCTTTTCAGCAATTAATCCAAAAACACCGAAAGCTCAACTTCATCAGTTAGTGACGAGTATTTCTGCTCAACATATATGGTTTGGTGAAGGGCAAGAGAGCATTTCAGGCACTTGGCATCATCTGCAATTAATCAACGCTGACTACAGTGTGATTGCTGCGACATGGCAACCAAATAGATTAGCGACCTTGACCTTTACCTCTGGATCAACAGGGTTACCAAAGGCGGTTGCACACAGCATAAATAACCATTTGTACTCAGCTGCTGGCTTACTTAGCACGATGGAGTTTGATAATTGTGATTCGTGGCTATTATCTTTGCCTTTATTCCATGTTTCGGGACTAGCGATTGTATGGCGTTGGTTATTAACGGGCGCAACCATTGTGATGCCAACCGAAGATGGTTTGTTAAATGACTTATGTGGTGTTACTCATGCCTCATTGGTTCCTACTCAGCTGCAGCGAATTTTAGACTGTGGTGATGTCTCTCGTCTGGCGTTAAAACGCGTGTTACTTGGCGGTGCTGTTATACCGACTGAATTAACTGATGCCGCAAGAGAAAATGGCATTGAGTGTTGGTTAGGTTATGGCATGACAGAAATGGCTTCTACGGTAACCGCAAAACTGGCAGATGGAGAGCCGGGTGTGGGTAATGTACTTCATTATCGTGAATTACGTATTGAAAAAGGTGAAGTTCTTGTTCGTGGTGAGTGCTTAGCGCTAGGTTATTATCGTTCATCTGGCATTATGAATATCACTAACGAAGAGGGTTGGTATCAAACTAGCGATCTTGGTTATGTGATGGGCGCAGAGCTGCATATTCAAGGCCGAGCTGACAATATGTTCATTTCCGGCGGCGAGAATATTCATCCAGAAAAGATAGAGCTCGCTTTGCTAACGCATAACGAAATAGAGCAAGCGATTGTTGTTGATGTGGCAGATGACGAATTTGGACAACGTCCTGTTGCCGTTATTAAAATGACACAACCGATTAGCCATGACGAGCTGCATTCTTTCTTAAAAGAGAAGTTAACTCAGTTTGAATGTCCAATTCGCTATGAAACTATGCCTGAACACTTATTTGGAACAGGCCTTAAAATTTCACGTCCACAAGTAAAAGAGTGGGTTAACTCACTGCCAATCACCGCGTAATTGAATTACTTTTTCACGCATTACGCTTGATGTTGCTAGATGTGGTGGTACGGGCTCTCCGGCTACCACTTCTATTTTTGACCAACAGCGGCTTGGTCGTTTTAATATCGCTTTCCCACCATGACGACTAAAGAAACTGCCCCATAAACCACGCAGCGCCATTGGAATTACAGGTACGGGTGAGCGTTTCAGGATGATGTCTATTCCTCGTAAAAATGACCCCACGTCACCATCGTGAGTTAATACCCCTTCTGGGAAAATCAAGACGATTTCACCGTTAGATAACGCCGCTTCAACCTCTAAAAAAGCACGACGAATAGAGCTGCTCTTTGTGGCATTAATGGGAATTACCTTGGTTAAGCGAAAGAAGTATTTAACTAAAGGCAGTTCAGCGTACTCCTCTTCCATAACAAAGCGAATGGGGCGTGGACACGCACCACTTAGAATAAAGGCATCCATATAAGTAATATGATTACAAACCAGTAAAGCGCCACCTTCTTCAGGAAGATGATGTAAGTTTTTATGTTTAACGCGGTATAAAGTGTGAGTTATTATCCACAATAAAAATCGGATCACAAAAACAGGAACTTTACAGAGTAAAAATAAGGCAACAACGCCATTCATAATAGCGAGAAGGGCAAAGAACTGAGGAATAGATAATTCAAGAACAGATAAACACACAATGCCTAAAATGGCACTAGCGACCATAAATAGCGCATTGTAGATGTTATTGGCTGCAATGATTTGGGAGCGGTGTTCTGGCTTTGGTCGTTGTTGGATTAAAGTATACAAAGGAACGATATAAAGTCCGCCACAAATGCCTAAAAATAACAGATTAATAAAAACAGGCAGAAATTCTGGGCTTAAAAGTGTAGCTATAAAGCCAGTGGCGTCAATCGATGAGCTTGGTGTTGAAAGATAAAGATTCATCCCAAATAGAGAGATGCCTAAGCAGCCTAATGGGATAATTCCAATTTCAACTCTGTGTTTAGACAACATATCACAAGCCAGAGAGCCTATTGCAATACCAATAGAAAATAAAGCTAATAATACCGTTACAGTAATGGCATTATCGTTAAGGTGTAGATGACTATAATTTGGGAACTGAGTTAAATAACTTGCGCCTAAAAACCAGAACCAACTGATCCCCATGATAGCTAAAAATACCGAGGGATCTTCTTTGGCAATATTAAGCGTCTGTTTTGTTTGTTGGATAGGCTGCCATTTAAAAACCAAATTAGGAGCAATGGCTTTTGTGTGAGGAATATGGCGGCTTGAAAGATAACCAAGCACGGCAAAAAGAACAACCGCACCCGCTGCAATGTACTCCGCATTATCTTGTGAAGCAATGAAACCTGCACCAATGGTTCCGAATAAAATAGCAAGGAAAGTTCCTGTCTCAACTAAGGCATTACCCGTTACTAACTCTTCTTTTTTTAATTGCTGAGGAAGCAGAGCGTATTTGACCGGACCAAAAAAAGCCGATTGTGTACCCATCAAAAAAAGAAGAATTAATAATAAAGTGTAATCTTTAAGAATAAAGGCCATCGCGCCAAAGAGCATGATCACGATTTCAACAAGTTTTACTTTGCGAATAAAGGCTGATTTTTCATATTTATCAGCCAAAACGCCAGCAGGAGCTGAGAAAAGAAAGAAAGGAAGAATAAATAAACCAGCAGCAAGGTTAATAAATAAATTAGATGAAATAGGCAAGCTATCCACACTGGCAAAGGCAACAAAAAGTAGCAGTGTGTTTTTATAAATGTTGTCGTTAAATGCACCTAAAGATTGAGTTAAAAAGTAAGGCAGAAAACGACGTTGGGTTAATAGCTTGGCTTGCTTTGCCATGAATAATCCTTTAATTACAAAGCTAGTGCTGCTTCCATTGGTTGATATAGTTCAATAGTAGATTATCAATGAGGAGATGACCATCAATAGGTGTTGATGAAAATAACAAATCATCCAGACTTAATAACGTAATACCATGGACACTAGCCCAAATAACACGACTGCTTTTTTCTACGTCAGAGTCGCTTTTATGTGAGTTAATGGTTTTAATTATTTCTTCAAGCACACCCATCATTTGACTAATGCGGTTCTCTTGCCAATCAGGTAAGGCCTCACCATTCATGTTGTGTTGGAACACTAATTTCCAGCGATTAGGATGCCGTTGCGCGAAGTCATAATAGCAATAGGCGATGGCTTTAAGTGCTTCTTCTGGTGTCGTGCTATTGTCCAACCCTTGATTTACTTGCTGCATTAGTTCATCTAACGTTTGAGCGATAGAGCGCAGTAACAACAAATTATAGCTACCAAAAATATTGACCAATGTACTGGGTACATAGCCAATGCTTTTTGCTAGCTTTCTTAAGCTGAGTTCGTGATGACTATGCTCGTTGAGAAATACCTTCACATTATTTAATGCCATATCACGTATTTCTTGATGAGTATGGTCGTTTCTGCGCGCCATATAAGCCTGATTTAAAAAATTGTGAACATTGTTCTTAATTTTAATTGCATCCCATTATTCTTCAAGTAAGAGTTTTGTCAATTAGGGCGCAAAGCACAATGTTGAGAATAAAAGAGGCGTTTTTAACACTCTGAAACACAGTCGTGCGTTTTAATACTCCCAATATGAAGCGATGCAGGCTATTATCAGTTCATATTATTTTAATACAGTAAAGGAACAGGCAATGAAACGTCTTTTATCTATTGCTGCCCTAATGTTTGTTTTTGTACTTTCTGCTCCTCATGCAGAAGCAAAGAAATTTGGTGGTGGTAAATCATTTGGCAAAAGCTTTAAAACAGCACCAGCGCCAAAACAAAAACAACAAAATACCAATACCATTGGTAAACAAGACACAGCAAAAGGCGCATCAAGTAAAAAGGGCCTAATGGGTGGTTTGCTTGGTGGTCTTCTTATGGGCGGTCTTTTAGCATCAATCTTTGCTGGTGGCGGTTTTGAAGGTATTCAGTTCATGGATATCCTTATTATTGCTGGTGTGGCATTTATGCTATTTAAGCTATTCCGTATGTTTATGGCATCAAAGGCAAGCAGCATAAATCAGAGGCAAGGGACGGCATACGCAAGCCCACAAGCGTCGAATAACGAACAGCCAAGCTTCCGTGATAACCAGCAATACTTCCAAGGAGAGCAAGCGCAGCCACAGCCACAAGCAACAGGCGGTTTTGGTGCACCTGCAGCTGATGAGATCCCGCATAACTACCCACCGGGTTTTGATGTGGCAGGATTCATTAATGGTTCACGTGAGCATTACCGTATTCTACAAGGTGCTTGGAACCACAACCAACTAGAAACGATTCAAGAGTACGTATCAATCAGCCTATATAATGATTTAGTACAAGAACGTGCAAATCTAGAAGGTGAGCAACATACAGATGTAATGTTTGTTGATGCTGAAGTCGTTCGTGCTGATCATGATGCAAACCGCGCCCAGCTTAGTTTGCAGTTTTCTGGTCGCTACCGTGATTCGGTTGAAGGTGTTGAAGAAGACATTACTGATATTTGGCACTTGGAGCGTGATCTTACGCAACCAAATGCACCGTGGTTAATTATTGGTATTCAAGCTTAACTGTCTAAATACATAATAATCTGATTAAAAAACATCCTCATAGAGAGTAATCCTATGGGGATTTTTTATAGGTGTGATCTAGCTCTGTTTTAATATTTCAAAGACAGTCTATGCTGAATTCAGTTAATAAATAAGAGAGATATATTATGCCATTCAATAAAGACATCGTTGAAGAAATGAACCTTCTCAAGCAATTCCCACTAGAAAGCACTCAAGCGGGTTTAAAAGTACATTCTGACGCAGCACCCGAAGCCATCGAAGCAATGAAGCGTCTATTCAATAAAGGATTGGTAACACAGAATGATGGTGGTTATTTAACAAACCACGGCATTGAAACAGCAGAGCAAGTACAAAACGTAATTCGCGTCTTATCGTAATCGAATGTTTCTGTAAAAAATTATAGCGTCATTGACTCAAGTTCAGTGATGATTTTAATGGCTTGTTCTGGGGTTGTCCCACATACATTAGGGCAAGCTTTAAATTGATGACATACCTGCGGACGTTGAGCCTTACCAAACAAATCACATAGATTCTCATCGTTTAATTGCACGCAGCGTACTCCAGCAGGCTTTCCATTTGGCATTCCAGGAATAAATGACGTAATACTTGGGGCTATACAGCAAGCACCGCAATATAATCTACAGTCCATAACACTATCTCATTGCATCAATTAAAGGATGCGCAAAATAGCACTCTTCCCCTTTCAGGTCAAAACAACTCAGGATTATCTCTTTACTGATCTGTAAACCACTTGCACTTTTAGCTCAAGATGGGTATAAAACCGCCTCTTCCCATAACGAGTGTAAAGCAATGACAGAGCAATTTTGGCAACAAAAAAAATTAGAAGAAATGACAGAGCAAGAGTGGGAATCTCTTTGTGACGGCTGTGGTAAGTGCTGTTTACACAAGTTAATGGATGAAGATACAGACGAAGTTTACTACACTAACGTGGCATGTAGCTGGTTAAACAGCAAAACGTGTTCATGTAAAGATTACGCTAAGCGTTTTACTTCAGGTGAAAACTGCCTAAAACTAAGCCGTGAAAATATCGCTGAATTTAACTGGTTACCAGTGACGTGTGCATACCGTCTATTGGCTGAAGGAAATACACTTCCTAAGTGGCACCCGTTGCTCACTGGGTCTAAATCAGCAATGCATGCTGCTGGCGAAAGCGTAAGAAACAAGGTTGTTTATGCGATTGATGTGAAAAACTGGGAAGACCACATTACAAACCACCCTCATAGAAGCTAATGACCAATAAACCAAAAACACAAAAGCCTGATCGTAAAACTGCGATGCTAAATATCATTGAATTAGTAAAAGCTGACTTTCCATTTGATGCGCCTGAAGCTCAGATATGCGGTGATACCTGTGTTGGTTGCCCACGTAAATTGATAGAGCTAGTTGAAAGTGAATTATTGTATTGGGAATCTTATATTGAGCGCGGTGAAACGCCCAATTTCTCTGAGATCGACAAGTTCGCTAAACTGTGCAAAAACGTTCGCCGTGGCTTAGTTAGAAATGGAATTTTAGAGCCACTACCAAGGTAACCCAGCGCTAACGAAATTTAAAAATTACCCGCTATTGTTAAATCGATAGCTGGGTAATATCCCACCATAAATATTCTTCTTTTTCTCTTTATTGTTGTTGCATGGAATAGTTGTGTTTCTATGTGTAAACGAATTGTTGTCTGTTTTTAGACATTAGCGCTTGAGGCTCTCTGCTCATCTTAATACAATTTAACAGTACATTATAAAAACACATTATAAAAACCAGTCAGCCAACGATAAGATAATAATTATGAAATTAGAAGCAATTGATTACACTGCTGAGAATGCAGCGGAGCAGTTTGTTAAATCACTGCGTGAAACAGGATTTGGCGTGTTAAAAAATCATCCGATTCAACAAGAGCTTGTACAAAGTATCTACGACAATTGGTATGCATTCTTTAACAGCGAAGAAAAAGAAAACTTCCAGTTTAATGTAGACACTCAAGATGGCTTTTTCCCTGCATCGGTATCAGAAGTCGCAAAAGGGCATACTAAAAAAGACATTAAAGAGTACTATCATTATTACCCAACAGGCCAATGTCCTGCTCAATTGAAAGCTCAAATTCAAGAGTATTACGATAACGCTAATGTACTTGCTAGTGAGTTATTATCTTGGGTTGAAGTACACTCTCCGGAAGATGTTTCTGCACTGTACTCTCAATCACTGTCTAGCATGGTAGAGCAAAGTGATAAGACATTGCTTCGTGTTCTGCATTACCCACCGTTAGAAGGCGATGAGGAGCTTGGTGCTATCCGAGCTGGTGCACATGAAGACATTAACTTATTAACCGTGCTTCCTGCCGCGAATGAGCCGGGTTTACAAGTTAAGACTAAAGAAGGTGATTGGTTAGATGTACCTTGTGATTTTGGTCACCTAATCATTAATATTGGTGATATGTTGCAAGAAGCGTCAGGGGGTTATTACCCATCAACAACGCACCGAGTGATTAACCCAGAAGGTGCAGATAAAACGAAATCTCGTATCTCATTACCGTTGTTTTTACATCCAAAACCTGAAGTTGTATTGTCTGATCGTCATACTGCGAATAGTTACTTAATGGAACGTCTACGCGAGTTAGGTGTGATTTAAAGTAGATCTAAATAGGTAGAGAGCAGTTCTCTACCTATTTTTTGTCAGTAAGAAAAAGAAGATTTATTTACTTTGTATAGCAATGGTTGGAGGAGTAATAGCATCTTTTCTAAATTCCTGCATTACTCGCAATGTAATATCAGTTTCAAATAATTTTTCGAATTTAATATCCACGACATAGGCTTTACAGGTTAATTGTATAGCTAGATAGTTATCGGTTATCGTTTGTTTAACTAGAACTACTACAGGCTTTGGTAAGTGGATATAACGACTTGAAGATGCCGCTTCTTGGATAATATCACGAGCTTTATTAATGTCTTGGTCCATTCCTATATAAAAAGGAATAACAACCTGCATATCAAGTCCGCCATAGTTTCCACTCACCACTACGTCATTTAAAAATTTATTGTTAGGTATCGTAATAATATCATCATTAAGAGTTTGCATTCGTACCGAGCGTAAACCAATGGCAATGATATCCCCATAATGCCCTTCAAACGTTACTCGATCTCCAACTTGGAATGGTCGGTCGATCATGACGGTCAAACCCGCGATAAATGAGGCGGTAAGATCTTTTAATGCAAAACCAACAGAAACTGCGATCGTACCACCGATCAGAGCGAGTACACGCTCATCAACTCTGAAACTGAGCATGAATACGGCAACAGCTGTCGACATATAAATGAAAAATTGAAAGAAGGATTGCAACTTTTGCATTAACATACGACGTTGTGCAAATTGACTACTTACGCCATCAACAATGGACTGAATAAAGCGTAGAAATAGCCATGCGCCTACAATAATAAAGAAGGAGAAAACAACGCCACTCCAACGGATTAAGCTAGTAAATTGTTGTAAATTATCGATAGATTGAGGATCTTCTGCAAATGCAAAACTACCTGAAAATAGAGAGAAACAAAGTATGAATAAACGAATCATATTATTTTACCAATAGATGTTGACGGTGAAGAGCGTTAGTAATATGACGATACCAATGATCTGATATACGTGCTTTTTCATCATTCCACTCAATATAACCACGACTTTGAAAGTAGCGTAACGTACTGATTACTTCAGCAATGCTGAGTCGACTACAATCACAAAGATCGATAGGTGAAGCAACTTCAAGTTGTACAATTGAACGCAGTACAGCAAGCATAGGCTTTGGCATCGTTTCTAGATCATCAGATTGAGGAGCTCGGAATAAGCGAACTAGTACCGTATCTGTTTCTTTATCTCTGTATAAAGAAAGTCTAAAGAAACGTAATGCAACAGTAGGGTTACCATCTGAATAGTCCCACAAGATACGATAGAACCCATTCTTAGCTCGTTCTTCATCAGTTAAGGTATCTTCATCCCATTGTCTTGGGAGAACTAATCCATCAAAAGAAATTGAGCTCTCTCCATTTTTTTCAATGATACGAGAATCTAATAGTTGGCCAATTTGTTTTTCATTCCACTTGGGCATAAAAGTAACAAGATCAAATAATAGCCGCTCCCCACGGGCACGATCGATAAAGCGCCAGCTTGATTTATCAATAGATAAGACAACGCGATGACTTTTTCTTGCACGTCTAAGTAAATTGGTTAGTTTCATTAAATCAACTAATCCATTCACTTTTGGTTTTACTAATCTTTGCGTATTATCAAATGCAATTAGATAGCATTGTTCGCTGTTTCTAAGATGCTGTAGGATATCCTTCTCTGTTGCCCCCTCCTCTAATCCTAATAATTGTGAAAATTCAGGTAATAGTGCCGAGTAGCCATCGTAAGGGCAGTTTATATATAGTGGTATTACGTGTTTTGCTTTATTTAAAATACGATTCAATACGGTTGTTGTACCAATGCCTCGCTCGCCAGATAACACACATACAGCAGGGCTATCTGTTAATAAGTAACGGGATAATGAAACGATTTCTTCTTCCGCATACTCTTCTAGTAATTCAGATGTCTCTGAGCCAGGAGCGATATAATTAAATGCATTCTCTCCCTTTATTCGGACTAGATTTGATTGCTCACGTGAGACTTCAGTTTGTTTTGCTACTTCTATTCTGAAGAGATAGGCGAGTACATGACTAAAGGCGGCATATTGAGAAAGTATAGAAATGACTTGATGCTGAATTGTTCGTCCAAGTAACCATGCCGAACCACAGGCAGTAGCAGGAATAGACATCAATACAGTATTCTTATTTCTTATTGCCCATTGAACTGATAATGGATGCGTTTCTAACTGCTCTATACGGTTAAAAATGGTCTGGTTCCATCGTTTTAGCGTAATGACTGTTAGTAAGACAAAAAATAGATAAACAATAGAGTTAATCCAAGCATAAATAGTCCCTTCACCTAACGTTCTTGATGAAATTTGTAAAACTACGCCAGCAACAATTATACCCCAAACATATCGGCGAATGGTTGATAGTCTTAAAGCGATAGTGTCTTTTTTATTATGTTTACTGTTTCTATAAGCAAATTCCAAAATGAAACTAACAGCAATAGAACCCCCAAGTATCCACCAAGTAAATATCTCTAGAAAGATCAAATGCTGCAAACTCGGAAGTGTTGAAATAATACGTAATGTCGCTGTAATTAATAATAAATACGCGATAGCTTTATGTGCGCGGCTACAATACCAAATAGTACGAACGAATAAGCTAGGGTTTGAGGTACTCTTTAGCTTTGATGCTTTAAAATCATGGATTAGTCGGTCGCTGTTTCGCATCCACCAATTAAAAATAAAGAAAATACCTAATACTTTGAGCAGGACACTGATCACTGGCACTGGCGATATAGCAAGGTCATTAAGTAATTTTTTAAAACTGCGAATTTGATAATAGGTATAGTATTTAATGTTAAGGTTAGCTATTTGCAGTTCGGCATAAAATTGAGTAACCCCACGAGGGCCAAACCCGGTTAATTGATCTCGATTTCTTGTTTCTGTTAGGTGCAGAAGTGATTCTTTACTCGTATTTAAAGAGGTCAATGAACGGTGGTCTTTTTCTACACGAGCCCAGGTGTCATCAGTGGCATTATCTTGATAATTTGATAATGAGTCTTTGAATTCTTGAGCCTGTTTCTTTTGTGCCAGCAAAGTACGAGACATTAGTCTTTTGACTTGTCCGTATTCTTGGTTTGAAAAAAAATGTTGCTCTGGGAGCTGTTTTATATCCGTTGCGATATTTTGAGCAGATTCAGATATAGATACAGAGTTATAAGCATGCACTCCCCATTCAGCCATTAGAGATGGAGAGTAGGATAGGACTAACACTAGAAAAAAACGATTAACGATATTATTCATAGGTAACAAAAGGGTCTCAATAGATAAAATTTATAATGAGTATTTATATGTGGAAATTCGTTGATTGATTAGAAATGTGATCTTTACTGCAATTTATAGTTTTTTTCTAAGAAAACATTAAATATGAATTAAATTACGTATATTTATGTGCATTTCTGGTAATTAATTGCACTGTTTGGTTGGTTTTTTTGTTACAAAAAAATAGTTATCTCTGTGATCAAGGTTTGTATTAAGCGCTCACTCTATAATATCGATAATATTTTGTCTAATTTGTTTTTCTATAATGAAATAAGGAAATTTGTGGAGAGTCAGGGTATGGAATATCGAATTGTTCCAATTAGCAGTGAGCACGATAATGATATCTGCTACATCATAAAAAACGTTGGAGTTGAGTTTGGTGCGGTAGGGGAAGGTTTTGGTCCATCAGACGATGAAGTATTGGAGATGAGTAAATACTATAACCCAGCATTTAAGAGTAAATATCTGATTTTATTGCTTGATGGTAGGGTCGTTGGTGGCTGTGGTTTAGCGGCATTTAATGGCAGTAAAACAGTATGTGAGTTACGTAAATTGTTTTTATTACCGGAGGCTAGAGGAAGGGGGTTTGGTAAAACAATTGCTCAAAAGGTACTCAAGCATGCGGTAAATTTTGGTTATACTCAGTGTTACTTGGATACCTTGTCAAGTATGAAGTCAGCCATTCATCTATATGAAGACTTGGGTTTTAGTCATTTATCAAAGCCACTTGATGGTACCGTTCATAATGGCTGTGATGTGTGGATGATGAAGGATTTAAACAAGTAGATACCAGAAAGTCTCAATATTTAATTATTGAATTGATTATGGAACTATTCGGTTTTCATTATGGCTAAAGTCTAAAATAAATTTCTTGATATTGTTCAAGAGTAATAACCTCAAACCTTGAGCCTTTATATCATCAATTACTTCCTGAGCATAGACAGGAATTTAAGCAATAAGTGCTTATTTTAGATAGAAAAAAAGCTTCATTTATGATCTGATAATAGCTACTAAAGAAAATATCAAAATCAACCATGAAACGACAGAACCCAATTAAAGTTACCAACCAAGGTGAGCATTACTTCGAAATTCCAGATGAGTATATAGCGGAACTTGACTGGCAGGCTGGCGATAGCGCCATTTGGATTCAGAACGAAGATGGAAGCTTTTACTGACTAAAAAAGAAAGTGAGTCATAGTAATGGCTATAGTTATATAAAAATGTAACATAGATTTACGCTGAAATGTGCTAAAAAAAGTAAGGGACCCTTAGTTGCGCGTTAGATAATGAAAAAGAAGCTGACGATTCAGACCTCTTAAATTCGTACACAATATGCAATTGCTTTGAATCGATCACTACAACGAAGTTTATGCTTAATTTCACATTAGCAATGTGTCCAGCGAGTAGCAAAGACGAGGCACTGCGTTTAGACAGCGCCTCTTAGTGATGGTTTAGTTATGAGAAATCATGTCGTTGAAGTATTCAACTTGCTCTTGCATAGAAAGGCTTTCAGTATTTGAGCCTAACGTCCAAATAAAGAAACCGCCGTATCCTTGAGCTTTCTGCCATTTTGCTCGTTCAATATTATTTTCACGAGTTTCAACAAAACGACCATCTGGCCCCCATTGGCTATTGATGGTTGCACCAAGCACAATTTTTGATGGGTCACCTACGTGTTTAGCATAGTTTGCCATAGCAACATCGTACTTGAAGTTTTTACCTGCGTCGTATGTCATTACGTTGAAGAAATCAACACTATCTTTCGTATTTTGAAGTAGTGTTATAACTTCACCATGGTGGCTAGAACGATCGGGTTCGATGAATGAACAGTTTTCAGTAACGCTTGGATTTGCACATTCTACAGGGTCAGCACCTACATGGTAAGTTGTCAAAGAGATAATCTTGCTCTTACTGACTTTGGTGCGAATCAGTTCAATCAACGCTTCTAGGTTACGGTTCTCTTGTTCAGTAAGGCGCGCCGCTTTTTCGTAGTCGAAATCGATGCCATCAAGACTTACATAGCCAGCCAGTTGATACTTGCTGTAATCACACTCGCCAGACCAGTTCGTCGCAAGACATTCTCCAACCATTTCTTCTGGTTTAAGGTTTTTCTTATACACTGGATAAGGCTTGTTCATCATTTCAACAAGACCATTGGCAATCGACTCGCGTGCAGCAGGAGAGGCCATATAAGCCCACATACTTTCATGTGTTTGACCACCAAATGCAACCATCATGGTTTTATTTGGGTGGCTATGTTTTAGCTCTGTCCATGATTGGTAGCCTGGAGCCATCCAAGAGTCGTTGTAACTTGGTTCAATCATTGAATCCGTTACTTGAATGTTTCCGTTCGAGTCCCACTTACCAAAAGACAAGAAGTATGCATCACCTTGAGATTTTTGTAGTTCTTCAATATTAGTCAGTCCCCACGACGTCAAATAAGTAATTGAACGGTCAGGGTTATCACGTAAACCTGTTTCTGGTTTCGCTTCCTGTACTTCAATCGTCGACACTGGGCTTGCTAGCGTGTCACCTTCAGTATTGATGGCAATAGCTTCAATAGTGTGGGTTCCTTCTTGTGCACCAACCCACTCATATTCGTATGGTGCTTTATTGAGTGTGATTAACTCCGTTCCATTTACTTTGAAAGTCACTGACTGAATTGAGCCAACGAAGCTTTCTGCGTCAGCGGCAAGTTTAATGCTACGCCCCTGCGTGAATTTTGAACCATCAACTGGAGATGTCAGTCCGACGACAAGATCTTGATCGGTAATCGCCAATGTAATTGGTGCAGTTGCCGCTGATGCACCTTTGTCGTCATAAGCTGCTGTGACTAATTCATAAGCACCTTCTGCCTGACCTGGAACTGTTAGTTTATATTGATTGCTTGATGTTGGTTGCGTAGCTGTTGCGACAACCTTACCGTTAAGCAGAGCTTCTAGTTTTACGATTTCGCCATCTTCATCAATCGCATTGATAATGACGTCAAAAGGTTTATTCGGAGATAGGCGGTCACCGTTAGAAGGTGTTTCTAAACCAATTTTAGGTAACGCGTTTGGATCACATTCTCCCTCTGATTGCCAAGCGTCTTTCCAAGCATCAGGGTAGCTAGGATGTCCAGTTCCTGGTGCCCATACTGGGTTACCACACCAACCAGATACTGTACATGAGAATATTTCACCAATATTCGAAACGCGATCGCCAACTTGGTAGCTGATCCCATCTTGATAAGGTGCAACATCACCACAGCTGTTGCTCGATTCGGTAACGGTGATTTGTACACTTGTCGTGTTCGTTAGGTTCTGTTCATCGGTGGCAATCGCGCTCAGTGTCACTGAGCCTGCTTGTGATGGTTGCCAATCACAAGCAAATTGATCGGTTTGCTTAGCATCAAATTCACAAATTTGAGCGTTATTGGCTTTGATGACAACAGAGGTTAAGTCATCATCAGAATCGAACGCATCAATAGAGATTGATACTGTTTCTGTTTTATTAAAAATGGCGTCATTTTCTGGTGTAATGAAACGAACTTCTGGTGCTGAGAAATTATGATCAGATTCCACTTCAACCGTAACAGATTGCTGTTTGAGTTGTTGGTTTTTCTCATCAAACACAAGCACGTTGATGGTTGCAGAACCGAGTTCACTTGGTGTCCAAGATTGCGAGTAATCTGTTTTATCTTGCTCGACATTCTGTTCTGCAATTTTACTGCCATCGACCCAGAATTCGATTTTAGACGCGGTTTCTCCAGCAATAGAAATCGTAATATCGGTTACTTCATTGGATACCAATTTTTGTCCATCAACAGGAGAAAGAATTGACAATTCTAATTCTGGCTCTGGTGTTGGCGGTTGTCCACCACCTGAACCATTGAATTTGATGGAATTTTCAAACGATTGGAAATCTGGAAGTTGGCTATTTAGTCCAAAGGTGAAACTGAATGAACCATCATGAGGAAGTGTATTTTTAACCCATACATCGTCATCAAATTTATAAGTGATAGTGTGATAAACACCTTCCGATGTGAATTCATGTTCAATCGTCCAGCTCGGATATGAGAGCGCTGAAGAGACAAAATTCACATCGTTGATAGCATTAGGTAGTAGAAACTCAATGGTAGACCCTTTCATATCAATAGCTTGATTTGAAGTATTTTGAATTTCAACGCTATAAGTGCTCCACCACTGACTTTCATTTGCTGAAGTCTCAATATTTACAGTTTCAGCAATAGCTGCAGCAACAGGGCTTAAACTAAACCCCGCGACAAGAAGCAATGTTGATCCTAATATTTTTTTCATGGAATATCCTTTGTTATTAATCTTGTTTAGGTTATTAGCCGTGCATTAAACAGTAGGTAAGTTACAGTTAATGAATATGCTATTGTGTAGGGCATTTGAATATCTAATAAGTGGCTGATTTTGAAGAATAAAGAAAAAAAGTAAAGTAGAAAGATCTCAACAAAAGACAGTTATGTGAGTTTTATTCAAGAAACGTATTCGTAATTGATTAGGTTTGGTACGTCGAAGCTAACGGCACATTGGGTAGCCTTAAAATTCGGCGGGATAGTTACATAAACATTTAAGGCTTCAAGATGATTTTTCTAATACTTACTTGGTCTTTCTTATATCGTCTAGCTCTTTTTGGACGTAGTTTAGATTATCGTCGACTTCATTTTGGGATAAGTATGATTATTTTTATAGTTATTGGAGTTTGTTTGTTAGTAACAAACATTACAAACAAATAAGGGGGCTTAATGCGACATAGTTAGCTCCTGCAAGGCGTTAGCTGCGGGTTGCATTGTCATCACACTTTCAGTGAACGCCTATTTCGAGGTTGTCCTCAATACTTGTCTATGCACTTAAGGTGATATCTATGTCGTCTAAGCGGAATAAATTTACAGCCTCTACAAGCTGCTTAGGCTCCAATCGTTTACCATATTTTCCGTAGGTCATGTTTTGATGCTTATGGCCTACAATTTCAGAAATCATATGTTCTTCGATATTCGCTCATTTTAACTCATCAATAAAGGTATGACGGAATGAATAGGCAGTAGCTCGTTGTCCTGCTTTAAAGCCCACGTCATTAAGAATGTTGCCGAAGGTCTCTCTATAATCCTTTGACTAATCATTATCTGCACCGCGAGGCGTTACATAAAGAGCTGCGTCTCTTTTGCTCACTGGCGAGCTTTCACAAAGGCTAAGAAGCCCATATCTAACAATGTTTGATGAATGGGTACGGTTCGATTGGATAACTGGTTTTTCAGCTTCATGAGCGTCACCTGAGTCCGAGAACTGGATGCAAGGTAGTTCGCCTTGCTTGATATCCCGAACTTGAAGCTGACAAGCTTCTGATGGTCTAAAGCCTTGATAAAGCATCAATAAGGTTATCCACTTAAAGTCTGTGTTTTGTTTGCGATAAGCGTCGCTTGAGAATAGCTTCTGTAAATCCTCATTTTTCCAACGTTGTCGTTGCTCTTGAGCACTCTTTGCATTTTTAGAGGATGTTTTGACGACAGCAAATGGATTAGCCGTAATAAGCTCATGAGCTAAACACCAATTAAAAAACTGTCTATTTGCCGCAATATAATCTTTTAAGGTCTTACTGCTTAATTTACGTTTGAGTAATCGGTCTCGATAGTGCATTGCAATACTATTGGTGGGCTTATCTGTATTTAGCTCTTTTAGATAGCCTAGAAAATCATTACATCGTTGCTCTAATTGATTAAGAGTGAGCTGCGTGACTCCTTCTAATTTTTTAGATTGAATAAAATTAGTGAGCGTAACTGAGGTAATAACAGGTAAGGGAGTAGCGATACGAGTATAGTACACGCTATTGGGGAGTCTTAATAAGTACATCTGTGCCACCTTTCTGTGCAAGGTGATTTTCGATAGTACAGATACAAAAAAACCGCTGTAAAAACAGCGGTTTAATCTTTTAATTTGGTGGAGGGATAGGGATTTGAACCCTAGAACCGCTATTAACGGTTGCCGGTTTTCAAGACCGGTGCTTTCGACCACTCAGCCATCCCTCCGATGCCGCGTATAATAGGGGTAACCCTTCTACTTGTAAAGGATTCTTTCTAATATAAAAACCGTTTGCTCTAAATTTGATCATGTTGATGAAAGTTAGAGCAGAGCTGGCGGTGTAGCTGTTTATTTTAATACAGGGCGAGCATTAATTGACTGAACTGGGCGATTATTGCCTTTGTATAACGATCTAAATTGAGTCAGTTGCTCTGTTGATATAGTAATAGGTTTTTTCATTACTAACCATGTAACCCCTTCTGTACATGGTGGAGTTGTTAGCGAGCCATTGAATCGGTAATAAGCTTGATCGCTAGGAAGTAAGTCGATAAGGCGTAACTTATTATTAAGTGCTACTTCTCCTGAGCTTGGCATTTGAGCCCAAAATTTTGTTAATTCAGGATTTGCTTTACCCTCTTTAAACATCACGCCGACCACTGCTAGGTTTCCATCTTTATCAGCATGCACTAAATGCATTTCTAATGGATATGAATGACCTGCAGTCAGGTTTTCTCTTGGGCCATGGAAATAAAGTTGTAAGAAGTGACATGTTTTCTAGTTTTTTTGTTTTATAAAATATGACATTAGACTAGGGCAGATGAGTTTTAATCAAAAAATCTTTAAAAATATGTTTTATTTCTAAGATATTATTGCTGGAAATTATGAGATAGCGCAACAGAACTACCGTTCCAATTTTTAAAAAACAGACTCTATCTGAATTTTGAAAAGTGGTGGGGGGATAGGGTTTGAATTCTAGAGTTAGTCGTTTGATGAGATCTCATATTCCATAGATACAAAAAAGCCTCGTCATTTCTGACGAGGCTTCGTTGATGTTGGCGGAGCGGACGGGACTTTCTATCTCACCTTGAGAGCAGCACGTCCCCCGGTGTGTCAGGCCGCTAAGCTCTCCAATAAAAAGTCTAACCAACAGAACTACCGCTCCAATTTTTAAAACCCAGACTCTATCTGAATTTTGAAAAGTGGTGTAGTGATAAGGGTTTGAATTCTAGAGTTAGTAGTTTAATGAAATGTATTGGGAACTCATATTCAACAGATACAAAAAAGCCTCATCATTTCTGACAAGGCTTCGTTGATGTTGGCGGAGCGGACGGGACTCGAACCCGCGACCCCCGGCGTGACAGGCCGGTATTCTAACCAACTGAACTACCGCTCCAATTTTTAAAACCCAGACTCTATCTGAATTTTGAAAAGTGGTGGAGGGATAGGGATTTGAACCCTAGAACCGCTATTAACGGTTGCCGGTTTTCAAGACCGGTGCTTTCGACCACTCAGCCATCCCTCCAATGCCGAGCATAATATGCTGAACCACTTTTATTGTAAAGTACTAATTTTAAAAAAGATTCTTTTTGATTTAATTTTAAACAATTTGAGGGCATTTAAAGCAATGTTGAAGGTTTAGTCATTAAAATAAGTATACTGTAGCTAGATATAGGTAGAAATAATGGTGAGTAAATTAGATAACACATAAAGGGTAATACCAATCTACATAAGTATTTGATCATTCTTGCTCGTTAAAATCGATTATATCTGCGTTATAAATTTTGTAATTAGAACCACTAGTTACTGTAATTTATGCCTTGATCTAATCGATTTTTCCTGCGCAATTATTTGAACAACTACTTATCCAGAATGGTATAACTGAACTACCGCTCCAATTTTTAAAACCCAGACTTTATCTGAATTTTAAAAAGTGGTGTAGTGATAAGGGTTTGAATTCTAGAGTTAGTAGTTTAATGAAATTTACGGGGATCTGATATTCAACAGATACAAAAAAGCCTCGTCATTTCTGACGAGGCTTCGTTGATGTTGGCGGAGCGGACGGGACTCGAACCCGCGACCCCCGGCGTGACAGGCCGGTATTCTAACCAACTGAACTACCGCTCCAATTTTTAAAACCCAGACTCTATCTGAATTTTCAAAAGTGGTGGAGGGATAGGGATTTGAACCCTAGAACCGCTATTAACGGTTGCCGGTTTTCAAGACCGGTGCTTTCGACCACTCAGCCATCCCTCCAGTGCGGTGAATAATAGTAATATCCTTACTTCTTGTAAAGGATAAAATTAAAAAAAACGACTGACTGCGTTATTTTTGTGCATTGTGCTTTGTTTTTAACTCATTAAGTTGTTTTTTCTATTTAAAACAGTGGGCATTAGACGCTATTTTTCTTAAATGGCAGATATAAAAAATCCCTTTATGGGAAAGGGATTTTTTATTATTTATTTTTTAGGATGGTAAAACCGCTTCAACTCTGAAATACCTTGCATGAGTAAGGAGAGCTTTGGTTTCTCATCTGTTAGGCGATTATAGTTTTCGTCATAGACTTTATAATTACCAAACGTATCGATAACGACAGTGTTTGTATCTGTTATTAAGGCGATATTCTTTCTGTCGCCAGCTAATAACCAATTACGCTCATTGTCTTGATTTAATAAATTTAAACCACTGCTGTAGCTCTCTGGTGATGTTGTTGTTTTTAAAAACGACTCCATCAATGTTGGCGCTAAATCTAAGTGACTTGAACGAGACATAATTAATTCAGGCTCAACGTTTGGCCAGTGAATTAACATAGGAACACGAAGCTGATATTGACTGAAGTTAGTGCTTGAGCCCCAGCTATTAGTATTGGTCTCATCAAATTCCATACCGTGATTTGATGTAATGATAACAATGGTCTTTTCCCAATCAGGAGATTGTTTTAATGCGCTCAATACTGTTTTAAGTTGCTGATCAGTTTTTTTAACCGCTTTACGGTAGTTAACTTCAAAAGCACTTTGATCTGAGTTTTCTGTTGAAATTGGGCTGGTCGCATCATATTCAGAGACTGACGTTAATTCTAAATAGCTAAACCATGGTTTATTAGGCGTTTGAGCTCTAAACCAATCATGCCACTGAGTAATAGCTTTGCTATCCGACATTTTTTCTTTAGATTTGCCAATCTCACCTTTAGTAAAGATAATTTGTTGATAGATTGATGAAGTAAAATCATCACCACTGAACAAGCCAAACTGATAATTACGTTTATGTAATTCTGTTAATATTGGTGATTCAATTTCTGAGTTTCTAAAGTTATCAACGTAATTACCAGGTAAACCATAAAATAAGCCAAATAAACTGCTTGGGTTGTTACTGGCACTGTAATGATTGTTGTAATTTAGATTGTTTTGAGCAAAGCGAGTCAGGTTTGGGGTATCTATATGATTTAAAGTGTCCCCACGAAGGCTATCGATCATAATGATTTGTAAGTTATACCCCGTTTGTTTTGTTTTGAATCTAATTGGTTCAAGTGGGTAACGGATTGCTTCTTTTGCGCCGCCAGTTCCTTCTTCTTGAATTTGTTTCGCCAATGCATCGCGATCAATAAAACCGTGTTTTTCTAAAAACGAACGAGCGGTCATTGGATAAGAGAGTGGAAATGTCGCGCGTTGAGCCGTTACTGGTCCATAAGCTGAAGCGTCAGCCCATGTATGAATTAAATGACTACCAATAAACGCAATAGCAAAGGTGATCGCAAAAGGGCGACCAACATGTTTATGTGCAAGTTTGCGTAATTTATTCCATACCCATTCAGAGAGAGAGAGTTGAAGTAGGAAAATTACGGGAACCAGAATGAACAAATATTGCCATTGGGTGTTTAAATTGGATTTATCGTTGTTCAACAGCATATCCCAAACCAGTGGGGTAATATGCAAGTGAAGAGTTTGATAGGCGTAAGTATCTAGCAGCAGTAATGTCATACCGGCAGTTGCTATAATGACACTTAAAATTCGCATTAAGCGTTGGGATGGTGTAATAAAGGTCAGAGGGAAGAGTACAAGAATGTAAAACCCAAAGACCAAAAAGCCAAAGTGACCTACCCAGTTTAATACCAGATAGGTCTGTCCAAGTAGCGTTTCAGGCCATGGTGATTGCGCGATATAACGAGAGCCAATAAGCATTGCAGCAATGATATTGAAAAAGCTAAACCAGTGACCCCAAGTAATTAACTTGGAGACTTTTTCGCCGTAGGTATTTCCGCTATCAACCATGATAATTGAATTCCCGCTCTTAGTGAGTTTTTGGTATATCTAATGAGCTAAGTAGTGCTTGAGCAAATTTTTCAGCGATAATTTTACGCTGTTCTGCAGGCACTTCTTGGTTTAGAACATTTGTCGCAATGTTACCAACTAACATTAGAGATAGATCTGCTGGTGCACGATGTTTATCAAGTACATCGACCATCTCTGTTAACATTTGTTCAATTTGTTTGTTGCTGTATTTCGAAGTATTAATAGCCATAAGTCTTTTCAGTTAATGATAGTGAAAGCGGCTTATGATAACCTACTATGTACGTCAACTAAAAACCTTTTCTATTATGAGTTTAACCCTTTCAAACGTAATTTTACATAAATTAGTAAAAAATGAGCAAGATGAACTCGAAGTTTGTCTACGAAATCAAATTCTTGAGAACGAAGAGTTCACTGAAGCATTAGTTTCTGAGTTGCATCGTGTTTTTAACTCTAAAGCAGGCAAAGGCTTCGGTGTATTCAAGACTGAGAGCGAGTTTGGGCATTGGCTAGGTTCCGTTCGTAAGAATGAAATGCCATTTTTAGAATTCAGCAATAAATCGGCAGAAAAATTAAAATCAGAGCTGATTAAATACCCATTTGCTGAAGAAGGTATTTTAGTGATTGCAGAGTATCAATCATTGGCAACAGAGTATCTATTTGTTGCGGTATTACCATCAAACGAAAGTATGAAGGTAACGGAACAACTAGACATTAGTTCTACGGATTACCTTGATATCGCGAAAATGGATATTGCAGCGCGTATTGATTTATCAACGTGGGAAACTAATGCGGATTCTAATCGTTACCTGACGTTCATTAAAGGACGTGTTGGGCGTAAAGTTTCTGATTTCTTCTTAGATTTTTTACAAGCTGATGTAGGTATGGATACTAAGGTTCAAAACCAAGTATTAATGCAAGCGGTTGAAGATTTCTGTGCTGACGAACGTTTAGAAAAAGACGAAAAACAACAATACCGCAAACAAGTTTATGATTACTGTAATGGTCAACTTCAAGCTGGTGAAGAGTTAACACTTAAAGAATTATCAGGCGAGTTACCAACGTCTGAATCAGGCGCTAACTTTTATCAATTTGCGGAAGAGCAAGGGTATGAACTTGAAGAGTCTTTCCCTGTTGATCGTACTGCAATGCGTAAGTTAACGAAGTTTGTTGGTGCCGGTGGCGGTTTATCATTAAACTTTGACGCGATGTTACTGGGTGAGCGTGTTTTTTATGATCCAGAAACAGATACTTTGACCATTAAGGGCACGCCACCTAACTTAAAAGATCAATTAACACGACGTTTAGGTTCTTCTGAATCATAATTGGCGATTTGTTCTCAAATATTTGATAACTTGATTTTTGTAAGATGATACCCTATCTATCCTTTAGTTATAAAATTTTGGTTTAGGTAGGGTTGTCCATGAAATACACCTCTCAGCTTTTTGCTTCTAAATTCTTTTCTATCGTTTTGTCTCTTTTGCTACTTAATGGGTGTTCTCTACTTGAGCTTAAAATAGAGTCTCAATCAGAACCGTTAACAACGGTAGAACTTAATACTCGTATTTTAACCCGTGAGTACAGTAAACACTT
Organism: Aliivibrio finisterrensis; assembly: GCF_008933155.1. GTDB lineage: Bacteria > Pseudomonadota > Gammaproteobacteria > Enterobacterales > Vibrionaceae > Aliivibrio > Aliivibrio finisterrensis. The sequence goes on along the minus strand of NZ_WBVP01000010.1, from coordinate 82,189 downwards.
CTTTAGTGAGGTGGAATCAGCTGCGGATGAAATCTCAGCGACGTACCCTAAAGAGGACAGCTTGCATCAATCGTATGTTTTGTTATGGAAAATCCATGCAGAAGAAGGGCTTCAACAAGCTGCATATCAAGTCTCTCCAAAAATTGCGTTAATCGATACTTGGATCTTTGCGGCACAAATGAAACAATTCTTCTCACCACAAGGAAAAGGTTCGGGTTTATTTGAGGGGGATGTGGATTTTCAAACAAGCCAATTATTGAACAATGACATAGAGAATATGGCAGAAAAGTTATTGCCGAGTTCAGAGTTTAGTGATGCTCAAGATTTTATTAAAGGGTTCGTTGCAGAGCACCCTTTTGATAGCTTAATGATGCGTAGAACACCCGCTTTAAAAGCATGGTTAGCACATCAAAATATCGATGAAACAGAAGCGGTAGCAACGTTAGGAACAATGCCAGAGGCATTAGGTGATGTGTCTGATCGTTTAGGTTTAGTTTCTGAGCAAATGCCAAAGATAATGACATGGAAAGCACAATTAATCGCCATAAATAGTAATGTGAATGCGAATGATATAAATAAAACGATGGAGAGTTTGCGTCATACCTCTGAGTCATTCCAAGACTTTGTGAAAAATAATCCTGAGTATATGCAAAATCTAGTAGAACAAATGAGTGTGCAATTACAACCACTGCTTGATGATTTAGACATGAAAACTGATGACAAATTAAATCAGCTTAGTGCAGAACGTGTTGCTTTAGAAATTATGGTCGCTCGTGAACGCCAAGAGCTCGTAAATATGGTTGAGAGAGAGCGTAAGGCTATTGCCATTATTGTGTCTCAAGAGCGTGAAAAATTTACTCAAGACCTAGATAAAGTATCACAAGATGTGCTGACATTGGCGGTAGATAAAGTGATTGATTTGATTAAAAGTACCATCATTTACTTTATCTTGTTTATCTTAGCGATTTTCTTTGCCCCTTTAGGTCTGGGTTATTTCCTTGGTAAACGAGCTGCAATAAAGAAAACGGTTATTTAATTACATCAATTTCAATAAGCATCATTAATTAGCTACATAAGAATTAAACCGTTAGATACAAAAATGCCAGTGACGTAATCACTGGCATTTTTTATTGGAGCGAGATGAGGTAATTATGCTGTTTTTGTTTCTACAGCAATGGCTTCATCTGTGTCTTCTGCTGTGATAGTAGGTTCACATTTATCAACAAACCAGCCCATGTAAGATGTCACAATCGTTACGATGATACATACGAAGCTTAACCACATGAATGGTGCGTAAGACAAGGTAGCAACGCCTAGGATACTTGCCATATAAATACCGTTATCACTCCAGGGAACCATACCCGAGGTTAACGTACCACCAAATTCCGCGTTACGAGAAAGGTTCTTACGTTTGTAGCCTAAACGGTCGTAGTTTTTCGCACAGATTTTTGGAGTAAGAATAAGTGACACATACATCGCAGAGCCAAAGATGTTACCAAAGAAAGCGGTAGTAATAGTACTTGTTGCTAGAGAACCAGGACCTTGAACGCGTTTTTCGAATAGTTTCGCAACCGTTTCTAGTACGCCAACTTTATCTAGCAAACCACCAAAACCTAAACCAAATACGATAACAGCTACAGACCCAAGCATTGAAGACATACCGCCGCGATTTAGGATCGCATCAATAAACTCAACACCTGATGAAATTGAGTACGGAGCCCATGCTGTGTTAAATGCTGTTAAGAAGTCAATGTCTTGAACCATTACCGCCCAAATAATACCCAGCAGTGAACCAAAGCTGATTACTGGGAAAGAAGGCATACGCATTGCCAGTAGGCCAAGAACAATAACCACAGGAACAAATGAGAATGGAGAGATAACAAATTGCTTTTCCATTGCTAAGATAACAGAATCTACTTGGCTCATGTCAACGTTACCAGCAAAGTGGAAACCAAAAGCGGTAAACATGATACCAGTAATGATGTAACTGATAAGTGCAACTGGAAGCATGCCCTTAATGTGTTCCATTACTTCAACGTTAGACATTGAAGAAGCAAGGATTACCGAATCTGAAAGCGGTGACATTTTATCACCGAAGTAACAACCAGACAGAACCGCACCAGCAGTAATTGGTGCAGGAACCCCAAGACCTTGTCCAATCCCCATCATGGCAATACCAGCAGTACCAGCAGCACCCCATGAGGTACCTGTAGCAAGAGCGGTTAATGAACAGATGATCATTGTTGCAAGAAGGAAGATAGAAGGATGAATGGCTTTCAAACCATAATAAATAATGGTTGGAACAATACCACCAGAAATCCAAGTACCTACTAAAGCACCTACAGCCAAGAGAATTAATACCGCTCCTAGTCCATTGGAGATGCCGTTTAGAGCTGCTTTTTCTAAAGATTTATAATCATGACCTAACTTGATACCTAAAGTAATGATAATGAACCAACCAATATAAAGTGCTAATTGGATAGGTAGATCAAGTTGTGCCGTGAAAGAAAAGGCAAGTAGTAGAAATAGCCCTAAAGATATAATTACCTGCGTCAGCGAAGGTAACTTTGTCGTTGCTTGCTTCATGTAAAAAGCCTCTTTTTTGTATGTATGAATAATATTCATACGATCAGGGATTGTGTTTTCTAAACGAGGTGCACTTTACCTTATGATCAACAAGAGGTCGATTAACTCTGGCTTATTTGTGATTCTTATCTCTAGCTATGTTACTGGACTAAGTTAAAGGTAATTTAATGGTTAAATTTACGTTTTAATTTATCTTTGTTTTTATTTCCAATCAATTGAATTTTTTATTTTATATTGTAAATTTAGCTACTGTAATGATTTGATTCGGGATATTTAACATAAATTTAGGGTATTCGTTTGCTTAATGGTTAATTCATGAAGCTTTGCGAAGTGTAACGCGATGTAAATTTTATTAATTGTTGATTTATAAGGTGTTAGGTTGTTAAGTTAACTCAAGTAATTAAAAGTATTATTTATGTTAAGTTTTAATTTGATGACTAGAGAAGTTAATTTTAAATGTGCTGTTTTTTTGCACTTTTATCTTGAAGGATAAATTAAAATGTAAATGAAATTTTCAGCGTAAAATGGAGAGAGTAAGGCAAATAGTGCTTGAGATTTTCTTCTGTTCATCATATAGATGGGGTAGAGATTTCATATTTTTAGTATTAACAGGGAGAGTATAATGAGAGTAGGTTTAGTCGGCTGGCGTGGAATGGTTGGTTCAGTTTTAATGCAACGTATGGTTGAAGAACGTGATTTTGACCACATTGAGCCTGTATTTTACACCACATCACAAGTAGGTATCCCAGCACCAAACCTTGGAAAGGATGCCGGTTTACTGCAAGATGCATTTGATATTCAATCTTTACTAAAATTAGATGCAATTATTACCTGTCAAGGTGGTAGCTATACTGAAAAAGTATACCCAGCACTTCGTCAAGCAGGTTGGAAAGGCTATTGGATTGATGCTGCATCTACATTACGTATGAAAGAGGATGCGATTATTACGCTTGATCCAGTGAACTTTGAGCAAATTCAACAAGGCATTCATGCAGGCACAAATACTTATGTTGGTGGTAACTGTACGGTTAGCTTAATGTTAATGGGCTTGGGCGGGCTATATAAAGCTGGCTTAGTTGAGTGGGTGAGTGCAATGACGTATCAAGCAGCCTCTGGTGCTGGTGCGAAGAATATGCGTGAACTGATTTCTCAAATGGGTGTAGTAAATGACTGTGTAACGTCTGAATTGGCAAACCCTTCTAGCTCTATTTTAGATATTGATAGAAAAGTAGCAGAAACAATTCGTTCTGATTCATTCCCAACGTCGGAATTTGGAGCGCCATTGGCCGGTTCACTGATCCCTTGGATCGATGTGAAGCGTGAAAATGGTCAAAGCAAAGAAGAATGGAAAGCAACGGTTGAAACCAATAAGATCCTAGGCCTACAAGATTCTCCAATTGCGATTGATGGTACTTGTGTGCGTATTGGGGCAATGCGTTGCCATTCACAAGCATTAACGATTAAGCTGAAACAAGATGTGCCAATGGATGAGATTGAAGAGATCATCGCTACGCACAATGATTGGGTTAAAGTGATCCCAAATGAGCGTGATATTACGGCACAAGAGCTAACACCTGCAAAAGTGACCGGTACGCTATCTGTTCCTGTTGGTCGTTTACGTAAAATGTCGATGGGTAATGATTTCTTAAATGCCTTTACGGTTGGTGACCAATTACTGTGGGGTGCCGCAGAGCCACTTCGTCGTACATTACGTATAATTCTTAACGAAAAGAAATAGCGTTAATTGCATTAGTTAATAGAACAAAAAAAGCTTCCCATGAGAATATCAGGGAAGCCTTTTTATTAGAATCAATCATTGTTACTAGAAGATCAGTGAGTTAACTCACCACGTAAATTTTGCTGCATCATGGTACGCATGGTCTCATAAGGCAGATCTTTACTTAAAATATAATGCAGCTTCGCTAAAGCCGCTTCAGGAGTCATATCATAACCACTGATAACGCCGGCTTCAGCAAGTGCACAGCCTGTTGCATACCCTCCCATGTTTACCTTTCCTGATAGACATTGAGTTAAATTAACAACCACAACACCACGCTCAGAAGCCTCTTTTAATTGCGCAAGAAGCTCTGGGTTTTGTGGTGCATTACCTACCCCAAAAGTCAGAAGGATCATGGCATTAACTGGCTGGCGTAATGTGTTTTTAATCACTTCCGCTGAAATTCCTGGATACATGGTTACTACACCAATAGGCTGTGGGGTAATGTCATTAACCGTGAATGCACCTTCAGGCTGTTTATTTATTTCGGCACCATTGATTTGAATATTAATGCCCGCTTCCAATAGTGGTGGCAGGTTTGGTGATGAAAAGGCATCAAAGCCATCAGCATGTGATTTTGTACTGCGATTGCCACGAATTAACTTGTTATTAAAGAATAAAGTGACTTCGTTAATTGGGTAATTAGCTGCAATGTGTAAGGCATTTAATAAGTTGCTTTGGCCATCAGAGCGTAGCTCAGCAAGAGGAATTTGAGAGCCAGTTACGATCACTGGTTTTCCAAGGTTCTCAAGCATAAATGACAGTGCTGAGGCAGTATAGGCCATGGTATCCGTACCATGAAGTATTACAAATCCGTCGTATTTATCGTAGTTAGCACGAATATCATCCGCAATGCGTTGCCAATCTTCAGGCGTCATATCAGATGAGTCAATCAGTGGCTCATATTCGTGAATGGTGAAAATAGGCATTTCTGCACGATGGAACTCAGGCATTTGTTTTAATTGATGTTGCATGAACCCTGCGGCAGGAACATAGCCATGATCATCTGATTTTAACATGCCGATTGTGCCGCCAGTGTAGGCGATGTAAATGTGTTTTCTTTCCATAATAACAACGGTACAGAGTTATGGGAGGTGGTGCGATTATACTGTGCATTTGACATAAAGAAAGCCCGACATGTGTCGGGCTCGTCATGCTTTTAAAGATTACTACAGTTCAAACAGAAGAGATATTGCCCTTTTGGATCATTAAAGTTATTCAACATGTTGATGTCTGTTGCAACTTTGCGGATGGTTGGTTGCAATGCTTCAGGAGCAAGTGAAAATAATTCTGTCTTGATATTAGCGTTAAAGCTCATACTTAACTCTTCAAGCAATTGTTCCATTGGAGATAGAGGCTCTTTAACCCAGTAGAGGTTATATGACTCCATATTGGCTAATTGAGCTGCGGCTTGTACTGCATCATCAAAATCACCTAATTGGTCAACTAAACCATGCTTTAGCGCATCTTTACCTGTCCAAACACGACCTTGTGCTACGTTATCAACCGCTTCTAAGGATAGATCACGATGATCACTCACCAGTTTAATAAAGCGGTGATAGCCATGTTCGATACCTAACTGCATTACTTGAGCAACATCATCATTTAACGGGCGAGTTAAGCCAACGCCATTAAATGGAGATGTTGATATCCCATCGCTGTGGATCCCCATCCTATTTAAGCCTTTTTCAAAGGTGGTTAAAATACCAAAGATACCAATTGAACCCGTAATAGTGGTTGGTTGAGCAATGATTTTATCAGCACTTGCAGAGATCCAATAGCCACCAGAGGCAGCAACACTCGACATTGAAACAACCACCGGTTTACCTGCTTCTTTTAGTGCGTCGACTTCATTGCGGATCACTTCAGAAGCAAAAGCACTGCCACCAGGGCTATCAACACGAAGAACGACGGCTTTTACGTTGTTATCACCACGAGCCTGACGAAGTAGCGCTGCTGTAGAGTCTCCACCAACAGTCCCTTGGCGTTGCGTGCCATCCATGATAGCTCCACTTGCGACAACAACCGCAATATCTTGAGCATTAGGAATGATCGCAGGGCGAACTTGCGGGCGATAATCGTAATAGCTGATCTGTTTAAAGCTGTCGTAGCCATTTGAACCAAATTGCTCAATGAGATCTTTACGAACTTCCTGTCGTGTAGCCAGTTTATCCACCAAACCGAGCTCTACTGTCATTTGTGATAAATCACCATTAACCGTCTTCAATTTTGCAATGAATTGCTCTATTGGCATGGTTAACGTTTTTGCATCAATTTGACGGTTAGTAGCAACATCATCTAAATAGGCATCCCATAATTGAGTTAACCATACTGACGTTGATTCTTTTGCAGCATCAGACATGTCATTTCTAAGATACGGTTCTACCGCCGATTTATAGGTTCCAACACGGAAAACATGCGTAGAGACATTCAGGTTTTCAAGTAGGTCTTTGTAGTACAGCGTATAAGCGCCGTAGCCACGTAATAGAACCGTACCATCAGGTGCCATGAAAACTTTATCAGCGTAACTTGCTAAATAGTATTGGCTTTGATTGTAGTAATCACCAATGGCATAAACCGGTTTACCTGCGGCTTTGAAGGTATTGATGGCTTTAGCGATATAACGGAGTTTAGTTAAGCTGGTTTCATTCATTTCTTTTAAATGAAGTACTAAGCCCGAAACATTGTCATCATGAGCCGCAAAGCGAATAGTATCGACAATATCAAATAAGACATTTGCTTGTGATTTTTGGCTGCCTAATAAATCAGAGCTAACACGCTCTAATGGCTCGCGAAATTTACTCTCTTCAACAATGGGACCTGATAAATTAAGGATTAACGCCTTCTTCTCAACTTGTTGAGTTTCAACGTTAGACTCATCACTGGCTAGGAAAGTGAATGCAATCACTCCAACAAAAGCAAGAAAAAATAGGTTTAATACCAGTTGACGGGTAAAGGAAAGTAACTTCCATATAGCTTTAAAAAAATTTCCTATGAAGTGGAATAACCCTTTCATATTGTACCTTATTATTAGTTTGAACTCTGTCACTATCCTACGCTAACTGAGCTAGAAAGTAACTAGACTAAATTAGTCTAAATGAGAATTATTTTTATTACTGAGTTTTAATAAAAACATTGACGGATGTTGCATATTTGTAAATGGTTAATTGTGGCATAAGCTTATAACTACTATTCTGGTCAGACCACAATAATTACAAAGCGATGGATTGTTATGACGTACCCACACCTTTTTCAGCCGTTAGATTTGGGATTTACCCAATTAAAAAATCGAGTATTAATGGGCTCTATGCATACTGGATTAGAAGAGAGTAATGATGGATTTAAAAAACTCTCAGCCTTTTATGCTGCGCGGGCAAAAGGTGGGGTTGGGCTTATTGTAACTGGTGGATTTGCGCCTAATTTTCGTGGGCGTTTAACACCATTTAGTGCGCAATTTAGCTCTTCTCGTGCAGCGGATAAACATAAAGCGTTAACTCGTGCTGTGCATGATAATGGCGGAAAAATTGCACTTCAACTTCTTCATGCGGGTCGTTATGCGATGCATCCTTTAGCGGTGAGTGCTTCTGACATTAGAGCACCGATAGGTATGTTTACTCCAAGCCAAATGAGTGAGCGTCAAATTCAAAAAACTATCCATGATTTTGCTAATAGTGCTCATTATGCAAAACAAGCTAATTATGATGGCATTGAAGTGATGGGTTCTGAGGGATACCTCATTAATCAATTTATCTGTGCTAGAACAAACATGAGGTATGACGATTGGGGTGGGAATTATCAAAACCGTATGCGTTTTCCAGTAGAGATAATTAAAGCCATTCGTGAAAAAGTAGGTTCAGATTTTATTATTATCTTCCGCTTATCTATGCTTGATTTAGTTGAGCAAGGCAGCACGTTTGATGAGGTGGTGGAGCTTGCTCAAGCATTAGAAAAAGCAGGAGTCACGATACTAAATACAGGAATTGGTTGGCATGAAGCAAGAATACCAACCATAGCGACTCAAGTACCGCGAGCGGCCTTTAGTTGGGTAACTGAAAAACTAAAAGGTAAAGTATCTATCCCATTAGTTACTTGTAACCGTATAAATACCCCCGAAGTCGCTGAAGATATATTGGCATCAGGACAAGCTGATATGGTATCGATGGCACGACCATTTTTAGCAGATGCAGAATTTGTAAATAAAGCAGAACAAGGCAAATCAAAATTAATTAATACCTGTATTGGCTGTAATCAAGCCTGTTTGGATCATGTATTTAAAGCTAAGCGAGCCACGTGTTTGGTTAACCCTCAGGCGTGTTATGAAACCGAATTAGTAATTACACCTGCTGAGAAAAAGAAAACCATTGCGATAATTGGCGCGGGAATGGCTGGTTTGTCTTGTGCTACCTCAGCGGCTGAGCGTGGTTATCAAGTAACGGTATTTGAGCGAAGTGATCGCATTGGTGGGCAGTTTAATTTAGCCATGCAGATCCCAGGAAAAGAAGAGTTTAAAGAAACCATTCGTTATTTCTCCAATAAATTAGATCATAAGAATATTATCGTTAAGCTGAATTATACCGTTGAAATGGATGAACTACGCCAGTTTGATGAGGTGGTTGTGGCGACAGGCGTTAAGCCAAGAGCAGTACAGCTAGAAGGCAGTGATCATCCAAAAGTAATTGATTATCAAACTTACATTAAGAATCAACCTAAGCTTGGTCAAAAAGTGGCGGTGATTGGTGCTGGTGGTATTGGCGTTGATGTCGCAACCATGATCACCGAGCCAGAAGATCACACTCTTGATGCATGGCTAAAAGATTGGGATATCGATAAAAATATTGAGTTCGAAGGCGGTTTAAAGCCACAAGAAACATATCAAACCACCCGCGAAGTATGGTTGATGCAGCGTAGGAAGGGCAGCATAGGGAAAGGCCCAGGGAAAACTACGGGCTGGATCCATAAACGGATATTACAAAAACGTGGAGTACATATGCTAGCGGGTGTTGAATACTTAAAAGTGAATGATGAAGGTCTATACATTCGTCAAAATGAAGAAGTTAAGCTGCTGGATGTTGATCATGTCTTAATGTGTGCAGGCCAAGTATCAGTCAATGACTTAGTTGAAACGCTAACCTTAGCGAAGATTGAACATCACGTTATTGGCGGTGCAGAACATGCAGGTGAATTAGATGCGAAGCGAGCAATTCGTCAAGGGGTTGAACTAGCCGCCAAACTTTAAGCTAAAATTCCAACAAGTTAGGCAACAAAACTTGATAACTGTCTATTCATACAGGTATAGTGCTGATGTTATTCACAACATCAGCACTTTTTTATGTCACGATTATTTATTGCAGAAAAACCGAGTTTAGGTCGAGCGATTGCCGCCGGTCTAGCAAAGCCACAGAAGAATCAACAAGGCTACATAGAATGTGGCAATGGCGACATTGTAACTTGGTGTATTGGTCACCTATTAGAGCAAGTTGAGCCTGATGCATATGATGATAAATACAAATCGTGGCGTATGGAGCATTTACCTATTGTTCCTGAGCAGTGGCAACTTCGTCCAAGAAAGTCGTCGAGCAAACAATTAACGGTGATCCGAAAGTTACTGAAAACCGCTTCTCAAGTGGTTCACGCGGGTGATCCTGATAGAGAAGGGCAGCTGTTAGTTGATGAAGTTTTGGATTATTTAAAACTGTCAAAAACGAAAAAAGCGGCGACTCAACGGTTATTAATTAGCGATTTAAATTTACCGGCAGTAAAACGTGCATTAACGTCAATGCGAAGTAACCAAGAGTTTATTCCTCTCTCTATTTCAGCTTTAGCGCGCTCTCGTGCCGATTGGCTGTATGGCATGAACATGACACGCGCTTATACCTTATTAGGTCAACGTGGTGGTTATCAAGGTGTATTATCTGTAGGCCGTGTACAAACGCCTGTATTAGGTTTAGTGACTCGCCGTGATGAAGAGATTGCTAATTTTATTCCTAAAGCGTATTTCACCTTAGAAGCATTAATTCCTTATCAAAATCCTCAGTTGAATGACGGACAAGCGTTTGATATTCGAGCGAAGTGGAAGCCAAGTGAAGCGTGTCAGCAGTGGCAAGACGAAGAAGGGCGCGTGCTCAGTCTGAAATTGGTAGAAAACGTGGCTCAAAGAATTGCGAATCAACCAGCAACCGTCACTAAAGCTGAAAATAAAGAAACCAAGCAAAATGCGCCTTTGCCTTATTCGTTATCGTCATTACAAATAGATGCTTCAAAACGTTACAACCTAAGTGCACAGCAAGTATTAGATGCGTGTCAGGCGTTGTATGAAAAGCACAAATTAATCACTTATCCACGCTCAGACAGTCGTCACTTACCCAAAGATCATTATAAGCAGCGTGAACAAGTATGCGCTGCAATTGGTAATAACGATAAGCAATTATCTAGCGCAGTAACCAATGCCGACTTAACGTTGAAATCACGCGCTTGGAATGACAGTAAAGTAGATGCTCACCATGCGATTATTCCAACCCCAAAATCGAGTGGTTCGGCAGGGCTTTCTGGGTTTGAAGAGAAGGTTTATCACTTAATTGCCCGTCAGTATTTAATGCAGTTTTATCCTGCTGCTGTTTACGCCGAAGCTGAGTTGGTGTTTGATATTGCAGGGGGGGGCTTTGCAGCCAAAGGCAAGCAGATGTTGTTTGCAGGCTGGCGAGTATTACTGGGCAAAGCTCAAGCACAAAATAGCGATGATGATGTAGCGAATAAAGTTCCTCCGCTTAAAAAAGGCGAAGTACATACGTGCCGTGAAGGTGAAATAAAACACAAGATGACGGAGCCTCCTAAGTATTTTACTGAGGCTACGTTGCTGCAAGCCATGACGGGTATTGCACGCTTTGTTGAAGATAAAGAGTTAAAAAAGATATTAAGAGATACCGATGGATTAGGAACAGAAGCCACGCGAGCAGGGATATTAGATACTTTATTTAAACGCCAACTATTAACTCGAAATGGTAAAAACATTCATGCCAGTGAGGCAGGTAAAGGCTTGATTCATGCGTTACCGAATGAGGCGACTTACCCAGATATGACGGCACATTGGGAGTTTCAGCTACAAGGAATGACAGAAAGAACCTGCGCATATCGTCCCTTTATGTCTGAATTAGAAACCAAAGTCCTAAATTTTATGCAAAGAGTTCAACAAGGTCCGGTACCAGAATCATTAAAAACGTTGAAAAGCCCGACAAAACCGCAATTTAAACGTCGTAGAAAAGCAAAGAAATCATAAAATTAGATCCGTATCATCGAACAGAATTAAAGAATAAATTAAGGTGCCTTCTTAACGTTACTTTTAGAATAATTAAGAAGGCAATATGACATTTAAACATGCAGTGGGTTTTGGTGTAGCAGGTAACTTTGCTGGGCATCTGGAGCAAGCAGGGGAAGCGACTGACTTTTTAAGTGTAAAAGTTGAAAATGCCATTCAACCCAAAGCACTGTTTCCATTTTATATCCCATCACAACAAGCAGGATTCTTATCTCAATATCCTTTGTCGTCTGACTCTATTATCCCACCTAATGATGCTGATAACCTGCAAATTGAACCAGAAGTTGCGATTGTGTTTGATATCACTTATCAAGACAACAAAGTCGTGGCGTTAACTCCGGTGAAGTTTGCGGCATACAATGATTGTTCAATTAGAAAGCCCAATGCAAAAAAGATAAGTGAGAAGAAAAACTGGGGTGAAAATACCAAAGGGATCTCGCACGATTTTATTGAGTTAACTTCGTTTACTAAAGGATGTGAGCTAGACTCCTACCGTATTGCAAGTTTTCATATTCGTAACGGTCAAATGAATCGATATGGAGAAGACAGCGCTGCGATTGATTACAGCTATTTTCATGAACAATTGAGTGAGTGGATGATTGACCGAATGAATAACCAGAAAGATGAAGGTCCCGCTGAAAATCTAGCTTTATATTTATTTAATGCAAATTATCCAGAACAAGCGATTATTAGTATTGGAGCGACACGATACACGGAGTTTGGCGAAACTAACTTCTTACAATCAGGAGATGAAAGTATTGTTATTGTTTATGACGGTGAACGCTATGGCTCACAAGAGATTGAAAATATGGTGACTTCAAAAGCATTTTCTAAGTCTGGCATTTCTGTACTTTCTCAAATGGTTCGTTAGTAACTGAATGTTTCTTTTGGAAATTAATTCCAATACCAAGCATAAATAAATCATCTAATTATTGGTATTGGTATCACTGTCAGTTAAATGTAAAAAGAAGTGTTTTTGCGAGATATTCAGCAAAGAAATAGGTAATATGGTCTGTTCATTTTCTGTTAAATAATTTATATATGCCGAAATCTAATTTAAAACATATCTTTATTATACCAACACTATTTTTAGTGTTGTTGCTAAGCATTGTTTTAGATAATCATATTGGGTCGGTTCAACGACAAGTAAACCGAGAGTATGATCGTATTATTGATTCTCTACAGCGTTCAATTAAAGTAATGATTTCGCTTGATTACAACTTATCTCAGCTTTACAAACAAAGCTCAGGTGGTTTTTATAATCATAATTTTGAATTAGATGAACAGGCTGGTCTTTGTGTTATTCGTCCGAGTAATGATCAAAGTGCAGTAATGGCGAATCAAGATGTTTCTGTACCAAATAGCCGTTTAGATTACAGTATTGCAGGTTCTGAAGCATTGTGTGAGCCAGACTCTGAGCTTCATGAGATTGCCTCTAAGAAAGTGATTCTTGCCCCCGTTATTTCTTTTATCCATGATTATGAAAAGTACCTTCATGGTATCTACTTTATCTCTAAGTTCGATTATATTATTTCTTCACCAAAGCAAATCGCAGAAAATTTAACGAAACAAACATTAGACACTATCTATTCTCGACCATACTGGAAAAACAGTATGAAGAATAAAAATCAAAAGTATGTCACCTTTACACCACCTTATACCGATGCTTTTTTTGATGGTTTAGAAGTTCTCACTTTTTCTACACCGATCTACTATAAAGACTTCTTTAAGGGGGTATTAGCTATTGATTTGTCGGTTGAGGAGTTGTTACGTTCAAATAATGATGTTTCAAAGCATATTCAGCTATTAGAGAGTGATCAATATGAACGATTTGAACAGTATCGTTTTATGCAGCCAGTGACACTTGCGGATACTAATTTTACCTACTTTCTATATTACAAAAGCTCAATAAAAGAAGAACTAATTAGTTTTTTGACCCACGATATTAAATTGTTAACCTTGATATTTGTAACCTATATTCTTGCTGTTTTATCGATGTTTTATTATCAAACTCATTTATCTCAGCGCTATTATCGCGACTTAGCAAAGCAAGATCCAATGACGGGCTTGTACAACCGTCGAGGCTTTGAAATGAGCTTACAAGATCGGGTGGTTAAGAAGTATGTTGGTTTTGCTTTGTATGATATTGATGATTTTAAACAAATTAATGATGTATTTGGTCATGATGTGGGCGATGAGGCGATTATATATGTCGCCAAAATTCTGAATAAAAGTGTGCGTGATAGCGACATTGTTTCACGATTTGGCGGTGAAGAGTTTGTGATTTGTATTAATGCAGAATCAAGAGCCAGTTTGGAAAATATTTGCGAGAGAGTGAGAAAATCTATTCAAGACTCTTCTGGTAAAGTGGTGAAAGGTGGCTTTACTGTCTCTGGTGGTGTTGCAGTAATTGATTCTCAACAAGACTTCTCATTTGAGCATGTCATCAAAAAAGCAGATGATCTTCTTTATAAAGCAAAACAAGATGGTAAAAACCGAGTGTATTTTTCATAAACTCGGTTTATATTTGTTTTAAAGAGTTAGCTTACTTTTTCTAGCTCTTGGTGTAGTCTTGCAACGATAGGGTCTGATTTTTTATGGCTTCGAATATCCATAAAAATGTCCTTTGCCTCAGTGTATTCTTGGCGAAGATAAACTAACCATTGTTTTACTCGGTTTGAATAATACTGGCCTTTGTCACCTGCCATTTGTAATTTTGAATAATGAATTAAAAGTGCGATCACTTCTGGCCATGGCATCTTAGTGTGATTGTGTTTTACAACATTACCTAAGTTAGGAATGTTGAATGCGCCACGACACACCATTAATGAATCAATACCTGTTGCTGCAATACAACGTTGTCCATCTTCATAGTTCCAAATCTCACCGTTTGCGATAATTGGGATATCAACTTTTTGACGAACTTGGTTAATGTAATCCCACTTTATTTCTTCTGCGCGGTAACCATCAACTTTAGTTCTGGCATGAATGGTTAGTTCGCTTGCGCCAGCTTGTTTTATCGCATCAGAAATAGCAAAGCACTCTTCTGGGTTTTCCCAGCCTAAGCGGATCTTCGCTGTGACTTTTTTATCACTTGGAACGGCATCACGACACGATTTTACGATCTGATAAATTAATTCAGGATCTTTTAATAGCGCAGCACCACCTCGACTTTTGTTTACCGCTTTTGCTGGGCAACCAAAGTTAAGATCAATACCATCAGAGCCGAGTTCAATAGCACGTACGGCATTTTCTGCCATCCAATTAGGCTCTTGTCCTAATAGTTGTACGCGGATAGGAGTGCCTGATTGTGTTTTACTGCCATTGAGTAGTTCTGGACTGATACGGTGGAATACGTGTGGAGGTAACAACTGGTCTACGATGCGAACAAACTCTGTAACGCAGAAATCATAGTCATTAATTTCAGTTAATAGTTCACGCATTAAATGATCGAGTACGCCCTCCATCGGGCCTAGTATTACTTGCATATCCCACCTCTTTTATTGGAGGTTGGATTGTAGGGGGAAAGGGGAACTATGTCACTTATTTTGATTTGTTATATGGTTTGACATATGTTTCCCCTGTACTTGGAGAATAGAAAAGCTCATTTCCGGTAGAGGTTCCATTATTATAATCACTAACATATGAATAGAAACATTCATCAGAGGCTGTATAGCCATATTGAATATCAGCGTTAATATTAGTAAAAGAATTATAAGGTTCGATAGTTAAGTCTTGATTTAATAATGCATTCCAAAGCTCACCACAACCTTCACCTGTAATTTTACCATGATAAGTTGTACCTAATGGAAATCCTTCATTTGATGGATAAATAGTTTCATCAGAAAAAATAACGCCAACACCTGAGCTTGCAGAAGGTTCTCCTTGTAATATCCAAGCACCATGGTACATAGTCACTGCGGCAGTAAAGGCAGAAAAAACACCAGCAATTCTAGACTCATGAGCATCATCTTGCAGGTTTAAAAACTTTGGCGCGGCTGTTACAGCTAAAATTCCTAAAATAACAATAACAACAATTAATTCAATTAGGGTAAATCCTCGGTTTTTTTCCATAATATTTCTCGACAGCAAAAAATTAATAATAACGGCACTTAGGTTCTAATAATTATTTACGCTATACTACGCTGAAACTTAATTTCAGAAGTGAATAAATCATGAAGTATCAATTAATTGGATCAAATGGCGTCGAATTACCTTGTTCTAGCCTCTTTTTAGAAGGGGCTATTCTTGCTGCTAACATGGCAACCAAACCGTTAGATCCTGAAGTATGGTTAAAAGATCTTCTAGGTAATGATAGTGCGCTTGAAATGATAAAACCAGTTTCTCAACAAATTGAACATCAATATACGTTACTTAAGCGCCATGAATATGAAGTCACTGAGGTTGTAAATTTTGATAATCTTGATGATGTAGCAGAATTTGCCGAAGGCTTTATGACGCTATGGCCAACGGTTGAAGAGTTATGGGCTGACCTTCAAGTAGCGGATGGCACGATGCGAATGCTGTCTGCATTACTGACGACTATGATGCTTGCCGTTGATGAAAAAGAAACTCATCGTCAAATGGCTGAAACAGGAATTGATACGCCACCAACGCTAGAGCAGATGTTGCCGAAAATTGATTTTATGATACAAGAAGTAGCAATGGCTGCGGATGAATACCAAATTGGCTATAAAGGCCAAAAGGTAAATCCATATAAAGATGTGGGCCGTAATGATGCTTGCCCGTGCGAAAGCGGTAAGAAGTTTAAGAAGTGTTGTGGTAAATAAACACGAAGCTATTTCTTAGTAAAAATAGAATAAAAAAGCCATCAACTGATTGATGGCTTTTTTGTGTTAAATCAAAAGGTTGTTAGGCTGATTTCTTATTAAAAAATTGAGCAACAACAAAAATAGCCAAAGCCATTAAGTTACCAGCAAAGATAATAACTAACCATTGAGGCATCGTTAGCGTTAAGAATTGCCATACAATCTTACTGCAGTCACCATACGCTTCAAACATCCAGGGTGCCCATTTGTTGAGTGGTGCCCATGAAGGGAAGGTGACGAATAAATCGCAGGTAGCGAAAGGTGATGGGTTTAATTGGAAATCCACATGTTGAAGAGCGAGCTTTAATCCCCATCCTGCACTGATCCCCCAAGCAACAAAACCACACCAGCGAATAATGAGATTATTTGGGTTTAATAATCCAATAATTGCGGCACCACCAATTCCCATCATGGCAACACGTTCATAAATACACATTACACAAGGTGGTAATTTCATGACGTGTTGAAAAGTAAGAGCTGCAGCTTCAAAAGCAGCGATACAAAGAAGCAATAGCAGCCAAGATAAGCGAATGCAGGAAAAATGGTTGAGGGCTTGCATTAATTATTCCTTAATAAAAAAAGAAAGGCTCCGTATAAACAGAGCCTTTCATATCAAAAGTGTTTATACCTTCTTAATGACCACTAGAAATCGCAGAAGTTGCATTTTCAATGACACCTGGTGTGATCCAGCCTAAATCGTAGAACATTGCAGTCATTGGTTCAAGGAAGAATACAATACCGAATAAGCCAACAAGAGCCAAGACAATCGTGTATGGCAATGCCATCCATACCATACGGCCGTATGATAATTGAATTAACGGCGCCAATGCTGAGGTTAATAAGAATAGGAAGGCAGCTTGCCCATTAGGTGTTGCTACAGATGGTAAGTTTGTACCTGTATTGATTGCAACAGCCAGTAAGTCGAATTGGTCACGAGTAATTACGCCATCTAATAGTGCTGTTTTTACTTCATTAATATAAACGGTACCAACGAATACGTTATCAGAAACCATAGATAGCAAGCCATTTGCGACATAGAATAAAGCCAATTGTGAGCCTTTATCTTCTACGGCAAGTACAGCATCAATAATTGGTTTGAATAATTCTTGGTCAATAATTACGGCAACAACGGCAAAGAATACAGCCAGTAGAGCGGTAAATGGAAGTGCTTCTTCAAAGGCCTTACCCATTGAGTGTTCTTCGATAACCCCCGTAAATGCTGTTGCAAGAATAATAACAGAAAGGCCAATAAGTCCTACTGCAGCAAGATGCATAGCAAGACCAACAATTAACCATACCGCAATTAGTGCTTGGATGATAAGTTTTGCATTATCAATATTAGTACGGTTTTTACGTTCTTCCGCTTCATATTCTTCAAGAATATTACGAACATTTGCTGGCAGTTTTGCACCGTAACCACAGATGCCTAATTTCTCGACAACAAAACACGTTAACATACCACAAATAAATACAGGGGCAGTGATTGGTAGCATGCGAATAATGAATTCACCAAACATCCAACCGGCTTGATCGGCAATGATTAAGTTTTGAGGTTCGCCTACCATGGTCATTACGCCACCAAGTGCAGTACCCACACCTGCATGCATAAGAAGACTTCGTAAAAAAGCACGGTAGTTTTCAAGATCATCACGAGTCAGTTCATCGGTTACATTTGAATCACATGTATGATCGTGGCTTGGAGTACCACCTTGACCAGAAGCCACTCGGTGATAAATAGCATAGAAGCCAACAGCAACACTGATAACAACAGCAATAACGGTTAAAGCATCAAGGAACGCGGATAAGAAAGCAGCAGTAAAGCAGAATGCAACAGAAAGAGCTGCTTTCGATTTTATGCCAATCAAAATTTTGGTAAAGATAAATAGAAGCAATTGCTTCATGAAATAAATACCAGCAACCATAAAGACAAGTAAAAGTAATACTTCAATATTAGCCACAAGTTCATGTTTTACTTGTTCAGGGCTTGTCATTCCTATTGCAATCGCTTCGATGGCAAGTAGACCACCTGGCTGTAATGGGTAACATTTAAGAGCCATTGCCAGTGTGAAAATGAACTCAATAACCAATAACCAACCAGCAGTAAATGGGTCGATTAGGAAAAATACAAAAGGGTTAATAACTAAAAATGACAGTATTGCAATTTTGTACCAGTCGGGGGCTTTACCAAGAAAGTTTTTGATAAATGCATTCCCTAGTGAAATAGACATGTGATGCTCTCTAGATTATTACATTGATTCTATAAACATAAGGAGGTGTAGGAAGTTGATAATAATCGCCTAACGTATTATTTTTTTTGAAAGATAAACAACTATTTAGAAAAACAACAAAAAATACCTTACTGCTTTGCCAAATAACTACCTATATAAATCCGCCCTTATACCAAACGCCTGAACTTTACTCTTAAATCATTAATAGTCAATATTCGAAAAGAGGTAAATTGATCAAAATGTGCCTTTGCTCGGTTTTATGAGTAAAACTGATAGAAAGCGATAAAAAAAAGATAGCTACTGCTTGATTGTTCAAGGTAAGTAAGGGTTAAGAAATAGAGCAAATGTTTCTACATTGAGAGTTAAATTAATAAGTGGTTAAGAATTTATTGAACTGGTGGTATGATGAGTGAAGTTATTTTATATAAAGATTGGATTGTAAACTTGTATGGTTATTAAGGCTAAAAGTCCAGCAGCATTTGCTGAAAAATACATTATTGAAAGTATTTGGAACGGTCGTTTCCCACCAGGGTCGATTTTGCCCGCTGAGCGTGAGCTTTCTGAGCTTATAGGTGTGACTAGAACAACATTGCGTGAAGTTCTTCAGCGTTTAGCTCGTGATGGTTGGTTAACAATTCAACATGGTAAGCCAACGAAGGTAAATAATTATATGGAGACATCGGGTCTTCATATTTTAGATACGTTAATGACATTGGTTGATGCAAACAATGCGACGTCAATCGTAGAAGACTTATTAGCCGCTCGAACTAATATTAGTTGTATATTCATGAGACAAGCCTTTAAAGCTAATAAAGAAGGTTCATTGCGTACTCTTGACCGTGTTATTGATTCATGCGAGCAACTTTTAGCGGCTGAAAGTTGGAATGCATTTATTGAAGAGTCTCCTTTTGGCGTTAAAATTAAGGCTGAAGTAAAAGAAGATAATGAAAAAGATCCAGAAAAACGCGAAGAGATATTAATTGCGAAAACGTTTAACTATTATGACTACATGTTATTTCAAGGCGTGGCTTTTAAATCAGGAAACCAAATTTATGGGCTAATTTTTAACGGACTTAAAAAGCTATATGCTCGGGTTGGTAGTTATTACTTTTCAAACCCAGAAGCACGTCAACTTGCTTTACAATTTTACCGTGATTTAAAACAAATTTGTGAAGAAGAAAGAAAAGATGCAGTAATGCCAAGAATGCGTCAATATGGTATGGACGGTAATCTTATTTGGAATGAGATGAAACTGAATTTACCAAGTAACTTTAGAGAAGATGATAATTAATTTATTCGCTAAAAATAAATAAAAGCAGGCCATAAAAGCCTGCTTTTTTTATATCTGAAATTTTAAGGTAAATGAAGGAATAATTAATGCGGATAGATATTTTATTTGAACTCAGCCATTAGACTTTTGACGATTAATACGCAAAAGAAACCTAAAAAACTGTCAAAATAGTACGTCATGCTGTATGGTATCTTTGTTATGTTCTAGAGTGTTTAAAATATACAAAGAAAAAAGGTTTTTATCGTGAATAAACTCGTAAATGGATTGATTGTTGGAGCGGCATTAGTGGCTGCTAACAACGTAAGTGCAAATATTTCTCAATGGTCGATTGGTGCTGCAGCTGCCTATTCACCTTCTTTTTATAAAGAAACACCCTCAAATACTACGGTTATACCAGCAGTTGGTTACGAAGGTGAGCACCTCTTCTTACGTGGCTTTAGCGGTGGTTATCGTTTATATCCAGTAGGAACACCACAGAATATCATTTTCCGTTTTATTTATGATCCTCGAACATTTAAACCTGAAGATTCCGATAATGCAGCAATGCAACAGTTGGATGAACGTAAAGCTTCAATATTAGGTGGTGTGACTTACCAAGCCATTACGCATATTGGTTTATTTGAAATTGGCGGTGGTACAGATATTGGTAATACACATAATGGCTTATATGCTGAAGCGGTTTGGAAATTACCAATTCGTAGAAAAGGCTGGGCAATAACTCCGTCAATAGGTTACTCATATAATAGTGAGCGTTTAAATAACCATTTATATGGTGTGTCTGCTGAAGAATCACTGAGAACTAAGGGAGTAATTAGCGAGTTTGATGCTGATTGGGATGGGCAATTTTTTGTCGGTTTATCTACTTACTTCCATCTAACACCGAATATTCGTGTGACTGGTGGTCTTAGATATGTAAATCTAGAAGGTAATTTAGAAAAGAGTTCAATGATAGAGCATACGGCAAGTACGACGGGTAATGTTGGTATCGCGTATGTATTTTAGAGTAAGTAACATGTTAAATACCAATAACGAAGTATTTTAATTAAAAGTATTAATATGATTAAAATTTTGAAACAATTTAATCGAATGCTTTTATGAAAAAAGTAAGTAGTAATAAAAAAAGCCACTTCAATAAGTGGCTTTTTTGAATCAAAAGTATATTAATTTTAGATTAAGAAATCTTCTAGTGCTTTACCTGCATCTAGTTGAGTTTGTAGTGCTGATGGAGTACGACCTTGGCCTGTCCACGTTTTTTCTGCGCCAGCATGATCTAAGAATTTGTATTTTGCAGGGCGAGGTGCACGTTTTTGTTTTGTTTTAATAGGAGTAGAAGACATAGTCTCTAGTAGGTCTTCTGGAGCGATACCACTTTCAAGCATCATTTGACGAAACTCTTCAAGTTTCGCTTGTTTTTCAGCAATTTGAGAACGTTCTTCAGCTTCAGATTCTTGGCGTTCAGTAACAACTGATTGTAATTTCTCAAGAGCTTCTTCTAGTTGCTCTAGTGTCATTTCACGAGATAATACACGAAGGCTACGTAGGTTTAATAGTGTTTTAATTGTATCAGACATGATTGATTCCATAATTATTTTGATAATAAATTTATTATATAACAAGAAAATAATATAACAAACTTTATAATAAATAAATAAGAATTTGATAATGATAGGAATATTAATAGCAAGATTGAATAATACATTTGTAGACTATTTGCCAAGATAGAGTATCTCATTTTTATTGTGGCGATGGGTTAATGTTAAAATACTCAAATATAGTATTGCATAATTGTGTTCAGTCCGTACAATGACATTCACCTAAACGGGTAGAGGCGCATTGCCTAAGAGTAGATTGTTAGAGGGTGATTCTGATGACAGCAATCGAAAGGAGTCAGTGCCGAAGTTAATTACGTTAATCAGACGTGTTAGCTGGGGTTATTTCGAAAAGGAATAACACTGCCATAGTCAATTTTATTTTTTAACTATGGAGCGCTACTGTGGGGAATTGTTTTAACATTCACTTCCTTTAACGGCATTGCCGTATCAACAGTAGATCTCCAACCAAACTGGTTGTTGTAGATCATGAACTTAGCTGATTTTTCAAATTCTCCGATATCAATATTGCCCCCATTAATCGCATTAGGTTTAGCAATTTTAACTCGCCGAGTTTTACTTTCTCTTGGAGTTGGTATCGTCTTAGGCGCAATTTTGTTGTCTAATTATTCTATTTCTGGTACTGCTTCTTATGTATTTACTTCTGTTAAAGGCGTATTCATCGATGATGGCGCAATTAATAGCTGGAACATGAGTATCGTTGCTTTCCTTATTTTATTGGGAATGACAACAGCGCTTCTGACTCTTTCTGGTGGTACTCGCGCTTTTGCTGAGTGGGCTCAGACTAGAATTAAAAGCAAGCGTGGTGCGAAACTTCTTGCCGCTTTCCTTGGTGTTTTCATTTTTGTTGATGATTATTTTAATAGTTTAGCTGTTGGTTCAATATCTCGCCCTGTAACTGACCGTTTTTATGTATCAAGAGCAAAGCTAGCTTATATCCTTGACTCAACTGCTGCCCCTATGTGTGTATTAATGCCAGCATCAAGTTGGGGTGCGTACATCATTACTATTATTGGTGGTATTTTGGTGTCGCATGGTGTCACTGAATACTCAGCACTAGGTGCGTATGTTCGTTTAATTCCAATGAACTTCTATGCAGTCTTTGCTTTATTGATGGTATTTGCGGTAGTTTGGTTCCAACTAGATGTAGGACCAATGCGCGATCATGAAAATGAAGCCGCTCGCGGTAATGGTTTTGATGATGAAACAGTTAATAAAGAATCTAAAGGTTTAAACGAAGAGCTGAATATTACGGAAAGTGAAACGGGTAAAGTGTCTGATCTTATTTTCCCTATCATTACGTTAATTGTCGCAACGGTATTCTTTATGATTTATACCGGCGGACAAGCATTAATTGCTGACGGTAAAGAATTTAATATTCTTGGTGCTTTTGAAAATACGAATGTTGGCGCGTCATTGTGTTACGGTGGATTAATCGGTCTAGGCTCTGCGCTTATTACTGTTTTCCGTCAAGGTATCGCTCTAAGAGACATTGGTATGACAATGTGGATTGGTGCGAAGTCAATGTTCGGTGCTATTTTGATCCTTTTCTTTGCATGGACAATTGGTTCTGTAATTGGTGATATGCAAACTGGTTCTTACTTATCTAGTCTAGCGCAGGGCAGCATTGGTATTCACTGGATCCCAGTTATCCTATTTTTACTATCAGGTTTGATGGCATTTAGTACAGGTACATCATGGGGCACATTCGGTATCATGTTACCAATTGCAGGTGACATGGCTGGTGCGACAGACATTGCTCTTATTTTACCAATGCTAGGTGCGGTATTAGCGGGTTCTGTATTTGGTGATCATTGTTCTCCAATTTCAGATACAACGATTCTGTCTTCTACTGGTGCTCGTTGTAGCCATATTGACCACGTAGCTACACAATTACCTTATGCGCTTTCAATTGCAGGGGTTTCTGCTGTTGGTTATATTGCTCTTGGCTTTACCGCTTCTGTGTTAATTGCCTTTATAGCAGCAACAGCCGCATTCATCTGTGTATGTGGTGGCTTAATGGTTCTGTCCAAAAAACGTGCAGTTACAGCATAGTGTTAATTATTATATAAACAAACCGGTCTATATGGCCGGTTTTTTATTGCTTTTTATTGCTTTTTATTGCTTTTTATTCATGAAGTCGCGATCATTACATTAAGTTATTTATGATTGGAGTTCTTTGTGTCTCGTTATACTTTACCTATTATTGATAAACATTCTCCTTTTCAAATAGAGTTTGAACCTGTCATTCGAGATCTCATTCTGCATATTCGCTCAGCAGCCCCTAAATCGGTTCATAGTATTTACCTATATGGCAGTGTGGCACGACGTGAAGCAATTCCAACGCGTTCAAATTTAGACGTAACCTTAATAACTACCGTACCATTAACAAATAAAGAGCAAACCTTAATAAATACAATAAAAATACGTTTTCAATCTAAATATCCACAAATTACTGGCGTGACATTTAATATCGGTGAAACAAACGATGTATTACAACTTGAATCTATTTTTAGTTGGGGTTTTTGGCTTCGTCATTGCTGTGTATGTATTTTTGGCGATGATTTATCGACTCGATTTGGTGATTTTGAACCAAGTTGGGAAATTGCTAAGAATATGAATATGGATATTGAAGAGTGGTTAGATGCTTACACGAAAAAAATCTTAGCTAGCCAAGACATTGAACTTCAAGTTGAGCTGCAAAAAACGATCGCTAAAAAGCTATTACGTAGTTGTTATTCTTTGGTTATGCATAAGGATAAAGGTTGGTATGATCACCCTATATTATGTGCAAGAAAATTTTTAGAGTATTACCCAGAAAAACAAACGGAAATTGAACGTGTTGTTATGTTATTGAAGGGACGTAAAATACCAAAACGCTCAACCATCGCTTTATTACAAGAGTTTGGTGGTTGGGTTGTTAGTGAATTTAATAAAATAGAAAGAAGAATAGGCTAAAGATTGAATTCACATCAGACAGGCTTTTTACTTACTCGACAAAACAAAGAAATAAATTCACAAAGCGTGGTCGATTTATGGGTTAAGTGTGATGACCATATTGCACATCTTTTAATTGAGAGTGAACTTGCTGTCGCTTTTATTTTGACAGAGCGTTTATCTGAGTATAAGCGTGTTTTACATAGCCAACAGATCTCATACACACTTAAAGAAACACAATTAAGTACTTTTCATCATCAAGCCGTCACTGCTATTTATTTCACAAGCACACATCAAAAGCGTCAAGTCGCTCAGTATTTTGAGCAAGCCGAATTACCCATTTTTGAAAACGATATTAGATTAGCTGATCGCTATTTAATGGAGCGATTTATCTGTGGAGGGCTTTCTTTTATAGGAACTCCTATACAACGGAAAAACCATATTGAGTATCGAAATGTCAAAATTAAAGCCGCCGAGGTAACCCCGTCTTTCAGCAAAGTATCATTGGATATAGAGTGTTCTGAAAAAGGTATTCTGTATTCCGTTGCTCTACATAGCGACTTAGACACTCGTATCATTATGGTTGGAAAACCAGAAGAAACTGAGTTATCAATTGAATGGGTAGAAAATGAAAAAGCATTATTACTTGCATTAGAGCGTTGGTTTCAAACCTTTGACCCCGATATCGTTATTGGCTGGAATGTCGTTAATTTTGATTTTCGTTTGCTTATTCAGCGTGCTAAATGGCATAACCTCTCATTTCGATTAGGCCGAAGCAACAGTAATTTGTATTGGCGGGATTCAGATAAGAATCGCCAGCAAGGTTTTCTTTCGTTTCCTGGTCGAGTGGTTCTTGATGGTATTGATGCTTTAAAAACAGCGACTTATCACTTTTCGAGTTGGTCTCTAGAGAATGTTGCGCAAGAGTTACTTAATGAAGGTAAATCAATACATGATCCAAGCGATCGTATGGGTGAAATTAACCGTATGTATCGAGAAGATAAGCAAGCGCTTGCCAATTATAATCTTCAAGATTGTGTTTTAGTGTCACGAATTTTTGATAAAACCCATTTGTTAGAGTTTGCGATTGAAAGAACAAAACTAACAGGAATAGAGCTGGATCGCGTTGGTGGCTCTGTTGCTGCATTTACGAACTTATATTTACCAAGATTGCATCGCTCGGGCTATATTGCGCCTAATCTTGAAAGTGAAAATTGGATTGCTAGCCCTGGTGGCTATGTGATGAATTCAAAACCAGGGTTATATGACTCTGTATTGGTGCTCGATTTTAAATCACTTTACCCTTCAATAATTAGAACCTTTCGGATTGATCCTCTCGGTCTTATAGAGGGGTTAAAGCAGGAAGTTGGAATAGAAAAAGATCAAGCGATTGATGGCTTTAGAGGTGGACGTTTTCATCGAACAAAGCATTTCTTACCGAGTTTAATTGAATCTTTATGGTCAGCACGAGATGTCGCTAAAAAGAATGATGAGAAAGCATTTTCTCAAGCGATAAAAATTATCATGAACTCTTTCTATGGGGTTTTAGGCTCGTCAGGTTGTCGTTTTTTTGATCATCGCTTAGCTTCTTCTATCACAATGAGAGGGCATGAGATCATGAAAGCCACGCGTGAACTGATAGAAGCGAAAGGCTATGAGGTGATCTATGGTGATACGGACTCAACGTTTGTTACATTAGGAAAAGAAATGTCCTCTAAGGAGGCTGACTCCATTGGGCATGATTTAGTGAAACATATTAATGAGTGGTGGAGCGAATACTTACTTTCGACCTATGCTATAGAGTCTTCACTAGAGCTTGAATATGAAACCCATTACCGCACTTTTTTAATGCCGACTATTCGTGGTTCTGACAAGGGTTCCAAAAAACGTTATGCAGGATTAATTCGAAAAGATGATATAGAGAAGATGGTTTTTAAAGGTTTAGAGACGGTTCGTACTGATTGGACTCCTTTATCACAAACTTTTCAGAAAGTGCTTTTCGATAAAGTATTCCATCAACAAGAAGTAAAAGAGTATATCCGTACCTATGTTGATGATACGAAATCAGGAAAATTGGATGTTCAACTCATCTACCGTAAGCGCCTTAGAAGAAAGCTAGATGATTATCAAAAAAATGTTCCTCCTCATGTTAAGGCTGCACGGTTAGCAGACTACTATAATCAACAAGTTGGTAAACCTGCGCAATATCAATATGGTGGTTGGATTGAATATGTGATTACAACAGCAGGTCCTGAACCAATTGAATATAGAAAGAATCCGATAGACTATGACCACTATGTGGAAAAACAATTAAAGCCGATTGCTGATGGGATACTTCCTTTTATTGGTTTGGATTTTTCTGAGCTATCTGCGTCCCAATTAGGTCTGTTTTAACAATCGGTTATAAAGTCAATAGGATTTTAATAGTAAAAATTTGCGCCTTAACGCATAATCAATATGCGACAGCCTTATTTTTTAAGGTAAAATAGCCAATGAAATGAACCTCAGTAGAGGTTGCTGTAGATTTATATCGGAGTGTCAGTTGTGATTAAAGTTTTCCTTGTAGATGATCATGAGCTGGTTCGCACAGGGATTCGACGTATTCTTGAAGACGTCCGTGGAATTAAAGTAGTAGGGGAAGCTCACAGCGGTGAAGACGCCGTAAAATGGTGTCGAACAGAGCAGGCAGATATTGTCCTAATGGATATGAACATGCCTGGTATTGGCGGCTTAGAAGCCACGAAAAAGATTTTACGCTTCAACCCAGATATGAAAGTAATCGTATTAACTATTCATACTGAAAATCCATTCCCAACAAAAGTAATGCAAGCCGGAGCTGCTGGTTACTTAACAAAAGGGGCTGGTCCGGACGAAATGGTTAATGCCATTAGAATGGTTCAGAGTGGGCAACGTTATTTATCACCAGAAATCGCGCAACAAATGGCATTAAGTCAATTTACACCTGATTCTGAAAATCCATTCAAGGAGCTTTCAGAGCGTGAATTGCAGATTATGATGATGATTACCAAAGGCGAAAAAGTGACGGATATTTCCGAGCAATTAAACTTAAGCCCTAAAACGGTAAACAGCTATCGCTATCGTTTATTCAGTAAATTGAATATAAGTGGAGATGTTGAATTAACGCATCTAGCTATTCGTCATGGTATTTTAGATGCTGAGACGCTTTAGTGCCTTCTTTTGATTCAAATGCTTTTTTAAAGTCTGTAACACATCAGCCCGGTGTTTATCGTATGTATAACACCGAGGCTGAGGTTATTTATGTTGGTAAAGCAAAAGACTTAAAAAAACGATTATCTAGCTATTTCCGTAGCAATATCCCATCAGAAAAAACCAAAGCCTTAGTTAGTCATATTGAACATATTGATGTGACAGTAACGCATACAGAGACTGAAGCTCTTATTCTTGAACATAATTATATTAAGCAATATTTACCAAAATATAATGTGTTACTGCGAGATGATAAATCTTATCCTTATATCTTTATTTCAAACCATAAGCATCCTAGGATCTCAATCCACCGTGGTACGAAACGAAAGAAAGGAGAATATTTTGGTCCATATCCAGACTCGGGAGCTGTGCGAGAAAGTCTTCATTTAATTCAAAAATTGTTTCCTATTCGTCAATGCGAAGATTCTGTTTATTCGAATCGTGCTCGTCCTTGCCTAATGCACCAAATTGGTCGTTGTTTAGCACCGTGTGTAAAAGGCATTGTGAGTGACGATGAATATAAAGAGCAAACCGAGTTTATTCGTTTGTTTTTACAAGGCAAAGATCGGCAGGTGATTCAAACTCTTGTAGAACAAATGGAAGAGGCAAGTCAGTCGCTGAAATTTGAAAAGGCTGCGATTATTCGTGATCAAATTCAAGCAATGAGACGCATGCAAGAGCAGCAATACGTATCAGACGACAGCGGTGATGATTTGGATGTATTAGGTTTTGCTATTGAAAATGGCTTGGCTTGCATACACTTATTAATGATCCGACAAGGTAAGATACTTGGAAGCAGAAGCTTTTTTCCTAAAATACCGGCTAAGACAGATAAAGAGGAAGTGTTTTCAAGTTTTTTAACTCAGTATTATTTGAATCACTCACAAGGGCGAACCATTCCTAATCGTGTTGTAACCAGTTTTGAGTTTGATGAAAAAGGACTAGAGCAAGCATTAACCGAGCTTTCTGGTCGTAAAGTGCAATTTCAGTTAAACCCTAAAGGAATGAAAGGGCGCTATTTAAAGTTAGCTGATACCAATGCATTGACGGCACTAACCAGTAAATTAAACCATAAGTTAACGACTCATCAACGATTTAAACAATTAGAAGAAGCACTTTCGTTAAATTCAATTCAACGAATGGAATGTTTTGATATTAGCCATACCATGGGAGAAAAAACCGTTGCTTCATGTGTTGTGTTTAATCAGGAAGGACCAATAAAAGCGGAATATAGACGTTATAATATTACCGGTATTACTGGAGGCGATGATTACGCTGCAATGGCTCAAGTACTTGAACGTCGCTATAGTAAGCAACTTGATGTAGATAAAATCCCAGATATCGTTTTTATTGATGGGGGGAAGGGGCAATTAAACCGAGCTTATGATGTTATTTCTCAGCATTGGATTGATTGGCCAAAGCAACCATTATTACTAGGTATAGCAAAAGGGGTAACACGTAAACATGGACTTGAAACGTTAGTTAAAATATCTGGTGAAGAGTTTTCTATGCCGAGTGATTCTTCTGCGTTACACTTAATACAGCACATTAGGGATGAAAGTCATAATCATGCGATTAGTGGGCATAGAGCTCAACGAGCTAAAGTGAGAAAAACCAGTACGTTGCAAAACATTGACGGCGTTGGTCCAAAACGAAGACAAGCATTATTGCAGTATTTAGGTGGTCTACAAGAATTAAAAAGTGCAAGTGTTGAAGAAATAGCCAAAGTCCCCGGAATTAGCCGTTCTTTGGCAGAAAAAATACAGGATGCGTTGAAACACGGATAAAAAAAGCGCACCATAGGCCCAGCGGACCAAAACTAAAGAATTATTATGCGATTAACGATACCAAATATACTCACGTTTATCCGACTTGCACTCATTCCAGTGTTTGTTGTTGTTTTCTATTTGCCTTATGAATGGTCGGCTGTTGCCGCTGCAATGGTTTTCTGGGTTGCCGGTTTTACTGATTGGTTAGATGGACTGCTAGCAAGAAAGTTAGGTCAAACATCTCGCTTTGGTGCTTTTTTAGATCCAGTTGCTGATAAAGTTATGGTAGCTGCTGCTTTAATTTTAATTACAGAGCATTATCATTCGATTTGGATCACAATACCTGCCATTACTATGATTGGGCGTGAAATTATTATTTCTGCATTGAGAGAATGGATGGCTGAGATTGGTAAAAGAGCAAGTGTTGCTGTTTCTTGGGTCGGTAAGGTTAAAACGGTTTCTCAAATGTTTGCATTGTGGATGCTAATCTGGCGCTATGATGATTGGATGGTTTGGATCGGCTATGTTGCTCTGTATATTGCAACTATTTTAACGTACTGGTCTATGGTTCAATATTTATCAGCAGCGAAAGATGATCTGCTTAATGCAGACGATTGATTCAAATTTAAATGAAAAGCGGACTTAGGTTCGCTTTTTTTATGTTAATGCATTTTATCTTTTATAGTGAGTTGATATTGCTTACTTTTGTTGTATCTTAATTAGAATGGTTAGAGCCTGTTTTTTAACTTATCTAGTATTATTTATGCTAAGAAATACGTCTTTTCGTTTGTTTTATATTCATTTTGATCGCATTTTATCCAAACGAAACAAAAATAGGAAAATAGTGTTGACTCTAAGTACTGATTCAGTAAAATGCATCCCGTACCCAAGAGGAAGGCGTTAATTGCTGACCAGTTGAGTCATTGGCGCCTTGGCAGAGTGGCTATGCAGCGGATTGCAAATCCGTGGACCTCGGTTCGACTCCGGGAGGCGCCTCCAATCTCTCTTAGAGATGATTTTTGCGACACTAGCTCAGTTGGTAGAGCGCAACCTTGCCAAGGTTGAGGTCACGAGTTCGAGCCTCGTGTGTCGCTCCAAATTTGTAAAAGGCAGTCAAGTAACATTGGCAGACTGTTTTAAAGATGGTGTCTAACCGTTCTTTTTAGAACACATTGGTTAGGAGCATCGCAATAAAGAATTGCGTGCCCTGGTGGTGGAATTGGTAGACACAAGGGATTTAAAATCCCTCGGCGTTCGCGCTGTGCCGGTTCAAGTCCGGCCCGGGGCACCATCGATAAAAGCCTATATTGAAAAATATAGCATGCGACACTAGCTCAGCTGGTAGAGCGCAACCTTGCCAAGGTTGAGGTCACGAGTTCGAGCCTCGTGTGTCGCTCCAAACAAGAAAGCCTGTTCAGAAATGAACAGGCTTTTTTACGTTTATAATTTCATGATTATGAATAAATATCTCCAAAATATGAACAGCTGTGTTATTTTTCTTCACAATCTCGGAACTGTTCTGGGGGAGACGCGTTTTACCTTTATATTTTTCTGAATTTAAAGAGTGAATACGTAGGGTAGGTATCAACAAAAGTTTGTTGATAGAAGGGATACTAGTGACGGGAACGTCATATTTATGGGAAACCCAACATTGAATACACTTAAATTACACATGATATGTTCTAATAAATCACATTTCACAGTACAAAAACAGGCCTCTTTATTAGGGTTAGGTGAGCGTTCTGTATGTTGTGTTGAATCAAACTCAAATGGCACTATGATGTCCGTTTATTAGAAAAAACACTTGGTGAATTGAAAGAAGAAGGGTTAATTCCGTTTGTTTTAGTGGGGACCGCTGGTACAACAGATCATGGGGCTATTGATGATTTATCTACGTTGTCTTCCATAGCACAGGCTGAAGGTATGTGGTTTCATGTAGATGCTGCTTATGGTGGAGCGTTAAGATTAAGTCAGGACAAGCGGCGATTAACGGGTATTGAACATGCTGATTCTCTTAGTGTCGATTTTCATAAATTGTTTTATCAAACTGTCAGTTGTGGTGCGATCTTAATAAAAGATAAATCTAATTTCGGCTATCTACTCATGCTGATTATCTAAATCGTGAAGATGATGAACTACCCAATTTGGTCGATAAATCCATCGCGACAACAAAACGTTTTGACGCCTTAAAAGTGTTTATGACAATGCAAAATGTAGGGGCAGAACAATTAGGACAAATGTATGACCATCTGCTAATTCAAGCCAAGCAAGTTGCAACCTTAATTCAAAATAATGATCGTTTGAATTACTGGCAGAACCACACTTTCAACCGTATTATTCCGGTCTAAAAGTAAAACGATTAAAGAGTTAGATGATCTAAATAAAACGGTCAGACTAGAAGCGTTAAGGCGTGGGATAGCCGTATGAGGCGAAACGATCGTTAATCATAATGTCGCGTTAAAACTCACCATCTTAAATCCATGTTTGAAGATGTCAGATTTTGAATCTTTATTGAAGCAAATTGATAACTTAGTAATTGAACAAGAAAAAATAAGGGTAAAACAATAATGTCTATTCTATAAATTGGTGCAGGTGGTGTTGGATGGGTTATTGCACATAAAGCAGCCCAAAATAATGACACACTGGGTAATATCACAATTGCTTCTCGCAAAATAGAGAAGGGGCAGCACCATTATGTTATTGCTTCATGTTTAGCTAGCGTTCAATTCTGCGAAAGGCAATTTGATCAACCATTAGCCATTGGTCAAAAGCTACACTTAGCAGACAGTGCAGGTTATACTATGGTGAAGCTAAATTGGTTTAACGGTTTGAAAATGCCATCAGTGTACTGTGAGCTTACAACAGAAAAGATAGAAAAATTAAATGAGTTTGGTTACACTGATTTTAAACGTTCTTTATCCCAATGGGCGGTAAGCTCGTAAATTATAATACCAATGTAGCTAAATAGATCAGATAATTAATGGAATTGGTGTAAGTATCAAACACAGTAAAATGACCGTTTTTAGGCGGTCATTTTTTATGAGTTAACAAAAATAATCAAAGAGCTACGATGGTTAGCATTAGATAACGGTAACAACCATATCCTCACTTAGCGCTTCGATCTCAGCGGCTAAGTCATTAATATTGGCGCTGATTGGTAGTTTTAAACTTAATGTTGCCGTAAACACGCTGCTGCCATTTGCGGGAACACCAATACGATGGCTGTCCATATCTATCAATTCAACAGATTCTTTTTGCAGTATATTACTGATGTCATTTACGATACCAGCTCTGTCCTCGGCATCAACTTTTAGGCGAGTGTGTTGATGCTCTACAATGGTTTCTAAGGCATCACTAAACGTAACGATGAGATCATCTTGAGAAGAAAAATAATCTTGCACGGCTTTTTTGCGGCTTGTAGGTACTTCAATTTTAATGACCGCTGAAATATGCGCATCAAGATAATGAACTTTACTGACTAACCACTTTCCTCCTTCTTCATGAGTTACAGAAGCAAGGCGCTTAATTAAGTCAGGGCTAGAAATACCAACAAACGCAGCAATAAATACACTTTTCATAGTGACGCCTCCAACAGAGTTATTATCTTTTTATAGTAAAGAGTAGCTACTATTTAGTGTAGACGTCTAAGTAGAAAAATGTTTGATAAGTATCAACTTACCGAGGTAAGACAATGATCTACTTCAAACTTTATTGCTCTACTTTTACCTCTTTAGTACGTGAGCTTAGTATTTCAGAGAGTGAATGCATTTCAGGTAAAATTTGATGAATTAAATGCAGTTGCTGCAGCACCATTCTTACTGAATTTTCATCCTCATCTCGCCATTCTGAGAGGCGTTGTTCAATACTTTCTTCAGCAATAATATTCAATTTATCATTACAATCCGTATTACTGAGTTGGGATTGAATTTGGTTCAAATGTGAATGGATGATGCGATGAGATTCTGCGACTAACTGATGTGTTTCTTCATCTTTTAAACGGGTTCTATGAGCACCAAGTGCCGAAATGTAACTCAGCATGGCATGACATAAACAAAGAAAGCGGAATGACTCATCCACCGCTGTTTGATATTTACCCGGTTCAATCAACATATTACTGATGGCAGAGCTGAGTGCCGCCTCATTATTATGTGCTTGTCTGCGGGATAATCGATATTGTAAGGAATCTTTTTTACCAGCTCGATATTGCGAAATTATGTTAGCTAAATAATCCTGATGGGCATTCACTGTATCAGCCATTACCTTATGCAAACGTTTTGATTGCCAGTCGGGTAGGATATAAGTGACAGCGATAACCGCTAAAATACAGCCAACAATCGTATCTCCTAAACGAGGAAGGATAACCGCATAACCTTCACCTAATTGATTAAAACAGAACAAAACCAAAATGGTGATAAAGGCTGTTGCAAAGCCATAGTTAGCAAGACGGAAAGCAAAAAATAATACTCCAGCGATAACCATGAGAACCAGTTGACTATCAAGAGAGGGAAACAGAACTAAGAGTGCCGTTCCTGCCAATAAACCAATAATCGTGCCTGCAACACGAGCGACTAATTTCTCTTTAGTTGCACTGTAGTTTGGTTGGCACACAAAAAGAGTGGTTAACAAAATCCAGTATCCATGTTCTAAATCAAACGCTTGGATAATGCCATAACCGGCAGTTAGTGCGAGAGCCATTCTAATAGCGTGGCGAAATAGAACGGAATCAGTGGTTATATTGGCTTTTAAGCGTTGCCACATTGCCTTTGGTGTGTGCGCTCCTTGGTCTGCTAATACCGTATCTTCTTCAATATCAAGACTACGTTCCGGATTACTAATATTAGCGAATTGACGCTCAACGGTTGCTAAGTTATTAAACAGATATTCAAGTTGAATAACGGAGAGTCGCCATTCAGGTCGTTGCTGTTCTTTCAATGCAATTAACGATTGTTGTAATTCGTCTAGCGCAAAAATTGAAGTTTGGGTATGTTGATAAGGCAAGCCAAGCGATAAGCAGCGAGCGGCCTCTTTACAGGCTAAAGACTGGCTATGAAGTAAATGCTTAAAACGAAAAAGAATATCACTACGATTAAACGTATTCGCAAGGTCTTGGTAGCGGTAATGGCTAGAACTAACACGTTCATGAATATCTTGAGCAATGAAGTATATTTTTAAAAAGCGGTCGCTAGCACCGACAACATGCCCGCCTTGAGCTCGAGTAAGCAATGAGGCTTTGCTGTTGTTTAATGCCGTTACCATTTGTGCGTTATTCTTAGCTTCTTGAATGCGATAAGGCTGAGGCGTTAAGTTAGTGACAGGGTGAAACAGCTCACTTTTAATATCTAAATATCTTGCCATTGTTTCAAATACGGTCGCTAGATTTTGTTGTACCGGTTGCAGAGGCCAGAAAATCTGCCAAGTTAGGGATATCGAATAATACCAAGCAGCCCCCCCCAATAATAACATTGGTTGGTACCAAAGGTTTGGGCTGTCGGCTGCGCCTAACATGGTATAAATAGCAATTAATAATGAACCAAACGCGATACTGGCGTAACGAGGCCCTAATGCACCAAGCATGATAAAGGAGACGGTTGAACAGAAGAGACCAATCGCAAATAAAATAGGCGTATTGAAAAGCAACTCGATAGAAAATGCGGCAATAGCAAAACAGATAAAGGTTAAAAATAATGCTTTAAGTCGGCCTGATAATTTATCTTCTGTCTCAGCTAAAGCAGCAGCGATGATCCCCAGAATTAAAGGAGTAATCGCTGTGTTTTGTTCCAAATACCAACATGGAATGACGGCACCGACTAAAGCGAGCAATACACGAACACTAAAGTTGATGGTTTTATTAGCCCAGTATTGGCGAAAAATTTGACGATAAGTCACAATAAGCAGCATCTAACGAGTGGAAAAAATCTATCATAACAAAGTCCTATCGATAAAAAAGTATAAGCGACAAGATCATTGTCTTAATACTGATCTGGGACAACAAAAAAAGAACCTGATATCCTAGGCACTCTTCGAGTTAAATTTTCTTTAGGTAGTATTGAATAATGCAGATCAAAGCAACCACTTTCGCTCAGTGGTTAGTTCAGGGTGATTATTATCAACTTGAATTAGAACCAGAGCAGCTGTTGTTTACCTCACATAAATTCCAAGTATCAGTCCCATTTGATAAATGGAGTGGGAAGGTGACTTTTCAAAGAGGGTTGGTTTGGAGTTCTCTTTGTTTTTACAATCGAAATGATCAGGTCGCCTGGCGAGTTTCAGGGCTACCGTGGCAAGAGTGTGACGCTATTATTAATAACGTCTTAAATGCGTATGCCGATTGGAAAGAATCAAAGATAGTAATGTTAAATCAATTAAAACCACAAATGTTAGAATTGGTTGATGATTTTGTTTCTCAACGCCGTTTTCTTAAACAAACCGAAGCCTTAATGATGGTCGAAAAACTGTACGATCTTTTTGAGCAAACAGGTCTTTCAATACCATTGGCTGAGCAACTGCAACCAGACAGTATTGCACCAGTATTAAATTGGTTAACTGAGCCTGAAGAGCAGTTGAAAAAGTTAAATGAAGTATGGTTAGAAGAACAGAAAGTAGAGTGGAAAACCTTCTTTTCTGAGTGTGAGCCTCAGCCATTAAATGAATCTCAGCAAAGCGCGCTATTATTAAATGAAGACCATACGTTAGTACTTGCAGGCGCAGGCTCTGGAAAAACCAGTGTACTTGTAGCACGAGTGCGCTATTTAATTGAAAGTGGCCATGCACAAGCAGACGAAATTTTATTACTTGCTTTTGGTCGTCAAGCGGCACAAGAAATGTCAGCTCGTATTATCGAAAAATTGGGATTCGACATTGGACAAAAAGTAAAGGTCGCCACTTTTCACCAACTGGGTTTGGATATTATTCGCCATGTTGAATATCAACAGCCAAGACTTTCTTGTTTAGTAACGGATGTTAAATCGCGTAAAGAGTGGTTTAGCCATGTACTTGATTCTGAATGGAAAAATGCGACAGCAAGTAATCGCTGGAAAAAACATCTTAAAAAGTGGTCAATTGCTTATTTGAGAGGGGATGTCGATTTAAAAGAAGAATCGCATAATGAGAAATTGCAAGAATGGCTATATAAGCAAATATGCCAATTGAATGCATTACAACTTGATAAAAAAGAGATCATTGAACGAATAGAAACGCATATAGATGCTGCTCGTTTAAAAAGTGAGCTAAATATTGTTTGGCCATTTTTCAAAGCGTATGAGCGAACGTTAAAGCATGAAGATGCGATTGATTATGAATTGATGATATCAAAAGCGAAGCAGTACATTAATGATAAAAAATACGATTTGCCTTGGTCTTTTGTCATGGTTGATGAATACCAAGATATTTCACCTCAACGCTTAGATTTAATTGAAGCGATTTGTCATAACGAAAATACGCACAATACCAAAGCGACGTTGTTTGCTGTGGGTGATGATTGGCAAGCTATTTATCGTTTTGCCGGGGCAGATGTATCATTAACAACTGGGTTTGAGAAACGTTTTCAATCGACTCAAATTGCACATTTATCTACAACGTATCGTTTTAATGATCAAATTGGTGCAGTCGCGAATCGCTTTATTCAAGAAAACCCTATGCAGCTTAAAAAAGAGCTGATTAGTTTTACTAAGCAGAAGAGAAAGGCAGTTAAAGTTATTGAGCATTGTTCAATAGAAAAAGAGTTACTGTCTTTATCTAAAAATGCGCGCAAAGGTGAAAATGTCGTTATTTTAGGGCGCAATCACAACCATAAGCCAGATAATTTTGATGAATGGTTAAAGTATTATCCAGGCTTAAACTTAGAATATAAAACCTGTCATGCCAGTAAAGGAACAGAAGCAGATTACGTCTTTATTGTGGAGATGACCGATGGCCAGTTCCCAATGAAATCAAGAGCTGAGTCATTGGATGGCGCACTGCTTCCTCATGAAGAAGATTTTAGTTATGCAGAAGAGCGTCGTTTATTTTATGTAGCTCTAACTAGAGCAAAAAGAAAAGTGTGGGTGGTATACCATGGTAAGCCTTCTCCTTTTGTTCAAGAGTTAGTTGATAAAGATTATCCAGTGATCATTGAATAATGAACTAGAAACCAATAAAAAATCCCTTACTGAGCTATTGGTGCAGTAAGGGATTTTTTGTATTTGATTTCCACTAATATTTATAAGCGTTCAGCTAAATAAGCATCGTAATCAGGAATTTCAATTTCAACTTCTTGCGTCATATTAGGGGATGTGATCATTAATTTTGCGCTAGCACGGTTCATGGCAACCGGGACATTCCAAACCGTTGCAATACGTAGTAATGCTTTTACATCTGGGTCATGAGGTACTGCATTTAAAGGGTCCCAGAAGAAAATCATCATGTCGATTTTACCTTCAGAGATTAATGCACCTAATTGTTGGTCGCCTCCCATAGGGCCGCTTAATAAACTCTTAATAGCAAGTCCTGTTTCACGGCTGAGTAGGTTTCCTGTTGTCCCTGTCCCAAATAAAAAATGTCCCTGCAATGCGTCTTTGTTCTCCTTAACCCAGCGCAGTAGCTCTGGTTTATAATGGTCATGAGCGACAAGTGCAATATTTTTATGTGCAGGGATAATCCGTGTTGTTTTTTTCATTAAGGTTCCTTATTTAGTTTTACTTTAACCTAGCCTAGTGTTTCTTCATCTCAATTACATGACAATCATACTAATCTTGAGCAGCAACAAAGAATGTAGGTCGATATTCCGCTGGAGATAAAGAATCTTGCAATATATTTTTAGGTAAATGATCGGGTGTTAACGTTTCAATCGTTGGTGATATTTTAAAAGGCAAGGGGTGGTGGTTTAAATAGCCAATAGCTTGCTGAATGCTTAATCGACCTTGCAGTACCATTTGATCTGTAGGGGAAAATAACACACGTTCTCGCAATAAACCGCGATATACTGCATGACTTAGGTAAGTTGAAACTAACCCGACTTTATTTTGCCATTTTCTGCTAGCTAACTCACTGATAGCAACTTCAATAGCAACGGCTCCACCGACTAAGTAATCTAGCTTTTCATTTTCAAGTGCATCTTGAATTAAATTGCGCTGTAACTCTTTGCTGTTATCTCCCCAATAGGTAGCGCTAATGATAATGTCACTGTCTTTAATCGCATCGTTAAACCCCTGGGTCACAGGCTTTGTTCCACCTCGAGTTTTAGGTCCTGGTAACCAACCAATATAGGTAATACCTGACCCTTTTGGGTGCTGCTTTGCTAGAAACTCGCCGGCTTTAAACCCCATGTTGTACCAATCTACTCCCACTTCACCAAGATGAATAGGAGGGCGAGGTGGAAGTGAACTTACTAATTCGTTTACGCTAGCAAAGACAGGGATATTTTTAGTTAGTTTTTTTAAGTCTGATTGAAAGGCAACAGGGTCAACGGTACCTAAAATGATCGCGTCTGCACCAATAGCTACACATTGTTTAATTTGTTCTTTTTGGCGGTTAACATTTGGGTATCCACCTGATTCATATACGGTGAGTTCAACGTTATTTTGTTTTGCTTCTTTTACCATCCCATAATTAACTGATAGCCAATATGAGTCTTTTAAATGAGGATAAATAGCGCATATATTCCAAGGTTCTTTTGCAGAGGCAATAGGGGATAATAAAATGGAAAGTAATAAAATTGCTATGGAATGAAAAGTAAGTTTCATGGTCTCTTCGCACTGACTTTAGGTTGGTGATATGATACTCGCATTACTCTCTTTTCTAAAGTGCATTCAAGATTATGTTATTTGCTTCTACAGGGATCGGTCGCAAGCTGTTTCTTACTTTTATGGTAATGATTGCCCTTATGGCTTTTGGGTCAGTCGTGGGGGTATTAGGCTTCTCATACGTTGAAAAAACCGAAAGGACCGTAATTGATTCTGCAATTCCAGCCGTCATTGAAGCGCGATATATTTCAGATTTAAGCACCAAGATTATTTCTACCTCTCAACTGCTCTCTCAAGTTGATTCTGAAAAAGAGAGAAAGACTTATGGAAAAGAGTTATTCACCTCAATTG
The DNA here is from genome assembly GCF_008933155.1 of Aliivibrio finisterrensis. GTDB lineage: Bacteria > Pseudomonadota > Gammaproteobacteria > Enterobacterales > Vibrionaceae > Aliivibrio > Aliivibrio finisterrensis. Next base: position 42,552 of record NZ_WBVP01000010.1, on the reverse strand, counting down.
AAAGCTTATACGATCGCTTAAAAGGGTTAGGTGTTTATCCGTTTGATAAAGCCTTACTGACGCGGTTGGATCATCAAGTTCAGGATATTGTCGATAACTTAGCAACAATGGGTAATAACGTTGGCGAAAAGGTGGTTTTACATCGCCTCATCCAAGAAAAAAGCAAAAAACTAACAAAAGCAGCAATACAGCTTGAGGAGTTATCTCGGTCTCAAGTGTTGAACTCTAATACTATCACTATTGCTAATGTCGTTAAGATTTATGATTTAGTCGATAACGGAGATAAAGACTCTGTTTATAGAGCGCTTGATACACTTGTTGAAATCGATCTAGACCTAGCGGAACGATTGCATGAATTGCGTTTATTAACGTTCAAAGTCGTTAATACTCTTGATGATGCAAGAAACAGTAATGATATTGCTAGAGTAGAAAAATTGCGCCAAGACTTTACTCGCGATATGACCATTATTACTCGTCGTGTGCAAGCGGTTGAAGATCCGAGTCGTACTCAACAAATGTTAACGTTGGCAAATAACCTAACAAAAAGTGAACGTCTTTTTAGTGAGCTTATTCAGCTAGTTAATATTAATAAAAAATTGAAAGCATTAAGTGATGAAAACATACATAAATTTCAAGAGTTAAACCTTACGATTGCTCAACTACTTGACCAAGCTAATGATGTGACTCAGCAGGCGGTTGCTGATGTGAATTTTGTTCTTAAAGTGGTGCAACAACTGCTTATCTCTATTACTTTGTTAGGGCTCTGTTTAGTTATCTATATCATGTGGCGTTATGTATATGCCAGAGTGATCATGAGGTTGAACCAATATGAACAAGCGATTACGGATGTTGCTAATGGACAGCTTGATATTGAATTAGATACCTCCGGTGATGATGAATTAGCACAAATGGGACGATCAATCTTAGTTGCTCGCGATACCGCTCAAGAGCTTCAAGATTATAAAGACAGTTTAGAGTTACAAATTGCTCAGCGAACACAAGAGCTTAAATCAAGTAATGAAAGACTAAATGTTGAGATCATTAATCATGATAAAGCGCGAGATTTAGCTGAACAAGCTAACCGAGCTAAATCTGCTTTTTTAGCCACAATGAGCCATGAAATTAGAACACCTCTTAATGGCGTTTTAGGTACGGGAGAACTCCTTCGTGGCAGTGGTTTAACAGCACAGCAAAAGCAATATGTAGATATCATTAATCGCAGTGGTGAAAACCTTCTTGATTTATTAAATGACATTTTGGATTACTCAAAAATAGAAGCGGGTCATTTATCGATCCGAACGGTGAACTTTAATGTCCATTCAATGATCACCGATGTCCATCATTTATTTAGCTCAAGAGCGCAACAAAAAGGAATAACCTTATCATTTGACGTGCCTGCTGATATCCCAGCATGGTGGTTAGGGGATTGCACTCGAATTAGGCAAGTTCTTAATAATTTTGTGGGAAATGCGGTTAAATTTACCCATACCGGAAGCGTGACTATCCAGTTGCATACTATTTTAGACAGTACTTTATTATTTGAAGTGGTGGATACTGGTGTTGGGATTGCTGAGCATGAAATTAATAGTTTATTTGAGGCCTTCACTCAAGCAGAAGAAGGCCAGAAAGTGTATGGCGGGACAGGATTAGGACTAGCTATCAGCCAGCGCCTTATTGAAGCAATGGGTGGTGAAATTGGGGTGGACTCTAAAGAAGGGTTAGGCAGTACTTTTTGGTTCTCTTTAGATTTAGAAGAGGGACATAGTATTAAATCCTCTAATGATGAAGGAATAGAACCTACTGTGGCCGCTGCTCATTTACTTTTAGTTGAGGATAACCCAGTTAATCAAATAGTCGCGGTTGGTTTTCTTGAGCGTTTAGGCCATAAAGTAACGGTGGTAGATACCGGAGCTCTCGCGGAAAAAGCAGTGAAAGAGACGCAATTTGATATGTTGCTTCTGGATATTAATTTACCAGACACTGATGGCGTATCATTACAAAAACGATTAAGAGAAATAGAAAGATCAAAAGAGGATATTGAAGGAAACACACCAATACTGGCTGTTTCTGCACACGTATTTAATGAAGATGTTGAGGGCTATTTAGCGGCAGGGTTTGATGGTTTTTTGGCAAAACCATTGGTGGAAAATCAACTTATAAAAATGTTGAATCGTTTCTTGGGTGATACTTACCAAATTGCAGAGCTGAATGAGAATTTTGAACAAGAAAAAGTACTTCAAATGAATAATGATGTAGAAGAGACAATAGCAATGATATTAGACGAGAAAGTACTTCAAAGTGATTTGGCAGTATTAGGTGAAGAGCGAATGCTTAAAATCATTAATTTATTTAAACAGTCTTCTAAAGATAATGTACTTAAACTAAAAGAAGCAATAGTCAGTTTTGATACTCATCAAGTTAATCAACTAGCACATAAATTAAAAGGTTCAGCAGGAAGCTTAGGACTAATGCAACTTCATGCGCTTTGCCATATTTATGAAGATAATGGTAAGAAAGGAGATATTTCTGGTTGTACTTCAGAAGAACTTGATAAAGTCTACGAATCTTCAGTATTGGTAATTGAGCAGTTTTTCAGTAATAAAAACTAAGTTTATTTTTGTTAAAACGATTTCAGCTATAAAAACAGTAGCCTGCCATTAATGGTAGGCTTTTTTGTTTCTGGTGCTTTAGGGTTACTGTTGTTAAATCGGTATTAGTTTATTCAGCAATAAGAATAATAACTATTATTTCGCTTTTAATACAAAAGAGGCAAAGCGTTCTTTTGTTTCTTTATCTGCTTTTTCATACCAATAATGCAGCATTTGTTCAGCAGTATTCTCGCCTTGTTCGTTTTTAATTTCTTTATGAGTTACTGTTACCATGCCTTCTTTAAAGGCTGCTGGTGCATCAGTGGAATTAAATTGAGCTAATTCAAATTGAATATTTCGACCTACTTGAACACCATGATGAATTAATTGCGCCTGAGTAAATGGGACGATTTCGCCATTTTGGTCAATTAAATTCCAATTCAGTTCAGTATTAAAGGCTTCGGCTTTCTCTGGAGAATTATAAATAGGGAATTTAAAGGCTAACTCTTTATCTGAAGCTGAAAATTTAGAGACGATAATATCACTAGATACAATAATGTTATCTTTACCCTGCTTAAATACAGGGTTATATCGGAATGCAATTTGATGCTCGCCATTTTCTAACTCAAGAGTTGATGTGGTTGAGAAAAAAGAGCTCTTAAGCTCAACTTCTTGGTTATCAACTAATAATAGTTCAACGTTGTCTGGCACCGTTAATTGAATGGCAGCGTTAGCAGAAATGGATGAAAGAAGACAGAAACTAGCAGCAAAAAGAGAATGAATTTTCATTGAGTACACCTCATCATAATAATTTTAACCAAGTGTACTTAGATTATGAAGATAAGGAAATGGTTATAAAAGAGAATGTGGAAAACAAAAAAGCCCCTAGCTAGAGGGGCAAGAGTTTCCATCGCTTTGTTATTATTCTTTGAATCAATTAACCAAAGTCACCGTTTACATAGCCTTGTGTGCGGTCATCTTTTGGTTTTGAGAAAATAATTTGAGTGTCATCGTGCTCAACCAATTCACCCATTAGGAAGAAAGCCGTTTTATCTGAGATGCGGCGCGCTTGCTGCATTGAGTGAGTCACAATAACAATGGTGTAATCTTTCTTTAGGGTTTCCATTAACTCTTCAATTTTATGCGTTGCTATTGGATCAAGTGCTGATGTTGGTTCATCCATTAAAATAATGTCTGGTTGCATTGCAATCGTTCGTGCAATACATAGGCGTTGCTGTTGACCACCAGATAATCCAAAAGCATGTGATTTTAGACGGTCTTTCACCTCATCCCACAAGGCTGCACTGCGTAATGATGTCTCTACTACAGCATCTAACTCTTTCTTATCTTTAACGCCCTGTGCTTTTAAGCCGTAAGCGACGTTTTCATAAATGCTCATTGGGAATGGGTTCGCCTTTTGGAAAACCATTCCAACTTTGATGCGTAGGTCCGCAACATCAATGTTACCGTAAATATCGTTACCATCTAGACTGACAAGACCTGTGATTTTTACGCCTTCAATCAAATCATTCATGCGATTTAGACAACGTAAAAGGGTTGATTTACCACAGCCAGAAGGACCAATAAGTGCCGTTACTTGCTTTGCAGGAATTGGCAAATTGATGTTTTTAAGCGCTTGGTTTTGTCCGTAAAAAAGGTCTAGGTTTTCAATATTAAATTTATTCATTGTATTTTCCTTATCAGCCGCAACTTATTGTCGTGCCACTGATTTAATTTATTTTAGTAAGATGCTTTATTGATTTTTCGAGCCAATAGCTTGGTTAGCATATTAATGACAAGAACAAGAACGATAAGTACGGTTGCCGTTCCGTATGCTTGGTTCCACTCGTCGATAGTAAATAATTCTGTCGTTAGCTTATAAAGGTGAACGGTTAGAGTACGACCTGAATCCAGTAATGAATCAGGAATACGAGCCACCATACCAGCTGTTAAAAATACAGGCGCCGATTCACCGATAACACGACCAATACTCAAAATAACGGAAGTTAAAATACCTGGCATTGCGCTTGGTAAGATTAAGCGCCAAATCGTATAAATTTTTGATGCGCCAAGTCCGTATGAACCTTCACGAAATGTTTGAGGCACAGCCATTAACGCTTCTTCTGTTGTACGAATTATTACTGGTAGTATCAAAATACTCAGTGTTAGAGCGCCAGATAGGATAGAGAATCCAAGACCTAGAATACCAACAAAGAAAGTCATACCAAATAAACCAAAGATAATCGATGGAATACCCGCTAATGACTCAGTACAAAAGCGAATCACTTTAACCAGTTTACTGCCTATCTTTGCATATTCGGTTAGGTAAATTGCCGTCATGATCCCAAGCGGGGCAGCAACAGCAATAGAAGCAAGAACCATGTATAAGGTTGCGATTATCATAGGGAAGATACCGTGCTCTTCACCAGTACGAGTATAATCATCAGTGATGAATGACCAACTTACGTGTTGCATGCCATTCGAAAGGATGTACCAGATAATCCAAAATAGGAAACCTACGGTAATTGCAGCAGATAACCAAATGAATCCTGAAGCAATCTGGTCTTTAATTTGACGCTGTTTCTTTAATTTATTCATGATCTTATTTCGCTGTTTCACGGTTTAAGTAAAGAAGAATGCCATTAAGAGACATGATAAATACAAGCAATACTACACCGGTTGCGTATAGGGCGTTGGCGTGAATGCCACTTGCGTATGACATTTCAATTGCGATGTTTGCGGTTAATGTTCGAGCTGAATCTAAAATTCCTTCCGGCATTGCTGGGGCGTTACCCATTACCATGATGATTGCCATGGTTTCACCCAGCGCTCGAGCGATACCAAGGATAACACCAGTCATGATACCTGAACGAGCAGCAGGAAGAAGGATACGGAAAATAGTAAATATTTTAGAAGCGCCAAGTGCCAGTGAGCCTTCTCTGTATGTTGATGGAACCGCACGGATGGATGTTTCAGATACCGCAATTACCGTTGGCAGAATCATGATACCAAGAACGATAATACCAGCAAGAATAGTGTTACCAGCAGGGACTTGGAATATATCTTGAATTAATGGAACAATAATAACAAGGCCAAAGAAGCCATAGACAACTGATGGGATACCCGCGAGAAGTTCAACGGCTGGACGAATAATATCAGCGACTCGTTTAGGTGCAATTTCAGCAATAAAAATAGCGGTAAGAATACCAACGGGAACCCCAACTAATACCGCGCCAAAAGTAGACACAACAGAGGCAACGATCATGGTGAAAACACCATACAGTGCAGGTGGCAACCAATCTTGGCCTAATACAATACCACTCACACCAGCTTGCTGAAATGCAGGGATACTTTCTTTAATGATGAAATAAGCGATAGTCGCTAGTGAAACAATACCAATAACAGCACAACTTAAAAATAAACCGTGGAAAATGCGCTCTCTCCAATCTACTCGTTTCTTTTCTCGTAATGGGCTGTTAGATGTTTTTACTTGATTTTCTGTATTTTGATTATTCATTGCGATGGTCATAATAAATACTCACATGTCGAAAAATTCGAAATGGAAAAATGCCCAACCTTCGCAGGTCAGGCAATAGGGTAGAAATTAGTTAACTGAGATGTAGCCTTTCTTTTCAACAAGGTTTTGAGCGGTTTCAGCTGTCATCCAATCAAGGAATTTTTGAGCTTCTGCTGATGGTTGGCCTTCTTTGTATAGAACAAGGAATGGACGTGATACTTTGTATGTGCCGTTTTTGATATCTGCAATACTTGGCTCTACATTATCAATTGCTAGCGCGTGTACTGAGCTATCAACAGTACCTAAAGAGATGTAACCAATTGCGTATGGGTTACTTGCTACCATTGTTTTTAGAGCACCGTTGCCGTTAGCAACTTGAGCTCGTTGTGAAATCGCTGATACTTTCATGCCTGATACTTTTTTCTTCAGGCTCATGATGTCTTCAAATGCACCACGAGTACCAGATGCAGTATCACGAGTAATTACAACAACAGGTTTGTCTGCGCCGCCTACTTCCTTCCAGTTTTTCACTTCACCTTTGTAGATAGCCGTTACTTGCTCTGATGTTAACCCTTTAAGTTTGTTACTTGGGTTCACTACAACAGCGATACCATCATGGGCTACAATCAGCTCTTTAAGTGCTGGTTCTTTTTCTGATGATTTTAGATTACGTGAAGACATACCTAAATCAGCAGACCCATTTTTTGCTGCTTTTACACCAGCAGAGGAGCCTGGACCTTGGACTTCGATAAATACGTTTGAATGGTCTTTCATGTAAGTTTCAGAAAACACTTCCATAAGAGGAGTGACACTGCTTGAACCTACTGCAGAAATGGTTTCCTTTGCTAAAGTTGGTGCTGCTACTACTGAACTAATAATTGCTAGTGCGCCGATTACTGACTTTTTCATTTTCATTTCCTTTGTCTGGCATTCATGCCGTAATTAAGTTGACGAGATCACTTTAGGAAAATTATGTGACAGTTATATTTCAGTTTTCTTAAATGTGTATTACATGAGAAGAAAGGTTAACTCTGATTCTTACCATTTCGAGGGGGAAGGTTTATATTTGTAGTTGTTTTTATTGGGGATTTTATGGACATTGAAAATAAAAAAGGCGGTAACCTTTTATGGTTTCACCGCCTTTAAATAAATAATTAAATGTGTTTTTAATGACTGCAAACAGAGCAATTAGGCATTTTAGCCAACTTCATTTCTCGCCAATTCATCGATAGGGCATCAAGAATTAGCAGTTTACTGATTAAAGGTTGACCGTAATTGGCTAATACTTTTATCGCTTCTAGGGCTTGGACTGAGCCAATAATTCCAACAACAGGAGACATTACCCCCGCTTCTACACAAGTTAATGCTTGTTGGCCAAATAAGCTGCTTAAACATTGGTAGCAAGGCTCATCATCTTGATAAGTATAAACACTGACTTGACCTTCCATACGAATTGCAGCACCAGAAACTAATGGTGTTTTAGATTCAAAACATAATCGGTTTAATTGGTTACGTGTATCGACATTATCGGTGCCATCAAGGACAAGATCATGAGAGGCAATTAATGAGCGTAACTCGTCATCAGATAGACGCTTATCTACCGTGTTGATGTGGCAGTTTGGGTTAATTCGATTTAACGCCATTTTAGCAGATACAACTTTCTTTACACCGATAGTTTCATCGCAGTGTAATACTTGTCGCTGAAGATTTGAAAGCTCAACGCTGTCATCATCAACCAGAGTCAGATTTCCAATGCCCGCCGCTGCTAAATATTGACTGGATGCGCAACCTAGGCCACCGGCACCAATAATAAGTATAGAGCTTGCTTTTAATGCTTCTTGGCCATCAAAATCAAAATTACGTAAGATGATCTGACGGTTATAACGAAGCATTTCATTATCAGTTAATTCACTCATGAATAAGCTCTTAGTATAGTGATGCGTTGAAAAGTTCGATGTTAACCGTTTCATCCGCTTCAACACGGCCACGCTCACGTTCTAATACGACGAAGCAATTGGCAACACTCATTGAACTGAAGGCACCAGAACCTTGATTACCAGTCGTCGATACCTCAAATTGGCCTTGTTCATTAATAGAATAAATGCCACGTTGATAGTCAGTACGGCCAGGGTGTTTTTTAAATGCAGATGTTGCTTTTGCAGGGATTGATTTTGGTGCTTCCCATTTTGTATGGCCCGCAAGTTTTGCAAGCATTGGCTGTACAAGTACATACATGGTTAACATTGCTGATACTGGGTTTCCAGGTAAACCACAGAAGTAAGCGTTAGGTAACTGGCCAAACGCAAAAGGTTTGCCTGGTTTAATCGCCAATTTCCAAAAACCGATCTGACCTAATTCATCCAAAATATCTTTAGTATAATCCGCTTCGCCAACACTTACGCCGCCAGAAGTAACAACAACATCGGCTTCTTTGTTAGCTTTTAAGAATACTTCTTTTAGTGTTTCTGGGCAATCAGGGATAATACCAAGATCGATCGCTTCGCAACCAAAACGTTCAATTAATACTTTAATACCGTAGCGATTACTGTCGTAGATTTGACCATCTTCTAGTGGTTGGCCAAGGGGCTTAAGCTCGTCACCTGTTGAGAAGAAAGCGACTTTTGGCTTATTTACTACGTGAATATCATTAATACCTAATGATGCAATTAACGGAATGTCGCGTGGCGTTAAACGATGACCTTTAGCAAGGACAGTTTGACCTTGAGATACATCGTCACCAATCGGACGAATGTTCGCCTGTGGTTTTACATCTGCAAGATTAAGTTCAAAGGTAATGCCGGCATCTGATTCTGCTGTTAATTCTTGCATAATCACCGCATCACAGCCTTCAGGGATTTTAGCTCCTGTCATAATGCGAATGGTAGTTTGTGTTTGCCATTCACCTTCAAATGGCACACCAGCAAAAGACTTACCAGCGACAGGTAAGGTTAAAGATTGCTCTAAATCTGCAATACGTACCGCATAACCGTCCATTGCCGAATTAGCAAATGGGGGAACATTAATAGGAGAACGAATATCTTCAGCTAATACAAAGCCAATTGCGTCAGCAAGCGCTAAAGAATGGGTCTGTGATACTGGAGAAACTTGAGATAATAAGGTTTCTAAAGCGGTTTCTACTGGAATTAAACCTTGAGTTGCGCAGCAATCCATTAGGGTACTCTCTACATTAATCGTAATAATGATTGAACATTACCATATTTTGACCTTTAACATCTAATAGACCTAATAAAATCAGGGTGTATTTATTTGACAGAGCAGGTATCCTTAGCGAAGTTCAATTGATTATGGAATTTTGGAGTATACGATGTCATCACTTAGTGAATCAGCCGTATTAGTGCGTGATGCCCTTGTTGCACGTGGTCTTGAGACGCCAATGAAAGAAAATGGTGTTAGTCGAGAAGAAAAAAAAGAGCGCATTGAAGTTCATATGCGTGAAATCCTAACGCTATTAAGCCTTGATCTTAGTGATGATAGCTTAGAGGAAACACCACACCGTATTGCAAAGATGTATGTGGATGAGATTTTCTCTGGTTTAGATTATGCAAATTTTCCGAAAATCACAGTGATCGAAAATAAAATGAATTGTGATGAAATGGTGCGCGTTAACGATATTACGCTAACCAGTACTTGTGAGCATCATCTAGTGACGATTGATGGTAAAGCTACGGTTGCTTATATCCCGCGTGGAAAGATCATCGGATTATCTAAAATCAACCGCATTGTTCGATTTTTTGCTCAACGCCCTCAAGTACAAGAGCGTATGACTCAACAAATATTAGTGGCTTTACAGACCCTATTAGGCAGTGATGATGTGGCTGTTACAATGGAAGCGACACACTATTGTGTTAAGTCTCGTGGTATTATGGATGCAACAAGTAGTACGACTACGACAGCGCTTGGTGGGATCTTTAAGAGAAATCCAGCAACAAGACATGAGTTTTTAAGCGGTATTCGTTAAATATCATTTTAATGTAGACAGAAAAGCCAGTGACTTAGCTAATAAGGCACTGGCTTATTTTATTGTGTATTTTTAAAGTAGAGGGCTGAACATTGAAAAGAAGCGTTCAGTAAAGCGATGAGGTAAGTTGCGCTGTTGCCATATTGCGAGTTCTATCTGGGTAGATTGTTCTAGATAACCGTGTAATAGCTGTGATAATTGTTTGGTAAATTCAGGGTCATCAACGATCAAACTGACTTCAAAATTTAACCCAAAGCTACGCATATCTAAATTTACGGTACCAATAATGCAATAGCTATCATCAATCACTACTGATTTCGTATGTAGCAGACCGCCATTAAACTCATAAATATGAACGCCTGCTTTTAATAGCGTTTCAAAAAATGATTTAGATGCCCAACTGACCATTAAAGAGTCATTTTTCTTTGGTAAAATCAGTTTTACCTCTATACCACGATGAGCCGTAGTTCGTAATGTATGTAGTAATATTTCACTCGGTACAAAATAAGGGGTAGTGATGGTGATTGATTTTCTTGCTTGATTAATCGTGGTAATCAAAACTTGTTGAATAATATCGTCAGGCATCCCAGGGCCCGATGGAACAACTTGTGTAGTATGGTTAAATGGGTCAATCGATATTGTGCATTCAGGTAGGGCTGGTAATTCACGCTTCCCTGTTTCTACTTCCCAGTCCCAGGCATGAATCGTATTTAAAACAGCAACGTTAGGACCTGTAATGCGGATCATAACGTCAACCCATTGCCCAACTCCTGAGTTTTGTTTGAAGTATTGTGGATCGACGAGATTCATTGAGCCAGTGTAAGCCACCTTATTATCGATAACCACAATTTTACGGTGTAGGCGTAGATCCAGTCGACGGAAGAACATACGAAATGGACTTACACTTAATGCTTCTACTAGGTTAACACCTGAATCTTTAAGCAGCTTTGGCCAATGACTTTTGAAAAATTCCATGCTACCTGCCGAATCCAAAAGCACGTTAACTGTTACTCCTCGCTTTGCTGCTTTGATTAATGCACTAGCAACGCTGTCCGCTAATCCACCATGATGCCAAATGTAAAATTCCATATTGATTTCATGTTCTGCATTTTCAATGTCACGAACAATAGCAGTGAGGATCTCTGATGGCGTATTGAGTAAAGATAAAGTATCTCCACTGAGAGCGGGTATGCCTACCCGATTTGAGCAGAGATTATGTATTGACGAAATTCGATGAGAGATTGATTGTGGTTGATGGTGTTGACAATGGTGGATTTGTGCGAACCACTCCTCATAAGGCATAAACATAGCCTTTGCACGCTCCCCCCTTGTTCGTCCTAAGTTTAACTCACCGATCAGAAAGTAGGCGATTACACCAAGAACAGGAATGATATATATGATCATTAACCAGGCAAGTGAGACGGCAACAGGTCTTGGTTTGAAAACTACACGTATAGTTACACCTGCTACTAATAACCAATATAAGATGAAACCGATAAGAGTAAGCGCTTGATAAAATTTATCCATTAACCTTGATCGCAGAGTGGTAAGTTAATCTATATTAAATCAGGAGTCGAAGGAAATAAGTAGGGTATAAGCAAAATATTTACAAAATAAAGCGTATTGATGGTTTTGTAAACACTTAAGTTAAAAAAGAGGGTTGTACGTTAAAAAATATGATCGCTGGGGTTTCAATTTTATTCTCAAACTGTTTTACTTGCAAATATTGAGCGTAATTCAACAATTTTAGAGTGTACATAATTTTATACACCATTTTGATGCTCATATATAAACACAGTGCATACACAACAATATAGAATATTTGGAGAATTTGTGGCTATGAGTAATACCACTAAGCCCCGTGATACCTGGGGTTCAAAATTAGGATTTGTAATGGCTGCAGCAGGTTCTGCTGTTGGTCTAGGTAATATTTGGAAATTTCCATATACAGCGGGTGAGAATGGTGGTGGTGCATTTGTTGCTATTTATCTATTCTTTGTGATTTTTATTGGTTTTAGCGTAATGCTAACCGAGTTTGCTATCGGTCGTCGTACTCAAAAATCGGCAGTTGGTGCATTTAAGTCGACGGATCGTCGTTGGACGTTTGCTGGTGTGATTGGTGTAGCTAGTGGCTTATTAATCATGGGCTTTTACCCGGTTGTAGGTGGTTGGGCAATTGCTTATATCGGTAAAGTAGGGGCAGGTCTTTTAGATGCTCCTGAGGCGATTGGTGATAGTTTCGGTGGATTCATTTCTGATCCGGTTCAACCGTTAATGTGGATGGCTGTATATTTACTTCTAAACATCGTTATCGTAATGAAGGGTATTTCAGGCGGTATTGAAAAAGCTGGCAAGGTATTAATGCCGTTACTTTTCATTATCCTGATTATTGTTTCTGTTAAAGGACTAATGCTCCCTGGAGCGATGGCGGGTCTTGAATTCTTGTTCAGTCCTGATTTTTCTAAAATTGATAGTAACGTTATTCTTGCCGCGCTTGGTCAAGCATTCTTCTCATTATCTCTTGGTATGGGTTGTATGATGACGTACGGCTCTTATCTGAAGAAGAAAGAGAACCTAGTTCAAACAACGGCAATGGTTACAGCAATGGATACGGGTGTTGCGATCCTTGCTGGTGTAGCAATGTTTCCTGCAATGTTTGCGTTTGGTATGGCACCAACAGCAGGCCCAGGTCTTGTATTTGTAGTTGTACCTCAGCTGTTTGCTGAAATGGGTGGTGTTATTGGTCTTTTACTTGCATTGATGTTCTTCATTGGTTTAAGTGTGGCTGCATTAACATCTTCTGTTTCATTACTGGAAGTTGTGGTTTCTTACTTAATTGATGAGAAAGGTTTATCACGAATTAAAGCGGTTATTACTGCAAGTTCAGTGATGGCAATTCTATGTATATTTGCTTCACTATCTTTAGGTGGTGTTGGGCCAACATTGTTTGATACTGGTGCATTTGATATCTTCGATCTTCTAACAGATAAGATCTTCTTAGCGGTAGGAGGTATGTTGGTATGTATCTTTGCTGGCTGGAGATTGAAGCGTGAAGATTTAGAAAATGAAGTGACCAACGGCGGCGAAGTGAAGTTCCCACTGTTCGGCTTATGGTACGCTTTAGTTAAGTACATTATCCCTGTTGCAATCGCAATCGTAGCATTAATGGGTATCTCATCTGGTTTTGATAGTGGTAAAGGCCCTATCATGCTACTAGGTGTAGCTATTATTGCTGGATCAGCGTTAATCTCGAAGAAGTTTTAATTTGAGATAACCAGTAAAGAAATAAATAGAAACGAGAGCCTGGTGGTTCTCGTTTTTTTATACCTAAATAAAGGGATCTTAATCAATAGTAGATGATGGTAATGTCGCCTAAGCTCTTAGACCAATCTATATAAGTATTTGATCATTCTTGCTTGTTAAAATCGATTATATCTGCGTTATAAATTTTGTAATTAGACCCACTAGTTACTGTAATTTATGCCTTGTTCTAATCGATTTTTCCTACGCAATTATCTGAACAACGACTTATCAAGAATGGTATTACTTTTATTTATACAAACATAAAAAAGCCTGATAAGTAATCAGGCTGTTATTTTTAGTGCGCATGTTCAATTAGGTTATTCCACTTCACCATCAATATAATACCACTTACCATTTTCCTTTAAAAAACGAGAGTGTTCTTTTAATTGATGTAATTGACCATCTTCAGAATAGGTTCCTTTAAATGAGACAAAACCTTCATTATCAATTTGATCAGATAGGTATGCAGAGATTACTTTTAACTTACGCCAATCGAGTTGGATTGAATCTTCAATACCTTCCCTAAACTCTTCGGCGTTACAAGTGGGGTGATAAGTATCAATAATATATTGAGTAAGTTTCTTTACATGAGCACTGTAGCGTGAACGCATCAATAACTCTGGTGTTATTGCTAAAGCATGGTTGTTGTGGAGAGGCTCACAACACACTGAATAATTTTTTTTAGTACCACATGGGCAATGATTCGATTTAGACATTGATAATACTTGCTCTTTAATTTTCCATGTCATCTACCCATTCGGCAGATTCTTTGTAGCAGTTTGTAAATTCTTCTTCGGTAATCTTCAAGGTGGCACAGCATTTTGAAACGACGTTCCAATTCGCTTTCTCATAGCTTTCAATGGCTAAAATGAGCATACCAAGTGCACCTTTACGTTCAGTAAGAGCGAGTTTTATTTCTGTTGAAATAGGTAAGTGCTGAATTAAGCTATTTAAAGGTTGGTCTAATAATGGCTCTAATAATGAAAATAATCCGACTAAGAATGCTTGGCTTGGTTCAAGTTTAATGTTTGTTTTAGTTACGATCAGTTCACACAATTTCGCTCTATGAATCGACAATGTGTACAGTGATTGCGGTTTATGTTGCGTGGCATGAGCAACGGCAACTAAAGAGATAAATTGACGTAACTTAGTTTCACCTAAATAGACAAGAGCCTGCTTAAAAGAGGTGATTGGTTTATCAATGACTGAAGATGCATTAACAAAGCGCAGTAATTTATAAGATAATGAGACATCTTGAACTAAGTATTTTTCAACGGCATTAAAGTCAACAATCGGTGCTGAGATTTCTTTGTATAGCTGCATTATTGACAATTGATTTGGTTGAATCGCTCGCTGTTGCAACATTTCTGGTTTACTAAAAAAGTATCCTTGAAAATAAGTAAAGCCAGCTTCTTTGGCTTGTTCGAATTCTTCGTAAGTTTCTACTTTTTCAGCTAAAAATGTGACGTTATATTTCTCACAATGACGAATAAATAACTCTGCTTTTAAAATAGGGATTGCTTGAATATCAAATTTAATGATATCAATATAAGGTAAAAAAGGTGTCCATTGTGGATTTGGTTCAAAATCATCTAGAGCTAACTTATACCCACGTTCAGATAATATTTTGACGGCATCAAGCAGTTCTTGGTTTGGAATGCAATCTTCGAGGATTTCAACCACTAAGTTATTAGAGTTGAATAGTGTCGGTACCAAATTGATTAAGCTTTGGTGAGGAAAGTTGACAAATCCAAGTTTATTATTTGTCGCATTACACTGAGAGCTTAAAAAATGGTCTGACAGTAATCGGCTCGTTGCTGCTTCTGCTTCTACCGCAGGAAAGGTGTTTTTGGGTCCATCACGGAACAATAATTCGTAACCAATTGTATTTTTTTTCAAGTCTAGGATAGGTTGACGAGCAACATATGAGTACATAACAACTATTCTCTACAGCGTGATGAATCGAAAATTGCGCCATCATAGTCTCTTTGTTGTAAAAAGACCATAACTCTCCTTATTGGATAGATAAGGAGCGGTAATTAATGTGATTTATTTAAAACTTTTATTCTGAAGTGTATATGTATTGTTATTAAATTCAAGAATAGATCCTTGAGTGTACCAATCACCAAGCACTATACGCGTCATTTCTTCTGAGTTGTGATTAAAAGTATGCACATTGGGACGATGTGTATGCCCGTGGATCAGCCTTTTAACGCCTTCTTCTCGCATTACTCTTTCTACTTCACTTTGAGTAACGTCCATAATCGTGAGTTTTTTGTGCTGTTTCTTTTCTTTGATTTTATCTTGCACATTTTTAACAATACGCTGGCGAATAAACAGAGGAATACGGTTAAATATCCATTGTAACCATGGTTGATGGACTTTAGCGCGGAACTCTTGATATTTGATATCATCAATACATAAGGTATCACCGTGCATGATAAGTACTTTTTCGTTATTGATATCAATCACCGTGTGATCGGCTAGGAGTTGAACCCCTGTTTCTTTACAAAAACGTTTATTTAATAAAAAGTCACGATTACCCTGAATGAAGTAACACTTAACACCATGTTGGGTTAACGCTTTAAATGCCTCTTTAATTACCACATTAAAGGGTGAGTTATCATCATCACCGATCCAAAACTCAAACAAATCACCTAACACGTACAGTTTCTCTGCATGAATGGCCTCTGTATTCATAAAGTCTAAAAAACAATCAGTAATATCAGGGCGAAGAGGCGAGAGGTGAAGATCAGAAATAAATAAAATAGTCATAGAATGCTTTTTTTTGGAGTGATGAAGATGCTAGCCCTTAAGGAATAAGAGCCAGCATAAACAGAATTATTCTGTAATTGTAGTACCAGTAATGAATACTTCTTCAACTGGAACATCTTGGTGTACGTAACCGTAGTTACCAGTAGCAACACCTTTGATCTTGTTTACTACGTCCATGCCTTCAACTACTTCAGCGAATACACAGTAACCCCAACCATCCATAGACTCAGATTTAAAATCTAGGAATTTATTGTCGTTTACGTTGATGAAGAATTGAGAACTTGCTGAATGCGGTTCCATAGTACGAGCCATTGCTAATGTACCTACTTTATTGCTTAGGCCATTATTTGCTTCATTTTTGATCGTAGCACGGCCTGTTTTCTCTTCAAGACCAGAAGTCATGCCGCCGCCTTGAACCATAAAGCCATCAATTACACGGTGGAAAAGTGTATTGTCGTAAAAACCATCTTGACAGTATTGTAGGAAGTTAGCACAAGTTGCAGGTGCTTTATCTTCATGAAGCTTGACTGTGATGTCACCAAATGATGTGTGAAGGATGATCATGAAATTACCTTTGTAATTGTATTTAAATAGAATTTGATTTTACCTAAGATTAACGAGGATCTACAGGGAATTTTCTTGCTATCATTACTTAATATAGGTTTAATAGCCTTTATATATCCTTTAAACAAATAATGAGTAAAAAAAGAGCATGTTGAAAATATATAACTCAATTACACGTCAAAAAGAAGAATTTAAACCAATTACCGAAGGTAAAGTCGGTATGTATGTGTGTGGGGTTACCATTTACGACTTGTGCCACATTGGTCACGGCCGTACGTTTGTCTCTTTTGATGTGATTTCTCGTTATTTACGTTTCTTAGGTTACGACCTTACTTTTGTGCGTAATATTACCGATATTGATGACAAGATCATTAAGCGTGCTGCTGAGAATGGTGAAACATGTGATGCACTTACTGAGCGTTTAATTGCCGATATGCACGCTGATTTTGATGCGTTAAATATGAAACGTCCAGATGTTGAACCAAGAGCGACTGAATACATTTCAGAAATTATTGAATTGGTTGATCGTCTAATTGAACGCGGCTTTGCTTATGTTGCATCAAATGGTGATGTAATGTTTGAAGTGAAAAAATACGATGAATATGGTCGCCTTTCTCGCCAAGATCTTGAACAGCTTCAAGCGGGCTCTCGTGTAACCATTGAAGAAGCAAGCGTTAAACGCAGTGGTATGGATTTCGTTTTATGGAAAATGTCTAAGCCGGGTGAACCTACATGGGAATCACCTTGGGGACCTGGTCGCCCTGGCTGGCATATTGAATGTTCAGCGATGAACTCTTCTATTCTGGGTAATCATTTTGATATTCATGGTGGTGGATCTGATTTAATGTTCCCACACCACGAAAATGAAATTGCGCAATCATGCTGTGCTCATGACTCTAAGTATGTAAATACATGGATGCACAGTGGCATGGTTATGGTTGATCGTGAGAAGATGTCTAAATCATTAGGTAACTTCTTTACTATCCGTGATGTGTTAGCACACTACGATTCAGAGACGGTTCGTTATTTCTTAATGTCTGGTCACTACCGTAGCCAATTAAACTACAGTGAAGATAACTTGAACCAAGCTCGTGCGTCATTAGAGCGTTTATATACGTCATTACGTGGTCTTGATTTAACGGTAACTCCTGCTGGTGGCGAAGAGTTTGTTACCCGTTTTTCTACGGCAATGAATGATGACTTTAATACGCCTGAAGCTTATTCGGTATTATTCGAAATGGCTCGTGAAGTAAACCGCCTGAAGACTGAAAATGTAGAAGCCGCTTCTAAATTGGGTGCGTTAATGCGCGAACTTGCTGATGTGTTAGGTTTGTTATCACAAGAGCCAGAAGCTTTCTTACAAGGTAATAATGGTAGTGATGATGAAGTCGCTGAAATTGAAGCGTTAATTAAAGCACGTAATGACGCTCGTGCCGCAAAAGATTGGGCAGCTGCTGATGCGGCTCGTGATGCAATTGCTGCACTAAATATTGTACTTGAAGATGGCCCTGAAGGGACGACATGGCGTCGTAAGTAATCTTAACTAATTTTATTAAAGGGGCTGGTTTTCCAGCCTTTTTTATTGCCAATTTTATAAATTTTTAAACTTTAATAGAGGACACATTTGTGGCTCAAATGTACTTTTATTACTCAGCAATGAATGCGGGTAAGTCAACGACACTTCTTCAATCGTCTTTTAATTATCAAGAACGAGGTATGAATCCTGCTATTTTTACCGCAGCTATTGATGACCGTTACGGTGTGGGTAAAGTAAGCTCTCGTATTGGTCTAGATGCTGATGCGCATTTATTTAATACTGATATGAATTTATTTGAAGCAATTAAAACGCTTCATGAAAAAGAGAAGCTTCATTGTGTCTTAATCGATGAATGCCAATTCTTAACGAAAGAGCAGGTTTATCAATTGACTGAAGTGGTTGATAAATTAGATATTCCAGCATTGTGTTATGGTTTAAGAACGGACTTTTTAGGTGAGTTGTTTGAAGGCAGTAAATACTTATTGTCTTGGGCAGATAAATTAGTCGAGTTAAAAACGATTTGTCATTGTGGGCGTAAAGCGAATATGGTTATTCGTACTGATGAGCATGGGGTTGCTATTGCTGATGGCGATCAGGTTGCTATTGGTGGTAATGAATTGTATGTATCAGTTTGCCGTTTGCATTATAAAGAAGCGTTAGGTAAGTAAAGCTTACTTAAGTAATTCTATTGTTTTGAAAAGAAAGACCAAGCTCAGATGAATGAACTTGGTCTTTTTATTATTTATAAGGTTAATGTCGAAGGCTAGTTACAAGTAGAAATACCGACTTCTTTCCATACTCCCCACTCACCAGATTTTGATGGCTCATCACCTTTTGTCCACCATTTCGCTTCCCATACTTTACCTGCTTGTGATACTTGATCACCACCAGTATAAACGGCTGAAGCATCCCATGCGTTGTCACAAGTTAATGGTGGGTCACCAGCATCTTTCAGAACAGTTACGGTAACATTTGAAGTATCTGATGCTTGACCATCATTAACTGTTACAGAGAAGGTGAAAGGCGTATCTACAGTATAAGAGCCTGCTGTAAAGGTTACTTGAGAACCAACAACAGTAGCATCAATACCAGTAGGGATTACCCATGAATAGGTTAATGGATCATTGTCTGCGTCAGTTGATGTTGATGCGTTAAGAGTAACAACATCGCCTTTGTTTACCGATGTTGGAGCAACGATAACAGCTACAGGCGCGGTATTTACTGGTCCTGTACCTTCAACTGTTACTGAGACTGCTACTGAATCAGATGCCGCTGCACCTTTATCATCTGTAACGGTTAACGTGAACTGAAGTGTTTCAGATTGAGCAAAGGTATCAGTAGCAAAGCTTGGGTTAACTGAATCTGCACCAGTTAATGTCACTTTTGGTCCAGAAGTTTGTGTCCATGCATAAGAAACGATAGAACCGTCACTGTCAGATGATAATGAACCATCAAGTTGTACAGATGCAGGTGCAGTCACTGAAAGATCTACGCCGGCTTTAGCTATAGGTTTTTTGTTTGCAGGAGGCGTAACCGTTCCGTCGCCAGCAAGACCTTCTTGCATCGCATTTAGAATGTCACCATTATCTGCATCGATTTCCCATGCAAATAAACCACCTAAGCCAAGTGAACGAACGTATTCACCTTTAGCGAGTACAGATTGTTTATTATCATAAGTGATTAAGTCACCATTGCTTGGATCATAAGCGTAAGCGGCTTGAGCAATATCATCATAACCCACTTCAACGCCTGCTTTATTTACGTAATTAGTCACCACATCTTTGTAATCAATTACGCCAGCTTCCCATGAGCCTGCAACTTTACCGTTACCAACTCCTGTCATTGGATTTGTCGGATCGGTCATGCTATCACGTGTAACACCAGTCCAACCACGTGCATACATAGCAGCACCTACAACCAGCTTCTTAGCATCAACACCTTGAGCAAGTAATAAGTCAATCGCATTAGTGATTGTATAAGCAGGTCCTTTACGAGGTTCGCCTTTATCATCAAGACCTGTACCATCACATTCGGCTTGAGACATATGTGTTCCACAGTTTAGCGCTGTTTGGTGACCAACAACATTATTCCAACCGCCGAAGAAATCGTATGTCATTGCAAAAATGTAATCCATATATTGCGATGCAGCAGCATAGTCAACATCTTCAATTTTGTCATAACCAGCACCGATTGCTGAAGTTAACTCATAGGTTTTTCCTGTTTCGGCACTTAATTCATCAAGCATTGCTCTTAGTTCTTGCATTAAAGCAACATAAGCAGGGCCGTCATTAACAGGGTCACCACCGGTTGCACTTGCACCGTCACCACCAGGGAATTCCCAATCAATATCTACACCATCATAAAACTTCCATGTTTTAAGGAACTGTTTAACTGACGCGACAAAAATATCTCGCTTGGATTTATCAACAAAGTCGTAGAAAGGGTCTGATAAAGTCCAACCGCCGATTGATGGAACAATTTTAAGATCTGGATAGCGTTGTTTCAGTGCCATCATTTGACCATAAGTCCCTTTATAAGGCGTACTAAAAGAATGGCCAGATTGAGGTTGTGGCATTTGAACTGCAGCCCATGGGTCATGAATAACGACTTCATAATCAGGCGTCCCAGCACAAGCGCGGTTTAATGCAGCTAGACTATTACCATTTTCAATTTCACCTAAAGAAGGGTTAGGGCCACAGATAGGAACAAACCCATAAAGAATATGCGTTAGATTCTGTGCTGGAATTTGGTCAACGGCAAATTTACGACCATAAACCCCCCATTCAACAAAATAAGCTCCAGAAACCATTCCATCAGGTGTGGTGTAATTTCCATTGGCAGGATCGACATTCATTGGTAGCGGATCTAAATGGCTACCATCAGTATCGGCAACAACAATTGCTTTGGCTGCACTGGTGCTACATTCTTCTGTTGCACCTGAACCATTACAAAGTTCTACCGTCATTTCGTATTGGCCACCTTGACGAACTTGTAGAACCGTAGAGGCTTTTTGTGAAGCAGTAGGAGAAATCGCTTCTTCATGAACAACAACGCCATTTAATAACACGCGCCATTTTTCTGCAGATTCACCAGACCAGCGATCCCAAGTAACAGGGACTTCAGCAAAGTCTTTTACTGTGACAAGATTTTTATATGATGTTGCGGCTTGATCAACTTCAATAATGGCAAAATCGGTTTCCATCCAAGAGATAATCGCTTGGCCTGGTGCTGCAGCATAGGTAGGCATTGATAGAGCAAGAGCGACAGCTCCAGAACAAAACCCAAGTTTTTTCTTTAACATAAATAACATCCTTGATAATGAATCCAAAAACGGATTACCGCAAAATATTCGCAGTGCTATTTATAATTATTCATATTTTATAAACTTCCAGTTGGCTGTGGCTGTTTGGCAGCAGCCTAAAAGTATTTAAGAGGTTAATTTGTAAGCGATGATTTTTTTTGAAGGGTGGTTCTAAATTATGATTTTTAAAGATTGCATTAGATGCATTAGGCTTATTTCGCTTCTAAAAATATAAATATCTGTCTGATTTGTGTTTATTTATATTGTTTTTTAATGCGACATGTAGCATTTTTGTTGGGTTTTTATTCTAAATGATGAGTGTTTTTTAGGTTGATTAGCGATGGATTCTATATTTTTATAGTTTTCTATATATTCAATCCGCAATAAGTTTAAAAGTTGGTCATTTATGCTGTTAATTGTGATATTTTTAAAAATTATCAGGTGTTTTGTGACAAAAATGTGGCAAATTCCTTCAATGATTGATAATGTTGCCCTCGAATCTTCGATGGATTTATCTTTTTTAAGACGCATTTAACGTTTTTTAGATGATAAATGATTGGCAAGTCGTTCTGCCCGAAGTATGTCATGGATGCAAAATAGAATGTATTGGAGTTAATGCATGTATAAGAATAAAATTACACAAGCAATCTTGCTTGGTGGCCTGTCACTAACACTAGCTGGCTGTGGAGATAAACCTGCAGAGCAACCAGTGAAAGAAACAAAACCTGCTGAAAAACCAGTATCAACAGAAGTTGTTTACGCTGACGTTCAAGAACTGACTCGTGGTAACGGTACTGAAGTTGCAACGCTTGATCCTCATAAATCGCAAGGTGTTCCCGAATCCCACGTAATCCGTGATCTGCTGGAAGGTCTTGTAAATCAAGATGCTGACGGTAATACGATCCCAGGCGTGGCTGAAAGCTGGGAAACGACAGATAACAAAAATTTTGTTTTCCATTTACGTAAAGATGCTAAATGGTCAAATGGCGATCCTGTAACAGCAGATGATTTTGTATACAGTTTCCAACGTGCTGTTGATCCTGCTACAGCATCGCCATACTCTTGGTATATGGAATATACTAAGATGGTAAATGCAAAAGACATCATTGCTGGTAAAAAAGATAAGAGTGAATTAGGTGTTAAAGCGATTGATGCAAATACATTAGAGATTCAGCTTGATACAGCAGTACCATATTTTGTAATGATGATGGGCCACACAACAGTGAAGCCTGTGCATCAAGCAACAGTTGAAGAATTTGGCGATAAGTGGACTAAACCAGGTAACTTTGTTGGTAATGGTGCATTTGTTGTTAAAAACTGGGTTGTAAACGAGCGCTTAGAGCTAGTTCGTAACGAACAGTACTGGGATAATAAAGATACAAAACTTGATAAAGTAACGTTCTTACCAATCGAAAACCCAGTAGCTGAAATGAACCGTTTCTTATCTGGTGAAATCAGTTTCACTTCTACGCTTCCAACAGAGCACTTTAAGCGTCTTCAAAAAGAAGAACCAGAGTCTGTATCTGTTGAAGGCAGCCTGTGTACTTATTACTACTCGTTCAATACTCAAAAGAAACCATTTGATGATGTACGTGTTCGTAAAGCAATCTCTTACGCTATCGACCGTGATATCGTGTCAGGTGCTATCTTAGGTCAAGGTCAAAAACCGGCTTACTTCTTAACTCCTGAAATCACTGCGGGCTTTAATCCTGAGCTTCCTGCTTACGGTAAGATGACTCAAGAAGAGCGTAATGCTGAAGCGAAACGTTTACTAGCAGAAGCAGGTTTCGGTCCTGAAAACCCACTGAAATTTACCCTTCTATACAACACATCTGAAAACCATAAAAAGATCGCAGTTGCCGCTGGTTCTATGTGGAAGAAGACGCTTGGTCTAGAAGTTTCACTAGAAAACCAAGAATGGAAAACGTACCTAGACTCAAAAGATCAAGGTCAATTTGAAGTTGCCCGTGCCGGTTGGTGTGGTGATTATAACGAAGCGTCTTCTTTCTTAACTTTAATGGTAAGTAAGAACACAACAGGTGGTCAACACTACCTAAGTGCTGAGTATGATGCATTAATTGACAAAGCACTAAAATCAACATCTGAAGAAGAGCGTACTGCTATCTATCTACAAGCTGAACAGCTTTTAGCAGAAGACATGCCAATCGCACCTATATATCAGTATGTTCGTTCTCGTCTATTGTCTCCAGAAGTAGGTGGTTTCCCAACAGGAAATGCGGAAGAGAAAATCTACTCGAAAGACCTATATATTAAAGCTAAGTAATCATTAGCAAATAAAACTATAAAAAAGCCGCTGCATGCAAAATTGCGTGTAGTGGCTAGATCTACCTTTATTTTATTTTTTGTCACAGACTGGAAGAGTGAATTATGTTTCAATTCATTATCAAACGGATTCTTGAAGCAATCCCAACTATGTTGGTTTTGATCACTATCTCATTTTTCTTAATGAGATTTGCTCCTGGTAACCCATTTTCTACCGAGCGCCCACTTCCGCCTGAAGTAATGGCGAACATCAATGCAAAGTATGGTTTAGATAAGCCTGTCTTTGAACAATACACAACATACCTTGGTAACATTCTGCAAGGTGATTTCGGGCCATCATTTAAATACCAAGATTACACAGTTAATGAGCTAGTTGAAGCGGCGTTACCTGTATCTGCAAAAGTGGGTTTCTTTGCCTTTATCTTTACCGTTGTACTTGGTGTGTCTATTGGTACCTTAGCAGCATTAAGGCAAAATACCTGGCTCGATTACAGTATCATGTCCACCGCCATGGTCGGGGTGGTAATGCCATCCTTTGTGTTGGCACCAGCCCTTATTTATTTATTCTCAATTGAACTTGGTTGGTTCCCTGCAGGTGGCTGGCATGATGGTTCATTCAAATACATGTTCTTACCAATCTTGGGTATGTCATTTCTTTACGTTGCAACTTTCGCTCGTATTACCCGCGGTAGCATGATTGAAACGCTTAACAGTAACTTTATCCGTACAGCTCGAGCAAAGGGATTAAGCTACCGCTATATCGTTCTAAAACATGCGTTAAAACCAGCAATGCTGCCTGTTGTTTCTTATATGGGTCCTGCGTTTGTAGGTATTATTACCGGCTCAGTCGTTATCGAAACTATTTTTGGTCTACCAGGCATTGGTAAGTTATTCGTAAACGCAGCCTTTAACCGTGATTATTCGTTAGTAATGGGGGTGACCATCTTAATTGGTTTCCTATTCATTTTATTCAACGCCATTGTTGATGTGTTACTCGCAATAATTGACCCGAAAATTCGTTATTAATAGGGAACGGACGTATGTTAACTAAAAAAGAAAATTTAGAAGCGATCGAAAAGTTCTCAGAAAATCTTGAGATTGAAGGTCGAAGTTTATGGCAGGATGCTCGTCTGCGTTTTATGCGAAATAAAGCGGCGATGATCAGTCTTTTTATTCTTACTTTAATGACGTTAGCGGTTATTTTTCTGCCGATGTTCAGTCAATATGCATATGATGATACCGATTGGTATGCGCTGCATGCTGCTCCAAGTGCAGAGCATTTATTTGGCACCGATAGCTTAGGTCGTGATTTGTTTGTTCGTACTTTAGTTGGTGGCCGCATCTCATTGATGGTTGGTATCTTAGGTGCGTTAGTTGCGGTACTTATCGGGACTCTTTATGGCGCAACATCAGGGTTTGTTGGCGGTAAAGTTGACCGAGTTATGATGCGTTTCATTGAGATTTTATACGCGGTTCCATTTATGTTCCTAGTCATCGTATTAGTGACATTCTTTGGTCGTAATATCGTGCTTATCTTTGTTGCTATCGGTGCGATTGCTTGGCTAGATATGGCTCGTATCGTTCGAGGCCAGACACTGAGTTTACGTAGCAAAGAGTTTATCGAAGCTGCACATGTGTGTGGTGTGAGTAAGTGGGGCATCATCACTCGCCATATCGTACCAAACGTATTAGGTATTGTTGCTGTTTATTCAACATTGCTTATTCCAAGTATGATCCTAACTGAATCTTTCCTATCTTTCCTAGGTCTAGGTGTTCAAGAGCCGATGACAAGTTGGGGTGCCTTGCTTCAAGAGGGCTCTCAAACAATGGAAGTGGCAATTTGGCAGTTAACTTTCCCCGCTTTATTTATGGTCGTTACCTTATTCTGCTTTAACTATGTGGGTGATGGTTTACGTGATGCGCTGGATCCAAAAGACAGATAACTCTCTGTGTGGACAGTTAATTATTAAACAAATTTGAGCAGGAAAGAATTATGAGTTTATTAGATGTAAAAGATCTGCGTGTAGAGTTTACAACTCAAGATGGTAACGTAACCGCAGTAAACGACTTAAACTTCTCACTTCAACAAGGTGAGACATTAGGCATTGTTGGTGAATCTGGCTCTGGTAAGTCACAGACAGTATTTGCACTAATGGGCCTATTAGCTAAAAACGGTATTATTACGGGTAGTGCAAAGTTTGAAGGCAAAGAAATTCTTAACCTTCCTGAAAAAGAGCTAAACAGTATTCGTGCTGAACAGATGGCGATGATTTTCCAAGATCCAATGACATCGCTTAATCCATACATGAAAGTTAGCGACCAGCTAATGGAAGTATTAATGCTACATAAAGGCATGGGTAAAGCAGAAGCGTTTGAAGAATCTGTCCGAATGCTAGAAGCGGTTAAAATTCCAGAAGCTCGTAAGCGTATTACTATGTACCCACATGAATTCTCAGGTGGTATGCGTCAGCGTGTGATGATAGCAATGGCGTTATTATGTCGTCCTAAGTTACTTATTGCAGATGAGCCAACAACCGCTCTTGATGTAACTGTACAAGCACAAATCATGGAATTATTGAATGAGCTGAAGAGTGAATTTAATACGGCAATTATTATGATTACCCACGATTTGGGTGTGGTTGCAGGGTCATGTGACAAAGTGCTTGTAATGTACGCTGGTCGTACAATGGAATACGGCACAGTAAATGAAATATTTTATGAACCAAGTCACCCATATGCAGAAGGTCTATTAAAAGCGATTCCGCGTTTAGATCAAGAAGGTGAGATTTTACCAACGATTCCTGGTAATCCACCTAACTTACTTCGTTTACCTACGGGTTGCCCTTATCAAGAGCGCTGCCATCGAGTAATGAGCCGTTGTAAGCAAGAAGCTCCGATCTTATTGCCGTTTGGTCAAGATAGATTACGTGCTTGTTTTTCTGATCAGGAGACGTGGTAATGTCAGCAGATAAAAATTTAATCTTAGATGTAAAGAATTTAAAAGTTCACTTTAGCATTGCATCAAAATCAGTATGGCCATGGGTTAAACCTGCGAGCTTAAAAGCAGTAGATGGTGTAAATGTTCGCTTATATGAAGGCGAAACACTGGGTGTCGTAGGTGAGTCCGGCTGTGGTAAATCAACGTTTGCTCGTGCAATTATCGGTTTGGTAGAAGCAACAGAAGGCGAAGTAGTTTGGCTGGGTGAAGATTTAACTAAATTAGATGACGAGCCTTTGCGTCAAAAACGTAAAGAGATCCAAATGATCTTCCAAGATCCATTGGCATCTCTTAACCCACGTATGACGGTAGGCGATATCATTGCTGAGCCACTACAGACTTTCTATCCAAAACTGACAAAAGATGAAGTGAAAGATAGAGTAAAAGAGATGATGGCAAAGGTGGGGTTATTACCAAACGTAATCAACCGTTACCCTCATGAATTCTCTGGTGGTCAGTGTCAGCGTATCGGTATTGCTCGTGCACTAATTCTAAAGCCTAAAATGATCATCTGTGATGAGCCTGTATCTGCACTTGATGTATCGATTCAAGCACAGGTAGTAAACTTACTTAAAGAGTTGCAAAAAGAGCTTGGCTTAAGCTTAGTATTTATTGCCCACGATTTATCTGTCGTTAAGCATATCTCAGATCGCGTATTGGTTATGTATTTAGGCAATGAAGTAGAGTTAGGTGAGTCGGATGCGCTATTTAGTGACCCTAAGCACCCATACACTAAAGCGCTGATGTCAGCGGTTCCAATTCCAGATCCAAAGCTTGAGAGAGCAAAAGTGATTGATATGCTAGAAGGGGATTTACCTTCACCTATTAATCCACCATCTGGTTGTGTATTCCGTACTCGTTGCCCTCAAGCTACAGATATATGTGCACAGACTAAACCAGAGCTAAAAGGAACAGATGTACACGCCGTTTCTTGTTTAGCGGTAACCGATATCTAATGTAAAAAGCCATTATAAATTGATTAATTATGATGGCAATTTCAGTTTTTAATCATTCAGCCTGTGACAGGCTTAAGCGCGATAATCTATTTATATCGCGCTTTTTTTATATTTAAAACTCAAATGGTATAAATGTATAAAATTAGTTAAGTATTATTTAATTGATGCCGATATAAAAATGAACTCATATTAAAAGGATATTATATGCATTCGTTATCCCTTCAGTGGAAGATAACCATTGCTGCTGCAATTGGACTTATTACGCTCGCATCATCATTGATTGGTTTTTCAATCTATTCTTCTATTGAGAACCAGAAGATTGTGCAAAAACAAACGTCAGACTCTGTTATTCAACAAACTCAAATGCTGTTGATGGCAGAAGCAAAAAATCAATCGAAGCAAGTACAGACTTACTTAGATGAGGCTATTTTTCGAGCTGAGATGCTTGCTGAAAGTGCGCTGTTTTTTCAAAAGAGCGCAGAAGATACCTTTATGGGTAGCAGTGATTTACGCCAATCTTTAAGTGAGATGATGAAATGGCCTGTTGAGCAATATTCTAATATCTACGGTACTTACAGTATTTATTTACCTGACATGTTAGATGGCGAAGATTTTAACTATCATGATGCCGCTTATGCGAGTTCAAATAAAGTAGGGCGCTTTGCTCCTTACTGGTTTAAATCGGCCTCTGATAAAGCTCAAATGCGTGTATTTACAGAGAAAGAGCTAGGTAATACAGCTGCAAAGTCTAATGGTGACGCTGCGAATCATTGGTTTACCTGTAGTTTAAAGGAAAATCGATTATGTATTATGGACCCTTATTATTACGACAGCGATGGCGTAACAAGATTAATTAGTTCTATTACTGCGCCATTAATCAAAGAGAATGAAATTATTGGTATGGTTGGTATTGATCTTGATATTGCTCGATTATCGGGATTAATTACTCAAGCCGATCAAGCGATATTTAATGGTGAAGGGGCGATCTATGTGGTTAACGGAAAAGGGCAACTCATTTTATCTGATCAGAAAGAGGCAGCCTTTGGTCAGAGTCTTGGATCTTACAATCGTACATTATCCTCTGTGCCTTCTTGGGTCTCCCAAGGGACGACACAATTAATATGGTCAGATAGTCAGGATAAATTATTTGTCTTTGTGCCGATTAATTTAAAATCACAAAATTGGGGAGTAATTATTGAAGTTGATAGAAAGACTGTTTTTTCTGATGCTGAGAAATTAGATCAATTACTTATAGACCAAGGCAATGAATTCTTATTTATGCAGGCTGGTGCTGGCCTAGGGCTGACCTTTTTAGTGTTGATGGCTTTATGGTTTGCAACAAAGCAGATTATTAGACCTATCTCATTAGTCGCGGCACGCTTAAAAGATATTGCTTCTGGTGAAGGGGATTTAACCCAACGTTTGGTTATACAGAGTAAAGATGAAGTAGGGCAACTGGCACATTGGTTTAATGCTTTCTTAGAAAAACTGCAATTTACAATTAAAGATGTCGCTCAAAGTAGTGATGAGCTATCTAATGTTGCTGCGCGATCGAGTGTTATTGCAAGTGAGTCTAAAGAAGGAAGTGATGTTCAATTTAAAGAAGTTGATATGGTTGCAACTGCTGTTGAGGAGTTAACTCAAACAGCAAGCTTAGTGGTTGATCACTCTACATTAGCAGCTGATGCGGCTAAACAAGCAGAATCAGCATCAAACCAAGGAAAAGAGTTAATACTCACAACTGAGTCGGTGATCCAATCTTTAGTCGCTAATATGGAAAAAGCGGTTCCCGTAGCCCAAGAATTAGAAAGTAATAGCATTAATATTACGACGATTTTATCGGTTATCGAAGGTATTTCAGAGCAAACAAATTTATTAGCATTGAATGCAGCCATTGAAGCAGCACGAGCAGGTGAGCAAGGGCGAGGTTTTGCTGTTGTCGCTGACGAAGTTCGTCAACTTGCAAGTCGTACTGGGGATTCTGTTGATGAGATCCGTACGGTTATTGAGCAGTTGCAATCAGGAACTAAATCCGTGGTTTCTGCAATAACAGAAGGAAATACAATAGCGCTAGATGGAGCATCAACCATTAAATTATCAGTAGAAAGTTTGCAGCAAATCAGTGATGCGGTGGTAACGATACAAGACATGAATATGCAAATTGTAAGAGCAGCAGAAGAGCAACAAGCGGTATCCAATGAAGTTAATCAAAGTGTCAGTAATATCAGAGATTCAAGCCAAAAGATGCTAGAGCAAGCGAACTTAGGTGAAGAGGTTGGTTTAGAACTGTCTTCTTTATCTACGCAACAAAAAGAGCTGATGTCACAGTTTAAAGTCTAGGGCTTTGTGCTATGAAAATAACAATGCCCATGAAGTTAAACTCATGGGCGTTGTTGTTTAATCTGTATAATTAATTACATTGGTAAAAAATCAGATTAGCATAGTGATTGCTATTCTTCGTCTTCTGATTCTACGAACCAGTAGCCGATATTAACAAACTGCAGTAAGTTAGATACTGAGTGTGGATCTTGCAGTAAATTCTCAATGTCAAGTAGTGTAAATTCTGATGTTTCACATAGAGCAATGACATCATTTTTTACCGCTAGTGGGAAAACATAGCTTTCGCCATCAACATAAAGCGTCATGTTATCTTCACAAGCTTCTGTTTCATGATAGAAAGCACGAAGACCTGCAACTTTGATCAGAGCTTGACCTGATTGTAAGTAACCAAGTAACTCTTCAGTTGTCCATTTTTCAGAATCAGGAAGGATATTTAAATGATGGCGAGAGTTACTTAAATATTCACCCATAAATTGTTTAAGATTCTGTTCATCAGACATGGCATTTAACATCATGGTTTTTAAGTCTTCAAAGCTTTGCGTTGTAATCTCTGTTCCGTGAGTTTGTGCTTTAAGCTCTGGATTGTGGTAATGCACATCACTTTTTTCATTTTCAATAATGAAATCCGCAAAATTACTCACTAGCTCTTGTTCTTTTGGGGAGCGGAAGCCCGCAGAATAACTCATTGATGGTTCTAATGCATAGCCGTCATGTGGGAAGCCTGGTGGAATATAAAGAATGTCACCAGGTTCTAAGATTTGATCGATAATAGGATCAAACCCAGTGATTTGCTTTAATGCACTATGGCGGTGCTCTTCTTGATATTCACCGATATCACCCACACGCCAGTGACGCTTACCTTGGCCCTGAATAATGAAAACATCGTATTGATCAATGTGTGGACCAACGCCACCATCTGGCACAGAATAGCTGATCATGATGTCATCAAATAACCAGTTCGGCATTTGTTTGAATGGTTTAAATAGCTCAGCAGCACCTTCGTGCCAATGGTTCGCGGCTTGAACGATAATAGACCAATTGGTTTCACCCAGCGTATCGAATAGTTCTTCGCTAAATGGACCGTGTTCTGCTTTCCATTCGTTGTTTAAGTTAGAAACAAAGCGAGAATCTACGTCATTTTCTAGTGTTAAACCGGCTAACTCTTCAGGCGTTACTGGGTCTTGAAAGTTTTCAAAACCACCTTTGATGATAACGGGTTTTTTCTGCCAATATTCTGAGAGAAACTCTTGTAGTGAAAAGCTTAATTGATACATGATTTTTTCCAATAAAAATGCCCGATAGTCGGGCATTTAGAATAAATTTAGGGTGAAGTTCGAGCTTAGAATTTCACGTTGTTATGGTATTGGCTCAGGATCTCTACCATTTTTTCCATGGTTTCTTTAGAAGGAGGGTTTACTCCATCAAGAGGGTATTCAAGTCCCATTGCTTCCCATTTATGCGCACCTAATTGGTGGTAAGGAAGTAGTTCAATTTTCTCGATATTATCCATGTCTTTAATGAATTCACCAAGTAGGTGTGCTGATTCTTCATCGTCAGTATAGCCAGGAACAATAACGTAGCGGATCCATGTTTTCTGGCCAACTTTATGTAAATAACGCGCAAAATCTAGAACTCGAGTATTCGATACACCAATTAGTTCTTTATGCACGTCATCTTTCATCTGTTTAAGGTCAAGCATAACAAGATCAGATACTTCTAATACTTCATCGATTACATCGGTGTGCTTACGAATATAGCCATTTGTGTCAAGACAAGTATGCATGCCTTCAGCTTGTGCTGCACGGAAGAAATCACGAACAAATTCAGGTTGAAGCATCGCTTCGCCACCAGAACAAGTAATGCCGCCGCCAGACGCTTTCATAAAGTGACGGTAGCTTTTAGCTTCTTCAATTAATTCAGCAACGGTAACTTCTTTACCTTCATGGGTATCCCAAGTATCGCGGTTATGACAATACATACAACGCATTAAGCAGCCTTGTAAAAAGATGATAAAGCGAATACCTGGACCATCAACGGTACCACAAGATTCAAAAGAGTGAATACGACCTACAGACATGACGACATTTCTCCGAACTATAATTATGTAGTCATTTTATTACACTTTTAACTAATTAAGTAGGGTAAACCAGAGAGAAATAGGTGAATTATAAGGAAAGTGGAAATAAAAAGCCCCACCAAAATGGCAGGGCTCAATGCTACTTAATTAACGCTGAAATTATAAAGTTTCAGTGAAAGTACGTGCGATTACGTCTTTTTGTTGTTCAGTAGTTAGAGAGTTAAAACGCACAGCGTAACCCGATACACGGATAGTCAGTTGTGGGTAGTTCTCTGGGTGCTTAACTGCGTCTTCTAGAGTTTCACGGTTAAGAACGTTTACGTTAAGGTGTTGACCACCCTCTACGTTAGCTTCGTGGTGGAAGTAACCATCCATTAGGCCAGCAAGGTTAGAACGACGGTTGTCATCGTCTTTACCTAGTGCGTTAGGAACGATAGAGAATGTGTAAGAGATACCATCTTGTGCATCAGCAAACGGTAGTTTACCTACTGATGTTAGTGATGCTACAGCACCTTTCTCATCACGGCCGTGCATTGGGTTAGCACCAGGAGCAAAAGGAGCACCTGCTTGACGACCATCTGGTGTGTTACCAGTTTTCTTACCGTATACAACGTTAGATGTAATAGTAAGGATAGATTGAGTAGGGATAGCATTACGGTACATAGTAAGCTTACGGATTTTACCCATGAACGTAGAGACTAGTTCACATGCGATATCATCAACGCGAGCGTCGTTGTTACCAAATTTAGGGTAATCACCTTCGATGTCGAAATCGATAGCGATGCCATCTTCGTCACGAATTGGTTTAACGGTAGCGTACTTGATTGCAGCTAGAGAATCGGCTGCAACAGATAGACCAGCAATACCACAAGCCATTGTACGACGAACATCACGGTCATGAAGAGCCATTAGAGACGCTTCGTAGCTGTACTTGTCGTGCATGTAGTGGATAGAGTTCAATGCTGTAACGTATTGAGTTGCTAACCAATCCATGAAGTGATCTAGACGATCCATTACTTTAGCGTAATCAAGAACTTCATCAGTCATTGGCGCTTCTTTAGGGCCAACTTGGATTTTTAGCTTCTCATCAACACCGCCGTTGATTGCGTAAAGCATAGTTTTCGCAAGGTTAGCACGAGCACCGAAGAACTGCATTTGCTTACCAACGATCATTGGAGATACACAACAAGCGAT
The DNA here is from genome assembly GCF_008933155.1 of Aliivibrio finisterrensis. Taxonomy (GTDB): domain Bacteria; phylum Pseudomonadota; class Gammaproteobacteria; order Enterobacterales; family Vibrionaceae; genus Aliivibrio; species Aliivibrio finisterrensis. Next base: position 9,140 of record NZ_WBVP01000010.1, on the reverse strand, counting down.
TGCGTAATCGTCAGAACCTAGGTCAGGACGCATTAGGTCATCATTTTCGTACTGGATAGAAGAAGTATCGATAGATACTTTTGCACAGAAACGTTTGAAGCCTACAGGCAGTTGCTCAGACCAAAGAACAGTGATGTTTGGCTCTGGAGAAGGACCCATAGTGTAAAGGCTGTTTAGGAAACGGAAGTTAGTACGTGTAACTAGAGTACGACCGTCAAGACCCATACCACCCATAGATTCTGTAGCCCAGATTGGGTCACCAGAGAATAGTTCATCGTATTCAGGAGTACGTAGGAAACGAACCATACGTAGCTTCATTACGAAATGGTCAATCATTTCTTGAGCTTGTTCTTCAGTTAGAAGACCAGCGTCGATATCACGTTGGATGTAGATGTCTAGGAAAGTCGAAGTACGACCTAGAGACATTGCAGCACCGTTTTGAGATTTAACAGCAGCTAGGTAGCCGAAGTATGTCCACTGAATTGCTTCTTGAGCAGTAGTTGCTGGCTCAGAGATATCACAACCGTATTTAGCTGCCATAACTTTGATTTGACCTAGAGCACGGTGTTGCTCAGCAATTTCTTCACGAAGTTGCATTGTAGCAGTTAGATCTTCGCCTTTTTCAAAACGTTCTTGTAAAGAAGCGAATTGAGCTAGCTTGTCTTTGATTAGGAAATCAATACCGTAAAGTGCAACACGACGGTAATCACCAATGATACGACCACGGCCGTATGCATCAGGAAGACCTGTTAGAACACCTGATTTACGACAGTTTAGAATGTCTTTAGTGTAGATATCGAAAACACCAGCATTGTGTGTTTTGCGGTATTCAGAGTAGATTTTTGAAACCATAGGATCAAGTTCACGATCGTATGCTTTACAAGAACCTTCAACCATACGCACACCGCCGTTAGGGATGATTGCACGTTTTAGAGGCGCTTCTGTTTGAAGACCAACGATTGTTTCAAGGTCTTTTTCGATGTAACCCGCATCGTGAGATGTGATGGTAGAGATAACTGAAGTATCAAAATCAACAGGTGCGTGAGTTGCGTTTTCCTGTTTGATGCCTTCCATTACTTTAGCCCAAAGCTTGTTAGTTGCTTCAGTACCTTCAGAAACTAGGAATTCTTCGTCACCTTCATAAGGTGCATAGTTCTTTTGGATGAAATCGCGAACGTTAACTTCGTTTTGCCACTCACCGTCTGCAAAACCTGTCCAAGCTTTAGCAAATTGCTCTGCCATGATATACCTACCTTTTTAGTAGAAAAAATACGTACTATTTATAATGGGCTTGAGCTGCCCACATCCTCGTTAGAGGTAAAACAGTACACTCAATTTAATAACAATATAAATGATTATAAAATTTAGCCTATAAGCATTTATATTGCGACTAACCGTTCGATTTTTCAATACTACCTTAAACTTTTCTTGCAAACCTTAAACTAAATCAATAAATCTTCAATTTTTTTAATAAAATGGGGTAATTTATTTTATTACCCCATAAGTATTATATGTGAGGTGTCGCTATTATAGTAGTGCCTTGATGCCGTATTGACCTTCAAGCATGCCAACTGCAAGCATTGCAATTAAACAAATTACTAATACACCGCCAGGAATAACGATACGGTCAACAAAAGAAAGCGTCTTAGGACGTTCTTTATCACCAATCAAACCGTTATTATCAAGAAGCATAGTCATGGCCCAAGCTAAAACTGGGTTCGTTACTGCTGCGGCAAAGATACAAATACCTGCAGATTGCGCGTCTTTGTTCTCTTTAACCATTTGAACACCGGCTTCAAGCATTGGTAAGAATACACCCACTAATAAAGCCATACACATTACTGGTGGCCACACCGCAACATCCATAGGGAAGCCAAGGATAGCAATAATCATTACGATTGTACCAAGAAGGATTGCACCACCAGGGATGGGACGCTTAGCAATTGCTGCTGGGATCATATATGTACCCCAAGAAGATGTGATGTTACCACCACCAACAGCTGTACCTACCATTTGACGGATAGAACACATAGTCATAGTGTCATCAACGTCCATTAGTACTTTTTCAGTACGACGAGGGTAGTTAAGTTCTTGGAAGATACGGTGACCAAGGAAATCAGGTGACCACATTGCAACCGCTAGGATAGCAAAAGGTAGAGAAGCTAAGAAATGCTGCAGATTTGGTAAACCAAGCATCCAACCTTCTTCAGTTGAACCCCACCAGTAAACAGGGTTTAGGTTAGGGATACCTATCTCAGTTTCAAACTTAAGATCAAAACCAGCACCAAGAGCAAGCGCAACGGCTAAACCAGCAAACGCACAAGCAGGGATTGCTAACCAGCGTTTGTTAATACGAGCAAGGTAAGCGTATAGAACAATGTTTACTGCTAATACGATTAAGCCAATGTAACCTAACTCGCCTTCAAGACCGGTAGACCAAGCTTGTATATTGCTAATCTGCCCCATTGCTCCACTGAAGCCAAGGAAAACAAGAAGACCACCGGCAACCCCTTCAGAGGTTAAGTTGACTAACTTGGAACCGCCTTTGAAATAACTCAATAGTAAGCCGAATACACCTAATAAAATGGCAAGAGCAAGAGGGTGTGCACCAGCTAACGCGATCGCACCGATAAGTGGGATCATTGGGCCATGGTTACCAGCAAGGTTAGCGCGAGGATTAAAGAAACCAGAGGCTAGAATACAGAATAAAAAAGCAGGGATGAGCATTTCTACACGAGCAACTTCAATGGCAAATTCTTTACCTAAGTTGATATGTGGCCATGCTTGAGTAAGGCCATCAGCCCAAGACATCATTACCGCAGAGTACATTGCAATGATACCGATAGTTCCGGCTAAAGCAGGAACAAGATCTTCAAGTTCAAAGCGAAAGTCACGACCGGGTAGGTTTAAAGCAAAGCGACGTGGTTTCATAATTTGTAGTTCATGATCTAGATAATCTGAACGGCTATCGAACTCAGAAGCTGGGCGATGTAACTCGCTATAGCTCTTTTCGTTCTGTTCTTTGTCTATAGACATAGAATCCTCATAATAGAATTTTAAGTATTAAAAAATTAATAAGTAGATATTGATGTTGTTCTCGTTATTTTCGCCGAGTGTAGCATACGAAAATTAAGCCAATGATTGATCTTGATCACTATATAATTGTATATGAAAGAAAACTACAAAATGAGACGGTTAATACTCTGGTGCTATTACATTAATTATGGAGCTGTTATTAAATTTATCTTTTAATAACAACTCTCTACAGTGTTTTTGATGCATTTTACCAATGGTATCAACAATATTGAATGTGTTAATAATTTTTAATAAAAACAAATTATAGCAGTAATTCGTTTACATGTACTACATATACTATGTGCTAGCTTTACTGTACTTAAACATAAATACAAAGAAAATAAATGCTTTAATATTGTTAATCTAAAGTTGAGTGGAAGTTATGAAATAACGGTCAAGAGTGAATGATATTACTTTAAATTTAAATTTAAATTTTATACATGTCTAGTTTTTGTCTGTTGTGGATAGTTTGGTTAATCAGTTGTTGCTTATGATGGTTTTGAGTGTTAAATTCTAAGTGTGAAGTGAAAAGCAAACGATTAATGTATATTGAAGTAGGAGTCATGGCGCATGAAGGATACTGTCGCGCTAGAAGTGAAAGACTTGCATAAACATTTTGGACAAAATGAAGTCTTAAAAGGTATTTCGCTAGAAGCTAATAAGGGTGATGTAATCTCGATTATTGGCTCATCTGGTTCAGGTAAGAGTACCTTCCTACGTTGTATCAATTTACTTGAAACACCAACTCATGGCGAAATTTGGGTCAATGGTGAATTGATTGAGATGAAAAACAATCGTTTAGGTGAAGCAATCCCCTCCAATGAAAAACAAGTTCAACGAATACGCTCACGTCTTGCTATGGTTTTTCAAGGCTTTAACCTATGGTCACATATGACTGTTTTACAAAATGTAATCGAAGCACCAATACATGTTTTGGGTGTGCCGAAAGCCGAAGCCATTGAAAAAGCGGAACAACTTTTAAAACAAGTCGGTCTTTACGAGCGTAGGGACTATTATCCTGGGCACTTATCAGGAGGCCAACAGCAACGTGCAGCAATAGCACGAGCATTAGCGGTAGATCCTGAAGTGATGTTATTTGATGAACCAACCTCAGCACTTGATCCTGAGTTAGTTGGTGAAGTTCTTGGGGTTATGCGAGATCTTGCTGAAGAAGGTCGAACTATGCTAGTAGTGACGCATGAAATGGCGTTTGCTCGTGATGTATCAAATCATGTGATGTTCTTACATCAGGGTTTAGTAGAAGAGCAGGGCGATCCCGCGAAGCTATTCACGAATCCAGAATCTGAACGTTTAAAGCAGTTTGTCTCATCTATTTATTAGAAGTCGAGAAACGCCAGAGCAAGAAAAGAAACACAATAAACAGTATAAATATAAAATCGTTAGTTACAGGAGCAAGGAAATGAAGAAATGGTTATTAGCAGCAGTTGTTGCATCTACAGCCGTTACTGGCGCAGCTCAAGCAAAAGAATGGAAGCAAATTCGATTTGGTATTGAAGGAGCTTATCCTCCTTTTAGTTGGACAGAGCCATCAGGTGAGCTTAAAGGCTTTGATGTTGATATGGCAAATGCCTTATGTAAAGAGATGGAAGCACGCTGCACAATCGTAGCACAAGATTGGGATGGCATTATTCCATCATTGCTGGCTCGTAAATATGACGCAATCATTGCAGCTATGTCGATTACTGAAGAACGTAAAAAGAAAATTGATTTCACAGAAAAATACGCACTGATCCCAAATAAATTTGTAGCTAAGAAAGGCACTGATTTAGTAATGACTAAAGAGGGCCTTAAAGGCGTCACTGTTGGTGTTCAGCGTGCGACAACACACGATAAATATTTAACTGATAATTTTGGTGAAAGTGTTGAACTTAAACGTTACGGCTCATTTGATGAAGCGTATTTGGATCTTAAAGCGGGTCGTATTGATACGGTTCTTGGTGATGCGTCAGCATTAGAAGAGGGGCTGATTAATAAACCAGGCGGCAAAGCTTATGAGTTTGTTGGTCCATCATTGACCGATCCAAAATGGTTTGGCGACGGTTTTGGTATTGCAACTCGTAAGCAAGATAAAGATTTAACTAAGCAGCTGAATGCAGCAATTCAATCTTTACGTGAAAAGGGTATTTATCAAGAGATTGCCGCTAAATACTTTAACTATGATGTTTATGGTGAGTAAACATGTAAACTAAGTTTTAAAGGGAGCAGGCACACTTAGTGTCTCTTCCATTATTTCTAATAGTCATACTTACACCAATATATATCGAGCAACTCTAATGTATTGGGGTAGGTATTAAAGCGAAAGCTTGGAAGCAGTATGTTAGATTTGCAAGGATATGAATCCTCCATCCTAGACGGAGCCATGGTTACGCTTCAAGTAGCTATACTGTCTCTTATTTTAGCCGTTTTCTTAGGCCTATTAGGGGCGCTCGCTAAAATTGCACCTTATCGTTGGGCTAGAGGTATTGCAACTATCTATACTACGGTTGTTCGTGGTATTCCTGATCTTGTTTTGATGATGCTGTTATTTTTTGGCGGACAAATGCTGCTTAATAATGGGTTATACGCAACTAATGAATGGATTAATGAGTGGATGACCAACTCTAATCCTGACCATGAATGGATATCTTACCTCCCAGATTATATTGAAATCAGTCCGTTTATTGCAGGTATTTTAACTATTGGTTTTATCTTTGGTGCTTACATGGCTGAAACATTTCGCGGTGCCATTATGGCGGTTGACCGTGGTGAGATGGAAGCTGCAAAAGCGTATGGTATGAGTGGAGCGATGGCTTTTCGTCGTATCCTCTTTCCTCAAATGCTTCGCCATGCCTTACCGGGCTTTGGTAATAATTGGTTAGTGTTATTAAAAACCACTGCGCTGGTTTCAATTATTGGCTTAGAAGACATGGTTCGAGTCAGTTCAATGGCTGCTGGTACGACTAAAATGCCATTTACTTTCTATATGTCCGTCGCGTGTATTTTCTTACTATTTACTGCTATATCAACAGGTGCTTTAAAACTTGTTGAGTGTAAGTTCAGCATTCATATGAGGTAAGCATGGATTTTTCAATCATTATTGAGAGCCTACCTATTTATTTAGAAGGGCTTTGGACTACAGTTTGGTTAGTGACACTTTCTCTTGTTGTTGGCTTATGTATTGCTGTCCCTTCAGCAATAGCGAGAAACAGTAATAATCCATTAATTTGGGTGCCAGCTTGGGCGTATATTTACTTTTTCCGTGGGACACCATTACTTATTCAGTTATACCTAATTTATTATGGGATGGATCAGTTTTTTCCGGTAAAAGATACACTATGGGAGCACGCATCATTTTGTGCCTTAGTGGCATTTGCATTAAATACGGGCGCATATACAGCTGAAATTGTTCGTGGATCAATTAATGGGTTACCGCAAGGTGAGATAGAAGCAGCAAAAGCGTATGGCATGAGTAAATTTCAGACCTATAAACGCATTATTTTACCAAGTGCTTTGCGTAGAGCGCTTCCTGCCTACAGTAATGAGGTGATCTTTATGCTCCATGGTTCAGCGATTGCAGGTATCGTTACTTTATTGGATTTAACAGGTGCTGCTCGCCTAGTGAATTCACGATACTACGCGCCATTTGAGTCATATATAGCGGCAGGTTTATTCTATATGTGCTTAACGTTTATTATCATTTTTGTATTTAAGCAATTAGAAACTCGACTGCTTAGATTTATGAGGCCGTTAAGTTAGCCTTATCATTAAACCTTTTTTATAAATAATATATAAAAGTGTTCCTTTTTTGTTCATATAGACTCGTGCCATGAGAGCAAATCGCATAAGTATATAGTCAGATATTTATCCAGATAGATATCATGATAGTATGGTCAGATTATACTTTTGAGGTGGTGATTATGGGATTATCGTTTTTATTGGTGAGACTAGTTAAATTAGCGATTATCTGTGCTGTATTTTTAAGCGTTTTTGATTTTATTGAGTATGGCGAAATTCTTTGGTACCAACGTTGGTTCTAAGTATAAAAAGAGCACTGTCCTGTGCTCTTTTTTACTTTATAACCACTACTGAAAATGATGGCTATATTGCGTCATCAAAAAATAAATTAACACCAGTCAGTTCACTGACCTCATCAAGATAATTCTTTAAATGAGGTGGGAAGTCTAATCCTTTAACGACAGTCAAATTACGAATAAATGGGAAAAAGTTAATATCATCCCATGTGATTTTATTGCCTTTTTCTGATGGTAGCGTAATGAAATTAACATCAACCAATAATGGATTTAATTGTTTAATATAATCATTACTTTGAGTTAGCGCTTGCTCAAAGGGCATACCAATAAACGCTTCTTTTTTCTCTGTATACCAAGTAATTGCTTCAGGTCGTTGAAACTCTTGTAAATTTAGTTGAGTCCAGCGAGGGAAGGTAAGATTAAAGAATAAAGGACGAGCTGTATCTAACCACTCAGAAATCTCATCGGCGTGAGTCGCTTGCTCAATAACAGAGTGATGATCATGCTTATCCAGAAACTCTGCGATATCCAAGCTTTCCGCCATGTAGCTGCCGTCTTCTTTCTCTAAAATAGGTACCATGTTTGCACCGACTTTCTCAATTCGGCTATCTACATCATCATTCTGCATATAGATGAATTCAATAGGCTGATTTTTAATACCAGCAACCATTTTAGCTTTCATACAAAACGGACAATGTTCAAATAAGAATAATTTCATACTACTTCCTTATTAAAAAAGCCCCACGCTAGAATATAAGGTAGGGCTTTAAATCGTTATTTAAATGTAGACCAGATTGGGGCGTGATCAGACGGTTTTTCAATGCCACGTAGTTCGTAATCAATACCCGACTCTGTGCATTTAGCTGCAAGTGTTGGTGTAGCCATTACCACATCAATACGAAGGCCACGGTTATCAACAAAGCCTTTAGAGCGGTAATCAAACCATGAGTACTGATCGGTCACTTCTGGATGAAGGTTACGGAAGGTGTCTTCAAAACCCCAGTCTTTTAATGTTTGTAACCATTCACGCTCTTCTGGCTGGAATGAACACTTACCTGTTTTTAACCAGCGCTTCGCATTTGGTTCACCAATACCAATATCTGAATCTATAGGGCTGATATTAATGTCACCCATAATGATCAGTTCTTCATCGCTCTTATGGTGAGTGTTTAGGTGAGTCATGAGATCTTTATAGAACTGGCGTTTGTACGGGAATTTAGTTTCATGCTTGATGTTATCACCCTGTGGGAAATAACCATTCATAACCGTGAATTGTGAGCCATCTTCACGTTGATGTGTTGTCATGATCATACGTTTTTGATGTTCTTCGGTATCCGTATCAAACCCATACTGAACAGAGATAGGCTCTTTTTTACATAGCATAGCAACACCGTAATGTGCTTTTTGGCCATGGAAGTACACTTTATAGCCCATCGCCTCGACAGCTTCGACAGGGAACATTTCGTTATGTACTTTGATCTCTTGAAGACCAATAACATCAGGGTTGTGCTTATCAATAATCGCTTGAAGTTGATGAAGGCGAGCACGGAGGCCATTTATGTTGAATGAGATTACTTTCATTATGGTTAAAATCCTTGTTTTTATTTTGAATCCTATGAAGAAAGGATCTTTTAATACAATGATATTACCATTAATTTGATAGAGAAGTTAATTCATTAACTTAGCCGTAGGCTTGCATGTATCACAGTGCCATGTGCATTTCTGTTGTCCAAAGCCCGCTTTTATCCATGCCATTGTTACGCTAGTCGATGGGTTACAAAGAGCCTCTTTATTACATAAGCTACAGGTTTTCCATTGTGAAGGCTCTTGCTGCTTTTGAGTTTGTGCTATGTGCATTTTAATGCCTCTATTTATATTATCGAAAATAAAATAACTGTATATTTGGACAGTAGTTTTAGCAAGAAATAAAAAGAGAATCAGACGTTTTATTTCTTACAGACACAAAAAAACCAATTCATTTCTGAATTGGCTTTTCGATCTCTTACGAGATAAATAATGGTGGAGGGGGACGGA
>NZ_WBVP01000001.1 GCF_008933155.1 Aliivibrio finisterrensis | reverse complement strand
TTTTTTTTTGCTTCGTTTCTGTCACTTTGAAATATTTAGGTATATAACTATGGATAAGCTTATGTTTTTTATGTCTTACTGATGGCATAATTAACACTCATGTAACCCTTTAAATACAATAGATGGATTTTGGTCGTGAAAAAAATAGCCTTATTGATTAGCATACCGTTCATCGCAGTTATTATTACATTTTTAGTGCTAGTACTGCTTGTGAATCCAAATGATTTTAAACCACTGATAAAAGAGCAGGTAGAAGCGCAGACTGGTCGCCAGTTAACCATTAATGGTGATATTGAATGGCGTTTCTTCCCATCAATTGGTTTTTCTATTGGTGAAGTTGCTTTAAGTAATCCAAAGGGGTTTTCAACTCCTGATCTTGTGAAATTTAATAATGCGGTATTAGACCTTAATGTTCGCCCATTATTTCAACATGAAATTAATATTGGTTTAGTTACTTTGGATGGCGCTTCTTTTACGCTACATACACTAAAAAATGGTACGACGAACTTAGACAATATTGGTCCAACTAAAGAACAGATTGAGACGATTGAAACAACATCAGAAGAGCCAGTAGCAAAAATAACGGATAATACTCAACCAAGTACTCAACTTAATGATTGGAAAGTAACATTAGAAGGCATTGCACTAACGAATGCAGAAGTACTTATTCAGGATGATAAAGCGGGCACTAAAATGTATTTTAGTGATATGAATTTATCACTGTCTCAATTTAGTCCTGGTCAATGGGCTCATTTAGAGTTTGATTTAAAAGGGGATTTAGGCCAACAGAACGTAGCTTTAAAAGGTGAGACTGATTTAAATATTGCAGTGACATTAGATGATGCATCATTAAAGCAGACAGAGTTTAATGTCTCTTATTCAGATGCATCAAATAAATTTAATGATATCTCTTTTACCATTGATCAGTTTTCTTTTGATACATGGGCCAATATCAGCCTAAAGGCGATAGGTAAGGCGAATGCGCTTAATGTTAACTCTATCTCTACCTTTGCTCTATATGTACCAAAAGCATTAGATGTTATTCAAGTTAAAGACTTTTCAAGCACTAACAACATAAAAGGTAAAGGAATACCAAACGAAGATGTTACGGCCGTTATTGGCTTTAACAGTACATTTGATTTAAAAAAATCGTTTCTGAGTATCAATACACTTTCTCTGTCAGCGGTGGATACTGATTTTACTGGCAAGATGAGCGTACAGCTAAATGATATACCGAAGGTACGCTTTGAGTTACGTAGTCCGAATATTGATGTTGATGCTTTATTAGCGACCTTGCCTCAAAGTGAAGTAACAGCAACGGAAAAAACAGCAAGTAATAATAAAGAGCTACCAGCGAGTAAGGCAACAGAAGTGGAGCCTGATTTAAGTGCATTAAAAACGCTTGATGTCGCAGGAACCATTATTATAGATAAGTTCAAAGCAAGTAATGCCAAGATGCAAAATGTAACCTCTGTATTTTCAGTTAATCGTGGGGTGTTAAAACTGACGAAATTCCACTCTGATCTATACGATGGTGCTATTGATATGACTGCGACCTTGGATGCTCGTAAAACCACGCCTACGTATAGTATTAAGCAATCAATCAAAGGGGTACAAGTTGCTCCTTTATTGACAGATGTTATGGGTGAAAGCCTGATTGAAGGCAATGGTAATATGGCGCTGAATGTTTCAGGTAAGAGCTTAAAACCAAGTGCTTTAAAAGAAAACCTTAAAGGTAAAGCCTCTATTAATTTTGCCGATGGTGCGGTTAACGGCGTTAATATCCCATTATTGATCCGTACAACTTATGCAAAAATTAAAGGTGAAAAAGTTAAAGGCAGCGAAGAAGCTGAGAAAACAGACTTCAGTGCATTAACTGCCGACTTTTATTTATCAAAAGGAAATGCGACAACCAAAAATATTAAATTGGTATCGCCATTACTGCGTATTCATGGCGAAGGTTCTGCTGATTACGTTCATGAAACGGCAAACATGCTAATTAAAACATCAATCGTTGGCTCATTAAAAGGCCAGGGCGGTAAAGGTATTGATGATCTTAAAGATGTTACGATCCCAATTAGAATTACAGGTCCATGGGCTAAGCCAAAGTATAAGCTTGAATTTGATGATGTGATGCAGCAAAAAGCCAAGAAAGAAATTGATCGCGGTATCGAAAAACTTGAAGAGAAATATGGCGATAAGATTAAAAATGAAAAAGTAAAAGACGCAGCAAATAAATTGCTGAAAGGACTTTTCAATTAATTTACTGTGATAATAACAGTTAAAAAAGTGGCCTGTTATCGTTATTGATACAGGCCATTTTTATTTGTTATGTAAGATAGATAATTTACCAATCTACGCCTTTCAGTGCTTTAATGCCTGAATCGAAAGCGTGTTTTACATTTCGAACTTCAGATACCGTATCAGCCATTTCGATCAACTCACGGTGCGCAGCTCGACCAGTAATAACTACCGATTGCATTTTGGGACGGTTTTGTAATGCTGTTTTTAACTCATCAAGTCCGATATAACCATAAGTGACCATATAAGTCATTTCATCAAGCAAAACAAGATCGACAGATTCATCGGATAAGCTTTTTTTACATTCTTGCCATACACGTTGTGCTGCTTCGGTATCCGCTGCTTTATCTTGAGTATTCCAAGTAAATCCTGTGTTCATAACATAGAAAGGGACACCATGACCTTCTAGTAAATTTCTTTCCCCACAGTCCCATGTCCCTTTAATAAATTGAGCTACAACACAATTCAAGCCATGTCCAACCGCTCTTGCTACTGTGCCAAAGCCAGAAGTAGTTTTTCCTTTCCCGTTACCGGTAACAACAATTAACAAGCCTTTTTCTGTCTGCGCATCTTCAACACGCTTGTCGACATTTTCTTTGATCTTTGACTGGCGTTGCTTATAGCGTTCATCTTTTTTATCTTGTTCTATCATGATTTCTATTCCATTAAAAATAGGGGGGAGTTCATTTATTGAAGTTATTTGAGATATAAAAAATCCCGATAGGAGAACCATATCGGGATTTATATTATCTATCAATGATAAAAGTGAATGTCTCTTTACTGACTAACCACTTTATAGATTGGATCTTCTTGTACATTTATTTCAACCAAGCTACCCGCTTTGTTTAGAAGGGCATGGCAATCTTGGCTTAGGTGACGAAGATGTACTTTTTTGCCTGCTTTAGAGTAACGCTCAGCAATAGTATCAACGGCTTCGATAGCTGAATGGTCAACAACACGTGAGGCCGCAAAATCAATAACGATGTCTTGAGGATCATTTTCTACATCGAATAACTCTAAGAAATTAGCCGCTGATCCAAAGAAGATCGGTCCATTAATTTCATAAACTTTAGAGCCTTCTTCGTTTACTGAGTTTGTTGAGAAGATGTGTTTTGCGTGTTGCCATGCAAACATTAATGCAGAGGCGATAACACCAACACCAACAGCAACAGCAAGGTCAGTAAGAACCGTTACGACGGTTACCAATACAATGACAAAGAAATCTTGTTTTGGTACACGACGAGCCAATTTAAACGTTGCCCATTCAAACGTACCAATAACAACCATGAACATTACACCAACTAATGCCGCTAGAGGGATCATCTCAATTAAGCCAGAAGCAAATAAGATAAAGCCAAGCAACGCAAGTGCCGCAGTAATGCCTGATAAACGACCACGACCGCCAGAGTTAACATTGATCATTGATTGACCAATCATCGCACAACCGCCCATTGCTCCAAATACAGAACAAGTAACGTTTGCTACGCCTTGACCAACACATTCACGGTTAGATTGACCACGAGTACCTGTCATCTCATCAATAACCGTTAAAGTTAGTAATGATTCAATTAAACCGATAGCTGCTAAAATAAGCGCGTAAGGAAAGATGATGTACAGTGTTTCTAAAGATAATGGGACATTAGGCACAGAGAAAGTAGGAAGAGAGCCTGCTAATGTTGCAGCTTCATCGCCACTCATTGTACGTAGGAAATCTACAACAGTACGAGTATCTAAATCTAAACCTTGAACTAACCCTGTTACAACAATAATAGCCACTAAGGAAGAAGGCACCGCTGTTGTTAATTTAGGTAAGAAGTGAATGATAGCCATAGTCACAGCAACTAAGCCAAGCATTAGCATCATTTGGTCGCCTTGTAACCAATCTAAATTACCTAGTGCGTCAGGGGCTTTAAATTGACCAAGTTGAGCAAGGAAAATAACAATAGCTAAGCCGTTTACAAATCCGATCATTACAGGATGTGGAACGATACGAATGAACTTACCTAGTTTAAATAAACCTGCGGTAATTTGCAGAATACCAGCGAGTAAGATGGCTGCAAAAAGGTACTGTACGCCGTGAACTGCAACTAAGCTAACCATTACAACAGCCATCGCGCCAGTTGCGCCTGAAATCATTCCAGGGCGACCACCAATAACTGATGTAATTAAGCCGACAATGAAAGCAGCATATAGGCCAACCATAGGGTCAACACCAGCAACAAAGGCGAAAGCAACAGCTTCAGGGACTAGAGCTAACGCAACGGTTAACCCTGATAGAACATCATTCTTCACTGAATGATTAGAAAATTTTGGAAATTCAAACATTATTTTTAGATATCTTCTTGGTTGTTTTTCAAGCATAGTATGCGGCGAATCGTACAGAAAAGCGTGATGAACTTCAATGTATATTCGGAATTAGATATAAAAAAAGCAAGTTACATCGAAATGTAACTTGCTTAATTTTATTGGTTATTTATTTTAAAGGCGTTTGCCTAAAAAATTATAAACCCGCTGTTTTCGCCATTGCTGCACTTGCTTGAGAAGTGGCAGTTTGACTACCAGCTTGTTTTGGCTCAAAGCGCTCAGTTCTAAATGCAGCAGCCGTAACAGTGATTTCTTTAATCTCTGTTGGACCTGTTGCTTTAGTCATTCCAGAAGAAGCGTGACCTTTGTATTGAGGTTTTTCAGCAACAACAGTCGTCGTTGGTGCTGATGTCTCTGCTACTGCAACTTCAGCAGGAGTTACAGGAGCTTCTGTTACTTCAACCTTCTGCTCCGCTACTGGTGCTTCTGCAATTGCTGGTACTTCATTGATTACTGGAGCCTCAGCTTGAGTTGTTGCTACAGGCGCTTCAGCAATAACATGTTCAACCACCGGTGTTTCTACTATTGCTTCTGCTTTATTAGCAGGAACATAAGGCAGTAACACTTTGCCCATAGCCATTTCAGGGAATGCAACACCACCGATTTGAGCTTTTACTGTAGTGGTTTGACTTGCTTGGTCTTGTGCATTTTGAGTTTCATTATCAATGAACTTCTCTTGTTGGCGTTTTGCTTGTTTCATCTCTAAGATGCGAGCATAGTCAGGGTAAGCTTTACCCATCGCCATTTCAGGAGACGCAACACCAGCAAATAGACGAGCAGGATTCACAGGACGACGATCACGACGACGACGACGTTGACCACTTGCTCGTAAGTGGCGAGGTGAACGACGGTTACGACGTTGGCCTTCTTTACGTTCTGTATTCTTCTCAGTATTTGCTTCTGCAGGCGTAGTTACTTGTGCTTGGGTTTCTGTTGTTGCTACTTCAACAGGAACTTCTACTTCCGCTTCTACTGCTTTACCTGTACGTACTTTCTTTTGCAACTGACGGCGTTGACGGCGTTGTTTAACTTGAACCGTTTTTTCGCGTTTTTCAGCTGGTTTATCAGAAGGTTGCGCAGGTATTTGTTGTGCTTCAGCTGCTAATTGAAGCCCTTGCTCTGCAATTTCCTTACGAGCTTTAGGTTGTTTCGTTGGTTTGCTTTCAGCCGCTACTTTAACTGGCTTAGTTGCATTATCTTCAACTTTTTTACCACGACGATTATCAGTGCGATTTTCGTTGTTGTTGCGGTTATCATTACCGTTACGACGATTGTTGCGGTTATTACGACCATTTTCGTTACGACGACGATCATTATTACGGCTTTGATTACGACGCTGAGTTGGTTTTTCTTCTTCTACTTTTTTCTCAGTTTCAGCAGGTGCTGCTTCTGGTGCAGAGAAGAAGTTTGCAATCGCAGTGAAGAAACGACTAATAATACCCGGTTTTTCTTCAGCTGTTGCTTTTACTTCTGGTGCTTTTGTTTCTTGTACTTTCGCAATTGGAGCTGCTTGAGCTGGAGCACTGAAGCCTTGAAGAACAGGTTCTTCGCGTTTTCTAGGAGCAATATTAACCGCAGGGGCTTCTTTTGCTTCTGCTTCACGTAACGCTTCTAGTTTCTTAGGTAGAAGGTATGAAAGCATTTCTTGTTCTTCACCATCACGGATACGAATCACTTCAAAGTGAGGCGTTTCCATATCAGAGTTCGGAACAATGATTACACGAACATTGTGGAATTTTTCAATGTGCTGAACTGAACGACGTTTTTCATTGAGCAGGTAAGAAGCAATAGAGACAGGAACAACTGCAAGAACTTGAGTTGTATTGTCTTTTAGAGACTCTTCCTCAATTAAACGTAAAACAGACAGTGCTAGTGATTCATTATCACGAACAACACCAGTACCCGTACAACGAGGGCAAATATGGTGACTTGCTTCAGCTAAAGACGGGCTTAAGCGTTGGCGAGACATTTCTAGAAGACCGAAACGAGAAATACGACCGATTTGAACACGAGCACGATCCATTCGAACCGCTTCACGCATACGGTTTTCTACTTCACGTTGGTGACGAACTGGCGTCATATCAATGAAGTCGATAACCACAAGGCCACCTAGATCACGTAGACGTAATTGACGTGCAATTTCATCAGCTGCTTCTAAGTTTGTATTTAATGCTGTTTCTTCGATATCACCGCCTTTCGTTGCGCGAGCAGAGTTGATATCAATTGATGTCAGTGCTTCTGTTGGGTCAATAACAATAGAACCACCAGATGGTAAGCGCACTTCACGTTCAAAAGCAGATTCAATCTGGCTTTCGATTTGATAGTGGCTAAATAGTGGGATTTCGCCTTCATACAGCTTAACGCGAGATAAGAAATCTGGGCGAATAAGTTGAATGTGTTGACGAGCACGGTCAAAGATTTTTGGGCTATCAATCAAGATTTCGCCAATATCACGACGTAAGTAATCGCGGATTGCACGAACAATAACGTTACTTTCTTGGTGAATTAGGAAAGGTGCTTGATTTGATTCTGATGCGTGCTTAACCGCTTCCCAATGATTTAGGAGTACGTTTAAGTCCCACTCAAGTTCTTCTGCAGATTTACCAACACCAGCAGTACGAACAATTAGACCCATACCTTGAGGTAGTTCTAATGTGCTTAATGCTGCTTTAAGTTGAGTACGTTCTTCACCTTCGATACGACGAGAAATACCGCCAGCTCGAGGGTTATTTGGCATAAGAACAAGGTAGCTACCAGCAAGAGAAATGAAAGTTGTTAAAGCCGCGCCTTTGTTGCCACGCTCTTCTTTTTCAACTTGAACAATTACTTCTTGGCCTTCTTTCAAAACGTCCTTGATATTTGGACGGCCTTGATAAGTGTAACCTTGAGGGAAATATTCTTTTGCAATTTCCTTAAGGGGAAGGAAACCGTGGCGATCAGCACCGTAATCAACAAAAGCTGCTTCCAAGCTTGGTTCGATACGTGTGATTTTGCCTTTATAAATATTTGCTTTCTTAGATTCGTGACCAGGGCTTTCGATATCTAGATCAAAAAGGCGTTGGCCATCAACTAATGCGACGCGCAACTCTTCCTTTTGGGTTGCGTTAATCAACATTCTTTTCATTAGGGAATACTCATTACAAATTGTCGAGCTTGTTTGTCCACTTCCATTTCAAATGGTGCCAGATCCCAAGGCTGATTACATGTGCAGCCTCACGGCTGGAACTCAGGGATGCTCTAGGGCACAATCCACATCAACACTATCGATAAAATAGTGCTGATCCGCAATTATTCGCGGTCGTTAAAACATAAAAAATGGTTTAGGCATAACAAGCAAAAAAACTCAAAGCAGTATAGATGTCTTACGCCAATTGCCGCATCACCGCATTCGAGCAGTATATTTTTAGTTCTTTTGGTGCTTTTATGCTCACCAAGGTGAAGAAATAGCCATCTGGGCTAATTTCAGGGGCTAACTATAACAGTCAGATTAAACCGCAGCAATCTTCATTATTTGAAAGTGAGCTAAAAAAGGTTCATCAATTAGAATTAAGACAGTAGAATGTAGAAATGACTGATGATAAACCTAAAGTGCAATTCGTCGATATTGATGACGATTTTGCAGGGCAACGAATCGATAATTTTCTTCTTGCCCGCTTAAAAAATGTCCCTAAAAGCATGATTTATCGAATTGTGCGTAAAGGTGAAGTTCGCGTAAATAAAAAACGCATTAAACCAGAGTATAAATTACAAGAGGGCGATATGGTTCGTATTCCTCCTGTAAAAGTACCAGAATCTACAGCGCCTGATTTACCAAGTGTTAAATTAGCTAAAGTGTCTGAGCTTGAAAGTTGTATTATTTATGAAGATGATCACCTTCTAATATTGAATAAACCTTCAGGTACAGCGGTTCATGGTGGTAGTGGTCTTAAATTCGGTGCAATTGAAGCATTAAGAGCTTTACGCCCTGATGCGCGTTTTTTAGAGCTTGTTCACCGAATTGATAGAGATACTTCTGGCATTCTACTTGTTGCTAAAAAGCGTTCAGCATTACGACGACTACAAGAGCAGTTCCGCAATAAGACAGTACAAAAATACTATTTTGCATTAGTGATGGGACAGTGGAAAAGCACATGTAAGGTCGTGAATGCACCTTTGCTAAAAAATGAAGTGAACAGTATTGTTCGAGTTAATCCGAATGGTAAGCCTTCTGAGACGCGCTTTAAAATTTTAGAAAAATTTGAACAAGCGACCTTAATCCAAGCAAGCCCAATTACCGGTCGAACGCATCAAATCCGTGTGCACGCCCAATATACAGGCCATCCTATTGGTTGGGATGATCGTTATGGTGACAGACGATTTGATGCTTATTCTGGACAGTTTGGTTTGGATCGATTGTTCTTGCATGCGGCAAATATCAAATTTACTCACCCAAGTACGGAAGAGTTAATGGATATTAGCGCACCAATGGAAAACAAATTAGAACGAGTACTAAAAGGTTTACGAGCTAAAAAATAGTTACGCACTAATGCAATGGTAGCGATAAGTGTTATAGGCACTTATCGCATTTTGTACTTGTTATATAAAAACTAAAGCACTGAAAATCCTTGACGATCTAGCATATCAATCAATGTGATCAGAGGAAGACCAATTAATGTATTGGGATCTTTTCCTTCTAATTTATTGAATAACGCAATTCCTAGTCCTTCACACTTAAAGCTTCCTGCACAATGAAGTGGCATCTCTTTATCTACGTAGCTTTCTATTTGTTGTGTATCTAATGATCGAAAGTGTACGTGAAACTCTTCACAAAGGGTTTCAGCAACCATTGTGGTGGTGTTTAATAAAGATAACCCTGTATAGAAGGTAATGATTTGGCCGCTGGCTTTTTGAAGTTGGGAAATGGCTTTTTCGCGAGTCAGTGGTTTTCCAATAATATCGCCATTAATAACGCACACTTGGTCGGATCCAATGATCAAATGGTGTGGATCTTCTATTCCACAAGAGCGTGCTTTTTGTTCCGCTAATCGAGTGACTAGTTCTTTAGGTGATTCATTATTAAGCGGAGTTTCGTCACAAACGGGTGAAATTGCATCAAAAGGACACTGGATCTTCTCTAAGATCGAACGTCGAAAAGGCGATGTTGAGGCTAGAATGAGTTTTGATTGCATAAGTAGGTTCTTCTTCTTAAATTTTTCGTTTATTATTAGTGATACCAATTCTAGTAATTATCTGCTCATTATTACTGGTTAAATCACTTAATAGCGGCGTTAAAAAATAGGCTTGTAGAATAACTACTTATCATATTTTTTGTCTTACTCTTAAGTGATTTTCCTACGTAATAAATAGATCACTTAAATAATTACATTGGTATAACTCTGCTGAAATAGCAACTGGGAAGAAAAAAAGCATAATTTTTGCCATTTTTCTTTGACTCGAAGGCTTTAGAAAGATAAGATGCGCGCCCTATGCAAAAGGTAAAATTACCACGAACAGTTGATGCATTCCAAACCGCTCAACGAAGATTAGACTACGATGGAATCATCCAATCTAATATTTTAAAGCGTTTGGCTGAATCTACTGTAGATGTGAAAAGTGATGCTGAAGTCACTATGTCATTTAAAGTTGACGAACAACGACTAGCCGTTATCTCTGGTAAAGCTAACGTCACCGTGTTGTTGGAATGTCAACGCTGTAATGAAAATTTTGAACATCACCTAAATGTATCATTTAAGTGTACGCCTTTTTTAAGCGAAGAAAAGGCAGCTCTAATTCCTGAGGAATATGAGCTTGTAGATTTAAATGAAATGGGTGAAGTTGATCTCGTTGAGTTGGTAACTGATGAGTTCATTCTAGCGTTGCCGCAAGTCGCTATGCATGACATAAAAGACTGTCAGGTCAAATCTAACAATTTGGTATTTGGTGAAATTCCTGAAGAGGAAGAGAAACCGAATCCGTTTGATGTTTTAAAATCTTTAAAACAACAGTAATTGAGGAGTAGGGTCCATGGCCGTACAAAAGAGCAAGAAATCACGTTCAATGCGTGGCATGCGTCGTTCACACGATGCACTAACTACAAGTGCATTATCTGTAGACGCAACTAGTGGCGAAACTCACCTTCGTCACAACGTTACAGCTGACGGTTACTACCGTGGCCGCAAGGTAATCAACAAGTAAGGTTGACGCTTTGCAGCAGCTAACCATTGCAATTGATGCGATGGGTGGGGACTTCGGTCCCCAAGTTACAGTGCCTGCCGCCGTGCAGGCATTGTCACAATTCCCAGAGCTAAAAATCACTATTGTTGGAGATCGTCATGCGATTTCTACACAATTAGCACATCTAAATTATACCCCCAGCTCTAGATTTTCAATTGTCCATAGCGATAGTGTTATTGGCAATAATACACCACCTTCAAAAGCGCTTCGACACAGTCGTGGTAGCTCAATGAGAGTCGCCCTTGATTTAGTTTCCAGTAAAGATGCCCAAGCGTGTATTAGCGCAGGTAATACTGGGGCACTAATGGGATTATCTCGTTTTACTCTAAAACTTCTTCCTGGTGTAGAACGCCCAGCATTGATCAGTCCATTACCAACGAAAAATAATCAACGTACTTGGATGTTAGATCTTGGCGCTAATGTGTCATGTGATGCTGAAACCCTGTTTCAATTTGCCGTAATGGGTTCTGAATTAGCAGAACAATCCTTAGGGCGTAAAGCGAAAGTCGCATTATTGAATATTGGTGAAGAAGAAATAAAAGGTAATGATCAAATAAAACGTTGTGCTGAGATGCTGCATCAATGCCAAGATATTCAATTTATTGGTTATATCGAAGGTGATAAGCTTTATCAAGGCATTGCAGATGTAGTAGTCTGTGACGGGTTTGTCGGCAATGTTTGTCTGAAAACCAGTGAAGGCGTTGCACATTTATTTTTAGATCAACTAAAATCACACCTAGTTACATCAAAATTCAAACAAATTTTAGCGAAATGGCTCTTTGGTGATGTCATTTCTAGCTTAAAAGAGCTGAACCCCGACCAGTATAACGGCGCAAGTCTGATAGGATTGCGCGGCATTGTTGTGAAAAGTCATGGAAGTGCAGATATTTCTGCCTTTAACAATGCCATCAAGGAAGCGGTTCATGAGGTCAAGCGACAAATACCTAACCGTATTAGTGATCGCTTGGAGGCAGTTTTACTCGAGAGGCATTATTAGTCTTCATGTATAGCAAAATTTTAGGTACTGGTAGCTATTTACCAGCACAAATTCGCACAAACGCGGATTTAGAAAAAATGGTCGATACTAGTGATGAGTGGATCTTAGCTCGAACTGGTATTAGTGAGCGTCGCATTGCCGGTGAAAATGAATCTGTAGCGACTATGGGTCATATTGCGTCTGTAAATGCAATTGAAATGGCCGGTATAGATAAGAACGATATTGATCTTATTATCTTAGCGACAAGCACTCCAACATATTCATTCCCCTCTGCGGCTTGTGAAGTCCAAGGGTTATTAGAAATTCAGGGCTGTCCAGCATTTGATTTATCGGCAGCTTGTTCAGGGTTTGTTTATGCATTGAGTGTTGCTGATCAACATATCAAAACGGGTATGGCAAAAAACGTACTTGTTATTGGCTCTGATGCAGTATCTCATGCCTGTGATCCTGAAGACCGCTCTACGGTTATCTTATTTGGTGATGGTGCCGGGGCGGTTGTTATTGGCCAAAGTGAAGAGCCTGGAATTATTTCAACTCACTTGCACGCTGATGGCAAGTTCGGTGAATTACTTTCTTTACCTGTCCCTTCTCGACAAAATGAAGAAGCAGAAAAATGGCTACATATGGCTGGTAATGAAGTCTTTAAAGTTGCCGTTACACAGCTTTCTAATTTGGTGAAAGAAACACTTCAAGAAAACCAAATGGATAAGTCTGAGCTTGATTGGTTAGTTCCACATCAAGCCAATTTACGAATTATTAAAGCAACAGCGAAGAAGCTATCAATGTCGATGGATCAGGTTGTTGTTACTCTCGATCGTCACGGTAATACTTCGGCTGCAACAGTGCCAACGGCATTGGATGAAGCGGTACGTGATGGCAGAATTCAACGTGGCCAAACGTTATTGCTTGAAGCATTCGGTGGTGGTTTCACTTGGGGTTCTGCTCTCGTTAAGTTTTAAGTGAAGAGCTAGACATCTGTTTGATGATCTAGCTTCTTTTATGTGCTTATTTAAAGGAAATAATATTCATGAGCAATTTTGCTATCGTTTTTCCAGGTCAAGGCTCTCAAGCTGTTGGCATGCTTGCTGAACTAGGTGAGCAACACGAAGTGGTAACTAAAACTTTTGCTGAAGCATCAGAAGCATTAGGTTATGACTTATGGTCACTTGTTCAAAATGGTCCAGCAGAAGATCTAAATCAGACTTTTCGTACTCAGCCTGCATTATTAGCGACCTCTGTTGCTTTATGGCGTGTATGGCAAGAGCAAGGGTTAGCACAACCTTCTGTTTTAGCTGGTCATAGCCTTGGTGAATATTCAGCACTTGTATGTGCCGGTGTTATTAACTTTAAAGATGCAATAAAATTAGTTGAGCTTCGTGGTCAACTGATGCAAGAAGCAGTACCTGCTGGTGTTGGTGCAATGTATGCGATTATTGGTTTAGATAATGAATCAATTGCAAAAGCATGTGATGAAGCAGCACAAGGGGAAGTGGTTTCACCAGTTAACTTTAACTCTCCTGGTCAAGTTGTTATCGCTGGTAACAAAGATGCAGTAGAGCGTGCTGGCGTATTATGTAAAGAAGCGGGCGCAAAACGTGCACTACCTTTACCTGTATCAGTACCTTCTCACTGTGCACTAATGAAACCAGCGGCTGACAAACTAGCGGTAGCGCTAGAAAGCATTGAATTTTCAGCACCAGTACTGCCTGTTATCAACAATGTTGATGTTGCTGCCGAATCAGATCCTGCAAAAATTAAAGACGCACTTGTTCGTCAACTATACTGCCCTGTACGTTGGACAGAAGTAGTAGAAACAATGGCTGAGCAAGGCGTAGAAACCTTATATGAAGTTGGTCCAGGTAAAGTTCTTACTGGTTTAACTAAACGAATCGTTAAATCACTTAGCGCTGCAGCGGTAAATGATGCCGCTTCTCTTGAAGCTGCTAAGTAATTAAAGGGAATAGTAAATGATGAATTTAGAAGGCAAAATTGCCTTAGTTACTGGCGCTAGCCGCGGTATTGGTCGCGCTATTGCTGAGCAATTAGTCTCTCGCGGTGCAACGGTTATTGGTACTGCAACTTCTGAAAATGGCGCAGTTGCTATCAGTGAATATCTAGGTGAGAACGGTAAAGGTCTTGCTTTGAATGTAACAGATGCAGAATCTGTTACTGAAGTACTAAAAACCATCAATGATGAGTTTGGTGCGATTGATATCTTAGTGAATAATGCGGGTATTACTCGTGATAACTTACTTATGCGCATGAAAGATGACGAGTGGATGGATATTATTGATACCAACCTAACGTCTATTTTCCGTTTATCTAAAGCCGTACTTCGTGGCATGATGAAAAAACGTAATGGTCGCATTATCAACGTAGGTTCTGTTGTTGGTACTATGGGTAACGCAGGTCAAACTAACTATGCTGCTGCAAAAGCAGGCGTAATTGGCTTTACTAAATCGATGGCTCGTGAAGTCGCTTCACGTGGCGTAACGGTGAATACTGTCGCTCCAGGTTTTATCGAAACAGACATGACAAAAGCCTTGAATGATGACCAACGAGCTGCAACACTATCATCAGTACCTGCTGGTCGTTTAGGTGATCCTAAAGAAATCGCAGCTGCAGTTGTATTTTTAGCATCTCCAGAAGCGGCTTATATCACAGGTGAGACATTGCATGTGAATGGCGGCATGTACATGGTTTAATCACTAAAATTGATTTAAGGGTGACTTAGGTCAATTTTGGGTCAAAATTGCACTAAAAATCACGAATTTCGTGGTTTGACCAGCAATCTTAGCCTTGCAACTTTCTTATTAATGAATAGAATACAGCAAGTATCGCAAATCAGCGAAGTCTGTAATTAGGAAAATTAAAATGAGCAATCTTGAAGAACGCGTAAAGAAAATCATCATTGAGCAACTGGGTGTGGATGAAGCTGAAGTTAAAAACGAAGCATCATTTGTTGATGACCTAGGTGCAGATTCACTAGATACAGTTGAACTAGTTATGGCTCTAGAAGAAGAGTTTGACACTGAGATTCCAGATGAAGAAGCTGAGAAAATCACTACTGTTCAAGCTGCTATCGACTACGTAACTAGCGCACAGTAAGAAATACCCTCCAGGCGGTCATCTTGACCGCCTGAGTTTTTAATACGCTACAATCCCTATCTAAATTTCAAATAATTCCGGAGAAATATATCGTGTCCAAACGTCGTGTAGTTGTTACAGGCATGGGTATGCTAACACCGGTGGGTAACACTGTTGAAGCATCTTGGAAAGCGCTGTTAGCAGGCCAAAGTGGTATCGTTAATATCGAGCACTTTGACACCACTGAGTTTACTACTCGTTTTGCAGGTCTAGTTCAAGACTTTAATGCTGAAGAGTACATGTCTAAGAAAGACGCTCGTAAGATGGATTTATTTATCCAGTACGGCGTGGCTGCTGGCATTCAGGCATTAGATGACTCGGGTTTTAAAGTTACTGAAGAAAATGCTCACCGTATTGGTGCTGCAATTGGTTCAGGCATTGGTGGTCTTGGCTTAATTGAAGCTGGTTACAAAGCATTTAGTGAAAAAGGTCCTCGTAAGATCAGTCCGTTTTTCGTGCCTTCAACCATCGTTAATATGATCGCAGGTCATATGTCGATCATGCGCGGTCTACGTGGTCCAAATATCGCAATTTCAACTGCTTGTACTACAGGTCTTCATAATATTGGTCATGCGGCTCGTATGATCGCTTATGGTGATGCTGATGCAATGCTAGCGGGTGGTGCGGAAAAAGCATCTACTGAGCTAGGTATGGGCGGTTTTGGTGCTGCAAAAGCACTATCAACAAATAATGAAAACCCTCAAGGCGCATCTCGTCCTTGGGACAAAAACCGCGATGGTTTTGTTCTAGGTGATGGCGCTGGCATGATGGTTCTTGAAGAATACGAACACGCAAAAGCTCGTGGTGCGAAAATCTACTGTGAATTAGTTGGTTTTGGCATGAGTGGTGATGCTTACCATATGACTTCACCAACGCCTGATGGTTCTGGTGGTGCACTAGCAATGGAAGCTGCGATGCGTGACGCAGGCGTAACGGGTGAGCAAATCGGTTATGTAAATGCACACGGCACATCGACACCTGCAGGTGATGTTGCGGAAGTTAAGGGCATTAAGCGTGCTCTTGGTGAAGCGGGTACTAAACAAGTATTAGTATCGTCAACAAAATCAATGACAGGTCACTTACTAGGTGCAGCTGGTTCTGTTGAAGCAATCATTACAGCGATGTCTTTGGTTGATCAAATCGTTCCACCAACGATCAACCTTGACGATCCAGAAGAAGGTTTAGATATTGACCTTGTTCCGCATACGGCTCGTAAAGTTACTGATATGGAATATGCTATCTGTAACTCATTTGGCTTTGGTGGCACAAACGGTTCACTGATCTTCAAGAAAATGTAATAACTTGTTTGTGAGACTTAATTAGTTTCTAAGAGTCAGTTACACTTTAAAGGCGGTTTGATATTATATCAAACCGCCTTTTTATTTATCAGTGGTTAGGAGCTGTCATGTTTTGGGTTAATGGAATGGAATCTGAATCACTTCCCATAAGTGACCGAGCAACTCAGTATGGTGATGGTTTCTTTACCACCATGAAGGTATTAAATAAGAAAGTTTGTTTGTGGGATCTGCATCTAAACCGACTTAAAACCTCCGCAATACGCTTAAATATTACAGAGCCAGATTGGAATGCACTTGATAAACAAATAACTGAGCTTGCAACGAAAGTAATTAGTGGTGGCATTAAAGTGTTAATTACTAGAGGAAGTGGGGGGCGAGGCTATTCCCCTCAAGATTGCGATGATACTCAAGTTATTGTATCCACTTTTTCTCTTCCTATTTATTACAAAGAATGGAAGCTGAAAGGGATAGATTTAGGTGTATCAGATATTCAGTTGGGACTAAATCCATTATTAGCTGGAATGAAGCACCTAAACCGCCTAGAGCAGGTACTAATAAAGCAATCAATATCTAAAACAGATTATCTCGATGCTATTGTTCTCGATATTAGTAACAATATCGTTGAGACATCTATAGGTAATCTTTTTTGGGTTAAGAATGATAAACTATTCACTCCAGATTTATCATTAGCAGGTGTTGAAGGTGTGATGAAAGCGCATATTAAGAAGATTGCGAGCATTCATCATATCGGGATTGAATCAGTACATTGTGATTTTGATACATTAGCTGTTGCTGATGAAGTGTTTATCACTAACTCTTTATTTGAAATTGTACCTATTAATAAAATCAAAGACATTCATTTTACCAAGCATACATTAACTTATTGGTTTCAGGAGAAACTGTACTCGTGTTGAAAAAACTTATTATCATTATTTTATTTTTGGCGGTCGCTGCACTTGGTGCTGGCTTTTGGGCTTATCAGCAGGCAATTAATTTTACTCAACAACCTGTAATGCTAGAGAAAGCTCAACTTGTTGAAGTTAAATCAGGAACAAGTTACCGAAAACTCATTCGTCAGTTTGAAGAAAAGGAATGGATATCAGACACTCAATGGGCTCGATTTACCCATAAATTAACCCCTCAATTAACCAATATAAAAGCGGGTACGTACTGGGTTGAACCAAATCAAACGTTAGCAGAAGTACTGACTCAATTAAAAACGGGTAAAGAGCATCAATTCTCAATTACTTTTGTTGAAGGTAGTCGTTTTTCTGAGTGGCAACAACAACTAGAACAAGCGCCTTACCTAGAACATGAACTTGAAGGAATGTCAGAAGAAGACATTGCGAGTAAATTAGGCATTGAACGGTCTAAATTAGAAGGTCTTTTCTTAGCAGAAACGTACCATTATACGGCAGGCATGAGTGACTTTGATATTTTAGAGCGTTCTCATAATGCGCTAGTGACATTATTAGATGCTGAGTGGGAAACGAAATCAGCCAATTTACCTTTAAAATCATCTTATGAAGCGTTGATCTTAGCCTCTATCATTGAAAAGGAAACCGCTATCGATTCTGAAAGAGAGCGAGTTTCATCTGTGTTTGTTAATCGCCTAAGACGTGGAATGCGCTTACAAACCGATCCAACGGTTATTTATGGTATGGGTGATAAATACGACGGCAATATTCGAAAAAAAGACCTCCGAACACCAACGGCATACAATACTTATACCATTAATGGCTTACCACCAACACCGATTGCAATGGCGGGCCCTGCATCGATAAAAGCAGCATTACATCCAGAAACAAGTCGTTATCTTTATTTTGTTGCTGATGGTACAGGTGGTCATAAATTCACTAAATCATTAGTAGAGCATAACAAAGCAGTTAGAGCTTACTTAAGAACGTTAAGAAATTAATCATGTCTAAATTTATTGTAATCGAAGGCCTAGAAGGCGCAGGTAAAAGTACGGCTATTAAAAATGTATTAGCCACATTAGCTAAGCATGGTATTGAAAACCCTGTAACAACAAGAGAGCCAGGTGGAACACCTCTTGCTGAAAAAATGAGAGAGCTGGTAAAACAAGGGCACCCAGATGAACCGTTAACAGACATGGCTGAATTGCTATTGTTGTATGCTGCTCGCGCACAGTTAGTTGGAAATGTGATTAAACCTGCTCTTGCAAAAGGTGAGTGGGTCGTCGGTGATCGTCATGATTTATCGTCGCAGGCATACCAAGGCGGTGGTCGTGGGTTTGATCGTAATTTAATGAAAACGATGAGAGACACGGTTCTAGGCGATTTCAAACCAGATTTAACCATTTACATGGACATTGACCCTAAGCTTGGATTACAAAGAGCTTCTGCTCGTGGAGAGCTTGATAGAATTGAACAAATGAAATTAGATTTTTTTGAACGAAGCCGTGAACGTTACTTAGAGTTCGCAAACAGCGATGAAAGTATTATTACTATTGATGCGGGACAAGATTTAGATACGGTAACTCGCTCTATTGTGAATGCGCTAGAAGCGTGGTTAGTGACTAATGGCAACTAAACTCTACCCTTGGCAGGAAGATATTTGGCATCAATGGCAGCAGCTTATTGCCAATGATAGGCTGCCTCACGCTATCTTATGTGCAATGCCAGAAGGGACTGGGCGAGATAAATTAGTTCAGTATTTTTCTGATACTTTACTTTGTTTAACTCAAGGCACTGAACCTTGTGGTTTCTGCCATAGTTGTGATTTGATTCAATCTGGTAATCATCCTGATTTGCACTGGATTAAACCAGAAGTGGAAGGTAAATCGATTTCTGTAGAACAGATCCGTCAATGTAATTCATGGGCACTAGAGTCATCGCAATTTAACGCTAAGCGAATGATTATTATCGAGCCTGCAGAAAAAATGACAGAGTCTGCTGCAAACGCATTACTAAAAACATTAGAAGCCCCACCGAAAAACTGCCAATTTGTCTTACTTGCTAGCTCTTTGCATCATTTATTACCAACAATACGCAGTCGCTGCCAAACTTGGCAACAGCCAGTGATCAGTGCTGAAGTGATTACTCAATGGTTACTCGAAACTGAAGAACTAACGGTAAATACGCAGTCAATTATTTTGAATCGATATTTACCGCTAGCGGTGAAGAGCTTTTATAAAGATAAGAAACAAGTAAGCCATCAGCAGCTTCTTTCACACTTTAGTGTTTGTGTTCAATCCTCTTTTTGTAATACAGCCGATGTGGTTAAAACCTTGCTAAAATTAGAGGATGAAGGCTTATGTTGGTTAAGTTACTTGTTGTCTGATATACAGAAACGACAGTTAGGAATTGTAACTGATTGGATTCATTGTGATGAAAAAGAGACGGTAGAGAGACTAGCAAAAAGCATCTCTTCTAACCTTATCTATAAGCAATATTTGAGTCTAAATACGCTAAGGCAACAACTCAATGATCATCCGGGCTTAAACAAAGAACTATTATTAACTCAGTGGTTATTTGAGTTTATTGGAGAATAATGTGTTAGTTGATACACACTGTCACCTAGACAAGTTAAATTATAATGATCTACATACTAATGTGGGTGATGTACTTGAAAAAGCAAAATTACGTGGAGTAGAGCAGTTTCTAACCGTAGGTGTTACTTTAGATGCTTTTCCCAATATGATGGAAATGATCAAAGATCATCCTGAAGTTCATGCGTCTTGTGGTATTCATCCATTAGATGTGGAATCGGAATTTGATTTATCTATTTTCCGTCAATATGCGGCCAATGATCGTGTTATTGCTATTGGTGAAACGGGGTTAGATTATTTTTATCAGCCTGAAAGCGCATCTCGTCAACGCGACTTGTTTGAACAACAAGTTGAGGTGGCTGTTGAGTACAATAAACCACTAATTATTCATACAAGACAAGCTAGAGAAGATACCTTAGCAATTCTAAAAAATGGTCAAGCAAACAAATGTGGTGGTGTTATTCACTGCTTTACTGAAGACTGGGCGTTTGCTGAAGCGGCAATGGATTTAGGTTTTTATATTTCAATTTCAGGTATTGTTACATTTAACAAAGCCACTGAGTTGAAAGATGTTGTTCGTCGCTTGCCATTAAATCGTATTTTAGTTGAAACAGACTCCCCATATTTAGCCCCTGTTCCCTATCGAGGAAAAGAGAATCAGCCAGCGTATGTCAGAGAAGTTGCTGAGTATATTGGCTTACTAAAAGGGAAATCCTTTGAGGAAGTTGCTCAAATAACGACGAATAATTTTAAAAATCTTTTTTTGAACAAATAAATTAAATAAGTTCACAAAGTAACCAAAAAAGAGAATTATACTTCTCTTTTTTTTATAGATTTGATTTTTAGCAAGTTTTCGTTAATAAAATTCTAAGTAATCGGTTGCGGTAGCTGTTTATTTATACTATCTATTTTTGTTGCTAAAAATAACATTTATCACCCTGCTTATTTTTATTTTTATTAAGTGTAATCAGTGGCTTATGGTGAAGTTGCATTTTTTTTGTTATTTTTGCTACGCCTTGCTTTTGTGATCACTGCAGGGTTTTAAAACAATAAATGAAAACATGCTAGAAACTGTTTTTACATAGGTCTATATTTAGCGACAGTTTGATTAGAGACACGATTACTTACAATTATGTTAGTTACATTAGGCGAGGGGGATATTGCCGTAACGAGCTAGTTAGTAATTGAATGTTTCAATTGTATTTATAATGATTAGGAGCAAAACATGTTTAAAAACCTTTTTGCCAACCTGCAGAAAGTTGGTAAGGCGCTTATGCTGCCTGTATCAGTACTTCCTGTAGCTGGTATTCTTTTAGGGGTTGGTGCTGCCAACTTTAGTTTCCTTCCAGAAGTGGTTTCTCACTTAATGGAACAAGCAGGTGGTTCTGTATTTGGCCAAATGGCTTTGCTATTTGCTGTGGGTACTGCACTTGGTTTTACAAACAATGATGGTGTAGCTGGTCTAGCTGCTGTTGTTGGTTACGGCATCATGGTTGCTACACTTAAAGTGATGGCGACAGTAATGGGTGTTGATGGTATCGAGACTGGTGTTCTTGGTGGTATCCTTGCTGGTGGTGTTGCTGGTTGGGCTTTTAACAAGTTCTACCGTATCCAACTTCCTGAGTACCTTGGCTTCTTCGCTGGTAAGCGTGCAGTGCCAATCGTGACTGGTTTTGTATCTATCGCTCTAGGTTTGGTTCTTTCTGTAATTTGGCCACCAATTGGCGGCGCAATTGCAGCGTTCTCTGATTGGGCTGCAAACCAAAACCCAGTAATGGCATTTGGTATCTACGGTGTAATCGAACGTTCTCTAATTCCTTTTGGTCTTCACCATATTTGGAACGTACCATTCTTCTACGAAGCTGGTTCTTGTGTGAACAGCGCTGGTGAGCAAGTAAATGGTATCATGACTTGTTTCCTAACTGCTGATGACGCATCTCGTGCTGCGGGCAATGGTTTTGGTCAATTAGCGGGTGGTTACCTATTCAAAATGTTCGGTCTTCCTGCTGCTGCAATCGCAATTGCACATTCAGCAAAACCTGAAAACCGTGCAAAAGTAATAGGCATAATGATATCTGCTGCATTAACTTCATTCCTGACTGGTATCACTGAACCAATTGAATTTGCATTCATGTTTGTTGCTCCAATTCTTTATGTTATTCATGCAGTGCTTGCGGGCGTGGCATACATGCTAACTAACGCCTTAGGTGTAGTACACGGTCATACGTTCTCAAATGGTTTCATTGACTTTGTAGTTCAATCTCCACGTGCAGAGAACATGCTGCTTCTAGTTGGTCTTGGCCTTGTTTACGCTGTTGTTTACTACGTCGTATTCCGCTTTGTAATTAAAGCAATGAACTTGAAAACGCCTGGTCGTGAAGACGAAGATGAAGCGGCTGTAACGGTTACTGGTTCTGAGCTTGCTGGTGAGTTAGTCGCGGCATTTGGTGGTAAAGAGAACATCACAAACCTTGATGCTTGTATCACTCGTCTACGTGTATCGGTAGCAAGCGTTGAAGCCGTTGACCAAGATAAACTGAAAAAACTTGGCGCAGCTGGTGTTGTTGTTGCTGGTTCAGGTGTTCAAGCTATCTTTGGTACTAAGTCTGATAACTTGAAAACAGATATGAATGAGTGGATTAGTCATAACTAATTTGCGATTCTATCGATGAATAATAAAAGGAGACTTTTGAGTCTCCTTTTTTGTGCTTCTAGCTTGAAGAAAATCGAAGATAAGCAAAGGTATTATCGTTCAGGGAATGAGACTTCTTGATTTGAGTCTAGCCAAGTGGGGTATTTTTTCATAATGGAGAGAAACAGCTCAGAATCAATGAAAGTCGTAAGCCAGTGCTGTACGTGTTGATATTTACTTTGGTTAAACCATTCAATATTAACGAACGCAAATTGTCGAATAAAAGGAAGAATAGCTAAATCAGCTAAGCTATATACATCACTAAATAGCATTCTTGAAGTAGAGAGTTGTTGCTCCAGTCTTTCTAAAAATAGCTCCCCTTGTTCACGATAATAGAGTTCTGTGTTCTCAGGGTAACGATCTGCATATTTGTATTTATCCAACCATCCTTTAAATACATGGTCGTTTTCTTTTATTAATAAATACATGGAAGCTGTGGTTGATAATAGTAATTTTGAATCCTCTAAAGCCCACTTCATGATATCTATGCTTTGATCGATTACAGTACCATCTTTTTTAATTAAAACAGGCACAGTACCTTTGGGGGAAGCGAACAGCATCTCTTCGGGTTTATGTTTCAATATAATTTCACGAAGTTGAACTGATTTATTGGAAAGGGCGATACCAAGTCGAGCTCGCATCGCGTAAGGGCAACGTCGAAATGAATAGAGAATGGTCATTTTTACCTTCTAAATTAATTTAAAATGAAACGGCGAAAAAAACAGATCCGAAGATCTGCTTTAAGTATTGTATTGTTATAGGATAAGTTCTAGTTACTGTTCATCGCTTTACGGATACAGAAGGCCGCGCCTCCCCATGTGATCCCTAAACCAATAACCATCATAATGATTGCACCAGTTGTCATATTAAGCCTCCTTGCTTGATTTATTAATAACGATACCAACGACCAACATTGCAGCAATTAATCCCCAGCCAAGTAATAGTAAGTCTGATTGAGTGTAACCACCGTATCCGTCGGTTAATGTATTAACAATATTAGTCCCTAAGATAACCACTAGAAATGCTGGGCTTATAAAGCGTAAGCAGATCTCAAACCATTTACCAACGGTAAACTCAGAGATTTTGTTGACATGCGAACGTATGTCTGCAAGTTTTACCAACCAACCCATGATAAATAATTCAATTAAGCAACTTGCTAGTAGAGCAATGTTATTAATGAAATAATCAACTAAATCAAGTAGTAATAGTCCACCATTAGTAGCAAATGCCATAGAAACAACCAGCCCTGTACCACAAACAACAGAAGCGGCTTTTTTACGAGACCATTTTAGTTTGTCGATAAATGCAGAAGTAACGGCTTCAATAATTGAGATATGAGAACTTAGTCCAGCAACAACTAAAGCAAAGAAGAACAGGGGACCAAGAATATAAGGAGCAGGTAATAAATTGATGGCTGCTGGAATAGTAACAAATGCAAGACCAACACCAGCACTAACGACCTCAGTCAATGGTTTGCTTTGTTCATGCGCCATATTTCCTAGGATAGAGAAAATAAGAATACCAGCGATAATAGAGAAACCACAGTTAATCAATACAGTCATAAAAGCATTGTTATTTACGTCAGACTTTTCAGGTAGGTAACTTGAATAAGCCAGCATGATTGCGAAACCGACACTTAACGTAAAGAAGATTTGACCATAAGCGGCTGACCATACTTTTGGATCTGTTATTTTACTGAAATCTGGTTGGAACAGGTAATTAAGACCATCTAATGCGCCGGGTAAGAAAATCATACGGCAGATAAGCGCAATAACCATAATAAATAGTAATGGCATCATAACCTTACTAGCACGCTCGATACCACTTTTTACGCCACCAAAAATAGCAGCAAAAGTTATGCCCCATGCAATAATCATAGGAATTGCAATATGCCATTGAATACCACCCAGTTTTGTTGGTGAGTTATCGCCTAGCTTTAAATATTCACTAAAGAAGTAGGCATTTGTATCTTGGCCCCAGCTTTGAGAAAAAGACATACTTAAATAAGAGATTGCCCAGCCAATAACGGCAACGTAATAAACTGCGATAACAGCGGCTATTAATACTTGAAACCAACCAAGCCATTCGTATTTTTGATTTATTTTTGCAAAAGTTCGCGGTGCCGAGCCTCTGAATTTATGACCCATACCAAATTCCATGATCATAAATGGAATACCGGCAGTTAACATGGCAAATAAATAAGGTATAAAGAAAGCACCGCCACCATTCTCATACGCCATGTATGGAAAACGCCAAATATTACCTAGACCGATAGCAGATCCTACTGCAGCAAGAATAAATCCTGCACGAGAACCCCATTGTTCGCGTTTCATCAAATACTCCTTGTAAAAATTTTTCCCTGAGAAATGAAGCTAACTTAGTATCATTCTCTATTAAATTTGAAATCAATTTGCTCAAACTAGAGGTATTAGCTAAGCATTACAGGCAGATTACCTATTAATACATGTTAAGGCAACATGACAGAAAGGTAGCTTAATGTGATTTATCTAGCCAATTATGCTGTAATTATGATTTTTTTTAGCGAATAGGTTTGTTTTAGGTGGGATGTTTAGAGTGTATATTTGTTAAATAAAGGTTAAGTAAATGATTGTATTTTTGTAAATAAATTCCAGTTGATGGGAAAGTAACCGCATTAATTGGAATTTATAAAACAAGGGGTGACATGAGTAAGTTAAAAACTGAATCGTAAGCCAAGATTCCCTTGAACTTGATTCATCCAACTGCTTTCATAACGAATAACACATCTACTTTGTGTTGAACCAGAGACGCAGGCGCTGTCAAAACTGCTGCCAACAGAAGTGCCTAACCAACGGGCTTCTAACTGTAATGCAACATTGTCAGTAAAGTGATATCGCAACCCAGTAAAAGCACCGACAGAGAAGCGTAAATTTTCATCACTCCAGCTTACATCGGTATAAGTTGCGCCAAGGCTTAATCCTAAAAATGAACTTAGTTTAGGGATAAGGGAGTAATCTAAAGCGCTTTGGAAATGTAAATAATCAAATCGTGTTTTATTGCCCAGTGATTTTACCTCACTGCTTTGAGTACTATAAAATAGTCCAATACGACCTGTTTCAAAATCCGTTTCTATAGCAAAAGATAAAACGTTATCTCCATTGATCTTATAAGAATCTCCAGCACTGTTGGTCACTTCACCGCCAGAAGAAAACCCAATAGAGGGCGTAAGATATACCTGAGCAAATATTGGTAAAGGCAGTATGGCCAGCAGCCCCAGTAATGACGTCCGTTTCATTTTTCCTCCTAAAATAGGTTCTAATTTTGATAATTTGTATTTAGTCGCATAGCGACTGATCTTATCCCTAAGTTTGAATTATTATGCTGGCATTGTGATGCTAATACCAACTTGGCAGTCAATTTTCTTTGATTCCTTGAAGATACCTCAAACTAGTGTTAATTTTTTGTTACTGTACAATAACAAGGAGTCGTTATGGATAGTGATTTCAAATTTGCACTCATTACAACTATAGCCGTATTTTCTGGCCTAGCTTTTTTCGGAAGCTTGGTTTTAATGGCATAAAAATAAACGCTATTAAATAAAAAGAGCAACCAATACACAGTGGTTGCTCTTTTTTAGTTTCTGGAATGTTAATGGTGAAACATTACGCGAGTGCTTGAAGTGGTAAGTAGGTTTGCCATGCATTTGTATATAGTGATTGAGATAAAGTTCTCAATTTAGTCACTCGAGCATCTTCAAACTGAGTGAATTCTCGCTTTTCCAGAAGTGCTAAACGTTCAATGTTTTGAATTTCTTCATACAATTTATGCTCTGCACCATTTTTTACTATCGCAATGTCTTTTAAATGCAGCTGTATTTCTGCGACCAGTTTTGTTTTTGGTAATTCAACGAGCAATTTTATGTCTCGGTAGCCTGACTTTGCTGGCTGTGCAAAACGGTTAGTGACACTCAGTACGGTTGTTTCTCTATTTATTGATTCATAAGCCGTCACCAAATCAGGTATTGAATCGGCAACGATGGTCCCTCTTACCATGTCAGTTAACTGGTTAACTTGACCATTTAACTCTTGTTCAATTTTTAATAAGGCACGTTCTGCGCTCTTCACTCCAGCAAATTGGGGCTGAGAATTAGAGATCAAAGCGGTTTCTTTACACAGATTTTCTAGCTCTCTTTGAGCTTGATGTGCTTTTGAATTTAAAATATCAAAATCATCGTAAGGCTGATGTGAGAAATAGTTCCAATTTTGAATCGAAAGTAGACCATTTAGGCTGTGAAGGACATGTTGATGATCGATCTCTGATTGGTTTGCTTCTTGATAATCAGGCTCAATAAACTCAATTAATGAGGAAGCTTGTGCTTGAGGTCGTCCAAATACTAATACCATCAGGACTGCAGCACGGGCAAACTTTTTCATTCTTTTTCCTTAGCAAGACAGAAAGAAATAGCAACTAAGTAAAGCGTATCTTAGCAACACCTAACTAAGGAAATATGGGCACAGTTAGCAGATTCAAGCTTTAGAAAATGGCCTTTGTTTAGGTTTGAGCCAAGCATCACATATTTGCATATATTGTCGAAAAATTAACACAATAAATAAAATCATATGTTCTTTTTAAAGGGTTATTTTATTGACAGAGTATGAATTTAATTCCAGATAAAATGGTAAGTGAAATTGAAGTGCCTTTTTACTCACAAAGTCTGTTATTTAGCGGCTAAATGTGTAAAATCGAGTCTTCTTTTTTATACCTAAATTTAGAGTACAAGTAGGTTATCTATGACAGCAACAAATGAACTATTGCAGGATTTAAAAGCTCGTGGGCTTATTGCACAGTGTACAGCAGACGAAGAATTAGCTGAGCACCTTTCTACTGACTGTCGTACTCTTTATTGTGGTTTCGATCCGACAGCAGACAGTTTACATATTGGTAGCCTAGTACCTTTATTAGTTCTTAAGCGTTTTCAGCAAGCGGGTCATAAGCCATTAGCGCTTGTTGGGGGTGCAACGGGTCTAATTGGTGATCCAAGCTTTAAGGCGGCTGAGCGTCAATTGAACACATCTGATGTAGTGGGTGATTGGGTTAATAAAATCCGCACTCAAGTTTCTGCTTTTGTTGAGTTTACAGAAGAGAAAAATGGCGCAGAAGTCGTGAACAATCTAGATTGGATTGGTGAAATCAATGTAATCGAGTTCATGCGTGATGTAGGTAAACACTTCAGCGTAAATGCAATGATTCAAAAAGAATCTGTGAAGCAACGTATTGAGCGTGAAGGTTCTGGTATCTCATTTACTGAGTTCAGCTACATGCTGCTTCAGTCGTATGACTTTGCTGCGCTAAACAAAGCAAAAGGATGTACGCTTCAAATAGGTGGTTCTGATCAGTGGGGTAACATCACTGGTGGTATCGATCTAACTCGTCGCATGAACCGCAACAAAGTATTTGGTTTAACACTTCCTCTAGTAACAAAATCAGATGGTACCAAATTTGGTAAAACTGAGTCAGGTACAATTTGGTTAGACCCAAGCAAAACATCACCATATGCTTTCTACCAATTCTGGTTAGGCACTGCGGATGCTGACGTATATAACTTCCTACGTTTCTTCACTTTCCTATCTGTAGATGAAATAGCTGCAATTGAAGAAAGTGATAAGAGTGTTCAAGGTCGTCCTGCAGGTCAAGGCGTCCTTGCTAAAGAAGTAACTCGTTTGGTTCACGGCGAGGAAGGCTTAGCTTCTTCTATCCGTATTACTGACGCATTGTTCTCAGGTGATCTGGCATCACTAACTGAAACTGATTTAGCACAACTAGCGCAAGATGGTCTGCCAACGACTGAGCTTGACGCTTCTGAGCAAACTATCGTTGAAGTGCTGACTCAATCTGAACTAGCAAAATCAAATAAGATGGCGCGTGAATTTATTGGTAATGGTGCGGTTTCAGTAAACGGCGAAAAAGTTGCTGATTCTGAAGCTGTTCTTAAGAAAGAAGACGCATTATTCGGTAAATACAGCGTAATTAAGCGTGGTAAAAAACTGTTTAATTTATACGTTTGGAAATAAGAATAAATTAGTAATGGACTGGAGTAGATAACTCTAATTCATTGCTTTATATTCAGACAATAAAAAGCGAACCGCATTGGTTCGCTTTTTTTATGTTTGTTAATTTTTCTATTTAATTAACGGTGTTTAGGCTTGCGTTTAGGCCCTGTACTATTTGGTTTATTGTTTGAATAACCATTACGAACGCCATTTTTTTGTCCGCTTGATGCTGGCTTATCTGAACCTGTATTTCCACTAGGTTTTCCACCGTTGCCATTGCGGTTTTGACCTTGAGAGCTAGGCTTACCGTTACGGTTATTCTTATTTTGACCACCGCGACTATTACTATTACGTGGATCACCATCAAACTGTGCTTGAGTATGCTTAGTTGCAAAACGTTTCGCACCGTGACGTCCTGTTTGACGACGTTCAGCAGGTGTTTGTGTATCAATATCGTCTTCAGGCACTAAACAGTGTGGCTTGTCACCAATAAGGTGCTTTTTACCCATCTCTGTTAGTGCTTCACGGATCATTTTCCAGTTTTTAGGATCGTGATAACGTAATAAGCCTTTATGTAATCGGCGTTGACGTTCACCTTTTGCCACTGTTACATCTTCACGTTTTTTATATTTCACGCGTTTCAGTGGGTTTGTTTCTGAGTAATACATTGACGTTGCATTACACATTGGTGATGGGTAGAAATTCTGAACCTGATCACACTCTAGGTTGTTTTTCTTCAGCCACATCGCTAGGTTCAGCATATCTTCATCTTCTGTACCCGGATGAGCAGAGATAAAATAAGGGATAAGATATTGCTTCTTACCGGCTTCTTGGCTGTATTTTTCAAACATAGACTTAAATCGATCGTACGTACCCATACCTGGCTTCATCATTAAATCTAATGGGCCTTTTTCGGTATGCTCTGGTGCAATCTTCAAATAACCGCCAACGTGATGGGTGACTAACTCACGCACGTATTCTGGAGATTCAATGGCTAAGTCGTAACGAACACCAGAAGCAATTAATACTTTATTAATGCCTTTGACTTTACGTGCTTCACGGTACAAATCAATTGTATGTACGTGATCAGTATTTAACTTGTCACAGATCTTAGGGAAAACACATGAAGGGCGACGACAGGTTGCTTCTGCTTTAGGAATAGAACAACCTAAACGATACATGTTAGCGGTTGGGCCACCAAGATCTGAAATTGTGCCGGTAAATCCTGGAACTTTATCTCTAATTTCTTCTAATTCATTAATAATAGATTCTTTAGAGCGGTTCTGAATAATACGACCTTCGTGTTCTGTAATACTACAGAATGAACAACCACCAAAACAGCCACGCATAATGTTGACTGAGGTTTTAATCATGTCATACGCAGGGATCTTTGCTTTGCCATACATAGGGTGTGGAACACGTGCATAAGGCAAGTCAAACACAAAATCCATCTCTTCGGTTGTTAGAGGGATTGGTGCTTGGTTTACCCATAATTCACGATCACCATGACGCTGGATTAATGCACGACCAGAGTATGGATTGGTTTCTAAATGCATAATACGACTAGCATGAGCATAAAGAATACGGTCACCGTTTAGTTTTTCATACGGTGGAATACGAATTGCTGTTGTTTTTGAATCATGGCGAGAGGCTGTTACTGTAATAACTTGTGGCTGCTCTTCTTTTACTTCAGCTTTGTTAGTTTCACATTGCTCTTCTGTTGCGTATGGATTGATTGGAACAAAAGCAGCTTTACCTGGCTTTTCAATACGAGAAGAGTCAATGATTTTAAAGCCTTCAGGTTCTGCGGGTAGATTTACCGCAGTACCACGAATGTCAGTCATGGTT
The DNA here is from genome assembly GCF_008933155.1 of Aliivibrio finisterrensis. Classification (GTDB taxonomy): domain Bacteria; phylum Pseudomonadota; class Gammaproteobacteria; order Enterobacterales; family Vibrionaceae; genus Aliivibrio; species Aliivibrio finisterrensis. The sequence continues at coordinate 375,403 of NZ_WBVP01000001.1, read as the reverse complement.
TTTATATCTTCGCCATTAGCAAGACGGTGAGCCACTTCGACTAAAGCACGTTCAGCATTACCAAACAGAAGTATGTCACCTTTGGCATCAAACAATACAGAGCGACGAACTTTATCAGACCAGTAATCGTAATGTGCTAAACGGCGTAGACTTGCTTCAATGCCACCTAAAACAATAGGCGTATCTTTAAACGCTTCACGACAACGTTGAGAATATACCAATACAGCACGGTCAGGACGCTTACCTCCTTCATTGTTTGGAGTATAAGCATCATCATGACGAAGTTTTTTATCTGAGGTATAACGGTTGATCATTGAATCCATGTTACCAGCAGTGATACCAAAGAATAAATTTGGTTGACCAAGAGCCATGAACTCGTCTTTGTTGTCCCATTTTGGCTGAGCAATGATACCAACGCGAAAGCCTTGTGCTTCTAGCAAACGTCCGATGATCGCCATACCAAAACTTGGGTGATCCACGTACGCATCCCCAGTTACAATGATAATGTCGCAGCTATCCCAACCAAGTTGGTCCATTTCCTTACGAGAAGTAGGAAAGAAAGGGGCTGTTCCATAGCATTCTGCCCAGAATTTCGGGTATTCGTTTATTGGAGTTACGTTGTGCATTAGTTCACCTCAGAATTTGGAGGCAGAATTATACCGATTTGCGAATGATTTAACCAGAAAAGAAAGCCCTCAATATAAGTAGGGGCGTCTAATAGCAGGATAGAACTAGATGTATAAACGGCATAAATAGGTAACAGAAATGGCTAAAAAAGAGAGGGTAAAAATGATAGCCGTATCTTTAATCATGGGAAATGTGATCGTATCGGCGAAAGTATTGAATAAGACAAATGTATCTTCAATTAATAAAATTTACGTGAGCATGAGGTGAATTTTTTGTAAGGAAAGTGCCTATTGGCTAAAAAATCACAGAATAAAATCAAAAAAACGCCAGTAGTATTAACCACTGGCATTTAAGAATCGTTATCTATCTAACTTAGTTATGCATACATTGGAACAAGTACCATGGTTCCTACAATTACAGTGATCAAACCACAAATAACAGGGACAGAAGTACGTTTCACAACTTCAAATGGGCTGATTTTCGCCATACCAGATGTCGCCACAATAACACCAGATACTGGAGAGATTGTGCGACCAAGGTTAGAGGCTTGAAGCATTGGGATGATAAGGAACGCAGGGCTAAGACCCATTTTACCTGCCAATTGTGGTGCAAGTTCTACGAATGCATAGAAAGGTGCGTTACCAGAACCTGTTGCAATAGCCGCTGCTACTGTTAGACCAGTAAGAAGAAGCATTAGTGCAACACCACCCGCACCAGCAGAGTCAGCAAGGTGAAGTAAGTTATCAATCGCACCAACAGACATTAGGCCTTGTGCAAATACACCTGCCGCCACTAATAGCATTACCACACCTTTAAAGGCATCAGCCATACCAGCATAACAAGACTCTAGATCTTCTAGCGTTGCTCTGCCATCTAGTTTATTAGTGACAAAGTTAATGACTGCACCAATGAAAATTGAACCCACAACGATAGTATAAATATCTAAAGATAAACCTGGGATAGTTTCACCATTGAAGACAAAGACACCAACGATTGGCAAGAAAGGTAAAATCGCATAGTAAGAAGGAGCGTTTACTTCCATTGCAGAAATATCTACTTTTTCCATTGGCGTATTTTCTTTCTTATCTAGGTATTTATTCCAGAAGAAAGCCGCTGCTGCCATTACAATTATTGCACAGATTGAAACAGGTAATACCGTCTCAACCGCGAATGTATGTAGAGGAAGGCCAGATTTTTCTGCTGCAACAATAACGTCACCAGAAGTAGGAGAAAGAATGATTGCAGCTGGAGATGCACAAACGGCTACTGCTGCTGGACGAGAAATCCCCATTGCTGTCATCATTGGGAATAGTGTTGCCATTAATAGCACACCAAGACCCGTTGCTGAACTTACCGCAAGAGACATTAGACACGCCACGATATAAGCGGCAACCAACAAAACATAAGGTGATTTAATAAATGCTAATGGTTTAGAAAACTGTTTTACAACCACATTGTTTGCGCCAATGTGAGTCATGTAAGAAGCAAAACCACAAAGTAGCATGATCTGCATGCCTAGACCGCCCCCACGATATTGCAGCATATATTTCACGTACTCTAACGCATCAGTTAGTAAGTTACCTGTCGCGGTAACTTTTGCAGGTAAAACGGTATGGCCTAATAAGCCAGCAATAATCAGTAGTGCCAAACCTGCAGTGAGTAGTACGCCAGCGGCTTTATATCCTTTTACGATAAAGTAACCGACCAAAACGGTAATTACTAAACCAATCATTAACTCCAACATGGAATTTCCCTCTATTAAGATTTCAAAATATAAAAATAGTGTAACTTATCTACATTCTCTTACACATTTCGTAATAGAAACTTACCTAATTTTCACCTGTAGCACATCTGCTACTTAGTACCTTCATGATCTAAAACAAATAAAAAACAATTCTGTTAATAAGATGATGCGCAACTGTTGTCCTTGTTGCCTTGAAAGGATAAAAACTTGAAAAGTAGATAGCTTAAATTTGAGATCTTAATAGAAGTGGATTGTTTTTCGAGCGCCACTAGACGAAGCAAAAATAGCGTTTATACTATCGTCATTCTACTATTTAGCATTCTAAAATCCGGCCATAATTATGTTCTTTCAAACCTTACAATATATTCTTATTCCAGCTCTTTTAGGGGCGCAAATATTATTAACGATCATTTTGCATAAAGGGGATATTTGCCCAGGTCAACGAGGTCGTATACATAAATGGTTGCCAGTGTTGATTCTAGGCTGGTGTGTTATTGCCGGTGTAGGCATGAGTTACGCCTCAATTTTTGCGATTAATTTTGTTCCTGCCATCGCCATTGCTGGTTTTTACTTAAGTGTTAAAACGGGTAAAACGCGTGATAAAGGCCCCTTAATAGTTATGGCGCTTGCTAATGGTTTTGCTGCAGCAAGTTTTGTTAATTTAGCTTTGGGTTCAGGTTCATTTACCCAGCTATTTTTTGCGGTTACTGGCCCATTCTTATTTGGATCATTATTAGCGCACCTTCTATTAACTCTAGCGAGAACTCGTTTACAGGCATTTCATAAACTATTACCAATCAGTGGAATAGTGAGTGGGATAGTCATGTCGGTTATTTTGTTATGTCAAACGTTAAGTGTTCATGAGATATTTTTGGATCGAATGGCTATTAAGCTCGGTATTGCGTTAAGTTTGATGTTAGTAAGTATTGGTTTTTGGAGCTTTCACTTATACAAACAGCAAGCAGTGAAGTGGCAAAATCTAGCACTAGCAATCGTAATTATGGCTATTTCTGGTTATTATCAATTTCAGTTGTTTTTTGTGATGTAGTCCACGCATTTATTCTTAAAACTGGTCTACTCTAAGTGTGTCTCTTAAGCAATATGGAGGGTGAAGATTGGATTTAAGTAATGCTCACGGACTAGAAAGTGGAATTCTACTCGGCATAATTAATGAAAAATTGCGATTGGAATGTCACAGCCTAGAAGAATTATCTAGTATGTATGAGCTTGATACACAAGGAGTTCAAGACAAGCTCAGTGGCTTGGGTTATCAATATGACCCATTAACGAATCAATTTAAAAATAAATAGGTTTTTTAACACACGCAATAGAATACACACTTCGTTTAAGTCATTTTAATTCCATCTAAATGACTATAGCTCTGCTGTTTCGCAGTAGAGAAAAATGCTTGTAAATATTTTTTATCATGTTCGCTGTCTCTAACGGCAGCGAACAATCTTCGCCATAAACCTTTCCCTAACGGTTTGCTCTCAATTAAGCCTTGCCTTGAAAACTCACTGATAGCCCAATTAGGTAATGCTGCAACCCCTAAGCCTGCAGACACCATTTGTATTAACATGAGTGTGTTCTCTGCTTGTTTCCATTTTGCTGGTTCTACATGGTTTGGCGATAGGAAATGTTTTACTACATCTAAGCGCTGTTTTTGTACAGGGTAAGTCAGCATGGTTTGATCGAGTAAGTCTTCAGGTTCTACATATTCTTTATTGGCAAGCGGGTGGTTAGTTGCCATTACTAGGCGCATTTCGAAATCAAACAACGGCTCATAATGAACCTCTCCACGAGGTTGGATATCAGAGGTAATAACGAGATCTAAATCGCCATTAACCAAAGCAGGTAAAGGCTCAAATCCAAAACCCGATGAAAAATCCAACTCTACTTCTGGCCAACCTACTTGATATTCTTTAATGGCAGGCATTAGCCATTGAAAGCAAGAATGACATTCAATGGCCATGTGTAATCGTCCCTGTAAGTCTTCTTTTAAACTCGCAATGTCATATTCAGCTCTGGCCATTTTCGGCAAAATATCATCTGCTAACTTTAATAAGATCTCACCTTCTGAGGTGAATTTTACCGGGCGGGTTTTACGTAAAAAAACATGATTACCAAGGCGTGCTTCAAAATCTTTCAGTTGGTGAGAAAGGGCTGACTGGGTTAAATGGAGCGCATTAGCTGTTGCGGTTAATGAGCCAGTGTCACGTAATGTAGTTAAGGTTTTTAAGTGTTTTAATTCAATCATTACTGTTCCTCAAGATCCGTTTGAGTAAGTCCAACAACCCTCACAGTAAAGTGAAAAGGCCATAAAGTAAACATCTAGACGGCTAAATAAAATTAGTGCATTTAAATCAAGTAGGGATTAGTTGAAATTAATTCATAGTCAAAATGAAGTATTCGACGTTGTAGACTGTGATGAAAAAGGTCATTGTTTAGCCATCCAAACGGCTAAGGGAATTAGGCAAATGACAACAAAATTAAACAATACAGTAGGAAAAACAGTCACTCATATTTTAGGTTATCCACGAGTCGGTGCTCAACGAGAGTTAAAGTTTGCTCAGGAAAAATATTGGCGTGGCGAGATAGGACAAAAAGAATTACTGGCCGTGGGCAGTGAGCTACGTCAGCGCCATTGGCAAGACCAATCCACATCAGGGCTAGATTTTGTTACTGCGGGTGATTTTGCTTGGTATGATCATGTATTAACCACAAGCTTGCTTTTAGGCCACGTGCCAGCTCGGCACAATACTGGTTTTCCTGACTTAGATACCTTATTTAAAGTGGGTCGTGGTCAATCTCAAAACAGCTGTGGTTGTGGTGAAGCGGCATCAGACATGACTAAGTGGTTCAATACTAATTACCATTACATCGTGCCAGAATTTTCTAAAAACGATAAATTTAATGTCAGTTGGTCACAACTTTTTGATGAAATTGCTGAAGCACAAAAGCAAGGCCATAACGTTAAGCCGGTGTTACTAGGGCCGCTTAGCTACCTTTGGTTAGGTAAAGAAGTAAATGACGAAGAGGTAGAACAAGGGTTCGACCGTTTGTCTCTTTTGCCTCGTTTATTGACGGCTTATCAAGCTATTTTCTCCAAGTTATCTGCGCTTGGTGTTAAATGGGTTCAAATTGATGAGCCAATTCTGGCACTAGAGCTACCAAAAGCATGGGCAAATTCATTCAAATTGGCTTATCAAGTAATCCAAAGTGATGTGAAATTACTCTTAACAACGTATTTTGATGGCGTCGAACATCATTTAGATAAAATCACAAAACTCGCGGTAGATGGTTTACATATTGATATTTCTGCCGATCCACACCAGTTAGATGCAATAGTGAGTGCATTACCAAAAGAGTGGGTATTATCCGTAGGTGCAATTAATGGCCGTAATGTATGGCGTGCAGATTTAGAGCGTTTGCATGAAAGATTGCAACCTGTGAAAGCTAAATTGGGTGATAAATTGTGGATTGCAAGCTCATGTTCATTACTGCATAGCCCAGTAGATTTAGAACAAGAAACAGAATTATCACAAGAAACGACTCAATGGTTTGCCTTTGCAAAACAAAAACTAAAAGAGGTGACTTTGTTAGGTGATGCTTTAGATGGTAACCAAAATGCAATCTTAGCGTGTCATCAATACAGTCAGCCACTGCGTGAACGTGAGAGTGCAGAACACATTAATAAGCCTGCGGTACAGCAACGCTTAGCCGCTATCATTCCTGCATTAGCAGAGCGAGCAGAAGCATATGCAATCCGTGCACAGCACCAAGCTGAAAAATTAGGTTTGCCATTACTACCAACCACGACAATTGGATCATTTCCACAAACCTCTGATATTCGTCAACAGCGCAGTGCCTACCGTACTGGCAAGTTGAACAAGCAAGATTATGTTACGGCAATGAAAGGGCATATAGCCGACGCAGTTGAGCGTCAAGAACGTTTAGATTTGGATGTGCTCGTGCATGGTGAGGCTGAGCGTAATGACATGGTTGAATATTTTGCGGAAAACTTAAATGGTTTTCAAGCAACGCGATTTGGCTGGGTGCAAAGTTATGGATCTCGTTGTGTCAAACCAGCAATCGTGGTGGCAGATATTGAACGTGAAGCACCAATCACGGTTGATTGGACGCAATATGCTCAATCGTTAACGACTAAACAAATGAAAGGGATGCTGACCGGGCCAGTTACTATTCTTGGTTGGACGTTCCCTCGTGAAGACATTACTCGTAAAGAGATTGCACAGCAGTTAGCATTAGTATTGCGTGATGAAGTTTCTGATCTTCAACAAGCGGGCATTAATATTATTCAAATTGATGAACCTGCGATTCGTGAAGGGTTACCAATTAAAAAGAGCGATCAAAAAGCGTATTTAGAGTGGGCAGTAGAAGCGTTTAAGATCTCCGCAGCAAGTGCGAAATCAGAAACACAAATTCATACTCACATGTGTTACAGCGAGTTCAATGAGATTATTGAATCAGTAGCGGCATTAGATGCGGATGTGATTACTATTGAAACCTCTCGTTCAAATATGGAACTGCTAAAAGCGTTTGAAGATTTTAACTATCCAAATGAAATTGGACCGGGTGTGTATGATATTCACTCACCAAATATTCCAAATGAAGAGTGGATTGTTGATTTAATTGAAACTGCAGCAGCAAAAGTGCCTGTAGAGCGGTTATGGGTAAATCCAGATTGTGGCTTGAAAACACGTAACTGGAAAGAAACAGAAGCGGCGCTAGAGAATATGGTGAAAGCGGCAAAAACGTTGCGTAAGAAATGGCAAGTTAATGCAGCTTAGCTAGATAAATGAATATTATTGGCCAATAACGTTCATTTACGTGAGACCGGATTAAAAGCGAAACACCTTCATTTAGGTTTTCGCCTGCAAAGCTGTGAACCTGTCTGCTTGCAAGATATAAGAGTCCCCCTGACTTGAACAGAGACAAAAAAGACACGCAATTTTCATCGCGTGTCTTTCTATTTTCGTTAACTAAACTCTATTACTAGAGCATAAAATTAGTTAATTACTTTTTCTTCAGCTTGCTCAGCTTGAGAAGCTTGGATAGCCGTTAGAGCTACTGTGTAAACGATGTCGTCTACTAGAGCACCACGAGACAAGTCATTTACTGGCTTGCGCATACCTTGAAGCATTGGACCAATAGATACTAGGTCAGCAGAACGTTGAACCGCTTTGTATGTTGTGTTACCCGTGTTTAGGTCTGGGAATACAAATACAGTCGCTTTACCTGCAACAGGAGAGTTAGGTGCTTTAGAAGCCGCTACGTTTTCCATGATTGCAGCATCGTACTGTAGAGGACCGTCGATCATTAGATCAGGACGTTTTGCTTGAGCAAGTTTTGTTGCTTCACGTACTTTATCAACGTCTGCACCCTTACCAGATTCACCAGTAGAGTAAGAGATCATTGCAACGCGAGGATCGATACCAAATGCCGCTGCAGAGTCAGCAGATTGGATAGCGATTTCAGCAAGTTGCTCAGCTGTTGGATCAGGGTTGATCGCACAGTCACCGTATACAAGAACTTGATCAGGCAGAAGCATGAAGAAGATTGAAGATACGATAGAAGCATCTGGTGCTGTTTTGATGATTTGGAACGGAGGAACGATAGTGTTTGCTGTGGTATGAACCGCACCAGACACAAGACCGTCGACTTCACCAGCTTCAAGCATCATAGTACCAAGGAATACAGAATCTTGTAGTTTTTCACGAGCCACAACTTCAGTCATGCCTTTCGCGCCACGTAGCTCAACTAAACGAGCAACGTAGTTTTCACGTACAGCTTCAGAATCGATGATTTCAACGCCAGCACCAAGTTCAACACCTTGTTGCGCTGCAACACGACGGATTTCTTCTGGGTTACCAAGAAGAACACAAGTCGCGATACCACGCTCAGCACAGATAGCCGCAGCTTTAACTGTACGAGGTTCATCACCTTCAGGAAGAACGATACGCTTAGCCGCTTTACGAGCAAATTCAGTCAACTGGTAACGGAATGCTGGTGGGCTTAGACGACGTATACCTTCAGTACCTTCAGATAGAGAGTCAATCCAAGGGCCATCAATGTGGCTAGCAACGTGTTCGTTAACAAACTCAATACGCTCTTTATCATCTGCAGGAACTTCAAGGCTGAAGCTTTGTAGATTTAGAGAAGTCTGCCAAGTGTTACCTTGCGCTGTGAAGATTGGAAGACCAGCATCTAGTGCAGGCTTACAAAGTTCAGCGATTGATTTAGGGATCTCGTAACCGCCAGTTAGTAAGATAGCACCGATTTCAACGCCGTTCATTGCAGCAAGACATGCAGCAACAATAACGTCAGGACGGTCAGCAGAAGTTACTAAAAGAGAACCTGGTTTGAAGTGCTCAATCATGTGCGGAAGAGAACGTGCACAGAAAGTGATGCTCTTAATACGACGAGTCGCGATTTCACCTTCGTTAATGATTTCAGCATTAAGGTGCTTAGCCATATCGATAGCACGCGTAGCGATTAGATCGATTTTCCAAGGCACACAACCAAGAACACGAATAGGGCTAGAGTTGAAGATTTGCATTACTTCAAGATTAGTCTTAGTCGTAGCATCTGCATCATCAAAGATTTCAGATAGGTCAGGGCGAGTACGGCCCGCTTCATCAACAGGTGCATTTAGTTTGTTGATGATAACGCCAGCGATTTGTTTGTTCTTAGTGCCGCCGAAGTTAGAACATGCTACTTCGATACGCTCTTTAAGTTGAGAAGGATTATCTGTACCAGGAGTAGCTACAAACACAATCTCAGCGCCCAGAGTTTTTGCTATCTCACCATTTAATTGGTTAGCAAATGGGTGCTTACGAGTAGGAACAAGACCTTCGATAAGCGTCACATCAGTATCTTCACTGATAGACTTATAACGAGCAACGATTTCTTCTAAAAGAACATCAGTCTGATCGTTACGTAGAAGTTCTTCTGCACGAGAAACTGTTGTAGGTTCTGCTGCTTTAATATCGCTGCTGCTAGTCACGATTGAAGTAGTTAGATCGGGTTGATCACCACCGTGACGAGGTTGAGAGATAGGTTTGTAAAAAGAAACGCTTACGCCTTTACGTTCCATCGAACGTAAAACACCCAAACTTGCGCTAGTTAGACCAACACCAGCACTGATTGGAACAAGCATAATAGTACGAGACATGGAAGATTCCTCTACACTATTGGGGCAAGAGACCTTATTGAAAAAATAAAGCCATAGAAAGAAAAAAGGCTAACCTAATGGCTAGCCTTTTAGGAGATATATTATAGACCAGTTAATTTAGCTGTGTCTTCTGCGATTACTAGCTCTTCGTTAGTAGAGATAACCATTGCAGGGATGCGGCTGTTTGCTGTAGTGATAGTACCTTCACCACCGAAACGGGCTTTAAGGTTAGCTTCGCCATCAACTTCGATACCGAAGATACCTAGACGGTTAAGAACCATTTCACGGATTGGTGCAGAGTTTTCACCGATGCCGCCAGTGAAAGTGATTGCGTCTAGACGACCTTCTAGAGTTGCTGTGTAACCTGCAACGTATTTAGCTAGACGGTGACAGAATACATCCATCGCACGAGTTGCTTCTTCTTTCTCACCGTAGTTGTCTTCAACGAAACGGCAGTCAGAAGTCACTTGAGTTAGGCCTTGTAGACCAGACTCTTTAGTTAGCATGTTGTTGATTTGCTCAAAAGAGTAACCTAGTGCGTCATGTAGGTGGAAAACGATCGCAGGATCAATATCACCACAACGAGTACCCATTACTAGGCCTTCAAGAGGAGTAAGACCCATAGAAGTATCTACAGATTCACCGTTCTTGATTGCACATACAGATGCACCGTTACCTAGGTGACAGTTGATGATGTTAACTTCTTCAACTGGCTTGTTTAGTAAACCAGCTACTTCACGAGTGATGAACAGATGAGAAGTACCGTGCATGCCGTAACGACGGATACCGTGATCTGTGTATAGGTTGTACGGTAGAGCGTATAGGTAAGACTCTGCAGGCATAGTTTGGTGGAAAGCAGTGTCAAATACGGCAACGTTTTGAAGTTCTGGGAAGTTATGCTTCGCAGCTTCGATACCAATTAGGTGCGCTGGGTTGTGAAGCGGTGCAAAAGTTGCAGCGTCTTGAATACCCTTAAGTACTTCGTCAGTGATTAGTGCTGACTTAGTGAATTGCTCACCACCGTGTACGATACGGTGACCGATAGCGCCTAGGTTAGCTTTAAGCTCTGGCTTAGAAGCAAGGATAGTTTCTACCATAAACGCTAGTGCTTCTTCGTGTGCTGCACCTTCACCTAGTTGAGCTTCATGCTTGCCATCAAGTTTCCACTTCATACGAGCTTCAGGAAGACCAAGACACTCAGCAAGACCAGTTAAGTGCTCAGCACCAGATTCTGCGTCAACAACCGCAAATTTAAGAGAAGAACTACCGCAGTTTAAAACTAAAACCAGCTTAGACATGTATAAATACCTATTTATTCATCAGTAATTAAAGTTATGTCGTAAATGACACAACAATGACAAATACAGTTAATTCAGAAGATTATTACCGCATTTGCATAAAAAAGTTGGCTATCCTTAGAAAGAGCATTACAGCAGTCCTTGCCGATTTATCCTATTTTAGCTTATAGTAGAACTACAGCAAAAAAATAAATCAGCGCATAGGATAACGATTGTGCGCTAAGATAACAAAAATATTTTAAGATAATATTAATTCTAATCAAGTTTATTCTGTATATTTTTGAATTATTAAACTTTTGTTTAGAAATTAAGGGGGCAATATGAGTGAAAACGGTTTTCTATTCCGATTTCGAGACGGCCAGACCTACATGGACGCTTGGCCTGAGCGAAAAGAGTTAGCTCCAATGTTCCCAGAACCTCGTGTAATTAAGGCAACTAAGTTTGCCGCAAAGGTAATGCCAGCAGTTGCTGTTATTAGCGTACTAACCCAGATGGCTTTCAATAATACAGCAGGGTTACCACAAGCGATTATCATTGCATTGTTCGCATTAAGTATGCCATTACAAGGTTTCTGGTGGTTAGGTAATCGAGCGAATACAAAATTACCACCTGCGCTCGCGAGTTGGTACCGAGAGTTATATCAAAAAATCATAGAGTCAGGAGCTGCATTAGAGCCAATGAAGAGCCAACCACGTTATAAAGAATTAGCTAACATTTTGAATAAAGCATTCAAGCAGTTAGATAAAACGGCTTTAGAACGTTGGTTTTAACCATTTGTAACATAAATTTGATGTAATAAAAAAGGAGCTAAGATTAGCTCCTTTTTTATTTTAAACCTCAACATTCTGAATAAACTAGTACTCAGATTGTTGAAATAGGAATTACATACGCTCTAGCGTTTCAATACCTAATAGCTCTAAACCTTGCTTGATTGTCTTAGCGGTTAATGCAGCCAGTTTCAGGCGGCTTTGCTTAACAGCTTCGTCTTCGTTGTTAAGAATAGGGCACGCTTCATAGAAGCTAGAGAATTGACCAGCAAGTTCGAATAGGTAAGCACACATTAGGTGAGGTTGACCTTCACTTGCTACCGCTTGAACTGCTTCTTCAAATTGCATTAGTTTAGAAACAAGTGCTTTTTCTTTCTCATCAGTGATCTTCACTTCACCCGTTAACTCATCCATAGACAAGCCAGCTTTGCTGAAGATAGAAGCTACACGAGTGTATGCATATTGCATGTAAGGTGCTGTGTTCCCTTCGAATGCAAGCATGTTGTCCCAATCGAAGATGTAATCTGTAGTACGGTGCTTAGAAAGATCTGAGTACTTAACCGCAGCCATTGCAACAGTAGTCGCAATTTTTGCTTTTTCTTCAGCTGATAGATCTTTGTTTTTCTCTTCGATTAGTTTTGTTGCACGCTCTTCTGCTTCATCAAGAAGATCAGCTAGACGAACCGTACCACCAGCACGAGTTTTAAATGGACGGCCATCTTTACCTAGCATCATACCAAACGCGTGGTGCTCTAAAGATACGCTCTCAGGAACATAGCCTGCTTTACGAACGATAGTCCACGCTTGCATTAGGTGTTGGTGTTGACGTGAGTCGATAAAGTAAAGAACACGGTCAGCATTCAATTCTTCGAAACGGTATTTAGCACAAGCGATGTCAGTCGTTGTGTAAAGGAAGCCACCGTCACGTTTTTGAACGATAACGCCCATAGGCTCGCCATCTTTGTTTTTGTATTCATCAAGGTAAACGACTTGAGCACCATCACTCTCAACAGCTAAACCTTGCTTTTGAAGATCAGCAACGATTGGAGCAAGCATGCTGTTATACATACTTTCACCCATTACGTTATCACGAGTTAGTGACACGTTTAGACGATCATAGTTGCGTTGGTTTTGAACCATAGTTACGTCAACAAGCTTCTTCCACATTTCTGCACAGAACTCATCACCACCTTGAAGTTTAACAACGTAACCCCGTGCAGTTACTGCAAACTCTTCATCTTCGTCATACAGTTTTTTAGATTCACGGTAGAAACCTTCAAGATCAGACAGTTCCATAGAAACTTCGCCTTTCTCTTTTTGGATGCGCCCGAGGTTTGCGATAAGCATACCAAATTGAGTACCCCAGTCACCGATGTGGTTCGCACGAGTCACGTTGTGACCTAAAAACTCAAGAGTACGAACAACAGCATCACCGATGATAGTTGAACGTAGGTGACCAACGTGCATTTCTTTTGCAACGTTTGGTGCAGAGTAATCTGCAACGATGTTTTGTTGTTCTTCTTTAGCAACACCTAGGCGTTCATCAGCCAATGCCGCTTCTGCTTGTTGTGCTAGAAATTCTTCTGATAAGAAAATATTGATAAAGCCAGGGCCTGCAATTTCAGTTTTGCTAGCGATGCCATCAAGATCCAAAACATCCAGTACTTTCTGAGCAAATTCTCGTGGGTTTGTGCCTAGTCGCTTAGCTACGCCCATTACGCCGTTAGCTTGGTAGTCACCAAATTGAGCTTTTGCAGATTGACGAACTGCGGCAGGGCTGCCTGCTGGCGCGCCGGCTGCCTCTAAGGCTTGAGAAACTTTGTCGTTAATAAGTGATTGAATATTCAAAGAGTTATCCTTCATATCGCTGTTATACAGGAATGCTGTTGCATGGAAAGCAAAATAGTCGCTAATAATAGCAATAAACCAGGGGATATTTAATAGTTTCTGCTATTTTTTCTTAAGACGCTAAACATCAAGTAAAGAGGTTGCTACAATTCGTTTCTTACTCTTAATCGTTAAGTTACCTTTATGTCATCGTTATTATTAAAAGAACAACAATTAGAGCCTCAACAGTTAATTAATTCTTTACCTGCTTTTATGGATAGAATCGAAATCTTACTTGATGTATTGGGATTAGACCTTACAGGTTATCAAGCGGATCATATCGCTTTACGAATTAATGATCGTAGTGTTGCAGAGTCAGCGCATAAAGCGTGGTTATTGCAAGCAGAAGAATGGTCGAATAACGAGATCAATGGCCGCCCAATTATTGCTCTAGGCTTTAATGAAGTATTAAATATCAATGGATGGTCTATTGAATGTTTAGAGTTACCATATCCAGGGGAGAAAGCTTACCCTCAGCAAGGGTGGGAACATGTAGAGTGGGTTATTCCATGCGATGTAGATTCGCAAGAGGCTTTTTTAGACTACATATTAAAAACCTTCCCAACACTAAAAGGGAAATGGGATAAATTAGCGTCTTTAGGTGTAAAAGTTAAACAGAGTTGTCCATCTGGTGATGCAGAGCGAATTGCAAATTATACCGTTGCTTTTAAATATCAAGGTGTGTGTATAAAGCTTCATCCACATAGCCTCAAAGCGGTTATCGAGAGTGAGCAGGCATAAATAGGCTTGATACCTAAAAATATAAAAGGCATCCCATCTAGAGGTTGGATGCCTTTTTTGATCATTGAGTGAGTATTAAATTATTTAATTCATCCCAAGGATAGGCAGCTAAATCGCTCAGATCATTTGCTTAATTTTGTAGGGCTGCCATTAAATTTGTTTAATTTATTGGCTTTGATATTGATTTTAGGAATAGTGATTGAGTACACCCTGTTTTTTGTCGAGCAGAACAAACAAGCAGATAATTCCCATAGAGAAAGTACCTTATTGGCGATTTCATTATAGGCATTAACTACGATTCTTTCTTTTAGGTTAGTGGCATCAATACACCGCTAATCTTTAATACCAATCTACATAAGTATTTGATCATTCTTGCTTGTTAAAATTGATTATATCTGCGTTATAAATTTTGTAATTAGATCAACTAGTTACTGTAATTTATGCCTTGCTCTAATCGATTTTTCCTACGCAATTATCTGAACAACTACTTATCCAGAATGGTATAAGCGTTGGACTGAAGTCTAGAAATAGCAGATAAGAAAAAACCGGTGAGGGGGAATTCACCGGTTTTTTGTATCTTCAGATTGAGTATATCGAAGACAGTATAACTAATACAATGTGATTAGTTTACCCAGTCACGCAGTGTGAATGTTAATTTGTGTTCTTGACCTTTAAGGATCAAGTTTTCTTTAGTTAGGGTAATGTCGCTCCAAGTAGATAGTGTACTAGTCACCGCTTGTTCGGTAGTCATTGAATCACCCATACACATTTTCATTGTCATTCCCATTTTCTCAATACGGAATTGACCTTCTTTACTTAGCTCAGCCTGACCAAAAAAGTTGTTACAACCAGCATTACCGTTTGCAGTCATTTTCTCGCCGATTTCAAGACGAGGAGTTTCCATTTCGTCAGAAGCAACGATGTCTTTGCCATCAACTTGCGTTAGTTGCCAGTTATGGTGTTGAAGCATATCAGCTGAAACTTGATCATCAGTCATTGCGTTATCGCCATTGCTTGCACATGCAGCCATTAATATAGGTAAAGATACAGCCACTAATAACTTTTTCATTTTAGCTCCTAACAGGTTTATGAATTTTTGCTTTTTTAATACACAAAAGTATAGAAGAGAATAACCAAATATTGTCAGTAAAACGTAAAAAACACTGTCCAATTACTACTGTTTTCTCAATAAGAATGAGAAATGGGAAGGGGATCTTAGTTTTTAATAGTACCAATTTCAATAATTGTCTGATCTAATTAGTTACATTGGTAGAAGAAGAAAATAGAAGGTTACGTAATTCCTATACGTTAGATAGATTAAAGCCCCGATACTGGTAATATCAGGGCTTTAAAGGGGTTGTTATTTCAATTGGTAAGAGAGAAATAACATAATGCAAAAGAGTAAAACAGACTCGAATTAGATGCGGATGAAGTCCATGTGCTCAACTTTAGGCTTAAACGCGTGACGTTGAACGTCTTGCGGCTTAACCTTAACAGTAGCGCCATTGATTACTAGCTCAATTGCTTCGTAAAACTCAGGCTTATCCATTTGGTTGATGATATCACTGTGGATTAGTTCGATTGATACTGGAGCTTCTGTGCCACCGTAAACGATTGCAGGGAATTTACCAGCGTGACGAAGGCGGCGGCTCGCACCCTTACCTTGTTCAGTACGTACTACTGCTTCAAATTTCATAGTCTTTACTCTCAAAATAGTAAAATAAAAAAATGCCATTAAGCTTAGCGACCTAACTTAACAGACTTTTCGTTTCGAAAAACGAGCGCGAATAGTACCATCTCATTATTTATCTAACAACCTATTTTAGTGTGTTTTTGATAGGTTTTTGTTAATGTAAAAGTTATCGTGGAATTCAACGATGAATACGTATAGCAATAAAATAGCAGCATGGAGGCAGAGATGAAAAAAATAGGATTAATTACGTTACTTTCTTTATCAGCGGCTGCAGCGGATTACGCCCAAGAAATAGAAGCCCGACAAGATAACTTCCAGTATCTGGATGCAACGGTTGATTTATTAGATGATGCGTTTGATAAAGAGGTGCTAGATTGGAATGAAATCATGCCACTTGCCCAAAGTGCTCACTTAACGGTTGAAGAGCAAAAGACGTTGTTTCCAGAAGGCAGTGCAGATAACAGCCGAGCACGCACTAAAATTTGGGCCCAAAAAGCCGAATTTGAAGGTAAGTTCGATACCTTATCTCAGCAATTTATCTTAATTAGTGAAGCCGCAGTAGAGCAAGATGACGTTGCAGCACGAGCTGCCCTTGATAAAGCGTTCGCTCAGTGCCGCTCTTGCCATATGAATTATCGCTCTTTGTGGTAATCGAGCTTTAAATCGGATGACGGAATAAACAGATTATTCTTCAAAGATCTTATCGCGAATAGACCAAAACTTACCTTGTTTACGCGCAATCACAAAGCTCGGCGGACGAAAACGGTGTTGATTATTCGCGATTTTTATTGCCGTTGTTTCTTCAAATGGACGGTGCCTATCGACCAAATGAGGGCGCACAAAGTTATTCAAAAATAATTGCTTCTGTTTTTTAGTCGCCATTTGCCACACTTCATGCAGCTCAGAATCATCGTCACCTAAATAAGTCACTTTGATTTGGGGTTTATCGAACTGATTTTTCCCAGCGGTAAGGGTTAAATCAATGCAATTTAGAATGCGTGCATCTTTTAGCTTTAAGGCTTCTTTCAATTTTTTATCAGGATCAACCAAAATGGCGTTGCACTCATGACAAACACGGGCAGCGATATCGTTATCTGCACCGCATTCATTACAATATTTGGCTCTAAAACGATAACCACACTCTTCGCGAGTGCCATCATCATCTTCAAAGTAGCCTTGGCAGCGACGCCCAAAATGCTCAAGCAAAAAGCCATTGCTGTCTAACTTACCCCAAAAGTTATTATTAAAGCCGCAAGCAGGGCAGGGAATAGTAATGATTTCACTGTTACTGTCAGGTTTAGGATCGCCCACTTCAGGCTGGTATAAATCAAAGCAGTTACCGGCATAATCCAAAATTGTACATTCAGTTTTGCCTTCCGCTAAACGTAACCCACGACCAATGATTTGTTGGTATAAACTGACAGACTCTGTTGGACGTAAAATAGCGATTAAATCAACATGAGGGGCATCAAAGCCCGTCGTTAATACCGAGACATTAACTAAAAATTTGGTTTGTTGTTTTTTGAAGCGTTGAATAATGGCATCACGTTCGACAACTTTGGTATCGCCAATCACCAATTCAGATTGCTCAGGTGGTAGTAGTGACAATATTTCTTGAGCATGGCGCACCGTCGCAGCAAAGATCATCACGCCTTTTCTGTCTTTGGCGTACTCCACTATTTGCTGAACGATTTGTGGTGTAGCGCGTTTGGACTCTTCAATCACCAAATCCAATTCTGATTCTTTGTATTTACCAGTAGAAGCAGGTTTTAACTGCGAGAAGTCATAGCTCAATATCGGAGCATCTAGCAGCTTTGCAGGCGTTAAAAAGCCCTCATCCAATAGATATTGAATAGGCAATTCAAAAATGCAATCACGGAAAAAACGAGGCGTGTCAGTTTTGACTTGGCCGCGAGTGTGGTATTGGTAAATCCAACCAATACCTAAACGATAAGGTGTCGCGGTTAAGCCAAGCACCTTAATACCCGCATTTTGGGTTTGTAAGTGCTCAATCACTTTACGGTAACTGGTGTCTTTGTTATCTGGCACGCGGTGGCACTCATCAATAACCAATAACGAAAATTGATCTTTAAATGAATCAAGGTTACGCACCACAGATTGCACCGAGGCAAACACCACTTTCTTATCGTTTTCTTTACGGCCTAATCCTGCTGAAAATATAGAGGCCTCTTCGCCATAACCTTCGTATTTTTCATGGTTTTGTTCAACAAGCTCTTTAACGTGAGCAAGTACCAATACACGACCTTTTGCAATTCGTGCTAATTCAGCTATCACCAAACTTTTCCCGGCCCCCGTCGGCAGTACTAACACCGCAGGCGTTGTGTGTTTTCGGAAATAATGTATAACCGCTTTAACAGAATCTTGTTGGTAAGGTCGTAATGTATACATGGATATATAAACAGTGGTTAAGGCAAAAAAGGCATCATATCAGAATATATAAGATTACTCTTTGTTTTCTTGCTAATATTACGGCAGAGATAATCAGGATTGGTTACTAAAAATTAACAAAGGAAGTTTATTCAATGTCAGTGCTTAAACGCATTCATACCACTCTATTTTTCGTCGCTATTCTTTCAGGTTGTGGCTCACTTCCTAATGAAGTTGAACACATGAACGAACCTGTACTTGTGCCATTAACCAGTTCGCTATCGGAGTTAAATGACGCTTATCAACCTAAGCAATCAACCCCAGAAACCAGTGCCGTTTTGTTGCAAGATAAAGGTTGGGATGCATTAGCGCAGCGCCTCGCATTAATCGAGACAGCAGAGCACAGTATTGATATTCAATATTACATTTGGAACTCAGACGCATCAGGACATTACCTTGCCAGTCGCTTATTAGCCGCAGCAGATCGTGGTGTAAAAGTGCGAGTGATGCTTGATGATATCAACTTAAACGAACGTGAAGATCTGCTTGTGGCGTTAAACGCGCATCCTCAAGTTGATATTCGCGTATTTAACCCTATCCCAACTCGTCGTGGTGTTACTAAGTGGGTGAACTTTTTAGGGGATTTTTCTCGTTTAAATCGTCGTATGCATAATAAGTCATTCACCGTTGATGGCGTGTTCTCTGTGGTGGGTGGACGCAATATTGGTGACGAGTATTTTGATCTTTCTAACGAGATTAATTTTCGTGACCGTGATGTATTAGTTCGAGGTTCAGTCGTTCGTGATATACAAACCAGTTTTATCGAGTATTGGGACAGTACTTGGTCTTATCCTGTGGATTTATTAGCAAAAGAAGTTTCATTAGAACCAGTCTCACAGCAACCTGTGTTAGATGAGATTGATGCCCCCGTTTATAAAAACTACCCAGTCTTACCTGAGGGCAATAAAACAGCCCATCAATACCTAACTGATCTAATGGATAAAATGACTTGGGTTAACACTAAGTTCGTATTTGATCGCCCTGTACCGCTGGATAAAGATAACACCAGTGAGCCAAAATCAACGGCGAAAGCGCTCGCGAAATTAGCCAGTGAATCAGACAAAGAGATCTTATTAGAATCGGCTTACCTTATATTTGATGATAACCAACTCGAAGGGTGGCAAGAATTGGTTAGTAAGGGCGTTGAGATAAAAGCGTTAACTAACTCAATGGCATCGAACGATTTAACCACCAATCATTCAGGTTACGCAGGCCGTCGTAAAGATATGCTTGAACATGGTATTCAGCTATATGAATTAAAACCAGAAGCTGGATTATGTGAAGAATCGACTAGAGATATCTCTAAGTGCGCACCAATATTGCCTTATGGACTTCACGCTAAGTCTGCTGTTTTTGATGATCGTATCGCGAGTATCGGCTCTTTTAACTTCAATTTACGCTCAACGTACCTGAATACAGAGTCGATTTTAATCATTGAAAATCAAGAAATCGCACAGCAACTCACGCAAGATATCGAACACGCCATGGATGAAGAAAACAGTTGGCATCTAAAACTGCAAGAGGGCGATGTTCGTTGGTATTCAGGCGATAAAAGTTGGGAAGATGAACCAGAAACCGGTCGATGGGAGCGTTTTGAATCTCAATTTTTGCAGTTGTTACCAATAGAAAAGTATTTGTGATGAGAATAATCTTAATGTGCTAAGTTATGATTTAGCACTTACTACAAATTAAGCTATAGCAGGCGTATTAAACATTTTATTGCTTACATAGAAAAAGGATTGGTATCTCTACCAATCCTTTTTTAATGCCACTTCTGCTAGAGTTCGATTACTCGTAATCGGCAGCGTATGTTTCTTCATATGTATGAGAATAAAGCTCAAATAAGTTACCAAACGGGTCTTCTAGGTAAACCATTTGACTTGTATTATTATCATCTTCTGGGTGATAACGCATAATGTCCATGCGAACTTTACCACCAAACTCTTCTGTACGAGCAATTACACCATGGAAGTCATCGGTTTGAAGACAAAAATGGAAGATACCAATGCGAGAGAAATCAACTTCGTGGCGCTCTTGACGCTCTTTCATTTCAAATAATTCAAAACCAATGCCATCTTTAGTTAATAAATGCGCAATGTTAAAACCTTTAAATCCTTCACCAAAAACAGCAATACACATACGGCCAATTGCGGTTTCGCGCTCCTCTGTAACCTTGGTATTGCCCATTACAATCTCAAGCCCTAACGCTTTAGTATAGAACTCAACAGCTTTGTCCATGTCGCCAACCATGATACCAACGTGATTCATTTTCATAATGTGCTCCAAATAAGTTTTATTAATTCGTTATGTTGTTTCGATGTAAGAGAGTATAGGTAAGAATGAGGATTACGTGAAATTATCAAAATTTATTAAAATAATAATATTTTGTTATTGGTACAAGAAAGATATAAGAATATTTATGATTAACGGAATGATGTGATTTGATTTGAATATCTTTATTTAAAGTTGAACTTGGGGAAGTAATCAAATGAAACTTGGTATTTTGACGAGCGTAAGACCGCTCGTCTTAATAGAAAGATGAATCCTATTTAGCTTGCTCAAGCAGTGATGGATTATCAAACATCGCTTGTAATGTTTGTATAAATTGCCCCACGTGTAAACCATCCATTAAACCATGGTGCACTTCAACAGACAGTGGCATACGCCATTGTTCACCTTGTTGAACCAATTTCCCAAATGCCATTTTTGGCACGCTGTCTGGGAAATTAACGTCTCTCGCATGAGTCATACTAGTGAAATCTACCCATGGCAATACGGTTAAATGAATCGTATTCTGCTTCATTTCTTGGCCAATGAACTGCTCTACAATAAAAGGCGTATTTTTAATCCGAGTTTCAGCGTTGGTGGCACTGGTGGTAAAGTCAGAAAACGTAGGTTCATGGTCTAAATCGCAAAAACGTACCGTATTATCATCGGCGAGTAGCGCCACACTGACACACATAAGTGAGTAAATGCGAACTTCTTCACCCATAAGGCGATAGCTCATCGGTTCACATTTATTTAGCGCTTGTTGAGTTAGGTAAAGATAAGCATGAAAGAAGCGATGATTATGCTGCTTACAATATTGGCGCAGTGCCGTTACATCGATATTGGAGCAGATGTTATACCAAGGATGGCTAAAACCTTGATAAAACTTCAAGTGTTGAGCTCGTGCCCACTGGCTGACATCTAGCACTTCATACGCCATTTGATTTCCCTATTAGAGTTCACTGATTTTGATTAAGCTGATTTTATATACCTAAGTGACTTTAAGATATATTTGAATGTAGAAAAGCCCCAAGAAACGATACAATGCCTAAGTTGCGAGATCGCAGCATAGAGACTCATTCACATAAAACCGTAAAGTAGCCCTATATGTCTAAAGATTTTAGTGTCACCACAGAATACATACTCGATAAGACTTTCTTTGCTGAGTGTTATGATCAAACTAGCCAGCCAATTACGTTTCCAAAAGCCTATTTAAAAGGAATTCTCTTTTTTCTTTTTGGTGTGGCGTTATTAAAACTGGAACTATTACCTAATGGTTATATTGGTTGGTTCTTTATTGCGTTGAGTATTATTGAAGCGTTCAGTATTTATTTTAAGAGAACGTGGTGGCTATGGCGACAATCCATCAGCTCACTCTCTGGCAGTAAAGTGGAGTTTAACGTTGACGAAAATGGTGTGAGTTATAAAAGCCTTAAAAACACGAAAAACTCCCGCACTATCGCTTGGAGCGACATCGACCAAGTTGAACAAAGTGATTTAGGGCTTATTTTCCATATCGGTAAACAGCGCCAATACGTCAGTAAATCGTGCCTAAATGAGAAAGAGATCGCTTTTATTGTAGAGCAGCACGAAACATCAAAAGCAAAGTAATCCCCATTCTCCCGAATAACATAATGTTGACCGAAACCTTTTTTAAAGGTGTTAAATAGGAAGTTTGCTTTATGCGTAAATCAGATAAGAAGATCGAAAATCAAATTAGAGTCGTGTTGACTGAAGTTTGTGAAGATACGTTAAAAGGCTACGAGGGTTTCCTTTGGGTGACTCATACGGTCAATTACTCTTCTTTTCCACAGAGCTTAAAAATCGTCTGCGTATTTGAAACAAATCAAGATCGAGAAAACTTTTTAATGGGAGAAGGATCGCTTCATGTTTCAACAACCATTCAAAAGGCATTTAATAAGGTTGGGATTCAACTAAAGAACATAGATAAGCACCTCAGTTACGATACACAGAAAAAGCGCAAGTAGCGTTTATTAAAGAAAGTGAATCGAGTTTTGACTTGTCGTGATGCGAATAATACCTCTAATCACATCATATTTTGATGTGAATAAGAGGGCTAATCGCATCATTAAATGATTTGAATAAGTACACTATTCGCATCATACTGTGATTAGATTAAGCGAAATTGGCTCAGAGGAAGGCATTATGTGGATATGGCAGCAAGATACATGGCCTCACTAATTTCTGCCCAATAACGAGTTAAGCCTAAAAAATAAATAGCACAAGCTCCACCCAAAAAAAGGGATCCAGCCTAAACCAGATCCCTCAACATCAGCTGCATTCCCTGCGGCTTTTTACTATCTAAACCAATCCCTAAGGCTCTTCAGAAATAGGTTTTGGCTTGTAGTGATCCGAATTCAAACCAAAGTATTCAGGTAGGGTTGTACCTACTGAAATTGAAGACCAAGTGCCCGTCACGATACCGATGAACATCGCAATCGCAAAGCCCTCTAGTGGACCTCCACCCAATAACCATAAAGAACCAACCGTGATTAGGGTTGTGCCTGATGTCACCATAGTACGAGAGAAGGTTGCCGCAACCGCTTGGTTATTCACCTCTTGGATAGATAACTCAGGCTTGGCAATTAACAGCTCACGAATTCGATCTGCAATGATGATAGAGTCATTTAACGAGTAACCTAAAATCGCCAAAATAGCGGCTAGGGTCGTTAAGTTAAACTCCATTTGAGTCGCAGCAAAGAAACCAAGCACAAACACGATATCGTGGGTTAGGGCAAACAGAGAGCCAGAAGCCAAACGCCATTCAAAACGGTAGCTTAAGTACGCTAAGATAACCAAAACTGACACCAATAACGCCATGCCGCCTTGTTCAGTTAGTTCTTGGCCTACTTGTGGACCAACGATACTGGTATTCAATACTTGAACATCGGTATGCAGCGGAGCAAGTACCTCAGTCAGTGGTGGAAGCTCAACGCCTTTTGGTGGGATAGCATAACGCAACACCCAACGACCCGGCTCACCAGAGGCAATAACCGCCACATCTTGTTTAAAGCTTGCATCCAATAACGGCGCAATTTCACTGCTTGTGATTTTGCTATCAATTTGAACTTCACTTACGATACCGCCAGTAAAATCCAAGCCCCAGTTAAGGCCTTTCATGGCTATCATCGATAATGCAAAAATCATTAAACCGATAGAAACCACACTCGTCATGTGACGCCATTTTGTTGCATTTTTCATATTTATAAACATAACTTAAATCCTAACATCATGACGAGAATCACGACCCCAAACTAAATTGATAATGGCACGTGACGCGAAGATGCCGGTGAACATACTGGTTAATAGACCTAAGCCCAGTGTTAATGCGAAGCCTTGAATAGGGCCATTACCGATGGTGTATAGAACCACTGCGGTAATCATTGTGGTGAAGTTGGCATCGAAAATGGTACCAAATGCACTACTAAAGCCTCTATCAATGGCTTGAGCCAATGTTCGACCTTCTTTCTGTTTATCTTTAATACGTTCAAATATCAGTACGTTGGTATCTACCGCCATACCTACGGTCAGTACAAGACCTGCAATACCCGGAAGCGTAAGAACCGCACCCGGAATAAGCGCAAGCAGACCAAATAGCATCACCATGTTGCCAATAAGCGCAATGTTGGCAACCCAGCCTAAACGACGGTACCACACCGCCATAAACAGCAGAGTTAAACCAAGACCAAGACCTAAAGCAGCAAAGCCGTTTTGGATGTTTTCAGCACCTAGCGTTGGACCAATAGTGCGTTCTTCAACGATAGTCACAGGCGCCGTTAGTGAGCCAGCACGTAGAAGCAGAGCAAGCTCTTGAGATTCTTGAAGAGAGCCAGAACCTGTGATTCTAAAACGGCTACCTAGCTGACTTTGAATCGTCGCAACACTGATGATTTGGTTACTTTGCTCTGTGTTACCCGCGCTATCACGGCTGTATTCGTTGTATGAGGTTGCCATTGGCTTGCCGACATTGTGACGAGAGAACTCAGACATGATTTTGCCGCCTGAACTATCAAGAACAATGTTGACTTCTGCCATGCCCATTTCGCCAAGGCTAGCGCGAGCATCAACAATGTGCTCACCCGTTAGTACTGGTTTTCTGCCTACGCGAACTGGTTGGCCGTTTTGATCAGGAACGATCATTGTGCTGCCAGTGCCTTGTTCTTTTACTGCGTAGAAAGCAAGACTTGCTGTCGCACCAATAACGTTTTTCGCTGCTGCTGGATCTTGAACGCCCGGAAGCTCGATACGAATGCGGTTTTCACCTTGACGCTGAACCAGTGCTTCGGTAATACCTAACTCTTCAATACGGCTACGCATGGTTTGAAGGTTTTGCTGTACCGTTAGGTTACGTACGGCAATTTTTTCATCTTCTTTAAGCGTTAATTTAAGATCAAAATCGTCGCCGTTAGTCACTTGCCAAGTTGGGTAGTTTTTATGAATAAACTGACGAGCAGCGTGGCTAGCTTCTTCTGATGGCAAACGCACCACTAAGCTATCACTGCCTTCTTTTTGGAATTGAACGGAGCGAATCTGTTCTTCACGCAGCTCTTGTTTTAAAGAATCAGACAGCTCATTACGTTGTGCCTGGTAAACTTGGCTTACATCAACATCGAGTAAGAATTGCACACCGCCACGTAAATCCAAACCAAGTTTGATTGGTTCAAATCCCATGTTTTGTAACCAAGCAGGTGCGGCTGGTGCAAGAGATAGAGCTAATGTTGTGCCTTTTTTACTGTCATCAATCACAGAGGCCAGTACGTCTTTAGCGGCAACTTGCTGTGCTTCATCTTGCAAAATAACGATGGTTTTATCGCCTTTTTGCTCGATGCGTTTAACCGTTATTCCTTGGTCGGTTAAGGTATTTTGTAATTGAACAATAGAAGGGATTTGCCCGTCTTTATTAGTAATTTGAACGGCGGCATTTTCACCATACCAAGTCGGGATCGCACTCAGTAATAGAATAACAAGGGTCGTAATAAGTACGATGTATTTCCATTTAGAATAATGGTTCAGTCGTTGTATTGGTTGTTTTCTTTGCATAATAATTTCACCTCACATACGAAGTTGCGTATGCGAAAAAGTCACAAATCTAGCTAGATCTGAATACAGAAATAACTAAGTGATAAATCAATGGATTTTGGGTGTGAAATTAAGCGTGTGGGTATAACCGCTGGCTGTAGAGAAGGTTGCTTTCCTTCCAAGCCGAAATTCGTGAAGTAGATGAGTAGGTGTTTAATGCCCAATTAACCGTTGGTTTTGGTTTTTCTTGATAACCAATGGTGAGTTGCTCAGAAGGCGTTACAGGGATCTCAAGCGCTAACTCATAAACAGGAAAGACTTCTTCTGGCTCATGACGAGCTAAATTCGCCATACGAGAAGAATAGGCGATGCCTAAGTTAACGTCGTGGCTTTGAGATGCATTTTGAGAGTGTAATGCTGTTGGGTCAGATTGAGCGTTGTCGATGGCACACGTAGAGAAATCAATCGATAGGATAGAAGAGCTATCAACAGAAAGTGTCACAGGAACGGTAGAATGTTGCTCAATGGTCAATTCTGAGAAATCACTGTAGCTATTTTGATGATATGCAGATGCCTGAGCAAGCGAGCTTACCCCAAAGCAAAGACAAATTATCAATAATCGAAACAGTTGAACCACAAAAAAATCCAGTGATGTGCATATAGACCATCGCATCGTATTCGATGAATGACCTTACTGGCAAGTGAAATTAATAGATTCAGAAAAATTGATGTAATTTTAGTGAATTATTTACTCTTATTTCTTTCCGCTGTCGTTAATTCAAATCGCTCAAGTACATGGTCAATAAAAACACGTAATCGTTTTGGTATCAGTTTATTTTGTGGAAACACCAAGCTAATCGCCGCTTTTGGCAAATCCCAATCAGGAAGAATTTGCACCAGTTCGCCATTTTTGATGTGCTCTCGACATAAGAACTCAGGCAAAGAAGCGATGCCTAAACCACTTAAACAAGCAGATTTACACGCCGTAATGGTATTCACTTTCAAGCGATAAGGCAGATTAACGCGAATGGCTTTATCGACTTGGTTAAAGTACAGATTAGGTACTTTTACCGCGTTAACGACTTTGATTTGATGATGAGGCGACTGGAGATCTTCTGGTGAGGTAATCATTCCATAAGTGTTTAAATACTCAGGGCTTGCCACAATAATACGCTCAGAAAAATCGATGGTTCGTGCGACTAATGAAGAGTCGTTGATCTCGCCAATTTGGACATAAAGATCAATGCCATCACCAATAATATCGACGGCTCTGTTGGTCATTTCTACATTAACTGATACTTCAGGGTAGCGTTTAAGAAAGCTGTTGATGTAATCAGACATGACGTTATGCCCGATCTCTACTGGCATGGCTAAGTTAAGATGACCGCGAATTAAATTTTGGTTTGCAGTCAGTTCTAGCTCGGTTTGTTGCATGATATCGAGCACTTTAACGCTGGCTTGATAAAAAACCTCACCTTCCTGAGTTAAGCCTAATTTTCGTGTCGAACGAGTGATCAACTTCACGCCTAGATGCTCTTCAAGCTCTGCAAGTTTTCGGCTAACGGTTGATTTTGTCATTCCAAGATTAATGGCTGCTTGAGTAAAGCTACCAGAATCAATCACTTGATTTAATATGGTAATGTTATTCAAATCCATCATTAGACGATTCCTTATTGATTGGTAAGATTTGTGCAACAGTGTTTCCTTTTTTTCCTATCTAATCAACAAATCATTTTCGTTTTATACTCTGCTTCTCTTATTTATTACATTCATGTTGATTCAGCGTGAATGGCTTCATCTTCAAAGTGGGTACGTACCGTGGCAGAACAACAAAAGAAAAAAAATAAAGCACCTTTGATTGCAACGATTGTGATTATTCTATGTGGTCTTGCAGGGGCGGGTTACTGGTACGGTTATGGACAATACTTCCAATCAACAGACAATGCGTATCTGCAAGGTGATATCACAACGATCAGCCCTAAAGTAGGCGGTTACATTGCCAAAACATTTGTTGAAGATAACCAAATGGTAAAAGCGGGTGATTTATTGGCAACCATAGACAGTCGTGATTTTGAGGCAGAAAAAGAGAAAGCAGAGGCGAACGTATTGGTTAGCTCTGCTGCAATTAAGAACCTAGCGGCTGAGCGTAAGTTGCAAGACATTCGTATTCGTCAAGCGGCGAGTGAGATTGAATCAGCCAATGCGGAATATGAGCGTGCTCAGCAACAAGTTAAACGAACTAAAGCGTTAATTAAAAAGAATTATTCGTCACAAGATGAGTTAGATAATAACGTATCACACCTTAAAGTGACGCTGGCAAATGTGGATGCTGCAAAAGCCAATTACCAAGCATCGAAAGAACAAATCAATGTGATTGAAAGCGAGATTGCTCAAGCGGAGGCTGGGTTAGTTCAAGCCAAAGCGGCGTTAGAACAAACAGAGATTAACCTGTCTTACACTAATATCTACGCGCCAATTGATGGTGTGGTAGGTAAACGTAGTTTGCGCAGCGGTTTATTGGTTCAAGCGGGCATGCCTTTGCTTAGTTTAGTTCCAACAACAGATGTATGGATTGAAGCAAACTTTAAAGAAACGCAACTGGGTGATATTGACAAAGGACAAAAAGTGTTTGTCGATTTAGATGCGTACCCAGATCTACACCTAAAAGGCATTGTTGATAGTTTTTCTCCTGCAACGGGCGCTAAGTTTGCGTTACTGCCACCAGAGAATGCGACCGGTAACTTCACTAAAATTGTGCAGCGTGTGCCGGTTAAAATCAGCATTTTAAATACGGATTTATTAGAAGGTAAGCTGATCCCGGGTCTTTCTGTGGTTGCAACGGTTGATACTCGAGGTTAGTCATGACTCAAGAATTAACGGTGACAAATCAAAATGAATCTGCCGATGTACCAATAGAACCTGAAATACCAAGACGCCATTGGATAGCGCTATTTGGTGGTTTGTTGGGGGCGTTTATGGCGATTCTGGATATTCAGATCACCAACTCATCTCTAAAAGACATTCAAGGTGCGCTATCGGCCACTATGGATGAGAGCTCGTGGATATCGACTTCTTATCTTGTGGCAGAAATGATTGCGATTCCATTAAGTGGTTGGCTATCTGTTGCGATTGGTAAGCGTCGTTATTTAACCTGGACAACCATCATTTTTGCTGTGGCATCGGTGCTGTGTTCTGTGTCTTGGAATATGGGATCAATGATCGTCTTTCGTGCGATCCAAGGCTTTAGTGGTGGGGCGTTAATCCCACTGGCTTTCTCTCTGGTTGTTCAGTTATTACCATTAAATAAGCGTGCAGTTGGGATGGCGTTATTTGGGGTAACAGCGACGTTTGCACCTTCTATCGGGCCAACATTGGGTGGTTGGTTAACTGAAAACTTCTCATGGCACTATATTTTCTACATCAACATTCCACCAGCAATTGCGCTTATTTGCATGGTCAATTACGGGCTTGATGATGAGCCATTAAAATTAGACAGCTTATTAAAAGCCGATTGGTTTGGTATTACCACGATGGCGATTGGTCTTGGTTGTTTAGAAGTGGTACTAGAAGAGGGGAACCGTGAAGAGTGGTTTAGCTCTAGTTTCATCATTACCTTATCTATTATTTCAGCAATTAGCTTAATTTATTTTGTGATTAATGAGCTACAGCATAAGAACCCTCTGGTGAATTTGCGGCTACTGAAACAAAGTCAGTTTGCGATGTCATGCGTAGCGTATTTGATATTAGGGATGGCACTGCTGGGGTCTATTTACGTGCTGCCAATGTATATGATCCAAATTCAAGGGTATAACGCCTTGGAAATTGGTGAAGTATTGATGTGGATGGGTTTTCCGCAGTTATTAATTTTCCCATTAGTTCCTAAGTTAACTCAGATTATAAAAGCGAAATATTTGGTGTTTTTTGGCTTTTCGATGTTTGGCATTAGCTGTTTTGTAAATACGCACATGAGTTATTTATTTGGCGGTGACCAATTGATTTTCTCTATGTTATTACGTGCGATTGGCAGCCCGTTCATCATGGTGCCTTTGTCATTGGTCGCGATGGAAGAGATTCAAAAACATCAAGTGGCGGATGCTTCTACCATTACTAATGTATTGCGTAATTTGGGTGGCGCATTCAGTATTGCGATTATCGCGACCATGCTGGATAACAAAACGCGTGAGCATTTGGGGCACATTAAAGAAACACTAACTAGCGTGAGTACCGACGGTTGGTATCAATTGCAACAGAGTGCAGCGATGTTTGTCTCAAAGGGCAGTGATCCTGCAACGGCTATGTTGCAAGCTAAAGCATCATTAACCATGACGATGCAGCGAGATGCCGCGATTATGGCGTATAACGATGTCTTTTTAATGATGACATTCTTCTTAGGTTTTGCTGCTTTTATGATGTTTTTTGTTAAATCAAATTCGAATCCTTCATCAATTGAAGGTGGGGCGCATTAATTTTTTATGTGTGCTCGCTTCTTCAAGTGGTTTGGGTATAATGCGGCAGAATATTGAAATGAGGTTCTCATGCGTTTAGATAAATTTTTGTGCGAAACAACAGGTGCCACTCGTAAAGAAGCAACTCGTATTATTAAAAGTGGTACGGTTACCGTTGATGGTGTGAAAACAAAGGTTACTTCAGTAAAAGTAACCGATGATTCAACCGTTGAGTGGGATGGTCGTGAACTTAAATTCCATGGTCCTCGCTATATTATGTTATTTAAGCCAGATGGTTATGTATGTTCACATGAAGACAATACTCACCCATCGGCATTAACGCTTTTAGATGAAGTTAATCTTGAGAAACTGCACTTTGCGGGTCGTCTTGATGTAGATACGACAGGTTTGGTATTAATTACTGATGATGGTCAATGGTCACATAAGATCACATCACCAAAACGTAAGTGTCCAAAAACGTACCGAGTGTGGTTAGCTGAATCTATCGGTGCTGATTACGCTGAGCAATTAGCAGAAGGTATTCAACTTAAGAGTGAAACTGGTTTAACTATGCCAGCGGTAATGGAAATTGTTGATGAAGACGAAAACGAACTTCTACTAACGATTCAAGAAGGTAAATATCACCAAGTGAAACGTATGTTTGCAGCGCTTGGTAATAAAGTTGATGGCTTACACCGTTCTCAAATTGGCGGTTTAGGTTTAGATTATTCTCTAGAGCCTGGTGAATATCGTTACCTGACTGAAGAAGAAGTTGAAGCCGTATTCGCATAGCTTCTAGCCGCTTTATAAAGAAAAAAGGTATGATCTCGGTCATGCCGTTTTTTTATACTATTAGCGGGTATAAACATTTGAGCATCCTTGCGTAAATTAGTGCAAAGTTCTAAGAATTGATAAGCAGATAAACGTTTGTCGTGTTAAAATTTCAAACTCCTTTTGCTCTTTCTTTTTGTAGGTTCAGTTATGTCCACAAGTTCTAGTGCTTCTCCTGAGGTACCCACACTCAATTTATTACTCATTGTTATTTTGGGTGCTATTGCGGCATTAACTCCACTTGCAATTGACATGTATTTGCCAGCAATGCCAAGTATTGCGGCTGACTTAGGTGTATCTGCCGGTTCGGTTCAAATGACATTAACGGCTTATACTGCCGGTTTTGCTATTGCTCAGCTTATTCATGGCCCGCTTGCTGACAGTTATGGCCGTCGACCTGTTTTAATCATAGGGACTATTTTATTTGCCGTGTGTGCGGTGATTGGTGCTTTGGTTGATAGTATCGAGTCCTTAATGTATATCCGAGTATTACAAGGCGTAGCTGGGGCAGCGTCATCAGTGGTTATTCAGGCCATTGTTCGAGATATGTTTGATAAAGAAGATTTTGCGAGAACCATGGCGTTTATTACCTTGGTTATGACCGTTGCACCATTAGCGGCGCCTATGATTGGCGGGCATTTGGCGGTGTGGTTTGGCTGGCGTTCTATCTTTTGGTTATTGGCCGTTTTTTCGGTATTAATCATTTTTGCGATTTTGTGGAAAATTCCAGAAACATTAAAAGAAGAGAATCGCGAACCGTTCAAATTAAGCTCTTCTTTACGAAATTATTTATCGCTATTTAAGAACCCGGTATCACTTGGGCTGATCTTCTCTGGTGCATTCTCATTCTCTTGTATGTTTGCATTTTTAACTGCTGGCTCATTTGTTTATATTGATATTTATGGCGTGAGTGCTCAGAACTTTGGTTACTTATTTGGTTTAAATATTGTTTTTCTAATCATTATGACGACGCTAAATGGCCGTATCGTAAAACGAGCGGGCTCTCATAATATGCTAAAGTTGGGGCTGTCGATCCAGTTGTTCGCTGGCATACTGATGATGATTGGTCAGTGGTTAGGCTGGGGGTTATGGGGAACGGTTATCCCAGTGGTCTTGTCGGTTGGGTGTATTTCTACTATTGGTAGTAATAGTATGGCGTTATTATTAAGTCATTACCCTAAAATGGCAGGGACAGCGTCTTCTCTAGCTGGTACATTACGTTTCGGTACTGGCTCATTAGTTGGAGTCGGTATTGCAATGCTGCCGTCAGATTCGGCTTGGCCTATGGTAGGCGCAATGACGGCGTGTTCAATTTTATCTTTTGGTTGTTATTTTGTTTTTGGGCGAAAAGCGTAAATGAGTGAAAAAAAATCAGTGCAGTATTATCAAGAAATTCAGCGTGTAATCAATGCTGCATTAGGTGATTTACAAGAGTCAAAAGACAGTGGTCGTTTGCCTAAAAATCCTGTCAGTGCGAACCATTTTTTAATTCGCTGGGTAACTACTGCAATTAAGTCACAGCGCTTTGCTCATTGCGTAGCCGGTGATCTAAAAACATGGCAAAAAGAAGGGCGCACAAAAGGAACGGGTACTGAGTTGCCGACTCGTTTTGAGCATTACTCGCGTTTATATGGTGAGTTAGCGTCTGTTGAAAACACAAAGTCTATTACAAAAGAAGCGATTTTAGCGTGGGGTGAGTTTTTAGAAGAAGAGAAAGAGTGGTGTGTAACAACAGAATACGAAGTACTGCCAAAGGCGTCGTTATTTTCTGATGGTGATCACTCGTTAATTATCTGCTCTACACAGCTTGAATCGTGTTTTGATGGTGAAGATGATTCTGCCGAGTTAGTGAAACCATTAACCTGTTATGTTCGCGGTAATCACCATGAGTTTATTGAATCTGCTTATGAGCATGGTTTGATGGTTCACAAGCGTTCTGATTATAAGTCGAAAGTGAAATATCATGGTGAGTACCTGATTTTCCCTCGTAACCACAGTTTACAATTAGCAGAAACACCATTTTCATTTAATGTGAAGAAATAGAGTTTCTCTTTTATTTATAATAGTGAAAAGCGCAGACTATCTGCGCTTTTTTTGTGTTTGCTGCTTTTTGATTATGGTTTTTCTTTTTACTCTTTTTACTCTTTTGGTATTTATTCGGCTTCTGCTTTTTTACAAATCGCTTTCACCATGCCTTTAAAAATAAACAAATGCGCAGGGAACATTGCGAACCAATACATTAACCCCCAAAAGCCTTTAGGGTGCCACCATGCACGGACATCTAACTGGCGATGATTCTCATCTATCTCTTTGATTGAAAACTCTAATCGTCCTAGCCCTGGGGCTGTCATTCCAAACAGTAATGATAAGAACTTATTCTCTTCGCAACGAATCACTTTCCATGAATCAATATAATCGCCTAGTTGTACTTTTCCTGATTCAGGTCTTCTTCTTATCGGGAATGAACCTCCAAGTAAAGGGTCTAACCATTCTCTGGTTCGCCATAATGCGTTTGCGAAGAAATAGCCTTCTTTACTGCCTAAACGTTCAATTACGGTCCATAATTGTTGAGCTGAGGCAGTGGTTGTAAAGTTTGCCCCTGCTTGTTTTGGATAATAACCATAATCTGATTTCCAACGTTTTAATGCGCTTGGATCAAAGCCCCAAATCTCGGTTTTTATTGTTTCGTCATTGGTTTCTTGGGCCTTATTTATGGCATCAGATAATGAAAGCAACGGTTGTGGGAATGTGCGTTCTATCTTTGAGTTATCCGCAATTAAATCATGGTCTATGCCTGCTAATAGTGCTCGGCCTAAATCTGATGGCACAGAAGTGACAATACCAAGCCATAAACCAGCAAAAGAAGGGGAAATAAACCGCGTTGGAATGATTTTTATAGAGCGATGATTACGTTTGGCAATGAGATGAAATAGATCTTGGTAGCTCACCGTTTCAGGGCCGCCTGCTTCAAAGGTGATAGAGTCGGCTAACGGGTAATCAATGCATTGAATTAAGTAATGGTTTAGGTTTTCTATCGCAATCGGGTTTGCTTGTGAATTAATCCAAACCGGACAGATTAATACCGGGAAATGGTTAACAAAATCAGTCATGATTTCAAAAGCGGCAGAGCCCGTACCAATGATGATTCCTGAATTGATTTCTATGGTAGGGATACCTGTTGAACGCAGTAATTCACCAGTTTTTTTACGTGCTAGTAAATGTTGAGATTGATAGCCTTCTGGCTGTAAGGCACTTAAATAAATGATTTTAGACAGAGATGATTGTTCTGCTGCGATTTTAAAGTTTTCAGCAAGGGAGACTTCATAATCAATAAAATCATGACCATGGGACATACCGTGAACTAAAAAGTACGCAATGTCACAGTGTTCTATTATGGGAAGAATAGAATCAGCTTCTTCTAAGTCAAGGTAATGACATTGTAAGTTTGGATGGTTAACAACTCTATCGAGTAGGTAATCTATATTACGAGCGCAAGCAATGACGTTATGTCCTTGTTGTAATAGTTGTGGGATTAATTGTGACCCCACATACCCAGAGGCTCCAACGATTAAGATTGTCTTTTTTTTATTCAAGATTATTCCTTTATCTTGTGAATATAAATATTAATTACATTTTGATTCTAGTACAATTTGTAGGCATATACCTAATGGATCTTATGTAGTGCAAATGGTTAATTTGTTGTTTATTTGAGGTTCTTCATGTCTGTTTTTCTTTCTAATGTCATTGGTCACACTCGTGGTGAGTTTCTTAAGCGATTATTAATGATCGCCATTCCTATTGCCTTGCAAAATATTATGTTTTCAAGCCGTGGCTTAGTGGACGTACTTATGCTCGGTCAATTAGGCGAAGCTGAGATTGCCGCGGTTGGTGTGGCGAGCCGAGCAACATTTGTGACGACGATTATGTTGGTTGGTGTAACAACAGGCGGCGCACTATTAACCGCCCAATATTGGGGAGCACAAAATAAAGAGGGGGTACGCCAAAGTACCGCACTCACTTGGATGGTGAGTATGGCAATGGCGACCATTCCTGTTGTACTGTTCTTTTTAATTCCAGAACAAATTATGTCATTGGCGACTGACTCTCAAGAAGTCATTGATTTGGGGGCTGATTACCTCTTTATTACTGCACTTACCATGTATGTAGTTTCTTGTGGCAGTAGTATGGCGGTTGGCTTACGCTCTATTCATCAACCGGGTGTTAGTACCTTTTTTAGTGGTATTGGCATTGTCGCCAATGTGTTTTTTAACTGGGTGCTAATCTTCGGTAATTTAGGCGCACCAGCAATGGGTATTAAGGGGGCTGCATTAGCAACCTTGATCAGTGGCATTATTGAAATTGTCTTTTTATATGGCTACCTTTACAGCCGATCGCACTTATTAAGCTTTGGTATTGAAGAGGTTAAAGCGGTATTAAATTGGCCAAAAATTTCTAAGTTCCTTTCTTTATCTTTGCCTACAACGTTTAACTTTTTGGTCTGGTCTGCAGGGATATTTGCTTATCATGCCATTATGGGACAGTCAGGCGTTCAAGGTTTAGCTGCGCTGTCGGTGATTTCTCCTATTGAATCTATTGCACTTAGCTTTCTTATTGGTGCTGCGGGGGCAGCTTCGGTATTGATCGGTAACCAGCTTGGCGCTAAAAAATATGAAGCGGTGTATTACCAAAGCTGGGGCGTATTGGGTTTGAGCGTTGCAACCAGCATGGTTATTGCACTGTTTGTTATGGTATTTCAGCATCAAATTTTGGATATGTTTCCGGCATTAACCACTGAAACACGTGCGATTGCTGAGAAGTTTATGGCTATTCTTGCCATTATTATTGTGATCCGAAGTGTGCCATTGACGGCAATCGTTGGAGTGCTGCGTGCTGGAGGAGACGTTAAGTATTGTTTATACCAAGATATTATCTCTCAGTGGTTTATCGGGATCCCAATTGCTGCAGTTGGTGCATTAGTCTTAGGTTTACCTCCTGAGTATGTTTATGCCCTATTTGTGGTGGAAGAAATAGTGAAATGGTTTGGTTCAATTTATCGAATGAAATCTAAAAAATGGATTAAAAATCTGGTAGATGCGTAAGAAAAGTGCCCTTTTTGATTGGCATTAGTAGCAAGAGAACCCTGTGACTATAAAAAGCTTTATGAAAGCAGGGTTATAGTGTAGATTCTGTTGCCGACATCACAAAAAGCGTTGAGGGAACACATGTTAAAACTGACAAACTTGAATAAGGGATATTTGGATGGTGGCGAGTTTCATCCAATCCTTCAAGGGGCAGAATTAACAATAGAACAAGGCGCTCAAATAGCATTAATGGGTGAAAGCGGCTCCGGAAAAAGTACGCTTTTAAACCTTATCGCAGGGTTAGACAGTGTAGACAGCGGTGAAATTGATATCGCTGGTTTTGCTATGCACTCCCCAAAACAAGGCACTCGTACTTCTTATCGTCGTAATAATATCGGCCTTGTGTTTCAACAGTTTAATCTTCTTCCTACATTAACCATTGCTGATAACATTCGTTTTTGCCGTCAATTAAAAGGCTTACGAGATGATGATGCATTATGGCGTCAAATTATTTCTGCTCTCGATCTTATGCCATTATTGGGCCGTTACCCTGAAGAAGTGTCAGGAGGGCAGCAGCAACGTGTAGCGATAGCTCGAGCCTTATACATGGAACCTAAGTTGTTGTTGGCTGATGAACCGACAGGCAGTTTAGATGAAAAAAATGCAGAAGCTGTAATGCGTTTATTAACTCGTTTATCTCGAGATCTACATTGTACCTTATTGTTGGTGACCCACAGTGAGAAAGTCGCTGATCACATGGATGGCTTGGTAAAACTTCAGGGAGGCTTGCTGAATGTTATTGCCGGTAGCTAAAGCGCTTCTTGGACATTACCGCAGGCATCCATTACAAATATTTTTAGTATGGCTGGGCTTAACTCTAGGTGTCTCACTTCTGGTTGGTGTTTTAGCCATTAATCACCATGCTAAAATGAGTTATAACGAAGGGGAAAAATTATTTTCAAATCCTTTCCCTAATCGTATTCGTGCCATTCAAGACAATACCGCTATTCCTCAAGCGTTTTATATTAACTTACGTCGGGCTGGTTATACCCAGTGTATGCCCGTACAAACGCAGCATTTAGAAACTAAAGACGATATAAATATTTCGGTTGTTGGGATTGACCCAGTTGCATTGATGCAGATATCTGCGAGTAACCTTGCCAAAACCGATGACATGCTCTCGTTAATGCGTCCTCCATTTCCGATCTTGATTAGTCAGCCCTTAGCATCCTATTTTAGTTTGGATGATGGCGATTACATCGAACTGCAAAATCAATCTAATATTGGCCCTGTTATTATTGATAAAGCGCAGCGTTTGTCTGGTTCCCGAATTTTTTCTGATGTCGCTTTAACTAAAATGTTAGGCCATAAAGCGGGTTTTGATATTTTGCTTTGTGGCGAGATGTCAGATAAGAAAAAGGAACGTTTAGAGAGAATGCTGCCAAGAGGCTTGCAGCTTGAAACACATAAAGAGTCAGGGTTAACCGCGTTAACTAATGCGTTCCATATCAACTTATTGGCAATGGGCATGCTCTCTTTTGTGGTCGGGCTATTTATTTTTTATCAGGCAATGTCACTCTCTTTTATTCAACGTCAGCCATTGGTGGGCACATTACGACAAATTGGAGTATCAACTAAAGAGTTGATTATTGCCATGAGCCTCGAAGTTTTTTTATGGGTTATTATTGGTTGGGTAAGTGGTAATTTCTTTGGTTTGCTATTAGCAAATGAATTGATGCCAACCGTATCTAATAGCTTGTACTCATTATATAACGCTGATGTAGATCTACTTATTACATGGAGTTGGGATTGGAGCTACCAAAGTTTATGGATGGCCATTCTTGGCTGTGTACTGGCTTGTGGTTGGCCATTGTATCGATTGTTAAGTATTGAGCCCATTCGATTGACTGCTCGCTTATCGTTGGCGAGATTTGCAGGTAAAGAGTTTGAGGTTCAAGCCATTATTGCGGGTGTCTTTTGTGTTGCGGCTTATTTGATCAATCTATTACCTCACAGTCATGAAAATGGATTTATGTTGATCGGATTTTTAATGATCAGCGTTGGTTTATTAACGCCATACATTATTTGGAAGTTTTTTGACTGGCTATCTTATCGACTACCTTCTGCAAAAGCGCGTTGGTTTTTTTCTGATTCAGCGGCGAGTTTAAGCTACCGTGGAGTCGCAGCGATGGCCTTTATGTTGGCATTAGCATCAAATATAGGTGTGGAGACCATGGTGGGTAGTTTTAGGGCTACGACTAATAATTGGCTTGAACAACGCCTTGCAGCAGATATTTATATAGAGCCGAGTAAAGTATCTGCCAGCCGTATTAGTCATTGGTTAGAAAAGCAACCGGAAGTTGAATCCGTATGGAGACAATGGAAAATTGATTATCAAACCGAATATGGAAATTTGGAAATTTTAAGTTCAGGACCAACTCTTGGTGAGAAAAACGCACTGACGATGAAAGTTGCTATCCCTGAGTTTTGGTATTCTCTTCACCACAGTCGTAGCTTGCTTATCAGTGAATCCATGGCATTAAAGTGGGATATGAAGCCTGGGGATTACTTAGATCTTCCTGCGCCTATGGGAGATAACTGGCAAATATCTGGGGTTTATTATGATTATGGTAATCCATATAACCAGTTATTACTTTCTCATAGTGCTTGGTTAAAAGTATTTGGTGGGCAAGGTAAGACCGGGATTGGTGTTGTGCTTAACGATATTGAGAAACGAACAGAGTTGATTGGTCGAGTGTTAAAACAATTCCGATTACCGGTTGAGCAAGTTAATGATAATAATAATATCCAAGTGAAGGCGATGAAGGTCTTTGATCGTACTTTTATTGTGACAGGAACGCTTGGAAATTTAACGTTAGTTATTGCTGTTTTTGGTCTGTTTTTTGCGACCTTAGTCGGTGAGGTTTCACGTCAACGACAGACTGCATTATTACGTTGTTTAGGCTTGTCGGGTAAAGAACTTATTTTATTAGGTGGCTTGCAACTCCTTACCATTGGGTTATTTACTATTTTAATCGCACTGCCGCTTGGTATTATTCTTTCTCAATTGCTTATTGATATTGTAATGAAATATGCGTTTGGTTGGACAATGCAAATCAATTATTTCCCCATGGAATACGTAATGACATTTGCATGGACACTATTGGCATTGACGGTTGCAGGTGCAGCAACGGTTTGGAGGGTGACAAGGCGACAAGCTATCATCTCATTAAGGGAGTCACTGTGATGGAACAAAAGGATGTTAAGAAAATTAGCCTTACAATATCACTCTTAATGTGTGTGTGTATTGTTGGGGCTGCTCTTGCTTATTACATCAATTGGAAAGAGGTTGATACAGTCGGAGATAATGAAATCAATTCAATTTTCTCTCCGTCTAGCTATGCTTTCTTTGATCCTGTATTACCGGGAGCCCCTTTATCTTTTCCTAAAGATTTTGGGGAACATACTTCGTTTCAGCACGAAAAATGGATGATGACAGTCAATGCGGTTGATCAAGAAGGCAATAGTCTAGGTATTCAATGGACGATGTTCCGTGTATCTAATGATGATCGAGAAACCAAAGGTTGGTTAGACCCTCGCCTGTATGTAGCAAAGGTAATTATAACCACTAAAAATGGGAAGTGGGTTGATGAGCGTTTAGCTAGGGGAGGGATTGGCCAAGCAGGAATTTCGCAAAGTCCATATCGAGTATGGATTGATAATTGGCATTGGCGCAGTTTAGGACAGGACCCATTCCCTGGGATTTTATCGGCTGATTCGGATCACTTTTCATTAAAGCTTTCTATTAATGCTAATGGTAAACCAATCCCATTAGGTAATGGTGGTTACTCAAAAAAACACGACTTAATCCCAGTTGCATCACATGAATATATATTTCCCTTTGTAAACGTACGTGGAAACATTACTTTAGATAACAAAGCTTATACCATTTCTGGTAAAGCAATTTTAGAGCATGAATGGGCAAGTGGTTTTTTAGATGAGGATCAGCAAGGTTGGGATTGGTTTATTCTAAATCTTACTCAAGAGAGCAAGCTTCTTGTAGCGCAATATCGTCATAAAGAACAAGCTCCTTATCTCTATGGTGCACTGCTTTACAACAATGGTGATTATGTTTCGTTGAGTGGTGATGACGTTACTTTACAAACATTACCAGCACGTAAGCTTAAGAATGGTCGTAAATTACCCCTTCAGTGGATCATTAATGCTCCAGAATACAGGCTTAATTTAACAACTCAAGTGATGAGGAATGAGCAATGGCTTGATACGCTTATTCCATACTGGCAAGGCCCAATAACAACAACTGGTTCACATCAAGTTACAGGATTTATGCAATTAACGGGATACTAATTGTAAAAAAAGATTTTCGTTGCGAATAAAACATAGTATAACAGCTAACACATCGGTTTTTCCGAGCTTTTATCTCTGAAGAAGCGATTATTTTTGATCTAGAACAACGGGTAGACTTTTCTCTTCGTTTTTCAAAAACTAATTTTTATAAGTAAAGGACATCTTATGAGTGATGTTATTAAGAATTTTTTCAAACTAGAATCTGCCGGCGGGATTCTATTAGTCATTGCAGCAGCGATTGCGATGATGATTGCTAACTCTTCTTTAGCGCCAATGTACGATACGTTTTTACATTCTTACGTTGGTGGTATGTCTGTATCACATTGGATTAATGATGGCTTAATGGCTGTTTTCTTCCTTTTGATTGGCTTAGAAGTAAAGCGTGAGTTACTTGTAGGTGCGTTAAAGTCAAAAGAAACAGCAATATTCCCTGCGATTGCCGCGGTTGGTGGCATGCTTGCTCCTGCGCTTGTTTACGTAGCTTTTAATATCGGTGATCCTGAAGCGTTATCTGGTTGGGCTATTCCTGCTGCAACGGACATTGCTTTTGCTTTAGGTATTATGGCACTGCTTGGTAACCGTGTTCCTGTGAGCTTAAAGGTGTTCTTACTTGCTCTTGCGATCATCGATGACCTTGGCGTTGTTGTTATTATTGCTTTCTTCTACACCAGTGATCTTTCAGTACTTGCATTGGTTATCGGTTTTGTTATGACAGGGGTCCTGTTCTTACTTAATGCGAAACATGTGTCTAAAATTCGTTGGTACTTATTGGTTGGTTTTATCTTATGGGTAAGCGTACTTCAATCAGGTGTTCATGCGACGTTAGCGGGTGTGGTACTTGGTTTTGCTATCCCACTGAAAGGCAATAAAGGTGAGCGTTCTCCATTGAAACATATGGAACATGCACTTCATCCTTATGTGGCATTCTTGATTTTGCCAATATTTGCTTTTGCCAATGCTGGTATTTCATTAGAAGGTGTATCACTTGACAGCCTAAGCACAACGTTACCATTGGGTGTTGCATTTGGTCTGCTTATTGGTAAGCCACTTGGTATCTTTAGCTTCAGTTATATTGCGGTTAAATCAGGTGTAGCGAAACTACCAACTGGCGTAAATATGATACATATATTCGCGGTATCGGTGCTATGTGGTATTGGTTTTACTATGTCAATCTTCATCTCATCGCTTGCATTTGGTAGCGCATACCCTGAGTTTGATAAGTTAGCACGTTTAGGTATCTTAATGGGTTCTACTTTAGCAGCAGTGATTGGTTATATTTTATTAAGTGTTTCACTGCCTAAAAAAGCCAAAGCATAAAAGCAGAATTAACGTTTAAAAATAAGAACACCTCGCATAATGCGGGGTGTTTTTTTATCTAGAACATAATACCAATCATAGTAAATAACTGAACATCCTAGCTAGTTAAAACGCTCGATAACTTCGTTGGGATTTTTGATTGTAGAATAACTACTTATCAAAACTATTTATTGAAAAGTGCCGCCTTGTTCTCAAGCCTTTTTCCTTCGCTATTTCTGGTCACTTACTTACTGTGATTGGTATAAACAAAAAAAAGCCCAAACAAAAAATTGAATGGGCAAAAAGGAATATAAGGAATTATGAAAAAGCTATAGTTGATAAGATAAAATTTGGCGGCCTGCTAAATTTCAGTTATCTATTATCAACGGATACTAATTCAGACTTACGATAATTTGTTTAGTTCAAAAAAAATTCGTTTTTTTCATTTATTTTTTGAATAGCGAGATTTTAATCTTTCTAATAAAGAAAAACCCACTATCGATAAGCGCCAAAATGGCAGATAGTGGGTTACTTGAATTAATCAAGAAAAAGCAGTGGAATTATGAACATAAATTCAGACTCTCACTTATTGAGAAAGTTCAAAATAAAATTCAAATAGAGAGAAAAAGTGAAGATACTTCCATTTTTTTCTCTAAAATTGGCGGCACACATCCAACCACTCACTATTTTGACGAAAATTGTCATAAATCGGATGCGAACTGGATAAGAACCTTTTATCCTAGAAGGTAATTATTAAAAGGAAAGTTGAACATGATCATCAAACCTAGAATTCGTGGATTCATTTGTACAACCACTCACCCAATTGGTTGTGAGCAAAACGTGAAAGAACAAATTGCCCTAACTAAAGCGCAAGGCCCAATTGCTAACGCACCTAAACGTGTTTTAGTTGTTGGCTCTTCAAGTGGCTATGGTCTTTCTTCTCGTATTACAGCTGCTTTTGGTGGTGGTGCATCAACAATTGGTGTTTTCTTTGAGAAAGCAGCCACTGAGAAGAAACCAGGTACTGCAGGTTGGTACAACTCAGCGGCATTTGATAAGTTTGCTAAAGAAGAAGGCCTATACTCTAAGAGTTTAAATGGCGATGCGTTCTCTAACGAAGCAAAACAGAAAACAATCGACTTAATTAAAGAAGATTTGGGCCAGATTGATATGGTGGTTTACTCTCTGGCTTCTCCAGTGCGTAAAATGCCAGAAACAGGTGAAGTTATTCGTTCTTCACTAAAACCTATTGGTGAGACGTACACAGCGACGGCTGTTGATACCAATAAAGATGCGATCATTGAAGCATCAGTTGAGCCTGCTACAGAACAAGAAATCCAAGACACAGTTACCGTAATGGGTGGCGAGGATTGGGAACTGTGGATGAGCGCATTATCTGAAGCGGGTGTTTTAGCTGATGGTTGTAAAACAGTTGCGTATAGCTACATCGGTACTGAGTTAACGTGGCCTATCTACTGGGACGGCGCGCTAGGTAAAGCGAAGATGGATCTAGATCGTGCAGCGGCAGCGCTAAACGAGAAAC
This sequence comes from Aliivibrio finisterrensis, assembly GCF_008933155.1. Lineage (GTDB taxonomy): Bacteria > Pseudomonadota > Gammaproteobacteria > Enterobacterales > Vibrionaceae > Aliivibrio > Aliivibrio finisterrensis. The sequence continues at coordinate 332,131 of NZ_WBVP01000001.1, read as the reverse complement.
TTTCAGCGACAGGTGGCACGGCAAACGTTGCTGTTCTTAAGTCAGTAGTGACTCAAGCAAGTTCTGCGATCCCTGTTATGCCTCTTTATATCGCAATGGTATTTAAGAAGATGCGTGAAGAAGGCGTACATGAAGGTTGCCAAGAGCAAATTTTACGTATGTTTAGCCAACGTTTATACAAAGAAGATGGTTCTGCTCCAGAAGTGGATGATCAAAACCGTCTACGTTTGGATGACTGGGAGCTTCGTGAAGACATTCAAAAGCACTGTCGTGAGCTATGGCCACAGGTAACGACTGAGAACCTAAAAGACTTAACAGACTATGTTGAGTATAAAGAAGAGTTCTTAAAACTGTTCGGCTTTGGTGTTGAAGGTGTTGATTACGACGCTGACGTAAACCCAATGGTTGAGTTTGATGTTGCTGATATCTAATGTCTAAATAATTAGTTAATAGCAGACAAAATAAAACCCAGAGTGAGTAATCATTCTGGGTTTTTTATTGCTTATCGTTTATTGCAATTTATATATTAGCGTTATGCTAGCAATATCATGATGGTACCTGCAACGGTCATCAGAATATTCGCAATGGCATAAGTACCCGCATAGCCAAGCGCTGGAATGGTACTGCGAGCGTGCTCGTTAACAACATCCATTGCAGGTCCACAAGTTCGCGCACCTATGATGGCACCAATTAATAATGCGCGGTTCATGTTTAGGATATAAGCCCCAACAAGGTAGGCAAGAATTACGGGAATAACACTGACTATTAATGCCGCGGCTAATACTTTAAGACCATCTTCTGAGAAGTATTCAATAATATTACCACCCGCACTTAGTCCAATACCCACCATGAAAACGAGTAAACCGAGATTTTTGGTCATGTTTAGTGCCCCTTGAGGTACATAACCAAAGGTGGGGTGATTTGCTCGTAAGAAGCCTAAAGTGATCCCTGAGATCAATAAGCCAACCGCATTACCTAACCCAAAGGTCACTTGTCCAAAGCTCATTGTGATCATACCAAACATGATCCCAAGTATAAAAAAGCTACAGAACGCTAGTAGATCTGATACCTGGCTATGGATGGAGATAAAGCCAATTTTGTCAGCAATATGGTGAACTTTACTTTTCTCACCACTTACCTGAAGGATGTCTCCTTTTGCGAGTACGATATCATGCTCAATTGGCATTTCAATTTGCGCTCGAACCACTCGGTTTAGGAAGCAACCGTATTCAGATAAATTTAATTCAGATAGGCGCTTGCCCGCAATATTGTCATTTTTTACCACTATCTCTTCTTCAGCAATACGCAAATCTAATAGGTTGCGATCAAATACTTCTTTGCCGTTTCTGAAACTAGGATCAAGACGGGCATGACTGTCTGGATAACCAACAAGAGCGATTTCGTCACTTTGCTGCAAAATATAATCGCCATCTGGGTTCGCAAGAATACCATTACGACGAATGCGCTCAATGTGACAGCCTGTTTGGCGGTGAATGCCTAGCTCACGTAAGTTTTTACCATCTGTCCAGTCGATGAGTTCTTGGCCAACACGGTAAGCACGAATAATAGGGAGATAAACTTTTCGTTGACCAGCGCTGCCTATTCCTCGTTCTTGAGCAATTTGCATTGCACTGTCTTGTAGATTTTGCTTTTGCAATTGAGGCAGTAAACGAGCCAATAAAATTAAGCTAGTTAAGCCAATTAAATAAGAAAAGGCATAACCAACGCTTAGGTTATCAATTACTTTACTGAACTCTACGCCTTCAGGAAGCGAGGCTAAACCAGAATTCAACGCATCTTTAGCGCCCACTAATACTGGAGTAGCGGTAAGCGCTCCTGCCATCATACCTGTCGAAAGACCGTAATCCAGTTCGAAGTAATGACCCGTTAAAAAGCTGAGCCCGACAGCAGAGGTTAATACAACCAATACTAATAATAGGTAGTGTTTACCATCACGTAGGAAGATACCAAAGAAGTTTGGCCCAGCTTCAATACCTACGCAAAAAATAAATAACATGAACCCGATATTGAGAGAGTCTGCACTAAAAGTATAGCCAAGACTTCCCATAAAGAGGGCGGTGATAAGAACACCAATAGAACTGCCTAATTGAAAGCTACCGATTTTAACTTTAGCGATAAATAAGCCGAGTGCGAGAACAACGAATAAAAGTAAGATATCGTTTTGCGATAACAAGGTCGCAACATCAATGTTCACTGTATTTTGCCTGAAATATTGAAGAAGAAAGTGTGATGCAAGTCTAACTTAAAAATGGCGAATGTATAACCATATTTATAAAGAAAATGAAAAAAAATCACCGCTAAAGAGCGGTGATTGAAAGTTCATTCGGCTAGGTTATCTATTAATCAAATAGACCTAGTTTTTCTTTTGCATATGCTTCAAATTCAGTACATCCACCAATGTGCTCTTGGTCGATAAAAATTTGTGGAACCGTATCCACCGGTTTACCTACTGTCTTTTCTAAATCTGCTTTAGAAATACCTTCAGCGTGAATATCAACATAGCGATAGTTAAAATCGTCACGTTTTTCTTTTAGTGTATCAGCGTGCTCTTTTGCACGAACACAGAATGGGCAACCAGGACGACCAAAAATAACAACAAACATAGTGTTAACTCCAAAAAATTAGTAACGTATGCGTAATACTCGCAATCAATAAGTACACTATGCCTGTTGATTTAAACAAAGTAAAGATGGTTTTACCTCTTTAATTGATAGGTGCTACCTATTGACTTTGGCTTTTTTGTATACAGAAAAACGACTGAAATTAATTAGATTTATAAAAAAAGAACCGACAATAGAGTCAGTTCTTATAATAAAACTAGATCCTGAAAAATTAAGGCTAGTGTGAAATGTTGTCTTTTTTATAACGAGAATCTTTTAATGCGTCTTTAACACGCTTTAAGTTATCTCTAAAACCAGCGCCGCGACGAAGGGTAAAGCCTGTTGCTAATACATCGATAACCGTCATTTGTACTACACGGCTCGCCATTGGCATATATACATCGGTATCTTCTGGAACATCTAAGCAAATGGCTAAGGATGCCATTTTTTCAAGAGGAGAGTCTTTTGCTGTAATAGCAATAACTGTAGCGCCATTAGATTTAGCTAGTTCAGCAATCTCGACCAGGCTTTTGGTGCGACCTGTGTGTGAGATAAGAACGACTACGTCATTTTCAGTACTGTTAATACAGCTCATGCGTTGCATTACAATATCATCGAAACAGGTAATTGGAATATTGAAGCGGAAGAATTTATTCATCGCATCATGAGCGACAGAGGCCGATGCACCAAGACCGAAGAAAGAGATTTTTTTTGCCTGAGTTAATAAATCAACAGCACGGTTTACTTGCATTGGATCTAGACTGTTTTTTGCAACATCTAAACAAGCCATTGTTGATTCAAAAATCTTATGAGTATAGGCATCAGGGCCGTCGTTTTCTTCAACATTACGGTTCACGTAAGGCGTACCATTCGCCAAACTTTGAGCTAAATGCAGTTTAAAATCAGGAAATCCTTTAGTATCCAAGCGGCGACAAAAACGGTTAACGGTAGGCTCACTTACATCTGCCATTTTTGCTAATGTAGCAATGCTAGAGTGAATGGCGGTTTGCGGTGATGCCATGATAACTTCAGCAACTTTGCGTTCTGATTTACTGAAGTTATCTAAATTATTCTGTATTTTTTCAATCGTATTCATAGTCGCTCTTCTTACATCCTACCCTTGGTATAACCTTAGCCAGAATAGTGAGTATTCTGGTTAAGGCTATAACGCTGTTATCTATATTTAGTATATACGTTTGTATTGTTTGCCTCTAACAAATGACGAAGTTGAGTGTATTTTTATAACAATAGTATGACAGATCTCTAAAAAAACTTTCAATTTAGAAAGTCTATTTGAGTGAATAGATATCATTAATGCCAAATCATGCGGTTTTTTGTGATTAAATTTCAAATTTGAAGGAAAATAATTACAAAAAAGGCGACTTTATGTGGATAAAGTCGCCTTTGAATTTCAAGCTATATTATTAGTTAGCGCGAGATAAAATTGAGTCTGTTAAGGCAAGCAGTTGAGGTTGTGAGATCTCACTACTGTTAGCGATTTCTCTTTGCTCAATAAGTACATTTTGTAAAATTTCTTTTGTGGTTAACGGGTTGGCAAGAACAACTCTAAACACAATCGTAGGGTTATATTGATAAGCCTCTGGAGTCAATCGTGTTCGAGAAACAAAAGATTTCCCAGTCTCGCGTTGCGTTTTTTGGATGTACTTTGTTAAATTATCCAAGTGTTCATAGATGTCAGCTCTTTCAGTATCGTTAGCTAAGCGTAATGCTTGTTTTACTTTTGATGGAACATAACGATAAGTCAGTAAACAAAGCTCAGGCTCTGTTACGATCTCAAAATCGTCTTGTTGTTGGATCAACTCAGAGAAATATTTTGCTTTTTCTATACTTTGGTTAATTAATAGTTCGTAACCCGGGCGGCTAATAACGTTGAAGCAAGAGTACAACAGCATCGCCATTCCGCTACGAGAGCCTTCAAGCGTATGTCGGCCTAGATCTTTTGAGCCTTTTCGTAAGATGTACTCAGCATGATGTTGAATAGAAGACATGAGTTCTGGATCTTTAAAGATAACCATACCTGCCCCCATTGGAACATAAAGTTGCTTATGCGCATCAATCGTTACTGAATCCGCTAAATCAATACCATCCAATAGATGACGATAGGTATTTGACATTAATGTTGCACCACCCCAAGCGGCGTCGACGTGGAAATGGCATGCCTCTTTTTGAGCAATTTTTGCAAGTTGGCGTAGTGGATCAATGGTGCCAGTTTCTGTGGTTCCAGCAACACCAATAATCGCCAATGGTTTAATGTTTTTCTCTTTTGCGGCAGCAATTTTTAACTGTAAGTCATCTAAGCAAATACGATTGTTATTGTCGGTTTTGACCGCAATGACACCATCTTGACCAATACCTAGAACGTCAGCGGCTTTTTTGACTGAGTAATGACCTCGCTCAGAAACGAAAATGGCAAGGCCATTGCATTTGTAATGAGTAAGGGCAGCAAATAAGCCTTGTTTAGCGATGCCTTCAAAATCACCATCTGGTTTAAATAGTCGATTTCTTGCGACCCAGAGTGCGGTAATATTTGCAATGGTTCCACCAGAACAGAATGCACCTAAAGAGTGATCTGCACTGTGCATCCAGTGTTGGTAAAATGCATCTTTCTCACCATAAATAAGGCGGTGTAAGATCCCAAGGACTTGACGCTCTAGTGGAGTGAATGCTTTGGATGTTTCAATTTTAACCAAGTTTTGATTTAGAGCGATCATGATTTTAGACAACGGCATTAAGAAATAAGGCAATGCCGAGGTCATGTGACCGATAAAACTTGGCGCAGAAGTATGAACAGATTGAGATACAAGGTTATCTAATAAGTGCTCGGTATGTTCAGAAACATAAGTAGGCGTTTCTGGCATTGAAGAGTCAGTAAAATCTTTTTCGATTTCAGTTAGAGGCTTCTCTTCTGCAACTATATGTTCTCGTAAGAATTGATTCAGGTTTTGAGAGAGTTCTTGCTCAATTTTTCCAAGAGTCGAATCGGGCGCTTCCGGAACAGTAAAAATTCGCAGCATGCTTTCTAAATTGGCATCCGCTGTCTTGTTGTCTGTTACCATGGTATCTGTTCTATTCTGTTGGTGATTAAAAAAGCAAAGTTGCGTTCTCTTTGCCCATGACTAAGGGCACAATTTAGAACAAAATAAGAAAAATGTCTTGTCTAAATGTGCCTCATGGACTTATGAGGGCGTAAATTGTTATAAAACTAAGCGCTTTGTTGAATTAATAAACAAATTATTTGCAGCTAATATCGCTGATTTGAGTGATTGTTTTATTATAGGCTTTTAGCGGAGCATCAATTTCTTTTGGGTGGCTAAGAATGTCTGCAAAAGCAGAGCGCAATTCATAGTTTTGTTTATGTGGCGGTGCTTGGCGATCGTCAAAGGTGATTTTTGCGACTTTGCCTAATGCATCATCGTTCATGGAAAGTGACTTTATTTCTTTTTGGTCAAGTTGTAGCCATGATTCGATAGATTGATTTGTTTTTACTTTTGAAGGGTCATTCTTTAAATAAAAGTCTACCGCTGCACGATTTAATTCAAAATGATGTTTACGGCTTTTTAGAAACCAGTCGCCAACACTTTCTAAATTTGGATCTTTTTTAACTGTAATAGCAATTAGCTCTTCGTACCAAGTTAAAGAGGCATCAACATATTGGCTATATTTGTCACTTAAACATTCAGTATTAGCTGCTTGAGCAGAGGTAGCTAGTAAAGCGAAAGGTAAAATGAGCGCGGCAAGTTTCATTACAAATCCTTAAGAATGAATCGTTATTATTAATTTTGAATTGTAGGGAGAGTGACATTAAAAGCAATTGAAACAACTCACAATGTGACGCTTCCCTACTATTTATATATTATAAAGAAACAAAAAATAACATTAAAAACGGAACCAATAGACTTAAAATAAACCCACTTACTATTGCAATAGGAACACAGCGTATGCCTCCACAATTTTGAATTACCGGCAGAGTGAAGTCCATTGCTGTTGCTCCCGCATAACCAATAGAAGTGACTGGGTAGCGATGAATCAAGGTTGGAATCAATAATAGAGCGACTAATTCTCGCATTAACTCATTTAAGAAGGCAGCACCACCATAGACTGGTCCTAATGCATCACCCATTAAAATCCCTGCCAGAGAATACCATCCGAATCCTGACGCCATTGCTAAACCATGCTGCAAAGGAATATCTAAAATAAGCGCAGCAATAAGTCCCCCAATTAATGATGTAGTGAGAATCACCAACGCAATGATTATCCCATGTTTATTAAGTAGTATTTGACGAAGTGATAGTCCACTGTTTCGAAGTTGAATACCAATTAAAAAAAGTAAGATTAGTAGAATTAATTCGCTGGCTTCCTCTACCCAAGATAAATCAATACCACTGATTAAACCAAAGAGCAGGCCAGCCGCAACGGCAAGCAATAGCTTGGCTGACTCTAAGATCATTTTAAATAAAGGTAGCGTGTTTTTATTTCCCTCAGAGTTGAGCGGAAAAAGTTTATCCATTATTGGTAATATGGCTAGGTTACATACACTAATACAGATAAAAAATGCAGTGGTTATCGTCAATATTTGATTTAAGTTTTGTGCTAAATTATCAAGTGCAGCGAGGCTTAGCCCCATAAGAGCAAGTATAATCGTGACTAAATGACTGGTAGCAGCATTAATATATTGAAGAGGTTGTTTTTTGTGTAATGGGATTAAATAACCAAAAAGCAGTGGTAAAAAAACAAATAACATTCCAGAAAGCATGATCTAAACCTCATCCATGAAGAAGCCTTGAGAATATCAAGGCTTTGTAACGACATCAATATAAGTTGGCTGTTTTGATGTAATTAAATTACAAACCGCTACTTCTTAATGTTTCTTTGATTCTATTTCTAAATTGACTATCGGTCAGATTACTGAGTGTATAGAGGGCTTCTGCGCCTTCTAATGTAATTTCAACGTCGTGATCGTCAATGGCGTCATCTTTGTTTCTAAACATCAAAAGATGGCTGGCAATACGAGCAATGTCTAAGTAATTAATAGGATAACTAGAGTCAGAGGTTTTTTCTTTATTAGTTGCAACGGCTAAAAAATCTCCATCAAACTGCCAGTGATTGAGTACATGAAAGCTGGTGTCATTACACTCTTTATTAAAAATATAGACCGCTAATTCAAGATCTAGATAATTGCCATTTTCAAGGTAGTCATAGTATTGATTAACAAGGCAAAATAAACCGATATCTGCAAGTAAACCGGTTAAAAGAGCTTTTTCTGGTTCAAGATAATTAAGCGAGCCATCTTCAGACGATTTTGTTATCTCATCACATACCATTGTCATTACTGCCGCAAATTCACGAGAGCGAGCTGCACTTTTACGTAATAGAGAGTTACATTCTTTGTTCAGATCACTTGAGTGTTTTAATTGTTCAATAGCTTGGGCCGTTACAATATCACGCACGCGAAAAATGCCGAGACGTGAAACTGCCGTTATTACATCAGTACAAGTAATATTTCGTCGATTAAAGACCACAGAGTTCGCCATTCTAATAACAATGGCGGTGAGGCTCGGGTCTTCTAATAGTGTATCTGAGACATCTTTAATTAATGTGCCTTCAAGGGTACATAGCTTTTGGATTTTAAGAACAACATCAGGGATTGGGGGTAATTGGATATCACCTGATGAAATACGTTGTGATGCCATTTGGCTAAATTCAGTTCTTAAAGCTGCCAGTACCTTTTCTCTATCATGAGATAACCAAAAAAAGGATAGATGATTCATCGTTAATTCATATATTTGAGTAATGCCTGGATGATACAGGATTTTTATCGTTTCTAAAAAAAAACTCAATGAAATGGGATCAATTACTAAGAAGTAGAGATGAAGTAAAAATAAAAAAAGGGGTTTGTTGTTATTACGAAAAGATAAATAAGTTACTTTATATAACTAAAGTGAATGATTAATGTGAGCGCTGTCAATGAAACTCCAGGCAATAATATGAGACTATAATGTGATATCGGCCTGAAAGAAAACTTACTTTGTTTCATAAAATAAAGCTCCAATGTGTGATCGTAATAATAAAAAATACAGTAAATTCATGGCTTATAAGAAAAATAATAGATAAATTTAAATTGTATGTTTAATATTCAATTGCTTGGTGTCAAATTTATGACAGGGACGGGGGTCGCTAAGTTTAAGATCAAGGAGATCGAAATGAACCATTTAGAGGAACGCTTTTTTAACTTTGTAAAAAAACTAGGTCGATTCAATAAACGCTCAATGTTCGGTGGTGTTGGCTTATTCACTGATGATGCTATGTTTTCACTTGTCACAGAAGGGCGCTTGTATGTGCGTGGTGGTGGTGAGGTTGATAACACATTTGAGAAACTAGGCTGTGAACGCTTTAAGCACGTAAAGAAAACCACTATTGCGACTGTTAATTATTTTGATGTTAATGACCTATTTGAAAATAACTCTGCTTTGCTGATGGAGATTATTCAAGAAACTATGGACAATTCACGACTTGAACGAGAGTTTAAGAAGTCAAAAGAAAATCGTCGTTTACGTGATCTGCCTAATATGCAATTAACGCTAGAAAGAATGGTAAAAAAAGCGGGGGTTCCTGATGTAAACTCATTTTTTGAAATTGGTGCTGTTGATGTATTTAAAAAAGTAAATACAACTTATGGCGGTGATGTAGATGTAAAACTTTTATGGAAATTTGCAGGTGCAGAATCAGGTGTGCACTGGACGCTACTTCAAGAACCAATGAAAAAAGCATTATTACAACAGGTTTAATGTTCGTTTGGAAGTCGTTAGATTAGATAGCTTAATTAGAGTGATAGTATGCGATATAAAAAAACCTCGTTATCCATTCAGCATGAAGGTATAACGAGGTTTTTTTGCTTTAAATTTACGTGCTAATCCCAGCCTGGATAAGTAGTTGTTCAGATAATTGCGTAGGAAAAATCGATTAGAGCAAGGCATAAATTACAGTAACTAGTGGTTCTAATTACACCTAATTTTTGCAATAGAAAGGTATAACGTAGATATAATCGATTTTAACAAGCAAGAATGATCAAATACTTATGTAGATTGGTATAAGATAAATTAGTATTTAAAGCGTGCAGTTAGCATTACTTGGTCGCCATAAATGCCGTTAAAACGACCTTCTGCACCAATTGAAAATAGTTCTGTTGAGTGGAAGCGACCGTAAACAGAGAATAACGTATCGTCGTCACCTTTAATTGACAAATAACCTACTTTACCACCGACTTCTAGTTGAGGGCCTAACCATTGACGTACGCCTAAGTTAAGTTCCATACCAGTATCATTGTTGTAATGTTTGTTATCATCAATAACGCGAAGTAGCATTTCACCAGTCATGTCAGCCCAGTTATTTACTGGCGCGTGAAAACCAAATCCAGTTGCTAAATCGTAATCGCCATCTAATTCAGAGTCTATTGAAATAATCGCGTGTGCATTAGGGTGAATTGATGTGCTTAAACCAGCACCGAATGTTGAAGGGCTAAATCCAATGCGAGCTTCAACATAGTCGTAGCTAAAGTTACTCATGATGGCATTGTTTGGATCATTATCTGCAGCCATTGATGTTGTAGAAATGAACATTAGGCTTGAAGCTAAAAGTGTCTTACGGATCATGATATTTGAAACCTATCAAATTAGTGCTGTAACCAAAAAAGTATTCTAGATACTAACAGAAATGACTCTTTTTGCTAGAGTAGAAATATAAAATTTGGAGTTACTGCAAGAGTCAAAAAATTAACGTAGTGCTTATTACTGTATAGTTAAGCAAAATATACGCCATATTTATAATAATAAGGCTCTGGTTTATTTTATTAAATAGAACTGTATTGCACTCTGTGGGTTAGGTACACTGATTGAAATGTATAAAACTTGGATAACAATATGAATGAATTAAAAAAATACGCTGCAATTGGTGGTGCTGTAGTGCTTGTTGCTTGCTGGCCATTTGCGACAGGGAAGATTGGAGAGGCGATTTTTAAAGATGGAATTGCTTCGTATCACAACGCTATCATTGAGGTTGAATCTGTATCTTATGATAGAGGCTACCTTAGCTCTCAAGCACAAAGCCGTATTCATGTTATAGATCAAGGTTTAAGCCAAGAGTTAGAGCTCGCGGGTTACCCAACTGAAATTTTAGTTAATCATAATATTTCTCATGGTTTATTTTCGGTTTCTTCAGTTTCTAAATTTGTAAGTACGGGAGATACTTCTGAATTTATTCAAGGGCTAACTCTGACAACAGACAGCAAGCTAACCGGCACCACAGATTTATTACTGACAAGCAAAGATACGAATTTTGCTACTCCGGATTTACAAGCGCAAGGGGTTGAAAAGCTGTTTTTAGCTGCGGCGGAATTATCAGCAACGATTGAGAAAGACGGTCAATTCTCTCTGTCATACCAACTACCTAAAACAGAGCTGCGTTTAGATAACCAATCTGCAATGATTGTTGATAATGTCGCTGGTCAAAGTGTTGGCCATTATATAGATGATATTTTTATAGGTGAAGCGAACATTGCTTTAGATAAATTGACGCTAAGTGATATTGCAAGCAATAGTCATAATGAGATTAAAGGGCTTAAATACACGAGTGTAAATCAGCTAACGGAAGTAAAAGATAAAGCAGAAGAAAATAGCTTTACTACTCAGAATCGATTGACTTTAGAAGAGGCTCTGACAGATGCTGGTGTAGTTAAAAAAGGCGTTTTTGATGTTAGTTTCGAAAACCTAAATTATGATGGTTTAAAAGCGTTAATTCCACTGCTTCAAGAGCAAGAATTGACCAATGAGAATGTTGAGAAGTTACTCCTGTCGTTTGACTTACTTGCAGCGAAAGGGTTTAACGTTAATATTAATGAATTCAGTGCTGAAGTACTTGGTAGTAAATTAAACAGTAATGTTTTGCTTACGTTACCAGCAGGTACGGCGAGAGCATCACAAAATGCTGATCAGTTAATTAAAACAGTAACAGGCTCTAGTGAATTAGTCATTGCTAAAAAGTTAGTGGATGAAACACCAGAACTTCGCATGCAAATGGATGAGTTACTTATTAATGAATTTGCCGTTGAAGACGGTGATAATTATCGATTAGCTGCGACTATTTCTGGTGGCCAGATCGAATTACTGAATGGTCAGAAAATGCCATTATTTATGTTGTTGGGTTTTTTAAGTTATCTACAGTAACCTAAAAGCATAGAGATAAAATAGCTTACCTTGGTGAGCTATTTTTTTATCTGGATTGGTATTATTCGAGCAATTTAGTGAATTAGATCACTTTATGATTTCTTTGTGGATCAAAAGGTGGTATTAATTTCTACATCAATATTTAAACATTCAATTTATTATAGATAGCAGGAGCCTTCGAGAAACATGGAAAAAGTATTTAACTTTTGTGCTGGTCCAGCAATGCTGCCAGTAGACGTTCTAGCCCAAGCTCAAAAGGAATTGGTGAATTGGAACGGCTTAGGCACTTCAGTGATGGAGATTAGCCACCGTAGTAAAGAATTTATTAAAGTCGCAGAAGAGTCAGAGCAAGATCTGCGTGATTTATTATCAATTCCTGATAATTATAAAGTGTTATTTTGCCAAGGTGGTGCGCGAGCACAATTTGCAGCTATTCCATTAAACTTACTTGATGGTAATACAAAAGCAGATTACGTCGATGCGGGTTATTGGGCGCAAAGTGCGGTAACTGAAGCAAAAAAATATTGTTCACCTAATGTAATCGAAGCCATTATTAATGTTGATGGTAAAAAAGCGGTTCAACCTGCCGCTGAATGGGCATTAAGTGATGATGCTGCTTATGTGCATTTTTGCCCAAATGAAACGATTGATGGCATTGAAATTAATGATTTACCAATAACAGATAAACCAATTGTTGCTGACATGTCGTCTACGATTTTGTCGCGTCAAATTGATGTATCAAAATACGGTGTGATCTACGCGGGTGCCCAAAAGAATATTGGTCCTGCTGGCTTAACGATTGTTATTGTCCGTGATGACTTACTTGAGCTTGCCGCAGAAGCGCTTCCTAGTGTATTAAATTACGGCGTACTGGCAAAACAAGAATCTATGTTCAATACACCGCCAACATATGCTTGGTACCTTGCTGGCTTAGTTTTTAAATGGCTAAAAGGGACTGGTGGTATTGAAGCGATGGAAGCACATAACCGTAAGAAAGCGACCGCTTTATACGATTATATTGACCAATCAGACTTCTATCGTAATGATGTTCATGCAGATAATCGTTCTCTAATGAATGTACCATTCCAATTAGCAAATCCTGAGTTAGATGCGCAATTTTTGTCGCTGGCAGATGAGGCTGGCTTGAAAGCATTGAAAGGGCATAGAGTAGTAGGTGGAATGCGAGCATCAATTTATAACGCAATGCCATTAGAAGGTGTGCAAGCGTTAGTTGAATTTATGAAGGCGTTTGAGGCAAAACACGCGTAATTTTATTGCTTAAGTTCTTTATAATTAAAAGCCGATACTGTTTATTCAGTATCGGCTTTTTTGTTTTAGCTATATCAGTAAGCTGGTGTCAGTATTGTTTAAAAACGTTGCCACAATTGATGGTATGCGCCTTTCAGCGATAGCAGTGTACTGTGTGTGCCTTGCTCTACAATTTCACCGTGGTCCATTAAACAGATATTATCCATTTGCTCAAGGTTCACTAAACGGTGAGTAATAAAGACAACCGTCTTATCTTTAATGTGCTCATTTAAAACTGACATGATTTGTTGTTCTGTTTTCTGATCTAACCCCTCGGTTGGCTCATCCAATAAAACAATAGGAGCATTGTGCAGTAATGCGCGTGCAATACCTACTCGACGGCGCTCACCACCAGAAAGTTGACGGCCACCGTCGCCAAGCCACGTATTTAAGCCTTCGTCAGGAGTAAGATCGTCTAGGCCAACTTTACTTAGTGTCTTAATTAACTCTTCATCGCTTGCGGTATCCTTGGCAAGTAAAAGATTATCTCTTAATGAACCATTAAGAATATCAACACGTTGGCTAACAACCGACATTGCACCACGTAAGCTTGATTCTTTCCACTTAGGTAGCTGAACACAATCAATATAAATTGACCCTGATTTTGGGTCCCATTGACGAGTCAACAATTGCAGAAGGGTTGATTTGCCTGATCCCGTTTGGCCGACAATTGCCATTTTTTGACCGGCCAGTAAATCTAATGAAATGTGTTTAATCGCATCGGTATCAGCATCTAGGTATTGGTAACTTACATCTGAAATCGTTAAATTACCTTTTATCTCTTGAGTCACGCCATTGTCATCAAAAACAGTATCAGGTTCTGCTGTGATAATTTCGTTTAATCGACGAGCAGAGCTTAACGTTTGTCCTAGATATTGAAAAGCACCAGCAATTGGCATCAATAATTCAAAGCTTGCCATCGTTGCAAAGGCAACCATTGCAACCATTGGGTCTGGTGTCATACCGGCAATACCATCGGCAGAGATCCACAACATTAGCAGTAGAGTCCAGCCATTAGCTAAAAGCAATAATCCATTTGCTAAGCCAGTCAACGTTGCCATGTGACGTTGATTTGATAGCAGTGCGACTTGAGCATCTAAAATACGTTGTTGGTATTGCTCTTCAGCACCAAAGATACGCAGTTCAGCGTTACCCTGAAGCCAATCTAAGGTTTTAATTCTTAAGGTGGCTTTATTGTGTGTCAGATCTGCACCGTTTTGTTTACCTAGTTTATAAAACAGGGTTGGCCAGATAAGGAGCAGCGCAAATAAGATAGCACCAAGGGTAAGACCAATAGTGACATCAAACCACGCAAGAAAAGCGGTTAAGCCAATAATGCCTAATGTACCCACAATTATAGGGCTGATAAGTCGTAGGTAGACATGATCCATCGCATCTACATCTGCTACGAGACGGTTTAATAAGTCGGCATCACGCAGCTTTGAAAAGCGGCCAGGAATGAGTGGTATTAACTTTTTAAAGAAGAAAATACGCAGTTCAGTTAGGAGCTTAAAGGTCGCATTATGGCTTACTACTCGTTCACCCCAGCGTCCTGCTGTTCGACCAATAGAGAAACCACGTACAGCGCCTGCAGGTAACATGTAATTAAAAGTTTCACGAGCGATGGTTAATCCAGCAATCGCTGAGGCTGAAATAAACCAACCAGAAAGCGTTAATAAGCCTATTGATGCAAACAAAGTAGCAAAGCTAAGTAGCATACCTAAAGTTAGGCCGAACCAGTGTTTTTTATATAATTTAATATAAGGCAGTAAATCACGCATCAAGATCACCTTGCTTTGGTTGTTTTGCGGCAAGCATGGTTGCAAATAAGCCGGAGTCTTTAATTTCATCAAATGAGCCAGATTGAACCACTTGGCCTTTATCCATAACTAGCACCGTATCCATTGCGTGCAATTGGTCTAGGCGATGACTGATCATCAGTGTTGTTAATCCTTGAGTTGCTTCGTCTAAGCTTTTCATAACTAGACGTTCACTTTTTGCATCAAGGCTGGCTGTTGGTTCATCTAAAATCCATAAACGACCTTGTTGTAACAGTGCACGAGCTAACGCTAAACGTTGAGCTTGCCCAACAGATAATCCCCCAGAGCGATCTGAAATAGCGTGCTGGTAACCAAGATCATCAATAAATTCATTAGCAAAGGCTTGTTTGCTTGCTAAATCAAGTTGTTCTTGAGTTATTCCTTGTTTACCTAAGGTCATATTCTCTTCAATAGTGCCATGAACTAGGGTTGGGTTTTGACCAACCCAGTTAATATCTTGATACCATTGTTTTTGATTTAGTTCAGACAGTTCAGTGCCATTAATTTTGATGCTACCTTGATAAGGCAAGAAACCCAATATGGCATTAATTAAACTGGTTTTACCTGCGCCGCTTGGGCCAACTAAAGCCGTCTGAGAAGCTTCAAGTAAATGGAAGCTAATAGGGCCTAATAATCTTTTACCATCATGTGTTGTAACGATGAGATCGGTAACTTGAATATCAAGCGTTGTCGAATCAGACACTTTCTTATTACCATTTGTTTGCGTGTTAGTGTCTGTATTTAAGAATTCAACCAGAGATTCTGCGGCACCAATGGCCTGTGCTTTGGCATGATAAAATGTCCCTAAATCTCGTAATGGTTGGTAAAACTCGGGGGCAAGAATAAGGATAAATAAACCAGTAAATAAGGTTACTGTGGTTCCATAATGTCCAAAATCTAACTCACCAATAAAGGTAAAACCAAAGTAGACCGCAACGATAGCAATAGAAATAGAGGTGAAGAACTCCAATACCGCTGACGATAAGAAAGCCAGCCTTAATACTTCCATCGTTCGTTTACGGAAGATCTCAGATGCACCGTGTAAATGCTCGGTTTCTTGTTTTGTTTTATTGAATAAACGAATGGTCGTCATCGATTGTAGACGATCATAAAAGTGGCCTGATAGGCGTTGTAGTGCTTTAAAGTTACGACGGTTAGCATCTGCCGCTCCCATACCAACGAGCGCCATAAATAAGGGAACTAATGGTGCTGTTAATAAGAACACTAAGCCAGCAGCCCAGTTTTGTGGGAAAACAACAATTAAAATAACGAAAGGAATTAAAACAGAAAGAGACATCTGAGGAAGATAGCGAGAGAAAAAGTCCTGCATATCTTCGACTTGTTCAAGCAATAGTGTTGCCCAAGTGCCAGCCGGTTTCCCTTTAATGTAGGCAGGACCTAATTCTTGCAGTTTATCTAATATTAATTGACGAATATGAACGCGAATGTGCTCGCCACAACGATAACCTGCGACTTCACGGCCCCAACTGCAGGCTGCACGAATAGCAACAATAGCAAGAATGGCAACAAAGTGGGGGATAAGTTCATATTTATCAACTTGTTCAATGATAAGTTGATGCAAGATGTCAGCAAGTAATGCCGCTTGTGCTATGAGAAAAAGACTAGAAAGAAAGCCAAGCCCAATAGAGAGGGTTAGCCATTTTTTTGCAAGTTTACTCTGACCTTTGAGCCATTGTCCTAACTCGCGTTGTTGATTTTTATCCATAATATGAAGGCTTACGTTTTGTATTATTTTATCTACGTTACGATTTCTTTTTTAATAATTTGAATATAAGAAACCATATGTACATCAGTAAAATAAGATGAGCAAAAGAAACCCGAAGTATTTGCTTCGGGTTTAACGTTAACTTAGATAGTTTAACTTTCTTTTGCTTCTAACGCATCTAAAAAGCGTTCTGCATCTAATGCGGCCATACAACCAGTACCGGCAGAGGTAATTGCTTGGCGGTAATTGTGGTCCATGACATCGCCTGCAGCAAAAATACCTTCAATGCTGGTTTGAGTAGCATTGCCTTCAAGGCCTGATTTTACTTTGATATAGCCATTTTCCATATCAAGTTGGCCATTGAAAATAGCGGTATTTGGTTGGTGACCGATAGCAATGAATGCGCCCATGACTTCTAAGTCTTCAGTTACGTCTGATTTTGTGTCTTTTAATCTTACGCCTGTTACACCCATCTCATCACCGAGTACTTCTTCTAATGTACGGTCGGTATGAAGAATGATATTTCCGTTTTCTACTTTTTCCATTAGACGATCAATTAAGATTTTCTCTGAACGGAATGAATCACGACGGTGAATTAGGTGAACTTCAGCCGCAATATTTGATAAGTACAGAGCCTCTTCAACTGCGGTATTACCGCCACCAACAACGGCCACTTTTTGGTTACGGTAGAAAAAACCATCACAGGTTGCACAAGCAGAAACACCGCGACCCTTAAATGCTTCCTCTGAGTCTAAGCCTAGATACTTAGCAGATGCACCTGTAGAGATAATTAATGCATCACACGTATATTCACCAGCATCGCCTTTCAAACGAAAAGGGCGCTGGTTAAAATCGGTTTCATTAATATGGTCAAAAATAATTTCAGTATTAAAACGCTCTGCGTGAGCTTTCATCTCTTCCATTAAACCAGGGCCTGTCATATCTGCAGCGCCGCCTGGCCAGTTTTCAACTTCTGTGGTGGTCGTTAACTGTCCGCCTTGTTGCATGCCTGTGATCATCACAGGATTAAGGTTCGCTCGAGCGGCATAAACTGCGGCAGTGTAGCCTGCAGGGCCTGAGCCAAGGATCAATAATTTAGAATGCTTTACGTTGCTCATAAGATCTCCGAGCTAAAATCAATGGAAACAGAAAATAAGGGTAGGGAGCACAGAGGTGTTCATCATCCTTTAGTATCAGATGATTGTATGGAATTTATTGCAGTAAAGAAAGGGCACCACCGTGGGTGCCCTCAAATGATTTTGTTATAGGATATGTCTTTTAAGCGGTAAGTGCTGCTTCTGGAGAGACATATTCTAAATCAAAGCTCTCTGCGACTTCTTTACATGTAACTTTACCGTGGATAATGTTTAAGCCATCTAAGAAGCCTTTGTCTTCAAGAAGTGCAGCTTTGTAGCCTTTATCTGCTAGCTTAATAATGTATGGAAGAGTGGCATTATTAAGCGCAAAAGTAGATGTGCGAGCAACGGCTCCCGGCATATTGGCAACACAGTAGTGAACGACTTCATCAACGATGTATGTTGGGTCAGCGTGTGTTGTCGCATGAGAGGTCTCGAAACAACCGCCTTGGTCGATAGCAACATCAACAACAGCTGCCCCAGGTTTCATACGTTTGATGTGATCTGTGGTAACCAGTTTAGGTGCTGCAGCCCCAGGAATAAGCACTGCACCAATAACTAAATCAGCTTCTAATACATGTTTTTCAATTGCATCAACGGTCGAATAAACCACTTTGGCACGGCCTTGGAACTCTTCATCTAAAGTACGAAGTGTATCAATGTTACGATCTAAAATCGTCACGTCAGCACGCATTCCAACCGCCATTCGTGCAGCATTAGCACCAACAACACCACCGCCAACGACGACGACTTTTGCCGGTTCAACTCCAGGGACACCGCCTAAAAGTAAACCACGGCCCCCATTCGATTTTTCAAGAGTTTGGGCACCTGCTTGAATAGACATTCGCCCAGCAACTTCAGACATTGGTGCTAATAGTGGCAGACGACCCATATAATCTGTTACAGTCTCATATGCGATGCAGACAGCTTTACTCTTAATTAGGTCTTCAGTTTGTGGAAAATCTGGTGCAAGATGTAAATACGTGAATAAAATTTGCCCTTCACGTAGCATTGCTCGTTCAATTGCTTGTGGCTCTTTAACTTTAACAATCATGTCAGCTTGAGCAAAAACGTCTTCAGCTGTAGGAAGGATAGATGCGCCTACCGCGATGTAGTCATCGTCGGTAAAACCAATGCCAGAGCCTGCTTTTGTTTCGACAAAAACGGTATGGCCATGAGATATTAATTCGCGAACACTCGCTGGGATCATGCCAACGCGGTATTCATGATTTTTTATTTCTTTAGGTACGCCAATGATCATCCTGATTTCCTTTTATGTAATAGTTATTTTGACTGCTTGTAGGGTTTTTGTTTCGAATTTTTAACTAGTATAATTTGTAATTAGCAAAATTTGATGCTAAATATTAAAAAGTTGTAGTATATTTTTTTGCAAGGAAGTAATAAGGTGGAATAAAAAATGGTAGATAATAAGAAACCTTCCAAGGATCTGGATCGTATCGATCGCAATATTTTAAATGAACTCCAGAAAGATGGACGAATTTCAAATGTTGAATTATCTAAAAGAGTAGGCCTGTCGCCAACTCCGTGTTTAGAGCGTGTTCGTCGTTTAGAGCGTCAAGGATACATCAATGGCTATACTGCCTTGTTGAATCCACAATATCTTGATGCATCATTATTGGTATTTGTTGAAATCACGCTTAATCGTGGTGCCCCTGATGTGTTCGAGCAATTTAACACAGCGGTTCAACTGCTAGATGATATTCAAGAGTGTCACTTAGTTTCAGGTGATTTTGATTACCTTTTAAAGACTCGTGTATCAGATATGAGTGCTTATCGTCGTTTACTTGGTGATACACTATTGCGTCTTCCTGGTGTTAATGACACTCGTACTTATGTGGTAATGGAAGAAGTAAAACAAACCAATCATTTAGTGATTAAAACTCGCTAATTGAATCAAGGTAGTAAATTAGAGAGTTTTCTTTCTTTAATTTACAAAATCTTGAAGAGCTTAAAGGCGATTAGGTATATTCTATCTAATACGCTTTTAAGTAATGACGAGCGGCGTTCTGCCGCTCGACTTGTTTTTAATTTCTATAGATTTTGTGATCCTTGCTTCTTTTCTCTTAAATGCATTCACCATAGTGAGAGGGATGACTAAATCTAAGCACAGTAACATTGGATAGTATTTTGTTTACAAAGATTAAAGAAAAGATTTCAGAAAGAAAAATGCAGCTGAGTACACTAAAAGTTGAAGCGGTTGCTGAGCCTGATAAAGAGCGATTGAATGGTAATCAGCGTTTGCAAGAAGCGTGTTTTATCTTTGGCTTACTAGCAACGATTTTTATTACTATCTCTTTATTTAGCTTTAACCCTGCAGATCCATCATGGACTCAAACGTCATGGGCTGGAACCGTAGACAACGTAGGCGGGTCATTTGGCGCGTGGATAGCAGATACGCTTTTCTTTGCCTTTGGGTCTTTGGCTTATTTACTACCAGTAATCTTACTAGCTTGCACTTGGATAGCTTTTCGTAAAAAAGAGCGAGAGGAAAATGAAGAGTTAGATCTTATGATGATCGGAACTCGTATTCTAGGCTTACTTATGCTCTTTTTAACTAGTTGTGCATTAGCTGATACAAGCTTCGATGATTTATGGTATTTCTCATCAGGCGGTGTGGTTGGCGATGTCTTGACAAGCATAACAATGCCTATTTTGAATTTACTTGGCTCAACGCTTATCTTTATGTTCTTGTGGGGAGCTGGCTTGACGCTATTCACTGGGGTCTCTTGGCTAACTATTGTTGATAACCTTGGTGGTTTCGCATTAGAAGGGATCAGAAGTATTGTTAATAAAGTGAGAAAAACCGAAGACGAAACGTACCAAGTCGAACATGAACATCGTCATGAAGAGAAAGAGGATGAAGCTGAATTTTCGAAAGCGGTAGACTCATTTGAGACACCTAAAATTTCTTCTCGTGAGTTATCTATGTTTGCCAATGCTCCGCAGGAAATGCAAACAAGTAATGTTGACCACTATGAAAGAGAGGCCGCTTATTCTGATGATCCTCTATTCTCGACAGTAAATGAATCTGTTTCTGAACCTATCGTTGAGTTGACGGAAACGACACCAGCTGTAGAAATGGAAAGTGCGGATACTGACAGTATTTATAGTTCTGTAGACGCACCTGTTTATTCTATGGCACCACAAGAGCAGATCGTCCCTGAGAGCTTAGAAGATGGTATTAATTTATCTATGCGCAGTAACGCGACTATTGCAGAGCTGGATAATGAAGCATTAGTCCAAGATCCGTTATTAAGTCAAGTAAACGCTGAGCAGTCATTCCCTACAGCTACTGTTGCCACAGTGAGTTCAGTGGCAATGGTTGCTGATTCTGAAGCGAGTATACTTGAGTCATTGAGTTCACAATATAATGAACAATACGGAAATGAGTTTGAGAACCCAGTATTTGAAAATGATCTTGAGGAAATATCAGACAGAGCGGTATCCGTTGATCCTTCTATTGAGCTTGAAGATAACCTAGATGAGAAAGAGGGAATTGATACTACTAATGAATCGAGTTTCTCTGCACTTGAGCAAGAAGTTGAAATTGAAGACTTAAAACAAGAAGAATCATTCAATGCATTAGAAGAAGAAACGCTACCTGCATTTAGCGCCGTAGAAGAGGTGCAACCTGAAACGCTTAATGAATTACACATTAATGCGTTCGATTCTTCTACAGAAGAGATTGAAACGGTTGAAATAGAAGAAAGTGATCTTCCTCATTTGTCTGCGAGAAGTGTTACGATTGAAGAGGCGGTAGTTGAAGACGCTAGAGACGAAGAGCTAACAGTTGAAGAAGAGCCTACGCATTCAGATGCGGATATTGCTGCGTTCCAAGCTTTAGTCGCCAAAGAAAAGGCAACGCAAGCGGCACTGCAGAATCCGTTCTTAGTTAACTCTGAGCCTAATCTACCAAAACCAACATCTCCGATGCCAACCTTGGATTTGTTATTTGCTCCAGATACCCGTGCAGAAATGGAATCTCGAGAATCACTAGAGCATACCGCTCGTTTGGTTGAAGCAAAACTGGCTGATTATAAAATTAAAGCACGAGTGGTGGATATCTTCCCTGGTCCTGTGATCACACGATTTGAGCTAGATTTAGCGCCTGGTGTAAAAGTAAGCCGTATTTCTGGTTTAGCAACCGATTTAGCGCGTTCTTTATCGGCAATGGCAGTGCGTGTTGTTGAAGTGATCCCAGGTAAGCCTTATGTGGGCCTAGAGTTGCCTAACTTTAATCGTCAAACGGTATTTTTCTCTGATGTGGTTGGCAGTGATACATTTAAAAATGCAAAATCGCCAACAACCGTCGTTATGGGGCTTGATATTGCCGGTGAAGCGGTTATTGCTGATTTAGCTAAAATGCCTCACGTACTGGTTGCTGGTACAACGGGCTCTGGTAAATCGGTTGGTGTAAACGTCATGATTTTGAGTGTGCTTTATAAAGCGACCCCAGAAGATGTACGTTTTATCATGATCGATCCAAAAATGTTGGAACTTTCTATTTATGAAGGAATCCCACATCTATTGACTGAAGTTGTGACTGACATGAAAGATGCAGGTAATGCATTGCGTTGGTGTGTTGGTGAAATGGAACGTCGTTATAAATTAATGTCAGCGTTAGGGGTTCGTAACCTACAAGGCTTTAATGATAAATTGAAAATGGCAGCAGCAGCAGGGCACCCAATTCATGATCCATTATGGAAACCGGGTGACAGCATGGATGAAATGCCACCATTGCTAGAAAAACTGCCATCTATCATTGTGATTGTTGATGAGTTTGCTGACTTGATGATGGTTGTTGGTAAGAAAGTAGAAGAATTGATTGCTCGTTTGGCTCAAAAAGCCCGTGCTGCAGGTATTCACTTAATCTTGGCAACCCAACGCCCATCGGTAGATGTTATTACTGGTTTGATTAAAGCAAACATTCCAACACGTGTTGCGTTTACGGTATCAACTAAAACCGATTCAAGAACTATTCTTGACCAAGGTGGTGCGGAATCTCTACTTGGTATGGGTGATATGCTTTACTTAGCACCGGGTTCTAACCATACCGTTCGTGTTCACGGTGCCTTTGCATCGGATGATGACGTACATGCAGTGGTTAATGATTGGAAAGCGCGTGGTCGTCCAAATTACATTGATGCGATTACTAAGAGCGAACAAGGTGCTGAAGCGTTACTTCCTGGTGAGAAACCAGAAGGCGAAGAAGAGCTAGACCAATTGTTTGATCAAGTGGTTGAGTTTGTAACCACTTCACGTCGTGGCTCTGTTTCTGGGGTGCAACGTCAATTCAGAATTGGTTATAACCGTGCCGCTCGTATCGTTGAACAATTAGAAGCGCATGGCATTGTTAGTACTCCGGGCCATAATGGTAACCGTGAAGTGATAGCGCCACCTCCAGTAGGCAGTGGCGATTAATCGAATTGGTATTATTTTTATTAGATAAGTGAAAATTATTGATGAAAAAGTTTTTAGTTTCTC
Source organism: Aliivibrio finisterrensis (assembly GCF_008933155.1). Lineage (GTDB taxonomy): Bacteria > Pseudomonadota > Gammaproteobacteria > Enterobacterales > Vibrionaceae > Aliivibrio > Aliivibrio finisterrensis. The sequence continues at coordinate 308,776 of NZ_WBVP01000001.1, read as the reverse complement.
TGTGTTTATTAAGTTCTAGTGTATTTAGTGCAGCAGTTTTGGCGTCTCCTCAAAGTGAATTGACTGAGCGTTTAAATCAAAATGCTGGCTTTGAAGCGGTATTTACTCAAAAAGTAGTGAGCCCAGAAGGGGATATTTTAATGCAAGGCGAAGGGGATGTGAAGATCTTACGTCCTAATTTATTTCGCTGGCATACTCAAACGCCTGATGAGAATTTATTAGTCACTGATGGCGAAACATTGTGGTATTACAATCCATTTGTTGAGCAAGTAACCTTAATGGGGCTTGAAAAAGCCACAACACAGACCCCATTTGTATTATTAACACGTAACAAGTCTTCTGATTGGGATAATTATTCTGTGACACAAAATGGTGATGCGTTCACCGTGTCCCCAAAATCTGATTCAGCAGTAAAAAGCGACTTTATTGTCAATATACAGCCATCAGGTAATGTCACTGGATTCTCTGTTGTAGAGCAAGACGGACAACGTAGTGACTTTAGCTTTACGAAATTTGAAGCGAAAAAACCAGCACAAAGTAATTTCACTTTTACTGTGCCAGAAGGTGTTGATATTGATGATCAGCGCTAATGAAAGATAAAGGATAAACGTGAGTAACTTCAGTTTAGATTTTTCAGCAGGGGACGATTTTCGTCCCCTTGCTGCTAGAATGCGCCCTCAAAATATTGAGCAATACATTGGTCAGCAGCATTTATTAGGCGTTGGTAAGCCATTGCGTCGCGCGTTAGAAGCCGGACAGATCCACTCAATGATTTTATGGGGGCCTCCTGGTACCGGTAAAACAACATTAGCGGAAGTAGCAGCTAATTATACCAATGCTGAAGTCGAGCGAGTATCGGCAGTCACATCTGGTGTAAAAGACATTCGAGCTGCAATTGAAAAAGCAAAAGAAAACCAAATCACAGGTAGAAGAACCATTATGTTTGTGGATGAGGTCCATCGCTTTAATAAAAGTCAGCAAGATGCTTTTTTGCCACATATAGAAGATGGCACGATCACCTTTATTGGCGCGACGACTGAAAACCCTTCTTTTGAACTCAATAACGCATTGTTATCGCGAGCGCGAGTCTACAAATTAAAATCATTAGAAAAACAAGATATTGTTCAGGTAATAGACCAAGCGCTTTTAGATAAAGATCGCGGCTTAAATGATGATAATTTTGTACTTCCTGATGATGTAAAATTACAACTGGCAAATTTGGTGTCGGGTGATGCTCGTATGTCACTCAATTATCTTGAGCTTCTGCATGATATGGCAGAAGAAGATCACGACGGTAAGAAAGTGGTGGACTTACCTTTATTAGCGGAAGTGGCAGGTGAAAAACTGGCGCGCTTCGATAATAAAGGCGACATGTGGTATGACTTAATCTCAGCCGTTCATAAATCCATTCGTGGTTCAAATCCGGATGCGGCACTCTATTGGACTGCGCGAATTATAGCTGCGGGTGGTGACCCACTTTATGTTGCGCGTCGTTTGCTAGCGATAGCTTCTGAAGATATAGGCAATGCTGACCCACGAGCGATGGAAGTTGCGATGAATGCGTGGGATTGCTTTACTCGCATTGGTCCTGCTGAAGGCGAAAGAGCGATTGCTCAAGCGGTGGTTTATTTGGCATGTGCTCCTAAAAGTAATGCCGTTTATACCGCATGGAAACAAGCGCAAATGGACGCCATTAATTCACCAGATTATGATGTGCCAAACCATTTACGTAATGCCCCGACATCATTAATGAAAGACATGGGTTATGGTGCAGACTATCGTTATGCTCATGATGAGCCAAATGCGTATGCATCAGGTGAGAATTATTTTCCACCAGAAATGCAGGATCGTAAGTACTACTTTCCAACAAAACGTGGCTTAGAAACCAAAATTAGTGAAAAGCTAGAATATTTAGCCCAATTAGATCAAAACAGCACCTTAAAACGCTACCAATAAAAGATCATTTTCGGTATCTTATTCGAATCGCAATTTGGAACTGAAAATTGCACAAAATTTTATTACTCAGTGTGTTCTGTATTATTTGAATACACAATGACCATAAGGCATAGGATTACAAATGCTTGATTCAAAATTACTTCGTACAGAGCTGGATGAAACAGCAGAGAAACTGGCACGTCGTGGCTTTAAGCTAGACGTAGAGACACTTCGCAATCTTGAAGAACAACGTAAGTCCCTTCAAGTTAAAACTGAAGAGCTTCAAGCGCAGCGTAATTCCCGTTCGAAGTCCATTGGTCAAGCAAAAGCGAAGGGCGATCACGAAGAAGCAGATCGCATTATGGCTGACGTTGCAAACCTAGGCTCTGAATTAGATGAAGCAAAAGTAGCACTTGCAGATCTTCAACAACAAATCGAAACTATCGCTTTGTCTGTTCCAAACATTCCTGATGATTCAGTACCGTTTGGTAAAGATGAAGAAGAAAACGTAGAAGTATTGCGTTGGGGTAACCCTCTAGCGTATGACTTTGAAGTAAAAGATCATGTTGAGCTTGGTGAAATGGCTGATGGCCTTGATTTTGCGAGCGCAGTTAAAATCTCTGGTTCTCGTTTTATCGTAATGAAAGGTCAATTTGCGCGTCTTCACCGTGCGCTTTCACAATTCATGCTTGATCTTCATACAGAAGAACACGGTTACATGGAAATGTACGTACCTTACTTAGTAAACCACGATAGCCTATATGGTACGGGTCAATTACCTAAGTTTGGTGAAGATCTATTCCACACAAGCCCATTAACAGAGCAAGTGAGTGATGTTCCTCTTAAGATGCTATCACTTATCCCAACAGCTGAAGTTCCAGTAACAAACATGGTTCGTGACACAATTACTGAAGAAGCTGATTTACCTCTGAAAATGACGGCTCATACACCATGTTTCCGTTCTGAAGCGGGTTCTTACGGTCGTGATACTCGTGGCCTTATCCGTATGCACCAATTCGACAAAGTTGAATTAGTTCAAATTACGAAACCAGAAGATTCAATGGCAGCGCTTGAAGAGCTAACAGGTCATGCTGAGAAAGTACTTCAACTTCTAGAGCTTCCATACCGTAAAGTAGTACTTTGTACAGGTGATATGGGCTTCGGTTCTCGTAAAACTTACGATTTAGAAGTATGGGTTCCAGCACAAGAAACGTACCGTGAGATCTCTTCTTGTTCAAACATGTGGGATTTCCAAGCTCGTCGTATGCAAGCGCGTTTCCGTCGTCAAGGCGAGAAGAAACCAGAATTAGTTCACACACTGAACGGTTCAGGTCTTGCTGTAGGTCGTACAATGGTTGCTATCCTAGAGAACTTCCAACAAGCTGATGGTAAGATTGCTATCCCTGAAGTACTACGTAAGTACATGAACGGTTTAGAATTTATCGGTTAATCTGTTCTATAGCATGGACTAGATAAACATTAAAAAGCCGCTGTATGTTAAGTCATACAGCGGCTTTTGTTTGTCTGCTATTTACATTATTTAAGCAGTGCTTGATTTAGCCACTGATCAAATTGACCTTTTGGTAATGCACCATTAATCATATCTACACGCTGGCCGTTCTTAAAGACCATAATCGTAGGGATAGAGCGGATCTGATATTGTGCAGCAATTTGTTGTTGAGCTTCCGTATTTACTTTTACACAACGAACTTGGCCATTGCGTTCAACGGCAACGTCTTCAAATACCGGAGAAAATCCAACACATGGATTACACCACGGGGCCCAGAAGTCGATAACAACAGGTTTATCACTATTCATTAAAGCAGCAAGATTATCAGTGGTACCTTCTAGCGGCTTTCCATCTAATAGGTGTTCTTTACAGCGACCACAAGTAGGTGTGTCATTAATGCGTTCAATAGGAAGGCGGTTGAGTCCATTGCATGATGGGCATCTAGATTGAAATTGAGACATGGTATTCCTTTATTATTTTCTGCAATAAGCAGTTTGTGAGCATAAAGAAATAATGGGGGTGTAAAGTAAGAGATTCAATGAGAGAGGATAATAAAAAAGGAGCAAATGAATGCTCCTTAGTCGTTAAAGACGAACGATAAAATTAATCACGTTTCCATAACATGTGGCAGAACTTGTGTTCAGGATCACGACTGACTAGCATACGAGCAAATACATCATCCAATACGTCTGATTCTTCATTGACTAAGCCAATGAGAACTTCCGCGTATACTTCGCCATCAACTTCAAAGCCAACGTGTCCAGCCCAATCATCACGAGTATCAACAACTTCAGCAGCGCCGCGATCATCAAATTGTAGAGTAAATAATGCAACATCAGCTGGTTCAAGGTTGTCTTGAGCCATTTCAAGGAAAATATCGTAAGCGACTTCGATTACGTCATCATAGCTAATTAGTTCAGTTGTCATGGTGGTTACCTTTAAAAAATACACAGATAAATTATCATGAATGGCCTTAGTAAGGCTAGAAGTATAAACAAATAGAAAGAGCAAACGTTTGCCTTTCATTGAGGCTAATATCAGTAGTTGCGGCAGAGTTATTGAGCGGCTAAACTTCGCACTTCTTCCATTAGCCAGTTGAATGATTATTTTATGAAATTTCCAGGTCAGCGTAAATCCAAGCATTATTTTCCAGTTCACGCTCGTGATCCATTAGTTAGCCAAGCTCAAGAAACCAAAAAAATGTCGCGTACGCACATTATCGGTATTGATCAAACGTTAGTGGATATTGAAGCTCGAATTGACGATGCTTTTATTGAGAAGTATGGCTTGAGTAAAGGACACTCACTGGTTATCGATAATGATAAAGCGGAAATGCTTTATAATGAGCTTAAAGATAACAACATGATCACCAACGAATTCGCTGGTGGTACGATTGGTAATACACTTCACAACTATTCAGTACTCGCTGATGATAAATCAACGCTGTTAGGTGTGATGAGTGAAGACATTCATATTGGTAGCTACTCATATCGCTACTTATGTAATACGTCTAGCCGAATGGATTTGAACTACCTTCAACCGGTTCCTGGTGCAATTGGTCGCTGTTTTGCGCTTATTAGCCAAGACGGTGAGCGTACGTTTGCGATCAGCGAAGGTGACATGAACCAACTTCGTGCAGAAAGCATTCCAGAGAAAATCTTTAAAAATGCATCTGCATTAGTACTGACTGCTTATTTAGTTCGTTGTAAAGATGGCGACCCAATGCCAGCTGCTACGATGCAAGCTATTGAGTACGCGAAAAAACATGACGTACCAGTAGTATTGACTATGGGTACTAAATTTGTTGTTCAAGATGATCCACAATACTGGCGTGATTTCTTAAACGATCATGTAACCGTTGTTGCTATGAATGAAGAAGAAGGTGAAGCGCTTACAGGCGCATCAGATCCTCTAGAAGCAGCAGATAAAGCACTTGACTGGGTTGATCTTGTATTATGTACTGCGGGCCCTGTAGGGCTTTATATGGCAGGTTATACAGAGGATGAAGCGAAGCGTGAGACTTCATTACCATTACTTCCAGGTACTATTCCAGAATTTAACCAATTTGAGTTTAGCCGTCCTGCAATTAAAGACAGCTGTGAAAATCCAATGAAGGTGTATTCCCATATCTCACCATACATGGGCGGCCCTGAAAAAATCAAGAATACCAATGGGGCAGGCGATGGTGCATTGTCGGCTTTATTACATGATATGGCAGCAAACCATTATCACCGTAATAATGTGCCTAATTCAAGTAAGCATCAGCACTCATACCTAACATACTCTTCGTTTTCTCAAGTATGTAAGTACTCAAACCGTGTAAGCTTTGAAGTATTAGCGCAACATTCACCACGTTTATCTCGTGGTTTACCAGAGCGTGAAGATTCGTTAGAAGAGTCGTACTGGGAAAGATAATTTCAGCATCTGCTTACTATTAAAATAGATGATATAAAAAACGGAAGCCTTAGTGCTTCCGTTTTTGTTTCTGGCTTTAAGATTAAGCGTTAATTGTTGTACTTAACACAAATGATTCATTAGGTTGAATTACTTTAGCTGTTTCTAGACTTGCAGCATGATAGGTTGATTCAACACACACCATCGTTTGATAACCATCATTGTTCATGTCACCCATAGATTCAGCGCCTTCAATCCACGGATTCCAGATAACTGCTGCATTGTGGCCAGTATTAGTTACAGACAGTGTACGTTGTGTATCAGAGACTAGGACGGTGTTTTCTGGCTGAGTGTAAACACGGTCAACCGCCGCATTAATCGATAATGTATCAACACCCGAACATACTTTCCCTTCCAGTAAGCCATCAATATAGCTTGATCCCATACCGGTAATTGTTGTGGTGTTAATATCAGCAACATTTAGGTACGTGTGTAATGCTCCTGAGCAGTTCCACGCTTTATTATCTGTATTTTTTGCATCAAGAGTAATCGTTAGCTGATCGCCAATTTCTACTGTTAAGCGAGCTTCAAATTCAAATGGCCAAATAGCTTTGGTTTTTTCTGAAGCTTCTAAACCAAGAACTACCATGACCCCATTTTCGTTTTCACGGTGTTCTATTAATGTCCAAGTACTATTGCGAGCAAAGCCGTGGGCAGGGTTAGCGATACGGCCAAACCAAGGCCAGCAAACAGGTACACCACCACGAATGGCTTTTTCAGGGTTAAAGATAGCTTCTTTACTCATCCAGATAAGGTCATCTTGGCCTTTTGGAGTGAAAGACAGTACATGTCCACCATGTAATGAAATAGCCGCTTCTGCTTTGTCATGAATAATGCGTACGATCTTAACATCATCAAGCTGAGCAATAGTAACGCTATCAGATAACACACTGATGGTTGGAAGGTGAGTAAGGTTCATAGGTCGCTCCTAAAATAATAAATACATATTCTTTTCCTTAGTTACACTCTAATCTAGAAAAGGAATAGGTACTTTTACTTAAATAACAGGTACAAAAAAGGCGACAATTAAGTCGCCTTTCATTCTTAAAAGATACAAAACCTTTTAAGTTAGCTTTCAAAGAAAGTCTATACCAATGCTTACTTAGAGATGTGAGCGATTAGGTCAAGAACTTTGTTTGAGTAACCGATTTCGTTGTCGTACCAAGATACAACTTTAACGAATTTGTCAGTTAGAGCAACACCAGCTGCAGCATCAAATACTGAAGTTTGTGTTTCGCCGATGAAGTCTTGAGAAACAACAGCTTCGTCTGTGTAACCTAGAACGCCAGCAAGCTCGCCTTCAGATGCTTCTTTCATAGCAGCACAGATAGCTTCGTAAGATGCAGCAGTTTTTAGGTTAACTGTTAGGTCAACTACAGAAACGTTAGCAGTTGGTACACGGAAAGCCATACCAGTTAGAAGGCCGTTTAGTTCAGGAAGAACAACGCCTACAGCTTTAGCAGCACCAGTTGAAGATGGGATGATGTTTTGAGAAGCACCACGGCCACCACGCCAGTCTTTAGCAGAAGGACCATCTACAGTTTTTTGAGTTGCTGTAGTAGCGTGAACTGTAGTCATAAGACCAGATTCGATACCGAACTTGTCGTTAAGAACTTTAGCAACAGGTGCTAGACAGTTAGTAGTACAAGAAGCGTTAGAAACGATGTCTTGACCAGCGTAAGAAGCGTGGTTAACGCCCATTACGAACATTGGAGTAGCGTCTTTAGAAGGACCAGTTAGAACTACTTTTTTCGCGCCAGCAGTGATGTGCTTACGAGCAGTTTCGTCGTCTAGGAAAAGACCAGTAGCTTCAGCTACAACGTCAACGTTGATTGCATCCCACTTAAGATCTTCAGGGTTACGCTCAGCAGTTACACGTACCGTTTTGCCGTTTACTACTAGGTTACCGTCTACAACTTCAACTGTACCGTTAAAACGGCCGTGAGTTGAATCGTACTTAAGCATGTAAGCCATGTATTCAACGTCGATAAGATCGTTAATACCAACAACTTCGATGTCGTTGCGCTCTACAGATGCACGGAAAACAAAACGTCCAATACGGCCAAAACCGTTAATACCTACTTTGATAGTCATTATAGTTGCTCCACAACTTAAATTTGAATTTCAGGTTTAAATTAACTGGTAGTAAAATTACAAAATCCTGAGCCAACCTGCAAGTAAAAATGCCATTTATATTGTTTAAAATCAAAAAATAGACCATATTCTGTTAACATAAAGAAAAATTCTTACGTAATTTATAGAAAATCTGGTCATTTAATAACCTTAATGACATGTTATGAAAAATAGTGACATAACTATTAACGCCATTTTACTAGGTTGCTGTAAAATTACTTTAGCAAATTATGTGCTACAAAGGTGAGTAGAAGCAAGGTTTAATTTAAATAAGTCTTAGGGGGTAGAATTTCAAATGGACAAATCAAAACAGTTTTCAGAATTTACAGAAGCAGATTGGCAAGAGAGTTTGACCCAAGAAGAGTTTGATATTTGTAGAAAACAAGGTACTGAAGCACCTTTTTCAGGAAAGCTGTTACATAATAAATCTACAGGGGATTATAACTGTACCTGTTGCCAAACTATTTTATTTGTTTCTGAGAATAAATACGATTCTGGATGTGGTTGGCCAAGTTTTGATGCCCCAGCGAATGAGCAGGCAATTCGATATATTGAGGATAATAGCCATGGAATGCAAAGAACAGAGATCCGCTGTCGTCAATGCGATAGTCATTTAGGCCACGTGTTTAATGATGGCCCTAAGACAACGGGTGAACGTTTTTGTGTTAATTCAGTATCGCTACATTTTAATAATAAAAACTAGCAGTGGAAATATCGGTTAGCTTTAATGCAATAAAAAAAAGGAGCACAGGCTCCTTTTTACTTCTGAATTACTTTTTTATTTGAACTGGTAGTAAAGAGGGGTGGAAGTTTTGCGCTTCAATACTTTTTGTTATTGTTTCACTGCTTTTTAGTAATGTTTCTTTTTCTTCCGCTGTAAATTGATACAGTAACTCCAATTGTTTTTCTGAAGCCACTTGTAGTTGAAATTCTTTACCTACTAAAGCCCAAATATACGCATGCTTTTTATTACCTTCTTTATGGTTAATACTCGCAAGCGATTTAATGATTATTGAGTGTAATTCATTTTCATAATCTTTCTCTGTTAGTAACTCTAATGAATGATTAAGAATTAGGATGGTTTTATTCCCATCACGTTGCGTATAAAAAGTGGCAAGTGCGTATTGTAACTCGGCAGATTCTAATGCTTTCGTTCCTTCTAATTGTAAAAATTCACGCAGTGCTTTTTTATCTCCAGTTGTCCAGCGATAAAAAAGAACCTTTGGTTCTGTAGAAGTTTGAAGCTCTAAAGATAAAGCATCAATAGCATCATAAGTATGAAGTAGAGCTTCAGAGCGTTTGGTTTTAATCTCTTTAGCGGTAATCGGTTCAATTTGTGCTGCGGAGGTTAAGCATTGCTGGTATTCATATGTTGCTTTAATTGTGTTTAATTTATCAAGATCACTTTGACTCTTTAATACTTCAAAACGACTCAATATAAGCGCCTCTCTTTGGTTCAAGCATTGGCCATCACGCATATTTAATTGTTGGCACTGTAAGTTTGCATGCTCTTCACATAATTGTTCTGTTGTTGGTTTTGAATCAAAACAGCCTGATACTAAAAGAGTAGCAAGCGCCACTAAGGTAAATCGTTGAGTCGTTAAAAGCATGATGATCCTATAGAAAGAAAAAGAGGAAACGTGATCCATTACACCAATTTATCGGCAGTATGTTGACTAACATTAATCAAAAGATATGGTTTCTGAGTCGTTAATATGGGGAATAAACAATGGATATTAATAAATTACTAGAATCAATGACACCAGAAGTATTTCAAAATTTGCAATATGCTGTCGAAACAGGAAAATGGCATAATGGTACGCCGTTATCTCAAGAGCAAAGAAGTACCTGTATGCAAGCAATGATGTTGTACCAATCAATGCATAATAAAGAAGCTCAACATATGACGGTTGCGGAAGGTGGTGACATCAGTTTTAAATCAAAAGCAGAACTTAAAAAGCAGTTTTCAAAAGGGCAAGAAGATATCGTCCGAGTTAACGTATCATCAGAATAAGTGATAATATTTCCCATCGCCTCCTTTTTTGAGAGTAATATCTCAGTGGTGAGAATATTAATGCCACATTGCTCCCAAAAAAAATCTATAAAATTGTCGATAAGCAGCAACTCAAGTACATTATCGACAATTTCATAGAATTAGATAAGTGGTATGATGAAAAAACCAAAGGGACAAGTTTTAACTAAGTTTGCAGCATTTGCTGCTGTATTCATACTACTTGCTGTTATTGCAGCACCTAAGTTTCTTAATAGTGGCTCTGTCAACAATACATCACAAGGTTCCTTAACCCTATACTCAGAATAAAACTGTGGCAATGCTTACAGAGTCTTGCACTCTGTATCTCTTTTTTATTTTACACTCTTCACTCTATCATGAGGCGCAGGTAATTCACTTCCACAGTGTTTACAATGCATTGCATCAGATTCATGCCCTCCTTTTCCACAATCTTGACAACGTATTAGATTTCTGTGCGCGTTCATTTCTTGGTTTAATTCTGCAGTAATAATCCCAGTAGGTACGGCGAGAATCGAATAACCTAATAGCATTGTTAATGAAGCCACAGCTTTACCCAGTGTAGTATGCGGAACCAAATCACCATAGCCCACCGTCGTAATAGTGACTATTGCCCAATAGATGCTTTGGGGAATGCTAGTAAATCCATTTTCAGGCCCTTCAATAACGAACATCAAAGAACCAAAAACAGAAACTAAAATGGCGACAGTACTAAAAAAGATGAAGATTTTTCTTTTTGCCATCAACAGTGAGCGTAAAAGAATGTTGGAATCTTGTAAGTAGCGAACTAACTTTAAAACTCTAAATATTCTCATTACACGTAAGAGACGAATGATTGCAATGTAGCTTGCGCTTGGAAAAAACAATGCTAGATAAGTTGGTAGTATTGCGAGTAGGTCAATAACTCCATAAAAACTTTTCGCATAAGAGCTAGGCTTTGGTGAGCAATATAATCGTAAAATATATTCGATAGTGAATATAGCAGTAAAAATATACTCTAATCGCCATAACAGATCACCATATATGGCATTGACTGAACTTATCGAATCTAAGATTAATGTCGCTTGAGAGGTAAGGATTAGTACGATCAATGCGATATCAAATCGCTTCCCACCTTTAGTATGTGTGCCAAATATCGTTGCATATAAATAATGTTTAAGGCGTTTTGTATTCATGATTAATTTTTGTGCTTAATGATAGGCTGTCTTTTATTAAGAATAATAAAAAAACAGTCTACTCTCTAGTACAAGTTTAAATCGTATTTATTTTATAGAAGGTAAAAGAGTCGTCATATTTACAGTTAAGTGATCTAGAGCAACTTATTTGATGCATAAACGATGTGAATCTGAGCGGAGATATACTACTCTTTAGTGGCACGAAGATTTCGCCATAATTTGTCATTTTTTAGCCTTTAATATGTAACTTTATTACAGTTTACATTTTCATAATGAAGGTTTTATCATTAGTTGTTATTTTTAAGCTCGTCATGAATGAAGTTAACTATTTGATCTAAATTGCATTTATACTGTGATGCTCGTTGGATTTAAGACGATAGTGGTAAATAAATTCTCATAACTGATCTGAATCAATACTTTTCAAATTGTGAAAGAATATAATCAGTTTTGAAAGCAATTTACTAAGAAGTTAAAGCAGGATTACAAGAAAATTGGCTGAGCTTAACTGCTAAAAAAGGATGAAAAAGCAGAATCCTTACTAAATAGTTTTTAATGAATTTTATAGTTTTTATTTTTAGGAGAAACAATATGCCTGTAACTAATTTAGCTGAACTTGATGCTCTAGTAGCACGCGTAAAAGCGGCGCAAAAAGAATTTGCGAACTTTTCACAAGAGAAAGTTGATGAAATCTTCCGTGCAGCGTCTCTAGCAGCTTCAACAGCTCGTATTGAACTAGCAAAAATGGCAGCAACTGAATCTGGCATGGGTATCATGGAAGATAAAGTTATCAAAAACCACTTTGCTTCTGAGTTTATTTATAATAAATACAAAGACGAGCTAACGTGTGGCATCATCGACCGTAACGATGAAGGCGGCACGATCACTATTGCTGAACCTCTAGGTATTGTTTGTGCAATCGTTCCTACCACAAACCCTACTTCAACAGCAATCTTTAAAGCGTTAATCTGTCTTAAAACTCGTAACGGTTGTATCTTCTCTCCACACCCACGCGCTAAAAATGCAACTAACTACGCTGCTAAAGTAGTATTAGATGCAGCAATTAAAGCGGGTGCACCAAAAGACATCATTGGTTGGATTGACCAACCATCTGTTGAATTGTCAAATACATTAATGAAACATGACGACATCAACATGATCCTTGCTACTGGCGGTCCAGGCATGGTTAAAGCGGCTTACTCTTCAGGTAAACCTGCAATCGGTGTTGGCGCGGGTAATACACCTGTAGTTATCGACGAAACTGCTGATATCAAACGTGCTGTTTCTTCTATCCTAATGTCTAAAACATTCGATAACGGTGTTATCTGTGCTTCTGAGCAAGCGGCAATCGTTGTTGAATCAATTTACGATGAAGTTAAAGCTCGTTTCGCTAAATACGGCGCGGTTGTTCTAAACAAAGAAGACGCAAATAAAGTACGTAAAGTACTGCTTATTGATGGCGCACTTAACGCTAACATCGTTGGCCAACCAGCATACAAAATCGCTGAGTTAGCAAATGTTAAAGTACCTACATCTACTAAAATTCTTATCGGTGAAGGCTTAGAAGCTTCATGGGATGACGAATTTGCTCATGAGAAACTATCTCCAACATTAGGTCTATTCAAAGCGAAAGACTTTGAAGATGCAGTACGTCAAGCGGGCATCGTATTAGACATAGGTGGTGTTGGTCATACTTCAGTACTTTACACTGACCAAGATAACAACGAAGAGCGTATCGCGTACTTCGGTGACAAAATGAAAACTGCTCGTATTCTTGTGAATACACCAGCATCTCAAGGTGGTATCGGTGACCTTTACAACTTTGAATTAGCACCTTCACTAACGTTAGGTTGTGGTTCTTGGGGTGGTAACGCTATCTCTGAAAACGTAGGTCCTAAGCACCTTATCAACAAGAAAATTGTAGCTAAGCGAGCAGAAAATATGTTGTGGCATAAACTACCAAAATCTATCTACTTCCGTCGCGGTTGTTTACCAATTGCAATGACTGACCTTGAAGGTAAAAAACGTGCATTAATCGTTACTGACCGTTTCTTATTCAACAACGGTTACATCGATGACCTACGCTCAATCTTAAAAGAGAAAGGCATGGAAGTTGAAGTGTTCCATGAAGTAGAAGCAGATCCAACATTAGCAGTAGTTAAAGCCGGTGCTGAAGCATGTGCAAGCTACCAACCTGATGTTATCTTAGCTGTTGGTGGTGGTTCACCAATGGATGCTGCGAAAATCATGTGGGTAATGTACGAGCACCCAGAAACTGATTTCGAAGACCTATCTATGCGATTTATGGATATCCGTAAACGTATTTACAAGTTCCCTAAAATGGGTCAAAAAGCTGAACTAGTATGTATCACAACGACTTCTGGTACAGGTTCTGAAGTTACACCATTTGCTGTTGTAACTGATGAAAAAACGGGTCAAAAATACCCATTAGCAGATTACGAACTAACGCCAAACATGGCTGTTGTTGATGCTAACCTTGTAATGGATATGCCTAAGTCTTTATGTGCATTCGGTGGTTACGATGCAGTAACTCACGCATTAGAAGCTTACGTTTCTGTTCTTGCAAACGAATACTCAGACGGTCACGCTCTGCAATCACTTAAGATGCTTAAAGAGTACTTACCAAGCTCTTACGCTAACGGTAAGAAAGATCCAATCGCTCGTGAGAAAGTACACAATGCAGCAACAATCGCTGGTATGTCTTTTGCGCAGTCTTTCCTAGGTGTGTGTCACTCAATGGCGCATAAATTAGGTGCAGAATTCCACATTCCACACGGTCTTGCTAACGCGTTATTAATTGCTAACACAGTACGTTTTAATGCGACTAACAACCCAACTAAACAAGCTGCTTTCTCTCAGTACGACCGTCCTAAAGCACGTGCTCGTTACGCTGAAATTGCAGAGCATTTAGGTTACCGTGAAGGTAATACTGAAACGAAAGTTAATGCATTACTTGGTTGGTTAGAAGAGCTTAAAATTGCACTGGATATCCCAATGTCAATTCAAGCGGCTGGCGTTAACGAAGCTGAATTCATGGCAAAAGTGGATTCAATTGCTGAAGATGCGTTTGATGACCAATGTACAGGTGCTAACCCACGTTACCCATTGATCAAAGAGCTTAAAGAAGTATTAATCGCTTCTTACTACGGTACGGCTTACGCTGACGTAATCGACGCACCAGAAGTGAAAGCAGAAGCAAAAGCGAAAAAAGCGAAGAAATAATTCGAAGCTAACAAGCTAAAGTATTTTCACTAGTATTTTGAAAATATGAGAACAATAAAAACCACCTTACTTCAAGGTGGTTTTTTTATGCCTGCGATATTTCTGAACATTTACTACATACAGTGGCTGGTATAAGCCAAATAAAAATTAGAGATATCAAAGGTTGTGTTTGATAGGTATTACGCTGTGGCCTCAATAATACGGCCATTGAAATAGTCATTCTTTAGTATGTATTCAGTGTTTTTTATCAACTCTTGATTGATTAAATTTACGTTAGAGTCTGATAGTAAGCTAGAAAGACAAGGAGTGACGCCACCAACTCTAATATTAAAAGGATTTAATTCTTTAGCCCAACTCTTTGTTAGACCTGCGAGCAATGAAGCTGAATGACCGAGTTGCTGAACTTGTGGTGAAAATTTCTGATACCCTAAATTAATTATTACGCCTTCTTTATTATGATCTCTCATATGGTTCGCGGTATATTGGCCATAAGAAAATAAGCTTTCAGTTAATTCAATTAGCTGAGAAGGAGCTTCATGTTGTTGATGTGAAAACAAGCTTGGTAGGGCTATATCAGTATAGTTGTTGATCAAAACATCGATTCCATTGGTAAATCTTTCATCAATGGAATGGAATAAATCATGAATACTTTGCGTCGATTGGTCTTTTAATTCGTAACTAACAACATTTGGGTTTAATTGATCGCAGAGTCTATGTGTTTCGTGTAACTGATAGTGATCTGAATCGGCAATAATAAGGGACGCACCAAGTGAGGAAAAATGGCATGCAATAGCTCGGCCCATAAAATTACCAGCAGATGTGATCAGAATAGTAGAATGTTCAATTTGCATAGCATCCCTTCCTCAAAGCATTTCACATTGTTGTTAAATAAAAGTGCTTTAATAATGGGATAGAAATATTACATCTGCTGTGAGCTTGGCTAGAAATGGTGATTAAATTGTATTCAATTATCTAATTTATGCACCAACTCACATAATTCATGTGAATAATGTCTTGTTGGAGATACTAAATAACGGTGTCTGAGTAAGAAGATAGAACGATAGATTAAATGTATAAGTTCATTTCTGAATGACGCTTAGCAGCTACCAACTCATTATAAAGATCTCGAGGTATAGCATTAAAGATCTCATTACCTGATTCTAGTTGGCGACGTTGATGACCAGATAGGTTGTGATATACGTCTTCTGGTAGGTCGTGGGTATCTTGTGGCATATAAGCCATAGCATCCGGGGCTAGTCCATGTAATAGTTTTGCACTTGCTAAACCACCATTATGAAATTGGTTTGCTTGTGAAGCAGCGCGAGAGTAGCTTTCTTCATTACTACGTAAAATCTGAGCGTCAGCTAATTGAAAGCGTTGACGAAGCAGATCTTCTGTCACTTTTTTCTCATCTATTTTTTCAACAGGTGTATTTTCACGTAAGTCATTAGACAGTAAAGACATCATTAAGGCGAAATCTGCACGGCGACCCGCTTCCATAGCATGGTTTAGGTTTGAACCGTATTGAATTTCACTGATTAACTCGGCTTTATCTAAAGTATGTACTTTCATGAATCAATTCCTCTTGATGATAAATACATATCGGAAAAGGATTCAAAAACTTTAGTCTTTTTAGGAAATAAATTGCCGTTTTTTTAATTAATAGCGTTAAGTGGCAAAGAGTTACCGTTAATAATGAAAGATAAAAAAAGGCCAGTATAAATACCGACCTTTTTGGTTGAAAGTTAGCCGAAATAATACGGCAACTTCAAATGAATTATTTTGCTAGGTTTTCTTCTACGAAAGACCAGTTTACTAGAGCCCAGAACGCACCCATATAATCAGGACGAACGTTACGGAAATCGATGTAGTAAGCGTGTTCCCATAGATCAACAGTTAGAAGCGGTGTAACGCCTTCTTCTGTTAGTGGAGTACCTGCATTTGATGTATTAACGATAGCTAGAGAGCCATCAGCGTTCTTAACAAGCCAAGTCCAAGAAGAACCAAAGTTGTTGATCGCAGAATCTGTGAATTGTGCTTTGAATTCTTCAAAAGAACCAAATGCAGCATCGATAGCAGCTGCTACAGCGCCTGTTGGTTGGCCGCCAGCGTTTGGAGCTAGGCAGTTCCAGTAGAACGTGTGGTTCCAGATTTGTGCTGCGTTATTGAAAACACCACCAGTAGAAGTCTTAACGATCTCTTCTAGTGTTTTGCCTTCAAACTCAGTACCTGGGATAAGGCCATTAAGCTTAACAACATAAGTGTTGTGATGCTTACCGTGGTGGTAATCTAAAGTCTCAGCAGAGATATGTGGTTCTAATGCGTCTTTTGCGAACGGTAGAGCTGGTAATTCAAATGACATTGCTCATGTCTCCATGTTGTAAGAGGTCTACGCCTCACTAATATTCCAAAAAATATACACTCAAATGAGTGTAGAATTTATTCTGACTTCGCTCTGATTCTAGCAAGTTTTGATTTTATTAAAAGAAAAAGTGGAGAATTTTCAATAAATAATACCACTACAAATATTAGGTATTTTTTTCTGAGTGCATAAGAAGTAGAATGAATACAACTTAGTGTCGACCCATTAGAGGATACAATGGAAACTATCGATAAGATCAAACAACAAATTACTGAAAACCACATTATTCTATACATGAAAGGCTCACCTAAGCTTCCAAGCTGTGGTTTTTCATCTCAAGCTTCTCAAGCACTAATGAACTGCGGCGAGAAATTTGCTTATGTGGACATCCTACAAAATCCAGACATTCGTGCTGAGCTTCCTGCATACGCACAATGGCCCACTTTCCCACAGTTGTGGATTGAAGGTGAATTAATTGGCGGTTGTGACATCATTTTGGAAATGTTCCAAAAAGGTGAGCTTCAGCCATTAGTTAAAGAAGCGGCAGAGCGTAATGCTCCTGAAGCTGAGTAATAATTAGAACGTTATAATTATTTATAATTTAAAAGCCACGTTTGATAATACGTGGCTTTTTAATGACTCTAGAACATAAATAGTTCGGTTATTTATCTGAGTTACTCATGATAAAATGACGATTATGCAGATGCTTTCGCTTTTTCAAAAGCAAGAGTCTGTAATTTTGCTAAGGTAGAGGTCCCTTTTTGTAATCTAGCAAGCCACTTCGTTTCAACATTCTCTTTTTCATCGTCAAGCCTCATCTCGCAATACACTAAGTAAACAATATAAGCGGTTTCATAATCGGTAATATCAGCATGTTGAATATCTGAGATTAAACGATTAGCCTCGCCATACCGGTTCATTTTTAATTGCCATAATGCCGAAAGTGCTCTTTGTGCAGAAGTACAAGGGATCCCACGTAAGCGACCTTTTAACTTTGCACTAACACGCTGCCAAGAGCTTTCAGGTGACCAGTCTTGCAACGTTTCTTGTGATGCAAGAAAAAGATCACCCCATGCGGCCATTGCTCTTTTTCCTGCAGAGTCAAATGCAGAATTTGGCAATAAATAAGCGTATTTAGTGAGTAAGTCGAATGCATCGTATCGTTCTCCTTTTGCAAGAAGAGACCAAATGAGGTGACTGAATCTTAAATACGAGTAGGGTGCAAGTTCAAATCCTTTTTTCCAGTAACGAGCAGCAATAGATAAGTTATCTCGGTTAAACGCTATTTGAGCTTTTAAATCAAGCAAACGTAAGCTACTGGTTTCATTTTTTGGTAATAATGAATCGAGTAACTGGTTAGCGTTATCAAAATCATTTTGTGCGATATAGATTTCTGCTTGTTGGATTTCAGCTTCAATCGACTCTTTAATTATGGAGAGTAAAGCTTTATTCACGCTCAACGCTTCTGACAGTCGGTTCACCTTGATGAGGCGAGATGTCAGTTTAAGCATTGAGTCTTTAAGAATGATTTTATTTGGTGCTTTGAATATAAGAGGTTTAACACCAGCGAGCCCATCTTTTGTATAAGCGGCAATCATCCCCATCGCGAATTGACGTTTTACTAAATCATGGTTAATAACCTTGATAATTTCTTCTGGGCGAATTGGCTTTTGGATATACTTTTCAGGGATATAATCGGTATATGCTAATTCAATTTGTGGATCTTCATTACCAGTTACGACATAGACCAGAGTATTGTCGGTAATCAATCGTAGTAGACGTAATTGCTCTAACATTTGAAGACCAGTACTGCCATGGCCAAGGTTATGATCAACAAAAAGGACATCGAATTTTTTTTGTTTACAGTTACCTACAGCTGCACCTGCTGTTGGGCAGCAAGCAATGTTATTCGTCGGGACACCAATACGACTGAGTAATGCACGGATTGCATTTTGGATAACAGTACTGTCGTCAATGATGAGAAAAGAAGAGAGCTTAATTAGTTTCATAGAAAATAGACAGGTCGTAACTAGACAGTGCAAGAGTATAGCAACAGTCTTACTTAAATATAGAAAAAAGAACGAATAGCTGAGTAAAAATATTTGATATTAATGCAAAAAACGACAGGGTTAACTGCCGTTTTATATCGATTAACATTAATTCTGCAACAATAATATAACTACTAGGCAGTATTAATCAATTAAAGCACCATTGCTGCAATCCAACCAAATGCAATTAATGGCAGGTTGTAGTGTAAGAATGTAGGTACTACGGTTTCCCATACGTGCTCATGTTGGCCATCTGCATTTAGCCCAGACGTTGGGCCTAATGTAGAATCTGATGCAGGGGAGCCAGCATCACCTAGAGCGGCAGCGGTACCAACCAATGCAATGGTAGCCATTGGCGAAAAGCCAAATGCCAAAGCAAGAGGTACATAAATAGTTGCAATAATTGGGATGGTAGAGAAAGAAGAACCAATACCCATGGTTACCAATAAACCGACAATTAGCATGAGTAATGCGGCTAATGGTTGATTATCACCGATTGAAGTTGATAATGATTCTACTAGGATTTCAACGCCACCTGTTGCTTTCATTACCGCAGCAAAACCAGCAGCTGAGATCATAATGAAGCCAATCATAGCCATCATGTGAACACCACGAGTAAAGACATCTTGAGTTTCTTTCCAAGCGATAACACCGCCAAACGTAAACACCATAAACCCGGCAAGTGCCCCAACAATCATTGAACCAGTTGCTAATTGAACGGATAACGCAGCAATAATAGCGATAATTGATATTTGGATATGTCGTTTATTAAACGTAGGTGCTGCATTGGTTGCTTTCATTGTTGTATTATCAACATCAGCATAAGTTCGAGGCTTACGGTAAGAGATAAATACAGCAATTAGAAGACCGGTCACCATACCCAAAGCAGGCAGAGCCATTGCTAAAGGAACTTGGCTAGCAACAACATCGAGGCTGTTGTCATGCAGATTTTTTAATAAAATATTGTTTAAAAATATGCCACCAAAGCCAACAGGCAGGATCATGTATGGTGTAACTAAACCAAAGGTTAGTACACAAGCAATTAAACGTCGATCAAGCTTTAGTTTATTAAATACTTGGATCAGTGGCGGGATTAAGATTGGAATAAACGCAATATGCACAGGCACTACGTTTTGCGATGAAATCGTAATTAATAATATTAAGCAAAGTAACAGGTATTTCACACCAGTGGCAGCATGAAGATTATCTTTTGCGTTAATGCGTTTTATAACACTGTGAGCTAATAAATCAGTCACGCCAGATTTTGAAATAGCAACAGCAAACGCACCAAGCATAGCATAGCTTAATGCAATTGTAGCACCGCCACCTAAGCCACCTTCAAATGCTGAAATAGTCTCAGATAATGATAAACCACCCACTAATCCACCGATTAGTGCACTGAACGTTAATGCAACGACAACGTTAACTCTAAGCAAAGCGAGAATAAGCATTACTGAAACAGAAAGAATGATTGGATTCATTTTGTTTAGTTTCCCTGTAAATGTTGTGTAGTTATGCCAATTGATAAATAAGCATAAAATGTATGTCTACTTTCTGATTGATATGTGCAGATAGCCAATTAATTATTATTAGTATTTTCTTCTTCGGTTTCAGGCAATAGTGGCCATCCACCAAGATCTTTCCATTTATTTACGATATGACAGAATAACTCAGCAGTCTTTTCTGTATCGTAAAGTGCTGAATGGGCTTCTTTTCCATCAAAATCAATGTTTGCAGCTTTACATGCTTTAGCTAAAACGGTTTGCCCTAGTGCTAATCCGCTGATCGCCGCAGTATCAAATGTGCAGAAAGGATGAAAAGGAATACGTTTTAATTTTGCTCGTTCAGAAGCTTCCATCACAAAGCTGTGATCAAAATTAGCATTATGAGCGACCATAATTGCTCGGCGACAATCATGCTGTTTTTGCTCTTTTCGGATTTGTTTGTAGATTTCTTTTAAAGCGATATCTTCTGTAACCGCGCCACGTAATGGACTGAATGGGTCACGGATACCATTAAATTCTAGTGCTTCCTTCTCAAGATTAGCACCTTCAAATGGAGAAACATGATAATGAATTGTACTGGCTGGTTTTAAGTAACCTTCTTCATCCATTGCAAGGGTGACAGCACAAATCTCAAGTAAAGCATCAGTTTTTGAATTGAAGCCAGCGGTCTCAACATCAATAACGACAGGGAAATAACCACGAAATCGGTTTTTTAATAAATTATGTTGCTCTACTTCAGTCATCATTCGGTACGTAAGAAAATGTTGCCGTTATTATTGCAGATTATCGTTAGCATAAAAACTGTAAATAAGGTGTGATGAGGATATATTTATTGAAGATAAGTGGTGATAAATAAAATACAGACCAAAAATGAGTATTATTGGTCTAAATTTTGCTTTAATTAAGCTCATCGTCAACGGCATGACTCCAATAGATTTAGGTATTATGAAAAAAACACTTTTTACTTTAGCCCTGCTAGTAAGCTCATTGACTGCAACATCTGCATTAGCCAATAAGAACTATGTTGCTAAGCCTGAGCAATCAAAATGGGTAATGCTAGAGAATTCGCCATTAGAATGCCGTTTATCTCACAATATTCCAAATTACGGAAATGCAGAATTTTCATCGTACGCCAATAAAAAGATGAATCTGGATTTTGAACTAAAAATGAACCGTCCAATGGGAGAGACTCGCTCAGTTAATTTGGTCTCTATGCCACCGCGTTGGACTCCTGGCGAAAGCGCCGATTCAATGACAAATTTGAAATTTTTCAAACAATTTGATGGTTATGTCGGCGGTACGACTGCATGGTCAATGTTGGCTGAATTAGAGAATGGACGTTTTCCTACCTTTACTTATGCCGATTGGCAGAGTCCTAAGCAGTTGATTGAGGTTGCACTTTCTCCAGTTGTATTTCAAAACACATACAACGTTTTTAGCATGTGTATTGCTAATTTGTTGCCTTATAGTTTTGAAGATATTTCATTTACTATTCTACACTTTGATAAAAACAGTGATGAATTAAATAAAGCATCAAAAAAACGTTTATCTCAAATAGCAGACTTTATTAAATATACTAAAGATGTCGATTTAGTATTAGTGGCGACTTACACTGATTCTAGTGGTGGAAAAAATGTTAACCAACAAGTGTCTGAGCGACGCGCATTAAAGCTACAAAACTATTTTGAATCGATTGGTTTACCTACTGATCGCATTCGTGTTCAATCTTATGGTGAACGTCGTCCTATTGCTGATAATGCAACACCAATCGGTAAGAATAAAAACCGTCGAGTTGTTATTTCTTTAGGTCGAACAATAATTTAATCGGTGTAATTTTATCGAGTAACTCATTTAAGGTGTCTATTACAATAGGCACCTTTTTTATTGCAGTTTAAAACTCGCAATTAACTCACATTGAACTGTGGTATCAATGTGTTGAATATGTTTTGCAATTTCTGGATTAGGGTGACGTTTCATAAATTCTAAAAGGGCATTTTTACAGCAACCTAAGTTAGAAACGAAAGATTCACAATCATTTTTGGGGCATTGTGGTACAAGAGTGAGAATTTTTTCTGCAGCAATTTCTAAATACTTTAGCTCAAAATTATTGTCATTTTGGCTTCGCCAGAATTGAGCTAAATTATGACAAGAGATAACCGTGATGGTTACTTGATCAACGAGACTCGCTTCATTGCGCTTTGTGAGCTCCTCTGAAATGGCAAAGGCCTGTTGATAATGAAGAATGGTACGCCAGAAGTCTTTATTCTTAAAAGACTGTTCAGCTAATATAGTGTGTTTTTCCCATAGTTCTATCATGATATTCCCTCAATTGGCGTTCTTTCAATTATTATGCAAACACTCTAATTGAGAATTGTTATCATTAAAAGCGTGAGGTATAAAAAAACCTGCTTAGATCGCAGGTTTAATTCAATAGAGTATTTAGTATCTTAATTAAAGTAAGGAATTAGCCTTCTAAACCAGCTGAAGCACTTTTATTCTGGATAAGTTCAATCATGTAGCCATCAGGGTCTTTAACAAACGCAATGTGTGTTGAACCACCTTTTACAGGGCCAGCCTCACGAGTGACGTTACCACCAGCCGCTTTGATTGCATCACAGGTTTGGTATACATCATCAACACCAATGGCAATATGACCAAAAGCCGTACCCATATCGTATTCTTCAGTGCCCCAGTTATACGTTAATTCGATCACTGCACCTTGAGATTCATCACCGTAGCCAAGAAAAGCTAACGTATATTTGTACTCTTCATTCGTGTTTTGACGAAGAAGATCCATACCCATTACTTTGGTGTAAAACTCGATTGATTTATCTAAATTACCCACACGGATCATCGTGTGTAAAATGCGTCCATTAGCCATTGTTTTGCTCCAGTTTTTTACTTTTATTCCAACCTAAATAATTGATAGGTAGGTAGTATTTAAATATCTGTTTTTTCTTTGAACTCACAGAGATCTTCTATCATGCAACTGCCACAGCGAGGTTTACGTGCAATACAGGTATAACGACCGTGCAGAATAAGCCAGTGGTGTACATCAAGTTTGAACTCTTTAGGTACCACTTTGAGTAATTTCTTTTCTACGTCGTTAACGGTTTTTCCCATTGCCAGCTTTGTACGGTTAGAGACACGATAAATATGAGTATCTACCGCAATGGTTGGCCAACCAAAGGCTGTATTTAGAACGACATTTGCCGTTTTGTGCCCAACACCAGGTAGAGCTTCTAGCGCGTCTTGATCTTCAGGGATCTCACTGTCATGAAGATCAATCAACATCTGGCAAGTCTTGATAACATTAACGGCTTTGGTATTAAATAAACCAATGGTTTTAATGTAAGTTTTTAATCCGTCAACGCCTAAGTCTAAGATTGCTTGAGGCGTATTTGCAACAGGGTATAATTTGCGCGTCGCTTTGTTTACGCTGACATCGGTAGCTTGTGCTGATAGCAAAACAGCGATCAATAATTCAAACGGCGTAGACCATTCAAGCTCAGTTTGAGGATGTGGGTTATCGGCTTGTAAGCGTTCTAATATTTCTCGGCGTTTTACATTATTCATACCGCTCAATGTCCTTATTTATGATACTCGTGCGCGTTCAATTTTTTCTTTTTCTTGTTTTGGTTGACGATCCGCTAATTTTTTATCGATAACATTCTTTATCGCAATAAGAAAACCGACACCTAAGAAAGCGCCTGGTGGAAGCATGGCTAATAGGAAATGGCTATCGACATGAAATAGTTCAATACGCAATACTGTCGCCCAATCACCCAATAATAGATCCGCACCATCAAATAGCGTGCCGTTACCAAGTACTTCACGCATTGCACCTAATAGGACAAGCACTGCTGTCATACCTAACCCCATCCATAACCCATCAAGAGCTGCAGGTACAGGGTCATTTTTAGAGGCGAAAGCTTCTGCACGACCGATGATAATACAGTTAGTTACGATAAGAGGAATAAAGATGCCCAGTGATAGATATAGACCATAAGCATATGCATTCATTAATAATTGAACACAGGTTACTAGTGAGGCAATAATCATCACAAAAACTGGGATACGGACTTCTTGTGGGATCCATTGGCGAACTAATGAAACAATTAAGTTAGATCCAATAAGAACTAAGGTGGTAGCAATACCTAATCCTAGCGCATTGGTTACCGTTGCCGAAACCGCAAGTAAAGGACAAAGTCCCAGCAGCTGAACTAGGGCAGGGTTGTTATCCCATAAACCATTTTTGATTAGTTCTTTGTTAATTGCCATTAGTTAGCCTCACAATTTAGAGGAAGAGTCTGCAACTCATCTTGATGTGTTTTATAGAACCATACCGCTTTTTTAACTGCTTTTACAACTGCGCGAGGTGTGATGGTTGCCCCTGTAAATTGATCAAATTGGCCCCCATCTTTTTGAACAGCCCAGCTTTTATCTTGAAAATTATCAACAGATTTTCCTAAAAACGCATCAACCCATCGAGTGATACGAATATCTATTTTATCGCCTAAGCCCGGTGTTTCTTGATGGGACAGTACACGAACCCCTGTTACCATCGCATCAGAGTCGACACCAATAATAATCTTAATTGCACCGCTATAACCATCTGGTGCAATAGTTTCTATAGCTGCACCTGAGTGCTTGCCATTTAGTGACGCTAAATAAATAGGCATTGGTTGTTCAGTACCTAAAGCTTCTGGATTTTTAACTAAAATACAGGCTTTATAAAGCTCGTTGTCATGTTGTGCCTTTGGTACTACTTGATTAAGTGTAGACAGCAGTTGTTGTTGCTGCTGATAGGCAATTTGATCTTTTGTTAATGCAAAAGTAATGGTTACTAATGCTGTAGAAGCAATTGCAAAAAGCGCCAGAACAAGGCTGCTTTTTTTCATAGTATTAAGCATTGTCTTATCCTTTTTTATGGCCGTATGTTCTTGGTTTGGTGTAGTAATCAATCAAAGGAACACACATGTTGGTTAAGAGGACAGCGAAAGCCACGCCATCAGGGAAACCGCCCCAAGTACGGATGATATAAACTAATGCCCCAATAAGTGCACCATAATATAAGCGGCCTTTTGGTGTTGTTGCTGCCGATACGGGATCGGTAGCAATAAAGAAAGCCCCAAACATAGTGGCACCAGAAAATAGGTTAAACAGTGGCGATGTTGCTGTATCTGGTGAAAATAGAGCAAATAAACTACTGATCACAAAGAGGCTAGCTAAAAAGCTGACAGGAATGTGCCAATGAATGACCCGTTGTTGTAGAAGGAAAAGGCCACCTAATAAGAAGCCTATATTAACCCACAACCACCCTAATCCAGCAAAACCATTGAAGATAGGTGAAGATAAAACTTCAGAAGTCGTCAGTCCTGATTTTAATCCCGTTTTTAAGGTATCTAATGGGGTAGCCATTGTCATACCATCGACATTCATTGTTAATTGATGGACAGAAAAACCATCTTGACTTAACCCACTCAGGATCAACCATATTGAATCTGAAAAGCTAATCGTCTCTGTGAGCAATTCTTTGACGGGTAGCCAAGTTGTCATTTGTACAGGGAAAGAGATCAACAAAACAACATAGGCAGCCATTGCTGGATTAAATAGGTTTTGTCCTAACCCACCATATAGGTGCTTAGCAATAACAATAGCAAAAACAACACCAATAACAGTTACCCACCAAGGTGCCAGTGGTGGAATGGCAAGTGCCAGTAATAGACCTGTTAGTAGTGCACTATTATCACTAAGGTACGGTTTTAGTGGGCGCTTTCGACACTTTAAGATGAAAGCTTCTGCCGAAATTGCTGTGATAATCGCAATAAATACCTGTAAGAAGGTGCCCCAACCAAAAAAGTAGGTTTGAGCAAGTAATCCAGGAATTGTTGCTAACGCCACCATTCTCATGATGGTTCTTGTGCTCTTTTTACTGTGGGCATGTGGTGAGCTAGTGATAAAAAAGGCCACTTTTACTCTTCCTTATTGTTATTTTCTTGTGCTGCTTTGCGAGCTTTAGCGCGTGCAATAGCAGCAGCGACGGCTGCTTTTTTCGGGTCTACTTTTTCTTTAGGTTCTTGAATTTCACTATCTGCTTCAGTAGATGCTTCTGTTGTTTTCTCTGCTTGCGCCGCTTTGCGAGCTTTAGCGCGTGCAATGGCAGCAGCGACGGCTGCTTTTTTCGGGTCTACTTTTTCTGCAGGTTCTTGAATTTCAATATCTGGTTGAGTAGATGCTTCTGTTGTTTCCTCTGCTTGTGCCATTTTGCGAGCTTTAGCACGAGCAATGGCAGCAGCGACAGCCGCTTTTTTCGGGTCTACTTTTTCTTCTGGTTCCTGAATTTCAATATCTGCTTCGGTAGATGCTTCTGTTGTTTCCTCTGCTTGTGCCATTTTGCGAGCTTTAGCACGAGCAATGGCAGCAGCGACGGCTGCTTTTTTCGGGTCTACTTTTTCTTCAGGTTCTTGAATTTCAATATCTGGTTGAGTAGATGCTTCTGTTGTTTCCTCTGCTTGCGCCACTTTGCGGGCTTTAGCACGAGCAATGGCAGCTGCAACGGCATCTTTTTTACCTGAAGTCTCTGGAGCGTCTTGTGATTCTTGATTTTCAGTAGCAAGTTTGGTTTTTCTTTCTCGCGCTTGCTGTTTACGCTCTTCACGTAATTTCATCATCTCAGAGTTATCTGGCTCGTCAGAATTAGCTTTTGCGGCTTCTGCTTGTTTGGCTTTAGCACGAGCAATGGCAGCTGCAACTGCTGGTTTTGGTGCTGCAACATCTGACTCTGCAGCGGATTTTTGGGCTTTTACTCTTGCGATAGCCGCTGCGATAGCATCGTTTCCTAAGCTATCTGGCTTTTCTGCTTTCATTTCTTTGCGACGATTTTCTGCGGCAAGCTTAAATTTGTTTTCACGCTCTAATTTATCACGTTCCATTCGAGCGTTTTTTTCTTCAAATCGAGCTTTTGCACGATCTGCTGACAATGCATCTTGCTTACGAGCGTATATTTCAGATTTTGCTTGGCGATAATATTGTACTAATGGAATTTCACTTGGGCAGACATACGCACAGGCACCACACTCAATACAATCAGATAAATTATATTCTTCACATTTATCAAACTCTTCTGATTTGGCATACCAGTACAGCTGTTGAGGCAGTAATGAAGAAGGACAAGCATCAGCACAACTACTGCATCGAATGCAGGCCATTTCATGATTATAAAGAGGGAGCTCTTTTCTATCTGGGGTAATAATGCAGTTCGTGATTTTAGTGATTGGGATCTGTTGATGAGGCAGAGTAAAGCCCATCAGTGAGCCTCCCATAATAATACGAGGGTGCTTTTTATCTGCTTTATAACCGACAATATCCATTAGATACTGAACATTGGTTCCTAAGCGAACCCAATAATTACCAGGGTTATCAATACTATTACCAGTAAGAGTAACAACTCGCTCAATCAGAGGCTCTGCATTACAAATAGCACGTTTAACCGCAAAAATAGTGCCCACGTTTTGCATAATAACGCCAATATCAGTTGAGCGTCCGTTAGCGGGAACTTCTTTACCAGTTAGAATCTTAACCAGTTGACGTGAACTGCCTGATGGGTACTTTGTCGGAATAACACGAATGAGAATATTATCGTGTTCTGACACTTCAGCATTGAGTGCTTTTATTGCATCAGGTTTATTGTCCTCAATAGCAATAATGACTAATTTAGGCGTTAAGATGTGCTGTAAGATTTTAATACCAGTAACGATTTCACTCGCATAATCTTGCATTAAACGATCATCGACCGTGATGTATGGCTCACATTCCGCAGCATTGATGATTAAAATATCAGCTTTGCCGACACCACTCTGTAATTTACGGCTAGTAGGGAAGCCTGCGCCTCCCATACCTGAAATACCTGATTGACGAATACGCTCAATAAGATCGATAGGATCTTCATTTAAAAAATCAGTAATTGGTTCACGATTATCAAGCCATTGATCATTGCCATCGGTTTCTATAACAATACAAAGATCGGTTAAGCCTGATGGATGCGCGACTGTTCGTGGTTCTATCGCGATAATTCTACCAGAGGTTGGGGCATGAATGGGCACACACATAGCAATATTACCTTGTGTGAGCGGTTGGCCTTTTAATACGCTTTGACCAACAGTAACAAGAATGTCACCTTTACCACCAATATGTTGCTTTAGTGGCAAGACTAACTCAGAAGGGAGTCCTGCTTGCTGAATGGCGTTACGTGTAGAGATAACTTTATTTTCAGCGGGATGGATACCACCATGAAAATCCCAAAGTTGACCCTGTTTAATTTTCTCGATAATGGACAACATGGGTTACTGCTCCGATGCTTGAGAAGGCTTATCTGCCGGAAGATTAACAACAGGGATGCTTTGTAAATCCCATTTCCAGTTATCAGGCGTTGTGCTGACAGGTATCATTTCAATACAGTCGGTTGGACATGGAGCAACACACAAATCACAGCCGGTACATTCGGCTTCAATAACGGTGTGTAATGCTTTTGTTCCTCCCACGATAGCGTCAACTGGGCAGGCTTGAATACACTTAGTGCAGCCAATACACATATCCTCATGAATGAAAGCGATTGTTTTTACATTCACAGCATCATCATCGTCTGAGGTTGGAACATCAACTCCCATGAGATCGGCAAGCTTTTCGATCGTTGCTTGACCGCCGGGAGGACATTTATTGATGATGTCTCCATTAGCAATGGCTTCAGCATAAGGCTTACATCCAGGGTAACCACATTGACCACATTGGGTTTGGGGAAGAATGGCATCAATCTGTTCAACAATTGGATCGGATTCAACTTTAAATTTGATTGACGCAAAGCCTAGTATTAAACCAAATACTAAGGCGAGTGCGGCAATAGCAATAACAGCAATAAGAATTGAACTCATGTTTATAATTTCACTAAACCAGTAAAGCCCATAAAGGCCAAAGACATTAAGCCTGCAGTGATCATAGCAATAGAAGCGCCTTTAAAAGGAAGGGGCACATCGGCTGCTGCAATTCGTTCACGCATAGCAGAAAAGAGAATGAGTACTAATGAAAAACCAACGGCTGCACCAAAACCATAAATAATAGACTCAATGAAATTATGATTTTCAGTGACATTAAGTAATGCAACACCAAGAACGGCACAGTTAGTCGTGATTAACGGAAGAAAAATACCAAGAACACGATATAAAGTAGGACTGGTTTTATGCACGACCATTTCGGTGAATTGAACAACAACGGCGATCACAAGTATGAAACTCATGGTTCGCAAATATTCGATGCCAAGAGGCGCTAAAATGTAGGTTTCAACAAGATACGAACATACTGAAGCGAGCGTTAGGACAAAAGTTGTCGCAAGCCCCATTCCAATTGCACTTTCCAGTTTTTTAGATACGCCCATAAATGGACAAAGACCTAAAAACTTAACCAATACAAAGTTGTTCACTAAAACAGTACCAACAAGTAGTAACAGATACTCAGTCATGCCAATGATTTTTATGATAATAGATGATCTGGTTATTATCGGCCTTTAAGCGCGTGATAACAACCTTAGAAAGAATAGGTTTTTACTATTTAAGCAAAAAATAGATAAAAAAAAGCCTCGTCATTTAGACAAGGCTTTATGATTTGGCTCCCTTTGCTGGACTTGAACCAGCGACATACGGATTAACAGTCCGGCGTTCTACCAACTGAACTAAAAGGGAATCGTTGTACGTCAGCGATATTAGCTACTCAAAAATAAACTGTCAATAGCGATAGACGAGAAAAAATTATTTGATTATTTTATCGACAGAAAGAGTATTTCACATAAAAATTTATTGACATCAACGCTAGACTATATATATCAATGCTTGTGGGTAGTTATCCACTAAAACTGTGGATAAGTGTGTTAATGAAACTATATTAACTCTAGAAAAGTCAGATATATCGGGCCTATCAAGGAGTTCTCTCTATTAGGTTGTTTACTTTGTGTTCATTAAATCAATAACTTAAAATAAGGTTGTTTTTTGATTATACAAATAGCTTGATATTTGAACACAAGACGGGGGTTAGGTATCATTTTGTCTGTATTTTAGCCAGTGCTGGGGAAAACTTTTCTTATTAAAGAGCTTATATAAATCCGAAGATGGATTTGGTAGGGTATGCTCTTCTTAATATCATCGAGTCAATCTGGAGTGCTCATCATGGCTAATGCGTATGAATTAATTTCCAATTATCAGCCTGCAGGAGATCAACCTGAAGCCATTAAAGCCTTAAGTGAAGGGTTAGAGAATGGGTTAGCCCATCAAACCTTATTAGGGGTAACAGGTTCTGGTAAAACATTTACGTTAGCAAATGTGATTGCTCAATCAGGGCGACCAACAATAATTATGGCTCATAATAAAACATTAGCCGCTCAACTATATGGTGAAATGAAGGCATTTTTTCCAAATAATGCGGTTGAGTACTTTGTTTCTTATTTTGATTATTATCAGCCAGAAGCTTATGTACCAACAACAGATACCTTTATTGAAAAAGATTCTTCAGTAAATGAGCATATTGAGCAAATGCGTCTTTCTGCAACGAAAGCTCTTTTAGAGCGTAAGGATGCCATTATTATCGCTTCGGTTTCCGCTATTTATGGTCTTGGTGATCCTCAAGCGTATTTAAGCATGATGCTTCATTTGCGACGTGGCGATGTCGTTAACCAGAGAGACATCCTACGTCGTTTGGCTGAACTGCAATATAAACGTAACGACATGGCTTTTGAGCGCGGAACTTTTCGTGTTCGCGGTGAAGTTCTTGATGTTTTTCCTGCCGAATCGGAGCATGAAGCTATTCGTATTGAATTATTTGATGATGAAGTAGAGCGCATTAGTAAGTTTGACCCATTAACCGGTACTATCATTACTAAAGATATGCCTCGTTGTACTATCTATCCTAAAACGCATTATGTAACACCAAGAGAAAAAGTATTAGAGGCCATAGAACAGATAAAGATAGACCTTGCTGCGCGTCAAAAAGAATTATTAGCGAATAATAAATTAATAGAAGAGCAGCGTATTACGCAGCGAACTCAGTTTGATATCGAAATGATGAACGAGTTGGGTTTCTGCTCTGGTATTGAAAACTATTCACGTTATTTAAGCGGCCGCCCAGAAGGAGAAGCACCTCCGACCTTATTTGATTATCTTCCAGATGATGGATTATTAATTATTGATGAATCGCATATTACGGTTTCGCAAATTGGAGCCATGTATAAAGGCGACCGCTCGCGAAAAGAGAACTTAGTGGAGTACGGGTTCAGGCTTCCTTCTGCATTAGATAATCGACCAATGCGCTTTGATGAGTTTGAAGCATTGGCACCACAAACAATCTATGTATCCGCGACGCCGGGTAATTATGAAATTGAAAAATCTGGCGGTGAAATTGCGGAACAAGTAGTTCGCCCAACAGGTCTTCTTGACCCACTTATTGAAGTTCGTCCAGTAGCAACTCAGGTAGATGATTTATTATCTGAAATACGACTTCGAACAAAAGTGGGTGAGCGAGTATTAGTGACAACTCTGACTAAGCGCATGGCTGAAGATTTAACTGAATATCTAGATGAGCATGGTGTGAAGGTGCGATATTTACACTCT
Organism: Aliivibrio finisterrensis; assembly: GCF_008933155.1. GTDB lineage: Bacteria > Pseudomonadota > Gammaproteobacteria > Enterobacterales > Vibrionaceae > Aliivibrio > Aliivibrio finisterrensis. Next base: position 276,734 of record NZ_WBVP01000001.1, on the reverse strand, counting down.
GATATAGATACTGTCGAGCGAGTCGAGATCATTCGTGATTTACGTTTAGGCAAATTTGATGTGTTGGTTGGCATTAACTTGTTACGTGAAGGCTTAGATATGCCAGAAGTCTCTCTTGTTGCGATTCTAGATGCAGATAAAGAAGGCTTTTTACGTTCAGAGCGTTCGTTGATCCAAACGATTGGCCGTGCTGCTCGTAACTTAGAGGGCAAGGCGATTTTATATGCGGATAGAATTACAGGTTCAATGGAAAAAGCAATTGGAGAAACAGAAAGAAGACGGGAAAAACAAATTTTACATAACGAAGCGTTAGGTATCGTTCCCACAGCACTGAAAAAAGACGTAGCCGATATCCTTGAGCTTGGGGATATGACTAAGAATAAGCGTAAGGTGGTGGCACCGAAAATTAAGTTATCTGAGGTGGCTGAAGAAGGAGCGAATTACCTGTCAATGACACCACAGCAACTAGAAAAAGAAGTGCAAAAACTAGAAACTAAGATGTATCAACATGCAACAGATCTGGAGTTTGAATTGGCCGCACAAGTAAGAGATGAAATTGATGTATTAAAAGGGCAATTTATTACAAATAGCTAGTGATGGTTTTATAAATAGGAATTTTAGATAAAAAAGAAGCCAACCGCAATATCCCGGTTGGCTTTATTGTTTATGTGAAAGTAAATTTCACTAACAACGTCAGTTGGCTAGGTGACCCTTTGGCTTAAAGGGTCACTATAAACATAGCAGGTAGCGTGCCAACTTTTTTAACAGCAAAAAGTGGACTCTCAGGTCTAAAAAATAAACAAAATAACTAAGTTTTTGTATTTTGCAATTTGATATTCGCATTTTGAAATTGCATAATGCGAATATTATGTTTTTTGTTACTTAATGGTGGCTCATGCTAAAGAAATATTTATTAATGGTTGAGGATACCGCTTCAGTAGCAGCTTTATACCGCTCTTATCTTAATCCCTTGGGTTTCGATATTGATGTTGTTGCTAAAGGGGGGGATGCTATTGTAAAAATTGAAGAAAGAACCCCTGATCTTGTTTTACTTGATTTGCGATTGCCTGATATGACTGGCTTTGAGGTATTAACAGAGATTAGAAAAAATAGTAAAAATATTCCCGTGGTTTTAATGACGGCTCATGGTTCTATTGATGCTGCCGTTGAAGCAATGCAATTGGGCGCTCAGGATTTTTTAATTAAACCCTGTGAGGCCGACCGGTTAAGGGTTACCGTAAATAACGCACTTCGACAAGCTCAAAAATACCAAGATGAAGCAAAAGGGAGTTCAAATAAAACCAATAAACAATACCAAGGTTTTATTGGGAGTAGCTCTCAAATGAATAAAGTGTATCGAACGATTGATTCTGCAGCTTCGAGTAAAGCGACTATTTTTATTACTGGTGAATCCGGTACAGGTAAAGAAGTGTGTGCAGAGGCCGTGCATGCTGCAAGTAAGCGCTATGAAGGCCCTTTTATTGCGATAAACTGCGCGGCAATACCAAAAGACTTAATAGAAAGTGAGCTGTTTGGTCATGTTAAAGGTGCATTTACTGGTGCTTCCGTTGATCGAAAAGGTGCAGCAGAACAGGCCGATGGGGGGACACTTTTTTTAGACGAACTGTGTGAAATGGATTTGGATTTGCAGACCAAATTATTACGTTTTATTCAAACAGGTACATTTCAAAAAGTAGGCTCTTCTAAAATGAGCGGAGTAGATGTTCGTTTTGTTTGTGCGACGAATAGAGATCCGTGGCTTGAAGTCCAAGAAGGGCGGTTTCGTGAAGACCTTTATTATCGACTTCATGTTATCCCACTGACTTTGCCACCGTTGCGTGATCGGGGCAATGATATTATAGAGATTGCCCACTCTATTCTTGGCCATTTTTCAAATGAAGAAGGACGTGAATTTATTACTTTTAGTCCAGAAGTCATTGACCGGTTTTTGAATTATGATTGGCCTGGTAATGTTCGCCAGTTACAAAATGTCATTAGAAACGTAGTGGTATTAAATAGAGGTAAAGAAGTTGAACTATCGATGCTTCCACCTCCATTGTCCATTGAGCGTAAGGTTGGTTCAAATATTGCTTCTATTGAGGCCATAAGCGATGAGCTGTCAACGCCTAATAATACGGAAAGTGCGCTTTATAGTATTAGTTGGGATAGCCGTGATGGCATTGTTCCATTGTGGCAATCAGAAAAGAAGATCATTGAATCTGCAATTGTTTTATGTGATGGAAATATACCGCAGGCAGCTAAATGTTTAGAGGTCAGCGCATCAACGTTATATAGAAAATTACAATCCTGGAATAAAAAATAATAGAGGAGCTACTGTGAGCCAGTATATAAATCAAATAGCGCTGAATCAATTGGTCCAAGAAGTTGGAGGCGAGAATGTTCCTTTTCTTTTTGGTATTTTTTGTGACGAGTTAGATGAGTTTATTGAGACGCTTACTGCTCAGCCTGAAATTGAGAAGGTAAGAGAGATAAGTCACTGCTTAAAAAGCAGCGCAGGTAGCTTTGGTGCTGATAAGCTAGCAATGATGGCTATTCATATTGAAGAGAAAGCAAAGACAGAGCAGAAAGAGTGGGTTGAGCGCAATATCTCCGAATTTGTTAATATTGCGCGTGGAACTGAATTGGCTTATCGTGAATTATTAATGAAGCAAGTGTATTAATCCAATAAGTTGATTACAGCTTGTTTTAGTTTATCTCTATCGTGTCGCCAGTCATGGTTCAGTGAGGCTAAATCTGTGGTTTTACAATCGTATTCTTGTTGTAATTCCACTAGCTTTTTATCTGTTAAAATAACATCCACTTTTCTTCCTAAACAAGCGCGCTCACACCATTCAAGCATCATTTTGTGATCCATTTTTCCTGCTGGTCCAAACTCTTTTGATAAGTTATCAATAAAGACGACCTTAGCTGTATTATTTTCGCCAATAGCTTTACCTAATCCAGTCAACAGCAGTGGTGGCATAATACTGGTTAAGAAACTTCCAGGACCTAATAAAATTAAATCAGCTTTTTTCACCGCCTCAATGGCTTCGAAGGTAGCAGGAACTTCTGGGTCTAAAAAAAGCCGTAAAGGAAGTTGACTCATCTCATCAATATTGCTTTCGCCAGATATTTTACGTAAATCTGTCGTTAATGCGCCTAAATCAGACGGATGTTCAGACATTGGGATTATTTGCGTTTCTACTTTTAGCATGTCACGAATAAGGTTGATGGCATCTAAAGGGCGAACGCTAAGGTTATCTAATGCGGTGAGCATTAAATTTCCAAGATTATGGCCGTGTAATTCACCTTGTCCTTTAAAGCGGTATTCAAACATCATTGAGCTGATAGATGGGTCCGTGATAAGTTGGTTAATACAATTACGTGTATCTCCCCATGCAATACCACCTTGGCACTCTCTAATTCGGCCTGTTGAGCCTCCATTATCGGTGGTGGCAACGATTCCCGTGGCGTTTTTACCAAAATCACTTAATGCAGCAAGTACTCGGCCTAAGCCATGTCCGCCTCCGATAGCAACAATTTGATGTTCATTCATAACATTTACTTTATTCGAATTAGTATTGCTTTCAGTGTCGTGGATCTAGAAAGTGAGAACAAGCAATCATTATGTAAATGCTGAATTAATCACAGTTTGAAGACTGAATAAGCGCATAAAAATAACATTAATCAAACAAAATAGAGGAATTTCGAAGAAATATGAAAAAAATTGGAAAACCACAGAAATATTGAGTATTTTAATAAGAGCGCCAACTTAATTATTAGCGATGGGGTAATCTATTGTCGATTAGGTTTGGTTGCCATAACTCCGAGCTCAAGCTGCTAAGTTGTTTTTAAGAAGCACTCAATATGTAGCGTGAGCCAGTGACAATTCGGTCACAAGGGTTTGTTTGGAAATGAACAAGCCTCCCGTGTTTGGAAAGGTGTTCCGTGGCGAAACAATTCGAAGATAATTTTAATCGTAAGTTTTATTACTTACGGTTGTCGATTACAGACGTCTGTAATTTTAAATGTACTTATTGCTTACCTGATGGTTATCGACCAGAAAATGGCAAGCGAGAGTCCTTCCTTGAGCTTGATGAAATCAAACGTACGGTGAGTGCGTTTGCCCGTTGTGGTACGTCAAAAGTACGTATCACCGGCGGAGAACCAAGTCTGCGTAAAGATTTTACTGAGATCATTCGTACCGTAGCTTCACAGCCAGGCATAACCAAAGTCGCTACTACGACCAATGGTTACCGCATGGAAAGGCATGTTGCTGAATGGCGAGCAGCAGGCCTTACGGATATTAATGTCAGTGTTGATAGTTTAAATCCCAATATGTTTTATCAGATCACAGGTGAAAATAAATTTGCCGACGTTATGGCTGGTATTGATAAGGCAATCGAAGTGGGCTTTAAGCAGGTAAAAGTGAATACTGTTCTACTTAAAGATCTTAATAGCACCGAATTACCTCTATTTTTAAAGTGGATTCAAACTCGCCCAATTCAATTACGTTTTATTGAATTGATGCAAACGGGTGAAATGAACGATCTATTTAAAAATCATCATCAGTCTGGTGTGTCTATTCGTAATCATTTAATTGCTAATAATTGGATATTGAAGCCACGCGGTGAAAGTGATGGCCCAGCTCAAGTCTTTACTCATCCTGATTATATGGGCGAGATTGGTTTGATCATGCCGTATGAAAAAGATTTTTGCCAAAGCTGTAACCGACTACGTGTATCAGCAAAAGGCAAATTACATATGTGCTTGTTTGGTGATTATGGCGTCGATTTACGTGAATTACTGCAAGAAGATACACAACAAGATGAGTTGATCCAACGTATTCAAACTCAGCTAGATAATAAGGCGGAAGGCCACTTTTTACATGATGGCCACGCTGGAATGACCCCACACTTAGCCTCTATTGGCGGATAATAAAGAAGAATTATGTCAAATTTTACTCATATTAATGCCTCTGGTGAGGCGAACATGGTTGATGTTTCAGCTAAGCAAGAAACAGTACGAGAAGCGCGCGCCGAAGCGTTTGTTCATATGGCTCCAGAAACGTTAAAACTGATTGTTTCAGGCTCTCACCATAAAGGTGATGTGTTTGCGACAGCTCGTATTGCTGGTATTCAAGCGGCTAAAAAAACGTGGGATCTTATTCCACTGTGCCACCCATTACTGCTAACTAAAGTTGAAGTTCAGCTTGAAGCGATTGAAGCAGAAAACATGGTTCGTATTGAATCTGTATGTAAATTAGCGGGTAAAACAGGCGTTGAGATGGAAGCATTAACAGCGGCATCGGTTGCGGCATTAACCATCTATGATATGTGTAAAGCGGTTCAAAAAGACATGGTTATTGGTCAGGTTCGTTTATTAGAAAAGACGGGCGGTAAATCTGGACATTTTAAGGCAGACGCATGATTACAGTATTATTTTTCGCACAAACAAAAGAGTTAGTAGGTACTGACAAACTTGAGTTAACAGGCGATTACGCAACTGCCGAAGAGATCCGTGAAGAGTTAAGTAAAAAAGAAGGCAAATGGGATTTAGCGCTAGAGAAAGGCAAATTACTGGTTGCTATTAATCAAACGATTTCAAGTTTAGATTCAGCAGTTGCTGACGGTGATGAGGTTGCTTTCTTCCCACCAGTGACAGGTGGTTAATATGATTTCAGTTCAAGAGCATGATTTTAATGTTGGAGATGAATATCAATTATTAGCAGAAGGAACCGCTGCGGGTGCAGTGGTTACTTTTATTGGTAAAGTTCGAGACATGAACCTTGGCGATGATGTGACAGGGCTGTCTCTAGAGCATTACCCAGGAATGACCGAAAAGTCTCTTAACGATATTGTTGCACAAGCCAAAGCACGTTGGCCATTACTTAAAGTGAAAGTGATTCACCGAGTAGGGGACTTAGAACTTGGTGATCAAATCGTCTTTGTTGGTGTATCAAGTGCCCATCGTGGTGCTGCGTTTGATTCGTGTGAATTCATTATGGATTACTTAAAAACCAATGCACCGTTCTGGAAAAAAGAACGAACAACTAAAGAGGTGCGCTGGGTTGAATCAAGAGAAACAGATAAATCAGCGGCGCAACGCTGGGAAAAGTAATTCCTTAATAGTAAAAGAATAAAGAATAAAGAATAAAAAAGGGAAGAGAGCATATGCTTTCTTCCCTTTTTCTATTTAGATTGAGCGAGTGACAGTTTGTTATTTATTATAAATACCAAATTGCTCCATCGCATAAGCAACACGTGCTTCTGGGGTTGGGTAAGGGACAGTTTCTTCCAAGCTCTCAATATGTTTTAAGCGAGGCAGTAGCCCTGTACCATTCGCTATTTGAATCGCTAAACCTGGACGAGCATTAAGTTCAAGCACCATTGGTCCATACACTTTATCTAAAACCATATCCGTTCCCATATAGCCTAAGCCTGTCATTTCCCATGCACTTGATGCAAGAGTTAGCAGTTTATGCCAATGTGGAACCTCTAAGGTACTTAATAGCTTGCCAGTATCAGGGTGCTTTTCAACAGGTAAGTCAAACTGTACAGCGCGTACAGCTTTACCTGTACCAATATCAATCCCTACACCAACCGCACCTTGGTGCAAGTTAGCTTTACCATCAGAGTCAGTGGTTGATAAACGCATCATAGCCATGACAGGGTAGCCTTTAAATACAATAATTCGTACATCGGGCACGCCTTCGTAACTGAAGCCATCAAACACATCATCAAATTGGATCAAGTTTTCAATCATTGCCACATCATTTTTTCCACCAAGGGAGAAAAGACCTGCCAATGTATTGGTAATGTGACGTTCCACATCTTGTTTATTGGCTTCTGCGCCAGAAGGTTTGTAATACACCCCATCTTTATGTGAAGTAATAACTAAAATACCTTTACCGCCACTGCCTTGGGCTGGTTTGATAACAAACCCAGGCCAATCTTTAACGATATCGTGAATGTTTTTTACTTCAGCTTGGCTGTCTATCACCCCAATAAGCTTAGGTACCGTAGCCCCAGCTTTTTCGGCAATAATCTTAGTTTTTAATTTATCATCAACTAATGGGTATTTACTACGGTCATTGTAACGGCCAATGTAGCTGCCGTTACGTTGATTCATTCCCATGATCCCTTTGGCTTTTAGTTTTGACGGAGATGTAAATCTACTAAACATAAGTTAGTCCTCCGCTAAAGGCTTAAAGCGGCGAAGCTCACTTAAACGGTAGCCCGTGTAGTTACCAAGCATTAGGATAACCGCTAGGATAATTAGCTGAACACCAATAAAGTTAAACGTTAAATGCTGTACAAATGGGTTTGTCATTGCGATATAAATCAAGATTGCAGTTAATAATGAACCACCACCTTGTGTCGCCACTTCTTTCCAACCTTCTTCTTCCCAAAGGATAGACATACGTTCAACCGTCCAAGATAGAATAATCATAGGGAAGAAAGTAATACTTAACCCAGCGGTTAAACCAATCTTAAAGGCAACAATCGTGAAGATTGAGATGATCATAATGACGGTGATTATCACCGCGGAGATTCTTGCTACCAGAAGTAGGTTGAGTTTAGATAAGTAACTACGAATAACCAAACCAGTACCAACAATCAGTAAGAAACCGACAATACCAGTGACTAGTTGAGTTTGTACAAAAGCAACAGCAATAAGTACTGGCATGAAAGTACCAGAGGTTTTTAAGCCGACAATAACTCGTAAGAAAACAACCATTAACGCACCAATAGGAATAAGCATGATGGTTTTAAACATCGATTGCTCTTCAAGAGGTAAGCTATGGATAGAGAAGTTTAATAAGTTATCTGCTTCTACTTTTTTCTCGGTTGCCGCTGTTGGTGATATTTCTTGTGCAATCATTGAGAAGTTAATTTGGCTGTTTTTACCGCCAACAACATCTAATAGAGAGACATTGGTTTCATCCCAAAGCAGTAAGTTCGTAGGTTGGCCTTGCTCACCCGTCTCAGGATTGAATAGTTGCCACTTTTCACCATTCCATACTTCAACCATGTGTTGTACAGATTGGCGACGACGCCCATCTTCTAACCAAAGAGCGCCTACGATTTTATTATGAATCGCTTCGTAGCTTAATAATTTAGAAACGGCTTGGACTTTGGTTAAGTCATTTAGGAGTAAAGAGGCATTTTGATTATCAGGATCATTAAATTGCTTAATTAGTTCACGAGTTAGTGTAATGTCATCAGAAGAACGAGCTCTTGCTTGATCTAATAATGAGATAGCTGCAGCTTCGTGTGGACCCTCAAAAGTAACCGCTTCTGGTTTCTCTGATTTCGGTGGCTCAATGGTCGCTTCTGCGAATGGGTCAACTAAAATTTGAGTCTTATAATAAAGGGTTTGTGGCCCGTCGGCTTGGCGGATAGTCCATTCGGCACGTCGTCCATGCTCTGTCGTTAAATAAGCAATACCGTAGCCTGGAGAAGATGCACTCTCATCGACAATAGTAAAGCCGGCTTGGTTTTGTGGGGCAGCCATAGATACTTTTACTGGTTTATTGATTGCATCAAATTGAATTCGGGCTTCTACATCCCAAACTTGGCTTCTTTCACCGGGTGTCCAAGGTACCCCGTATGAGTCATGGCGTAACCAACTTAATGTAAGCCCCGCGACAATTAATAGTGAAATCAGAAAATAAAAAGGCACTCTTGATGGCATAACGTCCTCGTTGTAATAGCATATCGAAAAGATAATTATAATTGTAATTAAAGCGGTAAATTATGCTATTAACATATTGAATAAATTACCACTTATTTGAGGTAGAAACTATTTTTTGCTTTGAACAAACTCTTTACTGACGTCAATAACAGCAATATCTTGAATAAACTCACGACCAAGTAAAACAGAATGAGTCATGTGAGAGCGGTCGGCAAGAGTAAACTGAACTTTTTCATGGATTGCCCCAAGTTTGATCCAAAGCTCAACAACCGGGCGGCGTTCCATTTCTTCTGTGGTTGATTGACGAATTTTAACGTTACGAATAACCGGCGCGGTGATCCACTCTAGTTTTCCATCTGCTTGCGCATCTTGGTTGATTAGATGGAATCGAACCCATTGAGTGCCATTTCGCTCAAACTCTTGAAGATCAACGGCATTAAGAGAAGAGGTTGTTGCCCCTGTATCAATACGAGCAGTAAATTGCTGCTTAATATCAGCAATTTCAACATTTTCAATCGCACCTAAAATTAAGGTGTCTTTCAATGATTGAGTTTGCATAGAAATAGGAACTGGTGCTAGGCGAGCTTTTTTAGAGGTAGCTTGCTTTATACTTGCTTGAATTTTGGTTTGTTCAGAACGAACTATTGATAGTTCTTCTGATACGTTCGACAGCTCTTTCTCTAATGTTGAAATATAGTCATTTTGCGTCTCAATCTTTGTTTCCATACCATCTAAACGAGTGTTTAGATTGGTTTCCATAGACTTAATGGCTGCAACTGTTTCTGTATTATCTGAAGCAACTGGTGCTGCTTGTTGGGTTAGAGCACAGCCTGAAAGGCTTAAAATAGCAACCAGTGGTAAAATTCGTTGGATCATTTGATGTTCCGTTGAGTTAAATTAACATGGAGATAATAACGATAATAAATAGAGGCGCATAGCCCCTAAATGTTAGCGTTTAGTCAGGTTTTTTTGCAATTAAGATCGCACGCTTGGGAGCAGGGTGGCCTTCAATTGTTTTTGTTGAGTCATTTGGGTCTAGATATTCAGGTAATGAATTATGTTTCATCCATTCTGTTGAACGCTGCTCGCCAGTAGTTGTGACACATTCATCTACAATTTTCACATCAACAAAGCCAACGCTTTCAAGCCAGACTTTTAATGCCCGAGCCGATGGAAAGAAATAAACATTACGCATTTGCGCATAACGATCGACAGGCATTAATACCGCATTTTCATCACCATCAATAACCAGTGTTTCTAATACTAATTCGCCACCAGCCACTAATTGATTTTTTAATTGAATTAGGTGATCTAATGGAGAGCGACGGTGATAAAGAACTCCCATGCTAAATACGGTGTCAAACGCATTTAATTCAGGAAGTTGTTCTATCCCCAATGGTAATAGGTGAGCACGTTGGTCATTACCCATTAACTTACGGATAGCTTCAAACTGAATTAAAAATAGGTGCGATGGATCGATACCTACGCATAGGCGTGCTTCTTCACCAAGCATGCGCCACATATGATATCCGTTACCACAACCAACATCTAACACTGAACGATTTTTTAGTGGTGTAATGTGAGGTAGTAAACGATCCCACTTCCAGTCTGAGCGCCACTCTGTATCAATGTGAATATCGTGAACTGTAAAAGGCCCTTTACGCCAAGGGTGGAAAGTTTGTAATAAGTTTTCTAATTTTTTACGTTGTCCATCAGCTAAAGGTGTGTTATTTGATAACGTTACGGATGTTTTTAAATCAATGTTATCCGCACATCCTTCAGGGATTTTTTTAAGTGCTTTAGTCCAGCGTTCAATATCACCATGCTCTGCATTTTGCCAATCAGTCAATTGCTGAGGAAGCGTATTCAACCACGGTTGAAGGATAGTATCTTGAGAGATAAGAGTATAAAAATTAGCAAAATTAATCATTGAAGTATCTTAAATTAATAAATAAGTAAAAAAATAAAGGCAATATTTTGATTATTTTATGGCAAACATAGAGCCGAAATTGAAGCATTGGAACCAAACTTCCGCACTCTTAAAACCAATATCATTAAAGCGCTGTTTATGAGTATCAATGGTATCAGGCAGCATGACATGTTCGATAGCACTGCGCTTTTGACTGATCTCTAGTTCACTATAGCCATTTGCACGCTTGAAATCATGGTGCAGGTCGATAAGTAACTCGTTCGCGCTTTCATCTTCAAATATGTATTTCTCAGATAAGATAAGAATACCGCCAGGACGTAAACCAGCATAAATTTTTTCAAGTAAAGCACGGCGATCGATTGGCGCTAAAAACTGTAAGGTGAAGTTAAGAACGACAACAGATGCATCTTTAATATCAACATCTCGGATATCTGCTTCAATAATAGTCACTGGTGTGTCAGAGCGATAGGCATTAATAAGTAAACGACAACGTTCAACCATGGCTGAAGAGTTATCAACTCCAATAATTTGGCAGCCTTCTTGATTAATATGACGGCGCATAGAAAGTGTTGCCGCCCCTAATGAACACCCTAAATCGTACACATTTGAATGAGGTTTCGCGTAACGTTCAGCAAGCATTCCAATCGCGGAAATAATGTTACTATAGCCCGGGATTGAACGTTGGATCATATCTGGAAAAACTTCAGCAACACGTTCATCAAACGTGAAGTCACCAATTTTATCAATTGGGGCGGAAAATATTGTGTCAGGGTTAGCCATGGGATTCTCACAAAGGCAGTTTTTACATCCGTACTTACATTATACAATTCTAGGTAAATATTGGTGTACTACTTACCTAGAATGGCATTTTTCTGCGCGCTCCTGCGCATTTAGGTCACTATTGTAGTTAATTCTTATCTTAATGTCTTTAGAGCTGTGAAAGTTGAAAGTGAACTTTTTTTTCACCTTGCTATGTCGTTAAAGGGATTTTCCTTTATAATGCTGCTATATTTTTGCGTTTCGCTTATTAATTCAGCAAGCTAGCTGTTTTATTCGTCATTTTAGCAAGCGTAAATCGGTTTATGAAAAATGCAGTGAGTCTTTTTACTGTATTTACTATTGATATATATTAGATTGGGAAAATCATCATGCGCACCCATTACTGTGGTAACCTGAACAAGTCCCTGGCAGGGCAAACTGTAGAACTTTGCGGCTGGGTAAACCGTCGCCGTGATTTAGGCGGTCTTATCTTTATTGATATGCGAGATCGTGAAGGTATCGTTCAGGTAGTTGTTGACCCAGATATGAAAGATATCTTTTCAATCGCTAACCAACTGCGTAATGAGTTCTGTATCAAATTTACTGGTGAAGTACGTGTTCGTCCTGACAGCCAAGTAAATAAAGACATGGCTACGGGTGAAGTTGAACTTTACGCGACAGGTCTTGAGATCATCAACCGTTCGGAAGCACTTCCACTGGATTTCAACCAAACAAACTCAGAAGAACAACGCCTGAAGTACCGCTACATTGATTTACGTCGTCCAGAAATGAGTGACCGCATCAAGTTACGTGCTCGCGCATCTAGCTTCGTTCGTCGTTTCTTAGATGAGAACTTGTTCTTAGATATCGAAACACCAGTACTAACAAAAGCGACACCAGAAGGTGCTCGTGATTACCTAGTACCAAGCCGTGTTCATAAAGGCAGCTTCTACGCACTTCCACAATCACCACAGTTGTTTAAGCAACTTCTGATGATGTCTGGTTTTGACCGTTATTACCAAATCGTTAAATGTTTCCGTGATGAAGATTTACGTGCTGACCGTCAACCTGAATTTACCCAAATCGATATCGAAACGTCTTTCTTATCATCGACTCAAGTTCGTGAAATCACAGAGCGTCTAGTTCATGATATGTGGAAAGAGCTATTAGATGTTGAGCTTGGTCAATTCCCAATCATGCCATTCTCTGAAGCGATCCGTCGTTTTGGTTCTGATAAGCCAGATCTACGTAACCCACTAGAGTTAGTGGACGTTGCTGATCTTCTTAAAGAAGTTGAATTCCAAGTATTCTCTGGCCCTGCTAACGATGAAAAAGGCCGTGTAGCGGTTATTCGTGTTCCTGGTGGCGCATCGCTTTCTCGTAAGCAAATTGATGAATACGGTAAGTTCGTAGGTATCTACGGTGCGAAAGGTCTAGCTTGGATGAAAGTGAACGATCGTGCTGCTGGCTTTGAAGGTGTTCAATCACCTGTTGCTAAGTTCCTAAGCGAAGATATCGTAAATAGTATTTTAGAGCGTACTGAAGCTGAAACTGGCGACATCATTCTATTTGGTGCTGATAAAGCAGGCATCGTTGCAGAAGCAATGGGCGCTTTACGTATTAAATTAGGTGATGATCTTGAGCTTACAGATAAGAAAGCTTGGGCTCCACTTTGGGTTATCGATTTCCCAATGTTTGAAGAGGATGGCGAAGGTAACTTGCACGCAATGCATCACCCATTCACCTCTCCTTTAGGTGTTACAGCTGAAGAGCTCAAAGCAAACCCAGCAGCCGCTAATTCTGATGCGTACGACATGGTTATCAATGGCTATGAAGTGGGTGGTGGTTCTGTTCGTATCCACAATGCTGAAATGCAAACTGCAGTATTTGGCATTCTAGGTATTGAAGAGAAAGAGCAACAAGAGAAATTCGGTTTCTTACTTGAAGCGCTTAAATACGGTACGCCGCCACATGCAGGCCTTGCATTCGGTCTTGACCGTTTAGCTATGCTTCTTTGTGGAACTGAAAATATCCGTGATGTTATCGCATTCCCGAAAACAACAGCAGCAGCGTGTCTACTAACGAACGCACCAAGTCTTGCAAATCCTGAGTCTCTTACTGAGCTATCGATTGCAGTAAAACTTGCTGAGAAAAAAGACGCTTAATTAAGTTTTCTTTATTCTTAAAAATGCCCGTGTAATGCGGGCATTTTTGTATCTGCTCTATTTAAAACGAGACAAGCAAGTGCTAGTAATACCTTGAGTTTATGGGGATACCTCGCTAATATACATGTATAAATAATCAGTGGTTTTACTATGTCTATCATTTTAGGGATCGATCCCGGCTCTCGCATTACTGGCTACGGCGTTATTCGTCAAAATGGCCGACACCTACAATATTTAGGTAGCGGTTGTATCCGTATGTCAGAAAAAGAACTTCCTGGTCGTTTAAAACAAATATACGCAGGTGTTTCTGAAATTATTACTCAGTTTCAACCTGATGTATTCGCTATCGAACAAGTTTTTATGTCTAAAAATGCAGATTCAGCATTAAAGTTAGGCCAAGCACGAGGCAGTGCAATAGTAGCTGCTGTCAATGCGGATCTCCCAGTTTATGAATATGCAGCACGTTTAATTAAGCAAGCTGTAACAGGAACGGGTGGTGCAGATAAATCACAAGTTCAACATATGGTAATGAGTATGCTGAAACTTCCAGCAAAACCACAAGCCGATGCCGCCGATGGGCTAGGGGTTGCGATTTGTCATGCCAATACTAATAAAACCTTAATAGCCTTGGCAGGCAAAGCAACGAGTGTTCGACGTGGGAGATACCGCTAGAGTCTGTCAAATTCTCATTTCTTTTACTGGATATCTATCCAGTTCTTTATTACTATTCGATCTAGTTAATTTATTTTAAAGAGTATCTATTGTGATCGGACGCCTTCGTGGAAATCTATTAGAAAAACAACCACCAGAATTATTAATTGAAGTGAGTGGTATTGGCTATGAAGTCCAAATGCCAATGAGTTGTTTTTATGAGTTACCTGAGATTGGCACCGAAGCGATCATCTATATTCACTATGTAGTACGTGAAGATGCTCAATTGCTATATGGCTTTAATACTAAAAAAGAACGAGCTTTATTTAGAGAAGTGATTAAAGCTAATGGTGTTGGCCCTAAACTTGGCCTTGCTATTTTATCTGGAATGACAGCATCCCAATTTGTACAAAGTGTCGAGCGTGAAGATATTTCAACCTTAGTGAAATTACCTGGTGTTGGAAAGAAAACAGCAGAGCGTCTAGTTGTTGAAATGAAAGACCGTTTGAAAGGGTGGGGTGCTGGTGATTTATTTACTCCAGCAACTGATGCTGCGCCAATGGACGATGGTTCTAATCTAATTTATTCTCCTCAAAGTGCACAAGATGAAGCGGTAAGTGCATTGATATCTCTTGGTTATAAGCAGGTACAGGCGTCTAAAATTATTTCTCAAATAGCAAAACCTGATATGACAAGCGAAGCATTAATTCGTGAATCATTGAAATCTATGATCTAATAACAATTCCAGTAATTATCTGGACATTATTATCTAATTAATTACATTGGTATAATATTTGTCAATACTCGCTATGAATTTTTTTATTTACTATTATTTATTGAATCGCTGAGTGCCATTTTATGATTGAAGCTGATCGCCTTATTGCTGCTGATAACCCTGTTTTTCGTGAAGAAGAAGTCATCGATCGAGCGATACGACCTAAGAAACTAGAAGACTATAGAGGTCAAGACCATGTTCGCAGCCAGATGGAGATTTTCATTAAAGCAGCACAAATGCGTAATGAACCCCTCGATCATCTATTGATTTTTGGTCCACCAGGTTTGGGTAAAACGACATTAGCGAATATCGTTGCCAACGAGATGGAAGTAAATATTCGTACGACTTCTGGTCCTGTTCTTGAAAAAGCAGGAGATTTGGCGGCGCTTCTGACTAACTTAGAAGAAAACGACATTTTATTTATTGATGAGATCCATCGATTAAGCCCAGTTGTTGAAGAGATACTCTACCCAGCTATGGAAGATTATCAGTTAGATATTATGATTGGTGAGGGCCCTGCAGCTCGCTCTATTAAAATTGACTTACCCCCTTTTACTCTTATCGGTGCAACGACAAGGGCCGGTTCACTAACGTCTCCACTGCGTGATCGTTTTGGTATTGTGCAACGATTAGAGTATTACAAAGTCGAGGATCTTCAATATATTGTTCAACGTAGTGCAGATTGCCTGAATTTATCGATGGAATCTGAAGGTGCGCTTGAAGTTGCCCGTCGCGCTCGTGGTACACCACGTATTGCTAATCGATTATTACGTCGAGTACGGGATTATGCGGATGTAATGAGCGATAGTCATATATCTTCTGATATTGCAGACAAAGCGTTGAACATGCTTGATGTAGATGTTCGAGGTTTTGATTATATGGATAGAAAGCTTTTATTAGCCATTATGGAAAAATTTGATGGCGGTCCGGTTGGTCTTGATAATATTGCGGCAGCTATTGGCGAAGAAAGAGATACGATTGAAGATGTCATCGAACCTTACTTGATTCAACAAGGTTATTTACAACGAACACCAAGAGGGCGAATTGTTTCTGATCGTGCTTATTTGCATTTTGGCATTGATAGACCAGAAAAATAGTCAAAAGTTACTTATTCATAATTTGTCATAGTACATACTATAAGATAATAAGTTTAGTGAAAGCGGGTGATCAAAATCATCCGTTTTTTCGTATGAGAAAGGTGTAAATTGTGAAAAACATGTGTTTATGTAAAAAAACTGTAATTAACTTTCAAAAAAGGGACAAATCTTTTGAAAGATATCGTGTTTCCTATTAATATTAGCGAGTTCTATATTAGGTTATGCTTAACATTAAGCTAACGTTTTTTACACAACTACGTAACACTTTATGGTTACCGATACGGTTATAACTATTAGAGCCATAAAATAGTGTCACATTCACCCAAATAGAGTGAAAGCACTGTGTCATTCAGCCTGGCACAAAGGAGTTCTCATGATCACTGATGTAGTGGAGTTATCGCGATTGCAGTTTGCAATGACAGCGATGTATCACTTCCTATTCGTTCCTCTGACTTTAGGTATGGCCTTTTTATTGGCTATCATGGAGTCTTTATATGTAATGACAGACAAACAAATCTACAAGGACATGACAAAGTTCTGGGGTAAGTTGTTTGGTATTAACTTCGCATTAGGTGTTGCTACGGGCCTAACGATGGAGTTCCAGTTTGGTACTAACTGGGCTTATTATTCTCACTATGTTGGTGATATCTTCGGGGCACCTCTTGCCATCGAAGCACTAATGGCTTTCTTCCTAGAATCTACTTTTGTAGGTTTATTCTTCTTTGGTTGGGATCGTTTATCAAAACGTCAGCACCTTACAGTGACGTGGTTAGTTGCTTTAGGTTCTAACTTCTCAGCGCTTTGGATTCTAGTGGCTAATGGTTGGATGCAAAACCCAGTAGGTGCGGAATTTAACTTTGAAACAATGCGTATGGAAATGGTGAGCTTCGCTGAAGTTGTACTAAATCCGGTAGCACAAGTTAAATTCGTACATACGGTAGCTTCGGGTTATACCTGTGGTGCAATGTTTGTTCTTGGTGTGAGTTCTTACTACCTACTTAAAGGTCGTGATATTGCATTTGCACGTCGTTCATTTGCTATTGCAGCTTCTTTTGGTATGGCATCAATTTTATCTGTAATGGTACTTGGTGATGAATCTGGCTATGAGCTAGGTGAAGTTCAACAAGTTAAACTTGCAGCGATTGAAGCAGAATGGCACACAGAAGAAGCACCTGCAGCATTTACTGTTATTGGTTTACCAAATCAAGAAACAATGGAAACGGATTACGCAATTAAGATCCCATATGTTATGGGTATTATTGCGACGCGTTCATTAGATAAGCAGGTAACTGGTTTACGTGATCTTAAAGACCAACACGAACTTCGTATTCGTAACGGTATGGTTGCATACGGTTTACTTGAAAAATTACGTAATGGTGAGAAAACACCAGAAAACATCGCTGCGTTTGATGACGTTAAGCATGACTTAGGCTATGGCCTATTGCTGAAACGTTATACTGACAAAGTAGTTGATGCGTCTGAAGAGCAAATTAAAGCCGCTGCGGATGATTCAATTCCAACAGTATGGCCGTTGTTCTTCTCATTCCGTATCATGGTTGCGTGTGGTGTAGCTATGCTACTTATCTTTGGTTTTGCTTTTGTTCAGACTTGTCGTCAAAAGATTGGTCAAAAACAATGGCTACTTAAAGCAGCGCTATTTGGTATGCCACTACCATGGATTGCGATTGAAGCAGGTTGGTTCGTTGCAGAATATGGTCGTCAACCATGGGCTGTTGGTGAAATCTTACCAGTTCACGTAGCAGCATCAGCATTGACAGCAACAGAGATCTTAATCTCAATGGCTGCAATCATTGGCTTATACACGATATTCTTGATTGCTGAAGTTTACCTAATGGTGAAATTCGCGCGCAAAGGTCCAAGCAGCCTAAAAACAGGTCGCTACCACTTTGAGCAAGACGGTCAAGATTCAGAAGCGAAATTAACTCGCCAAGTAGAAGCATAAAAACGGAGATTTGAGCAATGTTTGATTATGAAGTATTGCGATTTGTTTGGTGGGCATTAATCGGTGTATTACTGATTGGCTTCGCTGTAACAGATGGTTTCGATATGGGTGTTGGTGCACTAGTACCTGTTATCGGAAAAACAGATTCAGAACGTCGAGTTATGATTAACTCAATTGCCCCACACTGGGATGGTAACCAAGTATGGTTAATCACTGCCGGTGGTGCATTATTTGCTGCATGGCCATTAGTATATGCTGCATCATTCTCAGGTTTTTACCTAGCAATGATCGTAACATTAGCAGCATTATGGTTCCGTCCAGTAGGGTTTGATTACCGTTCTAAAATCGAAGATAAACGCTGGCGTTCAGCGTGGGATGCTGCGATCTTTATCGGTAGCTTTGTACCACCAGTGATCTTTGGCGTTGCGTTTGGTAATTTACTTCAAGGTGTACCATTCGAGTTAAACAACCTAATGATGCTGAGTTATCATGGCGGTTTCTTTGAGTTGTTAAACCCATTTGCATTGCTTTGTGGTTTAGTGAGTTCAGCAATGTTCATCACTCAAGGTGCGACATGGCTACAGATGAAAACAACAGAAGAGCTTCATACTCGCTCTCGTAATGTAGCGATGATTTGTAGTGTTGCTGTTATTGTCCTGTTTGTTATCGCTGGTTTCTGGGCTCAAAGCATCGAAGGTTATGTAATTACTACGGTTCTTGATCACAATGCAGCCTCTGATCCACTAAATAAAGAAGTGGTTCGTGAAGTAGGTGCGCTATTCAATAATTATAATGAATATCCACTACTTTGGATTGCTCCAGCACTCGCTGTGATCATGCCTATCGTTACTATTATAGCTTCTCGTGCAAATATCGGTGGTTTAGCGTTCTTAAGTTCTAGCTTAACGAATGCGGGTGTTATTTTAACGTCTGGTTTCGCATTATTCCCATTCGTAATGCCATCAAGCTTTAATCCTGATCATGGTTTAACTATGTGGGATGCGACATCAAGTGAATTGACGCTGCGATTAATGACTTATGTTGCTATCGTAATGGTGCCAATTATTCTTGCTTATACCATTTGGACGTACTACAAAATGTTTGGTCGTCTTGATTCTAAATTCATTGAAGAGAACAAAACGTCTCTTTACTAAGGAGTATTTATTATGTGGTATTTCGCATGGATCCTAGGTGTGCTACTAGCATGTTCATTTGCAATCATTAATGCACTTTGGTTAGAGCATTCAGAAATGATGGACAAAGACAGTGAGTAATCTCGCTGACAAAATAGACAGCGTCCACAGCCCAATCAACAATATCGTAGTACGATTATTGTTGGTTGCAGCTGCGGTATTTCACATGGCAATGCTGATGTGGGAACCAAGAGTGTACTCAGAACAAATTGGTGGATTTAGTGGCTTATTAGCCCCAAGCTTAATTTATTCAGTGTGTACTGCATTCATTTTTGCTGTGGGTTTTACTCCTCATAAATGGATTTGGAAGCTGATATTTAGTCCGTATTTTTCAATAGCAATCTTAGGCTACTTTAGTTACTTGTATTTTTTCTAAAGTGATAAGCCGATAAAAGTTTGTGTACTGCAACAGCATACTAAGCAGTTTGTTACTTATTTAAGTATCAAACTGCTTTTTTTTGATGAAATAGCCTAAAATTCTGATTTGTTATAGTGATGCTAATAAAAAATCGGTTATAGTGAGCAATGGATTTTTCAAAAAGAAAAGAGAAAAATGTAATGGATAACAACACGTTTGAATGGCCGATCACTATTTATTATGAAGACACAGACGCTGGCGGAGTTGTATACCATTCTAACTATTTAAAGTTTTTTGAACGAGCACGAACGGAATTATTGCGCCATCATGGTGTCTCTCAACAAGTACTGTTAAAGCAATCGATAGGATTTGTTGTAAAAAGTATTAATATTGATTTCATTCAAGCTGCACGGTTAGACGAACAGCTCAAAGTTGAAACATCTATAACAGAATTTAAAAAAGTATCGCTAACCTTTTGTCAGTTATTGGTTAATTCTGAAGGGAAGGTATTGTGCAAAGCTACGGTTAAGGTAGCCTGTATTGATAACTCAAAGATGAAACCAACAGCGATTCCATCATTTATACTATCGGAGATAACTTGTGACAGGTGAACTATCAATTCTCGATCTATTTCTACAAGCTAGTTTATTAGTTAAGATCGTGATGCTTATTTTATTAGGCTTGTCGGTAACATCATGGGCCATGATCTTCAAGCGCTCAAAAATTTTAGCCGTTGCTCGTATTGATGCAGAACGCTTCGAAGATAAATTCTGGTCAGGAATGGATCTGTCACAGCTGTTTAATGAAGTGAAAGTTCGTAAAGATCGAATCAGTGGTACTGAAAAAATCTTCTATTCTGGCTTTAATGAGTTTGCTCGCTTATCTCGAGTGAGTTCATCGTCTGAAGCGGTAATGGATGGAACATCTAGAGCTATGCGCGTTACGATTTCGCGAGAGGTAGACGCTCTTGAAACCAACCTACCTTTTCTTGCAACTGTCGGTTCTATAACACCATACATAGGTTTATTTGGTACCGTATGGGGTATCATGCATGCGTTTATTGCGCTAGGAGCAGTAAAGCAAGCAACACTAGCAATGGTTGCTCCAGGTATCGCTGAAGCATTGGTTGCAACAGCCATGGGCTTATTTGCTGCGATTCCAGCGGTTATTGCCTATAATAGACTTAGTGTTAAAGTTGGCAAGTTAGAGCATAACTACGCTGCTTTTATGGATGAGTTCTCAAGCATTTTACATCGTCAAACTATGGCAAGTCAGGAGAAGTAATGTCTGGCTATCAACCTAAGAAAAGAAAATTAACGGCTGAAATTAATGTGGTTCCCTACATTGATGTCATGTTGGTGTTATTAATTATCTTTATGGTAACGGCTCCGTTTGTCACTCAAGGGGTAGATGTTGAATTACCAGAGATGAGTAACACAAAATCGGCGCAAGCGATGGCGGGTGAAGATCCTAATGCAACATTTATCATTGTTGAAATTGATAAAGATGGAAACCTTGGCTTAAGTGTTGATAATCAAGATGTTCGTCGGCCTATGTCAATGCAAGAGGTGATCACTAATGTGAAAGCAGAGTTGAGCATTAAACCTAATTCACCCGTTGCGGTAGGTGGGGACGCTAGCACGCCATATGCAGAGATTGTTTTAGTTCTTGATGAATTAAGTCGTGCCGGGGTGAGTAAAGTTGGATTACTTACCGATCTCAAGGAATAGAAGTGAATAATCATTAATGAAATCGGATAATAATTACACTTTTGCTATTATTGTATCTGTCGTGTTGCACTTGTTGCTCGTGGCAGCGCTTATCTTTGGCAGTGATTTTTCTCTGGATCACAAAGCAAAGCCTAATACTATCCAAGCCGTTGTGATCGATCCAAATACGATTGCAAAACAAGCGTCTCAGATCCGTCAAGAGAGAGAACGAGCAGAGCGTGCTGAACAAGAACGTTTAAAGCGATTAAAACAACAAGCTGCTCAGTTAGAAAAAAATCGAAAAGCGGAAGAAGATCGAATTCGAAAACTAAAAGAACAACAAGTTAAAGAGAAAAAAGCGGCTCGAGAAGCTGAAGAAGAACGTAAAAAAGCAGTAGCAGAAGCTAAGAAACAAAAAGAGCGTGCGGTTGCTGAAGAAGTTGAACGAAAACGTAAAGCGGATGCCGCTGCAAAAGCTGAAGTAGCAAAACAGGCTAAAATTAAGGCTGATAAAGAAAAAGCCGCAAAAGAGGCAGCAAAGAAAGCGCAATTAGAAAAAGAACGCGCAGCAAAAGCGGAAGCGGATCGTAAAGCAAAAGAAAAAGCGGCGAAAGTAGAAGCAGAAAGAGTCGCAAAAGACAAAGCAGCAGCTGCTGAAAAAGTACGTAAAGAAAAAGAGCGTGTAGAGAAAGCAGAAGCTGAGCGAAAGCAAAAAGAAGCAGCGCTAAATGATATTTTTGCAGGGTTAGAAGATGAGACAGTTCAAAACTCATCGGCTAAGCAGCAACATATTGATGATGAAGTGAATCGGCACGCTGCTATTTACACTCAAATGATTCAACAGAACCTATTGGTTGATGAAACCTATGTAGGCAAAAGTTGTAGAGTAAAAATTAAGTTAGCGTCATCAGGGTTACTTTTATCTGTGACAACATTAGGTGGAGATGCACAAGTTTGCCGTGCAGCAAAAACGGCGGTAACTAAAGTAAATGTATTCCCGATGCCAAAAGATTTAGATGTTGTTGCTAAATTAACGAACATAAACCTTACGGTTCAACCAGAATAAGGAAGCTCAAGTGCTAAAACGATGGATATTAACTCTCTTTGTTGCTTGTTTAACATTTAGTCAAGCAACAAGAGCTGAATTAGAGTTGGTCATAACAGAAGGCATTGATTCTGCAAGGCCAATCGGTATTGTGCCGTTTAAGTGGCATGGTGAGGCTAAATTACCACAAGATATTTCCGCTATTATCTCGTCAGATCTACAACGCAGTGGCAAATTTAGCCCAGTGGCAATTAATAAAATGCCTCAAACACCTTATAAAGACTCGGATATAAATTACGAGGCTTGGACTAGAATGGGTGTAGATGCGATTGTTACAGGTGAAGTGAAACTTAATGCTCAAGGTAAATACGAAGTTACCTATAAATTAATCGATGTCGTTCGTGGTCAATTAACGAAAGGTCAATCGAAGGCTCTTAACAGCACTGGTGAATTGGTATTGACTCGAGAGCATATTCTTGTCAATAAAGTTGCAACACTATCGAAAAAACAGTTACGTAAATACGCACACCGTATCTCTGATGTCGTTTATGAAAAATTGACAGGTGAGAGAGGGGCATTCCTAACTCGTATAGCTTATGTTGTGGTTAATGATAAAGCACAATATCCGTATCAGCTACGAGTTGCTGATTATGATGGTTACAATGAACGTTTAGTATTAAAATCAAAACAACCAATTATGTCACCTGCGTGGTCTCCTGATGGAAAAAAATTAGCTTATGTGAGTTTTGAAAACAGAAAATCACAAGTTTTTATTATGGATATTTACACAGGTAAGAGAGAATTAATTGCCTCTTACCCTCGTCATAATGGTGCACCACGTTTTTCACATGACGGCAAAGAATTAGCCATCGTATTGTCCAAAACGGGAAGTTTGAATATTTATATCGTGAATCTAGAGACGAAGAAAATACGTCAAATAACGCACGGAAGATCGAATAATACGGAACCTTTTTGGGCTCCTGATAACAAGTCTTTAATATTTACTTCAGATCGGGGTGGTAAACCTCAGATATATAGAGTAAATTTAAAAGATGGTTCAACAAAACGTTTAACTTGGCAGGGGAGTCAAAATCTTGGTGGGCAGATTACTCCGGACGGTAAATCTATTATTATGGTGAATCGCTCAGAGACTGGATATAGTCTAGCGAAACAAGATTTAGAAACAGGCTCTTTCCAGGTATTAACCAAGACACTGCTGGATGAGTCACCAAGTATTGCGCCAAATGGCGGTATGGTGATTTACAGTTCCATTTATAGAAAACAGAATGTACTTTCAATGGTTTCTATCGATGGCCGTTTTAAAGCTCGCTTACCAGCGACAAACGGACGTGTAAGGGCACCAGCGTGGTCGCCATTTTTATAGCTACTAAATATTTAGGTAATAAGGAAAATATAATGCAACTAAATAAACTTCTTAAGAGTCTTTTTATCGCACTGCCTGTGGTTGCTCTTTCTGCTTGTAGTTCTAGCGACAGCGCAACTAACAGTACTGCTGGCCAAGAATCAACAAATGCTGCAGAATCTCAAACAACAAATGGTGCAGAGGTTCAAACAGATACTATTGTTGTTACGTCTGTTCAAGTTGATGAGGTAATGACAGAGGCTGAAGTTCGTGCACAAGCAGAGCAAGAGCTTCGTCAAATAAACACAGTTTTCTTTGCATTTAATAACTCAGCAATTGCTCCTGAATACGATGATATACTTGCTGCTCATGCTGCTTTCCTAAGCGCTGATCCTTCAGTTAAAGTAACTGTTGAAGGTCATGCTGATGAGCGTGGTACTCCTGAGTACAATATCGCACTAGGTGAGCGTCGTGCTAAAGCGGTATCTAAATACCTACAAGCTTTAGGTGTTTCTGCTGACCAAATCTCTATCGTAAGCTACGGTGAAGAGAAACCACTGGTTCTTGGTCACACTGCTGAAGATTACGCTAAAAACCGTCGCGCAGTATTAGTATACTAATCGATAGTTTATAAGGCTGACTTATATGAAATACAGTAACCTGAAGCGAATTGTTCCGCTTACGTTGCTGGCTAGTGCGGCGACCCTTGTGGTCGCCGCACCTGCTCCAGTCACAGATTTAAATGCGACTTCCAATTCTACTTCTTCTGCTCCTGCATCTTCAGCGAGCATTGAGCGTTTAGAGCGCCTGATAAAAAGCCGTAACCAAATTCAGCTTCAGCTTCAGCAGCAGCTTGATGGTTTATCAGAAGAATTGTCAGAAATGCGTGGAATGGTTGAACGTAATAGCTATGAGCTTGATCAAATGCTAGAACGTCAACGTCAGCTATATATTGAGATCGATACACTGAGAACAGCAAAGCCAGTACCAGTAACAACTCCAGAAGAAGCGACTGATAGTTCCTCAGGTGCTTATGCTGCTGATACCAATGAAAACGAAGCATATCAAAATGCAGTTGATTTAATCTTAAAGAAAAAAGATTATGCT
The DNA here is from genome assembly GCF_008933155.1 of Aliivibrio finisterrensis. Classification (GTDB taxonomy): domain Bacteria; phylum Pseudomonadota; class Gammaproteobacteria; order Enterobacterales; family Vibrionaceae; genus Aliivibrio; species Aliivibrio finisterrensis. The sequence goes on along the minus strand of NZ_WBVP01000001.1, from coordinate 251,922 downwards.
GGCGCAACCAAAGCATTCCAAGATTTTGTTGCAGCCTATCCTGACTCTGTATATAGCTCAAACGCACATTATTGGTTAGGACAGCTTTACTTTGCTCAGAAAAATGACATAGAAGCTGCAAAAAGTTTCGCAAAAGTAGTAAGTTATGCTGATTCAAATAAACGTGCAGATGCTTTATTAAAATTAGGTGAACTTGCTAAACGAAATAACAATAAAGCTACCGCTCAAAAATATTATCAAAAAGTGATTTCTGAATATCCAGATAGCACAACAGCGAAAACAGCTAATAATCAGTTAAAATCGTTATAGATAGAAACTAAAAAGGAGCCGAAGAGCTCCTTTTTTATTGTCTCTAACTTGCTGCCAATAGCATAAGGCGTATAATATCAAGATTATTTTAAGATATTAATGAGCTAAGCAATGGGCCACATTTTAGACCACGTCGATACGCTATATCCTTTTCCGCCAAAACCTATCAAATTAAGCGCCGATGAGAAAACGCAGTACATCGCGAAAATTAAGCAGTTGCTTAGCGATAAAAATGCGGTATTAATTGCTCATTATTATACAGACCCTGGGATCCAAGCATTAGCAGAAGAGACAGGCGGCTTTGTTGGCGATTCACTTGAAATGGCTAAATTTGGTAATCGCCATGATGCAAAGACATTAGTTATTGCTGGTGTTCGTTTTATGGGTGAATCTGCAAAGATTTTAACACCTGAAAAAACAATCTTAATGCCAACACTAGAAGCCGAATGTTCGCTTGATCTTGGTTGTCCTGCTGATAAGTTCACAGAGTTCTGTGATGCTCATCCTGATCACACCGTTGTTGTTTATGCTAATACCTCAGCAGCAGTAAAAGCGCGTGCTGATTGGGTCGTAACATCAAGTATCGCACTAGAAATTGTTGAGCACCTTGATGATGAAGATAAGAAGATCATTTGGGGACCAGATCGTCATTTAGGTTCATACATTGCAAACAAAACAGGCGCAGACATGCTGTTATGGCAGGGTGAATGTATTGTTCATGATGAGTTCTCAGCAAAAGCACTAAAAGATGCAAAAGCACTTAATCCTGATGCGGCTGTTCTTGTTCATCCAGAGTCACCAGCTAGTGTGGTTGAGTTAGCAGATGCGGTTGGTTCTACAAGTCAGTTAATTAAAGCAGCGAAAGAGTTACCGCAACAGAAAATGATTGTGGCAACTGACAAAGGTATCTTCTTCAAGATGCAGCAAATGGTGCCAGAAAAAGAGCTATTAGAAGCACCAACAGCCGGTGCTGGTGCAACATGCCGTAGCTGTGCTCACTGTCCGTGGATGGCGATGAACGGTCTTGTAGCGATTGAGAAGGCTCTCAGTGAAGGTGGTGCAGAACATGAAATCTTTGTTGATGAAGAAACACGTCTAAAATCACTTATTCCATTAAATCGCATGTTAGATTTTGCAGAGCAACTAAACGCAAATAAGTAATGCTTTATATAGTTAAATAAAAATGGCGACCAAGTTGGTCGCCATTTTTGTTATTGGCTTTTCTTTTATTCGTCGCGACTTGCTTCAGCTTCTGCAAGTTCAAAACCACGTATGGTTAAGCCTGATAGCATCATAGGAACTGCGTTATAGATTTCTCTGAACTCATCTAAACCTTCAATGCCTTGCTCTTCTAATGTTGCTAATGCGGTTTCAGGATCAAATAGCATACTAATAGAAAGCAATACACCACCAAGTAGCGCATTATTTTCGCTTTCTTCTGGCATCAGTGTTTCCCAATCGTCACGCGTTAACTGCCAACCTTGTAATAAACCTTCAGAGAATTGACGAGTTTGTGCTGTTACAATCTCTTCATCATCAAGTTGACATGCTTCCGGCCATTGCCACTGACCAGATAAAAATGCTTCGCGATACTCATTCCATAGGTTAACTACAGCATTAGCGTACGCTTCTAAATCTTCTGCTGTGGTAAAAGGAGATATTTCTTCACCACCCCATAAAAAAGCTAACCACTCATTAGGATTGATAAGGTTTGGAGCCGCAGCCATCGCCGCAATAAAACCTTGTGTTTGTGCCTCTGTAAGTAGTTTATTTTCTAATTCAGGGTTTGAAAGAATTGCCGTAAGTGATAAAGACATAATGTTCTCATTCCATTCAAGTTTTCATTATTGTATCAAGAACTTTTAATATTGTCTGAATAGAAATTAATGCTTATCTTCTTATATTCATAAGTTGCCTCTTTGTGAAAATAACTTACGGAATGTAACGAGTAGCGAATTAAACTGATTTCAAATCCAAAAGTAGTTGTAAGTTTACTACATTGACTCAACTTCGAGATCTAATTCTAATAACATTGTGATTAAATAGCGATAATTACTAGCTAGGTATGCCCAGCTAGTTCTATCGACTGCTAACGTATTGGTCGGGCAGTTTATTAATCTGGTTTATTATAGTTGGAGAGAGAAAGTTAATGTCTAAGAAAGGACCATTTTGTATCCGAAATGCAGCGGCGGATACATTTGCAATGGTGGTTTTTTGTTTTATTACGGGCATGTTTATTGAAATTTTAGTTTCAGGGATGACATTTGAGCAGTCACTAGCATCAAGGACTCTCTCAATACCAGTTAACATAGCAATTGCTTGGCCTTACGGAGTATTTCGTGACTTTATGTTGCGTCAAGGTGCTCGTATATCGCCGAGTAAATTTATGAAGAATATTGCAGATTTAGTGGCGTATGTGACATTTCAATCACCAGCTTATGCAATGATTTTATTGGCTGTGGGGGCAACACCAGAACAAATCATTACTGCAGTTTCAAGTAATGTTGTTGTTTCATGTGTAATGGGCGTGTTTTATGGCTACTTTTTGGATGCATGCCGTAAAGCATTTAAAGTTCCAGGTTATACGCCTCATGCGCATTAATATTTTGATTTTAAACTAACACTTAGAGCCAGCATTGATTGCTGGCTTTTTTTATTCTGAATATTCAAAATATTGATTTAAAGATGTTATTCTTGAAGTTGCGTATTTATAAAGATTAACGGACTAATGAAAACATATTTTTTAGTAATGCTTGCCTATAGCGCAATTGGTTTTATGGGGATGTCGACAGTGTCTGCAAATTCATTGTCACACGCTCAAGACATAGAAGCGAAAACCAATCAATCCTCTCAAAAGGCTCAGCAAGGTATAGATAAAGAAGCTCAGCGCATATTAGATCTGCAAAATCAGATTGAACAAGCCAGCATTAGGTTATCTAATCAAACCGTTTATCGTGATCATTTGACTCAACTTGTTCGTTCTCAAGAAGATGAGAAGCAGCAACTCCATATTCAAATCACTCAAATAGAAGAGACGCGTCAGGGTATTGTTCCTTTGATGTATCAGATGCTTAATGAATTAGATCGTATCCTACATTCGGATTTGCCTATTCGTTTTACGGCTAGAACAGAGCGCCTTAACCAACTTCAGCTTTTAATGGGACGAGCAGACATTAGTGATGCTGAAAAATTTCGTCGGTTATTAGAAGTGTTTCAGATAGAGATGGATTATGGGTATAAAATCTCTGCCTACCAGCAAGAAATTACCCTAGAAGATGGCAGCAAAAGAGTGGTTGAACAGCTGCATATTGGCCGAATTACCTTATTTTCTCGCAGTGCGGATAAAAAACACGTTTGGCTTTGGCTACAAGAAAAGCAGAAGTGGCATGCAGTAGAAAGTGAGGTAATCGATGAAGTGAATGTGGCTTTTGATATCGCTAATAAGCATAAAATACCACAATTATTACGTTTACCACTTTCAGTATCTGATCTCAATCAATCGCAAGTTAAGGAGAATATCTGATGCGTATTTCTTCATTACTTGTTGCATGTTTTATGTTTGTGATTGCATTACCGATTCATGCTGATGCACTTTCTCAACTAGACAATAAAGCCGAAGCAAATCAAATAGAGCAGCAAAAACAAGATAAGCTGCGTACTCAACATATAAAACAGACTCGTGTTGAGTTAGAACAACAATTATCTGTCTTAAAACGCTCGATTCAAGAGATAGAAAAAGAGACTGAGAGATTAAGCACTACGTTCAGCCGTAATGAAAAAGCCTTAGTTGATTTAGAAAAACAATTGCAGATTGAAACAGGTAGCCTTGGCGAAGTCTTTGGTGTGGTTCGTCAGGGAGCAGCAACGACCCAAAATACGGTAATGACCTCTTTTATTCAACCGTGTGAAGGGGTCAGCATAGAGCCAATAAAAGCGGTGATAAATACTGATGCATTACCCTCAATAATGGTGTTATCTCAGTACATCAATACAATGGTGGCTTACATTGAGCAAAGTAAACGTATTGCCCCAGTAAATGCACAAGCGCTTCAAGGTGACGGTACTGTTGTTGAAGAATCCATGCTTCGTATCGGTGATATGGGGCTACTTTCTGATGAAGGTTACATGAAGTGGGATCGTTCAAACGCTCAAGCTGAGTCGTATCTTCGTTATCCTGAAGGATCACCAACAGCCGCTAATTTTACAGTGAACTCAATGCTCATCGATGTGACTAGAGGGGCGCTGCTTGCTCAATATGCTGAACAACCTACGCTGACTCAGCGTATTGAACAAGCAGGTATTGTTGGGCAAATTATTCTAGGTTTACTAGGTATTGGGCTCATTATTGCGATATATCGAGGTGTGGTATTGCTTCGTTTACAGTTACAAATTACCAAGCAATTGCAACACCCAGATAAGCTAAGTGATAACCCATTAGGGCGTATTTTATCGGTATATGATAAAGAAAAGTCGCAAACAGTAGAGTCTTTAGAGTTGCGTTTACTTGAGACGATCATGGATGAACAGCAAGGATTAGAAAAAGGATTATCTATGCTAAAACTGTTAGCGGCTTTAGCCCCTATGTTGGGCTTACTTGGAACGGTTACTGGGATGATCGAAACTTTCCAAGTGATTACGCAATTTGGTAATGGTGATCCAAAGGTAATGGCGGGTGGGATCTCTATGGCGTTAACAACAACCGTATTAGGGTTAGTGGCGGCAATGCCATTGTTGTTGGCTCATAATTTACTGTCTAGCCGTGCTGACAGTATTAATGCCGTTTTAGAAAAGCAGGGAGTTAGTTTGGTTGCTGCAAAAGCAGAGCTGAATAATGCTTGAGTTATTTAACCGCTATTTTCCAACCATCAGTGATTTTATGTCACAAGGTGGGGTTGTTCTATGGTGGTTGATGCTAGTGGTTTTGATGGTGTTTTTTCTGGTAATTGAACGGATTTCATTTTTATTTTTTGTCTTTCCAAAACGTAAAAAGCAGTGGTTGATGCAATGGAAAAACCGTAATGAACGGACGTCTTGGTATGCACTTGCCAATAAAGAAGGGTTATTACAATTAGCCAATAGTCAGCTGTATCAACACCTTAGCTTAATCAAAGTATTTGTGAGTTTATGTCCTATGATAGGTTTATTAGGTACGGTAACAGGAATGATCTCCGTATTTGATATTATGGCTCAACAGGGCAGCAGTGATCCTAAGCTGATGGCATCAGGCATATCTATGGCAACCTTACCTACAATGGCTGGAATGGTGGCAGCCCTCGTTGGTTTATTTGCACACGCAAGATTATTAAAAGTCATGACACGACATGAATATCACTTAGAACAAGCATTAAGGAGTGACGAATGCGCATAATTCGTCGAACAAAAGCCAGAGAAGATGCGAATATAGATCTCACTTCAATGTTAGATATCGTCTTTATTATGCTGATTTTTTTCATTGTTACTAGTTCGTTTGTCAGAGAATCAGGAGTAGAAGTTAACCGTCCTCAAGCCTCTCACTCTGTTGCTCAAAAAGAAGTAGGGATCTTTGTCGCTATTACTGCTAATAATCAAGTTTTTATCGATAAACGTCGTGTAGATATGGAAAGAGTAGAGGCGGTTTTGGCCTCTCTTCATCTGGATAATCCTCAAGCGAACCTTGTGATCCAAGCAGATAAACACGCCTATAATGGCACTGTCGTCTTAGTGATGGATGCCGCGAAAGGGGCGGGAATTGAAGGCATTGCATTAGCGACGGAAGCACAATAATGCTTCGTAGCCTGTTTGCATTTATGTTGGCGATAGTTCTTACGCTTGCTTTGTTCAGCTTTATGGCTTGGATGACTATTCAACCTAAAAACACCATTGCAGAAAGTGAGCGTTTACAGTTTGATGTTGTGATGGCTGAGCCTGAATCGCACAGCCAACGTCGTATTCGTCAATTGCCAGAGCCTCCTAAAACTCCTAATGTGCCCGAGTTGCAATCAAGTTTGTCGTCGCAGGTTGCAAAGGTGAATGCACCAGAAGAGACATCAATGCCATCAATAGAGTTGGGAGAGATAGGGTTGAATGTTGCGGTTTCTTTACCTTCATTTGAGGGCTTAGGACAAAATCAGCAAGCGATGCCACTCTACCGAGTTGAGCCAAAATACCCATCACGAGCACTAAAACGTAAAATGGAAGGGTATGTTATTTTGCGATTTACTATTGATGAACAAGGTAGGCCAACGGACATCGAAAGCATTGAAGCAGAGCCTAGTCGTATGTTTGTTCGACCTGCTATTCAAGCATTAAAGCAATGGAAATATCAGCCTAAATTAGTCAAAGGAAAGGCGATAACTCAATCAGGCCAAACAGTACGGTTAGAGTATCGATTAAGCCAATGAATCGTTTTATTCACCTATGTATTCGTTATGCCAATTATGGAATGGTTATAAGTGTGTTGCTTATTGTTGGGCAGCCACATGCAGCAGAACTGAGCCATTATAATGCTAAGAAAATTCAATATGCTAGCCAACTTCAACAAGAAGGAAAGCTAGGGGAAGCCATTGATGTATTATCTTTATTAAACCCAAATGCTAAATATGACCAAGCTTATATAGCGAGGGTATTGGGTGTTTTTTATTGGCAAAATGAGCAAGCGAAAAAAGCGATATCAGAGTTAGATAAATCTGTATCTCTAGCATCTCTTGATAAACAGTCACAATGGCAAACCGAGAAAATGCTGGCAGATATTTATTATTCAGATCATCAATTTTCAAAAGCCATATCGCATTATCAGCATTTGTTGGTATCTGAGTATTCAACATCATCAGATAAGCAACGTACCGAGTTAGCATCAAATAAAAATGAAATATATCTAAGGGTTGCGAATGCTTATTATCAAAAGCAATCATGGAAAAACTGTTTAACGTATATACGACAATTTGTTCCTAATAATAGCAATGAGAAAATACAAAAATACAAGATCCAATTAGTCAGTGAATTGCAGTTATCGTTTTGGCGCCCAGCAGAAAAAACGGCTCAAAGATTAATTGAGCTAGAACCTAATCATAAAATGTGGTGGCAACAATTAATAGCGGCTCAATTGCAGCAACAAAAAACAGATAAAGCCTTAGTAAACTATGCCTTGGCAAAGCAGCAGGGGGTTCGATTTGAAGCTCAAGATTTTAGAACCTTATCTCAACTTTATAGCCAAAATAGATTACCAGAGCGAGCAGCCCAAATAATGGATGAAATGTTTCTCCAGTACCCAAAAACCAAAACTGAACCAGAGTTAGTAAGGCAAGCGACATACTGGCAAATGGCAAAAGAGTGGGCTAACGCAGAAAAAGCATGGCAACAAGCGGCACAGAAAAATAAAAAACACTATTGGTCTCTGGCAAAATTACAAGAACAGCAAAAAGAGTACAAATTAGCTTTAATAAGTACAGAGAAGGCAAAGCCAGTGACTAAAGAATCAGAGTATCGCTTAATGATGGTTCGCTTATATTATAAGTTGTCTCGTTATAATGATGCTTTAGCGCAAGCAAAACGGCTCAATGAAGCTTATCCATCAGAAGAAGTAAAATATTGGATTCAGTATTTAAAGCATAAAGAATAAGACTTTGTGATTACAAGCTAACCAAGCCGTGTAAAAATAAAGCAAACAATTGAGATTATGTAAGAAACTCCTTGACCATGTAGACGTAAATCATTAAATTAGCGCTCGTTGTCTCGAAAAGAGCAATGATTCGGTGAGTTGTCCGAGTGGCTGAAGGAGCACGCCTGGAAAGTGTGTGTACGGCAACGTACCGAGAGTTCGAATCTCTCACTCACCGCCACATTCAAAGCCCCAGCTTTCTCGCTGGGGCTTTTTGATTCTATAAATAAAATTCTCATTTTCTGATCTTCTTATCTATTCTTCTACGTTCTAATCTTTTCTAGCTAAACCTCGCTTTTTATGTGATGCCACTTAGGTTCCGTATCTGTTCATTATCCACTTTTTGACTTGATTAAGTTGAAATTATGCTTAAGCCATAAGATATACATTGGAACTATTGATGCTTATTTATATGTGTAGTGCTACCTTCTCTTTTGAGAATAATGAAGCCTTACAGAGGGCGTGTGAATGTTTTTAAGAGAGAAATCACCAGCCTTAGCTCGGTGAAATAAAAAAAGAATAATTGCAGATTTAGTCTATTCTATATTTATATCAATGGATTATTTTTCTTAAAGGGATAGAAATGTTTATGCATAAAAAACTGGGGTGTGTTTCAGTACTCTTCCTTATAATCGTGTCTCAAACCATGGCCAGCGAGAGCCGTTTTTCAGCACACAGCGACAATTATTTACTTCCGTTTTATACCGAGTCGAAAGTTAACCAGAAGCGCTTTGCGCCACTCAACCCAAACGGTCATGCCGCAAAAGATGTATTTATTCAATTTCAAATAAGTATGAAATACAAGCTTATGGCCTTTGAGGGAGATGGGATTTTTATTGCATATACACAACGCTCGAATTGGGAGGCTTACGATGACTCGGCATATTTTCGAGATGATCAATACAATCCTGCACTTTTCTACCGCTGGAATATGGAACAGTGGCAACTTGCATTAGGCTTTGAGCATCAGTCTAATGGGGCAGGGGGAACAGTTGAAGTTAGCTGGAACCGCGCTTATTTAGATACAAAATGGGATTTTGAGTCAGGCTTTGTGCGTTTAAAACCGTGGATAGATGTGGGCAATAAAGACTACAACCCAGATATTGTTGACTATCTTGGTTACGGTGAGTTGGAGCTAGGCTGGATCTCGGTAAATGACAATGAAGTGAAGCTAACTATCGCTAACTTTTTTACTAAAGATTGGCAATACGGTTTCTATCGACTCTCTTGGGATTTCCCCGTTTATCAGGGGGTACGGGGGTATATGAAAGCAGAAACAGGCTACGGCCTTACGATATCAAATTATGATTTTGATGAAAGTGCCTTTGGCGTGGGGTTTACGTTTGATTTCTAGGCTCTGATTTTATCAAATTTTATATCTTACTCTACCGGTAGATTCTTAGAGTACTGATGGAATCCGTGTACCATCCACGAAATGTGGTTAGAAACCATATCAGAGCTAGTACTCGTTTAAACGGAAATTAAGAAGTGCATCTTTGCTGATCATGCTGAAACTAAGGAGGTTAAGTAACCGATCTCAGTGGATTAGCATGAATTCCTTCTTGATCTAAAAAGTCATTGCTTACGTATAACTTGTGTAAATCCAAAATTAGAGGTTCATATGTACCAGTTGACCATTTTTTATGATGGAACTTGTCCATTGTGTGCAAAAGAGATGAATGCACTTAAGCAACAAGATCAAAATAATGCGATAAAAACCATTGATATTTATAGTGAAGACTTTTCTGACTATCCTAGTATTGACCCAAAGGCTGCAAATACGATTTTACATGCATTAAACCAAAACGGTGAGCTGATCCTCGGGTTAGATGTAACGTATCTTGCCTGGAAGCTCGTGGGTAAAGGCTGGCTTTATGCTCCACTTCGGTGGCCGGGAATTAAAGTACTTGCCGATTGGTGCTATTTGTATTTTGCTAAAAATCGCTATCGAGTGTCCTATTGGCTAACGGGGTCTTCTCGTTGCAGTAAAACCAGTTGCTCAAAATAAGAATTTTGTTAGGGAGCCATGATGAACATACTTATTGTCGGAGGAAATGGTGGTATAGGCTTTGCGATGATAAAAGAGTGCCTTACCCAGTATTCAGATGCTCAAATTCACGCCACTTATCGCCGAACCAAACCACAATTTCAACATGAAAGAGTGAGGTGGTATCAAGTCAATGTTAGCCAAGATGATGAAGTGAAAGTATTCAGCGAACACTTTGATGATATAAATTGGATTATTAATTGTGTTGGTATATTGCATACACAAGATAAAGGACCTGAGAAAAACTTAAGCGCATTAGATAGTGTGTTTTTTCAACAAATGATGATGACTAACACACTACCCACATTACTACTCGCTAAATATTTTACGCCAAAACTCCAAAAGACAGACACACCTAAGTTTGCTGTCATTTCCGCCAAAGTGGGCAGTATCTCAGATAATCAACTGGGTGGATGGTATAGCTATAGAGCATCCAAAGCCGCTTTAAACATGTTCATAAAAACCATGTCAATTGAATGGAAGAGAATGCTAAAAGATGGTGTGGTATTAGCTCTTCATCCGGGGACAACAGACACCCCTTTATCTGAACCATTTCAAGCTAATGTCCCTCAAGGTAAATTATTTACACCAGAAAAAGTTGCTAGTGATCTTATTGGGTTGATTGCTTCAAGCACACAACAACAAAGCGGTTCATTTTTAACTTACAGTGGAGAGCGCCTACCTTGGTAAGCGTAAAGTTTTTGGTGTTATGTCAGCGGTCACTCAGCAACCAAACAATTATTGTTTATTTAATTTCTATTTACCTATCAAGCTTCTTCATAACAGCGTAGGATTAGACTAACTTTAGCTAAAATCAGGCTTGCACCTAGGTGCTCTAAGATAAAATAATGAAATTAACTGAAAAACCGTTACTTAATAATGCTTTGCTCATTTCTATTTGCACTCCACAGTTTAAAGGTGAAGAAGCAAAAGCCTCTTTAGCTGAACTTGCTCGCTTGGTAACAACGCTAGGCTTTAAAGTAGTGGGAACTCAATCTCAAAATCAAAGCTCCACACAAAAGATGAGCGTCTTAGGTGCCGGTAAACTGGCAGAAATCGCACATATCACGGGTAACCAAGGTGAAGGTGAGGAATATGATTCTGATACTGAAGATTTCTTTGATGAGATGGATTTAGATGATATTCCGTCAGATAACCTGCCTTTTGGTTGTGCGGATGTGGTGGTTTTTGATTGCGATTTAACGCCGTCACAATTGCGAAATGTTGAAAACCAGCTTGGTGTTCAAGTCTATGATCGTACGGGTATTATCATCGAGATATTCAGTCGTCATGCTCGAACTCGTACCGCTCGTCTTCAAGTTGAAATGGCTCGCCTAAACTATGTAGCCCCACGATTGAGAGAATCTTCAATTGGTGATAATGAACGCCAAATGGGTAAAGGTGCCGGTGAAACAACGCTAGAACTTGATCGTCGTAAAGTGCGTGACCAGTTAGCTGAGTTGCGCCGAGAGTTAGCCAGTGTTCAGGATGAGCTTAAAGGTCGTCGAGCTCAGCGTTCAGAGCTGTTTTGTGTTGCATTAGTAGGTTATACCAATGCTGGTAAGTCTTCAATGATGCGTGCACTAACAGGCAGTGAAGTATTGGTTGAGAATAAATTGTTTGCAACGCTAGATACGACGGTACGTGCGCTGTATCCTGAGACTCAGCCTCGTATTCTAGTATCAGATACCGTTGGATTTATTAAAAAGCTTCCTCACGACTTAGTGGCGTCTTTCCATTCAACCTTAGCAGAAGCGCACGATGCTTCATTATTACTTTATGTGGTGGATGCGTCAGATCCAACGTTTAGATCTCAACTTGATGTTGTGCATGAAGTACTTGCTGAAGTGGGTGTTGACGACATTGATAAATTATTAGTGTTAAATAAATCAGATCAACTGACACCAGAGCAACAACAAGAATTGATGGAAGAGTTTCCAGATGCAATGATGACATCAACTCGTAATCCACTTGATGTCGCTAAGTTGCATAAGTACATTGTTAACGCTTCTGAGCAAGGAATGATCGAAGAAGAGATTATTGTTCCTTATGATGCAAAAGGCATAATCGGTGAGATCCGCTCAAGCATGAGTGTCACTAAAGAAGAATATGACTATGAGCATATTAAGTTAACGGTACGCTCAAGTGCGATTGATCTAGCAAGATTAAAGAAGTTAATGTCTAAGTAATTTTTATTAGACTTTATTTCTTTTTTGAACGAAGTAAATATTGAGAGTACGAAGATGTTTGAGGTTAAAAACGTAAATTATACTGGTGAGAATGAACAAGCGATCCGCGAAGTGCGTGATACTGTGTTTATTCAAGAGCAAAGCATAGATCCTGACATTGAGTTTGACGGATTAGATGAATCAGCAGTACACGCAATTGTTTATAGTAATGCTCAGCCAGTGGGAACAGGGCGTATTTTAGACGATGGGCATATTGGACGTATTGCTATTTTGAAAGCATTTCGAGGACAAGGACTGGGCTCTAAAATTGTTTTATCATTGATTGATGAAGCAACAAATAAAGGCTATCCACGTGTCTATTTAGGCTCTCAAAAGCACGCTATCGATTTTTATACTAAATTGGGTTTTCAGCCGTATGGTGATGAATTTATGGAAGCGGGTATTCCACATTTATCAATGGAAAAACAGCTAAATAATTAAGCCTAAATACAAAAAGGCGCAAAGTGATTAAACTATGCGCCTTTTAATAAATTTGTTTGATTCACTTAGTAATCACTGTCGCTTGGCTCAATGAAGAACTCGCCATCGACTGTTTCTGCGATTTCTAAGATTTTCACAATCTCGCCATTAATGGTGATGTTTGCTAAGCGGACAGGCTCTTCATCATAAGGATGGAAAGGCGCCATTTGCATTTCAATGCGATACTCTTCATCATCAGGCCCTTGGAACCAACCCTCACCAAACTCAAGCTCAGTTTCGTCCCCTTCTTCAGGGCAAGTATGATAAGCCGAAACAAGTTGGGCACCTTCAAAATTAAGGGTGATGGTTTCGCCCCATTCTACAACGTATTGTGCATCTTCCATTGTGTATTACCTTTCGCAATTGTGGTGCGCATTGTAACGCGCACCCTTCGTAAATCCTATCGCTTATTCACCAGCGACCATTGGGCGGTGTTGGCGCATACTTGCTAGTAACATATAGATAGCGGTTGCCAATAAAATTGCAAATAAGTAACTCATTAAGCCTTCAGCAGTATTCATCAATGTGTTTGCCAGTACAGGGCCACATACAGAGCCAATACTGTAGCTAAATAACATCACTTGTGTTGCCGATACAATGTATGACTCATCTAAGGTATCGCAACCCAAAGAGATAGCGATAGGGTATAAAGCAAATGCCGCCATACCAAGAAGAACCAGTGCCGTTGCAAGTACCGCAGTGTTATCGCTTAACGTAGTTAAACCAATAGCGAATACACCAAGAATGCAAAATAGCGCCATCAATAATGTTTTACCTAAATGCTTAGATAAGTAAGACACAAGTGGTTGAACCGCCATTCCACCAAGAACAATCAGCGCCATTAAACTACCAATTTGCGTAGTGTTAATGTTTCGATGTTTTAATTCTAAAGGCATTAAACCATATACCGCACCAAGCAATAAGCCAGAAACCACACAGCCCATGATTGATGCTTTGTTTAGTTTTAAAATTTGCTTCAGGTTTAACACATTATGATGTTCTACTTGTGGTTGTACGCCTTTACCAAATAGTAAACAAGCAATAGCCATCATGATTAAACCGATGATCATATAATAAGGAAGTAAACCTTCAATACCGATAAAACCGATACCTAGCTGTCCTAATGATGAACCACCGTAAAGTGCCCCCATGTATAAACCAAGACGTTTTGGACGGCTTTCTGCATCACCAATTAATAGCCAAGACTCAACAACAACAAACACGCCTGCAACCGCAATACCAGCAACAAAACGAGCTGTCATCCATACCCATTCAACAGGCATGGTAGGAAGAATAACAATAGTTGTTGCAAGTAATGCTAAAAATAATACAAAAGCGTTCTTATGCCCAAGACGAGCAACAAACGGTTCAATAAGACCTGCACCAACAAGAAGGCCTGCATAAAATGCACTGGCTAACCAACTGGCGTATTTCGCCTCAATTCCATACTGGCTTAGCATCAATGGAATAAGGCTCATTAAATAGCCTGATGCGACAGCAAATAAAGAAAGTGCAATCACAGGAATAAATAGACCAGGTTGTGACTGAGTTGATGTTGTTGTGTTCACCGCAGTGCCTCAGAAAAAGTAATAGAATTAAGTAGGTTTTCCGCGACTATGAGGCTAATAAGCACCCGAGTAAAACGAGTAATTTTATTGATAAGGATAAATTTTTTTTATCAATAAATGGTGTACGAGAAAATAATGGATTATATAAAAATGTGATAAATGAAAAGGGGGGGAGATGGGAATAATAAATGCGTTTTAGCATTGGCTAACTTTGTAAAACGTCTTATATATCAGACACGAATGTATTGCTGTTTCATACACTGAAATTGGCTCTCGTATTTCCTTAATGTTTCTATTTTGTTGTTTTTAAAGTGTATTATTTGTTTTTCTTCCCGGTAAGGAACATCGCACTTGGCGTTGCTACTGTTTTTATTTCAGACATTGTGTTTTATGTTCTTTCGTTGGTTGGAGTAAATACAGCTTAAGGATTTACATCTATGGAACAGATTGGTGTTCTCGCTTTGCAAACTGAAGCACACCATTTTTGTGGTTTTTTTTTAAACATAGGAGGCAGCTTCTGGATTCAAGTTTTAGCAGTGGGGTATTACGAACACTCTTTTTTGTTGTGGTAAGAAATAACGATTACTTATACTAATGGATATCGGCTCATTGTCGATACCCACTGTTAATCAATATTGAGGGTAGTTAGACGCGATTAGTGACGACGTTTCTTCTCTAACTGTTGGTTGACGAGTAAAGCAATCAGAATCAATCCGCCTCCTAAGCTTAAACGCAAAATATCGGCATCACGATTCCAAATCAATATATTTACTAAGATCCCCGCAGGAATAAGCAAGTTATTCATTACCGCTAACACACCAACATTAACCAAGGTCGCGCCTTTATTCCACATGAAGTAGCCAAGGCCAGAAGCTATGGTTCCCAAATAAATAAGTACGCCCCACTGTGTCGTTGTTGTAGGTAGCTCTTCTGTGTTGCCAAAAATAGCGTAGCAAACAGTAGCGACGATTAAGGCACCGATGAAAAAGAACCCAAACACGGTTTTTTGCTCAATGGTTTGATCTTTCATTAATCGCTTATAGCAAACTTGGCCTGTCGCAAAACATAAATTAGCGCCTTGAACCATCGCAAACCCAAGTAAGAAACCAGAATCAATGCCGTTATAACGAATGGCAATCGCGCCTAAAGTAGCAATCACAGCACTTATCATAAAGTGAGGGTGAAACTTTGCTTCAAAAGCATCGTTTAATAATGTGATATAAATAGGCGTCATTACGGTGAATAATAAAACTTCAGGAACCGTAAGGTACAAAAAGGATTGATAATAAAATACATACATCAACCCAAGTTGGATAGCACCAATAAGCATTAGCTTAAGGGCTGTGGATAAAGACACTTGTTTAGGGCGTAAAAAAGGAAGAAAAACCAAAGTAGCTAACCCAATACGCATTAATACAGAGAACCAAGCGTCAACTTGTCCTGCGAGGTAAACTCCGATCAAGCTAAATGAAAAAGCCCAAAGAAGGGTAATTGAAAGTAAATATGACATGAGTAATCCATTAATAAAACCAATAGTAGTATTCTAAATGAGGTTTACTATCAGTAAAGAAAAAGATAAGAAAAGCAGAGTGTAATAGCTCTATTTGTAGTTCTCTTATCTAAATGTAAACACAAGGTGTCTGTGGTGCTTAGTTTGTTTTAATGAAGCCCAAAAATAGGCTATAAATTGGATAAAGGGCTACGAACACCATTCACTCCACTTTGAAGCTCGTGAGTATAGCTTTGTGTGGTTTTTACATCACAGTGTCCAAGCTCTTTTGCTAATATTACCACTCGGTGTTTATACCCTTTCCCATGTCATATCCTTAGCGCCAAATATTGAAAATCTATATCTTAATTAACGCAATCGTAAGCACTCTGTAACTGGAAGTCCTGAACCATACATTAACTGTACTTATAATAAAAAATCTGGGGAAACTTGTGATAATAACTGAGATATTTCATTGCAGATTAGCGGCAATTTTCTATCTTTATTTGATTTTTTAAAGCGAATATCAATTGGTTGCTCTAAGATTTGTTTGTAAAGAAAAACCAATGCATTGAGTGCTTGATACATTTTTACTTTTAATAATTAAGATACAATAGACTTTAGTTTGAATTTCCTACGCAAGGCGACAATATGTAGTATATCCTGAATAACCTCACTGATATGTTTACTTTATTACATTGATTTACATATAAATTTAGAACAGACTGGAAGTATTAATAGGTAAACAATAGACGAAGGTTATAGGTGAACTATAAGACGTTTTGCCGTAGAAAAAGCGTTATGTGTCACGGTAAAAATCTCACTGAGGAAATTATGAAAGAACCAGATATAGAATTTTCCAAGTGGAAATTAGAGCGTGAGAAAGGGAGTTTTGTGGTTTTGAATATAATCCGATTTATCTTTGTGCTTCTCATTAGCGGCTGCGTGTCGTCAGAAAATCAAGTGATTGGCTATCTTGGTTTCGTTGATAATGATAAATGGGCAATTCAATTTAACGATTGTTCAGTCATCTCATTTGAGCAAGCACAGCCATATGTTTGGTTTAATCGAGAGCTGAAATCGATAAGTTGTTACACGTTAAATGATAACGACACATCAACAATAAGAAACAAACCAATTCGAGTGTACTCTCACCCCAACAAGAGCTCAGAGTATAAAGAAATATTAAAATTCAGTGAGCTAACTGTTTCACAATCTGGATGGGGCACCTTTCCTAGTGTTTATAAAAAGGCGAACTCAAGCTGGTTCAAAGTTGCTGAAGGTTGGGTTCACTTAAGTTTTTCTGACAAGGCTTTCGTTAACTTCTATTCAGGTCTTCAAGATATTGAAGGGAAAAAAGAGCACGATGCATATTATTTAAATCATTAGCCCATACTGCCCGAAGTTACTTAACTAACAAATAATTTATGCAGACTGTCAATGCTTGGCGTTTTTAGCGCGGTTTATCTTCAGTGATTTAGGTGTTAAGTTTGAGTGTATTGGTTGTGTTGTCAGCTACTTAATTGGGCGTTAAACGAACGGTCTCAATGGATAATTAAGTGACTCATAGTGACACTTTGTTCTTTCGCTAATGGATACTGAATATGAAAGTTGAATTAGTCACTACATTGAAGCGTCAAGCTACTAAAATCCTTTCTGATCTACACGCCTCAAAAGAGCCGGTATTAATTACAGAGCATGGTTAACCATCTGCGTATTTGTTGGATGTCGATGATTATGAATTTATGCAAAAACGCATTGCCATCCTTGAAGGCATCGCCAGTGGTGAAAAAGCTATTTCAGATAATCGTGTCGTATCTTCTACAAGGTAACTAATGACGATGTTGTGTATATTCTTACGTTATGAGAGAGGAGCGCGAGTTACGCCAATTTCTTCTTAATGACCGTTGTTTGTAGTAAGAGTTCGTTTTACAAACGTTTCAAGACCGATTCGCAACACTTGGCGTTTTAAACTAAACTTTAGGTTTGTTGTTACGGTGTAGTGGTTTAGTAAGGTGGTATCGTTGCTCATACCTTAATGTTCCAAGCATAATTTACAAACATGGAGTTGAATTCAATTGAGTAATTTAGGGATATATTTTTTATTACCAATCAGTGTGTTAATTGGTTTTTCTTTAGCATCTCAGGCAGGAGTTAACTCACAACTTAGGTTAGCCTTAAGCAATCCAATTCAAGCTGCATTTATTTCATTTCTTATTGGTACCATTATTCTCGGCGCTTTAGCGTTAATTCAAGGTGACTCATGGTTTAAGCCTAATTCATTAGCAATATTACCTTGGTGGGCTTGGCTAGGTGGATTGTTTGGTGCCTTTAATATTGCCATGTCTATATTTTTAGCACCTAAACTTGGAGCATTAGTTTTAGCTATTTCAATAGTATGTGGCCAAGTAATAGCTTCATTAGCTCTAGATCAAAACGGTTGGCTTGGGTATCCTAAAATTGAAATTACATTTAATCGTGTTTTAGGTGCATTATTTTTAATCATAGGTATGTTTTTGGTTGCCAAGAAATAAGCACATAACAACGAAGCGTTATAACGAAAATGGAGTTTATACATTGAAAATGGACATATTCATAGTTGATGCTTTTACAGATCAGCAGTTTAAAGGTAACTCAGCAGCTGTAGTTCCTGTTGAAGATTGGCTGTCTGACGATCTAATGCAAAATATAGCCGCAGAAAATAATCTATCAGAAACAGCCTACATAAAAAGGATAGGCGTGAATCAATACGAGATCCGCTGGTTCTCCCCTCTGACTGAAATCGATTTTTGCGGTCATGCTACTTTGGCATCTGCTTTTGTCTTGTTTACTGAGTTTGGTGTACAAAGCCAAGTTGAATTCATCACACGAAAGGTTGGTAGCTTAAACATTATTCTCAATGCAGAGAATGAAATCGAAATGATTTTTCCAAACCAAAAACCTGAGGTTGTTTTAACTGCTCCATTACAGTTATTAAATGGCTTATCTAAAGAACCTATTCAAGTTCTCAAAAATCGGCAAGCTTACTTTGCAGTCTTTGGCAGTGAACAAGATGTCCTTGAGGTTACTTATGTTTCAGACGAATTGAAGCAACTTGCGCCTTTGGATGTGGTTGTGACTTCAACATCTGAACGTTATGACTTTATCTCTCGTTATTTTTGGCCTGCGAATGGTGGTGACGAAGATCCAGTTACTGGCTCTATCCACTCTGGACTAGCACCTTATTGGGCTGACAGTCTAGGTAAGTCAGATTTAGTCGCGTACCAAGCTTCAAAAAGAGGTGGAGTTTTGAAGTGCAGTGTTTCAGAGGAAGCGGTAGTTATCTGTGGTAAAGCTGTTCTATATCTGAAAGGCAAAGTTTACGTTTAGTGGAAATTATCGTTATAACAGAGCGTTTAAGTCGGATTATCAATGCTAGGCATTTTTAGCTTGTTTGCCTAATAAGATTGGCTTGTATATTCGAACAAGTTCACGTTTTTTTATCGGCTAAAAAATACCTATGTTGTAAAATAATTAGATATTGTTAGTAACGGTTTAAGTGATTTATATGTTTCCCCAGTTATTTTTTTAGCTTTAGTTTTTATGCTAACTAGTTGTGCAACAATCGATCTTGAACCTGAATCAAAAAATGCAATAGAGTTACCAGACGTGAATTTTATTATTGGTAATGTCACGAGCATTTATAACATTAAGCTATCTGTTGGTAACATTGATTTTGAAAATGAAACATTTAAAGAAGATTGGTTTTCATCTTTATCATATGAATATACAAAGGATAAGCTTTATATAGTTGGAACAGCGAAAGCAGGAAGTTATATTGGAATTACTTCAACTAAAGCTCAAGATGCTAGCGGAACTCCATTAGGCACATTTACGCCTTGCAATAAAACATTGGTTTTTCGTTTACCTTATGGTGGAGCAGATGTATATGTGACCGATGTTAATTATGAATGGAATAATGTGTCTATTTCCCCAATATATTCAGACCAAATAGAACAAGCAAAAAAAGCCTTTAATACTAATAATATTATACAAGCTAGATATCGTAAGCTAAATGCTGATTTGTACAATGATTGCTATACTTTAAATCCAAACCCCGTAATCATGACAAGACCTATTTAGAATGTATAATAAGTGCATAACACATTTGCTATATTCGGTATTTTCATTATGCGTTAGTTAAGGTGATTTGCGTTACTCATCCCTCAAAACCTGTTATGTGGCAAACAGAAATGGAAACAATCATTATGGATAATTTAGTCGTCTTGTTACAGAGTAATTTTTAACGCCAAACTTAAAAACGGGAAAATTATAGTTAGGCTCGAAGGCCTTTCAAATTTTGTATCAATAAGCAAGGATATAGCTGCCGATGAGTACAAAATTAAAACGAATGATACAGTACTATCGATAATAGCTAGTTTCTTTTTGCTGTTTGGTTTATATGGCATCAATCAAACTAGTGGCAGTAATTTATTAGACCTTGCACTAGTACATTTTCTATTTTGAGTTACGTTACAGTGGTACTCACAGAGCTTAAAGTAACAAAATTACCCGCTGTAATAGGTAGTTTACACTGCGGAATAAGCGCATAAAAAGTATTTAAGACTGATTCTTAACGCTTCGCATTTTGGATTTTATTTGCTTAAGTGAATACGGCCTAATAGTATAGGTCAGGTGGTGGCGTTGTTCACACCTTAATTTGGTTAAGTTCTTTGGAGCCTAAATGGATTTATCTTCAAATTTTAGAATGTTGGCGTCCTATAACCAGCGAATGAATAAGCAATTACTTGGTGTTTGCAATGAGCTGACTCATGAGCAGTTGCATCAGAACACTGACTCATTTTTCCCAACAATAATGGCTCACTGGAATCATATTTTGTTCGGAGACTTGATTATGCTACAGCGCCTTGTTGCAAATGATTTGGTATCAGTTGATGCTACAGTTTTAGAGAAGTTACCTGTATCTAAGTCAGTTTCTGATATCTTCGCTTCGGATCTGAATGAACTCTCTGAATTACGAGAATTTATAGACTCAATTTACATTGATATCACCAATCAGTTTAGCGCTGATAGTTGCAATCAAATTGTCAGGTACAGGACAACTGAGGGGCAGGTAATTGAACGGACAGTTGGTGAGTTTTGCCAGCATGTTTTCAATCATCAAACACACCACAGAGGTCAGTTGACGTGTTTGTTAAGCCAGTTTGGTTTAGACTTTGGCTGTACAGACCTACCTATGATCGTGCCAGAGGGAGCGCGTGCATAGCAATGATTTATATGTGGTGGTGTTGGCAACCCTTACTGCGAGGTTATGATTATTTTAGCTTATGTTCTATTACAAAAGGAGTTACTAGTTGAAAAATTTAAAAATAGCTATCGCGTTAATGATGCTTTTATCTCAGTCTGCTAATGCGAATGATGTTGGATTTAGAAAAATAGATAATGTCTCAAAAGAGGGTTTATCTATGGCTGTATTATATCCGACATCTTCAGAGCCAAAGGCAGTAGCTTTTGGGCCGTTTAAATTAAATGTTGCAATAGCAGGTATAATCAAAAGTGGTCAGTTTCCATTAGCTATTATCTCGCATGGATCTGGAAGCAGTAGTTTGTCTTATAAGGACATAGCACTTTCATTGGTTAAGAATGGCTTCATTGTTGTTATGCCTTAGCACCCTCAAAATAATTATTTAGACAATTCATCAGAGGGTAAGGTAGAGAACTATGTAAATAGACCAAAGCATATCACTGCTTCTATAGACAAAGTACTATCAATACCTAGTTTAAGTTCTCATATTGATATTCAGAGAATTGCAGTATTAGGGCACTCTATCGGTGGTTACAGTGCGCTTGTTGTGTCAGGAGGAATAGCTAGCACTAAGGAATTAATTGATTTATGTAAAAATGACCCTGAGCTATCAGATCCTTATTGTGCTCCGGTGCTTGCGAATCTATTAACCCAAACCGTAATTGTAAACTCGAAAGATAATCGAGTTAGTGCTCAAATATTGATGGCTCCTGTAGGGGCTCTATTTTTGTCAAAGAACTCATTTGAGAATGTTAATATTCCTACGCTATTATTAGTTTCTGAGAAAGACGAGGAGTTGTCTGAGAAATACAACTCTCAAGTGATAAAAAGTGGCCTTCAAAATACAGGTTTATTAACTTATAAAGTAATACCTAACGCTGGTCATTACTCATTTTTAAGCGTATATCCTGATTTATTAAAAGGTGAGTTAGGTGTAATGGCACAAGATCCTGATGGTTTTAATCGTGCTGAGTTTCAAAAAAATATCGGGAATCAAATTGCCACGTACCTAAACCAAGTGATGTGATTGTAAACGTATAATAAGCGTTTTAAGCGGAACGTTAACTGTTGGCTTAAATCTATTTCTGGCTACTTCTATAAAAGTTCCATGCATTAACAACCTCACCGGTTTTTAGTATGCAATCACTATTTTCTAGATTGTAAGAACCTTGTTGTTCAATGCAGTAAACTGCTGCAGGGTTTGCTTTTTCCATAGGTTTTGCCATATCGGCTTTGGTTGATGGATCTTTTTCTGAAGAATTACAAGCAGCAAGAGAAATAAGTAAACTAAAGGTAATTGCTATTTTGTTTAACATAAATAAACCTCTATTTTAATCATTATTGGCAATCTTGATTCATGCTGCCTTGTTGAGCAGGTTGAGCAGGTTGAGCAGGTTGAGCAGGTTGAGCAGGTTGAGTTATTGTGAATTTACCATTTAAATCTCTGAACACCCGAGTGTTCCAAACTTGACCATTATCTAATTTAAAATCAATGACGTAATTTGTTCCAGCAACTACTTGTGTTTTTACCGCTAAAATCTTTTCAAGTTTTGCCGAGGTATTCATCATACCAATGACATAATTAGTGGCTTTTTCAGCCTCTGGAGTCACAATAGAGGTATTCCATCCTCCTGCCATGCCATTATCGACATTGCACAGTGGATTCATATTGTCAGAAGAGATCTCTGGTTCTTGTTGTGTTTGCTGAGCACACCCAACAGTGAGTAATAAAATGCTAGAGCAAGCCAAGATAGTAAATGGTTTCATTATTAGCCTCATATAAAGCGACAGTAAAACGAGTTAAATCAATTTAGTTTTTTTTCCTCTAAAATTCAATCCATCTGGTATTCTTTTTATACATTATTAATTTAATGTATTTTCAAGATCTTTTTCTAAGTGTAGTGTAGATGAGGATTTCTACCTCCTATTTTATATAGCTGACCATTATTAAGGGCTCTCTATTGGTTTATCTAATTCGCTTTCTTTGCTAATACTGAACATTTACTTACAGTGATTGGTGTAATTAGTTAAGTAATAAAAAAGAGCAGTCATATAAATGGCTGCTCTTTTAGTTTTTTGGTTCTAATTAATTACATTGGTCTGATTTTATAAAAAATTGATTATAAATTACAGACTTTAGTCCAACTGCCGTCACTGCCAGGTGTAGACGCTGTCCACCAATTGGCTTGGTAAACACCATTACTGTGAACCACTTTATCACCTGTATTTGCGTGACTAGGGTTACCTGCCCAATCTTTTTGTGGAAGATCTGGGTAAGTAACTAGGCCTGTTGCATCACAACCAGTATCTGGTGTACCGCCATTATCTCCACCATTGTTACCGCCAGAGTTTAAATCTGCTAGTGGTAGGTCTGGTTGTTCAAACTTAAAGGCATAATCCACATTATTGATGTTAACCGTATAGTTTGCAGGGCCAGAAATTGGTAGGTAATAAACCATATCTAACTCATATACCCCGCCAGCAGGTAATGCTTTCCAAACTGGAAGAGTGAAAGCAACACGGTGCATTGTTCCATCGAAACCACCGATATTATTTCCACGAGTATGACCAGAGGCGATTACTTGTAAACCACCGCCTGATTGATCTTTTGCATTATCAGGTGCCGATACTGGGATATCAAATTGGAACTCAGTGCCTCCTGGAATATCTTGGCCAGTGTTATTGGTAAAGTTGATTTTTGGATTAATAGGGTAGTTTTGGTCACCCACTTTAAATCCACCCACACTTACTGCAATATCTACGGTTTCAGTCGGAATTGCGCCTGTCGCTACCGTATTGCCATATGGTGTTGCTGATTTAAATTTCTCATAAATCGCTTTTGTCATGGTGTTACCCATGTGGTATTCACCATTACCCGTTTGACAAGCTGCTTCAGTTGAGTCGACAGACGTACGATTACCATTGGCATCCAGTAGATAACAGTTGTAATCCCCTGCTAGTTCCCAGAACATGATGCCACCAATTTCTTGGTCAATAACGTAGTCCGCTTTGACGTTGATAGAGTCTTTATCTTCAGTCGACAAGAAGACTTTTTTCTCTGCATTCCATAACCATGGCGCTACAGCAACGCTGTCATAGTGACGAGTATAAGTACCGACTAATTGATCAGCAGGGTCATTTACAGGATCTAAACCATAGATGTTAGCATAAGACCCAAAGATACCTTCTTGAAGGTTTTTCGCATGCCACATAGGGTTAGAACCTGCGCCCATTTCTTGGCCGTATGAGTTCTTATCGTGCCACATGTTATCGATACCTAACGCACCGTAACCACAGTTATTTTTCTCACCTTCGCCAGTTCCTGCATCACATTTAGCTTGATCTGGTAATGGAGCACGGCCCCATAAGCCATTCTCACCACCTGTGACACCCTGCCAACCACGAGTATAGTAAGGAACACCGATATTGATTCGACCTGCGGGCATTGAACCGCGGAAGTAGTGATAAGCCCAATCTGTATTTAGGTAACCAATGCCACCATAAGCTGCAGTATCATAAACGTTCCACTGAGCTAATTCTGAATCCTTACCTGTATCAAATAATGCCGCGTTATGACCCACATGATCATTCCATGCGCCGTGTAAATCGTAAGACATAATATTAACGTAATCTAGGTACTGAGTTACATCAAAGGTCTCCATACCACGCAATAAATAACCAGATGATGGTGCTGCAATGGTCAGCATATAATGTTGCCCATCTTGAGCTGAGGCAGCATCTAGTTTTTCACGGAGTGTTTTCATTAATACTTGGTATGATGCCCATAAATATTGACGACGAGGCTCCATGAAAGCCTTATCATCTGGATTGCCGGCCCCCGCCATAGAGGTTGGGTATTCGTAATCGATATCTAAGCCATCAAATTTGTATTTAAGCATCATTTCAACAGCAGATGATGCAAATTTCTCAATACCTGCATAGTTGATGCTACCATCGGCATTGGTTGTCATGGAATAGAAGCCACCATCAGCTACTCGATTACCATCAACACCAAAGTGACCGCCCGTTTCAGCCCAACCACCAATAGAGATTAAGGTTTTAACGCCATGTTTTTCTTTAGCAGTAGCGAGTGCACCGAAGTGACCTTTAAAACCAAGTGCAGGATCAATTTCAACACCAGCCCATTCTTTACCTGTCGCAGCATTATTTGGATCCGTAACATCACCCACATTGACTTTGCCATCAGAACCAATACTCACAAACGCATAGTTAATGTGTGTTAATTGTTCCCAAGGTATGTCTTTTACTAAGTAACTATTCTGTTCGTCGCCACCATCACGCCAGCTTGTAAAGTAACCAATCACACGACGTGGGTGATCTGCTCCCATTAACTCACGACCTTCTTTATCATAAGTTGTACAGTAAGGAACATTAACGCCTTCCGTTTGATATAAGCCATCAGGGCGACAGTTATCAGCAACAGGAAGTGAGCTAGTGACTGTCAATGTCGATGCGGCTGAATTAGTTGAAGCGCCTAAGTTATCCGTTGCCGTTGCATAAACGGAGAGGGAGCCTACGGAAGTTGTTTTATATTGTAAGGTATAAGGTGCTGTCGCTGCAGTTCCCACAAGAGTGTTATTGACATAGAAGTCGACTTTATCGATTGTTCCATCTGAATCGCTAGCATCAGCGGTTAGCGTGACTACTGTACCAAGCTCAACATTGCTTGTTGACAAACTTAATGTTGCAGTGGGTGAGGTATTATCAACAGGGCTATTGGTTACGTTTACCGATACTGAGCTAATCGTACTTACCGCGCCTTTATCGTCGTAAGATTGAGTACTAAAGGTATGAGTGCCTTCAATGGCAGTCCAATTCGCGTTAAAAGGGGAGGTCGTTGATGATGCTATCACTGAACCATCAACAGAAAAATCGACGCGAGAAACGGAGCCATCGCTGTCCGATGCTGATGCCGTTAATGTAACAACATCACCTGTTGTTATTTTATCCGTTGCGCTAGGGGAGGTTAAATCAACGGTTGGTGCAACATTATCTGCTTCACCAAAACAAACACCTAAGTCTTGCCATGCACCCCATTCTCCAGCGGTCGCAGGATCGTTATTTTGGGTCCAATATTTGGCTTTATAAGCATTAGCCCCTTTTTTTACTTCATTTCCGCCATTATAAACTTTGCCAGCATCCCAGGAATCAAGCGGTAAGCAATCTACAGCCGCTTGAGCATTGAATGCCATTAAACAAGAAAGGGTGAGTGTAGAGAGGGCAAATTTATAATTATGTTTTTTTCTAAACTTTGAATGTTCCATTTCATATCCTTAAAGGTAATTCAAAAACCATCAATCATCTTTATAATTGATGTGAAATAAGATTAGGATATAAATACATATATGCTAGAGACGGTTCATAAAATACGGAGCACTTCGCAATAAAATCAATCTAGGTTAACAAACATACATATTTTTTGATGGAGGATGCAGTATGGTTGGTTAGATGTTAATTATCGTTCACTACCCTAAAGCCGAGCGTGTCTGAGCGGTAATATGGTGACAAACTTTGCATATAATTGGGATTGTTAGTTTGCTCTGAAGGGATCTTATAATTACCACCTTTATAGATAGCTTCTGTTGTTCCTTCCTGGTTAAAAGAAATACTAGAACTCCATTCAGAAACGTGACTATTTAGTCCACAAATCGACGTTTTTGAAGATGGACAATTGGAAGACGCGTCTTCGAGAATTGTGATGTTTTTGCTTTGTTGAGTTCCAGGAGAGAGAGATTTTAAAAATAGATAGCTCCATTCTTCTTGTGTAGGAAGTCGCCCACCACTCCATGAAGCAAAAGCATAAGCAGACCACCAATCAACGCCCGTCACCGGTTTTTTTGGAAATAATAATTGTGATTCCCAATTTAAAGGAATATAGGAATGATCGTAAGGCTGGTTTTTAGAAGAAAATAGATTGAAATGGATTAGTGGGTCCATTAAAAATCGGTTGTATTGAGCGACAGTTATTTCGTGGATACCAACATTTATCGATGAATTCGATTTGGTATTCCTAATCTTACGCACAATAGAATAAAATGCATCTTCATTTAATAAACTAGCGGCAGTTGCGAAGTTAGAGTCTTTAGGTACTCCTAATGTATAATTTCCGTCGGGTATCTTACTTATTTTTTCACCTTTTGGAAATAAGTCAAAAATGCATCTAAATCCTAGCCGGTTACTTTTTTTATTTGGATCTATTAAGCGAATTGTAAAATTTAGAGCAGATAAATAGGGATCTTTATCAAAACCATTCGGTCCTTTTATCGCTGCTTTATTATTTAGAACAACCCATTCTGAAACATTTCCCCCAAGATCATAAATCTGATTAGTTGTTGCAGTATTAGTGATTTTAGCACAACTTTTTGTAGTATTGAGCAATGGGTCTAAATAGGGAAAGTCATCATATATAAAAGTATTTCCCCAGGGGTATAAATTATTTTTTAGCCCCTTAGCTGCTGCTTCCCATTCTGATGCGGTAGGTAATCGACCACCTCTACTGCTACAATAACGTTTTGCTTGTTCAAAATCGATACCTGTAGCTGGAGAGTTTAATTGACCGCTGATCCGGTGATTAAAAGTTGTGGATTTAGTATCATTATAACTATTGAGGTAAAGGTTAAATTCTTTTTGTGAAACTTCACATTGATGGATGTATTTATTTTTAATAACAAATGCACTTTCTGGAATAATTAAAGATTTTTTTATAAATGGGTGTTTATGAATGAAATTATTGTATTGAAATAATATTTCATCTAATGGATGCAATTGTTTTTCATCGTGTATAAATTCGACAGAGTCAGTGCTGATTTTTAACGTTCTAAATAATAGACTAGATGAAATGAACATAATGAAAATAAAAAATATAAATAACATAAAATATAAATAACGTTTCATATTATCTTCCTATTATTTTTCTATAAATTGAAAATAAAGAGAGACTTATAAGCAAAATTAAAATAATCGAGAATGTTTCAATTACATCAGGGATAGACGGTTTTGTAGAAACAATATATTTCCCCTTTATACTTGGTTTGTTCTCTTCCGATTTAATATTTAATTCTTGCGCTTTTTTATCAAAAGAAGAGAATAAAAGCCCTAGAGTTATTTGTGAATTTTCCATATCAAAAAGGGCAACTAACCGCCATTGATTGGCTGATAGTGGATATTCGTCAACGTAGGTTAAAATTGAATTTGGTGTTAAATGGACTCGATTCCCCTTATGAATAACGGGATAAGTATTCAGGTTCATCTTAATAAACTCTTTATTTTGTGCATTTATTTCAAGAGGACCCTTGGTATTATAAATTGTCACGGAATCTTGATAGCGGTCCAGTAAAAGCCCTATACTCGTATAGTTGTTCTCACTTTTTTTTCTATCAATAAAGAGTGTATTACTCCTTGGTAAATTTTTAAGAAATAAAATATTACTTGCCCACAATTTAAATTGTTCAGTCTCTTTTATTTTTTCTTTGATTACATCGATATCATAGGATTGAATATCCTCTAAAGAGGAAAACTTCCCTTCTCTTAGTGCTTGATTTGAATGTAACATCGTGGCGTAAGTAGTGATTAATAAATCCATTACACTAAGATCCATGTTTGTATTATTGCTCGGGATCCCTGCTACCTGCAGCGATAACTGAGCAGGATTATTCGTGACAAACTCACTATATGAATCAGAAGATTGACTGTTATTTCCAATGCTGATGTTATTGTCAAATTTTTCAAAAATACCATTTTCATTTATTTCGTTTTGATCACTAATTTCGCTCAGCTCAATAATATTGTTGTTATCATCATTTGTGCTATTTTCGGATAGTGCAGTGCTATCACTGTCATTTGGGGCATCTAGAAGGTCGTCTTCGCCAGCAGACCCTAAATCTTGTGATGCATTAGGATCAGAATTAATTCCAGAATATATTGATTTTTGATCCTTAGACAACTCATAGTTACTTGAAGAAGTTTCACCTACAAAGTGCCAATGCCTAGGCTTCATATTATGGCTTCGTAGAATGGACATAAAAACATGGAAGTTATTAATGCTATAAATATCAACTCGAAATAAATTTTTATCTATGATTGGTAATTTAGATAAGTATTCATCAAGTGGGGAATTTTGAGTCAATAACAAATTTCTGTTCCAAAATTTCTTTGACGCTACTTCATAAACACCACCATTCACTAATTCAAAAATAGGAATGTTTTCTTTTATTATTCTCTTATCTAATTGACTTTCATGATAATCATGAAGGATGGAAGGTGGACTGGTTTTTAATGAGTTCATTACTAATGATGACATAATTTCTCTACTTAGTACCACGGTAATATCTTTTGCTTTTTCAATTTTTTGTTTTTCTTTCTCGC
This sequence comes from Aliivibrio finisterrensis, assembly GCF_008933155.1. GTDB lineage: Bacteria > Pseudomonadota > Gammaproteobacteria > Enterobacterales > Vibrionaceae > Aliivibrio > Aliivibrio finisterrensis. The sequence continues at coordinate 222,475 of NZ_WBVP01000001.1, read as the reverse complement.
TCTCAATTAAGATAGTAGTCATTATAAGAATGAGCAAAACAATCACTCCGTTTGCTAAAATATCGGATAAGACCATACCAAAAGAAGAAAATGTTTTAAATTTACCGTTCATTATTATCTTTCATATAATAAGGTAAATCATTTAACTTTATTGATTTCATCGTTTGGTCATCAATAACTATCCATCCAATAGATACACGTTTATTTGGATAAACTTTTTGAAGGCAGTCTCTAGCCTGTTTCATTGTCGTCACTCCATTTTCTAGTATTGCAAATATAATTTGATTTTTAGCTACAGAATAAACAGTGTTAGCATAATTAACAAAAGCACCTTCTTGATTACAAATTGATTCTGATTTTAAAAACTTACCATTTTCAATAATAAATAAACTGTCAGGGTAGGCAATAACAACATAACCCTCTCCATTTTCCCCCCAGCTAATTTTATATTCTCCATCATTAGAAAGAGCATCGAGCCTCTCTTCCAATCGAAAAGATGAAAAAACATTCATGATAACGTAAAGGACAATAAGTAAGGCAAAAACACCACCAAAAACTTCAATGCTTGCAATACTTTCTCCGATCTCTGATTTCTTCTTTTTATTCATATTTTTTATTACTTAGCTCAATCTCAAGTTGAGAAATAAATGCGTCTTCAGAATTAGATGAAATAATGGTAAAAAATGTAGAGATTATCCCAAGGGAGAGCGCTATCAATGTTGTATCAAATGCGATGCCTAGAGGTGCTATCGCCTGGCTAATACCTTGGGTGATATTTTGCACATCGCCATTGCTGGACATGATCTGTTGAATACTTTCTGATGATAGAGAAATACCTAAGACGGTACCAATAAATCCGAGGATCGGAATTGACCAATTAATAAAGTGCGGGAGTTGAAACTTTCGATAATGATGAGAATATAATTGAGAAAGATAAATATCAATCGCTTTATCATTGATGTTATTTAGCTTTAGAGCATTTAAGTCAGCTATAAAAATAGAAGGATTTTTATTTAATCGAATCATTTTTATTTTACTACTAATTAATATAGACATACACTCGATAATACAAGAATAAAATAAATATAAAGTTATTGGTGGGATAATACCACGGTCCAAAAACTTATCGCTAACTAGAATTAAGTAACTGTCTTTATATAAATATATTTGTGTTAGAGTGAATAATGTAATAGGAATTGAAACTAAGAAAGAGGAGATATCAATTTTTTTAAATTTATCAAGAAACAACCCATTATTCTTAAACATATTTGCTGAGTAAATAATCATATATGACATAACACTAAAAGATAGTGTTATGAGAATAATTCTAAGTTTGCTTGAAAATCCTGATGTCAATAGTTCGTATATCCAGAATGTACTAAAAATGCAAGAAGTAAACAATATTAAAAATTGAGATGCGATACAGGTTTTTAATTGAAACTTTTTAAAGAAAAATACAGAGGCAACATTTATAGCAAGGAGACTACAAAGTAGAATTAATAAGTATAAATTGGAATTTAGATAAATTACACATATAGAAGCTACAATGATTGTGGCAATATTTATTATATATAATATTAGCATTCTATTTCCTTATATGCCTGAGTAACTAAATTTTAATGGTTTTATATGTATTATAATGAGATGTAAAATCATTAAAATGAATTATGTATTTTCTTATTATAGTTCCTTTTTTTTAATTTTGTAGATTTTTATAGCACTTAATGTCTATCAGAACCTTTGGATTATTTTTACAAAATATACTATTTGATAAGTGGTATTAGAAGCCATCTAATTAAGTCTTAATTACTTATTTATAAGTTCAAGTATCCCATTGAAACCTATTGAAATTCCTCACAAAGCGTTCTTAATATGATTATAAAGTAGAGGGATTTTATCGACTCTAAAGCCATAAATTTTTTGGGTAGGGGCGATGAAAGTAAAAAGCACGTTAGTGGTTAGTGAAAGCATAGATACTGTACGAATGATTGATTCATTCTTCAGTGTTATAAATTTGCTAATATTTTTACTTGAGATGGTTTTAGTGTACGACTGCACATGATATTTGCCTTCATGCTGCAAACTTACAACTTAAGGGAAGATTAGGCCGAAAAGCTTGTAATTTAGATACTAAAACGCCGCTAATAAAAGCGGCGTTTTAAATAGGTGGAAGCCCCAGCCACATCCCGGCACACACGTCGCCCGCTGCGGCTGCTCCCTTCCAGGCCTGACCGAGTTCACGAGTTAGTGTTGCGGGAGGACCAGGGCCTCCATTGATTCTGTAGTTCGTTAAGAACGGAACAGATTATTGTACATAGCTATAAATAATGCAAGCAGAAATCAATAAAAAGCAGTTAAGTGGTTAATTAATAAGCGTCTTATGTGGTTGGTAGCGTAAGGATTATTATTTATGTCATGATGCAATGGGCATAATTATGGTCCTATTTATTTTTCATCATATAAATGATCTCATTCATAAAACGAACGAAATCAATGTGTTCGTGATGACTATTAGAGGGTGATCACTAATTTTTTTTTGTTTATTTGATATGATAAATAAAAAAAGTTGGCTATTTTGACTAATCGTATAATTTACAAACAAATAAAATACTTCGTTATCACTATTTTATTGATAGGAGTCACTCCTATCTTTTATCTGTGGGGCCAATATCAGACAGAGTTGAATGCGATTCAATTCCAAAGAGAAAGCGCAGCTAAACATCAGCTCAATTTTAGCCAAAAAGAGGTGTACTTTATTACTTCAGAGTTAAGTACTTCTTTAAAGCTTCTATCAGACAATCGGGTATTATTAGAATTTATCCAAGATCCTTCATTTAAAAATAGGTCACTGCTTGAATCAATTTGGGCACTTACCGCGACTAACTATTCTTATATTTCACAAATACGTTTTATTGGGGTTGATGGAAAAGAGATATCTCGTATTAATAAAGAGGAAAATGGGATCGAAATCGTTCCTATAAGTGAACTTCAAGATAAATCATATCGAGATTACTTTATTTATGCACAAACGCTCAAAGCAGATACTCTTGGCTTTTTTGGGATTGATTTAGAAGTTGAGAATGGAAAAGTTGTTACTCCGTTACAGCCCTCCTTACGCATATTCACCCCTGTTGAAATAGATAGTGATCGTAAAGGTTATCTTGTTTTTAATTTAGATGTTTATGAAATCGTAGCGCAAGTAGAAGCTTCACTAGAGGTCGGGTATCAATTAGATTTTGTAAATGAAGAAGGTTATTACCTTACCTCTCAAGATAAACAAAAAACATTGGGTCATCTTATTACTGAGCGAGATATTCATAATGTTCTTATTGAGACGCCTGAGTTATGGCAAAAAATGAAAACTCAGAATGCAGGGGAGTTTGCAGATAAGCAATCTTTTTACTCCTTTGTAAAGGTTACTTTTGGTGGTGATTTTGATAGTAATTCACTTTATTTAATATTAAGAAGTGAGAATAACTTAGCAACGGCAAACTTAGACCATGAATTAACATTTATTATTTATGAAGCTATTTTGACAGTATTATTTGTTACTTTCATTTCTATCTTAATTGCGCGTTATATAGCCAAACATAGAACAACAAGTCTTGAAAGTCAGTTAGCACTAGCTGCATTAAATGGTATGTCAGCGATAGTTATTACCGATAAAAATAATCGTATTATTAAAGTAAATGAAGAGTTTACTCGATTGAGTGGGTGGACAGAGGAGGAGGTCATCGGGCAATCACCATCTATGTTCCAATCTGGAGTGCATAATAAAAATTTTTACTCAGCAATGTGGAAAACTATTCAGTCTGAAGGGTTATGGGAAGGTGAGGTTACCAATAAGCGAAAAGATGGCAGCTTATTAACGGAGATATTACGTATACAAGCTATTTGTAATAATGATGGCAAGAGAGAGTATTTCATTGCCTCATTTGTTGATATTACAGAGAGAAAAGGGCTAGAAAATCGCCTTCGGGAGTTGAGTGAAAAAGATCCACTAACCCAGTGCTGGAATCGACGTAAGTTTGAACGTGAATTTTCGGATATTATAGCGAATGATTCATTTATGAAAGGGATCGAGTCGTCGTGTTTAGCTATTATCGATATTGATTATTTTAAGCAAATTAATGATAAATATGGTCATGACGTTGGTGACAAAGTGATTACTGAAGTGGCTAGAATGCTAGGCTCAGAAAGTCGTCGTAGTGATTTTGTTGCGCGTATTGGTGGAGAAGAATTTGCCGTTATTTTGCCTAATACTCAATTACAAGAAGCAGAAATTATTTTAAATAGATTGCGGGTAGCAGTCAGTTTAAATGACCATATTAAAGTAACCATTAGTGCTGGCATCACTGATATTTGTAATAGCCGTGAAGCCAGTTATAAACGTGCTGATCTTGCTTTATACGAATCAAAAGCCTCAGGGCGAAATCAAATATATTGCTTTAGTTCTGATGAAATGATGACACAAATTGCATAATTCTTTTATGCAGATATATTTTTATTTCTTGAAAATACCGATGATACCTTTTGTCACATCGGTAATTTTTTGTTTGTCGTTTGCTGTTTTCAGAATATAGGTCTGATTTTTATGTAAACAAATTAAATGAGCTATTGAATCTAATCTATAAGCGATGCAATTAACTCACAAGTGAAACTCTTGTTTATTTATTCTTATAGTCATTAAGTACAATTTTTAATGCTTTTATCGCAATGTCTTTTTTTACTTCGTTACTTTCTAATAGGTAAATTAAATCGACAGCAAGTTTAATTTCATCAGGAGCATTATCGAGTGGACTCGTAGTGGTGTCTTTTTCAATGTTAACGTTAGTTTCGATATCATCGTTGATTGCTTGTTCTTTAGTCATTCTGCTCTCGATAAGTAATTTGTTGTTCTAAACGTTTCATGGCTTCTTTACAGCGCTCTAATCTCTTTTCTGTGGTAAGCAGTGTTTTTTGTAAACCTTGCTGCTGAGAAAAGGAATGGCAGTTATTTATGGCGTGCTCTTGCTCTCTAACCATTTGAGTTAGTCGGCGTTCCCATTCTTGATGCTGAGCTAAGTCTTGATACATATCACTGATCGGCTTTTTGTAGCTGCCTTTTGGTCTTGGCTCATTTGAACGGATACGTTGAGTTGCCACCTCGCGTTGAATTGCTTCTATTTGTGCAACCAGCATTTGCGTTAAATATTCGGCACGTTGAGCAGTGAGGATACCCGCTTTTTCTTCTCGTTGAATTGACCCAAGGGTTGATTTAGTTTCGTTGATGCAAGGAACAAGGTAACGACTGCGGCAGCCAAATAATCGCTCATCAAATAAGGGTAATCGCTGTTCACCTCGGCGACGATCAATTTCTGCAGCCGTTTTCCCTAGCTGCTCAAGCATGATTTCAATAGAACTGAAGTTTGTCATTGTATCCTCTCAATTTAGAACCATGCATCCAGCGCAAGTTTAGCCGCTAAGATACAGACAACAGTAACAAAAACAGGGCGAATAAATTTAGAGCCAAATCGAATTGCAGAATGAGCACCAATAAAAGCGCCAACCATTAAACACACCCCCATAGTTAATCCGAGGGCCCAATTAATATGCCCAAGAAAAGCAAACGTGATTAATGAGGTTATATTACTGGTAAAGTTCATTGCTTTGGCTAAACCAGAAGCAAGTAATATATTTAGACGATACATAGCCATGCTGCTGACTGTCCAAAATGCTCCAGTACCAGGGCCAGCAACGCCATCATAAAATCCAAGAGTTAAGCCTTGAATGATTTGTTGTTTTTTTAATGTGGGTGTTTTTTCTGGTAATTGGTTCTGTTCTGATGTGACGCTTTTAGGCCAAATAGTATATAAGGCGGCGGCTAAGATAATAAGAGGTAAGCCTTTTTCTAACCACTCTGTAGAAATATAGTTAACTAATAGAGTGCCAAAGGTTGCCCCAAATAGTGTGGCAATAAAAGAAGCCTTCCAAAAGTTGGGGTCAAATAATTTTTTTTTGAAATAGGTAAGTGCGGCTGTTGATGAGGCAAATGTAGCGGCCAGTTTGTTAGTACCTAAAGCAATGTGTGGTGGTAATCCAATGGATAATAATGCAGGTACGGTTAACATTCCGCCACCGCCTGCAACTGCATCAATAAATCCAGCAATAAAAGCAACCAACCCTAAAATAAGCAGGGTACTTGGTTCAAGAAATTCCATATAAACTCTTAATTATAAGTATAGGTAGAGTCGCCGTTCAATTGGCGACAATCGTTAGCTGTTATAGGTAAAATACAACTTGAGTAAAAGATGAACCTTTACTCTATCACTCTCTTAAAAGGAGGTAATGCATCTAAAAGCGCTTTGCCATAACGTTTAGTTATAACGCGTCGGTCAAGCAGCACAACTCTACCAGAATCTTCTTCTTTACGCAGTAAGCGTCCAACAGATTGGATCAATTTTTTACTCGCTTCTGGAACGCTGATCTGCATAAATGGATTGCCACCTCTGCTTTCAATATATTCCGAATGCGCTTCTTCTACCGGTGAAGTAGGAACACCAAATGGGATCTTAGTGATGATTAAATTGGTTAGTAGGTTTCCAGGTAAATCTAAGCCTTCAGAAAAACTTCCTGTACCAAATAAGATACTGATTTTATTTTCCTTACAAAGCTTCTTATGCTTTTTTAAGATCTCTTGACGAGACTCTTGCCCTTGAATTAATAAACTCCAACCGTGTTTCTTGGCTATTTTTTCAATGCCTTCTGCGACTTTGTTCATTTGCCAATAAGAAGAGAACAAAACTAAGCTTGAGGTTTGATCAGCAAGATAAAAAGGCAACTCTTCAATTAATAAATCCGTAAAACCGGGAGCAGAAGGCTCCATTGGCAGTTTTGGAATAACCAATTGTGCGTTTTCTTGATAATTAAACGGAGAAGCCAAAGAGAGAAAACGAACGCCATCTTCTGGTCTCTCTGAAATCCCAGCTTGCTTACAGAAGAATGAATAACTATTAAGCGCGCGCATAGTTGCTGAAACAATAACAGCACCAGCAGCGCGACTCCAAAGATTTTGTTCCAATTGCCAACCGACTTCCAGTGGAGATACATTAATGACAGTGTCACTTTCTCTGTCTTTACTTTTCTCTAGCCAACGAGCGAGTGGTGCGCCTTTATCGCTGTTAGGCTTTGCCATTAAGAACCAGACTTGAGCTAAGTTTTCTAACCGTTGTAGATAAAACCCCATTTCTGCTAATGCTGGCTCTGCCATTCTTGGTGCTAGTTCTCCGTCTTTCATTCGTTCGGATATTAAATCACTGATCTTGGCTAATGCTTGATTTGCTTTGGTTGACACCTCTTTTAACTCTTTTGCTTGTTCAGCGAGCCAAGTTGGAATTTCACCGTGCTCGAAACGATAAATACCATCATCATTAAAGAGTGTCGGATCAAACTGTTTACTTAGCTGATTTAAAGAGGGGATAAGCTCTTGTAGATTTTCATGCAGTGTATTTTGAAAACGATTCACTCGCTTCTGATCGGCAAGATTACAAAATTTACTGACCGATTTATTTAATGACTCTAGCCAAGAAGCGGTGCCTTTTAAACTTGCAGCAGCAGAAGAGTGCTCACGTGCTACGTTAGGCAAGTGATGGGCTTCATCGAATATATAGATGGTTTGTTCTGGCTCAGAAAGAACCACTCCACCGCCCAAGTCGATATCGGCCATCACAAGGCTGTGATTTGCGATCACTACATCTGCTTTATCCAGATGCTCTCGTGCTTTCTGAAAAGGGCAATCTCGATGCATTGGTAAACCGTTATGACAGCTGTATTTATCAGAGACAACATTTTGCCAGATAGAAGAAGGTATTGTTGTTGGCCAACTGTCGATGTCTCCATCCCATTTACCTTCAGAATGTGCTTTATACATTCTTCTCAAAAGATCTAAATCTTTCTTTTTAGGTTTTTCTGTAAACAAAGCCGTCTGTTTATCTTCTTCGTGATTCGTTTCTACCAATAGAGCCAGTTTATGGCTACAGCAGTAACGCTGTCTTCCTTTTGCAATAATAAAAGAGAAGGGAAGTGGTGAGATACGGCGATAAAAAGGCAAGTCTTTATGAGCGAGTTGTTCCTGCAAGGCAACGGTTGCCGTAGAAATGACCACTTTCTTATTATTCAGTTTGGCAAAAGGAATAACACTTAGTAGATAAGCTAAGGATTTGCCAATGCCGGTACCTGCTTCTGCCACAATCATGCGATGTGTATCACTGTATTCACCTGCAAGTGATTTAGCGATTTCTGCTACTAAATAGTTCTGTGCACGGCGAGGTATGAAACCTGGTAATTGATCTTGTAGTGTTTTATAGCTTTCGCGGATGCAATCAGTAACAGCTTTGTTCAGCATGATGAACTCTAGTGAAGATAAAAAACCATTGTAGCACGCGTTATCTAATGTGATCCCCTGCAAAAAATGCATTCTTATGTATTTAAATCGAGACATACGTCACGAAAATAAAATGAACCTATATAAAACACCTAAATGTTAATTTTTAGAATTGATATTTACATTGTTTACTTAATAAATGCAGTATTTTATTCTTGTTTTTATATTTAATAGCATATTATTCAGAATTAAATTCCTTTGAACTAAGAAGTATATATTTACTTAAGTTTTCATTTTAATGCGTGTTGTGCGTCTAAAATACTTGCGGCGTGAGATAAGCCACTGTTTTTATTGGTTTTATGTTTTTTTTGATAACTTTATGCGTAGCGTTGACATGGAAGGAAAGATTTTGCACAGTAGTACTCGACATCTAGAAGCGCTGATTAATCACACAATTTAGATGTGTTGTTCAGTGAAGAATAAAATTACATAAATACATGGAACCGGAAATCGGATTTCCAAATCTTTAAGAAAAGGCAGTGGATTATTATGAAAAAGACTCTAGTAGCATTATCAGTTTTAGCAGCATCAACTGGTTCAGTACAAGCATTTGAAATTTACAATCAAGATGGTGTAACTGTTAATATGGGCGGTGATATTGAAGTTGTTTACTTATCAGCAAAGTCTGATGATGACCGTGTTGAAGATGGTGATTCGACAGATTTGCACCAAGAAATTCAAGATGCAGATATCAAATTTGATGTGCGCTACGCTGTTAATGATAGCCTACAATTTGGCGGTTTCTTTGAGCTTCAAGATACTGGTACAAATACTGGCGATGCATATGTAGCTTTATATTCTGATTCAGTCGGTTCAATTAAAGTTGGTCGTACTTGTACTGCTCTAGATGACGCAGGTATTGGCTCGGATTACCAATTTGGTATTACTACTTGGTTTAGCGGAAGTGATATGTTCTGTGGTGACGAAGTTATTCGTTGGGATCTTGATAAAGAAAATTTTTATGCAACAGTAGCTCTTGCTCAAGACAAGAATAATTCATCACCTAATGGTGTTGGTACAGATGAAACTTACTTTGATGCGCGTGTTGGTTACCGAGTAGCGTCTTTTGACTTCACTTTATTAGGTGGTTCTGGTGATAACCAACATAAGCATAACCATACCCTATTAGGAGCTGAAGCTCGTTTTAATGGCGTTGAGAATTTAGGTCTTGCGGCTGCATTTTATTCAACAGATAATGATGTGGTTAAAGCTGATACAGTAGCTCTTTCTGCTACTTATCAACTTGATTTAATTGCACTTGCTACTGGTGTAAGCTTCGATTCAAATGATGAGAAAGGTTCAGATAATGTAACGTCATGGTATGTGAATGCTGGTTATCCAATTGCACCAAATACAACTGCTTATGTTGAAGTTGGTGCTGATGATGGTAAGACTGAAACTAAAATGTCGGATGGCGTAACTTCTGTTGAAGATCATGGAACTGGTTTTGCTATCGGCGTTAAAGCATCGTTTTAATCTTATTTAATTAAGATATACTTTAAACCACCCTTAGTAGGGTGGTTTTTTTATGGATAAAATAATTGGAGCTTATATGAAATTTAAATTAGGACTTTTAAGCTTAATGCTTGCGTCTTCAACTCAGGCTGCAACATTGACTCCTAAAAAAGGAGTAGAGATCTTATTTGTTAATGGCATTAAAACAGAAGAAAAACGAGATACGATAGAAGTTGATGCAATTAATACACAGTTAGTTCTTCGTTATAATCAAAAAGTAGGTAACGGAAATTCAGCTAAAATTTTTGATTCCGCACCATTTATATTATCGTTCGATATCCCTGAATCAGATTTAGTTATTAAAGCTCCAAGAGTTCATAGTTATGAACAAGCGAAAAAGACATTTAAAACTCAACCTGAATGGGAAATTACTAATTCTAATGATGATAAGATTTCGTATCAGCAAGAGAGGCTGAAACCAGCTGAAGGTTTTATGCCATATTATGATCTCGATACTATGCTTCAAAAATATAATCAAGAAAAAGGCATTGTTTTCGGTACTGCTGCAACATTAATAGCTGGTGCAAAAACAATAGAAAGTAATCAAGACACAGTAAATAATAAGGTTTCAAACCTTGAACAGCTTCAAGCGTGGTACACAAAAGCGTCTAAGGAAGAGCGCAAGGCCTTCCAAAAATGGATCATTGATCACAATTAATTTTTAGCCTTTCTTATAATACCTGTCTTTTTATTCCGCTATTTGAAAAAAAATTAGCGGAATAAGCACTTTTTTTACCTTGCATCTTTTCTCTATTTCTATTTATAAATGTTAAAAACTAACCCTGGCTAGTTATCGCTCATTTAGCTTTATTTATACTTTATATTCATTTGTTATAAGCACTTAACTCAATTGGTTGTGTTTTTGTTTGTGTGGGTATTTATGTAAATTTATGTTTTTCAGTTTGAGCTTGATCACGCTTTTATGTTTTCATTTATAACTTGCTGTATTTCATCTCTTTATTATTTTTTACTTTCCTTGACTTTGCGCGTTGACACAATGAGGAATCTTTAGCAAAGTAGCGTCCAGAAACAGAGACGCTAACAAGTCGCACGTTAGATGCAGCTGTAGCGTTTCTAAAATAAAGGGAACCGGAAATCGGATTTCCAAATCTTTCTAAGAAAAGGCAGTGGACTTAATATTATGAAAAAGACTCTTTTAGCGTTATCAGTATTTGCAGCAGCTACTTCAGCTCAAGCGTTTGAACTTTATAACCAAGATGGCGTAACTGTAGACATGGGTGGTGACATCGAAGTTGTTTACATGCAAGGTTTGGAAAAAAACAGCGAGTTTCAACAAGATATCCAAGACGCAGACGTTAAGTTTGATGTTCGTTACGCGATGACAGACAGTGTTCAATTTGGTGCGTTTTTTGAACTTCAAGACACAGGTACTATTCCTGGTGATACATACGTAGCTCTATACACAGAGACTATGGGTTCTCTTAAAGTTGGTAAACTATGTACTGCACTTGATGATGCAGGTATCGGTGCTGATTACCAATACGGTATTACTACATTCTTTAAAGGCGCGAGCGATGGTAATTTCTGTCTACCAGAAGCAGTTCGTTACGATATCGACACTGGTAGCTTCTACGCAACAGTAGCAATGGCCCAAGACAAAGCAGACACTAATGCTGCGATTGGTAAAAATGCAATTTTCCTAGACACACGTATGGGTTACCGTGTAGCTGATTTTGATTTCACGGTTCTTGGTGGAACAACAGAAACTGACGCTAAGAAAACCGAAACATTGTTAGGTGCAGAAGTTCGTTATGCTGGTGTTGAAAATCTAAACCTAGCAGCTGCTTACTACTCAATGGATTTCGACAAAGAAACGTCTAATACAGTAGCACTAGCTGCTGAATACCAATTAGATGTTGTTGCTCTAGCTGCTGGTTACAGCTTCTCATCTTCAGATGCTAAAGCTGTTGAAGACTTAAATACTTGGTATGTAAATGCTGGTTACCCACTTGCACCAAACACAACTGCGTATGTTGAAGTTGGTGGCAACGATGTTAAAGACAGCAACACTGGTCTAGCTATCGGTGTTAAAGCTGAATTCTAATCTTAGTTAATTAAGATATAATGAAACCACTCTACTTGTAGGGTGGTTTTTTTTTAGGTAAGAAAAAGGAATAAAAATGAAAACTAAAGTAATGGTAGTAAGTTCTTTTTTTGTATCAGCGGTGCAAGCTGCAACGTTAACTCCATCGACAGGAGTAGAGGTCTTATTCATTAATGGTATTAAAAATGAAGAAAAACGAGAAATCGTTAATGTAGAAGCACCAACCGTACAATTATTACTGAGATATAATGAAAAAGTAGGTTCAGGTAGCAGTAAAAAGGTATTTGATTCAGCTCCTTATGTTGTAACTTTTAATGTTATTGAATCAGACATTACAATAAAGGCCCCTAAAGTTTACAGTTACGAGCAGGCAAGAGTAGAGTTTAAAAGTAACCCTATGTGGGTAATTACTAACTCGGAAGGTTCAGTAGTTTCTTATACACAAGCTAAGTTACCACCAGAAGAGGGCTTTATGCCTTATTATGATCTGGAGACAATGCTGACAAAGTACAATAAAGCTCAAAATGTATCTTTTGCAGTAGGTGAAAGTGACTTAAATCAAGTTAATTCAACAAAGTTTAAAGCTGGTCAAACTATACCGAGTTTAGAACAATTAAAAAAAGACTACTTACTAATAAATAAAACAGACCGCAAAGCTTTCCAGAAATGGATTATTGATCAAGACTAAATTTAATCACGTCGATTGATCTGTACAAATGGTATTTTAACCGAATCTAACTTTCTTTAAAAAATATGATCTTTTTTGTTGAAATAAAACCACAGTTTGATAATGTGTTTACAAGGTTAAAAACAAAATCAATTTGTTACTAAAGGTTTATAATTATGCGTATTCAAGGTCTGAACATTCATCATCACCATCATCCTGAGTAGTCTTTCGGGAGGATATGCATATCCGGGAAGGCAATTAGAATTTCCTTCCGGTGAATACAATTTCAAACCCTCGGAAGGTAAAACTTCTGAGGGTTTTTTCGTTTTATGACCAAAATTAAACAAATAGCTACCACAAATTTAGAATTACATTTTTACAAGGAAGAAATTATGTCATCACAACGTCTACGCATCGCGATTCAAAAGAAAGGCCGTTTATCTAAAGAGTGCCAAGAGTTATTTAAGCGCTGCGGCATGAAATTTAACATATCGGGTGAGCGTCTGGTTGTTCATTCTGAAAATATGCCAATTGATTTATTGTTAGTTCGTGATGATGATATTCCAAGCTTAATCATGGATGGTGTGGTCGATTTAGGTGTGATTGGTGAAAACGAGCTTGAAGAAGTACGTTTAGAGCGTAAAGCGCTTGGTGAGCCTTCAGCATTTACAGCTCTACGTCGTTTAGATTTTGGTGGTTGTCGTCTATCTATCGCTATTGATAAAGATGAAACGTACAATGGCCCACAAGATCTCGCTGGTAAGCGTATTGCAACGACTTACCCTCGGCTGCTTAAAAGCTTTATGGACCAACAAGGCATTCCATTTTCTACCTGTATTCTAAACGGCTCTGTTGAAGTTGCTCCTCGCGCTGGTCTTTCTGATGCAATTGCTGATTTAGTTTCAACTGGCGCAACGCTAGAAGCCAATGGCTTAAAAGAAGCAGAAGTAATTTTCCGCTCTAAAGCAACCCTAATTCAACGTCAAGGTGAGTTCGATGCGGATAAATCCGCGCTAATTGAAAAGCTACTGACACGCATGCAAGGTTGTATTCAAGCCAAAGAATCTAAGTACATCATGCTACACGCACCAACAGATAAATTAGAAGCGATTAAATCACTACTTCCAGGAGCAGAAGATCCAACAGTACTTCCTCTATCAAGTGATGGTGCAAAAGTAGCCGTTCACTTAGTAAGCACAGAAAATCTATTCTGGGAAACAATGGAACAGCTAAAAGCACTGGGTGCGAGCTCTATTCTTGTATTGCCAATTGAGAAGATGATGGAGTAACCATTATGAAAACTCTAGTTTGGCAAACACTCAGTGACTCACAACAAAATACAGTACTACAACGCCCTGCGATTACTGAGGGGGCAAATATTACTGCTTCGGTAACCAATGTCATTAATACGGTTAAACAAGAAGGCGATGCAGGCGTATTGGCCTTAACCGAAAAGTTTGATGGTGTAAAACCTGATTCGATTCGAGTCTCTAAATCAGAGATTGATGCGGCAAGTGAACGTTTATCTGAAGAGATGAAAGCGGCGCTACAACAAGCGTATAGTAATATCTCTAAGTTTCACAAAGCACAAAAGCCACAACCAATAAAAGTAGAAACTCAACCGGGCGTGGTGTGTGAACAAATCACCATGCCGATCAATAAAGTGGGTCTTTATATCCCTGGCGGCAGTGCGCCATTACCATCAACGGTATTAATGTTAGGCATCCCTGCACAAATTGCCGGATGCCAAAAAGTGGTATTGTGTTCACCTCCGCCAATCGCCGATGAAATTTTGTATGTCGCTAAACTGTGTAAGATTGATGAAGTGTACAACATTGGTGGTGCACAAGCGGTTGCGGCCATGGCGTATGGTACAAAATCGGTGTCTAAAGTGGATAAGATTTTTGGCCCAGGTAACGCATACGTAACCGAAGCTAAGCGTCAGGTATCCAATGATTTTCGTGGTGCTGCGATAGATATGCCAGCTGGCCCATCAGAAGTTTTGGTTATTGCCGATGAAACTGCTGATCCTGATTTCATTGCTGCTGATCTCTTAAGTCAAGCTGAGCACGGACCTGATTCACAAGTTGTATTAGTGACTCCATCTCCGATCATTGCAGATCAGGTTGCAGATGCAATAGATCGACAATTGAAAGCGCTGACTCGTTCAGATATTGCTCGTCAAGCACTCGCTTCTAGTTTGTTAATTATTGCTGATTCACTAACACAATGTGTTTCAATCTCAAACTTTTATGGTCCTGAGCACTTAATTGTTCAAACCAAAAATCCTCGTGAATTATTGCCATTGCTAGATAATGCAGGTTCTATATTCTTAGGAGATTATTCTCCTGAATCAGCTGGGGATTACGCATCAGGGACCAACCATGTATTGCCTACTTACGGTTATACGCGAACCTATTCCAGCTTAGGTCTTGCGGATTTCTCTAAACGTATGACGGTACAAGAGTTGACTGCAGATGGTTTAAAAGGTTTAGCTTCAACGGTAGTCACAATGGCAGAAGCTGAAGGGCTTGATGCTCACAAACGAGCGGTTACAATCAGAATTGAAAAGTTAGCTAAGTTAGAAGCTAATCAGCTAGATACGAATCAATAGGAATTCATGATGGAAAAGTTAGCCAGAAAACAAGTGCAAGCATTAACGCCTTATCTCTCAGCCCGCCGCATTGGTGGTACAGGGGATGTGTGGTTAAACGCCAATGAATCTCCATTTGATAATGAATACAAATTCAATTTTGCACGCCTTAATCGTTACAGCGAATGTCAACCACCAGAGCTAATTAATGCTTATGCGGCTTACGCAAATGTAAGGTCAGAGCAAGTGCTAACGTCACGCGGTGCTGATGAAGGCATTGAATTATTAGTTCGTGCGTTCTGTGAGCCAAATGAAGATGCGATTTTATATTGTCCACCAACTTATGGCATGTACTCAATCAGTGCAGAAACGATTGGTGTAGAGACTAAAACGGTGCCACTTACTTCTGATTGGCAGCTAGATCTTCCAGCAATAGAAGCAAGCTTAGAAAACGTCAAAGTTGTGTTTGTGTGTAGTCCAAATAACCCAACAGGCAACATCGTTAATCGTAAAGACATTCTTTCATTGCTTGAGATGACAAAAGATCGCGCCATTGTTGTTATGGATGAAGCTTACATCGATTTTTGTATGGAGAAATCTACGGTCGATTTACTGGCTGATTATCCACACCTTGCTATCTTACGTACGTTGTCTAAAGCCTTTGCATTAGCGGGGTTACGCTGTGGTTTTACATTAGCAAATGAAGAACTGATTAATGTATTACTTAAAGTGATTGCGCCATACCCAGTGCCAGTTCCTGTGGCTGAGATTGCTACTCAAGCCTTATCTGAAGCCGGTTTAGCTCGCATGAAATACCAAATGCTTGATTTAAGTGCAAATCGTGCTTATTTACAAGCAGGATTAATGGTCTTACCGGGTGTTACCGTTTATGAAGGTTGGGGTAACTACCTGTTAGTGAAGTTTACGGATGGTGATGCCATATTTAAAGCCGCATGGGATCACGGCATTATTTTACGTAATTCGCCAATTAAAGATTGTGTACGTATTAGTGTGGGTAATCGCGAAGAATGTGAAAAAACATTGGGCTTTATCCGTAATCAATTACTGTGATTGGTATCATTTATCCTTCAAGCTTAGGAATAAGGCGTTGGGGATAAAATTAAAAAAAGAAAAATTAAAAGGACGTTCCTGTGAGCAAACAACAAAAGATTTTATTTATCGATCGTGATGGCACCTTAATTGTTGAGCCGCCGGTGGATTTCCAAGTAGACCGCTTAGATAAGCTAAAGTTTGAGCCTTTGGTTATTCCATCTCTACTTTCTCTTCAAGATGCCGGTTACCGTTTAGTGATGGTAACCAATCAAGACGGTTTAGGGACAGATAGCTACCCACAAGATGAGTTCGATGCGCCACACAATATGATGATGGCGTTTTTTGAATCGCAAGGCGTTAAATTTGATGATGTTCTGATCTGTCCTCACTTTGAAGAAGACAACTGCTCATGCCGTAAACCTAAATTGGGTATGGTTAAAGAGTATCTTCAAGGTGGAAAAGTGGATTTTCAACACTCAGTCGTGATTGGTGATCGCCAAACGGATCTTCAATTGGCTGAGAACATGGCGATCCGTGGTATTCAATATCACCCTGAGACAATGAATTGGCCTGCGATCTTAAAAGATCTGACCGTAAATGCACGTACTGCAGAAGTAATACGTACCACCAAAGAAACGGACATTAAAGTGTTTGTTAATTTGGATGAGCAGGGTGGCAATGAGATCAGTACTGGTCTTGGTTTCTTTGATCACATGCTTGATCAAATTGCTACGCACGGCGGTTTCCAAATGAAGATCAATGTAGAGGGCGACTTACACATTGATGATCACCACACTATTGAAGATACGGCTCTTGCACTGGGCGAAGCATTAAAAGAAGCCTTGGGTGACAAACGTGGCATTGGCCGCTTTGGTTTTAGCTTACCAATGGATGAGTGTTTAGCACAATGTGCGCTGGATTTATCAGGTCGTCCATATCTGAAATTTGATGCCAAATTTAGTCGTGATCAAGTAGGTGACTTATCAACAGAAATGGTGGTTCACTTCTTCCGCTCTCTAACTGATACTCTTGCTTGTACGCTCCACCTCTCTTCTGCAGGTCATAATGATCATCACATTATTGAAAGCCTATTTAAAGCGTTTGGTCGTACTTTACGCCAAGCGATTAAAGTAGAAGGCAATGAACTGCCAAGCTCAAAAGGCGTATTGTAGGAGTGACTATGACAAAGCAAAATGTCGTTATTATTGATACGGGCTGCTCTAACGTTTCATCAGTGAGATTTGCGATTGAGCGTTTAGGTTATGAGGTTAGGATAAGCCGTGATCCGCAAGTTGTTTTAGCGGCAGGTAAGTTGTTTTTACCGGGTGTTGGCACAGCAAGTGAAGCGATGAAAAACTTGGCTGAACGAGATCTTATTGAGTTGGTTAAACAAGTTGAAAAGCCGCTATTGGGTATTTGTTTAGGCATGCAGCTGCTGGGTAAACTTTCTGAAGAGAAAGGCCAAAAAGCAGATCAAATTGTGGACTGTTTAGGCTTATGTGATGGCGAAGTTCGTAAGCTTCAAACAGGTGATTTACCACTGCCTCACATGGGTTGGAATACAATTAAATCTGCCGAAGATCATCCGCTGTTTAAAGACATTCCAGAGAACAGTTACTTTTACTTTGTACACAGCTTTGGCATGCAAGTGGGTGATTATACCATAGCCTCGTGTGACTATGGACAACCGTTCACCGCTGCACTGCAAGCGGGCAATTATTACGGTGTTCAGTTTCACCCAGAGCGTTCAAGTAAAGTGGGTTCAAAGCTTATTCAGAACTTTTTGGAGTTGTAAAGGGCAGGGTTCAGAATAGAAAGGGTTCAGATCGGTCGCAAGCTCCCTTAAAGGTTTCAGGGGTGGGTAGGGGTTAATCCTAATATCACAACAACTACCCTGAAACCTGCAAGCGAAGCGCCCTGAATCCTAAATCTTTTAGCAGCGATAGAATTAAAAAAGAAATAGGACTCTCCACGAGTGAGAGCTAAAAGGAATTAGAATGATCATTCCAGCATTAGATTTAATTGAAGGCCAAGTAGTTCGTCTTTTTCAAGGTGACTACGGGCAAGTAACAGAATACAAAGTTGATCCGGCTGAACAGTTCAATTTGTATCACCAAGCAGGCGCTAATTGGTTGCACCTTGTTGATTTAACGGGCGCAAAAGACACAACAGCGCGTCAATTGGATTTGATTGCACGTTTGTTAGCAAGTACCCCAGCCAATATCCAAATTGGTGGTGGCGTACGTAATGAAGCAGACGTACAAGATTTATTAAACGCTGGTGCACAGCGTGTGGTTGTTGGATCAACAGCAGTAAAACAGCCAGAATTAGTCAAAGGTTGGATGGAAAAATACGGCGCAGAAAAAATCGTATTAGCGCTAGATATTAACATTGATGAAAACGGCACCCGTAACGTTGCTATTTCAGGCTGGCAAGAAGACTCAGGCGTAACGATTGAAGCGCTGCTTGAAGATTACCTAACCGTTGGTCTTAAGCACGTGTTATGTACTGACATATCACGCGATGGTACGTTGCAAGGATCGAATGTAGAACTGTACGTAGACCTATGCAAACAGTACCCACAAGTGCAATTCCAATCATCAGGTGGCATTGGTTCATTAGATGATATCGCTGCGCTTAAAGGCTCTGGTGTTGCTGGTGTCATTGTCGGTCGAGCACTTCTTGATGGCAAGTTTACCGCAGAGGAGGCATTCCAATGTTGGCAAAGCGAATAATTCCTTGTCTTGATGTTAAAGATGGACAAGTGGTCAAAGGCGTTCAATTTCGTAACCATGAAATTATTGGTGATATCGTTCCGTTAGCGCAGCGTTACGCAGAAGAAGGCGCCGATGAGTTGGTTTTTTATGATATTACCGCATCAAGTGATGGTCGCGTCGTCGATAAAAGCTGGGTCGCACGCGTTGCTGAAGTGATTGATATTCCATTCTGTGTGGCAGGTGGTATTAAAACGGCAGAAGATGCGGCGAAGATTTTAGAGTTTGGTGCGGACAAAGTATCAATTAACTCTCCTGCATTAGCGAACCCAGAACTTATCACAGAACTTGCCGATAAATTTGGTGTTCAGTGCATCGTCGTGGGTATTGATTCTTACTTTGATAAAGAAACGGGTAAATACCAAGTTTATCAATTTACTGGTGATGAAGAGCGTACCAAAGCAACCAAATGGGAAACCAAAGATTGGGTGCAAGAAGTTCAAAAACGCGGAGCAGGCGAAATCGTACTAAACATGATGAACCAAGATGGCGTTCGTAATGGTTACGATTTAGAACAATTGAAAATGGTACGAGAAGTGTGCCATGTTCCATTAATTGCGTCAGGTGGTGCAGGTGAAATGGTTCACTTTGCGGATGCTTATAAAACAACCAATGTTGATGGTGCGTTAGCAGCGTCAGTATTTCACAAACAAATCATCAATATTGGTGAATTGAAAGAATATTTAGCCGAACAGGATGTAGAGGTACGCCGATGAGCCAACAAGAATTAGTAACACGAATTGATTGGGAAAAAGTGGATGGTTTAGTGCCTGCTATTATTCAAGATTTTGGTTCAAGCCAAGTATTGATGATGGGTTACATGAACCAAGAAGCCTTGGCGAAAACGCTAGAGACAGAAAAAGTCACGTTTTTCTCTCGCACTAAAAACCGTTTATGGACCAAAGGTGAAGAGTCGGGGAACAGTTTAAATCTGGTAAATATCTCTCTAGATTGCGATAACGATACTCTGCTTATTAAAGTAAACCCTGTTGGTCCAACGTGCCATACAGGAACCACTACGTGTTGGGATGGTGATAAAACCGAAGAAACACAATTGGTGTGGCTTCATCAGTTGGAACAGCTACTTGCCGAGCGTAAGAATGCTGATCCTGACTCATCTTACACCGCAAGTCTCTATGCCCGTGGCACCAAACGTATTTCGCAGAAAGTTGGTGAAGAAGGCGTTGAAGTCGCGCTTGCAGCGACGTCGGGTGACAAGGCGGAGTTAGTGTGTGAATCAGCCGATTTAATATATCACCTGTTTGTTCTACTTCAAGATCAAGGTCTATCGTTCGATGATGTGATCAATAAACTGAAAGAACGTCATAAGTAAGCCTCTTTAATTGCAAATAATAATTCAACGTCGGTCATCTGATCGGCGTTTTTATTGGAATTGAGATACCATCCTCGCTATACTCTGCGCTCAATTTTAGGAGCGCCAATGTTCGATATCCTTTATCAAAATTCAGATTTTCTTGCTATAAATAAGCACCCAAACATCAGTGTTCATAAAGATGATGGTGAAACCTCATTATTGATTGAGTTAGCTAAAGTTACTGGTGATAAACAGCTTTATTTAATTCATCGTTTAGACAAGATGACATCAGGACTATTGTTGATTGGTCGTAATCAGTCTGCTGCAAGTGAATTATCACAATTGTTCGCAAAGCGTTTGGTTGAAAAATATTACCTCGCTATTGGTGATAAAAAGCCTAAGAAAAAACAAGGTCTGGTTATTGGCGATATGGAACGTTCACGTAGAGCGTCATGGAAGCTCATTAACAGTAAAGAAAACCCTGCAATTACTCAGTTTTTCTCAACGGCTGCACATAATGGCAATCGTCTATTTTTATGTAAGCCCCATACTGGTAAAACTCATCAAATTCGAGTCGCATTAAAGAGTGTGGGATCAGGTATTTTGGGTGATTCAATTTATAGCTCATCTAAAGCAGATCGTGGCTATCTTCATGCGTATGCTTTACGCTTTACTTATCAAGAGCAAGCATTTGAATTTGTTGAAACACCAAAGCAAGGCGATGAGTGGCAAGATGACACCATTCAAGCAGGATTAGCGCAGTGGCAAACACCGTGGACATTAACTTGGCCAGAGATTAAGAAGAAATCATGAAGATAGAAGCATTAGATACCTTATTTACTCACTTAGAAGTACAGCTAGTAACCCCACAGAATGAGCTTCGTCGTTTATTTCATGGCCGTGGTCAATGCTTTGAAGGCTTAGAACAGCTTACCGTTGATTGGCTTCAAGGTCAGGGTTCTCAAAGTCAAAGCTCTCAAGGTCAACTAGTGGTGGCGTTATTTAAAGAGCAAGAGCCTACTTTTGTTGAAGCTCTAGAATCAAAGCTACACGCGTTTGCCGGATCTGATACATGGAAAAATGCTAAAGGCCAAGCCATTTTATTGCAACATCGTTATCAAGAATTAGCACCCACTCAAGTGGTGTGGGGCAGTGAAGATACTTTCCCTGTTGCAGTTGAAAATGGCCTAAAATATCAGTTAGAGCTTAAAAAGAACCAGAACATGGGGCTATTTTTAGATATGCGCTATGGTCGTGAATGGGTTCAAGCGCACAGTGAAGGCAAATCAGTATTAAACTTGTTTGCGTATACGTGTGGCTTTTCTGTTGCTGCGATTGCGGGTGGCGCGACTCAAGTGGTTAATTTAGATATGGCAAAAGGGCCGTTGAGCCGTGGTCGTGATAACCACCGTTTAAATGATCATGATCTGTCTAAAGTTAAATTCTTGGGTCATGATATTTTTAAGTCGTGGGGTAAGATTAAGAAACTTGGCTTGTATGATCTGATTATCATAGATCCGCCAAGTTTTCAAAAAGGCAGCTTTGCATTGACTAAAGATTATCAAAAGATCTTACGTCGTTTACCAAGTTTATTGAGTGAAACGGGTGAAGTGTTAGCTTGTGTGAATTCGCCAGCGGTATCTACTGACTTCCTGATTGATGGTATGGCTGAAGAAGCGCCAGAGCTGATGTTTATAGAGCGTTTAGATAACCCGCCAGAGTTTGCAGATATTAATCCTGAAAGCGGCTTAAAAGTGATGCGTTTTACACGCTAGATAAGCTAATTAGCTACATTGGTATTACGATATAAGTTATACCAGCTTAGAAAAAGCCCTCTCACTTATACTTAGTGAGAGGGCTTTGTGTTTATTGTATTTAAGGCTATTACTTGTCGATCATTTGTTCTCTATCTAAACAAGATTGCTCTGTGACTAAAATATCATTTTGTTTTTGGCCACGAGAATTACGAATTAGATAACGATATGAAACGCCTTTTTCTAGTACAGGACGGATTTCTTGGTCTTTGCAGTAAGTCGTGATGCTATTCTCGATAATTTGCGTGGTACTAACCTCGCCATTACCGCCATCTAAAAATACCATTTCAACCACACCTTGTTTCTCTTTTACTTGAATTAAGGTGAGTGGTCCCATGTCTAGGGGAACGTTACTTGCAAGGATGCTGGCGCGATAATCCGCCAACATCTCTATTTCTTGTTGCTGTTCGTTCGAAGCACAACCTGAAAGCAGGATTGAACTTAACGCGGTAAGAATAATTTTTTTCATTATATTTCTTTTTAGTAATGGGTTTTAGCGATTAGCTATAGCGAAGTAGAAGCGATTAATTGTTAAGCTGGAAGCACTTTTTTAAATGGTTTTACGATGACGTTCGCATACACTCCAGCATCAATATATGGGTCGTTATTTGCCCATTCTTTGGCTGCATCTAATGAGTCAAATTCTGCAATAACTGTGGATCCAGTAAAGCCTGCTTCTCCTGGGTTTTCTGAATCGATTGCTGGCATTGGTCCTGCCACTAATAAACGACCTTCATTTTGTAGCAGGGTAAGGCGCTCTAGATGTTTTTCACGAACACTTAAACGACGGTCTAAACTGTTTTCAACATCTTGAGAAAAGATTACATACCACATAGCTGAGTCCTTTTATTTTGTATCGTCATTGATTTAACCATCATAAAAAAAGCTCTAGCCATAAACCAGAGCTTTTTATGAATTAATCAGAAAAATTCTAATAACTACGCAGTTTTAGGGATTGGACGCGGTTTTCCACTCGAATCTATCGCAACATAATTAAAAGTAGCGTCACAAACCATAAAGCGATCTCCAACACCGTGCTCTTTAATTGGCTTAACCCATACCTCAAGATTAATTGACATTGAAGTATTACCAATTTTCACACATTCGCCGTAGCAACAAACTACATCACCTACTTTTACGGGTTTTTTAAAGGTAATACTTGATACTGAAACAGTGACAATTCGTCCCCCAGAAATTTCTTTGGCTAAAATACCGCCAGCTAAATCAAGCTGTGACATAATCCAGCCACCAAAAATATCACCATTTGCGTTGGTGTCAGCGGGCATAGAGAGAGTACGAAGAAGCAGTTGGCCTTTAGGGGCTTGTCCAAGGTGAGCTGGGGTTGTCAAAGTGGTTTCCAATACAACTAAAATGAAGTTAAGCCGATTTTACCACATAAAAAAGCCGTGTTGTATACACGGCTTAATCATTATCGTTTTAGCTATTCTTGTTCTTCTTTTTTCTCTTTTGGCATGTGTTTATAGACGTACATGCCTGTAAATAGAGTATATAAGAATGTTAAGCCTAATAAGCCAAAGACTTTAAAGTTAACCCATACATCAAGTGGCATTTCGAATGCAACGTACAAGTTGGCAATCGCACAAACCGTAAAGAACAGTACC
This sequence comes from Aliivibrio finisterrensis, assembly GCF_008933155.1. GTDB lineage: Bacteria > Pseudomonadota > Gammaproteobacteria > Enterobacterales > Vibrionaceae > Aliivibrio > Aliivibrio finisterrensis. The sequence goes on along the minus strand of NZ_WBVP01000001.1, from coordinate 198,635 downwards.
CATGCGTGATTTATCTTTGCCCATTTATCATCAGGTAATGCCACTTCTTTGCCTAACATACCTTTAATTACTGGTTTACCAATAATGTGGGTAACGATTAAACCTGCTGCAAATACACAATAAACAATGGTTACTTTCCATTTAATAAAGTTGTCATCATGTAAGAATATCGTCATACCACCAAATATTGTCACCATAAGGAAGGTGATCAGCTGCATTTTTTCAACTTTCTTATATAGAGCATAAGTTACAACTAGCTGCACTGCTGTCGCAATGATTAGTGCACCTGTTGCCGTGTAGATATCGTACATCTTGTATAGGGTGAAGAAGATGATCAGTGGGATAAAATCTAAAATCTGTTTCATATATATAGGTTGAGCCAATAATTTATTATGTAGCGAGTGTATCGAAAATTTAAAGGGGAGGGAATCGCTAAAAATTGCTTGTTACATTTTTTCGGAATAGATAGAAAAAGAAAAGGCCAACTCATATGATTTGGCCTAATTATCTTTTAAAGAGAATGAATATTACGCTTCTTTATTTTTAATAGGCATGTCTATTGTTTCTGTCGTTTCAACCATCGAATCAACAATTACCGCACACGCAGCATCACCAGTGATGTTAAGTGCGGTACGGATCATGTCAAAGATTCGGTCTAGAGCGAATAGAAGTGGCAGGCCTTCGATTGGAATACCTGCTGCTAAAAGAACCGCAACAACAAGGAAAGAAGGGCCTGGTACGCCAGCTTGACCTACAGCGCCCAGTGTTGATGTCACAATAATTGCTACATAAGCACCAATTGACAGATCAATGTTGAACAGTTGAGCAAAGAAGATAGCAACTAAGCCGTAGTAAATAGCGTTACCAGACATGTTAATTGTTGCACCTAGAGGCAGTACAAATGAGGCGGTAGAGTTACGAACACCTAGGTCTTTCTCAACGGTTTCCATTGTTACTGGCAGTGTAGCCATTGAAGAGGCGGTAGATAGTGCAACGGCCTGTGGCTTTTTCATTGCAAGAAGGAACTTCTTGGCTGAGGTTTTAGTTAATAGGCCTACCATTAACGGGTAAACGATAAAACCAAACACAAAAATAGCGGCAACATAAACCATAAACAGTTTAAATACGACCATTAGAGCGCCGAAACCAAACGTACCGACTGCTTCCGCCATTAAGCCAAACACACCAATAGGAGCGATGATCATCACTTTGTTGATCATCCAAACCATTATATCAACAATAGCGTTAACACCATTGAGCATTGGTTCACGGCGTTTTTTTTCTAATTTAGAAAGACCAATACCAAAAAATAAGCAGAAAACGAGGATCTGAAGAATGTTTGCTTCATTTAATGATTGGAAAACGTTGGTTGGGATCATGCCTGTGATGGTCGCCCAGAAAGTAGGTAACTCACCTTTAGAGGCGTAAGCTGTAGAGAACATGCCTTCAACGCCAGAAACATCAATACCTTTACCCGGTTCAAAAATTTCACCCATGAACAGTGCAAGTACGACAGCAAGTGCTGAAGTGATACCAAAGTAACCTAAAGTCGTTAAACCAACTTTGCCTGCATTGCTACTGTTACCTAAGCCTGCTGCACCTGAAATAAGAGCGACTGCAACCAGTGGGATAACCAGCATTTTGATTAGGTTAATGAAGATTGTTCCTAGTGGGGCGAACATAGTAGCAGATTGGCCCATTGTTGCACCAACCATTGTACCTACGATCATCGCAATAACGACTTGAACACCGATATTGTTGAGAAGTCCTTTCTTTTGCAACACTTTATTTACCTCTGCGTTATTTTTGTAACAAGAGGTAGATTTTATCTCTTATTACTGAGCTATTCGTTAGTTAAATATATCGGTAGCTGTTGTACACGTAAAATTTACATCTATCAACATTTTTATCAAGTAGATTTCATTATATGAATATTTTTGTGTTTTTTTTGTATCTTTAATTGGTTGGCAAGCGATTGCTTTAGGTTTTTTATTCTATTTTATTAATTGATAATTAACGTTTTAGAGCAATATTTTTTGATTGTAGATAAAAAAAGAGCTCATAATGAGCTCTTTTAGGAAGGGTTTATACCAAACTACCTCAGAATGGTATTAAAGGTAAGTGTTACTTTTGTGTTGCGAGTTTCATTGCGGTAGTAAAAGAAGATAGGGCTTCAAGTAATACCGTAGAGTTATCTTGGTATTGTTCAATTATTTTTACTGTTGCAGAGCCAGAAATAGCCCCTGCTGCGCCCGCTTTAATCGCTTCTTCAACTTGTGCTGGCTCTGAAATACCAAAACCTAAGATAGCAGGTGGCGCATCAAATTGGTTTAAGCGCTCTAATAGTTGAGCAACAGGCATGCCTGCTTTGGTTTCTGCACCAGTCACACCAGCACGAGAAAGAAGGTAAGTGTAACCGCCACCTAATTTAGCAACGGTTTCTAGCGTTTCATCTGATGCTGATGGTGGTGCGATGAAGATTGGATGAACATTATGCTTAAGTGCGCTTGCTCTGAATTCTTCAGACTCATTGGTTGGTACATCTGCAATTAACACGGAATCTACACCAGCTTGTTGGCATTTAGCATAGAAAGTATTAATGCCATTTGCGAACACAAGGTTCGCGTAAACCAATAGGCCAATTGGCGTTTCAGGGTATTTAGCTCGGATTTTTGAGATTAATTCAAAACAAATTGTTGGTGTTGTTTGACTGTCTAGCGCACGAATGTTTGCGCCTTGAATAGTAGGGCCATCCGCTAAGGGGTCAGAAAACGGAATGCCCAGCTCAAGCGCATCCGCACCTGCTTCAATTAAGGTTTCCATGATCTGATAAGAAAGCTCAGGGTTTGGATCGCCAATGGTTACAAAAGGAACAAAGGCACCTTGGTTTTTGTCGGCTAATTTAGCAAATAGGTCTTGGTAACGATCCATTAGATTTCTCCCTTTTCTTTTAGAATGTCATGAACAGTGAAGATGTCTTTGTCACCACGGCCTGATAGGTTAACAACTAACAACTGCTCTTTTTCTGGTTCAGCATGCGCTAGTTGAAGTGCATAAGCCAGAGCATGAGACGATTCTAATGCGGGAATAATGCCTTCGCCTTTTGCTAAGGTTTGGAATGCCTCTAGTGCTTCATCATCAGTGACTGAACCATATTCAGCACGACCAATGGCATTTAAATGCGCGTGTTGTGGGCCAACAGATGGGAAATCAAGCCCTGCAGATAGAGAGTAAGACTCTTCAATTTGGCCATGCACATCTTGCATTAGTGGGGCTTTCATACCAAAGAAGATACCTGTTTTACCGTGTTTAAGTGGTGCGCCATGTTGGTCGGTATCAATGCCTTTACCTGCGGGTTCTACACCAATTAATTTCACACTTTCTTCTTCAATGAAATCGGCAAACATACCAATGGCGTTTGAACCGCCACCTACACATGCGATTACTGCGTCAGGAAGTCGACCTTCACGCGCAAGGATCTGCATTTTTGTTTCTTCACCAATCATACGTTGGAAATCACGAACAATCGTCGGGAATGGGTGAGGGCCAGCAGCTGTGCCTAATAGGTAGTGTGCTGTTTCGTAGGTTGCTGACCAGTCACGTAGTGCTTCATTACAGGCATCTTTTAGCGTTGAAGAGCCAGAATGGACAGGGATCACTGTTGCACCCATTAGCTCCATACGGAATACATTTGGGCTTTGACGTTCAATGTCTTTAGCGCCCATGTAAACACGGCACTTTAAGCCAAGCAGAGCACAAGCAAGCGCAGTTGCAACGCCGTGTTGACCTGCACCAGTTTCAGCTATGATTTCTTCTTTACCCATGCGTTTTGCAAGTAGCGCCTGGCCTAATACTTGGTTAGTTTTATGAGCGCCACCGTGCAGTAAATCTTCACGCTTTAAGTACAGTTTCGTTTTAGTGCCCTTGGTTAGGTTACGACATAGCGTTAGGGCAGTAGGACGACCTGCGTATTCTTGCAGTAACGTCATAAACTCAGCGCGGAAATCGTCATCTGCTTGTGCATCAATGAATGCTTGTTCTAATTGATCAAGAGCTGGAACTAAGATTTGTGGAACGTATTGACCACCATATTCGCCGAAGTAGGCATCTAATTTTGCCATGATATTTTCCTTAATAATCTCGTAATGCGCTAAATACGGCGCGTAATTTTTTGTGATCTTTTTTGCCAGGTGCCGATTCGACCCCTGAGTTGAAATCTAATCCGTAGCAGCCAAGTTGCGCAGCTTTTTTGGTATTCTCTAGTGATAAGCCACCGGCGAGCATAATGTCGTTATGTGGCAGTTTACTCCAATCAAAACTAACGCCAGTCCCACCAGCTTGAGTGCCAACTTTACAATCTACCAACACTTTATCAGCAAGACTTTGAGGAAGGGAAATGCTTTGTGCGTCATCTGACACAGAAATAACATTCCACACTTGGCAACCCGCTGGTAGCTGTAGTTTTAGCTCTGCAATGTAGTCCTCACTCTCTGTGCCATGCAATTGAACCACATCAAGAGATAGTTCATGTGCTCGTTGTGCAATTGTAGATACAGTCTCGTTTTGGAAAACGCCTACATAATTTAATGCGGTGGCTTGAGTGATGGCTTTTGCTGTCTCTAATGAAACAAAGCGAGGTGATTTTTCTACAAAGATAAGCCCGCCATATACGGCACCCGAGTCATAAACTGCTTTTGCATCTTCAACAGACGTTAAGCCACAGACTTTGTTTTCACCCAGGATCACTTTTCGTGCAGCCAGTTCAAGATTGTCTTCTGCCATTAGTGAGCTACCAATTAAAAATCCCGTAGCATGTTTAGCCAGATCTTTTACTTGCTGATGGTTATAGATACCAGACTCAGAAATAATGGTTGTGCCTTTTGGCAGTAGTGGTGCAAGCTCTTTTGTGCGGTTCAAGTCGGTGGATAAATCACGTAGATTACGGTTGTTAATACCAATGACTTGCGCTTCTAATGCAACCGCTCTGTGTAACTCTTCTTCATTACTGACTTCAGTAAGTACACCCATGCCAAATGAATGAGCGACTTCTGCAAGCTCTTTGTATTCTTCATCGTTAAGCACAGAAAGCATCAGTAGAATCGCATCTGCCCCGTAATGGCGAGCTAAATACACTTGGTATGCATCAATCATAAAATCTTTGCACAGAATAGGCTGATTAACTTGGTCACGAATAATTGGTAAGAAATCAAAACTGCCTTGAAAATACTTTTCGTCCGTTAACACAGAAATCGCACTGGCGTGCTTGTTATAGACTGAAGCTATGTAGTTAAGATCAAAATCTTGTCGGATTAATCCTTTTGATGGCGATGCTTTTTTACATTCAAGGATAAACTCGGTTTTGCCCGTTTTTAATGCTTGATAAAAGCTGCGATCAGAGTCTGTTAGGCCAGACTTAAAAGTTTCAAGAGGCTGGTTTTCTTTACGCTCGTTTACCCAAATGGCTTTGTCTTTGACTATTTTTACCAGCACTTCAGCCATTTGAGTGTTTTCTACTGAGATGTGCTCAGACAGTTGTTGTGTCATTTTTCTTATCCTCGTGCAGCCAGTTGCTGAACTAGTTCAAAGGCTTTACCTGAGTTCATCACATCAATTGCTTTTTGTGCGTTGGCTTTTAAATCTTCATGACCAAACAAGCGCATCAGTAGTGCAACGTTTACGGCAATGGCACCTAGTTGAGCATCGGTTCCTTTGCCTGTCAGAATATTGGTAATAATCGCTTTGTTTTCTTCAGGCTCTCCGCCTTTAATCGCTTCAAGTGGATAAGTGTCTAAACCAAAATCTTCAGGCGTTAATGTGTATTCTTTGATTTCACCATCAATAATTTCAGCGACGGTTGTTGGACCATGAATCGCGACTTCATCTAACCCTGAGCCAAAGACAACGGCTGCGCGTTTCATTCCCATATTCACCATGGTTTCTGCGATAGGGCGAACTAAAGATTCATCGTATACACCCATTAGTTCAATATTTGGGCGAGCAGGGTTGATTAATGGACCAAGGATATTAAAGATGGTGCGTGTTTTCATGGTTTGACGAATTGGCATCGCATGGCGAACTCCACCGTGATAATGAGGTGCAAATAAGAAGGCAACACCTAAGTCATCGACTGCTTTTCGTGTGTCTTGCGCTGACATGGCTAAATTAATACCAAATGAATCTAATACGTCAGAAGATCCTGATTTACTTGAAACACCACGGTTACCGTGTTTTGCGATTTTTAATCCACATGCCGCAGCAACAAATGCCGCTGTGGTGGAGATATTTATCGTGTTTGAACCGTCACCACCTGTACCAACAATGTCTGCGAAATCGTAATCAGGGCGAGGGAATTCATTGGCATTTTCAAGCAGTGCTTTTGCTGCGCCTGCAATTTCGTTTGGTGTTTCCCCTTTGATTTTTAAACAGGTTAGAGCAGCAGTAAGCAGAATAGGCTCTAACTCGCCTTTAATTATGGCATCAAAAAGAACTTGGCTTTCTGTTTCTGAAAGCGAGGTTTGGTCATACAATTTAGTGAAAATGGATTCAATTTGAGTCATGAGAATATCCTTATTCTTTATTATCTGAACGGCTTGAATCTAAATTTAAAGCCCAGTTTAATGTATTAATGAGTAGTTCAGCGCCTTGCGTCGTTAAAATGGATTCAGGATGAAATTGGAATCCGCACACTTTATCTTCTTCTTGGATCACCGCCATGACTAAATCATCAACGCTTGCTGTAATGGTTAATTGTTCGGTTACCTTTGTCGCCACCAAAGAGTGATAACGTGCAATAGAGAGTGGATTTGGTAACCCATCAAAAATAGCGTGTTGGTTATGGCTCATCATTGCCGATTTACCATGAACGATTTCGCCAGCACCGGCAACCGTCCCATCATACGCTTCTACAATGGCTTGGTGGCCAAGACAAATGCCAATCATAGGTACTTTGCCTTTTAAGCGTTGAATGACTTCAGGCATACAGCCGGCTTCTGATGGCGCACCTGGTCCTGGAGATAGTACAACTATCGGGTTATCTAATTTGTTTAGCGCTTCTTCAAAAGCACTTGCCGATAAGCTATTTCGATAAATAGTAACTGGATAGCCAAGAGAGCGAAATTGGTCAACCAAGTTGTAAGTAAAGGAGTCAAAGTTATCGAGCAATACAATATGAGCCATTAGTTATTCTCCTTCGCGTTTATTGGTTGAGCTAAGTGTGCTTTTTGAATCGCAGAGATCACCGCTTGTGCTTTTCCACGAGTTTCATCAGCTTCAGCTTGTGGGTTGGAATCATAAACCACACCAGCTCCGGCTTGAACTTGAGCGATACCGTCTTCAACATAGGCTGAACGAATAACAATACACGTATCCATGTTGCCATCCCCCGTTAAGTAACCAACAGCGCCACCATAAGTGCCTCGACGTGTTTTTTCTACATCGCGAATAAGCTGCATAGCACGAATTTTTGGTGCGCCAGTCAAGGTTCCCATATTCATGCACGCTTGATAAGCATGAAGGGCATCAAGATCCCCTCTAAGTTGGCCAACAACACGAGAAACCAGATGCATGACATGGCTGTAGCGATCAACTTTTAGAAGATCGGCTACATAGCGGGTGCCAGCTTCAGAAATACGAGCAATATCATTACGAGCCAAGTCAACCAACATCATATGCTCTGCGTTTTCTTTGGTATCACAACGCAGTTCTAATTCAATGCGGCTATCTAAATCATGGTTGATAGAACCATCGCTGTTTTTACCACGTTGACGGGTGCCTGCAATTGGGTAAATCTCAACTTGGTTGGTTTCTATACCGTACTTCAATGCAGATTCTGGCGATGCACCAAACAGGGTGAAATCACGATCTTGCAGATAAAACATATAAGGGCTTGGATTGCCGATTTTAAGTTCACGATAAGCCGCTAAGGGAGCAGGGCATGGCAAAGTAAAGCGTCGAGAAGGAACAACTTGGAAAATATCCCCTTTAATTACAAATTCTTTTAAATTTAATACGGTTTGACAGAAATCTTCATCTGACACACTTGGAATTGCTTCACAGCTTTCTAGCGTTGGTGCTTCTGGTACGGTATGCGGCTCTGAGCAAAATGCTTTAATTTCAGTAAGTCGATCAGAAAGGTTTGTTTTGATTGTTGCATCAGCATTAAACAGTGAGCCTTGAAGTACTGACGTTTCCGTTTGATGATCGATAACTAACAGTGATTCGGCTACATAAAATACATAATCAGGGCATTTGTTTGTAGTCTCTGCCTCACCAAGGTTTTCAAAGTTAGCGACTAAGTCATAAGCAAATAGCCCACCTAAAAAGAGTGCATTAGAGGGTAAACCAGTTACATTGAATTGATTTTGAATAAAACGCAGTGCATCAAAAGAGGAGAGTTCTCGTAAGCGACTGTCTTCATCAAGATCTTGATTAATATTTGGGAACTGTAATGTCAGTATGGATTTAGAAGAAAGGCTAATAAGAGAAGCTGGAATAGATTGAGCTAAGGAGTGTAATAAGGATTCTCCATTTGCTGTTAACGCTTCCAGTGTTACTTCTTTATCAAAACAATGAATTCGGACCGCTGCATCTATTAGCATTAAGCTTATGATGTTTTGTTTTGAGTTAACTTCAGCCCCTTCGAGCAATAGACTCATCTCTTTATTTTCACATAGAGTGGAATAAAGTTGGGTTGGATCAGAGACGTATGGAACGTCAAGGGAAAGCACTTCTAGTTGACCATCATTGGACATTACTGACTGCATTTCAGCCTCCCTGCTAATGCGTTGAATTAATGTTACATTTTTATTGGTTTTCATAGTCGCATATTTCACTTTTGTTGCCACTCTTTTCTTAAAACTTGTGAGGGCTGAATGACTGACTGTTTAGATTTTCATCTATCACTGAGGATGCTGATTACATTAGGCATAAAAAAACCCGCTCAAATGCGGGTAATAATTTTTATGTCAAAATCGTTAATTCAGCACAAAAACACTACCCGAAGTAGTGCCACCATCGTTTTGTCATCACGCTAGTTTTTAAGAATGCTTGTTGTTTGCTAAGCTGTGACATAAAGTACCTACTATTAAAACAAAGACCAATATTAAATTTGGTGAGAAAGCGTTTAACTGCGTACTAGTAAACTAGTGCGAGGGGTGAAAGTCAAGAATTATTATGAAAATAGACCTACATAGTCACACAACAGCGTCAGATGGACGCATGTCTCCTGCTGAATTAGTAGAAAGAGCGGTTACTTTTGATGTGAAAGTACTTGCTATTACTGATCATGATACCGTTGCAGGATTAGCTGAAGCGCATCAAACGATTAAAGAAAAAGCATTACCAGTGCATTTAATTGATGGTATTGAAATTTCAACATTATGGAGCAACAAGGATATTCATGTTGTTGGTCTTAATATTGATGTAAATCACCCTGAATTAATTGCATTGATAGAAGAACAAGCGCAACGTAGAGATGCTCGCGCTCGAAAAATGGCAGAACGTCTTGAAAAATCGGGTTATGTTGGGGCGTTAGAAGGCGCAATGGCACTTGCTGATGGAGGTTCACTAACCCGAGCTCATTTTGGAAAGTGGTTAGTTGACCAAGGCCATGCAAAAACGATGCAAGCGGTATTCAAAAAGTTCTTAACACGCAATAACATAGGCTATGTTCCACCAGAATGGTGTTCAATCGAAGAAGCCGTTAAGGTCATTCATAACGCGGGAGGAACCGCTGTACTTGCTCATCCTGGTCGTTATAAGTTGACCGCAAAATGGGTAAAGCGATTATTAGCTGCATTTGTTGAAGCAAAAGGGGATGCAATGGAAGTTGCTCTACCTCAACAAGGTGTTCAAGAGCGTCGAGTTCTTGCAGATTATGCAATTCAATATGAACTAGCGGCATCACAGGGGTCTGATTTTCATTATCCGTCGCCTTGGACAGAATTAGGAAGAAATTTATGGCTACCTGAAGGGGTAGTTCCAGTATGGCAAGAATGGGATTTACCAACGTTTGAGTAGGCTTAATCCTTAAATAATAACAACGACCTGCTAGGCAGGAGGAATGATGAGCCAATTTTTTTACGTACATCCAGAAAACCCACAAGCACGCTTAATTAGTCAAGCGGTTGCCATCATTAGAGATGGTGGTGTCGTTATTTATCCAACCGACTCGGGTTACGCTTTAGGTTGTCAGCTTGAGAATAAACAAGCATTAGAGCGTATTTGCCAGATCCGTCGTTTAGATGATAAGCACAACTTTACATTGTTATGTCGAGATCTGTCAGAGTTATCAATCTATGCACGTGTCGACAATAGCATTTTCCGATTACTGAAGAACAATACACCGGGGGCTTATACCTTTATCTTTAAAGGGACTAAGGAAGTTCCACGTCGTCTTATGAATCCAAAGCGTAAAACAATAGGTATGCGTGTACCGGATAATAAGATCGCTCTTGATTTGTTAGAAGCATTAGGTGAACCGCTAATGTCTACGACGTTGATTTTACCAGGCAATGAAATGGCAGAGTCAGATCCAGAAGCGATCCGAGATCAGCTTGAGCACGCCGTGGACTTAATTATGAATGGTGGTTATTTAGGTGAACAGCCAACAACCGTGGTTGATTTTAGTGACGATGAAATCAATGTGGTTCGTATTGGCGCTGGTGATCCAAGCCCATTTCAATAATTTAAAAGACAAGTAAGTATAAATAGCCAGTATTGACTGGCTATTTTTATATTTATTTTAGGGTATTTGTAATAGCTAATAAATGCAGTTGGTTCACAATCCTAACTTTTCCATTTGGATTTCCTTTTAGTATGAATGAATGCTGTTTTAAACACAGCAGTTTTAATCATACGGAAAAACACTTCATGGCATAAAATGTTGTTAATTTTTTACTATTCATCACAACCTTATTGTATAATCACCACCATAGAATTCTAAAATGATTGAGAAACACTATCTGAACTTGGTAGGTTCTTGATTAATAAAAGTTAATTGACGCCTGTGAAGGCGACATTATAAGGTAAAAAATGAGCGAAAAATTACAGAAAGTATTAGCACGAGCAGGTCTTGGTTCTCGTCGTGAATTAGAAACGATGATTCAGTCTAATCGTGTTAGTGTCGATGGTCAGATAGCAAAGCTAGGTGATCGCCTAGAAAATGTCGATGCAAAAATTCGTATTGATGGCCATGTTGTATCAGTAAAAGAGTCTACTGATGTGATTTGTCGTGTGCTTGCTTACCATAAACCAGAAGGTGAGCTATGTACTCGTCATGATCCAGAAGGTCGTCGTACTGTTTTTGATCGCCTACCAAAAATTAAAGACTCACGTTGGGTATCTGTTGGTCGTCTTGATGCCAATACCGCAGGTCTATTGTTGTTCACCACTGATGGTGAGTTAGCAAACCGTCTTATGCATCCTAGCCGCAAAGTTGAACGTGAATACATGTGTCGTGTATTTGGTGAAGTTAACGACAAAATGGTTAAAAACCTAGTTTCTGGTGTAAAACTGGAAGATGGTGAAGCACGTTTCGAAGACGTTATGTATGCTGGCGGTGAAGGTATGAACCATACTTTCTATGTAGTAATTAACGAAGGTCGTAACCGTGAAGTTCGTCGCCTATGGGATTCTCAAGGTGTAACAGTTAGTCGTCTAAAGCGTGTTCGCTATGGTGATATCTTCTTAGAAAAAGCACTGCCTCGTGGTGGCTGGATGGAACTTGAACTGAAGGAAGTTAACTACCTTCGTGAAATGGTTGAACTTCCACATGAAAAAGAAAGCCTATTGGATGTAGATAAAGAGTCTCGCAAGCGTGCGAAGTCTAAATCTCAAAAAATCCGTCGTGCAGTGAAGCGTCATGATGAACGTACCGTTGAAGATCGTAATACTTCTGGTGGTCGCCGTGGTCGTAATAATAAAAAGCCAGTAGGCAGTTCATTACCGCGCAATTCAAATAGTGATGCTAAACCAGCAGGCAAGCCAACAAGTAAACCAACGGGCAAACCGAGCGGTAAGGGCAAGAAGCCAGCTGCGGGCTCTAAGCCTGTGAGAAGTAAATTTTCACCAAATGGTAAAGCACCTAAATCAGCACCAAGACAGCGTTAAGCTAACGTGTTGAATTAAGCTAAAAGCAAATAAAAAGGGTTGAATCCATATGGTTTCAACCCTTTTTTATTTTTAATACGATTGGTGATATATCAATATCAGAAACTATTTTGGTTGTGCATCAATACACTGACCATTTACGTTAATACTTTCAGGTGCCATTAAATAAACATATAACGGCATTAAATCTTTTGGTGTTTTAAGTAAGCTAATATCCTCAGCAGGAAAAGCTTGAGCACGCATACGTGTATGAGTTCCACCTGGATTAATTGCGTTTACTTTAACCTGAGTACCTTCCATTTCATGTGCTAATGTTTGCATCATGCCTTCAGTAGCAAATTTTGAGATAGCATAAGCTCCCCAAAAAGCACGACCTTGGTGACCTACAGTAGAGGTGGTGAAAATAATTCGAGCATCATCAGATTGTTGTAACACAGGCAGTAGAGCCTGAGTCATTAAGAATTGCGCTTTAACGTTAATTTGCATGACTTCGTCGAAAATCGCTTCTTCAAATTGCTCGAATGGGCTCAACATACCAAGCAAACCTGCGTTATGCAGTAAGCCGTCGAGCTTACCAAATTGGCTTTGAATGGTTTCAGCCATGTCGATATAATGCTGCTTTGTTGCACCTTTTAAATCTAAAGGAACAATCGCTGGCGTTGGATAACCTGCCGCTTCAATTTCATCATAGACCGCTTCTAATTTAGCAACGGTACGCCCCAAAAGGATAACCGTAGCACCATGTTGAGCATAATGTAATGCTGCTTGTTTACCAATGCCATCCCCTGCACCAGTTACGAGAATTGTTTTGTTTTTTAATGCGTCAGCAGAAACCTGATAGTCCACTTTGTAATCCTTGTATTTCAACGTTCATCCTAAGTCCTTCTGTTCTTTTTTGCGATTTATCGCCGTAAAAATAGACATTTAGTACGAATTTCTATCATTAGATGAATTAACTTTGGGTTAAGTTAGGTACAATACACGAAACATACTTAAGAGGGTATTACATTGGAATTTTTGTTTGATTACGGTCTCTTTTTAGCAAAGATAGCAACAGTGGTTGTTTCTATTATCGCCATTTTGATTGCCGCTAAAGCTGTGGGGGGGAACTCTTCAGCATCAAAAGGTGAGTTAGAAGTTACGAATTTGACTGAACAATATAAGTCAACGATTGAAGAACTAGAACACCATCTATTTGATGATGCTGAGTTAAAAGCACGCGCAAAAGCAGAGAAAAAAACGGCCAAAGAAGCCGAAAAAGCAAAACAAAAGGCAGTGAAACAGGCTACAAAATCTGGAGATTTAGAGCTAAAACGCGATGCTCGTTTATTCGTTTTAGATTTTAAAGGCAGCATCGATGCAAAAGAAGTCGCTGGGCTTCGTGAAGAAGTATCAGCTATTTTAGCGGTTGCTGCAGAAGGTGATGAAGTCCTTGTTCGTCTTGAAAGTGGTGGTGGTATGGTTCATGGATATGGACTGGCTTCATCTCAGCTTGATCGCTTACGTGATGCGAATATCACATTAACGATTTCTGTTGATAAAGTAGCAGCTTCTGGTGGCTACATGATGGCATGTATTGGTGAGAAAATTATCGCAGCACCATTTGCAATTGTTGGCTCAATTGGTGTGGTTGCGCAATTGCCAAACTTTAGTAAGTTACTGAAAAAGAATGATATTGAGTTTGAACAACTGACCGCAGGTGAATACAAACGAACGCTAACTATGTTTGGTGAAAACAGCGATAAAGCGCGTGAGAAATTTCAATTAGAGTTGGAAGAAACGCACGTATTATTTAAAGATTTCATTCACGAACATCGCGCTGATTTGGATCTTGAAAAAGTAGCAACAGGTGAGCATTGGTTTGGTAAACAAGCGCTAGAGTTAGGCTTAATTGATGCGATTCAAACATCCGACGATTACTTAACAAAAGCGTGTAAGGATCGTGAAGTATTAGCGATTCATTATGTACAGAAGAAAAAGCTAGGCGCTAAAATTGCAGGTATTGCTGGCCAATCAGCAGAGAATGTATTTATGCGTTTAATTAGTAAAGGACAACGTCCAATTCTTTAATTGCATGGATGTTTTTTATATTAAAAAAGGCTGAATTATTCAGCCTTTTTTGTTGTTTGTTTAGCAAAAATTACTTAACGCTAAATTCTTTTGATAATTCGTGAGCAAGGTATTTAAACATATTAAATACAGCGGTTGTTTTTTCTGTTGGTAGGCCTTGATCGGATAAAAAGTACTCGCCTTTGAATACTAATACTTCGTCTTTTTCTTCTACACTAGTTGCTCGCATACCTTCAACGTAGTTCTCGTGATCTTGAATGATTTGGTTGGCAATTAACAGTAAGTCAGCCTCAGAAATCGATTTTTTATCGCTCATATCTCACTCATTTTTTGCTATATAAAAGAGGGATTTTAAGCATAACGGTTGGAAAATACAATTGATGTAAATCATGGCTAGTAAAATAAAAATTCAGTGAAGATTGACCATTTTATTGTGAGCAAGTGCAAGATATTTAACTCACCTTTTGAGCTATGGACATGTAAATGATAGTAGAGTCGGCCTAATTAAAAAAGGGAGTTTGATAGAAGGGTATGTCTAAGTTACATCTAATTAACAACTGTCCAAACTACGACCATTCAGTAACGAATGTAAAAAAAGTGGTTGACGTAGTGCCATCCTCCCTCAATAGTAATATATAGATAAAGTTTAATTTATAGCTGTTGATATCGTTATTTTAAGCAGCATTGTATTTCAGCACGAGGACGTTAGTGAGACATTATGGGTAAATCTCTAGTTATCGTGGAGTCACCAGCCAAAGCAAAAACAATAAATAAATACCTTGGCAAAGACTTCATCGTAAAATCCAGTGTAGGTCACGTACGTGATTTACCTATGGGCTCAACGAGCACAGGTAAAAAAGCGGCTGCGGCATCGACTAAAGGCTTAAGTGTTGAAGAAAAAGCACGCATTAAAAAAGAAAGAGATAAAAAGAACCTGATCAATAAAATGGGCATTGACCCATACAATGATTGGGCAGCTAACTATCAAATTCTCCCAGGTAAAGAAAAAGTAGTTGCTGAATTACAAAAATTAGCGGAAAGCGCAGATACTGTTTATCTCGCAACCGATTTGGACCGTGAGGGGGAAGCTATTGCGTGGCACCTTCGCGAGATCATCGGTGGTGATGATTCACGCTTTAAACGTGTGGTTTTTAACGAAATCACTAAAAATGCAATTCAGCAGGCTTTTGAAACGCCAGGTGAGTTGAGTATGCCAGGTGTGAATGCACAACAAGCACGTCGTTTCTTAGATCGTGTGGTTGGCTTCATGGCTTCTCCATTGTTGTGGAAAAAAGTGGCTCGTGGTTTATCTGCTGGTCGTGTTCAATCAGTTGCTGTGAAGGTATTGGTTGAGCGTGAGCGTGAAATCAATGCATTTATTCCTGAAGAGTTCTGGGATATTCATGCGGATACGTTAACTGCGGATAAAGAAAACTTCCGCCTACAAGTTGCGCAGCGTAATGGTTCTGTATTTAAACCACTAACGAAAGCGGATACAGAAGCAGCTGTTAGTATTCTTGAAAAAGCAGAATACGAAGTGTGTAAGCGTGAAGATCGCCCAACAAAAAGTAAGCCATCAGCACCGTATATTACATCTACATTGCAACAAGCAGCAAGTACACGTCTAGGTTATGGTGTGAAAAAGACCATGATGTTAGCTCAGCGCCTCTATGAGGGGGGGTACATCACTTACATGCGTACTGATTCCACTAACTTAAGTAAAGAGGCTGTAGAAGCCTTACGTGAGTTCATTGGTTCTGAGTATGGCGACAGCTATTTACCAGCGGCACCAATCATTTATGGTAGCAAAGAAGGCGCACAAGAAGCTCACGAAGCGATTCGTCCTTCAAGCGTAGAAGTGAAAGTTGATGACCTACAAGGTATGGAAGCGGACGCTCACAAACTTTACAACCTAATTTGGAATCAATTTGTTGCTTGCCAAATGACACCAGCGCAATACGATTCAACCACATTGAGCGTAAAAGCCGATGAATTCACCTTAAAAGCAAAAGGACGTATCCTTAAGTTTGATGGTTGGACTCGCGTGCAACGTCCAATGGGCAAGAACGAAGATCAGTTATTACCAGCGGTTCAACTTGGCGATAAGTTAAAACTAGAACAGCTTGATCCTAAGCAGCACTTCACTAAACCACCAGCGCGTTTCACAGAAGCAGCATTGGTTAAAGAGCTTGAGAAAAAAGGTATTGGTCGTCCATCGACTTACGCATCAATCATCTCAACTATTCAAGACCGTGGTTATGTTCGTGTTGAAAGTCGCCGTTTCTATGCAGAGAAAATGGGTGAAATCGTTACAGACCGTCTAAATCAATCGTTTGATGATTTAATGGATTACGATTTTACGGCTCGTATGGAAGGTAACTTAGATAAAATTGCTGAAGGTGATAAAGATTGGAAAGACGTACTTAACGCTTTCTTCCAAGACTTCACCGATGATATTGCCAAAGCGGAACTTGATGAATCTGAAGGTGGCATGTCACCAAATAATATCGTAGAAACCGATATTAAATGTCCAACATGTGGCCGTAATATGGGTATTCGCACTGCATCAACTGGGGTATTCCTTGGTTGTTCGGGTTACGCATTACCACCAAAAGAACGTTGTAAAACAACGATTAACTTAGGCAGTGAAGAGGGCATTGTTAATGTTCTTGAAGAAGACGTAGAAACCGCAGCATTACGAGCGAAGAAACGTTGTCCTAAGTGTGAAACAGCGATGGATCCTTATCTAATTGATCAAGATCGTAAGCTTCATGTTTGTGGTAATAACCCGAACTGTGAAGGTTACATTATTGAGAAAGGTGAGTTCCAACTTAAAGGTTATGATGGTCCAATTGTCGAATGTGACAAATGTGGTTCAGACATGGAACTTAAGAACGGCCGCTTTGGTAAATATATGGATTGTACGAGTGAAACGTGTAAAAACACACGTAAAATCCTAAGAAATGGTGAAGTTGCGCCACCAAAAGAAGATCCTGTACACCTTCCTGAATTGGAATGTGAAAAATCAGACGCGTACTTTGTGTTACGTGATGGCGCATCAGGTTTATTCTTAGCTGCAAGTACGTTCCCTAAATCACGTGAAACTCGTGCACCATTAGTGGAAGAGCTTGTTCGCTTTAAAGAGCGTCTGTCTCCTAAGTTCTTGTACTTAACAGAAGCACCGACGCACGATCCAGATGGTAAGCCAGCAGTGATTCGTTTCAGTCGTAAAACGAAAGAGAACTATGTTCGTACTGAAAGTGATGGCAAGCCATCAGGTTGGACTGGTTTATACATCGACGGCAAGTGGGCAATTACGGATAAGCGTAAAAAACCAAAAGCCGAGAAAGAAGATAAATAATCTTTTTTTGAAAATAGCTAACTAAAAGTTAAAAAGGAGTCTCAGAAATGGGGCTCCTTTTTTTATGTGATTAAATCATAACTCTTCATATTTTTAATTATTTTACTATATTCATTGATCTAACACGGTATACCGAACAGCAACTAAGATCATAATAAAGACAATATATTTTTACTGTTCTATGGAAGTCGGTAGCGTTATGCGTCAATACATGAAGTATTTAATCCCAACAGTTATTCCTTTAATTATTTTATTACTCCCTTTGTCGGCTTTTCCTTTTGAAGGAATGACAATAATTCAGCAGCGTGTCATTGCTATCTTTTTATTGGCAGCCTTGTGCTGGGTATTTGAGCCAATCCCTATTTATGCCACTTCTGTGGTTATTATTGTTCTCGAACTCTTAATGGTTTCTGATAAAGGGTTTATCTTATTTAAGATGAATCAAGATGCACCTGATTTTGGAGAGTTGCTAAATTACAGTGATATTATGGCAACCTTTGCCAGTCCCATAATTATGCTGTTCTTAGGTGGTTTTTTCCTAGCAATGGCGGCAACGAAATATCGATTGGATGTTAACTTAGCCAGAGTATTGTTAAAACCATTTGGAACCAACCCTAAGTTTGTCATGCTTGGCTTAATGTTGATTACAGGTATTTTCTCAATGTTTATGTCGAATACGGCAACAACGGCGATGATGCTATCGATCTTAACGCCTGTTATTGCCGTATTTGGTCCTAAAGATCCAGGCCGAGTTGCGTTTGCTTTGTGTATTCCTATTGCGGCGAACATTGGTGGTATTGGAACCCCGATTGGAACCCCACCAAATGCCATTGCCTTGAAATATCTTGTTGGAGACAACCTAATCACATTCGGTGAATGGATGGCATTTGGTGTGCCATTTGTTATCGTGATGATGGCGCTTGCTTGGTTTTTAATTACCTATTTGTACCCAGCAAAACAAACCACAATGAACTTAGATATTAAAGGTAAGTTCTTAAAAACACCCAAAGCAATCACGGTTTATATTACGTTTGCAGGTACGATCTTATTGTGGTTAATGGGATCAAGTCATGGCATGAATTCATATACGGTTGCGCTAATCCCTGTTGCAGTATTCTCACTTACTGGGATCATCAATAAAGAAGATCTTAAGAAAATATCATGGGACGTGTTATGGCTAGTTTCTGGTGGTATTGCTCTTGGTTTAGCGTTAGATAAAACAGGCTTAGCGAAACTGGTTGTTCATAGCATTCCTTTTGATGCTTACTCTCCTTATGTGGTTTTATTTGGTGCGGCATTCTTATGTTTAGTCATGGCAAATTTCATGTCACATACAGCAACGGCGAACTTATTGATGCCGATCATGGCAGCGTTAGGTACTTCAATGACGTCATTGACCCCGTTAGGTGGTGAGCTAACCTTAATATTAATTGTTACGTTTGCCGCTTCTCTAGGTATGTCATTACCAATCAGTACACCACCAAATGCATTGGCGCATGCGACAGGTAATGTTGAAAGTAGCCAAATGGCAAAAACAGGTGTGATATTGGGTGTGGTTGGTGTGCTATTAAGTTTTGTAATGGTATGGATCCTTCATACTGTAGGACATATTGGATAGCCTATGAATCAAGAAAAATTACAACGTTTGATTGATGCCTATTTTAGTCAAGAAGAGCGAAGAATTGTTATTCCGGCGGGTGAAACGATCTTAGAGCAGGGTGCAGACAATGACCGTCTATACTATGTTTGCTCTGGTGAGCTAGAAGGGTTCTATCAAGAAGAAGAGAGTGAAAGCCAAGTTATGGTATTTAGTGCCTCTGAAGGTGCATTCATAGGCGTTCATAGTTTCTTTTCTGAAACCTTAATTGCTTCATCAACCGTAGTGAGTAAAACCGAGAGTGAACTTGGGTGGATAGATACAAAAACCACGGCAGTTGAGCTAGAGCGCTATGGGCCACTTACCGCGCAGTTTACACCTATTATTGTTAATGAGCTTTCTCGTCGTCAGCGCAGAGCCATGCATGAATCGATAGAGAAAGAAAAAGCACTGCAAAAACTCTATTCTGCAGAGCAAATGACCACACTTGGTCAACTGGCTGCGGGTATTGCTCATGAGCTTAATAATGCGGTTGGGGTCTTAAGCAGTAAAACTGAACAACTGCAATCTATTATTTTAGAGTTGCTAGAAGAGATACACCCAGAAGCGAGTAGTTTTGTTGACCAAGGTTTGATGAATGGACAAAATATTAGCTCATCAGAAGTTCGCACAAGAGGGCGTGAAATAGAAGAACGTTATGGTCTTGAAAGAGATCTCGCGCGTGAATTAGCTCGTGCGGTGCCTAGTGGTGAGTTATCAACGTACTGGTTAAGCGCTCCTGAAAAAGCCATACGCTATTGGAATATCGGTCGAGATCTTCATGACATGAGGTTAGCGGCAAGGCATTCTGTTGGTATTGTTCGCTCGGTGAAACAACTAGGCAGAACAGATATAGATACCGATGAAATCCTTGATGTGAATGACAGCATTAATAAAGCGCTCGTCTTATTACAGAGTGATTTGAGACGCGTCTCTGTGCATATGAGCCCAGCAGCAATGCCGATGGTAAAAGCATCAGCCACTGAGTTAGTTCAGGTGTGGGCTAATGTGATTAAAAATGCCAGCGATGCCATGGAGAAAATACAATCACCAGAAATTGAAATATCGACGCGAGTATCAGACCGATTTGTTTTAGTGACTATTGCGAATAATGGTCCTGAAATAGATGAAGTGACTCGACGTAAAATATTCCAACCGAATTTTACCACCAAAAAGGGCGGACTTTCTTTTGGTTTAGGGCTCGGTCTAGCCATCGTAAAGCGGATCATTACAGGATACGGTGGCTCAATTGCAGTAAAGAGCAATCAAGAGAAAACCATTTTTAGAATTAAATTGCCAGTCGAGGACGGTCATGGAAAAACTTAATCTGATTTGTGTAGACGATCAAAGGGAAGTGCTGAGTGCCGTTTTGCAAGATCTTACGCCACTTAAATCATGGATTAATATCGAGGAATGTGAATCTGCGGATGAAGCATTGGACTTGATGGATGAGTTAGACAGCGAAGGAGGATATATTGCTTTAGTACTATCCGATCACGTAATGCCAGGAAAAAATGGTGTTGAATTATTGACTGATGTTTCCCACGATTATCGCTTTTTAAGAACCAAAAAAGTGCTATTAACAGGCCAAGCCACTCATCAAGATACAATTATCGCTATTAATCGCGCGCGTATTGAAAGCTATATTGAAAAACCATGGAACGGGGATGAACTAAGGTCGCTAGTTACCCGTTTAGTGACGGAATATATTTTTGATAAAGGATTAGAATATACTGACTATCAAGAACATTTGGATCAACAAGTTGTTCTTAGCAGATTGAGATAGTGCCAAATTAAAACGCCTTACATAAACAAACTAAGTAAGGCGCTTTTATAGGTTACTACGCTTGAATTAATTCGTTACCAGAGTGTTCATCTTTTGAAAAGGCATCAATACTACCTAGTGTTGTCGCAGCTATATTATCTAATGCTTCTTCAGTTAAGAAGGCTTGGTGGCCTGTGAAAAGTACATTGTGACAAGCTGATAAACGACGGAAAACATCATCGGTAATAATGTCGTTTGATTTATCTTGGAAGAAAAGCTCTTTCTCATGATCATAAACGTCCAATCCTAATGCGCCGATTTTTCCTGCTTTTAGGGCTTCAATTGCATTGGCTGAATTAAGTAATCCGCCACGACTGGTATTAATGATCATTACGCCATCTTTCATTTTTTCAAATGAATCAGTATCTAATAAATGCGTGTTTTCAGACGTTAATGGACAATGCAGTGTAATCACATCTGATTTAGCAAAAATCTCATCAAGGGTGGTGTATTTCACTCCTAAATCCATCGCTACTTGGCTTGGGTATGGGTCATAACACAAGATATCCATTCCTAAACCTTTAAGAATTCGCATTGTTGCGAGCCCAATTTTTCCCGAGCCGATAACCCCGACCGTTTTACCAAAGAAATTAAACCCAGTTAACCCTTCTAGAGAGAAGTTGGCATCACGGGTTCGTTGGTATGCTTTATGAAAGCGACGGTTAAGACACATCATCATCCCAACGGCGTGTTCTGCGATCGCTTCTGGAGAATACGCAGGAACTCGAACTACTTGAAGGCCAAGTGCTTTAGCTGCTTGAAGATCTACGCGATCAAAGCCAGCACAACGCATCGCGATTAATTTCGTACCTTGCTCAGCGAGTTTAGCTAGGACTGGCGCAGATAAATCATCATTAACGAATGCACAAACCACATCGGCACCATCAGCAATTGGGGCTGTACTTTCAGTGAGTTGGAAGTTGAAATATTGACATTCGAATTGGTAATTTTGATTGATACTATTGAAAGAAACTTCATCATAAGATTTAGTACTGAACATTGCGATTTTCATATAATATCCTTACAAATAAACAGGTTATAATAATGCTAACTCTTTCCACTTTACCACTTCTTTAACTAAAAATAAGATAAAACTCATGAATAAAATGTTTTAATGCTTATGGTATTAAGAGTATTTACGTATCAGAACTATAATTTGTTCATAGTTAATTATTATTTTCCTGAGTTTAGCGATTGCGCTCATGTAATTGATAATAGATATCATCTAGACTTAATGAATATTCAGTAATGAGGTTTTTTATTATGATGCAGAAAATAACAAATTGGTTGAGTAGAGATCCAGAGCCAAGAACTCGAGAAGAACTTCAGTACCTTGTCGATATCGGAAACATGGCAGAACTAAAAGATCGCTTCTCTTCTCGACTTCAATTTGGTACCGCTGGATTACGAGGAATGGTAGGAGCAGGACCTAACCGAATGAATCGTCTGGTAATTCAAGAAACAGCCACTGGATTAGGTCATTATTTAATAGACAACATCACGAATGCTAGCGAAAGAGGTGTTGTTATTGGTTATGACGGTCGTACTGATTCTCAACAATTCGCTCATGATACCGCCAGTGTACTAACTGCATTAGGTATTAAGGTATTCTTAACAACAAAAGTCGCAGCGACACCTATTGTGGCTTATGGGATCAAAAAGTTTAATGCAGCCGGAGCTGTCGTGGTTACCGCAAGCCACAACCCACCAGAATATAATGGTTTTAAAGTGTATTGGGAGAATGGGGCGCAAATTATTCCGCCGCATGATTCAGGTATTGCCAATGAGATCGATATTGCAGCCACAAAACCCATTCCACTAATGTCATTGAGTGATGCTGAGGCTCGAGGGCTTTTAGTGTGGTTAGATGACGAATACTATCAATGTTATCGTAATGCAATGAACAGCAATCCGCTACTTTCAAACCATACTAACCCATCAGCCATTTCGATTGCCTATACCGCAATGCATGGTGTGGGTGCCGATATGGCAGAGACCTTATTACGTGATGCTGGATTTAATCATGTGGTGAGTGTGGCAGAACAAAGAGAGCCAGATGGCGCTTTCCCAACGGTAAATTTTCCCAACCCTGAAGAAAAAGGGGCAATGGATATGGTTATTGCGTTAGCCAATTCAGTACAGGCAGAGCTTGCATGCGCTAATGATCCTGATGCAGACCGTTTTGCACTTGCTGCACGAAAAGCAGATGGCAGTTATCAAATGCTCACAGGTGATCAAGTAGGTATTTTATTTGGACATTATCTGTTGAAACATACAGAGCCAAGTAAGCAGCTTGTTGGTAATACCATCGTTTCGTCCACGCTATTGAAAAAGATTGCTGAATCGAAAGGGGCCGAGTATTTCCAAACGCTAACAGGCTTTAAATGGTTAACTAATGTTGCGATGCAAAAACAAAGTGAAGAGAAACAATTTCTTTTTGCCTATGAGGAAGCGCTTGGGTACACCATTGGCAGTGAAGTGTGGGATAAAGATGGTTTATCTGCTTTAGTTGCTTTTGCTCAATTAACGGCAGAGCTTTCAACACAAGGTAAGAGCGTTTGGGATGAGTTGGAATTAATTTATCGCACTCACGGATTGTATATAAATGCACAGCGTAGTATCGCTTTAGCACCAAACTCTCCACCGGTCGGAGATAAGCTAAGGGCTAATCCACCAAAACAAATTGCTGGAGTGAATATTGCGGTTACTGAAGATTTAAAAGCGTCACTGCGATATCTTTCAAATGGCACGACAGAATCAATCGATTTACCAGCCAGTGATGTTGTGATTTATCATTTAGAAGATGGTTCTCGTATTATTGTTCGCCCATCAGGTACTGAGCCAAAACTGAAGTGTTATTACGAAGTGGTGGCAGCGATTGCACCAACAGATGAATACTCGGTCATTCAAACTAAAGCCAATGAAGCCATGGCATGTTTAATTTCTGAGCATCAAAAGAGCCTAGTTTAAAAGTGAGAAGATCAAGAAACTAAGCTTTTAAAAAGTAGGATAGAAACAAAAACGGTGAGCTCAATGCTCACCGTTTTTATATTTTTAATTGAATTAAAGTGCAGTAACAAAAGAACTTAACATCCACAATGCAAGAATGATAAAAATCCCGCCCATGAATTTATGCTGATACGTTCTGAATTTCACGTTATTGATTAGCGACTTTCCAAGTGTTCCTACTAACGCTACCAAGATTAAGTTAAACAATAAACCAAGAACGTTAAGCAATAAGCCAAGCACTAACATTTGCTCGCCAGAGGTTGCAGCAATATTGGTAGAAACAAATTGTGGTAAAAACATCACAAAGAAGACTAACGCTTTAGGGTTCAATAAATTACTGACTAAAGCACGTTGGTAAAACGTGGTCGCCATCGTCGAACCTTGTTGTAATTCTGGTGCTTCACCTGCTTCTGCTCGAATACAATCCCAACCCATTTTTAATAAGTAGGCACCACCAACGAGATGTAATGCTTTTAAGGCAATGGGGCTCATCGCAATCAGTGCAGATACGCCTAAAGCAGCAAGCAAGGTTAAAATAATACCTGAGGTCGCATTACCTAAGCTGGCAAATAAACCGACTTTACGACCGTAACTCATACTTGAACTAGCAATCAACAGCATATCAGGACCAGGCAGTAGTAGTAGAGCAATAACAGCGGTTAAGTAAACCGGAAGAATAGTAATATCAATCATTATTTTATTTTGAATTATAAGTCAGGAGGCGGATTTTATAGTAGTGAAGAGGTAAGATCTATGATTAAAAAGTCGGCTAGTGATATAAAACCGACATATTAAAAAATATAGATATTATTGTTAATAAGATTAAAAAATGATAATGCGCAATTTTGTACAAAAGAAATGAGAGGGCTTACTATATACTTTAGTAAATAGGAATAAATGTGTTCATGATGAATGATGGCAAATGAGAAAGTAAAAATGGAAATAGCACACTACCAAGTAGCAGAAGAGCTTGGAGGGCTTGAAATATTAAATGCTGATTTGATTTAATAAAGAGTAGTTTATGGATATAAATACCGCCGTACAGCCTTGTTCAAATTCTCGGCTTTTTTGGCAAGGAACATTAGCGATGATCCCACTTAGCATCGCAGTATTACCATGGGGGTTATTAGCCGGTTCATTTGCTATTGATGTAGGTCTTACCCCTTTTGAAGGTCAAGCCATGTCAGCAATTTTGTTTGCAGGTTCGGCTCAGTTAGTCGCCATGGGAATGATTAAAGCTGGCGCAGGGTTAACAACCATGTTGCTGACAACTTTTTTTATTACCTCGCGCCATTTTTTATACAGTGTCTCGATGAGAGATAAAATTAGCCCTTTACCGCTTCGTTGGCGTTTATCCCTTGGTTTTTTATTAACCGATGAACTGTTTGCTTTATGTGGACACCAATCAGAAAAACAATTTAATCGTTGGTACGCATTAGGTGCAGGATTCAGTTTCTATTTCTTTTGGAATGCAGCAACCTTAGCTGGAATTGTTGCGGGTAGTTATATTCCCTCATTGAATGAGCTTGGGTTAGAGTTTGCGGTGGCGGCGACCTTTATTGCCATTGTTGTACCTACCATAAAAAAGAGCCCAGTACTTGTCTCTGTTATTAGTGCCTTAATCTTGTCTGTCACACTGACGTATTTTTCAGTTGAAGGCAGTTTAATGATAGCGAGTATTTGCGGTATGGTAGCAGGGTATTTAACAGAGACATTAAGAGGGAAAAGAGGATGATTTTCATATCAATTTTAGCAATGACGGCGTTAGTGTTTTTAAGTCGCTACTTGTTTTTAGAACCCAAATTACCCCTTAGATTAAACGCTCAAACTCAGAGATTATTAAGCTATTCAAGTCCTGCTGTTTTAACCGCGATTTGGGCTCCAATTGTATTTATGCCTGACAATGAATTATCGTTTTCTGGGTCGAACCCGTATTTGTGGGCGGCATTAACTGCAGCTCTCATTGCATGGAAAACTAAGAATATACTACTGACAACGATTATCAGCATGATCGTATTCTTAGTGCTTAACTTATGGGTATTTTCAGCATAGGGTCAAAGAGTGGGAGGCTATTATCTTGCTACCCACTCAGCTTCAATCAGTGTCTTTCCATCTAGCATTAAGCGGCTAAGAAATATATCCCCCATATGAATTTCACCAACGCCTTGAGGTGTACCAGTCATGATGACATCGCCATCATACAATTGGGTATAGGATTTTAAATCAGCGAGGATAGTTTCTGGAGAGTAAATCATTTGGCTAACTTGGCCACATTGGACTCTCATACTGTTAATGAATAGCTCAATTTGAAGTTGATTACTGTCGATACCATCAAGAGGGATGAAACGGCTAAATACCGCTGAGCCATCAAAGGCTTTTGCTCGCTCCCAAGGAAGTCCTTTGTTTTTTAGCTCAGATTGTAAGTCTCGTTTGGTTAAATCAAAACCTATTGCAACGGCAGATAGCTGCTCTTTTTCAATCAAAAAACAGATCTCAACTTCATAATGTAAACGTTCTTGATGGAAAGAAGATAGGGTAGAAGTGATGCATGAATTTGGTTTATTAAATACCACCATTTGCTCTGGGATCGTATTATTTAACTCATTAATATGGGCAACGTAATTACGGCCAATACATAATAATTTAGATGGAGTAATTAATTTATCTCCAAAACGAACCGAATTCATTTTCCTATCCTTGGTTTTTAAATATGCAATGCAGAGTGTACCTTAACTCCTCTTTTTTCAATCGAACTCTGTTGAGTTTTTAGTCAAAAATCAGATCTCTAGCTCAACTACGAATAGGATCATATAGATAATTATGGTGATCTGTTGTGCTGTTAATGAGATAAGTCAGTAGGATGTGAAGAAGTGATGTTTGCTCAAGGCAAAAGCAAAAAAGGAAGATTGAATAAAAGCGAGACTTTGATCAAAAAAAACGCACCTCCTAAAATTCTCACAAAATAGGGTAGTGCGGTTTTAATTTTTGTTTCTACACATCAGCCATTGAGGTGGACGTATATAATGATATCCCGATTAGCGGATAATCATTTGTTCACGCTCAGGACCAACAGAAACCATACTTACTGGCACGCCCATTAGTTCTTCAATACGTAATACATACGCTTGAGCTGCTTTTGGTAGGCTTTCAAAAGTACGACAACTTGTGATGTCTTCTTGCCATGCTTCCATGTTTTCGTAAACAGGACTTAGTGCTGAAGTTTGAGGCCAGATTGGATTCTCAGTGTGTTCGCCAGCATAAGACGTACAAATTTTAAGATCCGCCATACCACTTAAACAGTCAATTTTTGTTAGTGCGATTTCAGTTGCTGCTTGCAGTTCAACACCGCTGCGCGTTGCTACAGCATCAAAGTAGCCCATGTCACGTGGACGACCTGTTACTGCGCCATATTCGTTAGCCGCTTCACGAAAGTTATCTTGCTCTTCCATGGCAGTAACTAATGTACCTGTACCGACAGATGAGCTGAAAGATTTAGCAACGGCAATAATACGTTCGGGACGCAAAGCAGGTAAACCACTACCGATACCTGCATAAGCTGCTGTTACGTTTGAAGAGGTAGTCCATGGATATTCACCGTAAACTAAATCACGACCAGCGCCTAACTGTGCTTCAAACAGTAAGTTTGCATCGTTTTTCTGCATTACTTTTAGAGGCTCAGTCACGTTACAGATGAATTTACGCCAAGGTGCCGTTACTTCTAATAGCCATTCTGTCATTTCTTCCGCTGTTTGGTTGAAATCACAAGTAGGATAAAGTGCTTTAAGTTGTGGCATTTTCCAATCAAGCATGAACCTGATACGTTCTAGAAGAACCTCAGGTTGCATTAACCAACCAACAAGGATACCTTTTTTCATTACACGGTCGCCGTATGCAGGAGCAATACCTTGACGGGTTGAACCGTAAGCACCGTCGCCTAAACGTAATTCTTCAAGTGTATCTTCAAGCGCATGAATAGGAAGGCAAAGCGTAGCACGGTCAGAAATGTGCATTTTTACTTCAATACCAGCCGCTTTAACTTCTGCGATTTCTTCGCTTAATGCCGCAGGGCTAATTACCATGCCAGGACCAAGAACCGCTGTACAGTCTGGGTTAAAAATACCGCTTGGAAGTTGGTGTAGTTTAAAGGTACCGAAGTCATTTACCACCGTATGACCGGCGTTATTACCGCCTTGAAAACGTATACTTGCAGATGCATCCGCAGCAAGAAAATCAACGATACGGCCTTTACCTTCATCGCCCCAATTAGCACCAACAACAACAATAGACGGCATAACACAAACTCCTAAATGATTAAGACGCTATGCTAACCCCAATAAGTTAATATGAGAAATTAATTATAATTATCGACTTGATAAGAAATGCATATATCATATTGGGTGAAATGTATTCAATAAGAGAGTATAGGTATGATTGATCTTAACTGGCTTAAAACATTTGTGACGTTAGCAGAGTTAAAACACTTTGGTAAAACGGCGGCAGCCCTTCATATGACGCAACCCAACGTCAGCTTACACATTAAACAGTTAGAAAGTTCTACTCGAGTAAAGTTGATTGAGAGAAATCCTTTTCATTTAACAGAAGCTGGGACCCGTTTATTACAAACCAGTCAAGATACGTTAATGGCATTACAAGTGTGCCAAGCAGATTTGAATGCGATTAATGATTTGAGCTGTGGGAGGCTAACCATTGCGACCAGTGATATTATTTCGCGTTTATTATTGATTGGGCCATTCCAATTATTTAAGAAAGAGTTCCCAGGCATCGATTTTTCTCTGCTTAATACCACTTCTTCGCAAGCGTCTGAATTAGTCAAAAGTGCAGAGGCCGATTTAGGGTTTGTTATTGCACAGAAAGAAAGTCAGCCCCTGCATTTTACTGAATTACAACAAATAAAATGGTGCGCATTGGGTAATCATCTTGAAAAGTGGCAGCAAGCGAATTTTGATCCTACAATTATCATGGATGATAAACCGACACTGATTTTATTAGGTCATGATACTCGGACTCGTGATTTACTTGATTTGGCCTTGCCGTCTTTGAATTTGCCCAAATATCGAATAATGGAAGTAGGTAGCGTAGATGCTCAGATTGATTGGGCTGAAGCAGGTTTTGGTGTGGCAATTGTGCCTGAATTTTCGATTCATCTAAAGCGCAATCTTAAAGCGACGGTAACGCCATTACCTAAGTTTCCAACAACCAGTTTAGGTTATATTGTTAGGAAAAATCAGGTGTTGTCTAAAGCGATCAAACAGCTATTAAAATGGGTAGATGAAGAGATAATTCGCTCGCAAAAAAGCTAATTTAACGGCATTCATTCCTTATAAATGGCATTGACATTCATTATCAAAGGGTCTAGAAATGTAAATAAATATTTCTGAGTAACTAATTGACATTATTATTAATTACTCATTAGTTAAGGCCGAATGTTTTTAATTCGACAGTTTATATTCTTAATTGTTTATTCAGTTTAATGGAGCAAAACGTATGCCTCTTCATTCTAAAGATACAGTCAGAGATGATCTCCTTGACGATGTTTATTCGTCAGCTGATCTTTCTTTATCTATGCCAAAATACAAAATGCCTGAACAAGAGCATGATCCTCGTCACGCCTATCAGGTCATTCATGATGAGCTCATGATGGATGGTAATTCTCGACAGAACTTAGCTACGTTTTGCCAAACTTGGGTTGAAGACGAAGTCCATAAATTAATGGATGAATGCATCGATAAAAATATGATCGATAAAGATGAATACCCTCAAACCGCAGAGCTTGAAGCGCGTTGTGTGCACATGTTAGCCGATTTGTGGAATTCTCCTGACGCAGAAAACACACTAGGTTGTTCTACTACAGGTTCCAGTGAAGCGGCAATGCTAGGCGGAATGGCCTTAAAGTGGGCTTGGCGTGAAAAAATGAAAAAGCTTGGCAAGCCAACAGATAAGCCCAATCTAATCTGTGGTCCTGTGCAAGTGTGCTGGCATAAATTTGCGCGTTACTGGGATATTGAATTACGTGAGATCCCAATGGAAGGTGACCGTTTGATCATGACACCTGAAGAGGTGATTAAACGTTGCGATGAAAACACCATCGGCGTTGTTCCAACACTTGGAGTGACATTTACTTGTCAGTATGAGCCTGTGAAAGCGGTGCATGAAGCGCTAGATAAATTACAAGAAGACACAGGGTTAGACATCCCAATGCACATTGATGCTGCAAGTGGTGGTTTCTTGGCTCCATTCTGTGACCCTGACTTAGAGTGGGATTTCCGTTTACCTCGTGTTAAATCGATTAATGCGTCAGGCCATAAATTTGGTTTGAGCCCACTCGGTGTGGGTTGGGTTATCTGGCGTGATGCGTCAGCCTTACATGAAGATCTGATTTTCAATGTGAATTACTTAGGTGGCAATATGCCGACCTTTGCATTGAACTTCTCTCGCCCTGGTGGCCAAATTGTAGCGCAATACTACAACTTCCTACGTTTAGGCAAAGAAGGGTATCGTAAGATTCACCAAGCATGTTACGACACGGCTGTTTATTTATCATCTGAAATTGAAAAACTTGGTATGTTTGAGATTATCTATGATGGTAAAGGGGGTATTCCTGCAATGAGTTGGTCATTGAAGGAAGGCGTTGATCCCGGTTTTAACTTGTTTGATCTATCGGACCGAATTCGTTCTCGTGGTTGGCAAATTGCTGCTTATGCAATGCCACCAAAACGTGAGGATTTAGTCATTATGCGTATATTAGTTCGTCATGGATTCAGTCGTGATCAGGCTGATTTATTGGTTGCTGACTTAAAACATTGCGTAGATTTTTTTGCTAAGCATCCTATTTCCCACGGTAGTGATGAGTTGGAATCGTCAGGTTTTAATCACGGTTAATGCTTTAACTGATATCTAGAAATGTTACTTTTTAGATCCTCTATTGTTCTATAGAGGATCTTTTCTTTTTAATAATATGGGAAATAACAATGAATATCGGTCAAATAGATCGTCCATTTGCGTGGTTTCGTTCCAAAGGTTGGATTCAATTATTTACTTTGTTGTGTGTTACCTTCTTTAGTCATTTGGCTTTGGCTGAATCAATAGAAAGTCAGGCTGCTCAAGATGCATCTGGTGTCTTTGGTTTTCTCTTTTCTTATATAGCTCACAATCCATTTGTGTTTCTTTTCTTAAGTATTGCCATTGGTTATCCGCTAGGAAAGGTCACCATTAAAGGAATTAATCTAGGGTCAACCGCGGGTACCTTGGTTGTAGGTGTTGCTATTGCATTAACCGCGTTCTCTGTTTATGGTTTACATATAAATGCACCGGGATTGGTGTCTGATATCTTCTTAATGATGTTCATGTACGCCATTGGTATGAAAGTTGGGCCTCAATTTTTCTCTGGTTTAGCAAGAGGTGGGTTGGATTTTGTCGTTATTGGTTTAATTGTAGTGTTCAGTAACTTCATTATCGTTTTCTTTGGCGCTAAATTATTGGATTTAGCTCCAGGTTATGCCGCAGGGATTATCTCGGGTAGTTACACGGTAACTGCGGTGATGGGGGTGGCTCAATCAGCGATTGATTCTGGAGCCGTTAAAGCACCCGCTGGAATGACGCTTGATCAGATTAGTGCCAATATCGCTGCGGGTTATGCCATCAGCTATATTTTATCTAGCGTATTTATTATCTTACTTATTAAATATCTGCCTGCCATGTTTGGTGTCGATCCGGTTAAAGCCGGTAAAGATGCTGAGGCTGAGTTTGGTGCCGGTGGCGATACAGAAGCGTTACCAAGTACCAATGGGTTCTCAAATTTAGGGGTTCTTCCTTTAGATATTCGAGCTTATCGTGTTGATCACCAAGAATTGGTCGGTCAGAGTGTAGATGCGTTATTTCATCGTTATCCTCACGCTGCGATACTTAAAGTGGTTCGTGGAGATGAGGTTATTGACTCTTCGGATAATCCACAGTTACAGCTTGGTGATATTATCGGTATTCGCGGTGATTACCATGTTTTAATCGAGGGTGGGGAATCAACCGTTGGTGTTGAAGTTGATGAACCAAGAGCGCGTAATGTCGATATAGAAGTAGCTGATATTCATTTAGGTAAATCGGCTTACACAGGCCAAACAATTGAAGACATCAGCAAAGAAATTGGCTTTGGTATCTACATGAAAGCTTTATTTAGACAAGGACACCAACTTCCTATTTTGCCGCAAACCGTAGTCGAAGTTGGAGATGTGATCCGTGTTGCGGGCTCTGATTGGTGTGTTCAGCAAACCGCGAAGAAACTCAACAGTAATCCAATTGTTGAAAGTACACTGACTGAAACTTTCTACTTAGCACTTTCTTTATTGATTGGTTATGTATGTGGTCATTTGAGTGTCACTGTAGGTGGTATCCCATTTGCTTTAGGTACGTCTGCAGGTTGTATGTTGACGGGGATTGTCTTCTCATTCCTACGTACTCGTAACCCTGCATTTGGTGGCCCTATTAGTGAAGGGGCTCGTAGCTTCTTACAAGATATTGGTTTGAGTTTGTTTGTTGCGGTATTAGCTGCGACTGTTGGTCCTAAGATTCTAGCGTCGTTTCAAGGTATTGTGGTTATTAAAATCGCAGGCCTAGGTTTAGTGGCGGCGTTACTTCCACCATTGCTTGCTTGGATCTACGGTTTCTATTTCAGAAAAATGAACCCTGCGATTCTCGCTGGTGCTTGTGCTGGTGGGCGTAATAGTACCCCTGCAATGAAAGGGGCTCAGGACGAATGTCAAA
Source organism: Aliivibrio finisterrensis (assembly GCF_008933155.1). Lineage (GTDB taxonomy): Bacteria > Pseudomonadota > Gammaproteobacteria > Enterobacterales > Vibrionaceae > Aliivibrio > Aliivibrio finisterrensis. The sequence continues at coordinate 165,851 of NZ_WBVP01000001.1, read as the reverse complement.
GTGATATGCCTGCGGTAGGCTACCCGGTTCCTTATGCTCTTACTTCTATGATAGTGCTCGTTCTTGGTTATCTCACAATGGTCTTGTATTAATATCAATTCCACTAATATGAGCAGCTAATTAATTACATTGGTACAAGATTGTAATCTATAAAAAAGCCATAGTGATGAAATGTCATTATGGCTTTTATGTTCTTCTTTTCTTTCTCTTTTTTGGTCTTTTTTTCTCGAGTACATTAGTGAGTAGTTCTCTTTGTGGATCTGAGATCGGGAACCTATCCATCAATTGGTTTTGAGCATTTAAAAGCAACGTTTTTTCCCATGCTTTAAAGACATCGAACTCAAGTAAAATAGCATCATTTATTTTGATGAAAAGTTCATAGTCGTTCATAACTCTCCTTAATTGTTGCATGAACCATAACATAGATGGATTTTAAATATCGAGTTATCGAGCATTTTAACCAGCGAGGATGATCAGTTATTTACTACGATTGGTATTACAAAAGGAATGACGGCATTATTTATAGAAAGGCTATTTATTTCCCCTGATTTTATAGCAATATGCAATAATAGAAGAACATAATTACTCTATCGGAAATGGTCAAATATGATGGGTGAACATTATTCGATCAGTAAAAATAGCTTTGATGTTTTGCGCTTTTCAAAAAGGGAAGTCGATAAAATTGCTTTAGTGACGGAAGGTGGTGGTCAAAGAGGTGTGTTTACTGCTGGAGTACTTGATAGCTTCTTACAGGCAAACTTTAATCCATTTGATTTATTAATTGGCACTTCTGCGGGTTCTCTGAATTTAGCCTCTTATATTTGTGGGCATAAAGGACACGCTTACCGCATTATTGATCAAGTGACTCGCAGTCCTGATTTTTTCAAATTGTCTCGCTTTTTATTGACTGGCGAAGGGATGGATTTGGATTGGCTAATCGATAAAACTGAATCTGACATTCCTTTAAATTGGAAAGTAGGGGAAGAACATTTAACGACTAAGCAGGTACTTGCTGTAGCCGCCCATGCAACCAATTTTGAAACTAAGTATTTTGACCTATCCACCAGTAACTGGAAAGACATCCTACGGGCCTCGTGCGCAATTCCTGCTTTGCATAAACAGCCAGTTATTATGGATGATAAACGTTGGCTTGATGGTGGTTTAACAACGCCTATTCCTGTACAAGCAGCGTATGATCGAGGTTTTCGTCATATTGTTGTTATTCGCACTGTCCCTGTTGATTTTACCGAAAATCATGATTGGTTAATCTCTCTTGCTAAGATGACAAAGAACAGTAAGTTGGATCATATGGCAGCGATGCTTGTGACTCATGAAGAGAACTACCGTAAGACTCAAGCGTTTTTAGCTAATCCACCTGATGATGTCATTATTTATGAAATATCTCCGAATAGAAGCCTTCAATCTAAAGTGCTTGGTAGTACAAAAAAACAATTAGATGCTGATTATCAGCACGGTAAAGCGTTAGGTAATGTATTTCTTGAAACAATAGCGTCTAAATTGAGCTTATCACATCTTCAACAAGAACAGTTCTTAATTCAGACTCGTGAAGAGCGTTTTACCGATGCGAAGAAACAGCAAGAGTACAATAATCAAATAGATGCTATTTGGAATAGTAAAATTTGTGGGGAGGTTTTTGGTGTTGAGCGTATTCCGCTAAAATGGATTAACGTTAATCCTAATAAGAAAAAGCAAACGTTAGTTATTGTCAATGGACGCAATGAAAGCTATTGGAAATATAAAGAAGTCATTTTAGAGCTGAGTCAATATTACAATATTTATGCCTATGATCACCGTGGCCAAGGTGAATCAGGACGGATGACTCAGGATCACGAATTAGGTCATGTGGATGATTTTCATGATTATGTTATGGATCTTTATATCTTTATGGAGAGAGTTGTGAGGCCAAACTTGGAGGGGGAATGCTTTATGCTTTCTCACTCAATGGGAGCTGCGGTAATGGCTCAATATTTATCGACATTTGACCATCCGGTGAAAGCGTCAGCGGCTACATCGCCTATGTTTGGGGTCTATATTCCGGGTAAAGTTCATGGTTTAAAAAAACAGACATTGAATCTACTTGATGTGCTAGCAAGTAAACCAAATTATGCATTGGGTCAAAGCCATTTCAAAAAAGTGAGATACGAAGAAAACGTACTTACGCACAGTAAAGCACGGTATCAAATATTTGTAGACTTGTTTGTAAATAACCCTAGATTACGATTAGGTGGACCAAGTACGCATTGGATAACAGAATCAATAAAAGCAGGCAAAAAATGCATCGCTACTGCACATAAAGTAAACATTCCAATGCTGATCTTACAAGCCGGTGATGATCTTGTTGTGAGTAATATTGCGCAGTCGGAATTTCATGAGAAGTGTAATTCAAGCCATTTAGAACAAGTTGAAGGTGCTTATCATGATATGTTGATAGAGAAAGATATTTATAGAGATATAGCGATTAATAAACTGCTCGATTTCTTTACAAGTGATTACCGTTTTTTTTGATCAAAAAACAGCCTTTTGGTTTTTTAACTAACAGGCCGTTGGTGATAGTAATAAATCGTTTATGAAAAAGCCCTGCTAAATAATGCTAAGCAGGGCTGTATGAGTATTAAAATTTGTAATTCAGACCTACAGTAACAATGTATTCTGATTCGTCATAGAAGGTAATATTTGAATCGGTCGAATTGTAACCCGCAAAAGAGATGAATGACCAATCTTGCCAACCCATGAATTTAGAGTATTCGTAAGCGGCAAATAGGCTCATCTTATCGCCTTTACGTGTCTTTCCATAAAAAGGGATGTCTGCACCAAAGTTTTGTTGTTTATATCCTGCGGTTAATACCAACTGGTGTCTTTGCATTATTTTAAAGAAACTGACTTCCGCACCGTATTGATCGTAAGAGCTTGCTTTTCCGTCCGCAGATGAAGATTGGTAAATAACAGAAGGTAGGACGAATGAAGTGCGACTTAATGGTAAACGATATTGGCCTTTTAAGTAGATTGTATCTGCGTCTCTTTTTAGTACATCTACGACATCATCGTTCTCGATATCTTTTGTTGCATAAGCACTATCAATGGTAAAATTTGATCCCGCAATATTACTCACTTTAAAACGAAATGCGTTGCCTGATGCATCTGTTTCTGTTCGAGCTGAGTCGACTAAATATGGGTTAGCCCATGCCTTGCTTGACATAACGGTTGGTAAAATAGATACATCAACTACCATCCTTGAATCAAATTGATACTTATAACCCACCTCAAGAATAACAGTACCTGTGGCGATATCTTGGCGAGTGGTACCTGCATACACTTGCTGATTTAACTTTTGGCCAAATGTATAGGCTATGCTGCCAAGAGGAAAAGCCATAAATGCGTTATCGCTAGAGCCTTTCTGGTGCACAGAGGTAATAGTGTCATCACCTTTGGTATTAAAATTGGATGTTGAAGATTTAAACCCTGTTGTTAATGCAATTTCGCCACTAATGCCTTCTTTATCTGCAAGTTGAGCCATTGCCGAAGGTGTAACCACGCATAAAATGAATGAGAAATTACGTAAATTCATAAAGGGTCATTCCTTGAATTATTATTTAATTAACTATATTGAAACATTAATGCGTAAATGGCAACAAAGAAGTACTGTTTAGAAACTATAAACTCTGCTTATATTGCTTCGGCGTTGCGGCAACCATGCTTTTAAAGTTGCGATGGAAATGACTTTGGTCGGTAAAACCAAGATCTGTGGCAATAGAGGCGATATTTTTTCCTTCTTTTAACAAGGCTTTGGCTTTATTTATCCGCATTACAATTTGATACGCATGTGGGGTAATACCATATTGCTTTCTGAACGAGTGGATGAGGTAATAATCACTTAACCCTGAGATTTTAGCAATTTCTGAAATAGAAATATTTTTATTAAAGTTATCTGAAATATACTCATAAGCACACTCAATTGCTTTTTTAGATATGCTCTCAAGAGAGGAGGTATCGCTGTCTTTTAGGATGAACTCGGAGAAAAAATTAATCGCAGTTTGTTCAACTTTGATTGCAGATTCATCTTCTATTAGAGTTTTAGACAGTGATTGAAATCCTCGATATAAGAAAGGACAATCACTGTGTGTCATTTGTATTGGTTGAAATTCTTGGTTGTTTCTATTGGATATTTGAGATTGTAGGTCGGCAATCCAGTCTGGTTCAACATAGAGCATTTTGTAGCTCCAGTTCGTGCCTTTTTGTGGGTTGCATGAATGGACTTCTTCTGGGTTCACGATAACAGTTGAACCCCGTCGAATCGTTTGTTTTGTATTTTGATTTACATACTCACTAATCCCGCAGTCTACCACTCCAATTGAAAACTCTGGGTGAGTGTGCTTTTTATAGCATGCATTTGAATTATCGGAATACCGGAGTTCAAACGGAAGAACTGATGATCTTAAAAAGTGAGGATTTGAATTAGCCAATGTAACCTCCATTTATTATTTTGATATAAAGAATACATACACTACTGTTAATGCAAGCAAGCCTCCCATCGCTCGATTAAAGATTTTATAATGAATAGGGTGCTCAAGGTATTTGCCAATGGTTATGCCTAATAAAGCCCAAGTCGATATACAGCAGTAACATACGATAAAAAATATCACACTAAATACCCCGAGGTCTTCGAGAGGAATCACACCGTTACTAGAAAATACGGTGAGGCCAGACAAAGATACAATCCAAGCTTTTGGATTCAGCCATTGACACAATAGGCCTTGTAGCATGGTTGGTGCATCATCTTTTTTATTTTTATTGTGTTCGGCTCTTTCGCTAGTTGCTACTTTATAAGCCAAATAAAGTAGGAAAGCGCTGCCAAGATAATTGAGAGCAAGCGTTGCAGTATGTGAATCATTAAAGGCTCTTATTAGCCCAAGCCCCAATATAATAAGAATTAACACAAAACCAACAGTTGCCCCAAAAATATGTGGGACTGTTCTTGTGTATCCATGATTAGCACCAGTGATAGTAGCAAGAATATTTACAGGCCCTGGTGAGAGAGAGGTGACAAAGGCAAACATTACCATCGCTAAAAAAAGACTCATTATTTATCCTTAAAATTCGGTTACTTTTTTGTTTTCTTCAATGAAGCGGTTGGAGCTGTATTACTGCAAGGTAAGCAAGTGTTTCATCCTTGTTTTAATTATGAAATTATAATAATTCAAGGCGAGCGCTCCTTATTGTATAAAATTGTTTTTTTAAATAAGACGATTAAAATAAATACTAACTTAATTTTGCATATTTGATGGTAAACCATAAATTATGTGGTACAACGCTGCAGTTAGGAGAAAATATGTATCTTCTGTGATAGACAGCGTGTCGCTGGAAAGAGGTGAATATGATAACAGTAAGAAAAGGGTTACGAGCCGTAGCCATACTAGAAGCGATCAAAGGATCAGTATCTCTAATTGTTGGGCTTGGGCTTCATGCTTTAGTGGGAGAAAATCTACGTCAGTTAGCTGAATCGATCGTAAGTCGTTGTCATTTGAACCCCGCGAGTGAGCTACCTAGTGTATTTATACATGCCGCCGGCAATTTTACAGGGACTAAAATAACGTTATTGGCTATTGGTGCGCTTATTTATTCGGCGGTGCGTTTTGTTGAGGCTTATGGTCTGTGGCGAGAGCTGTTATGGACAAAATGGTTTGCCTTAATTAGCGGTGCGATCTACTTACCTTTTGAAATTTATGAAATTTTTTTTCATACGAGTATTTTAGGGATAGGAATATTTCTGGTTAATGTATTTATTGTCGCGTATATGGCGTACTCGCTATTTAGAGTAAGAAGTCATGAAGGTAATTCTTAAGTATAAAAGGCCCCATTTTAGTGATAGTGATATTTTTAACTATATACGGTGTTTACAATGTGGTTTATTACTTATATATTGATTTGGTTGCCACGATAAACGACTAGGATACACTCATGCTTTCTTCTACAGCCCTACAATTTGCTGCTTTGTGCAAAACAATGCTTGGTGCTGTGTCGCGTGTAACATCATCTATTATTGCTGTCATTCTAGTGATTATTAACTAGGCTGGCGGCACTTCCGTCAGCCAGGCTGACGGGAGACTGCTTTATTCTCTTCTTGTTTTTCTCAGCCAATCTGACGGTCCACAATAAAAGCTACTAGGGTTAAGCCCAATAGCAATAAGGACTATGACATTGAAAAAACAAAATTTACTTGCTATCGGTTTAATGACTTTCGCCATGTTTCTTGGTGCAGGAAATATCATTTTCCCTCCATTTCTTGGCTTAGAAGCAGGCACTCAATACTTGCCAGCAATGCTAGGTTTTTTGCTTACTGCCGTTGGGTTACCATCGTTGACACTAATTGTACTAGGCCGGTTAAGTAGCAGTGGTCAATTAACACAGGCACTACCTAAGCCGTTAGCCATTGCCTTTTGGGTACTGTTATTTACTGCAATTGGTCCCGCATTTGGCATGCCAAGAGCGGTAACTGTGGCTTATGAAATGGGCATAAAACCTTTTTTTGAAGGTGATCATTTATTAATTTTCTCAGTTTTGTTTGTTGGTGCGACCTTGTTATTAGCATTTCAACGTGGAAAATTAGTTGATTATATCGGTAAGGTGATGACCCCTTTACTTGTGCTGATGCTAGCAGCTTTAGCAGTAGCAGCTATCGTAACGCCTTTAGGTGTATTTAATGCCCCAAGTGCCGATTATCAATATAAAGCAGTAACCAGTGGTTTAATCCAAGGCTATATGACAATGGATGCTATTGCTGCTGTTGGTTTTGGTTGGATTATCATCAAAGCAATTCAAGATAAAGGGTGTGAGTCACCACAAGAAATTTTCCAAGCGACAGTCAAAGTTACTGTTGTGTATGCCTTATTAATGTCGGCGTGCTACTTAGCGATGGCATACGTTGGTGCTACTTCTGCTTCTATTTCAGAAGGGGCAACGAATGGTGGTGAATTATTGACCCGTTATGTTGCAGAGATCTTCGGGCCATTAGGGCAGTACTTATTGGCAGGCATCATCATAATGGCGTGTTTAACCACAACAGTTGGCTTAACCAATGCGTGTGCTGAGTATTATCAGCAAACTTTCCGTTCACCTTTTGCAATTACGGCAATCATCGTAACCGTATTAACAGGCGTTATTGCTAATTTTGGTTTGGAGCAAATCTTAGCTATTAGCTTACCTGCTATTTTAATTCTTTGTCCTATTGCCATTGCTTTGGTGCTTACGGCACTGTTCTTACCTACGACAAAACGTAATGTAACAGCTTATATAACGGTTGTTAGTATTACAGTGGTATTTGGTAGTTTAGACGCATTACATATTCTTGGGTTATTACCAGAATCATTGGTTACCCCGTTAAATGATTATGTTCCAATGTTTGAAGCGCATGCCAGTTGGTTCTTACCAGTGTTTGCAGCTATTGCTATAAGTAAGGTATTAGCTAGAAAAGCGAATAGTGAGGCGGTTGAATTATCAGAAAAGGCGGCAAGTCTAAAATAAAGAGTGTTCTTTGTCTTAAATAAAACGTGTAGCTTCTCGGCTACCCGTTTTCATTTGTGTTCGACTTTAAATACCATTCTGAATAACTACTTATGTAGATTGGTATAATATAGCAACACGAATAAACAGTTATATTAAAACTTGTAAGTTACGCCCGCGTATAAAGTACCAATGTTCATTGCGTAATCGTCTGAATAGCTGTAGTAACCATAATCTTGGTATAGATTCTCTTCAATGAAAAGATCACCTTCATAAGCTACACGAAAAGCTAAACCACTTAAGGCTGTCGGTGCGAATTCAACACCAACACCGTGGTGAAAAGACGTATGATTTTCACCAAGAAAGTCGCCTAAAGCATCAGTATCAGTATCAGTATCAGTATCAGTATCAGTTTATGATTGATGATGAACAACTCTACTTTTTTAGTCGAAAAAATAATGAAGACAATAATTTTATTTGTTTTTCTGTATAGCTAACATAAAAGCTAAGTGAAAGCTGCCACCTTACTTTCATGCGATTTGATAAAAATAATAAAAATAATATGACGATAAGTGTAATCTTTTTGTTTCTTATTTGTATTTGAAAACTGTAGAAATAATAACTACTTATAAATATTTTGTTTTATTTTTATAAATTTGAATGATGTGTGATCTGTCGCTATTTATTGAATATATAAGATGATTATTATCCTCTCGATTTTTTGGTGTTTAAATTACTAATGTAATAAGCGGTAATTTAAAAATAGTTATATAAAACCTATCATCAGGGAGATTGATATGTTTTTAGTCGAGTTCTTAATTGTATTAATTTGTATTCTAGTCGGTGCCAGAATTGGCGGTATCGGTTTAGGTGTTATGGGCGGTATTGGTTTAGCCATACTGAGTTTTGTATTTGGTTTACAACCGACAAGCCCACCTATTGATGTTATGTTAATGATCATGGCGGTAGTAGCTGCAGCTGCTGCAATGCAAGCCGCTGGTGGTCTTGAATATTTAATCAAAATTGCTTCGAATATTCTTCGTAAAAACCCACGTCATATTACTTTTATAGCCCCTTTAGTGACGTATATGTTCACCTTCTTAGCAGGTACTGGGCATGTAGCTTATTCTGTTCTTCCTGTTATTGCAGAGGTAAGTCGTCGTAGTGGTGTTCGCCCTGAGCGCCCACTAGGTATGGCAGTTATCGCTTCACAATTTGCGATTGTAGCAAGCCCAATTGCAGCGGCTGTAGTTGCTCTGGTTGCTTTTTTAGAGCCTCAAGGTATTACATTAGCAAATGTATTGATGATAACAATTCCTGGCACTTTCTGTGGTTTAGCTCTTGCATGCGTTATCGTAAACAAGATCGGTAAAGAGCTAAAAGATGATCCAGAATACCAGCGTCGCATGCAAGATCCTAAGTTCCGTCAAGAAATGGAACAAGAAGTTAAAGTTGAAGAGATTGAGATTAAACCGGGCGCTAAAAAAGCAGTAGGTCTGTTCTTATTCGGCGCAATTGTGGTTGTGGTTATGGGGGCATTCCCATCGCTGCGTCCTAACTTCAATGGTTCACCAATGGGCATGGCGCACACAATTGAAATCGTCATGTTAGCAATGGCTGCACTGATTATCCTATTATGTAAACCTGATGGTAACGAGATCACTCAAGGTTCAGTATTCCATGCTGGTATGCGTGCAATCGTTGCTATCTTTGGTATCGCATGGTTAGGTGATACTTTTATTGCTGGTCACTATGACATGGTAAAAGAAGCGGTTTCAGGATTGGTTGAAGTTGCGCCATGGACATTCGCTTTTGCACTGTTTGGTTTATCTGTAATGGTAAACAGCCAAGGTGCAACAACAGCAGTATTAGTGCCTGTTGGCATCACATTAGGTCTTCCACCAGAAGTGATTATCGCGACATTTGTTGCTGTAAATGGTTACTTCTTTATTCCTAACTACGGTCCAATCATTGCTTCAATTGACTTTGACCGTACAGGTACGACTAAGATTGGTAAATACATCTTTAACCATAGCTTTATGATCCCAGGTCTATTAAGCATGGTATTTAGTATTATCTTTGGTTTTATTTTTGCGAGTATGGTTCTATAACTCTTTATTTTTCGTAAAAAGGATCAAATACATGGCCATGGTTTTATTACAAATCATGGCCATTTTTAATGTTTAATGGCCACTTTAATAGTACGTTACTTAGTTTATACCATTCTGGATAAGTAGTTGTTCAGATAATTGCGCAGAAAAAATCGATTAGAGCAAGGCATAAATTACAGTAACTAGTGGTTCTAATTACAAAATTTATAACGCAGATATAATCGATTTTAACAAGCAAGAATGATCAAATACTTATGTAGATTGGTATTTATCAATGTGACTATTGACCTCTGTCTTTAATTCGACATAAAAGCGAAAACAAACTGTCATATAACCATTCTATGATCTGCCCAATCAAATTGATCATGGAGGATATATGAATCGCAATACAGTCACTTTTACCACACTAGCGGTGGTCACTTCTGCATTACTAGGTTGTAGCCAGCAATCCAATACAACAGAAAAAAACACATTTTCAGCGATAGATACTTTTGGTATTCAATGCAAATTACACGAAGAATCGACGTTCGACAGTTTAGAAATTAGTGGACTGACATTGGTTGGCTCATCTATAGCAGCAGCTCCTTTTGCTACATCTGCAGCGGAGATCCTAAGTTACGACTCATGTACAGATAAGTTGTACGTGGTAAATGCTCAAGCCAAAAAGGTAGATGTTCTAACATTGAATGCCAATAGCAAACCGACTGCTGTTGGTCATATTGATCTTCAGTCAGCGGCTAAGTATTCAGGCATTGCTATTGGTGCAGCAAACAGTGTTTCTGCACACAGTGGTTTGGTGGCTGTTGCAATTGAAAACAATGATAAGCAAAAAAATGGCATTATTGCCTTATATCGTTCCGACACACTTGAGATTATAACCACTTATCCAGCAGGATCTTTGCCTGATATGGTGAGCTTCTCTAAAGATGGACGCTATATTGCTTCAGCTAATGAAGGTGAGCCCAATGCGGATTATTCTGTTGATCCAGAAGGCAGTGTCACCTTAGTTGATATTGCTAATGGACCATTAAATGCATCGGTAACTCAACTTGATTTTAATGCGTTTGATAAAGGCAACTCACGTCATTCAGAGCTAACCGATAAAGTTCGTATTTCAGCACCTACTGCCACGGTTTCTCAAGATCTCGAACCTGAATACCTCACTTTTGCTGATAACGGTAAATTGTATGTCGCATTGCAAGAGAACAATGCATTAGCTGCGATTGATGTTGAAAATGCCTCAATTGATGGCATCTTTGGTCTTGGTGGAAAATCTTGGGGAAACGTTCAATTAGACGCTTCGAATAAAGATAAAAAGCTTGGTAATTTTCAAAGCTATTCGATGTTAGAAGGACTTTATATGCCAGATAGCATTGCCAGTTATAGTGTTAATGGTTCCACTTATATTGTGACTGCGAATGAAGGTGATGGTAGAGAATATGGTATCGAAACAACTCAAAAGCAATGTGATGAAAAATCTTATGAGTGGGATGGTGATGACTATCAAGGCACTGCAGAATATGCAACCAAACAAGATTTTTGCATTGTTTACGTTGATGAAATTCGCGGTAAAAAATTAGACATTGATAAAAACCACCCACTAGCATCAGCGTTAAAAGATAAAAATCAACTGGCTCGTTTAAAAGTGGTTAAGCCACAAGGCACGCTAGCAGCCGATGAAAAAGTACAAGCATTTGGTAGCCGTTCATTCTCTATTTGGGATGAATCAGGGGAATTAGTGTTCGATAGCGGCGATGAGTTTGCTCGTATTGTTTTCGAAAATAATAGAAATAATTTCAATAGCACTAATGATAATAACAGCAGTGCAGATAATCGCAGTGATGATAAGGGCGCAGAGCCAGAAGCGATAGAGGTTGCTAGTATTAACGGGCACCAATACGCGTTTATTGGTTTAGAGCGTCAAGGCGGCGTGATGGTGTATGACGTAACAGAGCCAAAATCTTCTCGCTTTGTTACGTATGTGAATAATCGTAATTTTGATGTAGGTGTATGTACTCAGGTTGATGCAGAAGGGGAGTGTAAAAATGGGAGTTATAACTCTAATGCAGGAGATCTTGGCCCTGAGTCGATAAAATATTTCACTCGTCTAAACCAACATTTTATTGCTGTTGCAAATGAGGTCAGTGGGACGACATCAGTATATCGTATTGATTTTTAATTAACTTCAAATTCAAGGTAGTTCAAAGGGTAACTAATTAATTTTGGTTACCCTTTTTTATATATATTTATAGAAACAATAAATTAACACCAAGTTCACAATTGTAGTGTAATTTGTTGGACTTTAATTTCACCAAGGGTAATGTTGCGTTGCTGATAAATTAACCTGTTGTTAGATTTATTATTAGATACCGAATCTAATTGTATTGAATAATCAAGGAGATGATTGTGCTTAAACGTAATTTACTATTGGCTTTAATGCTTATCTTGCCATCAGCGGTAAACGCTGAAAACTACTCAATTGGTACGGGCGGTCAAAGTGGAATTTATTATCCATTTGGTGGTGCACTAGCGAAAGTATGGTCAGAGCATGTGCCAGATGTTAATGCCAAAGCGGAAGTGACAGCGGCTTCAGTAGAGAACACGATTAAAGTGGTTCGTGGTGATATGATCGCAGGTATCGCAATGGGGAATGTAGTGCTTGATGCTTATAAAGGGGAAGGTAAATTTCCAACAAAAATGCCTGTAAATACACTTTTTGCACTGTATCCAAACCTAGTGCATACCTTAACTCTTGAAAAGTCAGGCATTACGTCATTATCACAACTAAAAGGCAAACGAGTCTCTTTAGGAGCACCAGCAAGTGGCACCGCTGTGACGTCTGCTGCCTTGCTTGAATCACTCGGTATTGATGTAAAAAAAGACATTGATGCAGTGTACTTAAACTATTCTGAAACCACGAACGCATTGGCTAATGGTCAAATTGATGCCGGTTTTATTGTTGGTGGACAAGGGGTTGGGGCGGTAACTCAAATTGCGTTAACTCATAAAATTAAAGTGCTTTCAATTACACCAGAAGAAAGTGCAATATTCATGAAACAATACCCAGCATACAGCAGCTATGATATTCCTGCGGACGTATACAACAATGTTGGTGAGGTATCGACATTAAGCGTTTGGAACGTATTAGTGGTGAATGCAAAAATGAGCGATGATATGGCGTATAACTTAACGAAAGCTGCGTATGAAAATATGGGTGATATTCGTAAAGTAGTAAAAATGGCTGAGATGACAACACCAAAAAATGCAGACCGCCTGCAAGGTGTTCCTCTTCATCCTGGTGCTCAAAAATACCTTGATTCAATAATGAAATAATAAGTACCAAATACACGTAAAACGAAAGGGTAAGTGTCTCGCTTACCTTTTCTTCTTTTCTGACTTTATCCAAAGGCATTAATATGGATATTATGACCGATAAAAACCAACCTGTTGTAGAGCATTTACCTCACGAAAGAACAGTAAATCTATTTGGGTATCTTATTTTAGGTATTGCTGTTGCGTTGTCTGTTTTTCAAATTTGGCAGGGAGTAAGTTCGACTATCTCGGCAACGTATTTTCGACCAATCCACCTATGTTGGGTACTTATTCTTATCTTTTTACATTACCCATTAATTACAAATCGAAAGAGTTCATTTTATCTTGCTGGACGAGTCATTGATCTCGCGTTATGTGGTTTGATTGTTTTTGCAGCTTATCGCATGTCGATATTTGATTATAACGACATAAATCATCTGTTTTATGGCTTACAGTTACCCGATATGATCGCAGGTTGCTCATTACTTTTACTATTAATGGAAGGGTGCCGTAGAACGGTCGGCTGGGTAATGGTCCTTATCGCAGTACTATTCTTATCCTACAGTGCATTTGGTGATTTATTACCGAGTGGCTTTGCTATTAAGTCGTACTCCCTGCAAGAACTGATTCAATTTCAAATATTTTCGGCTAACGGTGTTTTTGGTTCCGCCTTAGGGATCGCGGCAACAACGGTTTTTATCTTTGTTTTATTTGGGGCATTCTTAGAGGTCACAGGTGCAGGAAAATTCTTTATTGATCTAGCATTCTCTATTGCCGGTAAATATCGTGGTGGTCCAGCGAAAGCGGCAGTATTGGCCTCGGCAGGGTTAGGCTCTATTTCAGGTTCAGCAATAGCAAACACCGTAACTACAGGCTCAATCACCATTCCTATGATGAAAAAGCTGGGTTATAAACCAGAACAAGCGGCAGGAATTGAAGCGGCGGCCTCAACGGGTGGGCAGATAATGCCGCCAATTATGGGCGCGGGTGCGTTTGTAATGGCACAGTTTACCGGTGTGCCTTACAGCGAGATCATGCTTGCTTCTATCGCGCCTGCGATTTTATATTTCTTCTGTACCTTGTTATATGTGCATTTAATGGCGTGTAAGCTTGATCTTAAAGCGGTAAGTCGAACAGAAGCCGTTATTAGTGTCATGAAAGATGGTGCGCATCACTTAATTCCACTAGCGCTAATTACGACCTTATTAATGATGGCATATTCTCCATTATTAGTGGGTGTTGCAGGTTGTGCTGCGATTTTAGTGACGGCAGCGCTGCGAAAACACAGCCGAATTGGATTGAAAAAATTCATCGAAGGCATGAAAAATGGTGCCTTAATGGCATTACCTATTTCAGCAGCGTGTGGTGCTGCCGGGATTATAGTTGGTGTGGTTGGACAAACGGGGATTGGCTTACAGTTCACGCAATTTGTGATGGATTTCTCTGGTGGCTACATGCTGATTGCTTTGGGCTTAATAAGCCTTGTGGCTTTAGTATTAGGTATGGGGCTTCCTGTTACTGCTGCATATATTGTATTAGCGGTAATGGCGGTACCAATGTTAAGTGATTTTGGTTTACCGTTATTAACAGCACACCTTATTGTGTTTTGGTTATCTCAAACCTCTAATGTGACTCCACCAATTGCTTTAGCTGCCTTTGCAGGTGCAGGTGTTGCGAACGCAAATCCAATGAAATCCTCTGTTGAGGCGTTTAAATTAGCGGGTGGTTTATTCATTATTCCAATTATGATGGCGTATACCAGCCTTGTTAATTCAGATGCTGGATTCGCTGATTTAACGTTTTCAATTATTCAGACGTTAACCATTATTATGGCTATTGCGGTTGCTATTGAAGGGTATTTATTACGTCCATTGACTGGGATTGAAAGACTATTGGCATTTTTTACCATTCCACTAATTATGCTGAATCCTTTTGGCGTTGGTTTCTTAGGTATTGTAATCATGCTTGGTTTAATTTTGGTTCAATGGAAAGGTAGAGGGCGGATCAATCAGAGTTAGTCTTTACCATTAAACAACCCATCTTAATTAAAATCCTCTTTGGTAATGAGAATCAAAGAGGATTTTTAATACTTATTCACGGATATTAAGTCCTATAAGTCGAAGAATCGCCATTTAACTGCTACCTTTTAAGTAAGAGAATCAATTCAGTAGGGTGTTTTTAACGTATAAATGGGAGAGCGCTATGCATGATAAGAAAAGGGCTTTCCGTCATTATATTATTTTAATCGCTATCTTTATGACTGCTATGTTTTTAGGGATAGAGAAAAGTAGAGCAAATACCGAACTAAAAGTAGGCACCTATCATTGCCCTCCCTTTATATTTCATCAAAACTCTCAGCAATATAATGGGCTGAGTATGGTGCTGTGGCAACGAATTTCAGAGATAATGAAGGTTGAATATTCAATTAAAAATTATGAGCTGAATGATTTATTGCTAGCCGCAGAAAAAGGAGAGATAGATGTTGGTATATCTTGTATATCGATTACTCCTGACAGAGAAGAGCATGTTGATTTCTCACACTCATTTTATGAAACGCATCTTGCCATCGCGCTAAAAAACCGTGGTTATCTTGATTCATTTATTAGCATCATTACCAATAAAACCTTGTGGAAAGCGCTTGGCATATTTTTCTTTGTCGCGATAAGTGTCGGGGCTTTCTATTATTTTCTTGAGCGTAAAAATAACGACAAACTTTATTCGATGCCAACCAAGCGAGGTCGGTTAGCAGAAGCTTTTATTCTCGGGGTACTGTTTATTACCAAAGGGCCTTTCAACTATTTTGAATTTAAAACCTTATCAGCGCGAATAATGACCGTATTGATTGCTATGTTTTCAACCGTTTTCATTGCCAGTATTACCGCGATATTAGCAAGTTCATTAACATTGGAGCAGTTACGGTTTGATGTAAAAGGAGTAAATGATTTATCAAAATTGCAAGTAGGAGCAAAACAAGCAACAACCGCTTCTTTGTTATTGACCGATCACAGTATTGCCCATGAAACCTATCCTAGTATGAGAGCGCTATTAGTCGCTCTAGAAAATGGAGAAGTGAATGCTATCGTGGCCGATGATGCGGTACTGCGTTATATGATTAAACAAGGCAAAGAAAAAGAGATGTTTGCTGATTTAGTCGTATTACCGTATCAACTTGAAAAACAAAATTATGGCCTAGTTTTAGTTGAAAATAGCCCCTATGAAGAGAAGATTAATCGGGCGTTATTGCAGATCCGAGAAACATCAGAATGGCATCAAATACTATTGGAATATTTTACTGAAAATTAATCCTATAATGATACTATCTTCGCCCCAATTTCCCTTTTGCAATAAAGGACATGATAGATGCACGATCGAGCCAGCCAAATGGTGATATTTTACGCCTTAGCAAAAGCAGGCAGTTTTACTGCTGCAGCAAAACAAATGGGTGTGTCTACCTCTCATGTAAGTAAGCAACTGGGAGTACTAGAGGCGAGTTTGAATGTGAAATTAGTTCAAAGAACGACTCGTTCGCTCATTCTTACGGATGCAGGGCAACAGTTCTATCTGTACTGCGAAAAAATTTACAGTACGATGACCGAAGCTAGCGCAATTATGGATAATGAACGTGACGGTGTTGCGGGTATTTTGCGACTAGGGCTATCGCAGTCTTTTGGCACTATGCATATTATCCCAGCGATTGATAAGTTACGTCAGCAATATCCCGATCTGCAAGTTGAAGTTCGCTTATTCGATCACCGAGCAGATATGCTTAAAGAAGGTTTAGATTTATGGGTAACAAACTTTGAAGATATCCCAGAAGGATATGTTGCACAACGTTTGGCAGATTCTCGCTTTGTTTTAGCGGCCTCACCGGATTATTTGATTGATAAATCTGTTCCTCATCATCCTCAAGATCTTATAGAGCATAATTGTCTTACTTACCAAAGCCGCTATCGTGATTACAGCAATTGGGATTTCAGTAAGAACAATGAAACGTTATGTGTCAAAGTGTCAGGAAACTATCGTGTCGATTTAGCAGAAGCAGTGCGAGATGCAGCTATCTCAGGTTGGGGAGTGGCTTATTTAGCAAGTTATTTACTAACTAATGAGTTTAGTGAAGGAAAGCTCATTCAATTATTACCGGATTGGAAAGCGAGTCAACAGATGCCAATTTATGCAGCGTATCCAAGCCGTAAGCACTTACCAAGAAAAATTACCGCAGTCATTGAGTTCCTGCGTGAGCATATTGGTCAGCAACCCTATTGGGATAAATCTCTTCTGAAATGGGTTAAATTATAGTTATTGATTAAATCAACATCAAGGTTGTGATGTTAATTTAATCAATGAGTTATAGCGACTATTTTTAATGGAAGAAATATATTTTCCATATGGAAATAATCGTCATTCAAGCCGCTTGTCTCGTTTTATAAATCAACCACTTATGTACAGTAAGAAATGTGATCTAAATCTCATTAACAGCGTGTTATCAATCCCGACTTGCACGCAAACCTTTGCGCATTAGAATGCCTGCTCTATTTTCGATAGCACAGGTTTCTATCATGACATCGCTACTTGGTATTTTTACCATTTTATTATTTGCTTATTTATGTTCGACAGATCGTCGTAATATCCCTCTAAGAACCGTTTCTTTAGCGTTTGGTTTACAAATCATTTTTGCTTTACTTGTTTTATATGTTCCAGCCGGTAAAGAAGTGCTCAACTCAGTAACCGCAGGCGTTTCAAGCGTAATTGATTATGGCCAACAAGGGATTGCTTTTTTATTTGGTGGCTTAGCGACAGGCAAAGTAGGTTTTGTCTTTGCCATTAATGTGCTTGGTATCATTATATTCTTCTCGGCACTTATTTCTGCTCTTTATCACCTTGGTATCATGCCTAGAGTAATTAACTTCATTGGTGGTGGGTTACAGCGTTTATTAGGCACAGGACGAGCAGAATCACTTGCCGCTACAGCAAACATCTTTGTAAGCATGGTAGAAGCCCCTCTTGTTGTAAAACCTTACTTAAAGCACATGAGTGATTCACAGTTCTTTGCTGTAATGACTTGTGGTTTAGCATCAGTGGCTGGCGGTACTATGGTAGGTTACGCATCGCTAGGTGTGGATCTTAACTTCCTTATTTCAGCAGCGTTCATGTCAGCACCTGCTGGCCTATTAATGGCTAAAATGATGGTGCCACCGGGTGATGAAGCCAATAACGACGATGAAATTACCTCTGTTGAGATTGACCACGCAACAAACGTATTTGAAGCATTAGCGGATGGGGCAATGTCTGGTTTACGTATTGCAGTAGCAGTAGGTACAACACTATTAGCCTTTGTGAGTGTCATTGCTTTACTTAATGGCTTGCTTGGTCATGTTGGTGATTTCTTTGGTTTAAAACTAAGCTTTGAATTGATCCTTGGTTATTTATTTGCACCAGTAGCTTTCTTGTTAGGTGTGCCATGGAATGAAGCGATTCTTGCTGGTTCATTGATTGGTAATAAGATCGTGGTGAATGAGTTTGTTGCCTTCATTCAATTAATGGAAGTGAAAGACCAACTAAGCCCGCATTCTGTTGCGATTGTTACCTTTGCGTTATGTGGTTTTGCCAATATATCAACCATGGCTATCTTGATTGGTGGTTTAGGGAGCTTGGTTCCGGAGCGTCGTTCATTCATCGCTAAAATGGGATTCAGAGCGATTACTGCAGGCGTATTAGCAAACTTGATGAGTGCGGCGATTGCCGGTGTGATTTTGTCGCTATAGACGATAATAAATTTAGATAGTTAATAGTTAAAAGGTTGCGATGATAAGTCGCAACCTTTTTTGTTTCTAATGAGTAAATCGAATACGTATCGGAGCCGTGTTATCAAACTCAACATTATCAAAGCTATCAAGTTGATGGTGCTTGATTAGAGATTGTAAATTCTCAACATAGGCATCGCCACGCGTAGAGTAGTGAGATAAAGACTCAACTAACTCATAACCTGATAATTTATCTTCTGTGCTTAGTTTTTGGCGTAAAGTCCAAAGATCTTTATAGGCAGAGGTCGTATTTAAGTTGTACATGTAACGTGCAGTTCCTGCGAATAGGTTATCAAATGCAGCTACTTTTACATGCCCACCAGGGGTACTTAAATACTTACCGCCTTTAGAAGATAAGTGCTCTCCATATAATCCATTTCCTTTAACTGCAAAGTAACTGGTTCCCCAGCCACTTTCATCAATCCCTTGAGCGAGAACCATACCGACAGGAATAATATCTAGGCGTAAAAGCAGGTCATCAATGCTGTTTGATTTAATATCATAAGACGTCATTAACTCATTTAGCCATACTGTTTCTTCTTTCGACCATTCACTTTTAGGTTGCTTTGATAGCGCGATAACGTCATGTCTAACCGTACTTATGCGTTTATTCACCTCAATAATGGTAGGCAGTAATAAGCGAATAAACCCTGAAATCTTCTCTTGAACAGGCAGTGAATTCAGATCGCTTGGTAGGTTTTCAACAAAGAACGCTGGGATTTGATCCGTTTTACTTACATTAGCCAATTGATACTGATGCTGCTTAAATTCATTGATAAGAGATTGAGCTGAGCTAAGTGTAGTGACTTTTATCTCAGGATAGGGGCTGGTGAGCTTCTCTGGTGAAATAGGAAGATCCGCAGCAAATGTACTAGAAGAACCAATGAAAAGTAAAGAAGCGGAGATATGTTTTAACTTTTTAGAGAAAGACATAAATAAAGTTCCATTGTTAATATTAATAGGGTCGAAAACGGTGCTAAAATCAGCACCGTTGATGTTTATGTTGAGATAACAAAGAGTTCGTTACTCTTCAATAATCGTTACTTTCTCGATCACAATACTCTCTTTTGGAACATCGTCAAACTCGCCAATAGATTTGGTTTTGATCTTCGCTATTTTCTTAACCACGTCCATACCAATCGTCACTTCACCAAATACCGCATAACCCCAACCAGCATTGGTGGTTGCAGTGTGATCAAGAAAAGTGTTGTTAGCTATGTTAATAAAAAATTCACTGGTGGCAGAGTGAGGGGCATCAGTGCGTGCCATAGCGATACTACCGTTTAAGTTTTTCAAACCACGGTTCGCTTCATTCACAATCGGAGCACGCATCTCTTTTTCTTGCATATCAGAAGTGAAACCACCGCCTTGGATCATAAACCCTTTGATAACTCGATGAAAAATAGTGCCTTCATAAAAACCATCTTGGCAATATTTTAAGAAGTTTTTTGAGCTTACCGGTGCTTTTTCTTTGTTTAGCTCAATGTGTATATCGCCGAAATTGGTAGTAAAAATAATCATACAGTTCACGTCTATTTAAAAAGTAATTGGCTAAGATTATACGTAGTTTCTTAGTTTATGTTGAATTCTTTGAATATTGCATTGCCCACTTCCACAATCACTTGATTACGTGAAGCCATGTCTAAATTCGTTTGAGTCAGATAAATAGACATAATAATAGGCGCACGCTTTTCATTCCATAGAACAGCGGTGATACCACGAGATCCAAAACCACCAGCACCAGAGCGATCTGCAATTGACCAGTTTCTTGGAAGAATCGAACGTAATAATGGATCTGAGACTTTATTATTGACCATCCAACCTTTTAAGGTATTTTTGTCTGCTGTGGTAAGTGTTTGACCAAATAACAGCTCATTAAGTGTATTTGTCATCGCATTTGGAGTCGTTGTATCCCTTACATCTCCTTTTTGTGCTTCATTTAATTCAGGTTCAATACGGTCTAAGCGAGTAATGTCATCACCAATTAAGCGTAAGAAAAGCGTGAGAGAAGTTGGAGTTCCAGTTTGTGCTAATACTATATTGGCTGCAGTATTGTCACTCATCAGCATCGTAGCTTCGCATGCGCTCTCTGTACTAATTGTTTCACCGATAAACTTTTCAGTGATTGGAGACCATGGAATGATGGATTCTTGAGTCACTCTTGTTAGTGCTTCTTTATCTAAAAGGTCATTACTTGAGTTGTACAGCATTTGAGCACAAAGCAGAGTTTTAAATGTACTCATCATTGGAAAGCGTTGGTCGCCTTTATAGCTCCAGGTAGTATCTGTTGCGGTATCTAGAACTGAAATACCGATAGTACTAGAGCTTGATAGTTCAATGGCTTCAACCGTTTCTAATGTAGAAGAAGCAAATACAGAATGAGAGAGCAAAGTTAAGCAAAAAAGCAGTGCGTTACATTTCATTATTAGTCCTAAAGGATATCTTTTATAAATATAGATTAATCAAATTTTCGTTGGTAACGAGGCAACATACTTTCGTTACCTAATAATCCACCTTGATGGATATAAACTAATGTTTGATTGGCGTTATTCGGTATCCAATCATTCAAGCAGCGCCACATTAGGGGGTCGTACAGTAGTTCAAATTCAACACCAGTTTGTGATAGGAGTGCTCTCCACATCTCGTAATCGTGATGATATAACTTACCAAAATGGTGTTTTTTCGTTGGTGTTAAAATATCAGGATGATCGGCTTCACCAAGCTCTAAAAACTGTGCGGTAAGATAGGCATCTCCGCCAACACAGGCACAGGTAATCACGTTTATATCGTGGGCTTTTAAATGTTTATGAAGAAACAGAGCCGTTGTTCCTGTACCAGAAGGCAAAGCTACGGTTAGAGAGGCTAATCTCTGTTCTTTCTTCCATTCAATAAGCTCTGCTGCCAATTGCTTTACGCCGCTTTCAGCCAAACCACAACGGCCACCTTCAGGCACAAATAATTCATGCTCTCTTGGTAGCCTAACTTGTTGAATGTAATCTAAGCTCCCTAGTGTGCTGCCATCATCTAGTTTGGCGTTATCTGTCTCATTTAACGCGATAATATTTGCGCCAAGATCCAATGCCGCACGATAGTTCCCTTTTGGTGATTCTTTTAAGAATGAAGGAACATGGTCAACGTAAAAATCTAACTGCCAACCTTTTAGTTGAGCCAACGCCGCTAACGAGTAGAGAGAGTTTGCCTGTGGTGAGCCATAACCAATAATCGTGGTAATCGCAGGAAAATCACCGTCTAACAATCCCATAAACTTGCGAGCTTTATTGCCAGAAAATTGAGGATGAAGTTTATCATCGCGCTTTAAATAGAAATCAACACCATTAAATTGATGCTGAGTTACTGGGCTGTTTTGGATTTTCATGATGAGATATAAATATAGACTGTAGGGAAGGAGAGATGACCTTTCAGTGAGTTGAAAGGCCATATAAATCTGTAATGAGAATTACTTTTTCATCATTGATTTTAAAGCTGCAAACGGGTTGTGTGTTGCACCTTGATGATCATCTTCACCCGCTTTAATTTCAGAACCGTACTGGTCATGCTCTGTATATTTTGAATGCTCATGATCGTGGCAGAAAAGGCACAAAAGTTCCCAGTTACTGCCGTCATTTGGGTTATTAGTATGATCGTGATCTTTATGGTGAACCGTCAACTCACGTAAGTTTGAATAAACAAATTCACGCGCACAGTTACCACAAACCCAAGGGTACAGTTTTAATGCTTTTTCACGGTAGCCACTTTCTTGGCGGGCATAAGCGGCACTAGAGCCATAAAAATCAGATGACATATAAATCTCGACTGCTAAAGTTAATACAATAATTATATGGAAAGAATATACCACGTTTTTAAGGAGAATAAATGCTATCAAAATTAGAGTTGAAAATTCCTCCACCGCTAGTCATGTTGCTATTTATGGTGACAGTATTTGGTTTTGATAAAATAATGCCATTTGATCTGTTTTATCTACCTTGGTTAACTTATGTGCTTGTTATTAGCTTAATTGCACTTGGAGGGGGTGTGTCGCTATGGGGGGTAAAAGAGTTTAGAGACGCTAAAACCACAGTAAATCCATTAAAACCAGAGAGCAGCTCGTCCCTTGTGAATTCTGGTATTTATCAATACACACGTAACCCTATGTATCTTGGTTTCTTACTTATTTTACTCAGTTCAGTGGTTTATACCCAACAGCCACTGGGTTTGGTGAGTGCGCTCGGCTTTGTTGCGTATATGAACCGTTTTCAAATCGAACCAGAAGAAAAAATCTTGGTTAAACTTTTTGGTGATGAGTTTGTTGACTACATGAATAAAGTTAAACGCTGGTTTTAAATTGTCATAAATACAATGAAGCGAGCTTGACATTTCTATGACAAAGATTTGGATAATTTCGTCTTAGAGGTCACGAAAACCTTAGCCTAAACATTCTATTATGTGTTTATAAATCAAGCATCATGGCTGGGGTGTGATATGAAACATAAAATAAAATTATTGATTAAAATAGTCCTGTTTTTTGCGTTTTTCGGCGTAGTAGGTCACGTGTTTGCTACTGATGAGTTAAGTGCAAATACAATTGTTAAAAAGTCGGATGCTCAAATGCGTGGTAATTCAAGTTACACCGAATTAACCATGAACATTATACGACCTGATTGGACTCGCAGCATGAGCATGAAGAGCTGGACTAAGGAACAAAATCTTTCTTTAGTATTGATTACAGGGCCAGCAAAAGATCGCGGCAGTGCTTCTCTTAAGCGTGATAAAGAGATGTGGAGTTGGATACCAAATATTGAACGAGTGATAAAAATCGCCCCTTCAATGTTGGGTCAATCATGGATGGGCTCTGATTTTACCAATGACGATTTGATCAACCAATCTTCAATCGTGGTGGATTACGACCACAAAATGGTTAAACAAGAAGTGATCGACGGCGATAAAACATGGGTGATTGATGCAATAGCAAAACCTGATGCACCTGTGGTGTGGAGTAAAGTACGTTTGTGGATCTCACAAGAGACGTTCTTACAACGTAAAGTAGAGTCATATGATGAATTCGATGAGCTAGTCAATACCATGACAACCTATGATATTAAAGAAATGGGTAATCGTATGGTAGCAACAAGAATAGAAATGGTTCCAGCCGATAAGCCAGGCAATAAAACCGAAATGATTACCCATAAAGCGCAATTTAATTTCCTTATCAATGATAAGTTTTTCTCACAAGGTCAAATGAAATCATTACGTAATTAAGCCATTAATTCCTTATTTCTAGGCGGTAAACATGCTCATTAAGTTAGCTTGGCGAAACCTATGGCGACAAAAAAGAAGAACCTTGCTAACGGCCTCTGCGTTGGCGCTGGCCTTGTTGCTTTCATTATTAATGCGGAGCATTCAAGAGGGCAGTTATACCGCAAATATAGAGAATGCGGCTCGTTTATCTACGGGCCTTATTCAACTGCAAAATCCAGAGTTTAAAGAAAGCCAAAGCATTGATGATTTATTGCCAATGAGCGATGACTTTATCAAACCAACCAAGCAACAGCCTAATATTGAATTTGCACTTCCACGTATCGAAACCTTTTCTCTTGCTGCCGCGAATGATAAATCAAAAGGCGTGATGGTGGTGGGTGTCGATCCAACACCAGAAACCGCTTATTCTGGTTTGGCAGAGAAAGTGATTAAAGGAGAATATCTTTCACGAGATGATAAATCCGTATTGATGTCTGAGGGGCTGGCTCAATTTTTTAATCTCACCATTGGTGATGAAATTGTGCTGTATGGCCAAGGTTATCGGGGTCAAACTGCTGCAGGGTTATATCTCATTAAGGGGATTGTGCATTTTCCGATGCCAGAGCTGAACAATCAACTTATCTATTTACCCATCAAAGAAGCTTCCAATTTATTTAGCACAGAAGATCAAGTCACTGCTTGGGTATTACATACTCGTGATTTTTCACAATTGCTACAAACGGTGGATGATCTACAAATAGGGTATGGATCAAGTGTGGCCGTTCGGCCTTGGAATGATCTTATTCCCGAAATGGAACAACAGATCCAAATTGATCGGGTGAGCGGCATTATTATGATGTACCTCCTATATGGCATTGTTGGCTTTGGTCTATTCGCTACTCTATTAATGATGACCTTAGAAAGAAAACGTGAATTTGGCGTCATGCTAGCCACAGGAATGGTTCGAACAAAGCTATTAAAGTTATTAGTTCTTGAATCCATTTTTATCGGATTGTTAGGTATTGCTATAGGCTTAATGATTGCCATTCCTATCTTAGGCTATTTGTATATTAACCCTATTACTTTAACCGGAGATACGGCACAAGCCATGCTTGAAATGGGCTATGAGCCTATTATTCCTTTATTAATTAGTTCGTGGCTGTTTATTGATCAAATTATGATCGTGATAGGGCTGTTACTGCTTTGTCTTATTTATCCATTGTGGCGTATTTACCATCTCTCGATTGTCTCTGCACTTAAAGGAGGTTCGCATGCTGGTTAAATTGGCGTGGCGCAACGTATGGCGCAATAAATTACGAACCTCCATTATGTTGGGAGCCATGATTTTTGGTGTCGCTGGTGTTATGTTGATGATGGGGTTTATGAATGGGATCATTGATAATTTGATAAAAAATACCATTCAGTGGCAAACCAGTCATATTCAAATTCATCAGAAAAATTACGCATTAAATCCAGACATTAATCTGGTGATTGATGATGAAGCTGAGATAACCAAACAGCTAGAACAAGCACCACAAGTCAAAGCGTGGACAAGTAGAACCTTAGTTAACGGCATGATAGCGTCAGCTCGCAGTACTCGTGGTATTCAAGTTAATGGTATTGATTTAGAGTCAGAGCCCAAGATAACACCGATAGCAGAGCATATTCTTGAAGGGGAATGGCTTGATGATAAAGGGCGTAACCCCATTTTAGTGTCACAGAAAACGGCGGATCGATTAAAGCTCAGAGTAGGCTCAAAAGTCGTGCTCACGTTTACCGATACTACAGGAGATGTTACTGGTGCGGCGTTTCGAGTTAGGGGGATTTTTAAAACCTCATCCAGCACCTTTGATGATGCCAACGCGTATGTCCGAAAAGCCGATCTTCAACAACTTGGCCAAGTACATTTCGATCATGAAATCGCAATTTTGCTACACGATGAGGCTCAAGTTAGTGATTTTCGAGAGCAGTTAATTAGTTCTATATCAAATAAAAATAAGGTTCAAGATTGGCTTCAATTACAGCCAATACTATCGACAATGATGAGTTCGATGAATGCCGGTAATCAAGTGATCTTAGTTATTTTTGTTATCGCAATGGGCTTTGGCATCATCAATATTCTTCTGATGTCAGTCTTTGAGCGAACCAGAGAGTTTGGCGTATTAATGGCGGTTGGAATGAAGAAAGGCAATATTCGCCGTTTAATTATTTTAGAATCCGGCTTTATTGGAATAATTGGCGCGGGTTCTGGTGTTATTTTCTCCTTATTTTTATTGTTTCTTCTTAGCAAAACCGGAATTCCACTTGAAGCGATGGCAGAAGGGTTAAATGCATTTGGTATTGATTCGGTTTTATACCCAAGTGTCGCTTTTAGTGATTATGTCACCGTTTTTGTGACGGTGTGGTGTGTCAGTGTATTAGCAGGGCTTTATCCTGCCCATCAAATAATTAAAAAGAAACCCGTCGAAGCCATGGCAGAGAAACAATAAGGTAAAAAGTATGACGATAAAAATTGAGCAGTTATGCAAAACCTATAACCCAGAGTCGGATTTTCCTGTCCATGCGGTTGATCACCTTGATTTGGTTATTGAACAAGGGGAGTTTGTGGCGGTGATTGGACCATCAGGATCAGGAAAAACAACCTTATTAAATATGTTGGGTGGAATAGACAGCGTTACCTCAGGAAAAGTGAGTATTGATGGTAATGAGCTGACAGTTATGGATGAAAAGAAGCTGATAGAGTTTCGTCGTGACAATATAGGGTTCATCTTTCAAGACTACAGTTTATTGCCTGTATTAACCGCATTAGAGAATGTGGAGTTCGTTATGCAGTTACAGGGTCACGCTGAAGCAGAGTGCAAACAAAGAGCTCAAGACTTACTGAAAAAAGTAGGCCTAGAAGATCAGCAACATAAAAGACCAGCCCAACTCTCTGGCGGGCAGCAACAACGAGTTGCCGTTGCACGAGCGCTTGCTCCAAGACCACGCTTTATTATGGCCGATGAACCAACGGCAAATCTAGATGCTAAAAGCACCGCAGAGCTGCTTGATATAATGGAAAGCTTGAATAAAGAAGAGGGGACGACGTTCATTTTCTCAACTCATGATTCAAGGGTCTTTAATCGAGCGAAGCGGGTTATTGTGTTTGAAGATGGGCAACTGAAAGAAGATAAACAACAATAACTGCCGCATTTTGTGAGATAGATCTTGACCTTAATCTGATAGGACATAAACTCCTTTGATTAGATTTATTCAAAGAAAGGCATAAGCGATTCCGTTTTATGTCTGTTTCTATTCATTGACGAGGTTAAGTCATGTCTAAACGTGATTATTATGAAGTCCTTGGTGTCTCCAAAAGCAGTACAGAAAAAGAGATCAAAAAAGCATACAAACGTCTTGCGATGAAATACCACCCAGATAAGAACCCGGGTGATGCGCAAGCTGCAGACAAATTTAAAGAGATAAAAGAAGCGTACGAAATTCTAACTGATGCCGATAAACGCGGCCAGTATGATGACTATGGCCACGCAGCATTCCAAAATGGTGGCATGGGTGGAGGTGGTGGCTTTGGTGGCGGTCATAGCCAAGGTTTTAGTGGCTTCGAAGATATTTTTGGTGGTGGTTTTGGCGGTCGTTCGCGTGGTGGTTTTGGCGGCGGCGGCGGATTTGAAGATATGTTCTCTCAACATCGTCAACCACGCGCGCAAAAAGGGCAAGACCGTCAGTTTAACCTAACGGTTGAATTTGCTGATGCGATCAACGGCTGCGAGCAAGTTATCGAATTACCAGTCAATGGCGTGAACAAAAAAATCAACGTTAAAGTACCAGCAGGTATTGAAGACGGTGAGAAAATTCGCTTTGTTGGTAAAGGCGAAGCGGGCGCATACGGCGGCCCAGCGGGTGACTTATTAATTCAGATTAATACGCGTCCGCACACGCATTTAAGACGTGAAGGTAATGATTTAATTTGCCCAGTAACGACTGATTTTGTGACAGCAGCACTGGGTGGTGAGGTTGAGATTCAAACCTTGGAAAGCCGCTTTAAATTAAAAGTGCCAGCAGGGACTCAAAATGGTCGTAAATTCCGCATGAAAGAAAAAGGCGTGAAGAGCCGTAAAGGTGCGACGGGCGATCTAATGGTTGTCATTACTGTGGCAACACCGACGAATCTGACTGAAGAGCAGAAAGAACTGTTGATAAAGTTCAAGGAACTGTCGTAACCTAATCATTATCAAGCAGACATAATACGTATCTAGAATAGGTATCACTAAGAGGGCATGAACTGATGAAGAAAGTATTCACAAGGTTTGTGCCTTTTTTATTGTTCAGTAGCCTATCGAGCTATGCTCAAATCCCAGGTTTAACCCCAGAGAAAAGCTGGGATTTAAACGGCTATGTAAAGTACATGGCAACCAGTACCATCCCAAACTCGGGCGACGCTATCTTTGATAATATTGTCCATCAACGTTTTAATTTTGAATACCGATTTAATGATCAATTACGCGTGAATTTGGGTATGCGCAACCGTCTATTATTTGGCGATAGCGCTGAGTACCCAAATTATGGTGACTTTATCTCTTATGATCCCGGCTACGTTGATTTATCTAAAAATTGGCTAGATAAAAAAGGGATGATAGGAAACACGCAATTTGATCGAGCTTATCTCAATTGGAATAAAGACGATTGGCAATTTCGAGCTGGGCGTTTTCGTATAAATTGGGGAATGACCACCGTATGGAACCCAAACGATATCTTTAATTCATATTCCATCTATGATTTTGATTATGAAGAGCGTCCTGGAACCGATGCAGTAATGGTAAGTAAAAAACTCGGTTTTGCGAGCTCAATTGACTTGGTTTTTAATCCCAGATCAGACAGTGAGTTAGACAGCTATGCAGCGCGGTATCTGTTTAATAAACAGGGGTGGGACATGCAGGTATTACTTGGTAAGTCTCAGCTAGATTATGTGGTAGGTGCAGGCTTTGCAGTGGATGTTTATGGCGCAGGGCTGCGTGGTGAGTTCAGTTGGTTTGAGCCCACTCAACGTCGTTATGATAACCAAGATCTCGTTGCATCCAGTGTTTCAAGCCTTGAAATGGATTATCGCTTTAATGGAACTGAAAACTGGGTGATTCAAGGCTCTCTCATGCATATCTCAGAACCTCAAGATGCCGACAACGCAATGGCATACTTAAATTTACCACTCAGTGCCAGAACCCTTAGTTTTACCCATTGGACATGGTATTCAAGCTTAGGTGTGGATTTATCGCCATTATCAAGACTCACCTTTATGAACAGTTATTACGATGATGGGTCTTTCTTTGTTGGTGTTAATCAGAACTACTCACTAGCCGATGATTGGCAATTAATTGGTGTAGTGCAATATTTTGATGGATCGAGCGACAGCGTGTTTGGCGAAAACCCAAGTACCTTGCTATACGCTCAAATCAAATGGAGTTTTTAGCGATAGTGATGCCACTATTTTGCACGTTTAGAATAATCTTGGTTGTGATTTTTTATTCTTTATGATGGCAACCATTGAAATTGAGAATTTATCTTTTGAAGAGAACCTAATAATGAAAATTGATTTAACCACATTAGTGACAGAGAGCCGTAATCAAGCCAGTGAAAATATCGATGTGTTATCAACGATTGAAATGCTGACAGTGATTAATAAAGAAGATCAAAAAGTCGCTTTAGCTGTTGAAGCCATTCTTCCTCAAATCGCAGAAGTGGTCGATGCCATTGCAATCGCATTTCAATCGGGTGGGCGTTTAATTTATACCGGTGCAGGCACTTCAGGCCGTTTAGGTATTTTAGATGCGAGTGAATGCCCTCCAACTTATGGCTCTAACCCTGATTTAGTGGTTGGTCTAATTGCTGGCGGCCATCAAGCGATTCTAAAAGCAGTAGAGAACGCAGAAGATAACCGTGAACTAGGCGCTTCAGATTTACAAGATTTAGGCCTTAATGAAAAAGACGTAGTAGTTGGTATTGCAGCAAGCGGTCGTACTCCTTATGTTCTTGGTGCGATGGAATACGCAAAATCAGTAGGGGCAACGGTTGCAACACTAAGCTGTAACCCAAACAGCCCAATGACAGAACTTGCCGATATCAATATGACACCAGTTGTAGGCCCTGAAGTGGTTACAGGATCTTCTCGTATGAAAGCAGGAACGGCTCAAAAGCTAGTGCTAAATATGCTAACGACAGGGGCGATGATCCGAACCGGTAAAGTATTTGGCAACTTAATGGTTGACGTGGAAGCAACCAATGCAAAATTAGTGCAACGCCAAAAGAACATTGTAATAGAAGCAACAGGCTGCCAAGAAACAGAAGCGGCTGAGGCGCTATCTCATTGTGATAATCACTGCAAAACAGCCATTTTGATGGTTTTGTCTGGGTTAGATGCAAAAAGCGCGAAAGCAAAGTTAGCAAAATATAATGGCTTTATTCGCAACGCGCTTTCAGAGCAATAATGGCTAAGCGATAGCAAGGCCATACGTGGCCTTTATACTAAACAAATTGAAAGGGAACAGAACGGCTAAAATAACCACTTCTATGATTTAAGAAATACTCTCTGTAATTGGTAGCAAAAATAATGTCATTAAATGTTGAAACGGCATGACGAGCTTGCGTTTAACATTACACAAGGATGATCTGGGGGTCCATTCACTTTTTAAACTTCTAAAGAATCTTCCCACTGGACTATTATCCTAATAATTACCACGACGAGTCATGCATTGATTTATTTTAAATCGCCATAATTTTTTCCAGGCTTTAAACTTGTATAGTGAAAGCCATATCTTTATGCAAGAGTATATTTGATGGTTTTCCTCTTAACCTATACGCTATTTAAAGCGCCTTCACTGCAAGGTTATTATCAGGTGAAAGTGATAATGACCAATAAATCGATTTTCGTGAAAAAAATTAATAACAACAGAAAATAAAATCTTCTAGTATCAATCCAAATGTAAGTGAGACCATCACTCCAAATTTTTTTTGTTGGTTAACATAAAATTGTCCTTTCAATAAATTAGGGGGAAATAAAACTTTCACGAACCGCTGTCTTATAAGTATGCTGTGGTATTTGCGCGCTTACTAAATTAAGTTATTTATTAATGCTCATAATCTCGAAGGCTTAAGTAATTGAGTGCCCTTGCTCAATTACAAACTGGGTAGCTTCTAATTTGTAGGTTTCCCTATTGTTCTTTCATGGGCGTCTGTCATTATGTAGACCTAGCTAAAAATGCTAATTAGCTGGCTAAATACACTATACCATAGCAGGCCTAACTGGTACTAAAATGAGCTATTTTTTATAAAAAAAACAAAATTACATTTCCGTAAGCTTATGTTTTTTAATGGTTAATTTTATATTTAATTAATCATAATTGTCATTTTATGCTTTTTTTGAAGCTAGAGAGTATTGTTTATCTAGGAATGAACGTTGTAGGGGATTTCAGCTACAGTTATAGAGGATTGTTCAATCGATAGAAATGGATTTTTGAATATTTAAATACTTCCAAGGTGTACGTAAATGAAATTAATTTTGTCAGAAGATGTTTTACTATTAATCGAAGCTTTATCGCAAAAAAAAATGCTAACTAGTGAAGAATTAGTTCATTTAGCTATAGTTACGTACATATCAAGAATGCAATCATTTGAGTAAGTACACGTCTTTTATAATCTTGGATGTTTATAATAATCGTTAAAATTTAGGAGTTTACATGAAATTTGAAGATACATTTATAGCACGCTCTACAGATAGCTTTATTGATGTTATTGATTCATTTGCATTCGATCTAAATAATAAGAATATTCACTGTTCATTTTATATGATTGAAAATGAATATTGGTTTTTAAAATTAATTAGAAAGGCATTTGAAAGAGGAATTAATAAGATTACATTCACTAATGGAATAAAATATACAGTTGAAGATTGTTTATAATGGCTGTTATAGGTTTCAATTCTGCATTAGGTCAAAATATTATATTTGAATTATAAATTCAGTTATTATTTTAGTGATGTTATTTGTCTATATTATTCAAAATAAACACCTTTTTATATATAAAACATAGTATGTATGTTTTTACTTATGATCATTATTCAACATCATTGTTGGACATTTTTAAGTTAATCTATGTTAAATTATCATTATTGTAATTATGTGCTAAACTCAAAATTTAGCGAGTTTTTTTTATGATAAAGATCAAATTATCAAAAAGTATTTACTTCTTTCCTGAACGTCATCTTATTATAATTAATAGTGTCGAGAATAAGATTGAAAAAAAACAATCAGATTTATTGTATTTTTTCATAAGAAATGAAAAAACTATTTTTTCAAAACATGACATATTAAATTTTGTTTGGGAAACTGTTGTTAGTGATCAGGTTGTATCCCAAGCAATATTTAATTTAAGAAGGGTTTTTAAAGAAAATAATGTAAAGTTTCCAATTATCACTATTCATCAAAAAGGTTACACTTATGAGCCTAGTGTTTTTGATGATGTAGAGCGACAAAGTACATTTATACATTTAAAATCCAATCGTTATGTTATATTTTCATGTCTTGTTTTTTTACTGTTAATATCGTGTTTAAATGTATATTTTATTGAAAGAAATAAACATGAAATATGTCAAATTATTGATTGTAATGATTTGGTTTATTTAAATGTCAATTCAGATGGAGACGTGGATAATGGAATATTAAGACTTTTAAAATGGCATTTTAGTGCTAGTAATCATGTGCATTTTTCTTCTTCGAATTTAGCTAAAGAATTATCTAGTAAAAGATTGGTTATTAATTTTGATGACGGTGAGATTAACTATGTTGATGATGAAAATAAAAGATCATCATTTGTTTTAAAATATGGGAATTATTTAAATAAGCATGATTTTATATCTTTAATGGTGAGGTTAGAAGAGGCAATTCTAATAAAATTTAGGCATGAGGAAATTAATGAAATGTATTCATGTTTTCCAGATAATCAAGAATCTTTAGATTTGTTTTTGTCAACTATTGGAAGTGAATATATATTTAGTAATGTAAATATTAACAAGCTTAATTTGGCCCATTCTATAGAAAACAAAAATAAATGTATAATTTCATATCGGTATTTATTGCGATTATTTAATGTATATCATGAATATGAAGGAAGTGATAATTTAGAGTTGGAAATAAATAAACTAAATAGTGAGTTTATTAATCACATGAATGATTTTAATTCAGAGGTATATAATGTTGTGGCATATGAAGCATTTTCTGCATATTATTTGTCAATTAATAAGCCATATAAAGCCTCAGCGTTTTTAGACCGAATAAAATTCACAGAAAATACTTTTATTGGTGTTTTTCTTAATGCCAAAGTTAATGATATTTTAAATAGAAAAATTATTGCAGAAGCCGAGTATTTAAAATTGTCTAATAGTATTAGTGAGTCTGATTTTGAAATAATGTCAAAATCATTCCCTCAAAGTGATTTAGGAGTAATAGATGAAATTAAAAAGTAAAGTTGTACTGATTACAATTATTATGTTTTTACTAATGGGTGGTTTCATTTCAGTTAATAGTTACTATGAAATGTATAAGTTAAATGATGAGTTATCAGTTAAATCACTAAATGATCGTTCCAAGTTAATAAGTCGAGCACTTGATGGTAAGCTAGACTCTTATTTTTCGGCAGTGAAAGCATTCGATACTGAATATAATAATGGAGTTTTAGATGAGACAGAAACAATTGAAAGTTTAAAAAAATTACAGGAAAGTCTTGATGTTCATGAGGCTTTTTATGCATCGATTGATGGTCATTATCTGTCTTCTTTCGGTGAATCAGATACAAGAAATGTAAAGGGAGAAGGAAGAGAATGGTTTGAAAGATCTTTACGCGGGGATAAAGATGTTATCAGTAAGCCTTATTTAAATGATAAAAACCAAAAAGAATTTTCAATCGCTATCCATATTATATAAATTCAAAGATTATTGGTGTCGTTGGTGTATCCATACTCGAGTATAAAATTAAAGATTTTATCTCTACCTTAACAAAACGAAATCAAGTGTATGTTATTGATAGTTCAGGTACTATAATTTCTTCTTATTACAAAAACTAAATTGATAAAAATATAAATGAAGTATATAAAAAACCTTATAATGAAGATGGGGACTTTTATGTTTTTTATAATAATAAAGACACCTTTTTAAGTGGAAGAAAACACACAATGTCCAGTTCATATAAATGGACAGTTATTGTATGTGAATTCGAAGATGAATTGAATTCAGTTTTAAACAATATGTTAATTGAAGCTATTTTATTGTTTTTATTTTTTATCATTGTTGCTATTGCTATTGCTATTGCTATTGCTATTGCTTTTGTTGTGTACGGTTTTGATAAATTTATTTATAAGCCTATCGGTGGAGAACCAAATTATATTTCAGAAATCCTTGAAAAAATGGCTACAGGAGCATTACCTAAAAAATTAAAATCTTCTAATAAAGATACTGGGATTTATAAGTCATTAGTTTTACTAACTAATAAACTCTCTGAAATATTACATAATAGTCATTCGATTTCCAATAGTGTATCTTCAGCCTCAGAAGAGGTTTCTACAGTAATGGTTGATACGGCTAGTAATTCTCAAGATGAGCTTGCTCAAATTGAAGAGATTTCAACCGCAATTAGTCAGTTGTCAAGTACATCAAAAGAAGTCACAGTAAATGCAACACATTCTGAAAAGGAAGTAGAAAAGGCAAAAGTGAGCGTATCAAATGGGCGCAAAGCAATTAAAGAAAAACTTGATAAGACCCATATGATGGGTGATTCAATACAAGTTACAGCACAGCTTGTTTCTGAGTTGAAAGCCGACGCATTAAATATAAGTGAGGTTACTGATGTTATTAACTCTATATCAGAGCAGACTAATTTACTTGCACTAAATGCTGCGATTGAAGCAGCAAGAGCTGGTGATGCTGGGCGAGGCTTTGCTGTTGTCGCAGATGAAGTTCGAACTTTAGCTGCGAAAACACAAGATTCAACACTTCATATTCAAAATATTATTACTAAATTGCAATCACAAGCAGAAAAAGTTAACGACAATATTTTGCAGAATGTCGGTGTTATTAAAGAATCAATGGACTTGGCTACAAATGTTGAATCTGCTTTTTTGCAAATTTCAGGTTCAGTTGATAACATTTCGGATATCAGTTCGTTAGTTGCTACAGCATCACAAGAACAACTTCACGTAATAGAAGAGATTGCTCAAAATACAATACGAACTTTTGATCTTGTTACTCAAAATGTATCGGCTATTAATCAAACACATCAAGCTACTAAAGAAGTATCGAAATTAGCGGTTGCACAAAAAGAAGAATTAGATTTTTTTAAAGTAATATAAATGTATTTTATTTTCTTAAAATTTATAAAGGTATACATAGATTAAGCGGACTATATTCGCACGGCAAAGAGATAAGAGCAGATTAGTGTTAAGTATTAATTGCAGTGGTCAAGAAAAACAGGTCGTGGTTTATAGTGCGCTGAGCATGATGGTGTTCTAAGAAGTCAAATATGAGAGTAGGCTATGGCAACTTGGAAAACCTAGCCTATAAAATAATAATCCTATGTTTCGACGGGAAGCGTGCCGCAGCAAATCAGTACAGTTTAAAGGCAGGTTTGAACCAATATAGTTTGATAAGACGCCGACTTTGGAGCTACCGACTGAAGCCAAGAAAGTGAAAATACAGCATAACGATGTGGTTACTCTGAGAAGGTGTCAGTGAGCGAAATGCTCACAAATTAGCGATGCCAGATAAAGTTAGTAGAAACTCTCAAGAACAGCCCAAGTGAACTATTCTCTTCTAAACGTATAATGGATGGAGATGGAATATATTCATTATTTGATCGGTAAATCAGACAGCTATAGCATACCAAGAAGAAAAGGGTACAATGCACCCAATTCTCAATACTTAGGAAAGCCAGTGGCTATCAAACCAACCATCTATAAATTCCGTGTTGCATTAACGGACATGAACCGTGATCACTACGATTCAGTAAACTTAACCATCGCTCAACACCCATCTGAGAACGTTGAACGTATGATGGCTCGCGTGTTGGCTTTTTGCTTAAATGCAGAAGAAAATTTAACGTTTACTAAAGGATTATCAGCGGTTGATGAGCCAGATATCTGGGTTCGTGAATATGATGATACCATTTCACTTTGGATTGATGCTGGAGAGCCAGATCCTGATCGCATGAAAAAAGCATCACGCCAATCAAAAGTGACTAAAGTGTACAGCTTTAACTCAAAATCTGATGTGTGGTGGAAGCAAAACCAAAGCAAGTTTAAGCAATACCCTGTAGAAGTGGTTCGTTTTGATTGGGAGCAGATCCAAGAGTTCTCCACTTTCTTAGAAAGAACGATGGAGTTCTCAGTAATGATTACCGGTGATTCAGCATTTATCTCTACGGTAAAAGGTGAGTGCGAAGTAACGTGGGAAACTCTGCAATCGGTTGAGTAATAATGAAAAGTAAATAGTGTAATACTGCTATTTCCTTTCTAAAATCTAGTTCATAATGCCTTCTATTATTTCCCCATAAATAGAAGGCATTTTTTATGGAATTTCCCCTAATCGATCTCGGTTTATTCTTTGCAATGTTCCTGATTTTTATAGGCTCATTTGTGCAAAGCGCCATTGGTTTTGGTTTGGCTATTGTTACAGCACCATTGTTATTTTTAATCTCGCCAAATTATGTGCCGGGCCCAATCGTAATTGTCGGTTTATTCTTATCCATTATTAATGCCTATAAATACAAGGCGAATGTCTCTTTTCGCGGATTAGGCTACGCATTTTTAGGCCGAATTCCGGGCTCTTTGCTTGGTGGTTTACTACTTTACTATGTAGATGCAAAACTGCTGTCTCTTTGGATTGGTGTAGTTGTATTACTTGCCGTTGCGATTAGCTTGCTTCCATTTCGTATTGAACCAAATAATTCAAGAATGACGATTGCAGGTTTCTTTTCAGGCTTGTTTGGCACCAGTTCAGGTATTGGTGGACCGCCAATGGCGCTGTTATTACAGCATCAAGAAGCAAATCTTATTCGAGCTAACTTATCCGCTTTCTTTGTGGTGAGTAGTGTTATCTCATTAGCGGTTCAAGTGCCTGCTGGGTACATGAGTTTGAATCACTTATATCTTACGTTGCCATTACTTCCGGCTTCGGTTATTGGTTATCTGGTCGCAATGAAAGTAGTGGATAAAATAGATAAAGAGACGATCAGAAAGGTGTCTTTGGTGATGTGTTCAGTATCAGGTATCGCAGCGATTGTGTTAGGGGTGAGGTAGCGGCTTGTAAATTAATGAAAAGAGTTAAAAAGAAAAAGGGTTAATGCCTGCATATTCAGTGCAGACATTAACCACAAAGTTAGAATTAACTTGGCGTATTCAATCTTGTTTTAATCG
Organism: Aliivibrio finisterrensis; assembly: GCF_008933155.1. Lineage (GTDB taxonomy): Bacteria > Pseudomonadota > Gammaproteobacteria > Enterobacterales > Vibrionaceae > Aliivibrio > Aliivibrio finisterrensis. The sequence goes on along the minus strand of NZ_WBVP01000001.1, from coordinate 128,424 downwards.
CCAGTTTTGCTTCTTCATTTGCTTGTTGTGCTTCGTCTTCGACTTTTTGACGCATTAGATCATCAAAGACAACACGCGCTTCTTGAGCAAGCTCAGACGCCGCTAACTTAGCATCTTTAGCATTCATTGAATCATCCGTTAGTTGACGTAATTTCTCAATGATCTCATCAGGAGCATCGCCTAGATCAACGCTTGATTCACCGCGAGCTAATGCTTCCTTACGTAATTGCTTTTTCAGCATCCAGATTGCGTCGTTTGCTTCACGTTCTAGATCTGCTGCTTCAATTGCGTTATCACGTAGTTGCTCAAAACGAGCCAATGCTTGGCCTTCTTTGCTCCATGGATCAACATCTGGTAAATCAGAAATGTTGATTACAGGATCTACGTAATTATCTTGGTGAGATAAGTCTAGCATTGCTGCTTTAACACCAGAGATCATTAGCATAACGGCGATAACTAATAGCGGTAAACCACCAACAATTGCTGCTGTTTGCAGTGTTGCTAAGCCGCCCATAAACATCAACGCCGATGGCATAAATGATAAAGTAAAGGCCCAGAACAGACGGTTCCAACGCATTGGATCTTCAGTCACGTTAGTTTGAACTACTGACGCTAAAATATAAGAGATAGAGTCAAACGTTGTTGCGGTAAAAATTACACATAACAGCGTAAATACAGCAATAACGAAAGTACTAAACGGCAGAGTTTCTAAAGTAGCGAAGATGGCACGAGTCGCGCCCTCGGAATTCAGAATCCCTACCACATCTAACTCACCCGATAACTGCAGTGATAAACCGTAGTTACCTAGAATGATGAAGTACATTGAACAGCCTAAAGACCCAAAGAACACCGCACCAGAAACCATTTGCTTAATTGTTCTTCCGCGTGAAATACGCGCAACGAACAGACCCATGCTTGGTGCAAATACTAACCACCATGCCCAGTAGAAAATAGTCCAATCTTGTGGGAAGTGCGTATCTTCAAACGTACCCATGCCACCAAAAGGTTCTGCCCATGTTGCCATCACAAAGAAGTTAGACAGCATACGACCGATTGAATCTAGACCGGTTTCCAGCATAAAGATGGTAGGGCCACAAACTAATACAAACAGCAGTAAACCTAACGCACCCCAGAAGTTAATGTTACTTAAAATCTTAATGCCTTTGTCCATACCCATGTACGATGAGTAAGCAAAGATAGCGGTACAAACCATCAGTACCAAAATCTGGCTGCCTGTTGTTGCAGGAATACCAAATAGGTAACTAATACCTTCGTTGATCAGTGGTGCCGCTAAACCTAATGTGGTTGCCGCGCCGCCTAATAAACCAAAGATAAACAGTACATCAATAACTTTACCTAGTTTACCAAAGCTGTTTGCTTCACCAATAACAGGCATTAAAGCAGCAGATACTTTTAGTACAGGTTGTTTACGTACATAGAAGAAGTAAGCGATTGGAATTGCAGGGATCATATAGATACACCAAGCAATTGGACCCCAGTGGAAAAGACCATAAGTTGCCGCCCAACGTACCGCTTCCTCACTGCCCGCTTCTAATTGAAACGGAGGGTTTTGGTAGTAGTAAGCCCATTCAATTGTACCCCAGTACAAAATACTCGCACCGATACCACCACAAAATAGCATAGCCGCCCAAGACGACAGAGCAAATTCAGGCTTTTCATCGGGATCACCCAGTTTGATTTGACCGATATCAGAGAAAACGATATAGATCATAAAGAAAAATGCCGCTAAACCTAGACCTAAATAGGCAAAGCCCAGTTTATCGGTCATGAATGTTTTAGCAACAGCAATCCACTCAGCCCCTTCCGCTGGGAATACCAGCAAAGGAATAACAACGGCACAAAGCAGTAATACTGCGCCGAAAAAAGTGGGTTTATCGATAAGCTCGAAGTGTTTTTTCATTTTTATTGACCGTAATAAAAACAGATTTAATGATTGAGTTCGCGCACCAACAACTCCCCATTCTGAATAGGATCAGACGGGTTTAACGTAAAATTAGTTAGAGTATAATGTAGTGTATGCGGACGGTTTATTGTGAGTAATATAGCGCTCGAAAGTTATCCAAATCACGATTGATGTGGATTCGAGATAAAATAGTGCTAATTCTTCAATCTGTCGATAAACTTTTTTCTTTATTTTATAAAAAGTGTGATCTAGGTTGCATAAGAATTTAATCACAAAAATAAGCTGATTAATAAACATTCTAAACCCTTAAATTTATCACTATAGACAGAACCGTAACACTTACAGTACCAATAACTAGACTTAAACCATCAAACAGTTGTATTCCTATTTTTAATGAGCGTATTCTACAAACAGATAACACAAACTAATTATAAATAGGGATGCATTATGATTTATCCTTTCACAAAACAAGACTCAACGGTTGACCACTATTTTTCTCATGCCATTGCTGATCCATATCGTTGGTTAGAAGACGACAGAAGCGAAGAAACAGAAGCGTGGGTGAATAAACAAAATGAAGTCACCTTTGATTATCTTTCTCATGTCGATTTTCGTGATGATATTCGCGCTTTAATCGCAAAAGGTCAGGATTACCAAAAAACATCACAGCCATTCAAGCGTGGTGATTACACTTACTTCTATCAAAATGACGGCTTACAAAATCAAAGTGTGTTGTATCGCTCAAAAGAGGGCGGAGAAATTGACGTTTTTCTTGATCCGAATACCTTCAGTGAAGAGGGAACCACTTCGTTAGGTGCGGTTAGCTTTTCTAAAGATACGTCATTAGTGGCTTATTCAATTTCAGAAGCGGGCAGTGATTGGCGCAAAATCTTCGTATTAAATACAGAAACCAAAGAGCAGATCGAAGCACCTATTATTGATGCGAAATTTACCGACATCTCATGGTTAGGTTCAAAAGGCTTTTACTATTCAAGTTATGACAAGCCAACAGGCAGTGAACTATCAGCAAGAACCGAGCAGCATAAACTCTATTTTCATGAGATAGGTAAACCGCAAGCAGACGATGTTGTGGTGTTTGGTGCCACAGAAGAAGAGAAGCATCGTTATGTCAGTGGCTATACAACTGAGGATGATGCGTACTTGGTTATATCAGCCGCGACATCGACCTCTGGTAATAAGCTTTATCTTGAGCGTTTAAGTTGCGAGAATCCAACTCGAATCACCGTATTAAGCCATACAGATTCAGATACTTACGTAATTGAAAATGATGACTCGCGCTTACTAATGTACACCAACCTAAATGCACCAAACGGTAAGATTGTTTCTTATAATGCAGCCACATGTGATTGGGTCGATGTTATTCCAGAGCAGCCCCAACCGTTAGATATTAGCGTTGGTGGAGGCACCTTATTTGCAACGTATATGGTTGATGTTCTTAGCCAAGTAAAGCAATACGATTTTTCAGGTAACTTATTACGAGAAATTGCGCTACCGGGTGAAGGCCAAGTCACAGGTTTTTCAGGCAAAAGAGAGCAAACCGATCTGTTTTTCACTTTTACTAACTATGTTACGCCACCAACGATTTACCAATTTGATGTGAAGACAGGCGATACTGAATTGTATTTAGCCTCAGCATCGCCTTTTGAATCTGAGAAGTTTGAATCAAAGCAAGTGCTCTATACCTCAAAAGATGGCACTCAAGTTCCAATGCTTATCTCTTATCGAAAAGGCATTGAGCTTGATGGCACCAATCCAACCATTCTGTATGGCTATGGGGGGTTTAACGTTAGCCTAACGCCAAGCTTTAGTGGTGTAATGGCCAGTTGGTTAGAGCTTGGTGGTCTGTATGCAATTCCCAATATTCGCGGTGGTGGCGAGTATGGTAAAGCGTGGCATAACGCAGGAACACAGCAACAGAAGCAAAACGTATTTGATGATTTCATTGCAGCAGCTGAATACCTAATCGACGCTGGTTATACCGACTCATCACATTTGGCAATTCGTGGTGGCTCAAACGGCGGTCTATTGGTTGGCGCGTGCATGACCCAACGCCCTGAGTTATTTAAAGTCGCGCTGCCGGCGGTTGGTGTGTTGGATATGCTTCGTTACCATACGTTTACTTCTGGAGAAGGCTGGGCGTACGACTACGGCACCTCAGCACAAAGTGAAGATATGTTTGAGTATTTACTAAACTACTCGCCAGTGCATAACGTGAAAGAGGGCGTTGAATACCCTGCGACATTGGTAACAACGGCTGATCATGATGATCGCGTTGTTCCTGCGCACTCTTATAAGTTTATTGCTGAGTTACAAGCCAAGCAATCAGGTGATAATCCAGTGTTAATTCGTATTGATGTCAATGCAGGTCACGGCGCAGGTATGCCGATATCTAAATCGATGGATTTAATGGCGGATGTGTATGCGTTTACGCTAAGCAATATGAAGGTGAATCCGTTTGAGTGATTTTGGTTTGATACTCAAATAGCCACGTTCGTAATAAAAGCAGAATGAAGATTAAGATTCATTCTGCTTTTTTCAGTTAGCTTAGAAAAAGCAACCGAAACACTCTAATCACAATAACCACCTGAATTGTGTTACAATTCGCCGCTTGGGATTGAGAAAAAGAGCAATTAATCACCTACCGTGGTGATTTTTATCATGTTTATTTACATGGTCCCGCTACTCAATCAAATAGTAATTGGATAAGGAGTTGTCCTTGTATTCGCCTAGCCGTTCGCTTAGTCGGATATCTGAACATTATCGTTTATGGGTTTTAAATCAGAAAAGTACAGTATTGAATCGACAGATTATGAAGTCGGTCAAGATAACATTAGTAAATGGGGCATGGATGTCCATAACACCGTTTTTATAGCCTCAGTCGGCTTATCTCTTCTCTTCATTATCACTCTTCTCGCATTACCACCAGCAGACGCAAAAGCCGCCATTGATTCTCTTAAAGGCTCTGTATTATCAAATTTTGACTTCCTCTTTATGTGGGGAGCTAACCTATTATTAATTTTAGCTATTATTATCGCGTTTTCACCTTTGGGGAAAATTCGCTTAGGTGGTGAAGGTGCAAAACCAGATTATTCAAAAGCCTCTTGGATCTCGATGCTATTTGCCGCAGGTATGGGTATTGGGCTTATTTTCTGGGGTGTTGCAGAGCCAACGGCGTTCTTTACCAACTGGTTTGGAACCCCACTTAATGTCGAACCTTTTACAGAAGCAGGTCGTGAACTTGCACTAGGCGCAACCGTCTTCCACTGGGGCTTACATGCGTGGGCTATCTATGGCATGACAGCACTTTGCCTTGCTTATTTTGTTTATAACAAAGGGTTGCCATTATCAATGCGCTCGGTGTTTTATCCACTATTAGGGGATCGCGTTTGGGGTAAAACTGGCGATGTGATTGATATCTTAACCGTATTAGTTACCTTGTTTGGTCTGGCAACGTCTCTTGGTTTAGGCGGCTCGCAAGCGGCGAGTGGTATTAGCCATGTTTTCGGAATGGAAAATAATATCTATCTTCAACAGGCTATTATCGTATTGATTATGGGCTTAGCTATTATTTCTGTTCTACGTGGTATGGATGGGGGCGTTAAGTTTCTTAGTAACCTAAATATGGTTATTGCCTTTATCTTCCTTGGTCTGATTGCTGTGCTGAACTTCACAACCGTATTGGATTCATTAGTTACCGCATTGACAGGGTATGTGAAGAACATTGTTCCATTAAGCCAAAACTCTGGCCGTGAGGATACCACTTGGTTGCACGGTTGGACGGTGTTCTATTGGGCGTGGTGGGTTGCGTATGCACCTTTCTTCGGTATGTTCGTAGCACGTATCTCTAGAGGCCGTACCGTTCGTGAATTCCTGCTTTGTGTCATGCTTATTCCTACAGTGGTAACAACCGCTTGGATGTCTATCTTCGGCGGCGTGGCTATTCAACAAGTTATCGATAAAGTTGGATTGTTGGGTACTCAACAAGGTATTACTGATGTCTCTTTAAGCCTGTTCCACATGCTAGATGCTTATCCGTTCGGGGATATTCTATCTTTTATTGCCGTAGCACTGATCATCGTTTTCTTTGTGACCACGTTGGACTCAGGCTCTATCGTTATTGATGGCATGACAGCGGGTGGTAAATTAGAAGTACCTGTTAAACAGAAGGTAGTTTGGGCTGTTATCTCTGGTGCTATCGCCATGATTATGTTGTGGATTGGTGGTACTGAATCTATTCAAGCGCTGCAATCCATCACCATTATTGCAGCAATGCCGTTTACCATTATTCTGTTGTTAGGCAGTGCAAGCCTACTTAAAGGGTTATTGACGGAAGTTGATAAGCCAAAAGCAGCGACTAAGCAAGTTAACTAATTAGGTTAGTTTGTAGTTAGATTAAGAGCTAAAGTAAAAGTTAGATCTACAATAAAACTCCCTGGTACTTTGTGCTAGGGAGTTTTTTTATAGAGCCCACAAATACTAAATAACAATGCAGTGGTAATAAATTATGAATATTAAGCCAATTAGAACGAAAGATGATTACAAAGCAGCGATGGCTCGAATCAGCGAACTCACTAGCGGTGATCCTGATGCATTACCTGATATTGAATTTGATGAATTAGAAGTTTTAACCATTTTAGCGGAAGCATACGAAAACGTTCATTATAAAATTGAAGCACAAGTCCAGTAGAAGCAATTAAATTTAGAATAGAGCAGCTTGGATTAAGTGATAATGACTTAACACCAATATTAGGGCGACGCAGCCGAGTGACTGAGATCTTAAAGAGAAAGAGACGACTTTCACTCACCATGATTAGAAACTTAAATCGTAAGTTGAACATTCCACTTGAGAGTCTTATTGGCGCATATCAACTTACTAAATAATCATCTAACTCTTGGTGACTACATTTAACTTCAAACGCTCCTATTTAGGGGAGTTTGAAGTTAAGTAAAACTAGGAGATGACTTTTCTGAATAAATCATAGCAATCGTGGAAGAAGCCAAAAGGTCTTCCATGTTTTAAACATTAATGAGTGACTTTGGGAAGGAAGGCAGTTTATTTTCATAATACATATTTATTACCAAGATGGAGTAATTTCAGGATTGTCTAGCTTGTTTCTGCCTCATAGTCAGTTAGAGTTAAGGTGTCTTCATATCCGATTAATGAGATTTTTCCTTACCTAAAGTATTGAAAAGTAATACACATCAAATATTTATAATCGCGGAGGTGTATAATCATGCTCATATGCATGAAGGGGTATATAAATGTCTGAGACAAAAAACGAATATTTGAATTTTCTAGAATCGAGTCTATGTAGCTTTTCTAAAAAAGAGAACGAAATCGCAAATCTAATATTTACAAATTTCGATACAGTTTCAAGTAAAGGTGTCGCTGCTGGTTCCAGAGGGAAATACGTATCAAGTTTGATATTAAACACTCCAATGGTGCCTTTCACATCACGTCGTAAAGAAACTTCGAAAAATAAGAAAAAAATAACTCGCCTTAATAAGCTTTCCATTAAAGGATTTCGTGGTTTTTCTGAGTGTAAAGATTTTGACTTAAGTAAGCAGTATAGTTTTATTTATGGCCCCAATGGTACTGGTAAGTCTAGTATCTGTGAAGCGTTAGAATACAAGTTAACTGGCAAGATACATGAAGCAAAATCAAAGAGATTTGATGATAGTGTATATACAAGAAATATAAAAGAACTCAATACCAATGTTAGTCTTTTAGTTGAATATTCTGATGGTTCAGTATCCGAATCAATAGCATCACCTGAAAACGAATTCATGTTTATTGAAAGGAATAGAATTGAAGGTTTTGCTCGTGTTTCTTCATATACAAATAGTGAAAAGCAGTCTCGATTATCTCTACTATTCGGACTTGATGAATTTAACAAATTTTGCACGGGCTTTAGTGCATCTATTAAGAATTATTTAGTCATTAATCCGGTAAAAAACCAAGAGCTGGTTATTGAAAGGAAAAAGGTTGATTCCTCAGAAGCAATAATAAGGAATAGTAAAGAGCAAATTAAGGGGTTTGAGTTAAGAAAAAATAAACTAATGGCAAAGTATCCAAAATTGAGTTTAGTTTCTGATGTGATTCAACAATTAAAACCTGACTCAGCCTTTATGACTAATCTGAATGACAAACTATCCAAATATAAAAAGGTAATCATAAGAGATCTTAGCCCACTAAATGGGTTAATAGTGAATGGAAACGAACTTAGTATTAAGCATAGCCAATGTATATTGTTGGAAAAAGAACTTAGCCAATCTGTTAATGAAATAAATTTCCTTGATTTATACAAAGCTATATCGGCTTTGAAGAAGGGAGCAGGTTGTTGTCCCTCTTGTGATACTCCTTTAGATAAGGTAACTAAGAATCCATTCGATAAAGCAAAGACCAAACTTATAGAGCTTCAAAACATAGCTAGAAAACAAGCTGACTTTAAGAGAATGAAGTCGACTATCGAAAACGATATATTGATATTTGTAAGCAAATTACAGAAGTACGAAATAGAAATCGATTTGAATTACAATAATGTCCCAACCGAAATTAATAATGTAAATAATAAATTAAAAGACACTTTGTCTAAATATGAAAAGGAGAATAAAGAAAATTCCCCTTTAATAAAAGAGATTGAAGAACTTAATAATCTAATAAAAAAATATGGTTTGGATCATACTGAAGCAACAACTATAAATGAGCTTTACCAAGAGTCTAATAGAGTTATAAAACAAGAAAAAAACAAGATAGATTCTTTTGATGAGCGAAACAAAACTCTAATATTGGAAGCTTCGGATGAATCTAAAAGAATAGACTTGATTGGATATTACGCAATAGCTTATGAAAAGCTTATTAGCAAGCTGCGAGATTATTCAAATAATTTACCGGGCATTATCGCTGGCGAGTTATCGAATACATCAATGGAAATATATAACAACATAAACAAACATCCGTATCCCCATGAAACTTTGATTGACCTCAGATTACCGAAAAATCCTTCCGAAAATATAATGGTACAGTTTATAGATGGTCAGAATGAAAATGCACTTAGAGTGTTAAGTGAAGGGCACTTAAGATGTTTGGGTTTATCTATATTGTTGGCCAAGTCGATAAAAGACGAACAGAGTATATTTATTTTTGATGATGTAGTTAACGCTATTGATGACGAACATAGAACTGGGGTTATCAATGAGATCGTCGAGACGAACAAATACAAAAAAAAACAAATAATAGTTACCACTCACGGCGAGGATTTTGTAAAGCGTTTAGAAAATCAACTTCCAAACAAGAATTTATCCAAGGTACTCAAGCGTTATGATCTAGTGAGAAATAAAAATGGGAGAGATATTGTTATCGCAGAAGACCAAAACAGACAATATTTGGAGAAAGCGCAGCACAGTTTAGATGCAGGTAAAACTAAAGATGGCTTAATGGAATGTCGGAGATCTCTTGAGGACCTTACTGACCGATTGTGGCGTAAACTTGGTAACGAAGGATTCAGTTCGTCAGTTTCAGTTAAGCTATTTGCTCCAGGTCGAAGTCCAGATTTGTATTCCTTAGTAGATGGTCTAATTGCTTTACTTAATACCATAGAAAAGAAACCTGGTGTTCAATCGTTTGTTCCTTCTAAGAGCGCATTAGAAGCCATAAAAGACAAAAGTAACAAGCATCAAGTTAATTGGACTCTGCTGAATAAAGGCACTCATGAGGAAAATCGTGATGAGGAATTCGACGAAAATTTAGCGTACGAGTTGCTGGGACTATTATTACAGCTAGATGAGTCAATTAAAAATTATGTACGACCTAAAGAGCTAAATGCTCTTAGTTAACTAGTACTTAGAATTTGTCACTAATAGGGCTATTGTCACTATTAGTGACTTGCTCCAGCAATACTAGACATCAGCTAAGCGGGTTTACCATACTTTAGTTAATTTATGGTTTGCTAAATTAGTCAATCCACTGACAAGATTCTCTCCAAAATTCAATTACCTGCTAAAATCCCCACAAAAAAGGTCGCTCTTTTGCGACCTTTTTCCTACAAAACCTTCAGCGCTCTCTCTTTAAGCCCCTCAGTATAGCCATTTATCTTCCAATGCTCTGGGCTCCAGCCTTTTACAAAGCGTTGAAAATCAGCCCAAGCAATGCAAAACAGTGGTCGCCACTCTTGCTCAATATCGTCACTTGCTTTTGTGTGACCTAAACATAATAGGGCGGTGTTAAGTTGCGTAAAGTAATGATCCAGTAATTCATTCTCAAGCTCCGCACAGTTTTCTGGCATAACGGCACTACTGATAAATAAAATCACATCCTTCATGCCACAGCCTTTTCCTATGTATTGGAAATCAACCGCAGCGACGTGTTCACCATCTTCAGAAAAACAGAAGTTCGCTAACTTAGCATCACCATGAACCAAGGTTTGGTAGCGGCTGTTTTTAAGTGTTTCATCAATCTTAACTGCGGTTTGCTTTAATGGTAAATCCGTTAAGGCTTCAAGCTCATCAGGGCGCGTGTCTAAATGCCAATACGTGCCAGTTTTCCATAAGCCAATTGGTTCAACATTAAGGTGTGCTGCATGAAAGTTTGCAAGCCACGTTAAACAGGCTTTGGTTTCATTTATTGAGGCGCTGGTTTGTAATGGTCCAGTTTTTACGATGGGAAATCCGCAGGTTGTTAAATCTTCCAGTACTAAGATTAGCTCGTTATCACGCTGCTCTACGTATAAACAGCGCGGTACAGGGCAATGGGTAGAAACTGCATTGGCGTAATCTTGATACCAATTGAGTTCCACTTGGTAGGAGTCGAGTTTACGCTGGTGTGATAAATCCGTATTCCAACCTCTAGGATGCACTTTAGGCTTGGGTAAGGTGATTTGTTTAATGATAATAGAAGAGGTGGGTGCATGGGTTAAATGCAAACGCACCAATTCCCCATATCCGCCCCACAAGGTTTGTAGGGTATCGGTTTGGGTAATTGATGCGTTTTCGAAACCCGAAATACGTGATAAATCAAACATGTCGAGTTCCTTTATTCATCTAGTGTAACGTAGATTATTTATGGTTTGAGAAGTTTTCGCCTTTTGCCATGCGATCATACATGATCACGTTCACAGCAGCGGCTAAGTTCATGCAGCCATTGGTTGGTACATAAATAGTCTCGCGGCAGAAATCTGTGATCTCTTTCTTCAATGTACCGTCTTCTGGGCCAAAAATGTAAAACGCACGTGGTGGGTGCTTGTAATCTGGCAGCGGTTTTGCGCCTTCAATAAGGTCAACCGCGACTGGCACGCAATCTAAAGGAATGATGTCTTTTAGATCTTCAACGCCAATTAATGGCACGTTAAGGTGCTGGCTTTTTGTATCCGTACAAAACTGTTTAGCGATATCGTAACGTCTGCCCGTGTAGAATACCGAGTTTACGCCATAGCAGCCTGCCGCTCGCATTACCGAGCCTACGTTTTCAGGTGTTTTTGGGTTTACCAATCCAATACAAGAGTAGCCTTTAGTCATTTTACCGTCTTTCCAATACAAAATTTGCGCGAAGTATACCTAAATTAAAGGGATTCATATAGACTCATTGGATAATTTCCTAGGAAGGCGAAATATGAAAACCGTTGCGATTCTTGTTGATGTACAAAATATTTATTACACCACGCGTGATGTTTACCAACGTCATTTTGATTACAACGCATTATGGGCAAAAGTGACCGATGGCCGTAAGGTGGTTGGGGCTAATGCGTATGCGATTGCGCGCAGTGATGACAAACAAAAGCAGTTTCATAATATCCTTCGTGGTATTGGTTTTGATGTAAAGCTTAAGCCTTTTATTCAGCGTCGTGATGGATCAGCAAAAGGCGATTGGGACGTAGGTATCACCCTTGATGCGATTGAGTTGGCAGAGCAGGCGGATATTGTGGTTATTTTATCTGGCGATGGGGATTTTGACTTACTCGTTAAGCGAATTCAGTCACGTTTTAATAAAGAAGTTGAAGTGTATGGCGTGCAAAATTTAACGGCTAATTCTCTTATCGAGGCGGCTGATCGCTTTATTCCAATTGAAGATAACTTGTTATTATAGAATAAGTTAATTGTTGGTGTTTGTGACGGTATCGTTATGAAGTACTGCTTATACTCCTCGTCTACGCCTTAGATCTCCTACTGGATTTTATAGAGTTAGGGAGGAGGGAAGGCAGATGGGAACTTTTTATAATTGAATGATGTTATGTAATGGATAAAAAATAATGGATCAGCAAACACAATGGCATTCAGTTGAAGTTCCTGCGATGAGTAATGTCATCCTACATGCTTTTGATTGGAATTATGACTACATCACAGAGCAAGCCGAATTGATTGCCAGTTTAGGGTATCGCTCAGTATTGGTGTCGCCTGCAATGAAATCATTACGCTTACCCTCTGGTTCAAAGTGGTGGCAGAGATATCAACCACAAGATTACCGCCTGATTGATAATCCTCTTGGTAACACGCTTGATTTTAAACGCATGGTTGAGCGATTAGCTGAACTAAGCATCTGGGTTTACGCTGATGTGGTGTTTAATCACATGGCCAATGAATCGGATATTAGGGCGGATCTTGAATACCCAAATCAATGGGACAGAGAGGATTACGCTCGTAACCCTGAGAAGTATGAAGCGTTAAAACTGTTTGGTGATTTATCAGAACCGCTATTTACTGAATCTGACTTTGTCGAAGCCTTTGGGATTGAGAATTGGAATGACAAATGGGAAGTGCAGAACGGCCGAATCTCAGGTGGGCCTCATGACCCAGGTTTACCAACGTTAGCAGATAATGCTCATGTTATTGAGCAACAACGTTCATACCTAAAGGCGCTAAAACAGATTGGTGTGAAAGGCTTTCGTATTGATGCCGCTAAGCACATGAGTTTAGAGCATCTTAGCAAAGTGTGGGATGATGAGATCACTCATGATATTCATATTTTTGGTGAGATCATTACTGATGGTGGTGCAACCAAAGAAGAGTATGAAACCTTTTTAAATCCATACCTAAAAGAAACAAAGTTAGGCGCTTATGACTTTCCTTTGTTTAATACCCTTTATCAAGCACTAGAAAAAGACGCCTCTTTTACAAGCTTAATTGACCCGTATATTTATGGGATGGCAATGTCTCCACTGCGCGCGATTACTTTTGCGACCACTCATGATATTCCAAATAACCAAGTGTTTCAGTCGCTTGTGATGAGTGAAGCAAATGAGTGGCTTGCGCATGCGTATTTGTTTGGCCGTGATGGTGGTATTGCTCTGATTTATTCTGAGCTTGATGTCAGTGGCATAAAAAATGGCGCAGGTGAGCCAAGATGGAAAGATGAGTGGTATTCTGAACGCATGGCAACGCTGATTGCTTTTCATCATGATATGTATGGTGAGCCACAAAAACACGTCGCTGCAAGTGATGATCATTTGATCTTCGAAAGAGGGGAAAGTGGCATCGTGGCAATCAATAAATCTGCCCATAATATTGAAGTGAATATGGCGGTAAAATCGGATGTGGTGTGGTTAGAAAGAACCTCGCACAACTATTACGCACCTCAACAGGGAAATCTTCGATTCTTTATTCCTGCAAACTCGTATCTGTTATTTTCACGTTAGCTATTGCTAGATTAGAGCCTTAATAAGCAGACATAAAAAAGGTGGATAACGAATCCACCTTTTTTGTTTTTGTCGCTTAGTTATTTGCTTAACTAACTAATACCAATCTACATAAGTATTTGATCATTCTTGCTTGTTAAAATTGATTATATCTGCGTTATAAATTTTGTAATTAGACCCACTAGTTACTGTAATTTATGCCTTGCTCTAATCGATTTTTCCTACGCAATTATCTGAACAACTACTTATCCAGAATGGTATAAGCTAAACCTTAAACTGATGCACGATATCACTTTGTTGGTGTGCCAACTCATTCAATGTTGAGCTGACATTGGCAATATCATTCATTGCGGTTTGGTTCTCTTCTGCAATGTGGCTAATGTCTTCAAGACTGCGTGCAATTTCAGTTGTGGTTGCACTTTGCTCGTTAGCCGCTTGAGAAATGTGATTACTCATGTGGCTTATCTCATCAATCAAGCTTTGGATCATTACCATTGCATTATTGGCTTCGTTTGTTTGAGTAACACTCTGCTGCATGTCGACTACACAGCTTTCAATCACGGTGGTGGTGGTTTTAGAGCTGGATTGAAGGTTGGCAATCATGACTTCAATTTCAGAGGTTGATTTTGCAGTACGTTGAGCAAGAATACGAACTTCATCGGCGACTACGGCAAAGCCACGTCCTTGCTCACCTGCGCGCGCAGCTTCAATCGCGGCGTTCAGTGCAAGTAAGTTAGTTTGCTCTGCAATGTTATTGATCACATCGAGAATAGAACCAATTTCCCCGCTGACTTTTTGTAAATTACCTACGGCTTGTACTGATTCATCAAGGCGGCTTGATAGCTGTTCAATGGTTTGCAAATTGCTTTGCATCACTTGTTGACCATGCTCTGAAGCGGCTTCTACTTCTTGTACTTTAAGTAGGGAGCTTTCTGAGCTTGAGGCAACTTCAACAACTGAGTGTTCCATTTGAGTCATCGCCGCGGCGACGCTAGTGGTTTGTTCGCGTTGATTTAGCAGTTGTTGTTTTGCTCTTTCAGCCGTTGAGCTGTTGTTTTGAGCAACCTCGGTCAATTCGTCTGAGGCACCACTGAGTTGCAGTAGTACTTTTTGTAGATTATCAGCCAGTGTATTAATGTGACGAGAAACTTGACTGAACTCAGTATTGTGTTTGGTTACAATTCGTTGAGTCATATCACCAGAAGTCAGAGACTCTAAAATCAGAAGCATATTCTTTAATGGTGTACGAACTGATGACGCAAGGTGATAACCAATAAAGGTCGCAAGCAATGAAACCACAACTCCTAATACAATCGCTTTATATACGCTTTGTTGGTAGATATCTTCTGCAACTTGCAGTGATTGCTGTAGGTCTTGATTTGCTAATTCATTAAATGAGGTTAACAAAACAAGTGCGCTATCAATTTGGTGAGCCAGATTAGAGATATTACTGTAAAGGGTATCGGTAGCATTTAGGTAAGCAAAGTGTGTATTTAGGATACCTTCTTTTTTACCGACTTCATTACTAAATTGATTAACAGATTTATCAAAGGTTTCTTTTAATTGCGGTAATTGATTGGCTAAACCACGATACGCGTAGTTTAAATGGGTAACGGCTTTTTTGTTTTGGTTAACGGCTTTTTTTACAAATTCAATATCGTTACTTGCTAGTGCGTCAGAGGTGATTAATTCGGCATCTTCGAGTTTAACAAAGTAACTTTTTGCCATCACTTTTACAGCAATGCTTTCTTGGTCGTTAACGTATTCCTTCATGCGAACACTTAATTCAGAAAAAAGGCGTTGGAAGTTACGGATTGCTTTCTGTTTTTCATCTTCAGCAAGTAATAAAGCTTGGTAGTTGTTCATAGCTACTCTAGCTTCGGTGAAATACGCTTGTTGAATAGCAGTGAGTTTTGTTCGTTGCTGAGTGCCGGTATTTTTTTGTTCTGCTACCGTTGTTAAGCGCTTAAAGGTTGAGTTAAAAGTGTCTTCGGCTGAAGTGAACTGTTCTCTTGATTGTTGCATTTGAGAAGGATCACGTGTCGTTAAAAAGTCCTTGAATGATTTATCTGCAGCAAGAAGGGCGACACTCGTTTCGTTAGATAAACTGACTAAAGGTAATGATTCAGAAGAAACGGTTTTCATTTGAGTGTGAATATTGCTCGTTCCGTTGAGCATTAGTATAACCGTCATTATAAACAGGACCACAATCAGTGAAAAGCCTGCATACATTCGACGTACTACCGAACTGTTCATGTTCTATCTCTCTTAATATAATAATTGTATTAAATGTAACACTTAGGCCTCAGTTGTGAGACTCTGTCTTAATATGATGACAGCATTATTGATAGTATGATTATTTAATATCGCTAATTGTGACGATATCTATAAAATCGACAATTCGCAGCGAGAGGTGACTCTCAAATTTTAGATAGGTTTTTATGTATTAAGATATTATTTGTGCTGAACTTATGATTCAAGTGATTGTTTTCGAGAAAATTGTGACGCATACTAGAGCTATATAGTAAATAAAAAACTGTGTTTTATTGGAGAAGATTCATGGCTGAAGAAACGATTTTTAGTAAAATTATTCGCAAAGAGATCCCGGCGGATGTGGTTTATCAAGACGATTTAGTTACTGCGTTTCGTGACATTAACCCGCGTGCACCGAGCCACGTATTGATTATTCCTAATAAGCTGATCCCGACAACAAATGACGTAGAAGCTGAAGATGAACTAGTTATGGGACGTTTATTTACTGTAGCTAAGAAAATTGCGATTGAAGAGGGTATTGCCAAAGATGGTTACCGTTTAATTGTTAACTGTAATCCTCATGGTGGCCAAGAGGTATACCATATTCATATGCACCTTGTGGGCGGACGTCCATTAGGTCCAATGCTATTAAGCTAATAGATCGCTAATATAAGGCTCCGATAGTTGGGGCCTTACTTTTTAATCAAGAGCATTCTATTTTAATGATATCGATATTAAAAAAAACCATTGTATTGTCTTTTACTCTGCTAATAACAGGGTGTGCGAATCTGTCTGTCGGTAATTTGTTTAGCCACTACTCGGCACAAACGGATGACACTTATCAGCTAGTTAAAAATGGTGACTCTAAACTTGCTTATAGTGAAGAGCCTATTGAAATCGGCGGTCCTATTCTCGATAACTTAGAACGTGGGCGAGTGGCTTTACTCAGTGAGCACTACACGGTCAGTAAATCTGATTTTGAAACCGCAGAGCAGGCGGCAAGAGTACAAAGCGATCAAGCGGTTATCTCTGTTTCAGATTCGGCGAATCAAGTTGGTTCGCTGGTAACGAATGATAATTTAATTGACTATAAACCGGCGGATTATGAGCTCGGTTATTTGCATTTGTACCTTTCACTGAATTATTTAAAGAATAATGATTTAGACGGCGCTTTAGTTGAAGTTCGTAAGGCAAACTATATTCAGGAACAAGCCAAAAGAGATCGTGAGAAAGACTTACGTTCTGCAGAGAAAGAAGCAAAAAAACAAGGTGTAGATGCGAATGTCGGCGCGATTTTAGCTAATTATCCTGATGTGGGTGATAAGCTGGCAGCGGTGCAAAATGGCTATTTGTTCTACTACTCTGGTTTGTTATATGAAACGAACCGTAATTATAGCGATGCGTATATCGACTATAAAAGAGCCTTAGCCGTTGCACCAAATAATAAGACGGTTATTGAATCTGTGCAGCGTCTCGCTCGACGTCTTGGTATGCGAAATGATATTCGAATGCTAGAGCAGAAGTATGGTGAATATCAGGTTCCTAGTCGAACGGATAGCCGTGTCATTATTATTGATGAACAAGGTATTTTGCCACAGCTTTCAGACTGGCGATTACGATTACCAATGTGGGATAGCCAAGGCAACTTTGTTCAATACAATCTAGCTTTGCCTTATTATAAAACGACAAACCGTGAAGTTTTCACGCCACTTAAAGTGAATGATAAAGCGTTAAATTCAGATCCTATCACTGACGTTACCTTGATGGCTCGCAATGATCTGAATGAGCGTATTCCTGCAATGGTTATTCGACAGGCTTTACGTGTTGTTGCAAAAGATGAACTACGAAAAACATCAAGAAACACCAAAGAGGAAGAGCTCGCTAATGCAGTGTTAACTATTTTTAACTCACTGACAGAGCAGCCAGATACGCGTAGTTGGCAAACATTACCGGGTGTGATTAGTGTAACGAGTAAAAAGATTGAGTCTGGTGAGAATCAAATTCAATATTTAGGGAATGAACTAAACTTTACAGTAAAAGATGGTCATACCGTGGTAGTTTGGGTCTCTAGGCAAGGAAAAGCGGTCACATGGTGGCATAAACAGTTAGGAGAAATATAATGAAGAAATGGCTTATCGTATTGTTACTACCATTGGCACTCGCAGCGTGTAGTTCAAGTCAAACCGCGGGTATTAGCGTAGACAGCAGTACTCAGAAAGTATTGTTTGGTGATAATGTACTTGGGCATCGTTTATCGGTTGAACAGATAAGTACCCAAGACAATAATGGCTTGGTTCGAGGTATTGTGTCAGTTACAAGTAAATTCTCAGGGGATCAACAACTTCAGTACCGTTTTTATTGGTATGATGCTCAAGGGCTAGAAGTGAATGGTTCTGATTCACCTTGGCGTACTTTTATTGTTCGTGGTTTAGATACAATGAGCATTCAAGGTGTGGCTATAAAGCCTGAAGCAACTCAATTCCGTGTTCAAATTCGTACATTAGAATAACCTTCTATAATTTAAGATAGAAACCACTTACTAGAGGTAAATAAAATGAAAAAAAGTGTTGTTGCATTATTAGGCTTGGCTGTATTACTCGGTGGTTGTTCTAATAAAGTAAGTTACGGTGATGCACAAGCGGTTGAAACAACAACGGTAGACTTTGGCTCAACGGATCTACAAAAGATTGCGGGTGAAATGACAGAAAGCATGTTGTCTTCTGGTGCTGTTGCTCAAATTACTCAAGGTAATCGTCCAATTGTTTTTGTTGAGAGCATTAAAAACAAAACAAGCGAGCATATTGATACTGAATCAGTAACGGATTCAATCAGTACTAAGCTACTTAATTCTGGTAAGTTCCGTTTCGTTGATATGGATCGTGTAGAAGCGGTACGTTCACAACTTAACTTCCAAAACAACGATGAGTTAGTAAACCAAAATACAGCGATTCAGTTCGGTAAAATGGTTGGCGCTCAATACATGCTTTATGGCAACCTTTCTAGCATCGTGAAAAATGCAGGTAGCGACAAAGACGTATACTACAAAATGACAATGCGTTTAATGGATCTAGAAACTGGCCTTATCGAGTGGGCTGATGAAACTGAGATCCGTAAACAACAAGAGAAAAGCTTATTAGGTTGGTAATTACCCAACGTTAATTGATAGCTAAAGAAAGCCAGAGTAGGTGACTGCTCTGGCTTTTTTGTTTGTATAAACTTATTAATTTCTTGCAATCAAAGCTTGGGTAAACCTGACTAAAGGAGTATAAAGGTAGTAGATAAATCAAAGAGAGAAATGTCATGAAACTGAATAAGTTAGAAAACAAAAATCGTCGTATTCGTAAGAAATTATACTTAGGTGAATTTGCGATTCTTGGTTTTGAAGTAAGCTGTGCTACTGAATTTAAAGACTTTGACCAATACGATGCATTTGTTGATGATTTCATTGATTACATTAACAGCATTGACTTATGTTTTGGTGGCGGTGGTCTAGAGCTATTTGAAGGCTTTATCTGTTCAACTGAGCGTTACCGTTCAGCCACAGCAGACGAGCAACTTCTTGTGGCTAATTGGTTAGATAGCCGTCCTGAAGTAAATAAAGTAGAGCTTAGCGAATTGGTTGATGCTAACTACCTATAATCTGTACTCAGAGATAAGATTATTCTGAAGATGAGTTAAATAAAAATCCGCCTTTAATGGGCGGATTTTTTTGTTTGTATTGTAATAATATGTATTAAAGTTATTTTTTCACACAAACCACAATGGCATTACCTGAGCCATCATTTAATGGTGTGATTTTTTCATAATCATGCTCAAACATATGAACGTCAAAGTACGGTTCTAGCAAAGCGTTCAGCTGTTCAAAATCAACCGCAACCATAGGGTGCTTGTCGTCCCAAACCTCTGTTACGCCATCCGTTGTTTTTTCTATTTTTAACAATAGGTGTTGTTGCTCACCTTCGCCACAATAGTTCCAGCCTGATTGGAAGCTAAATTGGCTGCCTTCGTGCTCTGCCGGATGTTTTACAAATGAGCGATTGTCGATCTTGTTTCTTGCTACAGAGTTAAAGCAAAGTACGCCTTCTGGCTTTAACGCTGCATGAGCGCTTGCAATGCATTCTGACAGTTTTTCAATATTCGCATTGTAGTGAATCGAGTAGAGAAAACAGGTGATTAAATCCAATGGTTCTTCAACCTTGAAGTTACTCATGTCATGCAAAATAAACTCAGCTTCAGGGTTACGCTGTTTTGCAATATCAAGCATAGGTTGGTTTATGTCTAACCCTTTTGCTTGATATCCATAATTAATAAAATGTTTAACATGTGGGCCTGTACCACACGCTAAATCTAGATAATCTCTTCCTTGATTACCAAAGATTTGATGTATACGGCGAACAAAGTTACTTTGCTCTTGATAATCGATATCAGCACACATTAAATCGTAATAGCCAGATAAATCAGTATATAAAGCGTTAGAGGACATTATAGTCTATCCAAAATAACACCAGTCTACTTTAAGTGTTTGATTAACCGCTTATTTGGAAAGGTATATAATACCAATCGTAGTAAATAACTGTTCATCCTAACTGGTTAAAATGCTCGATAACTGCGTTGAAATTTTTGATTGTAGAATAACTACTTATCGAAAAATGTCGCCTTGTTCTCAAGCATTTTTCCTGCGCTATTTCTGAACACTTACTTACTGTGATTGGTATAAGAAGTACGTCTGGTAAGGCGCTGTATTATTAGCCTTAAAGAGACGCGTAGGGCGCGGATAATAATCCAATTTATTAGGTTTGAATAGCGAAAATTATTAAGATTTTAAAATCAATTTTTAATGCAAATTAGAGACAGAATAAAAGCGCTTGGTTAATTGTGATAAACTTTTATAAGCTTATGTTATTACGAGATTTATGGAGTAGATATGGATATTAATTTTGATGGCTTTGGGTTAAATACTAACAAAGTATCGTTACTGTCTGGTGGATTAACTAATGCCTGTTTGAAAGTTGAAGCGAAGGAAGGTACTTTTGTCTGGCGTCCAGTATCTGAGCAAGCGAAAGTACTTGGGGCAAATAGAGACAAAGAACAAGTCATATTAACAGCATTGCAAACAGTGTCTTTTGCTCCCAATGTTTACGGCTCAAATGATGAGGGTTTATTGGTTGAATGGTTTAAGGGTGATGTGATTGAGCTGGATAAAGCCAAAGACGTTGGGGTTGAACTATTAGTATCAGTTCATCAACTTGCTTTGGATGGGTTTAACGATGAAGTTAAAAATGATGTGATGAGCTTAAAATCACGTATTTTGAGTTATTGGTCATCATTAGAACCAGAAAACCAAACAAGTGAAATGCAAGTTTATGTTGATTACTTCTCTCAAGAGGAAGAACGGCCTTTATTTACTCCTTGTTTATGCCACTTCGACATTGGCGCTTATAATATTATTGTCAAAGAGAAAGGGTATGGGTTGATTGATTGGGAATACGCTTCCATCGGAGATCCAAGCCAAGACTTAGCAACCATGATCATTGCTAATCAGTTTGATGCTGATGAGGTTATTCACCGTTATTGCCTGCTACGAGGTTTTGATGAAAACAAATGGAAGCAAGCGGTGAATAAGTGGACGCCTTGGGTTTGTTTTATGGGGGCGTTATGGTTTTCTCTAGGCCATCAGTTACTGAAAGATGCGTGCTATCAAGAGTTGGCTGAACGAGAAATGAGCAAGTTAAAGAAATTAATGCCATTAATTAAAAAATAAATCGGTAATTATCTAGGCTAGATCACTGTTCTCAGTTTTGCTTAAGTTAATGGCTTTAAAACCATAATTTTCATGGTAGATTAAATTTACTTATATGGACTAATTCTTATTCAGGAACAGGGGGAAACATGATTATTTATCTTCACGGCTTTGACTCAACAAGCCCTGGTAATCATGAGAAAGTGGTACAGCTTCAATTTATCGATGAAGATGTTCGTTTCATTAATTACAGCACTCTGCATCCTAAGCATGATATGCAGCACTTATTAAAAGAAGTGCATAAGGTTATTGAGCAAGCTGGCGATCCAAACCCAATTATCTGTGGTGTAGGTCTTGGTGGCTTTTGGGCTGAACGTATTGGCTTTTTATGTGGGATCCGTCAGGTTATTTTTAATCCTAATTTGCACCCCGAAGTGAATATGGAAGGACGTATTGATCGTCCTGAAGAGTATGCTGACATTGCGACTAAGTGCGTAGAAAAATTCCGCCAAAAGAATAAAGAACATTGTTTATGTATTTTATCTAAGAGCGATGAAATACGTGATAATGCAGAAACAGCAGTAGAGCTTGAGCCTTATTACCAAATCATTTGGGATGAAAATGAAACACATAAGTTCAAAAAGATCTCTCAGCATTTGCAGGTAATGAAAGAGTTTAAAGAAGCCGAAACCTTAATCTAGTGCCTGTTTGGTAAATTCGATCTAGATATAAAAAACGGTTGCAACATGATAAAAACCTCACAATATCGTGAGGTTTTTTGATCTAAACCAAAGAAGCAATCTCTCGTAACAAAATAACACAACTCCTTCATTTATTTTACACCTCAAAAGAAATCTTCTCTATAACATCTATATCTGCTTGATAACATCCGAAATGCAGATATATAATGTTCATACCAATGTAATCATCTAATGAATTACATTGGTCTAAAACAAAGACAAGAAGCATACATTGCTCAAAATTAGCGTAACGTGAACGCTGTTTCCTCAAGACTCTTACTTTTTACGATAGTCTATAATGAAAAAGTAGAGAGCACACATTTTTTAATCTGAGTCGCTCAGGTTGATGCCGTTTTATTTTTTAGAGGAAAGATTGCAATGACTAAGATTGTTATTGTTGGTGGTGGAGCTGGTGGTCTAGAGCTTGCTACTAAATTTGGTCGTACACTAGGTCGTAAAGGTCGTGCAGAAGTTATTTTGGTTGATCGTAAAGCGAGCCATTTATGGAAACCATTACTTCATGAAGTAGCAACGGGTTCTTTAGATGAAGGTGTTGATGCAATCAGTTACCGTGCACATGCAAAAAACCATTCGTTTGATTTCCAAATGGGCAGCTTATGCGATATCAACCGTGAGCGTAAATTCATCACGCTGGCTGAAATTAAAGATGAGCATGACGAGGTTCTTATTCCGACAAGAGAAATCGAATACGATTACCTGATCCTTGCGATTGGCTCAACATCAAATGATTTTAATACTCCGGGTGTTCGTGAAAACTGTATCTTCCTAGATAGCCCAGAGCAAGCTCATCGTTTCCGCACTGAAATGAACAACCAGTTCTTAAAGCTTCATATGCACCCAACACAAAAAACCGTAGATATTGCGATTGTTGGTGCTGGTGCTACGGGTGTTGAACTGTCTGCTGAGTTACATAATGCGGTTAAAGAGCTACGTTTATACGGCTTTGGCGATTTGGATTCTGCAAAGCTAAACGTAAACCTTGTAGAAGCGGGTGAGCGTATTCTCCCTGCATTACCACCGCGCATCTCTGCTGCGGCTCACAGCGAGTTAACTAAACTTGGTGTTAATGTTCGTACGACGACAATGGTAACAAAGGCCGACTCTGAAGGTTTACATACTAAAGATGGTGAGCTTATCCCTGCTCAAATCATGGTATGGGCTGCGGGTATTAAAGCACCTGATTTCATTAAAGACATCGCAGGCTTAGAAACGAACCGTATTAATCAACTTGTTGTTAAACCAACGCTACAAACAACGCGTGATGACGATATTTTTGTTATTGGTGATTTGGCATCATGTGAAAAGCCTGAGGGTGGTTTTGTTCCTCCTCGTGCGCAAGCGGCACACCAAATGGCAAGCCATGCGTTTAAGAACATTGTGGCTAAGATGACTGATCGTGAAATGAAGCCGTATGTGTATAAAGATCACGGATCTTTGGTTTCATTAAGTAACTTCTCAACGGTTGGTAGCTTAATGGGGAACCTGACAAAAGGCTCAATGATGGTTGAGGGTCGTATTGCTCGCGTGGTGTACATTTCTTTATATCGTATGCATCAGATTGCATTGCATGGTGTGTTTAAAACAACCTTGATTATGTTGGTTGGCCGTATTAACCGAGTACTTCGTCCAAACTTAAAACTTCACTAATCGGGTCGTTTTAAAACGAAATAGATAAAAAGGCAGAAATACTTCAGTGTTTCTGCCTTTTTTTATGATGGAATAACAAAAAATGTGCGCTAACTCACCGTAAATCATTTATAATGCGCGGCTAAATTATTATCCACTGAATACATAGACTGTTCGCTTAAGGAATCCACTTTATGTCATTTTCATCTCAAGGTTTCGCACCTGAAGTCGTAAAAGCATTAACTGAATGTGGTTATCAGAAATTAACCCCAATCCAGCAAAAAGCTATTCCTTTGGCACGTAAAGGTCATGATATTCTTGCAAATGCTCAAACGGGTACAGGTAAAACGGCCGCGTTTGCATTGCCAGTGATTCAGCAATTGCTTGATTCGAAAAAAACAGCAACGCGTCGTTCAGCTCGCGCTCTGATTTTAGCGCCAACGCGTGAACTAGCAGAGCAAATCGCAGTAAACATTGCGGATTACACAAAATACACATCGCTATCAGTAACGGCGGTATTTGGTGGTAAAAAAATGTCTTCTCAAGAGAGAGCATTAGATCCGGGTGTTGATATTTTAGTTGCCACTCCTGGCCGTCTTCAAGAGCACCTTGAAGAAGGCAATATTTCTATCGCGAATCTTGAATTTTTAGTATTTGATGAAGCTGACCGCATGTTGGATATGGGCTTTGTTAATGCGATTCGTAACATCATGATGGAAGTAAATACAGCGCCACAAATCATGTTGTTTTCTGCGACGTCTTCTGCACAAATGAACAAATTAGCGAGTGATATTTTACGTCGTCCTAAGCGCATCTCAGTAGACCGTGAAAACATGACAGCAACAACAATTGCTCATGTGGTTTATCCGGTTGATGAAGAGCGTAAAACAGAATTACTTTCTGAGTTGATTGGTCGTAAAAACTGGCAACAAGTGCTGGTATTTGTAAACTACAAAGAAACAGCAAACAACATCGTTAAAGAGCTTAAGCTTGATGGTATTAAAGCGGTTATTTGTCATGGTGATAAAGCACAAAGTGCTCGTCGTCGTGCGTTAGAAGAGTTTAAAGAAGGCAAAGCTCGCGTAATGGTTGCAACCGATGTTGCTGCTCGCGGCCTTGATATTGCTGATTTACCACACGTAATTAACTACGATATGCCATTCTTGGCAGAAGACTATGTTCACCGTATTGGTCGTACTGGTCGTGCGGGTAAAAAAGGTCATGCTATTTCGTTTGTTAGTCGCGAAGAAGAGCTAACGGTTGTTCAAGTTGAAACACTAATTCAGCAACGTATTCACCGTGTCGTTCAACCAGGTTACGAGCCTAAGAGTCGTGATGCGTATATTGAAAAAGTAAATACGAAAGCAGGTTTTAAAGATCGTAAAGGTCGTACAAATAACGCGACTAATGTGAATCAAGATCAGGCTTCTGCAGAACGTCGTATGCGTTTGAAAAATGTGATCCAAAAGAAAGCTGGCATTACTAAGCTTAAAAAGTAGGAGAGAAAAATGGAACGTGATTATACTTTCTCTTGTTTAGTAACAATGCCACGCCATGAGCTTGAAGAGTTTAGCCATCGTGTGATTAGTCGTATGGTGCCAGAAGAGACAATCCAAGAGATTTTCACTTTTGAACAAGAAGAAACAGCAGATCAAGATCGTATGCAAACGGCTCAATTAGACGCGATGTTACGTCTTGCCGCTGTTGCACTTGGTGAAGTGACTCATGCGTTTTCTGAGTCTGAAAATTCACAACAAAACAGCTTACGAATGATGCGTCTTGTTTTATGGCATACCTATGCAATGCTATTTAATTTAGAAGAAGCGGTATCGTTAGAAGAGCACTGTGAATTGGTTGAGAAGATTTTAGCGAAACCACCGACAGATGCGTTAAATTGGTTGCCAATTTTATCTAAATTACTTGGTGATTACGCCGCGATTGCTGCGAAACAGAAGTAACGCTCTTCATAAAACAAAGCAACTAATTAAATTATATAAAGCGCCAGTGGTTACTACCACTGGCGCTTTTTATTTGGGTATAAAAAACCGAACCACGATTAATGGTCCGGTTTAAGTCTAACGTTATAGGGGGAAGGTTATAACGTTAGTTTAAGATTGAAGACTTTCTTCTTCTGAATCAATTTCACCTTTGCCTTTTGATTTCACAATAATCAAACCAGCAATTACAAACGCTGAAACCACACCGGTAATGGTTGATAGTGTCATCGGTAAACCAAAACCAAGTTGACTGTTATTTAAGATGAATGTGATACATACGCTTGTCATGAATACCGCTGGTACCGTCGCAACCCAATGTAACTTGTTGTGACGAAGTAAGTAAGCAGAAGCGGTCCATAGCATCATTACAGCCGTTGTTTGGTTAGCAAAACCGAAGTAACGCCAGATAATGCCGAAATCTACTTGAGTTAAGATACCACCAAGAACGAACAGTGGAAGCGCCATGAGTAGACGGTTACGCAGTGTTTTCTGCTCCATGTTGAAATATTCAGCAAGTATTAAACGGCTTGAGCGGAATGCAGTATCGCCAGAGGTAATTGGTAGAATAACTACGCCTAAGAACGCTAGGATGCCACCAAATGTACCTAGAAGACCAAATGATGATGCGTAAACTACATTACCAGGACCACCGTTTGAAACCGCTGCTTGAAGTGCTTCCATACCATCAAAGAAAGACAGAGCGATAGCACACCAGATCAGAGCGATAATACCTTCACCAATCATTGCGCCGTAGAATACAAAACGGCCATTCTTTTCATTTTCCATACAACGCGCCATTAGCGGAGATTGCGTTGCGTGGAAACCAGAGATAGCGCCACAAGCGATAGTGATAAATAGTGCAGGCCACAATGGTAAGTCGTTCGGGTTCATGTTGGTAAACATCTCACTTGGCTCGTAGCCACCAAGCACAGAATGATCACTTGATAGTGCGATTGCAGAAATTAAGCCAACAGACATGAAGATTAGTAGAGCACCAAATAGCGGATAGAAGCGTCCGATAATTTTATCAACTGGTACAATGGTCGCCAAGATGTAGTATCCAAAAATGATAACAACCATCGCCGTCATTGTGATACCTAAATCAAATTGGTCATTCATTAGGTTGGTTAGCATGCTTGCAGGAGCAGACACGAATACCACACCAACAAGAAGCAATAGAACAATGGCAAACACGTTCATGAAGTGCTTTGCACCATTGCCTAGGTACTTACCTGTAATGGTAGGAACAGAGGCTCCACCATTACGGACAGATAGCATTCCTGAGAAATAATCGTGTACCGCACCTGCAAAAATACAACCAAGGACAATCCATAACATAGCTGCAGGGCCGTAAAGGGCACCCATGATTGGGCCAAAAATTGGACCGACGCCTGCAATATTAAGAAGTTGAACTAGGTAGACTTTTGGTGTTGACATTGGAACAAAATCTACGCCATCTGTTTTTGTGTGAGCGGGGGTTTTTCTGTCTTCTTTAATACCAAAGACTTTTTCAATAAATGCACCGTAGATGAAGTAACCACCGATAAGCGCTGCAACACAGGTTAGAAACCAAACCATAATTTATTCCTTGTTTGAATTACTGGTTAATATAAATAAATGAATATGGTGGTTATCATACTGATGGGCGTAAAGAGTTCACGCCCAAAGAAAGTGAGTGGTTAAGATAAGGGGCTCAGTGGTTTTATATTATGTTAAGCGGTTTTAAGTCTGATTAAGTGGCTGTATTAAAAACTGTAATTAGCATTGAATCCCTAGTCGCTCTTTAATTTCTTTAAGATACCGACGACTGACTTGAGCAGTATGACCACTTTGAGTAATGATCTCACTGGTACCATTATCATGAAGTTTAATCTCTCTAATAAAGTGAGGGTTAATTAAAAACTGTCGATGGCAGCGGATAAGCGGGGTCTTTTCTTCAAGGACTTTTAATGTCAATTGTGTGCAAGCTTTCTCTGATTTGGTTACAAGCTCAACGCCTGCCGCTTGAATACTGGCAACCTCAATCTCTTTAGACGGTAAAAGAAGAATGCGGTTGTGCCCAGAGCAGGGGATTAACTCAATTTCAGGCGTGATAATAGGAGTGAGGTCGAGTTTGGTTTCGGCTGCTAATAATCGTTTTACGGTTTTTTTAAGGCGGCAAGGCTCTATCGGTTTGAGTAAATAATCAAAGGCGTTATCTTCAAAGGCTTTTACTGCAAATTCATCATAAGCGGTAACAAAAACGATATTTGGCATGGTCTCAGGATCAAGCATGCTGATTAAATCCATTCCTGTAATTTTAGGCATTTGAATATCAAGAAATACCACATCAGGTTTTAGTTGATTTATTTGCTTTAACCCGTCAATAGCATTACCACATTCTGCAATAATGTCGATGTGACCTACCTCGTTTAATTGTTCAATTAACTCTTCGCGAGCAAACAGTTCGTCGTCAATCACAATGGCTTTAAGCATGATTTATCGTCTCTAATGGTAAATGGATGGTGGCTTTGGTTTGTTGATTCTCAATGCATGATAAAGTCAGCCCAAAAGCGTCGCCAAATTGATTTTTTAAACGTTTATCAACAATGGTAGTGCCTAAACCATCACTGCTTGTTTTCTCAGTATATAGCCCTGCATTATCAATTACCTCAAGGATCACTTGGTGATGAGATAGATAACCTATAATTTTTATTTCGCCATTTTCAAACATATTCGAAGTACCATGTTTGATGGCGTTCTCAACTAAGGGTTGCAAGGTGAATGTGGGTAATTTTAAATCGTACAGTTTTTCGTCAATACTTACGTCGACTGTCAGTCTGTCTGCAAATCGTGCTAGCTCAATCTCTAAGTAGGATTGTACGTGATGTAATTCTTCTTTTAAGGTGACTTGCTCAAAGTTCTGTTTTAAATTTCTACGGAAAAATTGTGATAAGTGCTGAATTAATTCTCGAGCACGAGTTGGATCTCGTCGAATAACGGCACTAATCGTATTTAACGCATTAAACAGGAAGTGAGGATTCACTTGAGCTTGTAATAGGCGCAATTCTGCTTGAGTAAGTAAAGATTGCTGCTGTAAATAACGACCCGTTAAAATTTGGTTGGAGAGTAATTTGGCGATGCCTTCTCCCAGCGTTATGTTGATATAGGAAAATAGTTTCAGTTTTGGCTCATACAGTTTTATGGTGCCAATCACCTCATTATTCGCACCAATAAGTGGAATAACGAGTGCTGAGCCGAGTTTGCATTTTTCATCAATAGAGCATTGATAGGGGTGTTCGCCCCCATCGATGTACATTACTTTACTCTGCTTTATGGCTTTTCGTGTGTAATCAGAGGCAATAGGAGTGCCTGGTAAGTGATGATCATCACCAATACCAATAAAGGCTAATATTTTCTCTTTATCAGTAATAGAAACAGCGCCTACACCCGTTTCTTCATAGATTATTTTTGCGATTTGTTCACTGTTTTCTTGGTTGAAGCCTTGGCTTAATATTCCAACAGAACGTTGGGCGATGTTTAGTGCTTTATTAGAGAATGCGGCAGAGTATTTTTCATAAATGGCTTTTCTATCTTGGATAATACTCATAAACATGGCGGCCCCAACTGAGTTGGCAACAACCATAGGTAAAATGATAGAGGAGACAAGTTCATAAGCCTGATCAAATGGTTTGGCAACGATTAGAATTATGGTCATTTGTAATAGCTCTGCAATAAAGGCAATCATTAACACGGTTCTAGGTCTAAATAATTGTTCTATCTGATTTTTTCTAACAAAGTACAAATGAAATAAACCACCTAATAAGCCTTCTGTAGTCGTTGATATTGCGCAGGCTAGATCGGTAAATCCTCCCATAGAGTAGCGGTGTAAACCACCTGTTAGACCGACAAAAAATCCAACTAAAGGTCCACCTAGTACTCCTCCCATTACAGCACCAATTGCTCTTGTATTAGCAATCGCATCTTGAATAGCAAGGCCAAAATAAGTACCTAAAATACAGAAGCCTGAAAAGATGATGTAACAAAGAAAGCGATGACTCCAACGCCCTGAAATAGTCGTAATAGGAAGAAATAGCGGTGTCTTACTTAATAAATAAGCAAGCACAAGATAAACGCTTAATTGCTGTAGTAGGGAAAACACTAATTCCATGTAGGTTCTCAATTATTATGCAGGAGCTCTAGTGTAATCGTAATTAAGAATGCTGTCTAAATAGAAGAGGAAAACTGAATACGGTGAGCTATAAAAATTATCAATTCCGATTTAAATTTAAGAATGCAATAAATGAAATGTAAGATTTCATAAATGATAGTTGTGATCTTTGGTGCTCGTAAATAGAATGCGCTTCCTAAAACATTTTTTAATCATTACACTTTTTTTTGAGGCTTCGGCATGTCAAACAAACTTGCAAACCCAGCACCATTAGGCTTAATGGCTTTTGGTATGACAACTGTGTTATTAAACCTGCATAATGCTGGTTTCTTTCCTTTAAATACAGCGATCTTATCAATGGGTATTTTTTACGGTGGTCTTGCACAAGTAATCGCAGGCATCATGGAGTATAAAAAGGGTAATACATTTGGTACTACCGCATTTACTTCTTACGGTTTCTTCTGGTTATCTCTTGTTGGCTTAATTCTTATGCCAGAAATGGGTCTTGGCCAAGCAACGTCAGCAGCATTCATGGGGTGGTATCTTGCAATGTGGGGTGTATTAACATTCTTCTTATTCTTAGGGACATTCAACTACCCACGTGCTAAGCAAGTTGTATTTGGTAGCTTAACTATCTTGTTCGCATTGCTTTCAGCTCGTGATTTCACAGGTAGTGTAGTAATTGGCCACATGGCTGGTTATGTTGGTCTATTCTGTGGTTTAAGTGCTATGTACTTCTCTATGGCTCAAGTCATTAATGGTGAATACGGTCGTACTGTATTACCTGTTGGTGAAATGAAAGCAAAAGAAACAGCTGCAGTTACTGCATAAGTTTCTATTAATAAAATAGCAAAAGGCAACTTACTATTAGTTAGTAAGCTGCCTTTTTTGTATGTGCTGTATTTTAATTAGCGATATAAACCCATCAACGCTTCTTGAGTATCAGCAATCTGACTTTCAATATTAGATTGATCCTCAATTCCCAATTGCTTTTGGGCTTCTTCTTTTGATAACCCCAGATGACAACAAAGCATGTCAATCGCCATTAGGTAACTTTCTTTCTCAGTCATGTTCGGTCCTTGAGCATTATTTATTTTGATTCATTAAGGACAAGTTAAACCTAAATAAAAAAGCGTGCAATAAGACTTAAGTCTAACCCTCTTAATTTACCATTCAGGCTTTAGTTGTTTAAAAAGTAGTGAATAAAGGTAAATAGGAGATAAGAAAGTGTATCAAAGTGCGTCAAGCCCTTGTGTTTATAGGAAATGGCACTATCTTATGGGTATACTTATTAAGCGTGCTAGATGCGTTTGGGTCCAATTCAAAATAAAAAAATAAATGAGTTGAATTAATTATTAACCGGAGAGAAAGATAAATGAAGCGTATTGCGCTGTTTTTAGCAACAAACTTAGCTGTGATGATTGTATTCAGTATTGTTCTGAATATTGTTTATGCGGTTACGGGGATTCAACAAGGTAGCCTTTCTGGTTTACTTGTTATGGCTGTATTGTTCGGTTTTGGTGGTTCGTTAGTTTCTCTAATGATGTCAAAATCAATGGCATTACGTTCAGTAGGTGGTGAGGTTATTGAACAGCCTCGAAATGAAACTGAACATTGGTTAATGCAGACGGTATCTCGTCAAGCGCAGCAAGTTGGTATCGGTATGCCAACGGTTGCAATTTACGACTCGCCTGATATGAATGCTTTTGCTACTGGTGCAAAGCGTGATGATTCATTGGTTGCGGTATCTACTGGGTTATTACATAGCATGACTCGTGATGAAGCAGAAGCGGTATTAGCACACGAAGTGAGCCATATTGCAAATGGTGACATGATTACAATGACGTTAATGCAAGGTGTAGTGAATACTTTTGTTATTTTCTTATCACGTATGATCGCAAATGCTGTTAGTGGTTTTACGTCAAACGATGAAGAAGGTGAGGGCGAAGGTGGCAGTTTTATGACGTATTTTATTGTTTCTACTGTACTTGAACTTGCGTTTGGTTTCTTAGCAAGCTTCTTAACGATGTGGTTTAGCCGTCATCGCGAATTCCATGCTGATGCAGGTGCTGCACAGTTGGTTGGTAAAGAGAAAATGATCGCGGCATTAGAGCGCTTACGCATGAGTCAAGAGTCTCATCTAGAAGGTTCTATGATGGCATTTGGTATTAACGGCAAAAAGTCGTTAACAGAACTGCTAATGAGCCATCCACCTCTTGAGAAACGCATTGACGCTTTACGTCAAATGTAACATTTGATGGAAATGAATAAAACCCGAGTTTGTCTCGGGTTTTTTTGTACGTATAGATCACATAAATCTTTTACCAAAGTGGATTACAAGTTATAGTCTGCACCTAATTTAAATTTAATACATTTAGGATTTACCTTGACTAATAACGACATTTTACGACGCATTCGTTACGCTTTTGATTTTGATGATACTAAGATGATCGCACTGTTTGGTGCCGCTGATCTTAAAGTAACTCGTGAAGAAGTATGTAACTGGTTAAAAGCGGATGACGATAAAGACTACAAAAGTTGTCAAGATGTTCAATTAGCAACGTTTCTAAATGGTTTAATTAATGATCGTCGTGGTAAGCGTGAAGGCGAGCAACCAAAGCCTGAAGAAAAACTAACAAACAACATCATACTGAAAAAATTACAAATTGCTTTAAACTTAAAAGCAGATGACGTTTTAGACTTAATGAAGTTAGTTAACTTCCGTTTAAGCAAGCACGAACTGAGTGCTTTCTTCCGTAAAGCAGATCATAAACACTACCGTATTTGTAAAGACCAAGTTCTACGTAACTTTTTACAAGGCGTGCAACAGAATTTACGCGGTGAAGCTGAAGTAGAAAGCGAATAAGCTTTTTCGTTTTACCATAAAAAACCACGACTATCATTTGATGAGTCGTGGTTTTTTTGTATTTATTAGCTGCATTATATGGTTAGTACTAGTATTGTTATGAAGTTAGAAACTCCATTGCATACTCATTACGATAATCCCGGGCAGGATAAAGCCAGCTTCTACGCCAAAATAGTCAGTAAAGTTGTATTGTGCTGCATGATAAATGTATGGGGCAAATGCAACGCCAACTTTTTCTTTTGATGTCTTATATATCCCACCATCACCACAGTCTTCAAATGCATCGATAAAGAACTCACCTGCGTACGAATACATCCCTTTAATCACAAGTTTGCTATTTACACGATACCAGTCTTTTCGGACACCAATAAGCATACAGCGATTCGCTTGGCTGTTTAAAAAAGTACCTAGCATGAAGCTGTAATCAGAGTCAGCAGAAAATTTACGCTCAACAGAAAAGTATTGATTACCAAAGTATTGATGAGAGTCAGGATCGTAGGGTACTAAATGATAGAGAAATGATCCCGTGTTTACAGAGTAAAGAGATAACTCATTAGGTTCCTCCTCTGCTTTGCTCTCCAAAGGAAACAATGAAATAAAAAATAAAAAATAAAAACAGTAAGGCTTCATAACTCAAAAGTGTGAAAAAAATGTATAGGCATTATAAAGACATTTACTTGAATGAACAGAGAGAGCAAGCTAGCTCTCTTAATATATTTACATTTTTTGGTACACTTATTTAACTATTCACTTGTTGAGTGAATGTTTTTCCTTCGATACCTTTATCAACCTTACCTTCCGACTTAGCTGCAAAATAGCAGCAAGGGTATTATTTGCAATAATTCTCACCCCTCGCTGAATATTTAAAAGTATGACATTGGTCACTACTTTGAGAATAAGGTAGGGCTGTTTATTGATAATTCACTTGATAAAAGGAATGTCACGTATATCATCCGTTTCTGAAATCTAGCTATTTTTTTTCTTTAGTGAGTATATTTATGTATTTAAAAAAAACCTTAGTTGCCATTGCTATAGCAGCAACTAGTTTTTCTACGCTGGCAGTACAACAAGTTGATTTACTGATCAAAGATGCAACATTGCTTACAATGAATGAATCTAAGCAAACGTTTGATAATGGCGTAATTGCCATCAAAGGTAATAAAATTGTTGCAGTTGGTGATGAAAGTATTGCAAAAAACTATGAAGCAAAAACCGTATTAGATGTTGATGGTGATATTGTTCTACCCGGTTTAATTAATACACATACTCACGCTTCAATGACTGTTTTTCGTTCATTAGGTGATGATGTTCCTGACCGCTTACATCGTTATATTTTTCCACTAGAGAAAAAGTTAGTGTCACGCGATATGGTTCGCATTGGTGCTAATCTAGGTAACGTAGAGATGGTGAAGGGTGGAGTAACTACTTATGCGGATATGTATTATTTTGAAGACGAAGTAGCAAAGACAGTCGACAAAATTGGTATGCGAGCAATCTTAGGTGAGAGTGTTATTAAATTTCCGGTTGCTGATGCAGCAAATGCAGATGAAGGTATTCAATACGCATTAAACTTTATTGAAGAATATAAAGATCATCCTCGTATCACACCAGCGTTTGCTCCTCATGCCCCATACACTAATACTACAGAGACGTTACAAAAAATTGCGAAACTGTCATTAGAGCTAGATGTTCCAGTCATGATCCACTTAGCAGAATCTCATCGTGAAGAAGAAGTGATAGCAGAGCGTTCTAATGGGATGTCTCCAGTAGAGTATATGCACAGTATTGGCGCGCTTAATAAGAACCTGATTGGTGCTCATATGATTCTTATTGATGATAAAGACATTGAGTTAGTTAAAGAGTCTGATATGGGCGTTGCTCATAATATGAGTGCTAACATTAAATCGGCTAAAGGTGTATCTCCTGCACTTAAAATGTACGATGAAGGTGTTCGTATTGGCTTAGGAACCGATGGTCCGATGTCAGGCAATACATTAAGTATTATTGATGAGTTTAACCAAGTTGCTAAAGTTCATAAATTAGTAAATAAAGATCGTGCAGCAATGCCTCCAATCAAGGTTATTGATATGGCAACGATGGGTGCAGCTAAAGCGCTTCATATGGAAGATAAAATAGGCTCTATTGAAGTTGGTAAGCTAGCAGACATTATTGTTGTTGATACGAAAGCACCAAATATGCTGCCAGTATATAATCCTTATTCTGCACTAGTTTATTCTGCAAATTCAGGCAACGTTCGTCATACTATTGTTGATGGTAATATCTTGATGAAAGATCGTGAAATGCTAACGGTTGATGAAGGTAAAATCCGCCAAGAAGTGATCGAGTTTACAAAAATAGTGCGCAAGACAGTTATTGAAAGTGGCGAGGTTGTTCAATAAAGCAGCGCCATAATGTCTTAAGAAAAGGTCAAATTATTTGGCCTTTTTTTATCTTACCCTAAAGTGAATGAAGCCTATCAACTTGATATTTAACGTATGCATACTACTATCAAAGTAGTAGCGTGTTATTTGGGGGGGCTTTCATGGTTAGAGTGATTATTTTATTTTCCGTTTTTCTTATACTTATGCCACTTAATGCTCAGGCTTTAACTCAAGCAAGTCGCTATATTGATCAGCAGGAAGCACAGTTATTTTATCCAGAATTAGTTTCTCGTTTTTATCAAAATGAACAGCTGAAATGGTACTCACCAAAGGCGCGGAAAAACTTAGAAAATCAATTGGCGTTATTGGTTCTTGCTGATCTTAATAATGCTCTTGAGCAACGCTACTATCATTTACAGAATTCAAAAGAACTGGAATACGATATTTTAGCAACAGATACCTTAATTTATCTTCTTACCTATCAATCTAAAATACCAAAAAGAGGAAGCGGTTGGTTTTTTGGTAGTCGCCTTGATGAGCATATAGGTGAACCCCACCCACAGGTTATCTCTTCAATAAATACTGCTTTTACTGGTGAACGATTGGATTACCTTACCAAAACTTTAGCTCCTAATTCAGAGATGTACGAGGAGTTTTACGGACAGTTGTTCAGCTATTATGATCCTTATGGTGAGCCAATTGAGAAACTAACCTCTTCTAAACTTATAAGGCCTAACCAAGAGATCTCTTATGTTTCACTGGTTAATCGTCTTTATGTTGCCGGAGAGCTGACGAAAGAAGAAAGCAGAGAACTCTTATCACATGATAATGGTCTTTATAATTTAGAACTTGTTGATGTTATAAAACGTTTTCAAAAGCGCCACGGGTTGTTGCCTGATGGGATAATTGGCCCTAAGACTAAATATTGGTTGAACATGTCGGCAAAAGAGCGTGTTCGTATCATGGCATTAAATATTCAGCGATTACGCTTATGGGAAAATAAAAAAGCGCGTTTTGTGCTTGTGAATATCCCATCTTATGAAATGCAATATTGGAAAGAAGATGAGCTGCTGTTTCACAGTAAAGTGATTGTAGGGAAACTGGCAAGAAAAACGCCATTGTTTTCGACATATCTTAATTCCATCGTTTTCAATCCTAGTTGGAAGGTACCAACGAAAATTATGAAAGAAGATATTTTGCCAAAAGCATATAACGATAAAGGCTTTTTACAAGCACAAAACTTTGAAATTGTACCCACTTGGTTAAGTGATGAGGTTATTCCTATTGAAGATATCGATTGGGAACAAATGAGTATTGAAACCTTTCCTTATAAGTTGAGACAAAAATCTGGTGATAGTAATGCGCTTGGTCGTTATAAATTTAATACACCTAATCGAAATGCTATTTATTTGCATGATACGCCTTCCAAATCACTTTTTAGAAAACAAACGAGAGCTTATAGTTCAGGGTGTATTCGTGTTGAAAGAGCTTCGGAGTTCGCCCAACTCTTAATGAAAGAGTCCCATTTTTCTAAAAAAGAGTATCATAATTATCATCAATTACCTGAAACGAAAGAAGCGATTTTGTCTCAAACAATCTCGGTATATACGATTTATCAAACTGCGTGGATTGATGAAAAGAACCAAGTTCAATTTCGAGATGATATCTATGAATATGATAAATGGAGTAAGTCAAAAAAATTGACAAATAATTTACATTAAAAATTAAGTCGAAAAAGAGCATTTAATTCAATTAGTAAGATATTTTCATGGGGTTTAGCTAAGAAAATTAATTGTATGTTATTTGACCATCTAAGGGTTGGTGTGTATATTCTCCTTCAGTTATTGATTGATCTATTTATAAGAGAGATTTCTACTGTATGTCTGAATTGAGTCCATTACGCCGTAAAATCCTACTTGGTGGCGCAGCTACTGTTGGTTTAAGTCTGTTTCCTACTTTATCTTTCGCATCACAATTTGAAGAGTCACCACGTAAGCTAGCGTTAAACAACTTACATACCGGTGAAGAGCTACAGACTGAATATTTTAATGGACGAGGTTATCAGAGCGCAGAGTTAGCAAAACTAAATCATTTATGCCGAGATTTCAGACGTAATGAAAGCATCGAAATGGATAAACGATTATTTGACCAATTGTCGGCGATTCAAAATGTCATTGGTTGTGATACTCAGGTTCAAATTATTTCGGGTTATCGCTCACCAGCAACAAATGAAATGTTACGTGGTAAATCACACGGTGGCGTGGCAAAGAAAAGTTTGCATATGCTAGGTAAAGCAATGGATTTTCGCTTAGAAGGCGTTCCCTTAGCTGAGGTAAGAAAAGCGGCGTTATCATTAAAAGCGGGCGGAGTAGGGTATTATCCAGGCAGTAACTTTGTGCATATTGATACGGGTAGAGTGCGTTTTTGGTAATGATACCTAAATATATAGTTAAAAAAATGGCGACCGCACTGGTCGCCATTTTTGTATTCATTAGTTTCTATTTAATCTATTCTTACAGAGCTAATGCCCTATAAGAAAAGCCAATTAGAAGTTAGCTGAACGTGGAGTACGTGGGAACGGGATAACGTCACGAACGTTGCCCATACCAGTTACGTAAGACACTAGACGCTCAAAGCCAAGACCGAAGCCAGCATGAGGCACTGTGCCGTAACGACGTAAATCACGGTACCAGCTCATGTGCTCAGGGTCGATGCCCATTTCAATCATACGAGCATCAAGAACGTCTAAACGCTCTTCACGTTGAGAACCACCAATGATCTCACCAATGCCTGGTGCAAGAACATCCATCGCAGCAACCGTCTTACCATCGTCATTTTGACGCATGTAGAATGCTTTGATGTCTTTCGGGTAGTTTTTAACGATAACCGGTGCTTTGAAGTGCTCTTCTGCAAGGTAACGCTCATGCTCAGAAGACATATCGATGCCCCACTCAACATCAAACTCAAAGTCACGACCAGAATCTTTAAGGATTTGGATAGCATCTGTGTAGTCTACTTGTGCGAAATCAGAGCTTACAAATTGCTCTAGACGAGTGATCGCTTGTTTGTCGATGCGAGAAGCAAAGAACTCAAGGTCATCACGACGCTCAGCAAGAACAGCTTCGAATACATACTTAAGCATGTCTTCAGCTAGTTTAGCTACGTCATCAAGCGTAGCGAAAGCAACTTCAGGCTCAACCATCCAGAATTCAGCTAGGTGGCGGCTTGTGTGTGAGTTTTCAGCACGGAAAGTAGGACCGAATGTGTAAACTTTGCTTAGTGCACAAGCGTAAGTTTCCGCATTAAGTTGACCAGATACGGTTAGGAATGTTTCTTTACCAAAGAAGTCTTTGTCGTAATCAACATTGCCTTTGTCATCCATAGGAAGGTTCGCGTGATCTAGCGTAGAAACACGGAACATTTCACCAGCACCTTCAGCATCAGATGATGTGATTAGTGGAGCAGACATCCAGAAGTAGCCTTGCTCGTGGTAGAAACGGTGAATCGCTTGAGATAGACAGTTACGAACACGTGCAACCGCACCAATCACGTTAGTACGTGGGCGAAGGTGTGCAACTTCACGTAAATATTCAATTGAGTGACGAGTCTTAGCCATTGGGTAAGTATCAGCATCTTCAACCCAACCTACAACTTTAACTTCAGTTGCAGCTAGCTCAAAATCTTGACCTTTAGCAGGAGAAGCTACGATAGTACCTGTCACTTCAACAGAACAACCTGTTGTTAGCTTAAGAACTTCGTCATTGTAATTATTTAAGTCATTAGGAACTACGGCCTGAATCGGATCGAAACAAGAACCGTCATAGATAGCTAGGAAAGAGATTCCAGCTTTAGAGTCGCGACGTGAACGGATCCAACCGCGAACAGTTACTTCACTGTCAACCGCTAGTTTACCGCTTAATACGTCTGTTACAGG
Source organism: Aliivibrio finisterrensis (assembly GCF_008933155.1). GTDB lineage: Bacteria > Pseudomonadota > Gammaproteobacteria > Enterobacterales > Vibrionaceae > Aliivibrio > Aliivibrio finisterrensis. Next base: position 89,144 of record NZ_WBVP01000001.1, on the reverse strand, counting down.
CGCGTAAGTCATGTTAATTACATTCTCCATTGTTGTGCTACATGCACGAATATTTTTATTTCAAGAAATACATATTACCTTTCTTATTGATAGCTTCAAGTGTTGTTGTTCTATAAACGTGATTTTTCAGAATAAGAATCAATTTTCGTTGTAAATTCGCCGAAAAAATCGACAATATCATAAGGGAATAGGGAACTTACTGATTGTGAGTCTTGTTGTTTAGTAGGGAAGTAGAGTACTATCCCTGCTTCATAATATAGGTAATAGAGATTTTAACTAATGACAACTGAACTATATAAAGACTTCATGTTTGAAGCAGCACACCATTTACCACATGTACCAGAAGGTCATAAATGTGGTCGTCTTCATGGTCACTCTTTTTTAGTTCGTTTGTATGTTGAAGGTGAAGTTGACCAACATACGGGTTGGGTAATTGATTTCTCTGAAATTAAAGCGGCATTTAAACCAACGTATGATCGTCTTGACCATTACTACCTAAACGACATTGAAGGGTTAGAAAACCCAACAAGTGAAGTATTAGCTAAGTGGATTTGGAACGAAGTAAAACCAAGTCTTCCATTACTAAGTAAAATTGAAATTAAAGAGACATGTACAGCAGGTTGTACTTACCGCGGTGAGTAATCTACATTAACTGTCATGTTTAGAGAGGGCTGAATTATTCAGCCCTTTTTTATGCCTGCCGTATACGAGCTGTAATTGAAACCAAAGCGTGATCGGTGCTGAATTGGTCAATATCAAATCTAGGATTTACAATGTGCTGATCTGTTACTGTGTAATCAATGACTTCTAAAATACTGCCCGAAAATGAGCTATCAAATTCGTTAGACAGCAGAATGTAATCCAATACAGACCCTTTTGCTCCGTAATAATGGGTACTTACTCGCTCTTCCAATAAATCTGCGCCTTTTAATCCACAGTAAATATCCCAGCTGTCTTTAATCTGAAATCGAGTTAAATAATCGGTACTGAATTTATCGAATCGAAGTTCATAAGAAAGCAGTCCTTTAAATTCATCATGAAACAAGGGCTTATTAAAATCGCCCATGACTATTACAGGCTGATTTGATTCTTTGCGCTGCTGAATTATATGGTTATGTAGAATATTCGCTTCTAACCCACGTTGTGCAGTAGAAAGCCAAGAACCTAGCTGTTCATCATGAAGCTGATGAAGAGGCGAGCTGTTGACTTCATCCGTTACATCACTTTCTTCCGGCTCTTTAGGGCGCTGAGATTTGAAGTGCACCACATAACAGTCAGTGATCCCAAGGTGGGGCAGATCAATAGAGGCATGAACAGGTACACGATTAAATTCAAATTCAATCCCAAACCGAGATAATTGAGCTTGCTCGGCAATCACTGGTTGAGCATTTAGAATTGGATAACGCGAAGCAAAGGCAACCACAGGTGAGTTGAAGACATAGCCATCTTCAGATTTTGGTTCATCGACAGTGGCAAAATATGAATAGCCAAGCTCGTTCACTAAAGCCTCTAAAGCGCTTGGACTAAAAACTTCTTGAAACCCAATTACATCAGAGTTTAATGCCGTGATCTTATCCTTAAACCAGCCCTGTTTTTTCAGCCATTCATCTTGAGTTAGTATATTTTCAAAATCGTAATACGCATTAGGCGGCTCAACAAAGTTGAACATATTGATGGTGGTGAATGTAAGGCTTTCAGGAGATGGCAAATTAGATACTCATGTTGTTATTATCGATGGAATCGAGGTTTATTAAATAAAGTATAACAGCATGAAGTAAGGTCAACACCTGCTAATAGTTTTAAGTTTAAAAGCTTATAAAAGTACATAGTTTCTCTCCCAGATGGTATAAAAGGGGTATCGTCTTCTCTATCCATCAAACAAGTTGATATTTATGCGTATTTTACATACTTCTGATTGGCATTTAGGTCAAAATTTCTTCACAAAAAGTCGCCGTAATGAACATCAAAAATTCATTAGCTGGCTACTTGAACAAGTCCAAGAAAATGCCATTAATGCGGTTATCATTGCCGGAGATGTGTTTGATACGGGCGCGCCACCAAGTTACGCGCGCGAAATGTATAACCAATTTGTGGTGGAGATGAACAAAGTAAACTGCGAATTGATCGTGCTTGGTGGAAACCATGATTCAGTTTCAACGCTAAATGAATCTAAACAATTATTGGCTCACTTGAACGCTCGAGTGATTGCGAATACTAATGATGACTTATCCACTCAATTATTAACGCTTCCAAACAGTGATGGTGCAGTGGGCGCTATTTTATGCGCGGTTCCATTTATTCGTCCGCGTGACGTTGTCACCAGTGTTGCAGGATCAACCGGTGTAGAGAAACAACAAGCGCTCGGTGAAGCCATCAAACAGCATTATCATCAGCTATATCAGAAAGCGTTAGAGTTACGAAAAGAGTTAAATGTAGAAGTCCCTATTATTGCAACAGGTCATTTAACAGCACTTGGTGTTAAACAATCAGATTCGGTTCGTGATATCTACATTGGCACATTGGATGGCTTTGCTGCCGATGGTTTCCCGCCTGCAGATTACATCGCCCTTGGTCATATTCACCGCCCGCAATTGGTGGCTAAATCTGATCATATTCGTTATTCCGGCTCACCAATCCCATTAAGCTTTGATGAGCTTAAATCTCAAAAACAAGTGGTGATGGTGGAGTTTGATAAAGCAAGCGTAACTCAAATTACACCAATTAATGTGCCTATGTTTCAACAAATGAAGGCATTAAAGGGCGATTTAGAAACGATTGAACAAGAGTTAGCACAATTTAAAGAGTGTGAAGATACGACTTGGCTATGCATTGAAGTCGAAGTGCAAGATTACCTGTCAGATCTACAACAACGCATTCAAGCACTAACTCAAGATTTGAATGTAGAAGTGTTGCAATTGCGTCGTGCAAGACACCGCAGTGAACAAACCCTAGCGCAAGAAAAAACCGAAACCTTAGCGGAGTTAACGCCTTTTGATGTGTTTACTAAACGTATAGAGCAAGAGACGTTTGAGACAGAAAAAGAGCAGCAACGAGCTGAAAGAATGACAGTGAAATTCAAACAAATTCTGTCAGAAGTAGAACATAAAGATACCGATTCACAAGAAGGTGATGCATGAGAATTTTAAGCTTAAGTTTTTCAAATTTAAACTCATTAAAAGGTGAGTGGAAAATTGATTTCTCAGCATCTCCTTTTGCGGAAAACGGATTGTTTGCAATTACAGGCCCAACAGGTGCGGGTAAAACGACGATTTTAGATGCGATCTGTTTAGCGCTTTATCATAGAACACCACGTTTAAAAGATATTAACGCTTCAAATAATGAAATCATGACGCGTGGTACGGCGGAATGTTCTGCAGAAGTTGAGTTTGAAGTGAAAGGCAAAGCCTATCGTGCATTTTGGAGTCAACGTCGTTCTCGTGGCAAAGTGGATGGTAATTTACAAGCTGCGGTAGTTGAATTAGCAGAAGTTACAACAGAGACTATATTAGCAACTCAAATTAAAAAGAAAGACGAATTAATTAAAGTTATTACTGGACTTAATTTTTCACGCTTCACTAAATCAATGATGTTATCTCAAGGCCAATTTGCGGCGTTTTTAAATGCCGATGCCAGTGATCGTGCCGGTTTATTAGAAGAACTGACAGGCACTGAGATCTATGGTCAGATCTCAGAGAAGGTGCATGAGCATTACACCGCATCAAAACAAAAATTAGCTGAGCTTAAAGCCAAAGCTGAAGGGGTAGAGCTGCTTTCTGAAGAAGATAAGCAAGTATTAATCGATGAGCAAGCTGAACTGCAAACGAATCAAAAACAGCAACAAGCTCAACTTGCAGATTGGCAAGCACATGTTGAGTGGTGGATTGCAGATGCGAAAAACCAACTCCAGTGGCAGCAAGCGGTTGATAATAATCAATTAGCATTAGAGAAAGAAAAACAAGCCAGCGAACAATTACATCGTTTAGCACAAAGTGAACCTGCTGAAAAACTGCGTACGCCATATCAACTATGGCAAGAAGCACAAACTCGCTTTGAAGAGTTGGTTAAAGAATTAAAGACGACAGAGCAATCTCACCAACAAAAGGCCAGTGATAAAAAAGCACTTGAGTCTCATGTTACACAGCTAAAACAAGAGCTTGATACTATTAAGGGTGAGAGTAAAACATTAGAAAACTTAATTAATGATTCGGTGCAACCGTTAGATACTGCGATTGCTCAACTGACTCAACAATCTCAAGAGAAGCAGCACCAAATCGCAAACCTTACTGCGCGTCTTGAGGATGGTAATAAAAAGCAACAAGGTCTGACAGCAACATTATCTGACATAACAGAGAAACTTTCTTTATTAGCCAATTATGTTGAAAAGCATAAAGCTGATCTGCAAATTGAACGTTATTTAGGTCAGTGGAAGAACCAAGTTAGCCATATTTTACAACAAGATAAAGATACTGCCTCTTTAGATGGTCAATTGACATCCGCTAATGCAGCGGTAGAGACTCTGCTTGATGCTATCAACAAAAAAGAAGCAGAATTAAATCAAGCTCAAATTATTGTTAATAATGAAATAGAAGCGACGAAGTGCGCAGAGCTTGAATTACAACAATGGCAAGATAAAGGGTCAGAAGCACAACTGACTGAGCAGATAACGGCACTAACGACTCGTCATCAATACCGTGTTGAATTAACTCATACTAATAATGAGTATTTACGAGCGACAAAAGAGCTGAAAATGCTTGCCACTGTGCAGAAAACACAAGCGAATGACATTGAAAAATTGGATGTGCAGCGTACTGAACTAGCGACTCAGTTTAAGCAACAAGAGCAGCAAGTCATCGATTTAACTACCTTAATCGAGCAAGAAGGCGAGTTAGCAAAATATCGAGCAGAATTAGCAAAAGATCAAGATTGTCCGTTGTGTGGTTCAACGCATCATCCACTATTAGAACAAGCTCAATTGCTTGATTTGAGCGCGACAATACAACGTAAAAAAGAAGCCGAGCAGAAACGCGTAGAGATTGTCGAGCAAGGTAAATCAGTACGTGAACAATTAGATTCGCTTAAAATAAAACAAGATCATTGCCAATCTCAATCAGTGCAGTGGCAACAAACGGTTGAATCCACGCAAAAGCAATGGTCTACGTTATTAGAAACAACGCAACTCACTCTAACCTTAGGTGATACTGATTCGATTAATCAGTTCATTAGTGAGTGTGAAGCCTCTTTATCTACGCTTAATGAGCAAGCAAAGCAATTACGCCAAGCGGGTGATAAGGTTCGAGTGCAACAAAACCAATTACAACAAGTTCAGCATCGTCTTGACGCTGTCACTGCGGCGTTAAATTTTGATCGTCAATCACACCAAACGGCGCTTCAACAGCAACAAGATAACAATCAAAAAAGAGAACAGCTGCAATTGCGTCAAACGGAACTTAAGCAGCAGTTGGTCACCGAAATTGAGCAAGCAGGCTTTAATGCACCAGAGTTGACTCAAATTACCTCTTGGTTTGTACAAAAAGAGCAAGACTTACAACAAATTCAGGAAAAAATCACACAGCAGCAAGTGCAAATCCAACAACAGCAAACGCTACAAAGTGATCACGCTCATTTAGCCGAGCAATTGGTTGAATTGAACACTCAACAGCAACAATCACAAACTGAAATGTCAGCATTAACAACAGAGTTAGAGAAGCAACAAGCAAAACGTATTGAGTTGTTTGGAACACAAGAGATCAAAACAGCACGCTTTATGATGAGTGAGAAACTGTCAATTTCAGAGCAAACGTATGATGTTGAGCAACAGAAATTACAAGCATTAGTACAAGACCTTGCGGCTTTAGATGGCAAGTTGAATAGTCTTAAAGAGAGTTATTTAAGTTGTGAAAAACTATCGGTAGATCGTTCTGATGTATGGAAAGGTGCTTTATTACAAAGCCCATTTGAAACGCTTGAGTTATTCCAAGCGGCGTTGATTTCAGAAGAAGAACGCCAACAATTATTAAGCTTAAAAACAGAAATACAACAAGCGATTGAGCGAACTGGCGCTTTGCTAGAGAGTGCACAGCAAATCAAAGAACATCATTATCAAGCGCCAAAAGCCGCAGAGTGGCAATTAATGGCAAAAGAAACGGTTGAGGCTGAGTTAGCCCAAGTGAAATCTCAATCTGAGACGTTAGTGAAGCGTGAAGGTGAAATCGCTCAAGCGTTGCGTTCAGACAGCGAGCGTAAAACCAATCAAAAAGCACTGTTTGAGGCGATTGAAGCGTATCAATCAGAATACGATGATATTCAATATCTACACTCATTAATTGGTTCGCAAAAAGGGGATAAATTCCGTAAATTTGCTCAAGGGTTAACGCTAGAGAATCTCGTCTATTTAGCCAATAAACAGCTTACTCGCTTACATGGCCGCTATGAGCTTAAACGTAAAGCCAGTGATGGATTAGAGCTTCAAGTGCTGGATACATGGCAAGGTGATGTGGTTCGTGATACAAAAACCTTATCAGGTGGAGAGAGCTTCCTTGTTAGTTTGGCATTGGCATTGGCACTTTCTGATCTGGTTAGTCACAAAACAAGCATTGATTCACTGTTCTTAGATGAAGGGTTTGGTACGCTAGACAGTGAAACGTTAGACATGGCGCTTGATGCATTAGATAACTTAAATGCATCAGGAAAAATGATTGGTGTGATAAGCCACATCGAAGCGATGAAAGAACGCATACCAGTCCAAATAAAAGTCACCAAGCGCAGTGGTTTAGGCGTGAGTGAGCTAGAAAAACAATATAAAAAAGTCAGTTAATTTTGCACAATGTAATGCAGTAAAAAGGAATTTAAAATGGGAAAAACAAAACGAGAAATAACATTACGCTTTTTAGCTGAACCTGGGGATGTGAACTTTGGTGGTAAAGTTCACGGTGGTGCAGTGATGAAATGGATCGATTTAGCCGCTTATGCATCATCGGCAGGATGGAGTGGTAAATATTGTATTACTGCATACGCAGGTGGTATTCGTTTTGTTGAGCCTATTTTTGTCGGCAACCTTGTGGAAGTGACAGGTAAAGTCATCTATACCGGAAAATCGTCTATGCACATCGCTATTGATGTTCAAGCAAGCGACCCTAAAGAGCAGAATAATCGCTTAACAACGCACTGTATCGTTATCATGGTTGCGGTTGATGGAAATGGTAAACCGACGTCAGTCCCTGAGTGGGTACCAGAGACAGAAGAAGACATTAAGTTAAGAGATTCAGCAATCAAACTAATGAATATGCGTAAAGAAATTGGCGAAGAGATGGAAGCGCATGTTCAATATCTAAAATAACGCTATATTTATTATTACTCTTTATATAAATAAGATGGTGGTTATGGTGGGTTGTCATAGTAATGTCAAGGTTCATATTCTTGCAATCGACCTAACTCTTTTTATACCTACTTATGAGTATTCTTGCAATTTTCGATACACTTAATTCACAACTTAAATTTAGTGGAAGAGAGTGTGAAAGAAGTAAGCTCAAGTCTAATTCGTAATGTTTATAATCATGCTAATGGTGACTTTTTTCGTCGTCTATTTTTGATTGCCATACCTATCACCCTTCAAAGTATTTTGTTATCCAGTAAAAGCTTAATTGACGTGTTTATGCTCGGGCAACTTTCAGAAGCTGATATTGCTGCTGTTGGTGTAGGTAGCCGAGCAATTTTTTTTACAACCATAATACTGACAGGAATAACAACAACAGGTGCTTTATTGGCTGCTCAACATTGGGGAGCAAAGGATAATAAAGGGCTGAGAGAAACGACAGCATTAACTTGGCTCACTTCCACATTCTCAGCTGTGGTTATTATCTTTCTTTTACAATTCTTTGCCAGTTTTGTTATGCAGTTGGCATCTAAAGATTCAAGTGTTATTGCACTTGGCGTGGAATATATTCAAATAACCAGTTGGAGTATGCTTGCTATTGCTTTTACTGCGAGTCTTGGGGCAGGGTTTCGTTCAATACAACAGCCGGGTATAAGTACATTCTTTAGTGGAATAGGCATTGCTCTGAATATATTACTGAATTGGGTTTTGATTTTTGGTTATTTAGGCTTTCCTGCTTTAGGGATAAAAGGTGCAGCAATTGCTACTGTGGTGAGTTCTATCATTGAAGTTGGTTTGTTTTATCTTTATTTAATTATGAAGAGTCATCTTTTAAGGTTCGGGATAAAAGATATCATCCAAAGCCTTCAGGTAGACAAATTTAAAGCATTTATTCGTTTAGCATTACCAACTACCACCAATTTTTTGTTATGGGCAGGTGGCTTATTTGCGTATACCGCAATTATGGGACAAACAGGAACGGAAGGCTTAGCTGCGTTTGCTGTTGTTACCCCTATTGAAGCGGTTTCTCTAAGCTTTTTAATGGGTATTGCAAATGCTTCTGGGGTACTTGTTGGGAATCATATTGGTGCAAAAGAATACGATAAGGTGTATTACCAAGCGATATTAATGATGGTGGTTGGTTTTGCTGTAACCTTAATGGTGTCAATCACGCTTTATTTTTCAAAAGAGGCCATCTTAGACCTGTTTACGGCATTAACCGCGGATACCAGAGATCTTGCTGATACATTCTTATCTATTCTGTGTGTCGGAATTATGCTTCGCTCCATTCCTACGACATTAGTTGTCGGTATTTTAAGAGCTGGTGGTGATGTTAAATTCTGCCTATACCAAGATGTTTTAACGCAATGGTTCTTTGGTATTCCAATCGCAGCTTTAGGCGCCGTTTATTTTGGTTATTCAGCTGAAATTGTTTATAGCCTTTTCTTTTTAGAAACGTTGTTTAAGTGGTTTGCCTCTGTCTATCGTTTAAAAAGTAAGAAATGGATAAATAACTTAGTAGAGGCTAAAGGATAGGGGAAACAAGTTTTATTTAAGGGTTGCATTGCTAAGTTCATTATATAGAATGGATCGGACTACTAGTTTGGTAGTTCGGTCTGTAAGGGATTTACGGCCTATTATTATAAATGGAATGTGACTAATTAGGATGTACACATGATTTTCCAATTAACATCAGGCCCATTGTTGGAGCCTACAGAAGGTTCACCCCATAACTCTGGTTTCAAATCATCAGTTGTTTTTTCTCTACGCTTTTTCTCGTCTCAGTTTCTCGCGTTTCACTTCTTCTCGTATTTTCGATTTCTCCGTTTTTATTCGTAATTAATAAGCTCTAATTTCAACCGCGTTATCTTTGTGGATGGCTTTTTGCGCGTTGAATTTGACAAAAAATAAAACTAAAGCTCAAACTCGAATATAGAACGAAGGAATAACAATGAATTTAAAATTAATCGGAAGCTCACTTATTATTTCAGGTACTGCGCTAGGCGCTGGTATGCTGGCAATCCCAATGGTATTGGCTCAATTTGGCCTGGTTTGGGGTACTGCATTGATGTTATTGATCTTTGTAGGAACGACTTATGCCGCTTTATTGCTGCTAGAAGCAAGTATTAATGTGGGTGGTGGTTTAGGTATGAACACCATCGCTCGCAAAAGTTTAGGTAAAGGAGGGCAACTAGTCACGAATGGTTTGTTGTATGCTTTACTTATTTGTCTTCTGATGGCTTACATTTTAGGCGCTGGAGATTTACTCAATAAATTACTTCGAAATGTTGGATTGAATTTATCCTTAGTGCAAAGCCAAATTGCATTTACCTTGGTTTCAGGTGTGATTGTTGCTTCTGGAACTGCAGTAATTGATAAGTTAAACCGTGTACTTTTTGCTGTAATGCTATTCATGCTGTTGCTGACTCTTGTATTTTTGGTTCCGGGGATCGAATTAGATAATCTCCTTCAAGTATCAAATTCAAATGGCATTGAATTAGTTCAAACCAGTGCGATTATCTTTACCAGTTTTGGCTTTATGGTTGTAATCCCATCTTTGGTTTCCTATAACCATGAAGCAACGCCAAAGCAATTAAGAAATATGGTGATCATTGGCTCTGCAATTCCATTGGTATGTTATTTAGTATGGTTATATGCAGTGGTAGGTAACCTAACACCTGAACAAATTACTCACTTTTCAAATGTATCAGAGTTGATCTCAGTATTTAGTGCAGAGCATGCTTTTATTAATCTTGTGTTATCTAGCTTTACTGGACTTGCGCTCTTGACGTCATTTTTAGGTGTTGCAATGGCGTTGTTTACTCAAAATGAAGATACGTTTAAGCAAAATAAAGCAGTAACTTATGTGATCAGCTTTATTCTGCCGTTACTTGGTGCAGTTTATGCCGCGGATCAGTTCTTATCTGTTTTAAGCTACGCTGGGATTATTTTGGTTTTCTTAGCGGTATTTGTTCCACTTGCTATGGTTGTTCAACTTCGAAAAGTTGAAACTCAGACGAAAGGCTATTTAGCTGAAGGAGGAGTTGCAATGCTTATCTTCTCTTTTGTTTTTGGTACTTTTTTATTGGTTTCTCAAGTTATTTAGTCACTAATATATTTGTGCTCTATGCTACTGGTAGAGCACATGCTTTTACTCTTTATGAGTAATCATTTTCACGAAATAAGAATACACAATGAATTTTAAATTATTTGGCAGTGCATTAATCCTTTCAGGTACTGCTCTTGGCGCTGGAATGTTAGCTATTCCTATGGTATTGGCGCAGTTTGGTCTTTTTTATAGCACATTATTGATGCTAGTCATTTGTGCCGGTACGACATATTCGGCTTTACTTTTAACAGAGGCATGCTCAAAGACTGAGTTGGCTTTTGGTATCAATACCGTTGCCAACAGAACGCTAGGTAAGGGTGGTCAAGTGATCACTAATGCTCTATTTTATTTGCTGCTTATTTGTATGCTTATTGCTTATATTTTAGGGGCGGCAGATCTTTTAAAGCGCATACTTGCCATATTTGATATTGAGATGAGTATAGAAGTAGCGCAAATCGGATTTACACTTGTCGCAAGTATGTTTGTGGTATGTGGGACTCAAATTATAGATAAGCTTAACCGCGTTTTATTCCTATTTATGATATCAATGTTGGCGATTACCTTGATTATTTTGGTCCCAGGGATATCTGTTGATAACTTAACACAAGTAACAAATACGGATAAAGGAATGCTATTTGGCACAAGTACGATTCTGTTTACCAGCTTTGCTTCAATGCCTGTTATTCCATCGTTAGTTGCCTACAACAAGGAAGCAAGTCGTCAGCAACTAAGAAATATGATCATTCTTGGTTCTATTATTCCTCTAATTTGTTATTTAGTATGGCTTTATGCGGTTGTGGGTAATTTGAATGCAGACGATATCACGCATTTTTCTAATATTTCAGATTTGATTCAAACCTTTAGCGCAAAAAATGAATACATTGAAATCATTCTTTCGATCTTTACTTCTCTGGCTCTGCTAACATCGTTTTTGGGTGTGGCAATGGCACTTTATAATCAAAATAAAGACATGATTTCACACAATAAGGTAGTGACTTATGTGTGTACTTTTGTATTACCTTTATTGGGTGCGAGTCTAGCTGCGGATCAGTTCTTATCTGTATTAGGTTATGCCGGTGTTATCTTAGTATTCCTCGCTATTTTTATTCCATTAGCAATGGTGGTTTCGCTGAGAAAGAAAAAAGACAATGACAATGAAACTTCAGCTCATATTTATGAAGCTGAAGGTGGTCATGTAGCGCTGGGGTTAACCTTATTATTTGGTTTTTTACTATTGGTTAGCCAAGTTTTATAAATATTAATGATCTGACCTGATACACTTAACGTAATAGATAATGTGTTTATTGTAGAGGGTCAGAATGATGAAATATTTAACGGTTCTTTTTACTGTTTTACTTTTAGCTGCATGTTCAACGACACCACCACCAACCTCAAATGTAGAAAGTGATTGGCAAGCCTTTGGTTATGACAGAGCAATGAAAGGTTGGATTGCCCAATCAGAAACCAAATTAGTTAAATTGTCGGAAGGTAACGCGGTAAGCGAAGAGAATTATCAAGCTTATTTAGATGGTTATACAAAAGGTCAGGAAGAATACTGCGACCAAAGTGCTTATATGCTAGGTGTAGTAGGGAAGCAGTACAATGGTATCTGTGATCGGATAGACCCTTTTTTCCGCCAAGACTATGTTAATGGGATGTATTCAACTGCTGGTGGAATGTAATCTTAATATATCAATTATAAAATGGCAGTATTTCTTACTGCCATTTTTGTATTCATTGATAATTATATCAATTCTAATAAATAAGCCATCTAATTAATTACATTACTATTAAAGTACTTTAACGATATTAAAGCGACCCATTTTTTTTAGTACGGGAATGAAGTCTTTATTTACATCAAGCATGACTTTCTTTGCTTTACTGTAAGCGCTTAATTTGTCGTTGCCGTTGCCATGAGAAAATAAACGGCTCTTTGGCTTATATTCACCATCAACGATCTCTTTCCAACGAACGATATAGTAATCTGTTGTGCGTACTTCACCAGAAAGTAAGGTGCGTTTTTTCGTGATGATATCAGGCTCTAAGCTGTGAGGTAAGCGCTCAAACAGGCTAGGGTAGTTAAGAACCATGTTCCAACAATTTCCCCATAATTCTTTACCGACTTTATTTCGTTGCTTAATGGCTTCTTTTAAGGCTTTTTCTCGGCCTTCTTTTAGGCAACCAACAGAGCGGTTATACATACCGTCATCAGGTGTATGAATATGGATTTTAACGCAATTAAATGAGTGTGAAATGAAACGATGTTCACTTTCCATTCCTTTCCATTCAGCTCTCAATTTTTGAGCTCTTGGTGAAAGAGTATGTTTTTTCTTATTCATAATTGAAATGTACTAATTATTTGCATTACTGCATTATTGCAGTAACTGATTCATTTGTTAATAGCAAGGGTGGTTTATTCATCAAATTGATGCATATATTTAGTATAGAAGATATAAATGGAATGGGGAGAAATAAAAAGAGGGCGATATACGCCCTTATTATTGCTTTAAGCAAAGTCTGTTGTGGTTAACAGATAACTTTAATCGCTAAGCCACCTTGAGAAGTCTCACGGTATTTAGCGTTCATGTCTTTACCTGTTTCAAGCATTGTTTCGATAACTTTATCAAGTGAAACACGAGGAGCAGATGAACGGCGAAGTGCCATACGTGTCGCGTTGATTGCCTTAACAGCAGCAATACCATTACGCTCGATGCAAGGAACTTGAACTTGGCCAGCAACAGGGTCACAAGTTAAACCAAGGTTATGTTCCATTGCAATTTCAGCGGCCATACATACTTGCTCAGGGCTACCACCCATAAGTTCAGCAAGACCAGCTGCAGCCATAGAACAGGCAACGCCAACTTCACCTTGACAGCCGACCTCAGCACCAGAGATTGACGCATTCTTCTTGTAAAGGCCACCAATCGCACCAGAAGCTGCAAAGTAACGGATGTAATCTTTCTCTGTTACTGTTTGGATGAACTTATCATAGTAAGCTAAAACAGCAGGGATGATGCCACATGCGCCATTTGTTGGAGCAGTAACAACACGGCCACCTGCAGCATTCTCTTCGTTTACGGCAAATGCATACATGTTGACCCAATCAACTACTTCCATTGGATCTTTCGACGTCTTTTCAGAAGTCAGTAGTTGCTGGCGAAGTGCAGCTGCACGACGAGGAACACGTAGAGGTCCAGGTAGGATACCTTCAGTGTTCATGCCTTTTTCCATACAATCACGCATGGTTTTCCAGATTTTTGCAAAGTAAGTACGAACTTCATCTTCTGCAAGAATAGCGTGTTCGTTCTTCATTACTAATGTACTAATAGATAGTCCATTCTCTTTACATAAATCAACTAATTCAGAGGCATAATTAAATGCGTAAGGAACTTGGATTGATGATTCAACTTCTTTACCAAAGTTTTCTTCATCAACAATAAAACCACCACCGATAGAGTAGTATGTTTTAGAGTAAACAACGTCGCCATCAACCCACGCATGGATTTGCATACCATTTTCGTGAAGTGATAAGTTAGTTGTGTGGAAATTCATTCCACCTTCTTTTGGAAATTCTACCGTATGGCAGTGCATGCCAACAGGTAAGCGCTCTGTTTCTTCAACACGAGCGATGAAGCCCGGAATAGAGTCAATATCTACGTGTTCTGGCGTGTTACCTGCCAGACCCATAATGATAGCGATATCAGTATGGTGACCTTTCCCTGTCAGTGATAATGAACCGTAAACATCAACAGTGATTTTAGTGATATCACGCAGTTTGCCCATGCCACGTAAATCGTCGATAAACTCTTTACCAGCTTTCATTGGACCAACGGTGTGGGAGCTAGAAGGACCAACTCCGATTTTGTAGATATCAAAAACACTAATCATGTTATTACCTCGAATAAGCCCCCAAAAGAGGGGGCTTTATTATCATTATTATTAACTTCGTGTAACTAATGCTTATAAGGATTTATAAACTAGTTATTAAAGAGCGCCGTAGATTACAGAAGTAATCGCTGCAACACCACATAATGCTGTAAAGATTTGCACAGGTGCTGAAGTTTTGTACTTAGCCATTGCAGGAACTTTACGCATTGCGAATACAGGCATAAGGAATAGGATAGCGGCAATCATTGGCGCACCCATAGTTTCAATCATACCTAAGATACTTGGGTTGATGATAGAAACGATCCATGTAGTAACAACGATGAAGATAAGAGAGAATTTCTCAAGCTTAGCAACAGGTGCTTTTGAACGAGACTTAGCTAGACCAACAAGACCTTCATGAGCACCAAGGAAGTGACCGAAGTAGCTTGAAGTAATCGCAGCAAAAGCAACGATTGGGCCCATGATAGAAATCATTGGAGATTCATGAACGTTAGCTAGGTAAGAAAGAACAGAGATGTTTTGTGCTTGTGCTTGTGCTAGTTGCTCTGGAGATAAAGAAAGAACTACAGAGAATACGAAGAACATTACAAAGCTCATTAGCATCATTGCTGCACCGCCAGTGATCATATCAGTTTTCGCAACTGCATCGTCACCGTATATACGACGCTGTTCTTTAGAGAACTGGCTAATCACAGGGCTGTGGTTGAAAGAGAAAACAATGATTGGAATTGCTAACCAAACAACAGAAGGCATTGAACCCCAATCAGGAGAAACAGACATCATTGATGTGTTCCAACCAGGAATTAGGTATACAGAAAGTGCCATTAAGATGAATACAAGAGGGTAAACCATTGCAGAAGTTGCTTTCAGCATAAGTTCTTTACCAAATACAACACCACACGTCATCAGAGTGATAAGAACACCTGATAATAACCAGCGTGGAATAGATTCCATGCCCATTTGGTTAACCATGAAAGAGTCTACTGTGTTTGTAATACCAACACCGTAGATAAGTACAATTGGGTAAATCGCGAAAAAGTAGGCAAAAGTGATTAGGTTCGCGCCAGTTTTACCAAAATGCTCTTCTACCGTATCGGTAATATCAGCGTTTGGATTTTTAGCAGAAAGAACGAAACGAGCCAAACTTTTGTGTGCAAACCAAGTCATTGGAGCAGCAATTAACGCAAGAATAACTAGAGGCCAAAAACCACCAGCGCCAGCCTTAATTGGAAGGAATAAAACACCGGCACCTACAGCAGTACCGAATAGAGAAAGACACCAAGTGAAATCTTTATAAGTCCACTTTGCTTTTTTTGCACCTACTGATGCAGTATTTGTTGTTTGCATAATAATTATACTCTTAATTTTTTGGAACAGGAATTTTGGGAACGGCGCTATTGTCGTTATTTTGGCGAGAAAAACTTTGACGCAGATCGGAAAATGAAAAAAGATGAACGGAGAACAGAAAATAATTGATAATGATCACAATAGATGTGAATCTGATATTAGTAAAACTTATCAATAATGCTAATTTTTCTAAGTTGAAATGTAATTCATTGAATGAATGATTTCGGCTGTAACTCCCCAAATGAGTTTTTTCTCAAAAGGAATAAAAATCAGATCGTAAGTATGATTTTTGTTAAATATGTGGTGTTTGTAGGTGTTTTTAGGGTTAATTAGATGATTTACCGGTGCTTCAAATGTGCTACTAACCTCACCGTAATCGATTGCGGTGGTATAATTTTCATCAATCAATGCAATGATAGGGGTTACTTTATAGCCAGATATTGTTGGTATTGTGTTAAGTTTTGCTAATGGTTTTATGTGAGCAGGATCAATGCCAATTTCTTCATTTGTTTCACGAATAGCAGTATGAATTAGGGATAAATCGAAGGGTTCAACCTTGCCTCCAGGGAAGCTAATTTGGCTAGGGTGATGACGTAAATGTGACGCTCGTTGAGTTAAAATTAGGTTGAAACCAGATTCTCTTTTTACGATAGGGACAAGAACAGCAGCAGACTGAAAACTGCCGTTCGTTAGTCGTGGATGGGAGAGCAAACTTGAGCTGTAATCAATTGGTTTATGAAGTAACAAATAAGAAAGTAAATGCGTATCCATAAACTGATCCTTATAACTATAAAATGGGTAAAATTTTGCTTAACTTATGGAGTGTCTCTTCATATTCTAGTTCAGTTTGGCTATCGGCAACAATACCGCCGCCCGCTGAAGCGTATATTGTATCTTGGTAGGCGATTAAGGTTCGTATAGTAATACTCGTATCCATATTCCCACAACGGCTAATATAACCAATACTGCCACAATATAAGTTACGACGATGAGGCTCTAGCTCTTCAATAATCTCCATAGCTCGGATTTTAGGTGCTCCGGTGATCGATCCGCCAGGGAAAGAAGCACTCAATAAATCACTAATAGTATAGTTATCACCTAATTGACCAGTAATCGTACTGACTAGGTGGTGAACAGCTGGAAAACTTTCGATATCAAATAACTTAGGCACCTTGACTGAACCAGGCTTGGAGACTCGACCAATATCATTACGCAATAAATCCACAATCATTAAGTTTTCAGAGCGATCTTTAGCGCTATGACGAAGAATATCTGCTTCTTGATCATCTAATTTCGGATCATTTGAGCGAGGGCGAGTACCTTTAATGGGCTTTGTTTCTATTTTACGATCTTTTACCTGTAAAAAACGCTCTGGTGAGACGGATAAGATGGTAAGTTCAGGGGTTCTAATAAACGCAGAGAAGGGTGCCCCATTTTGGGTTGCCAATGTTTGATACGCTAACCATTCAGAACCTTGATATTGAGCATGAAAACGCTGAGCAAGATTAATTTGATAGCAATCTCCTGATTTAAGGTACTCCTGAATCGCATCAAAATTAGCGCTATATTCCGCTTGAGTCATATTCGATTGCCATTTAGACACTAAATTAAAATCAGCTTTCTTTTCTTTTATCGCTATAAATTGCTGTAGCCAATCGAGACGATTACTCCCTTGTGGTTGTATTAAAGTGAGGGTAGACGTTTTATGATCAGCAATTAGAGCCCAGTCATAGATCCCAACAGCCATATCAGCGGTTGGAATATCTCGCTCAGCAATACTAGGTATAGATTCAACTCGGCGACCTAAGTCATAACTGA
Organism: Aliivibrio finisterrensis; assembly: GCF_008933155.1. Lineage (GTDB taxonomy): Bacteria > Pseudomonadota > Gammaproteobacteria > Enterobacterales > Vibrionaceae > Aliivibrio > Aliivibrio finisterrensis. Next base: position 71,610 of record NZ_WBVP01000001.1, on the reverse strand, counting down.
AGTAACCTAACGCTCCGCCAATAAAAGGAAGATCATTTATTGAATGGCAATGGGGCGTTAGTCGTTCTTGATAATGAGCAAGCAGTTTAAAAGGGCAGGCTTCACTGGTTACTGGCTGCTTTCCTATAACATTAATAGAAGTAACATCTTGGTGGGTTTGCAATGTCGCTATTGGATCTGCCACTAAAATATCGTAACGATTATCAACATGTTCTTTGGCTGATGAATGCAACAGCATTGCCCAAGGTTGGCTTTCAATGGCAGAAAATAAATCAACCACAGAAGTAGATTGATAATCAAGTAGGGTAATAAGTGGTTTTGCATCTAATTGATTGTTCATTTTAAGTTTTATAACCAGAATGTGATGAGCAACGATAGCCTTGAATGGAGAGCAAGAGTATCATATTGGCTGTTCTAAAAGAAAATAATAGATTGGTGATCGCTCACGTCACTAAGTAAAAAAACAGACTTAACACGCCATGGAAGCATATATATAAGAGGATTTAATGATGACTGTTGGTAAAGAAACTATCATCCGCAATGAAGACGTGATCAGCTCAGTGGCTGATGCATTACAGTATATTTCTTATTACCACCCACTTGATTTTGTTCAAGCATTAGAAAAAGCATATCATAGAGAACAAAGCCAAGCGGCAAAAGATGCGATTGCTCAAATTTTAATAAATTCACGTATGTCGGCTGAAGGGCATCGTCCTATTTGTCAGGATACGGGGATAGTAACTTGCTTTGTTAATATCGGTATGAATGTACGCTGGGAAGGAGATTTAACTGTACAGCAAATGATTGATGAAGGAACTCGTCAGGCGTACACGAATCCAGATAACCCACTTCGAGCTTCAGTACTTTCTGATCCTGCGGGTAAGCGAATTAATACAAAAGACAATACGCCTGCGGTAGTTCATATTAATATGGTACCAGGTGATAAGGTTGAGATTCAGATTGCAGCAAAAGGCGGCGGCTCTGAAAATAAAACAAAAATGGTGATGCTAAATCCTTCAGATGATGTGGCGGAATGGGTAGAAAAGACCTTACCATTAATGGGAGCAGGTTGGTGTCCACCAGGAATGCTAGGTATAGGTATTGGTGGAACTGCTGAAAAAGCAGCGGTATTAGCAAAAGAATCATTAATGGAGCATATTGACATTCAAGAGTTGATTGATCGTGGTCCTGAAAACGCAGAAGAAGAGCTTCGTCTTGATATCTTTAATCGTGTCAATAAGCTTGGTATTGGTGCGCAAGGCCTTGGTGGTTTAACAACCGTTGTTGATGTAAAAATCAAATCCGCACCAACTCATGCAGCATCAAAACCCGTATGCATGATCCCAAACTGTGCAGCGACTCGTCATGTTCATTTTACACTTGATGGTTCAGGCCCGGCGGACTTACAACCACCAAAACTTGAAGAGTGGCCAGATATTACCTGGGAAGCTGGTGCTAATACACGCCGAGTTAACCTTGATACGATCACAAAAGAAGACGTACAAGAATGGCGGACGGGTGAAACGGTTCTACTAACAGGGAAGATCTTAACAGGCCGTGATGCAGCGCATAAGCGTCTTCAAAGCATGATTGAAAGCGGAGAGGGTTTACCTGAGGGCGTTGACTTCAATGGTAAGTTTATTTACTACGTCGGCCCAGTTGATGCTGTTGGTGATGAAGCCGTAGGCCCTGCTGGCCCAACAACGTCCACTCGTATGGATAAATTTACCGATATGATGCTTGATACGGGCTTAATGGGCATGATTGGTAAAGCAGAGCGTGGCCCAGCAACGGTTGCGTCTATTAAAGATAAAAAAGCCGTGTATTTGATGGCGGTAGGCGGTGCGGCTTATTTAGTAGCTAAAGCGATTAAAAAAGCACGAGTAGTGGCTTTTGAAGACTTAGGAATGGAAGCCATTTATGAATTTGAAGTGGAAGATATGCCAGTAACGGTTGCTGTTGATTCAACAGGGGCAAATGCACATCAAATCGGCCCAGATACATGGAAAGTTAAAATCGCTGAAATGAATTAACTGATTTATATTTCTAGGATTTAAGAAAGCATTCAAAAATTGAGTGCTTTTTTTATACTTGTGTTTTAAATGTTAACTATTTAAGTATAAATTGAGTTATTGTGTGATTTAGATTGTTTTTGGAGGAAATATGAAGCAGAAGATTGGTTTCAATATGGAGAGCAAAGAGCAAAAAATGGCTTTGTAGTTCAAGAAAACGAAACTCTAGAAAGTGCAAATCCAGAGGAGGCGGTTACAGAGGCATTCTATAATGCGTACCTTGAAGGGCATACCTCTGGAACGACTATCTATTGTTCTCAAGAAGCCTATATTTTGGCATTTGCGATGCAAGTTATGCCTGATTTTCGTGCGGAGTATGGAAAAGGGAATAATCGTAAAAAAGAATAAATAAGAGTATTTTTATAACTTATTATTATTGACTGGATGACGGTAGGGATATAAGGAATAATTCTTATATATACCATTACAAGGAACGGTTTATGTTCAAAAAAACGATGGTAGCGACGGTGTTAAGTTCAACGCTTCTTATTGGGTGTGGAAAACAAGCCCCAGTAATTGCTGAACCAGAGTCGCGACCAGCTAAAATAATGACTGTCAGTGTTGGCGATCATGAAACTTCTCGATTGTTTCCAGCGCAAGCTGAAGCCGGAGATAAAGCGGTTCTTGCCTTTCGAGTTCCCGGTCAACTTAGTAGCTTAGATGTTCATGCGGGTCAATTAGTTACCAAAGGGCAGTTACTGGCAACAATAAACCCTGATGAGTACCGTTTGATTCAAAAGCAGGCACAAGCCCAGTACAGACTGATTGATGTTCAATACCAACGTATTAAAAAACTGCGTAAAGACAAAGTCGTCTCAGAACAAGATTACGACAGTGCTGTAGCGAACAGAAAAACAGCGAAAGCGACGTTAGATCAAGCCAGTGCTAATTTAAGCTATACCCAATTAAGTGCTCCTTATGATGGCACCATTTCGTTATTACCTGCTGAAAATTATGAATATGTCACTGCTAAGCAACCCATTATGCATATTCAAACCAATGATATCTTATATGTTGCCTTTCAACTTCCTGATTATCTATTGCAACGCTTTAGTTTTACTCAAGTCTCCGCTTCCGTTACTTTCGATTCATTCCCAACGGTTAGTTTTCCTCTAGAATTTGAAGAAATTGATACCGAAGCAGATAGCAAGACATCAAGTTACACGGTAAAAATGAGCATGCCAAGACCAAAAGACTTAGGCATATTACCGGGAATGTCAGGCCAAGTGAAAGTGACTATTCCAAAAGGTGGCAGTGAGAAGCTTCCGCTTTCAGCGATTGAACAAGACGGCGATACCACTTATGTATGGCGTGTATCTGAGCAAGGTATCGTTGAGAAAGTCGCGATAGAGTTGAATGAAAAACGACAAGTAATTTCGGGGCTTAATGATTCTGAACAAATAGTATCTTCAGGTATTTCTGGACTAGAAGAAGGAATGAAAGTACGCAAATGGGTTAAGGAGAGAGGATTATAATTATGCAGAAATTAATGAAACTATCCTTACTTTCAACAGCAATATTACTCACTGCTTGCAGTCCTGCCCCTATGGATACAGAAATAGAAGCTCCTAATGTTATCGTTAAAGATATTGATTCAGGTTTAGCCAGTGATCGCCTTTATCTTCCTGCTGTTGCAACAGCGGCCGATCGTTCCCATTTAAGCTTTAGACTTTCTGGTGAAGTTAAGGAACTTAATGTTCGTCCAGGTGAGACGGTTAAAAAAGGGCAAGTATTAGCAGTACTAGATAAAACCGATTTCAACATCGATGTTGATAATGCGCGCGCAAGGTACAGTGTTGCAAACAGTCAATATAAACGTTCAAAACCGTTAGTTGATAAAGGCTTACTGGCAAAGTCGCAATTTGATGAATTAGCCGCGCAGCGTCAAATTGCATTAGCTGATTTAGAGCTAGCGAAACTTCGACTGAGTTTTACTGAACTAAAAGCCCCAATTGATGGTGTTATTTCACGAGTAAGTATTGAGCAATTTGAAACAATTCAAGTAGGTCAACAAGTAGTGAATATTAACAACAAAGATTCCGTTGATATTATTGTTCAAGTACCTGATAAATTATATTCAAAGCAACCAAACCAAGGTGTTGTAGAGTTAATTCAAGCATCTGTGCGACTTGATAATGGACAGTCTTACGATGCAAAAGTAAAAGAGTATACAACAGAGCCTGATCCAGAATCTGGTGCATACCTCGTTACTTTAACTATGCCAATGCCGGAAGACCAATTTATTTTGGATGGTATGGCTGTTGAAGTGACTACTGAACAGAGTTCATTAAATGTAGCAAGCCAATTTGGATTAATTATCCCAATTGAAGCCATTTTTAATGAAGATGGCGATGAGATTGATAAAAAAGAAAAATACGTTTGGGTCGTCGATTCTGACAATAAAGTAAAAAAACAAAAAGTAGTAACAACCAAAGCGACATCGTTTGGATTACGAGTTGTCGATGGTGTTTCAGCAGGAGATCGTATTGTTATTGCAGGCGTCTCACGATTACGTGATGGCCTAGAAGTGAATATCATCAATACGGAGGAGAAATTATGAGTCAAGAAAAAGGAATTGCAGCTTACTTTATACAAAATAAAGTGATTAGCTGGATGTTGACTCTGATCTTTATGATTGGTGGTGCATCGGCTTTCTTTGGCTTGGGGCGATTAGAAGACCCAGCCTTCACCATTAAAGATGCCATGGTCGTAACCAATTATCCTGGAGCAACCCCTGAACAGGTAGAAGAAGAGGTTACTTACCCTTTAGAAAAAGCAATCCAACAATTAACCTATGTTGATGAAGTGAATTCGCTTTCAAGTCGTGGTTTATCTCAAATAACGGTAACCATGAAAAACAATTATGGTCCTGATGATCTTCCTCAAATATGGGATGAATTGCGCCGAAAAGTGAATGACTTGAAACGTCAACTACCTCCGGGTGTTGGTGAGCCTTCTGTCATTGATGATTTTGGTGACGTATATGGCGTACTTTTAGCCGTTACTGGTCAAGGATATTCTTATAAGGAGTTGCTTGATTATGTTGATTATTTACGTCGTGAACTAGAATTAGTTGATGGGGTAAGTAAGGTCTCCGTTTCTGGTGTGCAACAAGAGCAAGTCTTTATTGAAGCTTCTTTGAAACGCATGACAAGCTTAGGTATTTCACCGCAGACGCTGTACAGTCTACTTTCAAATCAAAATACGGTATCGAGTGCAGGTGCAGTAAAAATAGGATCTGAATACATTCAAATACACCCAACGGGCGAGTTTGAAGATGTGTCGCAACTTGGTGATTTGATTATTACCGAAGGCGGAGCACAAGGCCTTATTTATCTAAAAGACATTGCCGAAGTTAAACGTGGTTATGTTGAAGTACCAAGCAATTTAGTTAACTTTAATGGTAACTTTGCTTTGAATATGGGGATTTCTTTTAGTGCTGGCGTTAACGTTGTCGAAATTGGGAAACTGGTTGATCAACGAATGTTAGAGCTGAAAGAACAACAACCCATTGGTATTGATATTTCAGAGATATACAGCCAACCAAAAGAAGTAGACAAATCAGTAAGTGGTTTTGTGGTCAGTCTTGGTCAAGCCGTTGCTATCGTTATCATCGTTTTACTGTTCTTCATGGGCGTACGCTCAGGCTTACTGATTGGACTTATTCTACTACTGACAGTGTCAGGCACATTTGTCTTTATGAAATACTTTGGGATTGACTTACAACGTATTTCTTTAGGTGCTTTGGTTATTGCTCTTGGTATGCTCGTAGATAACGCTATTGTGGTGGTCGAAGGCATACTCATTGGTATGCAAAAAGGACGAACTCGCCTGCAAGCGGCTACTGATATTGTTACGCAAACTAAATGGCCATTATTAGGTGCAACCGTTATTGCGGTAACTGCTTTTGCGCCTATTGGTCTATCGGATGATGCAACCGGTGAATATTGTGGAACCTTATTTACTGTTCTGCTTATTTCACTGATGCTGAGTTGGTTTACTGCCATTTCTCTTACTCCGTTTTTCGCTTCTTTGTTTTTTAAAGAAACAGTACAAATAGAAGGAGAAGCGCATGAAGAGAAAGACCCATATAACGGTATGATCTTTGTGATCTACAAGCGTTTCCTTGAGTTTTGTATGCGCTATTCGTTAGCAACCATGCTTATCTTGGTTGTTGCACTTGGCGGCAGCATGTATGGCTTTACTAAAGTTAAGCAGTCTTTCTTCCCATCTTCAACCACGCCAATCTTTATGGTTGATGTATGGATGCCTGAAGGGACGGATATTCGCTCAACCAATGCAACATTAAAAGAGTTAGAAGAGTGGATCTTAGAGCAAAAACATATTGAACATGTGACAACAACCGCAGGTAAAGGTCTACAAAGATTCATGCTGACTTACGCACCAGAGAAAAGCTATGCAGCTTATGGTGAGATAATGACGCGTGTGGATGATTACTTAGCGTTACCTGATTTAATGGACAAGCTTCGTCAACATATCGAAGCCAACTATCCTCAAATTCAATACAAGTTAAAACTGATTGAGTTAGGGCCAGGTGGCGGTGCAAAAGTGGAAGCACGAATTGTAGGGGCTGATCCTACAATATTACGTGGTTTAGCAGCACAGGTTATTGAGGTAATGCATCAAGATCCAGGCGCAACAAACGTACGTCATGATTGGCGTGAGCGTACTAAAGTACTTGAGCCTCAATTTAACGAAAGTCAGGCGCGTCGATATGGTATTTCCAAAACGGATGTTAATGAACTGCTTGAAATGGCGTTCTCAGGTAAAGCCATTGGTGTGTACCGTGATGGGACAACATTGATGCCAATCGTTACTCGTTTGCCTGAAAATGAACGTGTAGATATTAGCACAATTGAAGGAATGAAGATCTGGAGTCCAGCGCTGTCACAATACATACCATTACAACAAGTGGTGCTAGGTTATGACGTGATTTGGGAAGATCCTCTGGTTGTGCGTAAAAACCGTAAACGTATGCTAACGGTAATGGCTGACCCTGATATTTTAGGGGAAGAAACTGCCGCAACATTACAAAAGCGTTTACAGCCACAAATTGAAGCGATTGATTTCCCTACGGGTTATAGCTTGGAGTGGGGCGGTGAATATGAATCGTCTCGTGATGCACAAGCGTCATTGTTCCAAACCATGCCAATGGGTTACTTGTTCATGTTCTTAGTGACTGTGTTCTTGTTTAACAGTGTGAAAGAGTCGGTGATTGTTTGGTTAACGGTGCCATTGGCACTCATTGGTGTAACCAGTGGTCTGCTCTTACTCAATACCCCATTTGGCTTTATGGCACTGCTTGGTTTCTTGAGTTTGAGTGGCATGCTGTTGAAAAACGGAATCGTACTGCTTGATCAAATAGAGATAGAAATACACTCAGGAAAAGAACCCTACCATGCAGTCGTTGATGCCGCGTTAAGCCGTGTTCGTCCGGTTTGTATGGCAGCAATTACGACCATTTTAGGTATGATCCCACTATTACCAGATACCTTCTTTAAACCAATGGCGGTAACCATTATGTTTGGTCTAGGTTTCGCAACCGTACTGACCTTAATTGTGGTTCCTGTGTTGTATCGCATGTTCCATAAAATTAAAGTCGTCGAATACTAAAATAGACGCATAGAATAAATGTTCAAAAGCCCATATTAGAATATCTAGTATGGGCTTTTTTTGTGATATTCTATCTGGATAATACAAATGCAGTCCACATATTAGGAACAGTAAATGAGCCAATTAGATCAACAAGCAATGGACAAAATCGTAAATTCTCATGAAGAAGAGCGTTTTACTTACTTTATGAAAGAAGTTGTCGCTAATCGTGAAATTTGGATTTTGACTGATGAACACGGTTGTGTGATGTTGAATACCGAAGAAGAAGATTGCGTTCCTGTATGGCCAAATAAAGAGTTTGCAGAAGCATGGGCAACAGGTGAATGGGACGTATGTAAAGCAGAGTCTATTTCATTAAACAAATGGCACAGTCGCTGGACAACAGGTCTTGAAGATGATGAATTAGCGGTTGTTGTATTCCCTAATCAAAACGAAGAAGGGCAAATCCTTTTTCCCGACGAATTCGATTTTGAATTAACAAAACAAGAAAGAAAGCGTTAATATTGAATTAATACAAATAAAAATGGCGACCCATTTAGGAGTCGCCATTTTTGTAAGTAAAAACGATATAAACTGAATTAAGCAGATAACATCTCTTGATATCGAGCTAAACCTTGCTCTAAATCTTCAATCAAATCATCCACATCTTCTAATCCAATATGAACACGGATCAAAGTCGCTTCAAACTGAGGATGAGCCACCGTTCTTAATGCATTAAAGCTTTTTGGTTCATTCGCTAAGATCAAGCTTTCAAACCCACCCCAAGAATAACCCATACTAAAATGACTCATACCATCAAGCAGGGCCGTTGTCGCTTTGCTATCAGATTGTTTTAGCACAAAAGAGAACAAGCCATTACAGCCTTTAAAATCACGTTGATAAAACTCATTGCCCGGGCAGCTTTCAAGTGCAGGATGACGAACGTGATCAACCAGTGGATGCTGCTCAAGCCACTTAGCCACTTTAATGCTGCTAGCTTCGTGCTGTTTTAGACGAACGCCCATAGTGCGTAAACCACGCATTGCTAAATAGGCGTCATCAGGTGAAATGCATTGCCCCATTAAATAGCTTTGTTCACGCAGTTGATCCCAATGTTTTTCGTTCGCAACTGCGGTACCAAGCATCACATCAGAGTGACCGACAATGTATTTGGTTGCGGCTTGAATAGAGATATCAACGCCATGATCGAAAGGAGAGAAGTTCACACCCGCCGCCCAAGTATTATCAAGCATAACGACAATATCTGATTCGTGTGCGATACGAGCAAGGAGTGGAACGTCTTGAACTTCCATCGTGATAGAACACGGAGATTCAGTAAATAGCACCGTCGTATTTGGTTTAATTAAATCACGAATGCCTTCACCAATCATTGGATCGTAATAGGTGGTTTCAATGCCCATTTTCTTCAAGATGGTGTCACAGTAATCACGAGTCGGTTCATAGCAGCCATCGACCATTAAAATATGATCGCCGGTTTTTACAAAACATAAAATCGCATTGGCAATCGCAGCCGTACCGCAAGGATAAAGGGCACAACCTGCGCCACCTTCAAGTTCAACCATCGCATCTTGAAATGCAAAGTGAGTTTCTGTGCCTCGGCGGCCATAAAAAAGCGTTTGTTTTGCGCGGTTTATCATGGCATGCGTTTTTTCAGCAACGGTATTAAATACCACGGTAGAAGCGCGTTGAACAGGAGGGTTTACTACGCCTTTTGTCCATTTTTTGCTACGACCAGCAGTGACGTATTTGGTCTCTAATTTATCTGACATCTGAATCCATTCAATTATAAGTAAATAATATCTCCATAAAGCCAAAGTGAAGGCGAAATATCAAGGATTAAAACGAATTCCTGTCGAATAAATTTTAATTACTGCTAAAATTGCGCAATCTAGATGACATGTTGACTAAAAGAGTTAAATTAAAATGCAACAGAATGAATTTGAAACACTAGTTAAAGAACTATGCCAAAAAGAAAATCTTCCTCAAGTGCTAGAAGCACTAAAAGCATGTGAAGACCAAGACATTGTTGAAGCGGCACAATCGCTAGCGGGTCAATTCCGTCTTGCTGAAGTTGAAGGCGAGCAACGCATCTATCATGTATTTAACGATGAAGATGAAAACGGTGAAGCACAAGAGCTTGCAGAGTGGATCATGAACGAAGGTGATGATGTGATTAAATTCATAGCTTGGTTCTTCTACGCAATGTTTGATATGAAGCAAAAAGAAACCTACCAAGCAGCAGGTAAAACGTACCAGCAGCCAAAGCGTTCTTAGAGTTACATCATACTTTTTTAAGGCCAATAATTATTTTTATTGGCCTTTTTATCAATTAATTAACGTATTTTCTTCTCTTCTTTATCCATCTACCTACAAAGTATGATGAGTGTCTCGATTTTACTGTAACGAGTAATAACTCATGAAGAGATTGTGAGCATTTTTAAAGCAGCAATGTAATTAAATATTTATAAAATCATCAATTAAGTACATAAAGGTCTAACATTTGTTGGGCCTTTTTTTTGATTCTTGCATATTTGCTAGGTATGCTTATGATCTTTTTATCAGATTAAATCGTAGAAGATATGATCTTCTCATTGAAAAAGGCAATAAATCAGCATGGCAAACGTAAGAGCCCGTATAGAGTTAAAAGTAGGGCAGCAAAGTAATATCCCTGCAGAAATGCTTTCATTTGAAGGCCTAGAGACTGAAAAAGAACATGTCGCTGTTATCTTTAATCACGCTGATAAGAATCAAACAACCCCTCTGGTTCGTATGCATTCAGAATGCTTAACGGGAGACGTATTTCATTCATCACGCTGTGATTGTGGTGAACAGTTGGAAGAAACCATTAATCGTATGTCTGAAAGTGGCGGTATCATTTTATATCTTCGCCAAGAGGGACGCGGTATTGGTTTGTATAATAAATTGGATGCCTATGAGCTTCAAAGTCAAGGTATGAATACCTATGAAGCGAACAACCACTTAGGTTTTGGTGATGACTTACGTGACTTTAAAGAAGCAGCTCAGATGCTTGAAGCACTAGGACTTTCTAAAATTAAACTTGTTACCAATAATCCTAAGAAAATTGAAGATATTCAAAATTACGGTATTGAGTTAGAAGAAGTGGTTAATACTCATGCTCATATCAAGCAAGGCAATGAGCATTATTTAAAAGCAAAGCTTGCTCATGGACATAACCTTGATTTAGATAAATAGTGCTATTTACTTAACGGTAAAAAGCCCTTACTAGAGCCTCATCATTGGATGGGGCTTTTTTATACTTCATCGCTAACTTGTGAATCTAAATGATAAACATTTGCATTCCGGTTTGATTTCGGTATATTACGCAAATAAAAATTATTATCATTAATGAATTCTTACAGATTTCAATTAATGGTTTACAAATTCTATTCATTTGCTCAACAAGGACGATTTATGAACCACGTCAAATTTGCTCGAAATATTGTTACTATCTCACTTTTTGCTTTACCTGCGTTTTCTTATGCCGCGACTCAAACAGAAGTTGTTGAACATTACGCAGATATTGCTCATGCGGTATACAGTGATTCTTTAACGACAGCTCAGCAGCTTGATAAAGCCATTCACACTTTTTTGAATAACCCATCTAAGAAAGGCTTACAAACGGTTAAAACTGCATGGAAAGCAGCGCGTGTTCCTTATCAACAATCAGAAGTCTTCCGCTTTGGTAATGCCGTTGTTGATGATTGGGAAGGGCAACTAAACGCATGGCCATTAGATGAAGGCTTAATTGATTATGTGGCTGATGATTACCAATATGAATTAGGTAACGACGGTGCTAAAGCTAATATCGTTGCTTCTACCTCAATAAAAATTGGTGCAGAAACCCTTGATGTGAAAAACATAGAAGCAGATAAATTAGCGGATCTTAATGAGCTCGGCGGGTCAGAAGCAAACGTAGCAACAGGTTATCATGCCATTGAATTTTTACTTTGGGGCCAAGATTTAAATGGCACGAATGCAGGTGCTGGTGAGCGACCATATACCGATTATGTTATTGGTTCTGCTTGTACTAACGGTAACTGTGAACGCCGTGCTGAGTATTTAAAATCAGCTTCTGAGTTACTAATTAAAGATTTGTCTTGGATGGAAAAGCAGTGGAAAGAAGGTGAGAAAAATTACCGTGCAGAGCTATTATCTGAATCATCAGAGCAAGGTTTGCGTAAGATGCTGTTTGGCATGGGCTCTTTATCATTAGGTGAGCTAGCTGGTGAACGCATGAAGGTAGCCTTAGAAGCCAATTCTACAGAAGATGAGCACGATTGTTTCTCTGATAATACGCACAACTCTCATTACTATAATGAACAAGGTATCTATAACGTATATACAGGCACTTACACTCGTGCAGATGGCTCTCAATTATCAGGCCCAAGTATTCACGATTTAGTTGCTAAGAAAGACGCAAAGGCAGCTAAAGAGATTCAGCAGCAATTTGATGCAACGCGCACTCAAGTTGGGACGCTAGTATCGGCAGCTGAAAAAGATAACCAACATTTTGACCAATTGATTGCTTCAGACAATGCAGCGGGTAATGCATTAGTAAATAAATCAATCATGTCTTTAGTGCTACAAACCGCGTCGATTGAGCGCGCTGCAAATGTGATTGGTATTACAAGCTTAAACCCTGATACCGCAGATCATGATTTTTAATTTTAACGTTAAGAAAAAGCAGTAGTACTCAAGCTCAATCACTTCTCCCTTCCGATATAGTGATTGAGCTCTTTTATTTTCTAATATTGTTCTTATCGTAAAACAAACAAGTAAATAATACCTATCTAGGTATGGATAAGAGCAATGTTAATGATGGTCAGGATGTTCGATACCATGAAACCCGTAATGCTTGGAGCAATAGCTTTACTCTCAACGTTTTCTTTCTATTCTTTTTCTTCTGATGAGGTGTCTACTAAGAGTGATTCAGAAGACTCACGGTTTACAAATGTAGCTTCCGGCGGCAAAACCAGTGTGAAGAAGAGTGGTCAAAATGCCTTTTCTCTACCTGCTGCCAACCTACCAATGAGTATGCGTCTCGATTTTAGTGTGGGTAATAGCTTTTTTCGTAATCCTTGGGTGCAAGCTCCAGCGTCTACTGATGCCCGTGATGGGTTAGGCCCGTTATTTAATACCAATGGTTGTCAGAGTTGTCATATTAAAGATGGGCGAGGCCATACGCCGAAAGAGGGGGATACTAACGCGGTTTCTATGTTAGTGCGATTAAGTATTCCTGCTTTAACGCCTGAACAGAAAAAACGTGTCATTTTAGACGGAGTGATCCCAGAGCCAACTTACGGCGGTCAATTACAAGACTTTGCTTTACCGGGAATTGAACCAGAAGGGCAAATTCATATCACGTATACAACGCATTCTATCACTCTTGCTGATGGTGACGTTGTCACATTAAGAAAGCCAAACTTATCGATTTCTGATTTAGCTTATGGTGAAATGGCTGAAGATGTCTTGCTTTCTGCACGTATTGCGCCACCAATGATTGGCTTAGGTTTATTAGAGTCTATCCCTGAATCAACAATTTTAGGTTTTGCTGAACAACAAAAGAAAGAGGCTCAAGGCGTTTCTGGTAAGGCTAATCGCGTATGGAGTGTAGAAACCAATCAACTAGAGTTAGGTCGCTTTGGCTGGAAGGCTGGACAACCAACACTTATGCAGCAAAATGCCGCGGCCTTTAATGGTGATTTGGGCTTAACCAGTAATATGTTCCCTAAAGATGATTGTACTCAAGCGCAAGAAATTTGTGAGAAGTTACCTCATGGGGGCACTCCTGAAGTGAGTGACAAGATTTTAAATTTTGTCGAGTTTTATTCTCAGCACTTAGCGGTGCCTATTCGTCGTAATGTTAATGATCCTCAAGTCATTAAAGGGCAAGAATTATTTAAAAATATCGGTTGTGAAAGTTGTCATAAAACGAATATTAAAACAGCAAAAATTGAAGACAGACCGGCGCTATCTAATCAGTTAATTCATCCTTATACAGACATGTTGCTTCATGATATGGGAGAAGGACTTGCTGATAATCGACCAGAGTTTTTGGCTAATGGTCAAGAGTGGCGAACACCACCACTGTGGGGGTTAGGTTATACAAAAGAAGTCAATGGACATACAGAGTTCTTGCATGATGGTCGAGCTCGAAATGTACTAGAAGCAGTTTTATGGCATGGCGGTGAGGCTCAGCAATCTAAAGATAAAGTCATTCAATTATCGACACAAGATCGTAATGCGTTATTAGCATTTTTAGATTCGTTATAAGGCGTAAGTAATGAAAACTATCTATTTATTGTTAAGCAGCACGGTGTTACTGACTGCCTGCCAAAGTACAAATGAGTCTAATCAAGTCCCTAACTCTACAAATATGATTGACCATGTTTATTATATTGAGCAGCAGTCAGCCCAGCGTTTAGTTGAATCTAGTCAACGATTGACTGAGAGTTTTGAAGGATATTGTACGAATCAAACTGAAAAAGAAACGGTGGTTATGCAGTGGCAACAAACCATGCAAGCGTGGATGGCACTGCAAGGTCAACAAAGAGGGCCAGAGGCGGCACTTAGTGTTAATTGGAACATTCAGTTTTGGCCAGATAAGAAAAACACCACTGGGCGAAAAATGTCTCAACTGTTGAAAAAAGATCAAATTTGGAATACTGAATTAATTCAGCAGCAGAGTGTAACAACCCAGGGGTTAGGCGCCATAGAGTGGTTATTGTTTGATAAAGCCTCGACATTGCCAGCATCAGAGTCATGTCAGCTAGGTCAGGCCATTACTGCAAACTTAGCGCTTAATACTCTAAAGGTAGATCAAGCATGGCAAGTTAACCCGTGGTCTCAATTAGATGAAACCATGTGGTTAAATGAATACATTGCGTTACTTGCCAATCAGCTTGATTACAGCATGAAAAAACTCAGTCGTCCGCTTGCAAAAATAGGGCAACCACGTCCTTATTTCTCGGAATCATGGCGTTCAGAAACCTCTCTTACTTGGCTTAAATACAATGTAGAAGCGATGCAAAACATATATTTAGCAAATGGTGTTGGACTTGATGATTATTTACGTAAGCAAGGGCATGCTGATTTGGCTGATAGAATTGAAGACCATTTTAATTCAACGTTAGAAACATGGCCTGAATCGTCATCACTATTTGCTGAGTTACAGACAAAATCTGGTTATCAAAACGCATTAGCTCTATATAACAAATTAGAGTATTTGAAATACCTAATTCACGAAGAAGTGGCTATCGAATTGAACATTGCTATAGGATTTAATGCAACCGATGGCGATTAATAACCAAAGACGAAAGCTATTAAAAAGCAGCCTAGGGGCGATAACATTGTCACCATGGCTAACGGCGTGTTCATCCGCACCGAGTTCAGATAAAAATGCGGTTTTGATCTCTTGCTCTCGAGCAGCAAATGGACATTTTGGCGCAGTGGTGGCAGATAATGAGGGAAACCCTATTCATTCTGTACCTTTACCAGCAAGAGGGCATGGCGTTGCAATTACGCCGAATGGTGAATTGGCCGTTGCATTTGCTCGTCGTCCCGGCAATTACATGCAATTATTTAATATAAAGACGGGCGTAAGCTATCCAATTACGCCATCAATGCCAAATCGTTACTTCTATGGTCATGGTGTGTTTTCTTCTGATGGCTTAACGCTTTACACCACTGAAGGAGAGAAAGAAACCAGTCAGGGAGTTATCGGGGTTTATCAATTGCAGGGAACCCAATTAATAAAAGTGAAAGAGTTCTCAGGGTTTGGTATTGGTCCACATGAGGTAATTCGTGTTGATGATACGACCTTAGCCATTGGGGTTGGTGGTGTTCATACTAAAGGCCGAGTTCCTCTTAATTTAGAATCAATGAAACCAGCACTTGTGTATTTATCGACAAGTTCTGGTGAAGTTCTTGAACGCGTTGGATTAGCGGATCATAAATTAAGTATTCGTCACTTATCCTTGATGGATGATGGTCGAGTATTGTGTGGGCAGCAATATCGAGGTGAACCAGAAGATGGCGTGCCATTGATTGCAGTACATCGACGTGGAGAGGCTTTACAACAATTAAATGCGGAACCAGAGGAGTGGTTGCGATTTAATCATTATATAGCGAGTATTGCTGTACTTGGCGATCACGTGGTTGCTACGTCACCCAGAGGGAATTGTTACGGTGTTTGGAATTTAAAAAACAATCAATTGGTCGAGATAGCCTCGTTAGCTGATGCGTCAGGCGTGGTAGTCAATAGTCGAGATAACCTTTTACCACAGTGGCACATTAGCTCTGGTACTGGTAAAGTCATTACACGTTCTGAAAATGGTGAGGTGGTTAGTTATCAAACCAATGTAATGTGGGATAATCATTGGAGTCAAATCCCACAAACTGTGATTTAACGATTACCATTAAAAGAAACATCATAATTCCCCTAAAATAAGAGCCGTGCTATTCTTGGGTTAACTATTTTAGGAAGAGAAAGCTATGAGTTTACAATATCAAATTATTCCAGTGACTCCTTATGAGCAAAACTGTTCAATTGTATGGTGCGATGAAACCATGAAAGGGGTTGTTGTCGATCCCGGTGGTGATGTTCAATTGCTAAAACAAGCGATTGATGCGTTGAATATTGATGTTGTACACATGGTATTAACTCATGGTCATCTCGATCATGTTGGTGGCACCGAAGGTTTAGCTGCGATTACTAATGCATCGATTATTGGCCCACATAAAGAAGATAACTTTTGGTTACAAGGACTTCCTAATCAAAGTGAACGATTTGGTTTTCCTCACACTGAAGCCTTCGAGCCTAATCAATGGCTAAATGAAGGTGATGTGGTTGAATTCGGTAATCAAAAGTTAGATGTTTTACACACTCCTGGTCATACACCGGGTCATGTTGTGTTGTTTAACCAAGAAGCTAAGATGGCATTTGTTGGTGATGTATTATTTAAAGGTGCCATTGGTCGCTCTGATTTCCCTAGAGGTGATTTTGATACGCTGATTGCATCGATCAAAACAAAACTATGGCCTTTAGGTAATGAGATGAAATTTGTACCGGGCCATGGACCAGAGTCAACTTTTGGTCATGAGCGCAGAACAAACCCGTTTGTTGCGGATGAAATGCCATTTTGGTAAGAAAATTGGCAAAATTGCCGCACTTTTCGCCATACAGTGTCATCATCTCTATAAATATTGCGCGTTTTTTGGTATAAAACGCGCTTCGCCAATTCCAATACAACTATTTGAGTTTCACTTTAGGAATTGACATCTTTTTTCCGCTATCATTTTTGAGTCTTAACAGCTTAAAAATAGAATTAGCGCAACGGAGTTTAAGTTTCATGAAAATTGCTCACAAACGTAAAGTACAGTCTAAGCTGCATAAACGAATTAAAGCAACTGCACCAAAAACTGAAGTGAAAAAAGCAGCTAAACCTGCAAAAGTAGCTAAACCAGTTGAGAAGAAAGTGGAAGCAGTAGCTGCAGCAGCACCTAAAGCGGCAACAGTAGCGACAGATATCGTTCTTACGCCAAAGCAACAGACTGTATTTGATATTGTTTGCCAGAATCCTGAAGGTATCAATTCAAAAGAGATCGGTGTTAAAGCTGGTCAAGAAGAAGCAAAAGCAGCTGCATGGGCAACAGGTGGCTTGAAAAAGCTAGTTGAAGAAAACCTAGTTGTACGCGAGCAGCTTGCTGGTAATAAAGTAATTTACAAAGCAGCATAATGCTTTAGTAAGTCACTTTAAGACACAAATAAGCCGAGACTGTCTCGGTTTTTTTGTGTCTGTAATACCAATCTACATAAGTATTTGATCATTCTTGCTTGTTAAAATCAATTTTTCGTACGCAATTATCTGAACAACTACTTATCAGAATGGTATAAAACCCATTCCATCGGTATAAAAAAGGGCACTACAAAGAGTGCCCTTAATCGTTAAACTAAGAAAAGTTTAGAATTTCAATTTAACTTCAAGACCGACAAACTGATCGGTATAAGGCATACCAGCATCATAAGCAAATTGTGCTGCATCTCCATTATTGAACCATGCATTATAAGCCAAGTTAACTTCAGTATCGCCACCCCATGCATCCGTTACCCAATAGTGGATATGTCCGACAGGGTTTAAGAAGAATAGACTCACGCTACCTAAAGTATCTGATCCCATGACTTCACCACCATTTTCAGTAATGCGTAGCTCTTGCTGTAACATCAGCTCACCAACAACAGCACCAAAGAATGGGGTGACGAATAAATCTTGAATAGACGGTACTTCAGCAAAAGCTTCTACGCCATACTCCCAGAAGAAAGTAGACATGGTTGTTGAGTATAAGAAAGATTCGAACTCATTAAAGCCTGCGTGACGTGCGGCAGTATAGTAAACACCACCAAAATATGGGTGCATGATGTAATTTAAGAAGTGCTCATCTTTATCCCAGACAGGACCAGCACGTACGTTATCTCTCCATTTAGCACCAAGATTTTTAATGCTTGAATCTTCTGAATCCCATTTAGTAATGCTTTCAGGAAGAAAGGTCATTAAACCAGCGGTTGCAACACTCAAACCAAGGATTGTATACGACTGCTCCAGTAGGTAGTCCCAATCACGCTCGTCCGACACACGTAAATAGTGTGGTAATTGAGTGCTGTCTGCATACGTATCATTTTCTGAAACTTTAGACGGAGTAATATCACCATCTAATCGCATTGGAGAGAAATCAAAAGAGGCCGTTGAACAATAGCTAGAATAAATGTTGGTAGAGCAATCATTTTGATATTCCATGTCATAGGCGCTATTAGTATCTAATGCAAATGCTGGTGATGAAGCTGCACATCCTAAAAGCAAACTGGCTATTGCTTGTTTTTTCACGGAAAGTCCTTAATTAAATCAAATATAGAGCTAGATCACAATTATCTACTATTAAGCAGAAAATGCAAAACATAAAAACAATAAAGGCACAATTAAGACTGCTTTAAAAAGAGAAATAGGCCTTTACTTTAGATGGTTACAGTTAGCATTTCTGGTTGAGTGTATTTGACGTTAAAATGAACTTAATACCTGACTACCAATAATGCTTAAGCCAAACAGTACGACAAGTAAAAGTGCAATGTTGCCACCAGCAACTGTGTATTCTGAGTCTTTATGTGTTTTTCGAGCAGAAAAGACTAAAGCAACAGGTAAAAATAGAGCAAGAACTACAAGTGCGATAGCTGCATACCCTAGAGCGGTGATAAAACCTTGTGGGTAAAATAAAGCGAATATCAGTGGTGGAGTGTAGGTTAAAACAGCAGTAATTATAGATGATTTTTGCCATTTTTTTGAAGAATCACGTAAAAAATCAAATAGGCCTAAGCTAACTCCGATGAACGAGGTTAATAGCGCTAAATCTGCGAATAATGATAAGGCAATTTGAATAAATTGATGATCGATTGATTGTTGAATCCTAATAATGAACTGATTTAGGCCATTAATTTGTTCAAACTCAGACTGAGACAATTGACCTAAAGTAATGCCTTGCCAAAACAAGTAAATTATTAAAGGAAGAGAAGATCCAATTAATAAGCTTATTTTTATCTTTTTGATATCAAGGTCAAGGTAATTAACGATTGCGGGAATACTGCCATGAAAACCAAATGAGGTGAAAATAACAGGCAAAGCAGTAATAAAGACCCCTTGATGCACAGGAAGTGACATTAAGTACTCGCCGGTAATATTTGGCGTTAAGAAAAATAGAATCGACACCAGCATGATGAGTTTTAATGCAAATAACCCACGGTTAATGACATCAACCGTTTTTGTTCCAAGCGCAATAATGACCGCGACAATTACGGTAAATAGAATTGTGGAGAATGTTTTTGGTAGTTGAAAAGGACTCACTAGATTAATTTTTTCATGAAACTGTTCACTGCCACCTGCGATATATGCAGCGCATAATGCGTAAAAGAGAAATAACATTGAAAAAGTGGCTATCCGTTGTCCATTTTTTCCTAAAAACTGAAATGCAAGGCTATGCAGTGTCGCGCTACGGTGTCCATACTGGTGAACCTCTAGCATTAATAAGCTTGTGTAGCTCATGATTGCCCAAATACCAACCATTAGTATGCTTGCTGTAAAGAAGCCAAGACTTGCAGAGACAAGAGGTAAGGCTAGCATACCTGCGCCAATCGTTGTTCCTGCAATAATGAGAGAGCTTCCTAATACTTTTGTCTTCATTTTTACCACTTCTATGCTAAATCAAGTCTTTTTCCAATGATGAGAATGTACGCGCTATTGAAAATTAACTCAACCTTTATGTATTGATTGAGTTACAGTCTGTGTAATTAATTATTTACATTTGGTTTTTGTAAGGATATTTAACTGAATTAAAACAAGATAGGTTTTTTAAAGTCATTAATGTGATAAATTAGAAGCAATTATAGAAGTATCAAAGAGGAGAGTGCATGTTGCAAGTAGCAATGATTAGCACAGGCGAAGAAGTCCTTCATGGTGACATTGTAGATACCAATGCTGCATGGATGTCTCAACTATTTTATCAACATGGTTTTAAGTTATCTAACCGATCAACTGTCGGTGATAATATTGATGCGTTAGTGGCTGAAATACAGCACCAAACTAAAACCGCATCTATTGTGATTGTAAATGGTGGGTTAGGACCAACATCCGATGATATTTCTAGTGAAGCAGCAGCGAAGGTGATGAATACGTCATTAGTCATGTCCCATTATTGGCTAGAACGAATGCAAGCTCGTTATTTAGAGCAAGGCCGAGAAATGCCAAACAGCAATATTAAACAGGCGATGCTACCTGAGGGGGCTGAGATTATTGATAATCCAGTGGGTACGGCTTGTGGCTTTTTTATTGAAGTAAATAAGTCAATTGTATTGTTTACGCCTGGTGTTCCTTCTGAATTTAAAGTGATGGTTGAACATCAAATATTGCCTCGTATGAAGCAGTGGCATCCAATGGTTGAAGCGTCTGAATGCAGTCGATTATTTACTTTTGGTTTATCTGAATCGGGTATTCAAGATAAACTGCAACAATTGCGTTTACCTTATGGTTTTGAAATTGGCTATCGCTCGTCACTGCCTTTTATTGAAGTAAAACTGTTTGGACCTGCAAATCACGATGGTCGTTTCCCTGTGTTAGAGCGAATGTATCATTTACTTGGCGATAATGTCGTTAGTGTTGATGAATCTATGTTGCCAAATGTAGGGGCGTTATTAAGTGAGTTTTCATTAAATCTTACTGTGGCAGAACAAGCGACAGGAGGGTGGTTAACTAACTGGTTACAAGAAGATGACCAAATCCGTCTTAATATGAAGCAAGGCTGGATTCTCTCTTCACAAGTCGATCAACAAATGGCAGATCAAGATCCTTTAGCCGCGGCTTTGGCACTTGCAGCAGCAACGCGTGAAAGAACTCAAACCGCTATTGGTTTAGCATCAGGGCCAATTATTCAAGGCAAAGTTGCTGTTGCGCTATCTACTCAGTATGGAGAGTGGGGGCAGCTAGTGAGTCTAAAGCGCAATTATGCTTATAATGACATGCGAGCTATTTTATCAACACTGATGCTTGATATGTTGCGTCGCTGTCTGGAAAAGAAACCAATGTTTGGTCAATATGAATCACTGAATAGAGAATCAGAGATTTATGTACCACAAAGCGCATTGCAGTAATATTTGTTAAATACTAAAGAGCGATCCTATGGGTCGTTTTTTTTGCTTTTTTTTCAGTAAGTTGAAAAGTTACCCCTTCAATAATAAGGTCTGATCTCGCTTTACATACACAGGGCAAGATTTCGTTGGTAGATAAAAAGGCAAGAGGGGAGCTCTGATAACTGACCTCTCCTGATATCAATGTGCATCGACATGTACCACAATCACCATTGCGGCATTGTGATTCCACAATCATGCCATTGCTTTCCATTATCTCTAGCAGAGTTTTATTCTCTTGATTATGGAGCATTGTTACTTTATTAATGTGGATTTTTGACATGCAATGGAAGCTCTGATCATTAAATTGAACAAAATAATAGCATAGGTTTCACTGTAATGAGTGTGTCATTTTATTAATTCAGGACTTCTGTCTGAGAAAAATCATAGTAGCAATCTCGGCCCATCTCTTTAGCTTTATAGAGAGCCTTGTCAGCACGATCGACAACCTGAGAAAGTGTTAATGTATTTAAGCCTTCATTCATGTAGCTAATGCCAATGGATGCAGACACATAATGAGAGCATGTTGATTTTTTATGAGGGATAAATAAATACTTGATCGCTTTTAACAACGAATGTAATTTTTCCTGAGTTTTTTCTTTATTAATACCAGCGATTAAAATGAAAAACTCATCGCCACCATAACGATAGACTTCAGTATTTAAACCATGAAAGTGCTCTTTGATTAATTTACTGATTTTAATTAGTACTTTATCGCCAGCAATATGCCCATAGGTGTCGTTATATTCTTTATAGTGATCAATATCAATCATTATAGAGGTGTAGACATTAGAGGGCTGCTTTTTTAATTGCAGGAAATGTGCATCAAGTGATTTACGATTCCACACTTGTGTAAGGTGATCGGTTTGCGAAAGATAAAGCAGTTGTTGTCTGTTATATTGGTTTTCAAGCGCTATAGAAATATAGTTGATCAGTTGTGTAAACAGTTCAAAATGAAATGCTTGGTATTGATAGCTCTCTTTTGCTTGTACCGTAAATCCCGCTTGTATCTCACCATTGATTTTTATTGGTGAAAACATGACTGATTTAAAGTGAACTTTTCTGTCACACTTATCACCAAGCATAGTAACTTTTTGCTCGCTATTCATATGATTAAAATAAAAAGCCGAATTACTCTTTATACAGTAGCTCATGTAAGTCGCTTCATTTTTGCAGTTGGTTACATAAGGCGCTTTTGGTATGCAGTTTTCATCAAGGTAATGCATTGAAATAGAATCAGCTTCTTTATCGTAGAAGCCTAGTGCTAGGGTGTCTGTTTGAAATAAAGTAGAAAGATCTTGTTGAATAGTAGGAAGAATACTTTGAATATCAGTACTGTTATTAATGTATTGCCCAATTTTATTTACTAATGCCAAGTTATCTGACAATGACTTCATTGTACTTAATTGTAATTTAGCTGTATTTAAGCGATACAATTGTTGTAGGTAATCACTTTCTCTTTTAAGTAGCTCTCTTCGTGAATTAAGCAGTGAAGATGTTAATGTTTGGTAATGCTGTTCACGAATTTCAATTGCAGGAATATCTTTAATTCTAAGTAAGATTATGTCATTAAACCCATCAATTAATTTGTCGCTTTCAATGCTTTTTGCAATGGATAAACCGCTTTCAATATAGGTATCTAACGTTTCGTATTTATGATGACTTGTTAAATATTGGCAATAGTCAAGGATCATTTCAGCTTGATAGTAGTCGTTCTGACTACGACACATATTTTCAATAGATAAAAGATGAAAGGTCTCTGCTTCATCAATATTATGATGACCATTCGCAATTTCCGCTTTTATTTTGTAATAAAACCCTAAAAGTCGCGGTTCTTCTTTTATATCATCAAATAGGGTATTGAGAATATTCAATGCCTCCTTAAATTGACATTGTTTAGCTCTAATTTCGGCTATGTTAAATAGAGGTACTACGGCTGACAATTTATGAGCGTGCTGCTGCAGAAATAAAGTGGCTTCTTCAAAATGTGCGAGGGCTTCATTGAAGTTACCAAGCTGGAGAAAGATATCTCCAATATTATTTTTTATAAGACCAATGATATAACCATCACCAATCGGATTCGATTTTTCTGCTTTTGTTAAAAACTTATGAGCATAAAAGTAATTACCAAGCATGCCATAAACGGTACCAATATTATAATGACAAAAACAAATAAGAAATTCTTGCTTATTTTGTTGAGCAAAAGTAATAGCATCGAAAAATAGATTAATGGCTTCTATTAATCTTCCAGAGCGAGAATATAAGAACCCTTGAAAAATAAATTCAAATTGTGGGGGGATACTTTGGTTCTGTCTTAAAGATTCAGACGTAATAGTATTGAGGCGAAATTGCACCTGCTGTTTTGATGAAGCAGTAGGCAGTTGCCTTACTTGCTCCAATAGATAACTTGTCCACAGTTCATTAGCCATAATTTATATTTATATTTATATTTTTTATTTAATTACAATAGATTATGGCATGTAAGTGATCTTATATGAAGCGAGGTCTCGTTTTTGACTCTTTCATATAAGTAAAAGTGTGGTGTGCGTCAAAATTTTGTCAAAAAAAAGCCGAAATAAAATTCGGCTTTTTAAAGAAAGAGGTGAAATGAAATTATAATTCAAAGTCGCCTAAATCATCGGCATCCACATCATTATCAATTTGTCCTACAAGATAAGAGCTGATCTCTGTTTCTTGAGGGGCAACTTGAACGTTATCTGAACTTAACCAAGAATTAATCCATGGAATTGGATTTTGTGTCGCACCTTCGTAAGCACTGTTAAGTCCAACCGCTTTCATGCGTAAGTTGGTAATATATTCAACGTATTGGCAAAGAATATCCTTGTTTAGACCAATCATTGAGCCGTCTTTGAATAGGTAGCTTGCCCACTCTTTTTCTTGTTCAGCAGCTGCTTTAAATAAATCAAAACATGCTTGCTCGCATTCTGATGCAATTTCAACAAATTCAGGGTCGTCTTGACCTGTACGAAGTAGGTTCAGCATGTGCTGAGTACTGGTCAGGTGTAAAGATTCATCACGAGCGATCAATTTAATAATTTTAGCATTACCTTCCATTAATTCACGTTCAGCAAAAGCGAATGAACAAGCAAAGCTTACGTAGAATCGAATGGCTTCTAATGCATTTACAGACATCAAGCAAAGGTATAATTTCTTTTTCAGCTCACGTTTAGAAATAGTGATTTCTTCACCATTTAAAACATGAGTACCTTCACCGAAACGGTGATAATCGTTAGTTGCTTGGATCAAGTTATCGTAGTAATGCGCAATGTCTTTTGCACGCTTTAGGATTTCTTCGTTTTCAACGATGTCATCAAAGATAATTGATGGGTTATTTACAATATTACGAATAATATGCGTGTATGAACGTGAATGAATCGTTTCAGAGAATGACCATGTCTCAATCCACGTTTCTAGTTCAGGAATAGAAACCAAAGGAAGCAGTGCCACATTTGGGCTTCGACCTTGGATTGAATCTAATAAAGTTTGGTATTTTAGATTACTGATGAAGATATGCTGTTCATGCTCTGGCAGATTATTGTAATCAATGCGATCACCAGAAACATCAACTTCTTCCGGACGCCAGAAGAAAGAAAGCTGCTTTTCGATAAGTTTTTCAAAGATCTGAAATTTTTGTTGGTCATAACGAGCAACATTTACCGAGTTACCTAAGAACATAGGTTCTTTCAATTGATCATTTTTTTCTTGTCGAAAAGTACTGTACGCCATGGAAACCTCAATGTGATTAAAGCCAAAGAAATAGAGAAGGGCTTCTTAATTTAAAAATTATGCCGATAGATACCTATACGAACTTAGGTACATATTGGATTAATAATTACAAATATGGAGCTAAAAGATAAATAAGCCCGCTAATGAAAGCGGGCTTGATTTTAAAATGGAAAATTAGATCTTACAACCACCGCCTGCACAATCGTCATCTTGTCCAAGATCACCTTGTGAGTCGCTAGCACCATCACGGGTGTTATGATAATAAAGCGTCTTAAGACCCAGTTTATAAGCCGTTAATAGATCTTTTAACAGCAGCTTCATTGGTACTTTACCATTTGGCTGAATGTTTGGATCATAGTTTGTATTTGCTGAGATAGCCTGATCAACAAACTTCTGCATGATACCTACAAGTTGTAAATAACCGTCATTTGAACCGATATTCCAAAGTAATTCATAGTTCTCTTTTAGATTTACGTAATCAGGAACAACTTGCTTCAAGATACCATCTTTAGATGCTTTAACTGATACGAATCCACGCGGTGGTTCAATGCCATTAGTTGCATTAGAGATTTGAGAAGAAGTCTCAGAAGGCATTAATGCAGACAATGTTGAGTTACGTAGACCGTGAGTTTTGATTTCTTCTCGTAGTGTTTCCCAATCTAAATGCAGTTGCTCAGAACATACATTATCGATGTCTTTTTTATAAGAATCGATTGGTAAGATACCTTGCGCATACGTTGTTTCATTGAATGCAGGACAAGCACCTTGCTCTTTTGCTAAACCAACAGACGCTTTTAGAAGATAGAATTGAATCGCTTCAAACGTTTTATGTGTTAAGCCATTTGCACTACCATCAGAGTACTTAACGCCATTTTTTGCAAGGTAGTAAGCATAGTTAATTACACCAACTCCTAACGTACGACGATTCATTGTTGACTTGTATGCTGCAGGAAGAGGGTAGTCTTGGTAATCAAGCAGTGCATCAAGAGCGCGTACTGCAAGCTCAGCTAATTCTTCAAGCTCTTCAAGTTTTTCAATTGCACCTAAGTTAAATGCAGAAAGCGTACATAATGCAATTTCACCTTCCTCGTCATTAACATGTGTTAATGGCTTAGTAGGAAGCGCGATTTCTAAACATAAGTTCGATTGACGTACTGGTGCAACACTTGGATCAAATGGGCTGTGCGTATTACAGTGATCGACATTTTGAATATAGATACGACCTGTTGAAGCACGCTCTTGCATAAGTAGAGAAAATAATTCGATAGCTTTAACCGTTTCACGTTTAATCGAAGTATCTTGCTCGTAGATCTCATATAGACGTTCAAATTCTGCTTGGTCAGCAAAGAATGCATCGTATAGACCAGGAACATCAGATGGTGAGAATAAGCTAATGTGACCACCTTTAATAAGGCGAGTGTACATTAGTTTATTAATTTGTACGCCGTAGTCCATATGACGAACACGGTTCTCTTCTACACCACGGTTATTTTTAAGAACCAATAGCGATTCTACTTCACGGTGCCAGATAGGGTAGAACAGTGTTGCTGCACCACCACGAACACCACCTTGAGAACAACATTTTACTGCTGTTTGGAAGTATTTGTAGAATGGAATACAACCGGTATGGAAAGCTTCACCATCACGGATCTCAGAGCCAAGAGCACGAATACGTCCAGCATTGATACCGATACCAGCACGTTGAGATACGTAACGTACAATTGAACCTGCAGTTGCATTGATAGAGTCTAAGCTGTCATCACATTCAATTAGTACACAAGAGCTAAATTGGCGAGTAGGGGTACGTACACCAGACATGATTGGTGTAGGTAGTGAAATCTTGAATCGTGATGTTGCATCATAGAAACGTTGAATGTATTCAAGGCGCGTTTCTTTAGGGTATTTAGCAAATAAACACGCCGCAACTAAGATATAAAGGAATTGTGCACTTTCGTAAATCGCGCCCGTTACACGGTTTTGAACAAAGTACTTACCTTCAAGCTGTTTAACTGCAGCGTATGAGAAATCCATATCACGGTTATGATCGAGCATTTGATCCATGATATTAAATTCTGCTTCTGTGTAATCTTCGATAATGTGCTTATCGTATTTACCCAGTTCGATTAAGTTATTTACGTGCTTAAATAATGTCGGCGGCTCAAATTGACCATACGCTTTTTTACGAAGGTGGAAAACAGACAAACGCGCTGCTAAGTATTGATAATCAGGCGTTTCTTCAGAGATAAGATCAGCAGCAGCCTTGATGATAGTTTCATGAATATCAGACGTCTTCATACCGTCATAAAACTGAATATGAGATTTCATTTCTACTTGAGATACTGAAACGTTATCTAGATCTTCTGCTGCCCACGTGATCACTTTATGGATCTTATCTAAATTGATCTTTTCTGTGGTGCCATTTCGCTTAGTAACGGTAAGCTGTTGGGTCATTTGTGACTTTTCCTTAGAATGAAGAACGAAATATGTAGTATTTGTAATTTTCGTTATTAATTTGTGATCAAACTCATAGTGTGAATTAATCAATAAACACAAGATGTAGGGCTTAATAAATAATTGACTACAAGATAATGATAAAATGAGCAGTGATCAAGTCTGAAATTAAGAGAGACCTGTGGATAACCTATGAATTAAAAAAAACAGTAAGTAGCTACTAACCGAGTTAGATTAGGTATAGCAAGACATCAGAAATAACGTATTTCATAATGGTGGAGAAGTAGGCAATTAAAAAAATATTTTTCTTGATTTTTGTGGTTTAGGTGGATCTCTAAGAATCAAAAAAAATTGTTGATTTGTTGTTCTAAATTTAGCATTAATGCGGCTTTAGTAAACAAGTTAAGAATTGAGATATTTTGAAATTAATTCACTCTTTATTTGTATTAAGAACACAGATAAAGAGTGAAAATTATGATAAAGGCTTATAGGGAGGTATGAACGATATAGTTAACATCAACATTTTTGCCTAATGAATAAACATCTGTTAACGGGTTGTAATGTAAGCCAGTGATGCCTTGTTCTTGTAACGCGGTTTGATCGAGCATCTTTAATAATTCAGAAGGGCGAATGAATTTATTATGGTCATGTGTCCCTTTTGGCACGAGCTTTAGCAATTGCTCTGCACCAACAATGGCAAACAAATACGATTTGATATTACGATTTAACGTAGAGAAAAATACGTGCCCGCCAGGTTTAACCATTTTTGCACATGAACGAATGACAGAAAGTGGATCAGGGACATGTTCAAGCATTTCCATGCAGGTCACTACATCGTATGTCTCTGGGTTTTCTTCAGCGTGTTGTTCAGCCGTTGATTGAATGTATTCTAATGTTGTTCCTGTCTCTAAAGCATGTAAACGAGCAACCGTTAAAGGTTCTTTTCCCATGTCCAAACCAACAACATCAGCACCTTGGTTTGCCATGCTTTCAGCTAAAATGCCACCACCACAGCCAACGTCTAATACTTTTTTACCAAACAAACCGTTGGCATTATCTAGTACATAATTGAGGCGTAATGGGTTGATTTGATGTAACGGTTTAAATTCACCTTCAAGATCCCACCAACGAGACGCCATATCTTCAAACTTTTTGATTTCTGCCGGATCGACATTTAACGGTTGAGTCATAGTTCATATTCCTTTTTAATCTTCCTCTATTATATACAGAAAAAAAACAGAAAGAGAGCGATAAAAGTGGTGATTTTTTAGTCGTATTTGTTATGTTTTTCAAGAATATGATGATCTGATATGTGACTTGCTCCTGATTTCGTAGGATTCTTAAGCTTAAGAGTTGTTTTGCGAATTAAAACGATGCGAAATTGAAGTGTTATGTGCTATATTTTGCAGTCTTGCACGTTTATCAGTATCAATTACTTTATCTTTATAGATAGTTTGATTGATAAAGTAATTGATATTGATACGACAGAACTAATTGAGGGATATTGGCTCTATGAGCGATCTTGCTAAAGGGATCACGCCCGTAAATATTGAAGATGAGCTTCGAGGTTCATACCTAGACTATGCGATGTCAGTAATCGTTGGTCGTGCTCTTCCAGATGTGCGTGATGGTCTAAAACCTGTACACCGCCGTGTTTTATTCGCGATGGATGTATTAGGTAATGATTGGAATAAACCATATAAAAAATCTGCCCGTGTAGTCGGCGACGTAATAGGTAAGTATCACCCACACGGTGATAGTGCTGTATACGACACGATAGTGCGTATGGCGCAGCCGTTCTCACTACGCTATATGCTTGTTGATGGCCAAGGTAACTTTGGTTCTATCGATGGGGATTCAGCGGCGGCGATGCGTTATACCGAAGTTCGTATGTCGAAAATTGCTCACGAACTGTTGGCAGATTTAGACAAAGAAACCGTAGACTACGTTCCTAACTATGATGGTACAGAACAAATCCCTGCGGTATTACCTACTCGTGTCCCTAACTTATTAGTTAATGGTGCATCAGGTATCGCTGTTGGTATGGCAACAAACATTCCACCTCATAACTTAACTGAAGTGGTTAATGGTTGTTTAGCATTCATCGAGAATGAAGATATCACTATCGATGAGCTGATAAACTACATTCCAGGTCCTGACTTTCCGACAGCTGCATTAATCAGCGGTCGTAAAGGCATCGTTGATGCATATAAAACAGGCCGTGGTAAAGTTTACATGCGTTCTAAAGCAAATATCGAAGCTGACAAGAATGGTAAAGAAACTATTGTTGTTACTGAGATCCCTTATCAAGTAAACAAAGCTCGTGTAATTGAAAAAATTGCAGAGCTTGTTAAAGATAAGAAAGTAGAAGGTATTTCAGCACTGCGTGACGAATCTGATAAAGATGGTATGCGTATTGTTATCGAATGTAAGCGTGATGCAGTAGGTGAGGTGGTTCTTAATAACCTGTACTCATTAACTCAGCTTCAAACGACATTCGGCGTAAACATGGTTGCACTAGATAACGGCCAACCAAAACTGTTCAACTTAAAAGAAATGTTGAAGTGTTTTGTTGATCACCGTCGTGAAGTGGTAACTCGTCGTACTATTTTTGAATTACGTAAAGCGCGTGATCGTGCTCATATCCTTGAAGGTTTAGCACTAGCATTAGCAAACATTGATGAAATCATTGAGCTAATCAAAAATGCTCCGACACCTGCTGATGCAAAACAAGGCCTTATCGATCGTGGTTGGGATCTTGGCAACGTAGCTGACATGCTAGAGCGTGCAGGTACAGATGCAGCTCGTCCAGATTGGTTAGAGCCAGAGTTTGGTATCCGTGAAGGTAAATACTTCTTAACGGAGCAACAAGCTCAAGCTATCCTAGAATTACGTCTACACCGTTTAACTGGTTTAGAGCATGAAAAAATTCTAGATGAATATAAAACTTTATTAGACGAAATCGCAGAGCTAATGCATATCCTTGCAAGCACTGAACGTCTAATGGAAGTTATCCGTGACGAATTAGTAGCCGTTCGTGATACTTATGGTGATGAGCGTCGTACTGAAATTGGTGCCGCAATTCACGATATCGACATGGAAGACTTAATCACACAAGAAGACGTAGTAGTAACGCTTTCTCGTGAAGGTTATGTTAAGTACCAAATTTTAGGTGACTACGAAGCTCAGCGTCGTGGTGGTAAAGGTAAGAGTGCAACTAAGATGAAAGACACCGATTATATCGAGCGTCTACTTGTTGCTAATACTCATGATAATATCCTTTGCTTCTCTACACGTGGTAAAGCATACAGCTTGAAAGTATTCCAACTTCCTCAAGCTAGCCGTACTGCTCGTGGTAAGCCTATCGTTAACATTCTTCCTCTAGAAGAAGGTGAGCGTATTACAGCGATTCTACCAGTATCTGAATACTCTGAAGATAAGTTTATCTTCATGGCAACAGGTGATGGTACCGTTAAGAAAACATCGCTAGATCAATTCGCTAAAGTTCGTGCAAACGGTCTGATTGCAGTTAATCTACGTGAAGATGATTCATTGATCGGTGTTGATATCACTGATGGTTCAAATGAAATCATGCTGTTCTCTAAAGCAGGTAAAGTCGTTCGTTTCAACGAAGAACATGTTCGTGGAATGGGTCGTACTGCTTCGGGTGTTCGTGGTATGAAACTGACTGGTGAAGATCAGGTGGTTTCGTTAATTGTTCCTTCAAATGAAGGTGACATTTTAACAGTGACAGAAAATGGTTACGGTAAACGTACTAAATTGTCTGAATACCCAACGAAGAGCCGTGCAACACAAGGTGTTGTATCTATTAAGGTTTCTGAGCGTAACGGCAGTGTTGTTGGTGCCGTTCAAACTGAAGATGGTGATGAGTTCATGATGATCACTGATGCAGGTACGCTAGTTCGTACTCGCGTATCAGAAGTAAGCCAAGTGGGTCGTAATACCCAAGGTGTTACTCTGATCCGTACTGCTGAAGATGAGAATGTAGTTGGTCT
The DNA here is from genome assembly GCF_008933155.1 of Aliivibrio finisterrensis. Classification (GTDB taxonomy): domain Bacteria; phylum Pseudomonadota; class Gammaproteobacteria; order Enterobacterales; family Vibrionaceae; genus Aliivibrio; species Aliivibrio finisterrensis. The sequence goes on along the minus strand of NZ_WBVP01000001.1, from coordinate 39,946 downwards.
ACAACGCATTGATGAGCCAGAAGAGATTGAAGTCCTTGAAGGTGAAGAGGGCGAAGTAACAGAAGCAACAGAAAATACTGAAGCAACTGAAGCGCCTCAAACTGATGATTCAGACACTGAAAGCACAGAAGAATAAGTAATTACTTAATCTGAAAATTAAAAGCCTGCTTAGAAATAAGCGGGCTTTTTTATGTCTATTATTTGGCTAGGCTAGAATGGGGGTATAACAAAGCACCAAGTTAACAATAACTCAGTGCTTATTAAATAGCGTATTTTATTGTGTTATTTATACAGTGTAATTTTCTTTTAAAGCACTGAATCGTTCAACCAGATCATCAATTGCATCTTGTTCATAAGCTTTTAAGCCTGTAGCGATCATACGCTTAGTGCCATGGCCCACATCTTCACCGTTTTCAGTGAATTTAAAGTTTAATTTAACAAGGCCACGTTTTCCTTCAATGTCCATCGTCGCGCCAGTGAATTCAACCTTAGGTGTGGAAATATCTAAACGAGTGAATTCAAGATCCATGCTTTCATAAATAACCAAAGGACGTTGGCAGTTGATCATTAACTGCTTTTCTTCCATCAATGGCACCATGATGTGAGGAAAGTTCATACCTGAAAACTGCACATATTGTTTAACGACGTGTTCAATAAATTCAGGATTAAGGTTTTTTTCACCGCTACGCTTTACATGCAGGTATTGCTTGTCATTATCATCAGATAAAGAATAGACACCTTCTTCAGCATGATTAATGTGGAGAGCTGTCCCGCCAGATACCATGCCAGCAAAGTCAAAGTGCATTTTGTTACTAATGCCTGTTTTAGAAAGCAAAACAGCAAACAATAAATCACCAGGAACACAGAAACGTTTTGAATCTACGTCATGTATAGGGTTGAAATCACCAGCCACTTTTTTTGCAAAGTCACTTGCTTGTTGACGGGTGAATTCAAATGAATTATCTGTTTGTGAAAAATATTGATTTAACTGCATAATATATTTGGTAAAAACCTAGATAATGAAATAACAGGCTCAGTATAACCAATCTCTCATCGTTAAATGGTCTATCCAGTCATAATAAACGTAAAAACAGCGATTTAAACGTTTCAAAATGGCGATAAATTGACAATTACTTCACGTTTTAGTCGTTATAATCTCAGAAATAATACCTACATGCAGTGATTGCTTAAATAAAGGCTACCAATGAAATCGTTAGTAAAAATAGGAATAGCAGGTTTATTTATTTTTATGAGTTCTTTTACTTGTGCAGAAGAGAAAAAATCAGGAGATATGGCCGCAGACATTGGTACGGTTGGAATCCCAGTGATTGCGGGGTCGATAGCTTTATATAAAGAAGACTATGATGGGTTTTGGATGTTCGCTAAAGGAGCAGCATACACGCTAGTTGCAACACAAGCATTAAAATATACCGTGAAAGAAGAGCGTCCGAATGGCGAAGACAATCTTAGTTTTCCATCAGGGCATTCATCATCAGCATTCCAAGGCGCATCCTATCTACAGTTTCGTTATGGTTGGGAGTATGGTCTTCCTGCTTATATTGGCGCAGGGTTAGTTGGATATTCACGAGTAGAGAACGAACATCACTATTGGCGAGATGTTATTGCTGGAGCAGTATTGGCAACAACGATCCAATATTTAGTGACTGACAAGTATATAGACTCAAATCAAGTAATGATTGTGCCTGTAATTAATCAAGATCAGGTTGGAATAGCAGCATCTTTCTCATTTTGATTGGCAAAGCGGCAACAAGCGAGTAAAATCAGCTCCCTTTTATCGAAGCTAGGTGTACAACAATGTTTATTGGATTTGACTACGGAACCGCTAACTGCTCAGTGGCGACCATTCTAGATAATCAAGCGAAACTATTAAAGTTAGAAGGGGATAGTACGTTTATTCCTTCTGCATTATGTGCGCCTACACGAGAAGCGGTTTCTGAATATCTTTTCCGTATTTGGGGCGTTCAACCAAGCACAGATATTAATGAGCGCTTACTTCATACTGCAATTTCTTTTAACCGCGAAGAAGATATTGATGTCGATGCTGAGTCGATGACATTTGGCCAAGCCGCTCTAAATACTTATATTGATGATCCTGAAGAGGTGTATTACGTAAAATCACCAAAGTCTTTCCTTGGTGTATCTGGTTTACGTGATGTTCAAGTAAGCTTATTTGAAGATCTTGTTACTGCAATGATGAAGAACATCAAAAATAATGCAGAGCAAGAATTACAACAAGATATCACATCGACCGTGATTGGCCGTCCTGTTAACTTCCAAGGTGCAGCAAGTGATGATGCCAATACACAGGCGATCTCGATCTTAACTCGTGCAGCTATCCGTGTCGGTTTTAAAAATATTGAGTTCCAATTTGAACCTGTTGCTGCCGGTCTAGATTATGAACAAACACTGACCGAAGATAAAACGGTACTGATTGTTGATATCGGTGGTGGTACAACAGACTGCTCAATGATTCAAATGGGACCATCATGGCGTGATTATCATGATCGTACTAAAGGAATTTTATCTCATAGTGGTTCACGTATTGGCGGTAACGATTTAGACATTCATTTAGCGCATCGTCAATTAATGCCACTGTTAGGTTCTCAAAGCCGCACTCATAAAGGCCTTGAGTTACCAATGACACAGTTCTGGAACCCAATAGCAATTAATAATATTGTTGCTCAACTGGATTTCTTTGGGTTTGGTAACCGTAAACATCTTTTACAGATGATGAACGATACTCAAGAGCCGGAAAAATTGGCTCGCTTAATCAAGCTGTATGATGAGAAACTAAGCTACAAGTTATTGCGTGATGCAGAGCAAACGAAAATCGCGTTATCAGAGCATCTAGAGCATGCGATTGATCTAAGTTACTTAGATGAAGGTTTATCATTATCTCTTAATCAGTCTGACTTAGCAGAAGCGATTGCAAAACCACAAGACAACATTAATAAGTTAGTAAAAGAAGCGATTCAACAAGCGGGTAAAACGCCTGATATTATTTATGTTACAGGTGGTTCAGCGCGCTCTCCAATTTTACGTGCAGCCTTACAACAACAGTTGCCAAACATCGAAATTGTAGGCGGTAACTACTTTGGTTCGGTTACCGCTGGTTTAGCACATTGGGCAAATTACTGCTTTGGTTAATTAACAGTATTATATCAATAATTAATTTTCGAGCTGCATTGTCGCAGCTCGAATTACATTAGGAAAACACAATGAAAGTAGCACCAACAACAATGACATTCTTTGAGCGTTTTGAATCAGATATTTTATCGAGTAAAAAAGTCATTACTATCCGTGACGAATCTGAAAAAGATTACGTTGTAGGAACAGAAGTTGAAGTGAGCACTTATGAAGACAACCGTCGTTTTTGTCGTTTAGCGATTGATGCTGTTGATCCAATTAGCTTTGATGATCTTAACCAGTACCATGCTGAGCAAGAAAACATGACGCTAGAAGAACTTAAAAATATTATTGAAGAGATCTATCCAAATAAAGGTCAACTGTACGTTATTTCATACCATTTAGTATAAGAAAGTAAAGGTAAGTAATGGAATTATTATCTATCGATTTTTTAGGCCAACCATTGCGCTTAGAAGGTTCTATGGCGGGTTGGCAGCAAGTATTTTGGAGCAATACTTTAGTTGCACAACAAGCGGCGTCTGCTGATCATCAAGATCATTACGTGCATGAATTTCAGCTCAATCAAGGCGAAAGTATATTAACTTGCCGCTTAGAAGCTAAAGTGACATGGCAGCCTTTTCTTATTGAATATAGTGCAATGGTTGATGGTCAGTTAATTGCAGAAGGCTCTCGTAATACAAAAGATATTGAGCAGCAAATACCGCATACGCCAATTAAAGCGGAAAGAAAATTCAGCTTGATAGGGCTTGTTTCGTTAGGGATGAAAGCGTTAAAAAGTGCAAAGTTAATTAAAGTGGCTTTAGCTTCCGCCAGTATTGCCGCGTACTCATGGCTTTTTTCTATTGAGTTTGCATTATCACTTATTGCTTGCCTTGTTTTTCATGAATACGGCCATATTCGCGCAATGAAATACTTTGGCATGAAAACTAAAGGTATCTACTTAATCCCGTTCCTTGGTGGTTTAGCACTCAGTGATGAGAAAATAAATACACGTTGGCAAGATGTTGTTATCTCAATTATGGGGCCATTCTTTGGTTTGATTCTCTCCTTAATATTGATGGTAGTTTATTTGATAACCGGCGAGATGTTCTTTGCTGGTCTTGCTGTATTTAACGCCTTTTTGAATCTATTTAATTTATTGCCAATATTGCCGTTAGATGGGGGGCATGTACTTAAAAGTATCAGTTTCTCAATGAACAGTAAGTTAGGTATTACATTATGCGCATTAGCTGCAGTAGGTGGTGTTCTATTAAGTTACCAATTAGGTCTCGCACTTTTTGGTTTCTTACTTATTATGGGAAGTCTTGAAATCGTATTTGAGTGGCGTGCTCGTCATCATAGCCATTTACTGCCACTCGACAAGTATGGCCAATTGGTATCAGCGGCATGGTATGTAGGTTTAGTTAGTTCACTTATAGGAATTATTTGGTACTTTGATAGCAGTGGTGATGCCTTGTTACAATTACCAATGCAGATTTTAGGAACTTAATCTTTAATACCATTCTAAGACTCTATATAAGCCATATATATAGATGAAGTAAAATAAGAATAAACATAGAAAAAGGACGAAAGGATGTTTAAAAAGCTAAAGGCGTCATTAGGTATAGGGGCTGCAAAAGTAGATACCATTTTAGAAAACCCAGAATTATTTCAAGGTGATACACTAATTGGTACGGTTCACATCCAAGGTGGGGATATTGAACAGCAGATTGATGCTATTCATCTAAAACTTAATACGGAAGTGAAAGTTGAAAGTGACAGCGGAACCAGTTATCAAACGTTAACCTTATTCCATACTCAGGCGGTGAATCCATTTACTATTCAAGCCAATGAGAAAAAGGAAATGCAATTTACGATTAAATTGCCAGATGAGACACCAATTACAGCATTAAATGTTCGTGATAACCATTGTGATGTTTGGGTTGAAACTGTTCTAGATATTGATTTTGCGATTGATCCAACCGACCGTGATTTACTGATTGTAAAACCAATGCCTGTTGCCGCTGCCATTATTAGTCAAATAGAGCAGGCCGGCTTTAGTATGGTGAAAGCGGATGTAGAGCAGGGCTATCTTAATGGTGGTCACTTTAAATCGCACTCTGGTGGTTACCAAGAGATTGAATTTAGAAGTAATGGATTCATGAATAAAAAAGAGATAGAGCTGTCGTTTATTCTCGATGGGCAAGTACTTCATTGTTTAGCTGAAGTCGATCGGTCGATGGGTTTTAATCGTGGCGACCAATATGTCTCTTTTTCACTAAATACAAATGCTTCAAGCGCAGAGATACATAACGCAGTACAGAAAATTTTACGTATTTAGATAAGGAACATTACTTATCACTTTAAAAAGAATCGACATCATTTTTGTGATCTCGATTCTTTTTTGCATTAGCTAATTAAGAGTCGTACAATGACCGACTTGTAAGTGTTCCCGACCTTTGTGTGGTTGATTGATCCTTACATCTTAGACAATCTATTATTTAGACTTATTAATTTTTAGCATGTGTTGCTTCGTGTGCAACACCACTGTAAAGGATAAAACATGCCTGTAATTACTCTTCCAGACGGTTCTCAACGTCAATTCGATAATGCTGTTTCTACTATGGATGTTGCTGCTGACATCGGTCCAGGTCTTGCGAAAGCTTGCATCGCTGGTCGTGTTGATGGCGTTCGTGTTGATGCGTGTGATTTAATTGAAAATGACGCACAACTTGAAATCATCACAGCAAAAGATGAAGACGGTTTAGAAATCATTCGTCACTCTTGTGCGCACCTTTTAGGTCACGCAGTTAAGCAGCTTTTCCCTGAAGCTAAAATGGCGATTGGCCCAACTATTGATAACGGTTTCTACTACGATATCGATATGGAGCATTCTTTAACGCAAGAAGATCTTGATAAGATTGAAAAGCGTATGAAAGACCTTGCTAAAACCAAGTACCAAGTAATCAAGAAGAACGTAAGCTGGCAAGAAGCGCGCGATGCATTCGATGCTCGTGGCGAAACGTACAAAATTGAAATCCTTGACGAAAACGTATCTAAAGACGATCGTCCAGGTTTATACCATCATGAAGAATACATCGACATGTGTCGTGGTCCTCACGTACCAAACATGAGTTTCTGCCAGAACTTTAAGATTCTGAGTGTAGCTGGTGCATACTGGCGTGGTAATAGCGACAACAAAATGCTTCAACGTATCTATGGCACTGCATTCCAAGATAAGAAACTGCTTAAAGCACATCTTATCCGCCTAGAAGAAGCAGCAAAGCGTGACCACCGTAAGATTGGTAAACATCTTGATCTGTTCCATATGCAACAAGAAGCTCCAGGTATGGTTTTCTGGCACCACAACGGTTGGACCATCTTCCGTGAGCTAGAAGTATTCGTACGTGAAAAACTAACAGAATACGATTACCAAGAAGTTAAAGGCCCATTAATGATGGACCGTGTACTTTGGGAGCGTTCTGGTCACTGGGATAAATACGCTGAGGCGATGTTCACAACAAGCTCTGAGAACCGTGAATACGCTATCAAGCCTATGAACTGTCCTGGTCACGTTCAAATCTTTAACCAAGGTCTGAAATCATACCGTGATCTGCCATTACGTATGGCTGAGTTCGGTTCATGTCACCGTAACGAACCATCAGGTGCTTTACACGGCATCATGCGTGTTCGTGGCTTTACTCAAGATGATGCACATATCTTCTGTACAGAAGCACAAGTACAAGATGAAGTGAAATCATGTATTGAGATGGTTTATGATACATATACAACGTTCGGTTTTGAAAACATCGTAGTTAAGTTATCTACACGTCCTGAACAACGTGTGGGTTCTGATGAAATGTGGGACAAAGCAGAAGCCGATTTAATCCTTGCTCTAGAGTCTATGGAAATCGCTTATGAGATTCAAGAGGGTGAAGGTGCATTCTACGGACCGAAAATTGAATTTACTTTGCATGATTGTCTGGACCGTGCGTGGCAATGTGGTACAGTACAACTCGATTTTGCATTACCAGAGCGTTTAGGGGCAACTTACGTAGGTGAAGATAACGAACGTCACACACCAGTGATGATTCACCGCGCGATTTTAGGTTCTCTTGAGCGATTCATTGGTATCTTAATTGAAGATTACGCAGGCTTTTTCCCAACATGGTTGGCTCCAGAACAAGCAATTGTAATGGGCATTACAGACAAACAAGCTGATTATGTACAAGAAATTGCAAAAAAACTGCAAAAAAATGGATTTAGAGCCAAAGCGGACTTGAGAAATGAGAAGATTGGCTTTAAAATCAGGGAACATACTTTGAAACGTGTTCCGTACATGCTTGTTTGTGGTGACCAAGAAATGGAAGCTGGCGAAATTGCAGTACGTACTCGTAAAGGTAAAGATTTGGGTAAATTTAAAATTGATGATTTTGTTGCATTCCTGCAGCAAGAAGTTAGTGCCCGAACGCTCAATACTGTGGAGGAATAAGGTATTAAAGGCGGAAAAAGAGCCCAACAGCCGGCTAAACAAAATGCTCATCGTCTAAACGGTGAAATTACTGGCGTTAAAGAAGTGCGCCTTACAGGTCTAGATGGCGAATCAGTTGGTGTCGTTTCACTAAATGAAGCGTTAGACGTTGCACTTGAAGCAGGTGTCGATCTAGTTGAAATCAGCCCGAATGCCGAGCCACCAGTTTGTCGTGTGATGGACTATGGCAAATTCCTCTTCGAAAAGGCTAAGGCTGCTAAAGAACAGAAGAAAAAACAAAAACAGGTTCAGACTAAAGAAATTAAATTTAGACCTGGAACTGATATTGGAGACTATCAGGTAAAACTACGCAACCTGACTGGTTTCCTTGAAGACGGCAACAAAGTGAAGGTAACAATTCGCTTCCGTGGCCGCGAAATGGCTCACCAAAACATCGGTGTTGACGTTCTTAATCGTTTGAAAGCGGATACTGAAGAGTTTGCTCTAGTTGAATCTTTCCCATCGAGAATTGAAGGTCGCCAGATGATTATGGTGTTGGCCCCTAAGAAGAAGTAATTTAGTGCATTCAAGTAGTAAAGTGGGGTAGCTGCTCGCAGTTATCCTGTTTTATTCGCCTAATTACTATATGTTTAATCACGCAACAATGCGGAGTTATATTCATCATGCCTAAGATGAAATCAAACAAAGGTGCTTCTAAGCGTTTTAAGAAAACTGCTGGTGGTATCAAATTTAAGCACGCTACGAAACGTCACATCCTGACTAAACGTACTACTAAAAACAAGCGTCAGCTTCGTCCAAACTCTCTACTTCCAAAATGTGAAGTAGCAGCAGTTGCACGTATGCTTCCATACGCATAATTTTTAGTATTTATTTAATTTTAGTTTAGGAGAGACACAATGCCTCGCGTAAAACGTGGTGTACAAGCTCGTGCACGTCATAAGAAAGTTCTAAAACAAGCTAAAGGTTACTACGGAGCACGTTCACGTGTTTACCGTGTAGCTTTCCAGGCAGTTACTAAAGCAGGTCAATATGCTTACCGTGACCGTCGTAACAAAAAGCGTGTTTTCCGTCAACTTTGGATCGCTCGTATCAATGCTGCAGCTCGTCAAAACGAGATGTCTTACAGCCGTTTCATTAACGGTCTTAAGAAAGCATCTATTGAAATCGATCGTAAGATCCTAGCTGACATCGCTGTATTCGACAAAGTAGCATTCGCTGCTCTTGTTGCTAAGGCGAAAGCTGCTCTTTAATTAGAACAGTTTCAAAGGCTTTAAGACTAAATAAGGAGAGCACTAGCTCTCCTTTTTTTATACTACAAAAACTTATGCAGCAAACACCACAGGGAAATTCAACGTGGGGTGAGCTTGCACTAAGGTTTTGTGTCCATAAACCGCTTCTATCATTTCTGCTGTTATTGCCTCCCATGGCGCGCCATCTGCTTGTAGCTTCCCATCTTGAAGAACAATGACTCTATCTGAATATTGTGCAGCTAAATTCAAATCATGTAGTACCACAATAACCGCAGCGCCTTCATTTGCTAAGTCCTTCGCTAATCTTAACGTATTGTGTTGGTGTGAAAGATCTAACGCTGATGTTGGTTCATCTAGCATCACGATCTTCTGTTGATGTTGGCTCACTTGGGTTAGCACTCGCGCTAAATGAACACGTTGTTTTTCACCACCAGATAAAGAGGGATAGGATCTTTCAGCTAAGTGTTCAATTCCTGTTTTTTGCATCATGCTCGATGTGATTTTTCGTAATGCTTGATTGGATAGCGCTAATGGCAATCCTCCAAGTTCAACCACTTCACTTACATTAAAAGCAAAGGATAGGGTGCTGTGCTGTGGAAGAACCCCAAGTCGTTTTGCTAGTTCATTACTATCCCATTGACCTTTTGTTTTTCCGAAATAACGAATGTCATTAAAAGAGGTAATTTCATCACATAACAATTTCAGTAATGTACTTTTTCCGGCACCATTTGGCCCAAGTAGTGTTGTGACTTCACCACAACGAAGATCTAAGTTAATGTCATCTAAAATTATTTTAGATCCAATGCGATAAGAAATGTTGTTGGCTGAGATAGCTAATGAAGAAAGGCTCATTAAATTTTACCTCGTTGGGTAAAGAGTAAATACAAAAAGAAAGGCGCACCAATAATGGCCGTCACGATACCAACAGGCAGTTCAGCAGGGCTAACGGCAACTCGGGCAAACATATCTGCTGCAGTTAATAAAAGACCACCAAGTAATGCTGAAAGTGGTAATAAGGTTTTATGGTTTGGTCCAGATAGCATACGACCAAGGTGAGGGATGATTAATCCAATAAACCCAATCATTCCAGATAAGCTAACGGTAATACCAACGCCGACAGCACTTAAAATGATCATACGTTTCTTTAATGATTGAACATTAATGCCTAAATGTTTTGCCTCCGCTTCACCAAGAAGTAGGGCGTTAAGTCCTGACGCATTTTTCATAAATAAAACAAGCAAGGTAATAAGACCAATACTTGCAAGCAGTAGGTCATTCCACTTTGCTCCGGCTAATGATCCCATAGACCATAACGAGAGGTCACGCAGCATTTGATCATCAGCAATGAAATTCAAATAGCCAATTCCAGCACCAGATAATGCGCTAATGGCAACACCAGCGAGTAGCATAACGGTAATTGAGGTACCAAATTTACTGGTTCCTAATCGATAGACAATGAGCGTGGTTATTGCGCCACCAAGAAAAGCAAAAATAGGTACAGCGGCAAAATTCATAAAAATAGGAAACTGCTGAGCAACGGATGAAAATAATACGATTGCCATTGCTGCACCAAGTGCGGCCCCCGCAGATACACCAATGATCCCTGGTTCAGCAAGAGGATTGCGAAATAATCCCTGCATGACAACCCCAGAAATAGCCAATATGGCACCAACAAGCATACAAAGGATAGTTCTTGGTAGGCGAACTTGATGAATGATCAAATTGATGTGTGCTGGAATTTCAGCGGTTGACCAAGGCATAAGGCTATGAAAACTATCACTTAGCGTAATGTTCATTGGTCCTGTCGCAATGGAGCTTACTGCGATAATGAGCAGAGAAAAACCACTTAACCACAGTAATTTTGAATAAGAGAGGTATTTTAACAACATAATAATCACTTAAGGATAAAGAAGGGTATTCAAACGAGCGGCTTCATCAAGTGTCGCCAAGCCAAGGCCACCGACGAGTGCTGAGCCATCAATACCAATAATTTGTTTATTAATACCAGCAGGCGTTGAGGCTAAGGTTGGAATCGATTCGATAATATTATCAATGCCCTTTAACGTCTTGATACTGCGGTTGCTGACTAAAACAACGTCAGGTTGCATTGAGATCATTGCCTCCATTGAAATAGGTTTAAACGATGATATCGATGAGCTTGCAGGGTTATTTGCTCCTGCTAAATGAATCAATTCATCCATTGTCGTATCACTGCCTGCCACATAAGGTGCTCTGCCTTCATGTAATAAAAGGTAAATGACTTTTTTCTGTTTCGCTTTACTTGGAATATTACTGTTTAGTAACGCGACCTTTTTATTTACTTGATCCTTGATGGCTTCTGCTTGCGATTGATGCTGAGTAATAGAGGCAATTTCGTCAATACGATTTAACAAGCCTTGAACCGTTGGTGTCGTGTTTACGATATTCACTTTTACATTCGATTGAGAAAGTAAATCTAATGTAGTTTGTGGTCCCATTTCATCGGAGCCAATAATTTGTGTTGGCTGCAAAGCCAGTAAGCCTTCTGTTGATAATTGACGGTGATAACCAATTTTAGGTAAGGATTGTGTCTGCGGCATTTTGCTCGTTACATCAACGGCAATAAGAGAGTCTTCTGCACCTAGCGCGTAAATTAGCTCCGTAACGGCACTTCCAGCACTAATAATACGCTCTTGTGCCGTACTAATGGATGAGAATAAAAGCAATGCAATAGCAAGAAGAGAAGAGGTAATTTTTGAGTTAATCATGATTTATTTTCGTCCATTAAAATTTGAGTCGCTTTAATATTATTGTCTTGTAAAAAGGCCAATAATTTCACCATATGCTGAATTTCAGCCGTCTTATCAGAGGCGATAACCACTTGAAACTCAGGCTTACTTTTTACTTTTTTCAGTAATGCGCTAGTAAAGGAAGGCCAAGTGGAATAAGAATGGCCATCCAACCCCCAATATGGCGGTTGTTCTAATATATTGATGGTAAAAGACTTACTGTCTACGTCACTTACCGATTCGGTATCCGCTGTCGGTAAGCTCACTTCTAAAGATTGAAGTTTCACGGTAGCGGTGAGTAATAAGAAGACCATTACGATGAAAATAATATCGAGTAAAGGGGTCAGATCAGGCTGAATGGATTCTTCAGCAGCAGAGGAAGGTGACTTAATCATGCATTCACCTTGATGATTTTATGTTGGATGTTCTCACTCATTGAATCATTTGAGCTAAATACGCCTTCAATCCACAAATTAGTGTAATTTAATGAATGCTCTAAACGTGACAAGATACGATCAGCCCATAAGCCTAGAAGCTGTGAGCTTGCGATAGCAGGTAAGGCAATGATCAAACCAATTGCCGTTGTACGCATTGCTAACCCTAAACCATCAGCCAAAATATTGGGTGTAATAGAGCCCGTTGTTGCGGCTACATCTTTAAACATATCAATTAAGCCAAGAACCGTACCTAATAAGCCGAGTAATGGGCTGATCATGCCAATAAGAGCTAAAAGACGTAATCCAGTACGTAATTGATGACGTTTTTCTTGAAGCCATAATCCTGCCACATCCTCTCGTAATCCTTTTTCAAAATCACGATGGGCAAGTAGCATGGCATTGCCTTTTGCTGAGAGAGCACGACGTTTTTTCAACTCTTGAATAAAGGAATGAATGCCTTGTGTATCGTCTTTTTTTAATTGAGTTAGTGTTGACTGTATTTTTTTATGAGAGCAGCCAGAAAAAAGTAAAAGCTGGATGGTTCGTTCTAATAACAAGGCAAGAGTGAGTAATGAGCAGCCTAATAGCGGTAGAGCCATAATGCCAAGTTGCGAATATAAGTGTGAAAAGTTAAGCATAGTTAAATCCGGTATAACTGATTAATTTAGTGAAAATCTGACAGGGATCTGCACACGGTGTGCAATCGCTTGGCCATTGATAACTTGAGGTGAAAATTGCCAATCACGAATCGCATTAAGAGCGGCTTCATCGAGAACTTGTGCGCCTGATGAGGTGATTAACTCTTGTTTAATTTGTTTTCCATTTTCATTTAGCCAAATTTCATATAGCGCAGTACCTTCAATGCCTTTACGTTGCGCGATGCGAGGGTAACGTGGTGCATTAGGGCGTGTTAAGAAACTCGGTTTTTGGATTAATTGTGGCTTTTCTGTTGCCCCTGATTTAGAAGCGACAGGTTTCGCTGTTGATTCTTTTTCAACAGGTTTGTCTGTTTTCTTAGCCGTTTTAGTTGTTGATTTGGTTTCTGCTTTTTCTTTAAGAATCTTTTTTTTAGGCTCAATTGGCTTTGAAATCGTTGGTTTTTTTACCACTTTATTTTTAGGTTTAGACTTTGGTTTAGATTTTACGGGTTTATTTTCCGCCACTTGTTTTTGAACTGTCTTTTCAACGGTGGCTTGCTCTTTCGGTTTTATTACCTCATTTTTTTTCGTTTGCACTGATTGAGGGGTAGGAACGCTTGGTGCGACAAACTGGATATTGACGTGTGAGGAAGTACTACCTGTAGGCATAGCAAAGGCTTTTTTTTCAGGAACAGACCAGATAAGCGCGGTATGAATAGCTAATGAAATACCAGCTGCCGCTAGATAACGAAAGTTCAGCACGAATGTCTCCATTTAATTCAGTACTTTTTAAGATGACAACATTATAAACAAAACAAGAATGATATCAATTATCAATTGCATTCTCATTTGAAAATACTTTATGATATAAAAAGAAGCAAAACTCTTTGAAGTAACGAGTTAAAAAGAATTGAAATCATGAGAACAGAAATTGACTTAAATCAGCTACCTATTTCACTTGTCGGTGAAAGTACACCAGAGCCATTGCTGTATGCCTTTCAAAGAAAAGCATTCGCTCATGCTGGGGGAGGCGCAATGCCTATCTCGGCAGATTTGTTTAGTGAGCGTTTTTCTCCGCCTATCCAGAAAAGTATTAATGCAGCAGATAAGTGAGGATGTTTATCAATGACAAACAAACAGCCTGTTTTTAATGAGCATGCTGCATAAATTTAATCAACATAATAAGAGTATTCCAGTGAATAAACACGTTATCGAATTATTAGAAAATGACCCATCATTATTACCAAGTGATATTGCTAAGCAACTGTCTATTAGTGAAGTCGAAGTGGTTAAATCATTACCTAAAGAGATGGTGACTATGGTTTCTGGCCTGAAAACCCAAGAGATTTTAGAAGGGCTAACAGGTTTTGGTGATGTAACGGCCATCGTGCATTCATTTGGTTCTATCTTTGAAGTTAAAGCGCCGTTTCCAAAGGGGAAAATAGCGCATGGTTACTATAACCTGATGGGGCGAGAGGGGCAGTTACACGGTCACTTAAAATTAGATTTAATTCAAGATATCGCACTGATTAGCAAGCCGTTCAGAGGGACAGAAAGCCATTACTTTGGCTTCTTTAATCATGAAGGCCACTCAGTATTTAAGATCTATTTAGGTCGAGATAAAAAGCGTCAACTTATTCCAGAACAAGTTGCAGCGTTTACTGTCTTAAAACAAGAATATAAATAAAAAATAGTCAGCTCAGCATACAACTCAGCACCAAATTAAAAAGGAAAGAAAAATGAATTCAAATGTTAAGCAGGAAAGATTACAAAATCGTCTTGGTCCTGAAATTCAAGAGTTTCGTGATTCACGTAAAACCCTTCAATTAGCAACAGTAGATTGCGAAGGGAAGCCAAATGTAAGCTACGCTCCTTTTGTGTTATTAGAAGATGGTTACTATGTGCTGATCTCTGAGATAGCACGTCATGCAAGGAATCTTCTGCAAAACCCTGATGCATCATTAATGCTCGTAGAAGATGAGGATTCATCGAAACAACTGTTTGCTCGTAAAAGACTGACGTTCGATGCAACCGCTATTCTAATTGATAGAGAAGAAGAAAATTGGCAGTTAGCCGTTGATGAAATGAAACAACGTTTTGGCGATATTATCGATGGCTTGAGCTTATTAGACGATTTTAAAATGTTCCGATTAAAACCAATTCAAGGATTATTCGTAAAAGGGTTTGGTCAAGCGTTTCAAGTGAGTGGCGATGATCTTGTCGATTTTGTTCATTTAGAACAAGGGCACAAGAAGAGAATAGCGTAATTTAGCTCTCACATAATTAATCGATTTAAAGCTCAAGCAATTGGGCTTTTTTTATGCATATCGTTTTTAAACATGGACTAATTCTCAAAATAGTATAGGTAATTACTATTTTTGGCATGAACCCAGAAAGCGGCAATGATGCCGCTTTGAACTAGCCAATTAACGTTGAATTTAATTCATTTTTAGAATTTATAATCTAACTCAATGCCCCAGTTGCGACCTGCTTGAGCTTTACGATCAATTCCATCATCACCAGATTCAGTACCAATCATGTCGTTGTATAGCCAGTATTGTTTATCAAATGCATTAAATAAACCACCACGAAGTGTTAAATCTTTCATTGGTTTGTAGTAAGCGGTTAAATCAACCAAGGTGTAGCCTGCAATATCAATGTTTTCATGACCAACGTTTGACCATTTATCTTTTGCCGCAACCATATTTATATTTAATAAAGCACCGTAAGTATAGCCGACAGAGTCATAACCTAAACCTAGGTGTGAAGTGAGTGGGGCAACACTGTCTATTGATGCACCAGTTTTTTTATCTCGGCCTTCAGCATAAGCAATACTTAGCTTCGAATAGGTTCCTTGAGGTGCATTAAACGCTTCATCCAATAAGTAAGTAGAACTAAACTCAACCCCATAAATTTCTACAGAATCGATATTCTCTTTTGTATACTGCTCTTTACCATCGTTAGGGCCACCAACGACTTTGCCTATGTATTTTTGGTTGATGAAATCAGAATAATCATTATAGAAAGCAATTAATTCAACTTGTGCGGCATTAGATTGTGCTCGAATACCTGCTTCATACGAGATACTGCTTTCCGCTTTTAGATCTGGGTTTGCATCAATGACAGCGCCACTGTCATAGAAGTAGTACATGTCTTGTATGGTAGGAGCTTTAAAACCTTGGCTGACTTGAGCAAGTATACTGAAGCTATTATTGATGTGGTAAACCGACCCTAATTTAGCCGTAAAAGCGTCATTTTTGCTGTCAGGGTATTCTGTTTTAAAACCGTCATTGGTCTCTGGTTTAGCTTCAAATGAGTCATAACGTAAACCAGCAGTTAGCACTAATTGTTCATTAAGTAGGAAAGCTTGGTCCTGCGCAAAAATACCATATTGCGTCATGGTTGCATCAGGCATATCAGTATGGCCCGGCCCAACGGTTCCTTTATCGTATCTATAATCGGTATTTTCAGTTGCGAACTTGTTTTGTCTAAAGCTTAGGCCATAAGTGATTTGGTGGAAACCTTCTCCAAACTCAGCGATTTTATCAAACTGTGCATCAAATTGGATTGAATCATCGTTAGCAATACGTTCACGCATACGGCGACCACTGCCGTAAGGCCCAGTTGAAGTATCGTAGTTTTCAGATAATGATTCAGTTTGTTGTACATTTAATTTTGATTCTAGCGTATCGAATAGCGCATTATTAGCTGTCCATTCATGCTCTAAACCAACGCGTAATCGAGTTGTTGTGTCTTTATTGTAATTGTCATAATAAGTAATGATAGGGTTGCCCATCATCATCATAGAATAACCATTTTGGGAAAGCTCATCTTCATCATATTGAGAGGTGTAATATTCCACAGTCGTGCCGATACGATGCGAGTCATTTAATTGGTAAAAGGCTTTTGCTAATAGGTTACCAATTTGTGCATCTGCTGGATTTGCAGCTCCACGATCTGGGCCTTCAATATCTGCAGCGTTAGAATGGGTTTGTGATTCACTGCCTTTTTTATATGTCAGCATGATTAGAGTTTCTAGCTCAGCAGCACGCATTGCCCATGTCCCTGTAGTTTTCGTGCTTGAATCTACGCTGTTATAGCCTGTTTTTACTTCAAAAGCGTTCTCGTCTCCCTCGGTTCTTAAAATATCTTCGGGATTTTTAGTCTCCATTAGGATGGTACCGCCAAGAGAATCTGAACCGTATAGAGTAGAAGATGGGCCTTTGTTTACTTCAATTACTTTTAATGTATCAATTTCAATAGCACTTGGGTATTTACGCTGTTCATTGGATCCTGGATTGTATGGGGTAGGTTGTTGAACTCCATCAACTAACATTTTAATACGGCTGTCACTCATACCACGAATAGTGAACCCTGATAAACCAAAACGACCGCCACCATTTGCAGCTACCCCTGGTGTATATTTTAAAGCATCTTGAACACTGGTCGCCATTGTCTTATCAATGTCTTCTGCAGTTACTTTTGATATTGAGCTCGATACGTCTTTAATATTTTGCTCTGTACGGGTTGCCGATACAACAACCTCATCAAACATTGTTGCATTCGCATTAGAAGAGGTTTTTGCATGAAGGATAGGCGAGATAGCAACTAAAATAGACGCAGCTAAGAGCGTTTTTTTATTAGACATGTTAATTCCTTGAAAGTGTGTAGTCTCATAATTCGGAAAGATAATACATATTGCGAATGATAATTACTATCATTTTCACTTGATCTTTTCTTTTTTGTTCTATGGCGTGAAAAATTGAATAAAATAAAAATGATAGCCATGCAAAAAGAGGGGAATTGGTAGGCGTTCTATAGGCATTTGGCTAGGAAAAGTACTTTTTTCTATTAGATCAGCTATTTTATCCAATTCAGTTTGGATTTAGCGCTGTGATTTATTACTATGTGCTGATATGTATTTTACTCGCAACGGATACCACCTATAAGTGGATGAGGAAACGATGCAACATCTAGACGAGATCATTGCCAATGCAACGGCAGAAATTGAACAAGCAGGCTCTTTAGTCGCTCTGGACGAAGTCCGTGTTCAATACTTAGGTAAAAAAGGGCATTTGACACTTCAGCTTCAAGGACTAGGTAAACTAGATCCTTCAGAGCGTCGTGAAGCAGGTCAACTGATCAATAAAGCAAAGCAAGCGGTTCAAACGTTATTAGTTGAACGTAAAGATTCACTTCAAACTGCAGAGCTTGAAGCGAAACTTGCTGCTGAAACTATCGATGTAAGCCTTCCAGGCCGTCGTATCGAGAACGGTGGTTTACACCCAGTTACTCGTACCGTTGAGCGTATTGAGCAATTCTTTGGTGAATTAGGTTTCAGCACTGAATCTGGTCCTGAAATTGAAGATGCATTCCATAACTTCGATGCGCTAAATATTGCAGACGATCACCCAGCGCGTACTGACCACGATACGTTCTTCTTTAACCCTGATCTAATGCTACGTACGCATACATCAGGTGTTCAGATCCGTACAATGGAAAATGGCAAACCACCATTCCGTTTCATCGCTCCGGGTCGTGTTTACCGTAACGATTACGATCAAACTCACACACCGATGTTCCACCAAGTGGAAGGTATGTTAGTTGATGAGAACGTAAACTTTGCACAACTTAAAGGTATTCTTCACGATTTCCTTTGTAATTTCTTTGAAGAAGAAGTTGAAGTGCGTTTCCGTCCTTCATTCTTCCCGTTCACAGAGCCTTCAGCTGAAGTTGATGTGAAGCGTAAAGATGGCAAATGGTTAGAAGTATTAGGTTGTGGCATGGTTCACCCTAACGTACTTCGCTCTGTTGGCATCGACCCTGAAAAATACTCAGGCTTCGCGTTTGGTATGGGTGTTGAGCGTCTAACTATGCTTCGTTACGGCGTAAATGACCTTCGTGCGTTCTTCGAGAACGACCTTCGTTTCCTTAAACAATTCAAGTAATTCGGGGCTAGAAATTTATGAAATTCAGTGAATCTTGGCTACGCGAGTGGGTTAAACCTGCTATTAACAGCGAAGAGCTAGCTCACCAAATCACAATGGCTGGTTTGGAAGTTGATGAAGTTGCACCTGTTGCTGGTGAGTTCACCGGCGTTAAAGTAGGTAAAGTGGTTGAGTGTGGTCAACACCCAGACGCAGACAAACTTCGTGTAACTAAAATTGATATCGGCGAAGAAGAGCTTTTAGACATCGTTTGTGGTGCATCTAACTGTCGTCTTGGTCTAACGGTTGCTGTTGCGACGGTTGGTGCTGTACTTCCTGGCGACTTCAAAATTAAGAAAGCAAAACTACGTGGTGTTCCATCACACGGTATGCTTTGCTCTTTCTCTGAACTAGGTATTGATGTTGAATCTGACGGTATTTTAGAATTACCTGAAGGCTCTACATTAGGTATGGACGTTCGTGAGCTTCTTGAGCTTAACGATGTTGCTATCGATGTTGACTTAACAGCAAACCGTGCTGACTGTTTTAGCATTCGTGGTTTAGCTCGTGAAGTAGGTGTTCTTAACCGTGCAGACGTAGTTGAACCAACTATTGAAGCAGTAGCAACAAGTATTGAAGATACGGTTTCTATTGAAGTTAAAGCAACTGAAGCGTGTCCACGTTACCTTGGTCGTGTAATCAAGAACGTAAATGCAAAAGCTGAAACACCAATCTGGATGCAAGAGAAACTGCGTCGTTGTGGTATCCGTTCAATCGATGCGATTGTTGATATTACAAACTACGTAATGCTTGAGCAAGGCCAACCTATGCACGCGTTTGATCTAGCTAAGATCGACGGTGGCATTGTGGTTCGTATGGCTGAGCAAGATGAGAAACTGACTCTTCTTGATGGCAACGAAGCGAAGCTAAACAATAATACATTAGTGATTGCAGACCAAAATAAAGCATTAGCAATCGCTGGTATCTTTGGTGGTAAAGAGTCTGGTGTAACGACTGAAACAACTGACATCATGCTTGAGTGTGCATTCTTCGCACCTGATCACATCCGTGGTCGTGCACGTGCATACGGTCTACACACTGATTCTTCTCTACGTTTTGAACGTGGTGTTGACTCTACATTACAAGTAACAGCGATGGAGCGTGCAACACAGCTTCTTGTTGAACTTTGTGGTGGCGAAGTAGCTCCTATCTCTGCAGCAGAATCTGACGCTGATCTTCCAACAGCAAACACGGTTGAATTACGTCGCAGCAAGTTAGATGGTCTATTAGGTCATCACATCCCATCAACAGATGTGGTTGAGATCTTAACGCGTCTAGGTTGTTCTGTTGAAACGACAGACACAGGCTGGACAGCAACATCTCCATCATGGCGTTTTGATATTGCAATCGAGCAAGACCTAATTGAAGAAGTAGGTCGTATCTACGGTTACAATAACATTCCAAACCAAGCACCTGTTGCTGCACTAAACATGAACGATCACAAAGAAGCAAACCAACCGCTTAAGCGTGTTCGTGATCTTCTTGTTGACCGTGGTTACCACGAAGCAATTACATACAGCTTCGTAGAGCCTGAGCAACAAAAACTGATCGTGCCTGAAATTGAGCCGTTAATTCTGCCATTCCCTATTTCAGCAGACATGTCAGCGATGCGCCTAAGCCTATGGACTGGTTTGATCAACACCGTTGTTCATAACCAAAAGCGTCAACAACCACGCGTTCGTTTATTTGAATCGGGTCTACGTTTTATTCCTGAAGAATCAGCAGAAAATGGCATGCGTCAAGAAATGATGCTTGCTGGTATCATCGCTGGTACTCGTGGTGAAGAGCATTGGGATATCGCAACAAACACGGTTGATTTCTTCGACCTTAAAGGCGATTTAGAGGCTGTTCTTGAACTAACTGCTAACGAATTAGCGTATGAGTTTAAAGCCGCTAAACACCCAGCACTTCACCCAGGCCAAACAGCAGCTATCGTTGTTGGCGGAAAAGAAGTTGGTTTCATCGGAACAGTACACCCAGAGCTAGAGCGTAAGTTTGGCTTGAACGGTCGTACCATCATGTTTGAAATCGAGTGGGATTCAATCAACACTCGTGTTATCCCTGAAGCTGCTGCAGTATCTAAGTTCCCTGCAAACCGTCGTGACATAGCGATCGTTGCAGACGAAGCAATTGCTTCTGGTGACATCGTTGCTGAATGTCTAGCATCAGGTGGCGAGCTATTAACTAGCGCGAAACTGTTCGATGTTTACCGTGGTCAAGGCGTTGAAGAAGGTAAGAAGAGTCTTGCAATAGCACTGACACTTCAATCTGTTGAGCGTACGCTAGAAGAGGCTGATATCACTTCAGCTGTTGACGCTATCGTTGCTGCAATTGGTGAGAAGTTCTCAGCAACACTGCGTGACTAATAATACACTTCTTTTTTAACGAAAGAATATAAAATCCAGTACTGGCGTTTGTTGGTACTGGATTTTTTTATTATAAAATAACGCGGAGGTAAAGATTTACGTTTTAGGCCAAGCAAGAGAGAAAACTGCAATCGAGTATCAGTATATAATGCTGAAGACAAACTCGATTAGTATCTATAGATTAGAATATAGCATCGAGGTCTAAAGCTTACTTGTTCACAATCAAACAGATGGCTTACTTTCAAATTTATTAATAATTATTTGGTCAGCATCACAATTTTAGATACAAACGAATGCTCTAAATAATCTCGCATTACCAGTGGTATATTCCAAATCAATGACTTAGGTTAGGCTGATATAAGATATCTAAGTAGATTAAGCTTATAAATTTGATCATTATCTCATAAATGCGCCATGATTTTTGAGAAAAAAGTTGGCGAAAATCAGTCAGTTGGCATACACTGTCAAGAGTTGAACGAATGTTAAGTTGTTGTTCTAACTGTTCAGTTTCCAGTTACAGTAAATACTGTAGCTCTGTCTAACGTAACTTGAGGGTAGTTTTTATGGCACTCACTAAAGCTGATTTGGCTGAGACCTTATTTGAAAAAGTTGGATTAAGTAAACGCGACGCCAAGGAAACGGTAGAAGTATTTTTCGAAGAGATTAAGCAAGCTCTAGAGAGTGGTGAGCAAGTGAAATTATCTGGATTTGGTAATTTTGACTTACGCGAAAAGAGCGAGCGACCTGGACGTAACCCAAAAACTGGGGAAGATATTCCAATTTCTGCACGCCGCGTAGTAACATTTAAACCGGGACAGAAACTGAAAGCCCGCGTTGAGAATCTACCAGTAGAAAAATAATCTTGCCATCTTTGGCTGAAGAAAATGAAAGCTGTATGACAATTATTTGTTATGCAGCTTTTTTATTGTCTTGATTTTTCTAACTTAGAGTTCCATTGTGTTTGAACTCACACAATTGTTTGTATTTTGTTAAATAACATTAACGTAAATGGTACAGTTTTTTGGTTGAATATTTTACCAAGGAAGAGAGGTACCAATGGATCATATTTCATTTATTCAAAATACCTTAGATTTATCTGTCGCTGTAAAAGAAAAAAGTTGGTTACTTACGGATGGCACTCTGGTTATTTATCATAGTCGAGGTGTCGTAGAGTTTGTCCCAAGTTTAGATTTTACCTCTAACGGTGCTGTTGTATTGTCATCAGGGCTCCACGGTAATGAAACATCTCCAATAGAACTACTTGATACTATCATTGAAGATATTCAAAGCGGTAAGCTCTCATTGACTCAACCTTGTTTATTTATTTATGGACATCCTGCAGCAACACAGCAACATACTCGTTTTATTGATACAAATTTGAATCGTTTATTTAGCAGGTATCAAACCCCTGATGATAGCGCTGTAGAAGTAGCCTTAGCGAATAGGCTGATGGAAAGTGTGGACCGCTTTTTTACCAAACATGATGCACAAGAAAAATGGCATCTAGATCTTCATTGTGCAATCCGTTCATCGCAGCATTACACTTTTGCAATTCATCCATATAACAGCCATTACAAAAGATCAGAGCCATTACTTCGCTTTCTATCACAAAGTAAAATCGAAGCCTGCTTATTTTCAGAAGCGCCATCATCAACCTTTAGTTGGTACAGTGCAGAGCATCATGGCGCTCATGCTGCTACTGTTGAGCTAGGTAAAGTTGCAAAAATGGGTGAAAATGATCTTACCTTACTTGCTGATTTTGAAAAAGAACTCCGACATTTTCTCAGCCATGCTAGCCATAAAGGTAATGATAAGGTTACATCGAGTGTGATTGAATACCAAGTAACCCGAAGTATTATTAAACACAGTGAACAATTTGAATTTCATTTTCCATCTGACTTAGCGAATTTTACTCAATTTAACGAGAATGAATTACTTGCCGAAGATGAAGGGGTTAAATACCGGGCTCAACGTGGGGGCGAAAGTATTGTGTTTCCAAATGCGAAAGTAGAGAAAGGACACAGGGCGTGTTTGTTGGTTCAAAAAATAGAAAATTAAGACGAATTAACTTAAAAAATGCGTCTCTATCAATAAATTCTTTATCCAATGAATTCAATTGTTATGATGTAAAAAAACAAAATAAAAGGACATGATAATGACAGCACCAAGTTGGGATCTCTCTATCGCATTTCAATCACTTGATGATCCAAAGCTAACAAATACCATTACTTCAATTGAAGAGCGTATTCTTCATTTCGCTGCTAATAAAATTAATGTCAACGTTGATGGGTTGCAGCAGGCGATTATTGAGAAAGAATCCATTTCAGTGCAACTAGCCACGGTGGGGAGCTATGGTAACTGCATTGCTTCTGTAGATGCATTAAATTCTCAAGCCAAAGCATTGGTTAATCAAGTAACAAAGCTTGCGTCGGACCTGTCTCAAGCTTTTAGTCCGTATCTAGATGCGATTGTAAATGTACCAACGGAATGCTTTGAGCAAGTATTGTCACTAAACGATGAGTTAGAAGCACAACGTTTCTTATTAGAAGAAGAGAGAAAACTGGTAGCGACCAGACTAAGCGTGAAAGAAGAGCAGTTATTATCAGCCATGAGTGTTGATGGTAAAAATGCCTGGGGTCGTTTATATGACAATATTACAGGCTCTATGAAAGTGACACTGCAACTTCCAAATGGAACAGAGGAAATCATTGGCTTGTCTCAAGCGGCAAGTATTCTCTATGGCAGCGATACACTGCGTAGAGAGCCAGCATGGCGCGCAATACAGCTGGCAATGAAACAAAACCAAGAAAGTTTTTCTGCCATCTTAAATGCACTCGCAGGTTGGAGATTAACAGAATACCAAAAGCGTAGCGCTGCCAATAAGCTGCACTTTCTTGAACCAAGCCTACATGGTAGTCGTATTGAGCAACAAACGCTGGATAGCATGATCTCGGTGGCAAAAAAGAACCGCGCAGTAGGACAAAAAGCAGGACGCTTAATGGCAAAAATGTTTGGAACTGAGCAGTTAACGCCATGGGACCAACAGGCGTCAATGCCACCATTAGTAGGAGAGGCCTCTAATTACAGCTTTGATGAAGCCATTGAAATCATCAAAGATGCTTTTGCTGGTGTGTCTCAAGATATGACAGATTTTGTTGATTTGATGGTTAAAAATGGCTGGATTGATGCCGCACCACAAGAAACTAAACGTCTTGGTGCTTACTGTACTAAATTTGCAGATACACGTACTCCTTTAGTCTTTATGACTTGGGGTAATAGCATGTCTGATGTATTAACGCTTGCACATGAGTTAGGTCACGCCTTTCATAACTGGGTAATGCGAGACATGCCATTATGCAAAACCAAATATCCAATGACGTTAGCGGAGACTGCGTCAATCTTTGCAGAAAACGTTGTTCGTGATGCATTACTGGCTAAAGCAAAAACAAAAGAAGATAAAATCGAAATGCTATGGGAAGAATTATCTTCAGCACTCGCATTAACCATTAATATTCCAGTACGTTATGAGTTTGAAAAAGCATTTTATGAGCAACGTTCAACGAAAGAGCTTGGGCCAACTCAACTCTCTGATTTAATGAGCCAAACATGGTCTGAATGGTACGGTAATGCAATGTCTGAGCCCGACCCCATGTTCTGGGCAAGTAAGCTTCACTTTAGTATTCCTGAAGTTAGTTTTTATAATTACCCATATTTATTTGGTTACTTATTTAGTATTGGTGTTTATGCACAAAGAGAGGCAAAAGGAGAGAGCTTCTACCAAGATTACGTCAGTTTATTGCGTGATACTGGCTCTATGCGAGCAGAAGAGGTAGTTCAAAAGCATTTACAGATGGATTTAACCAAAGAAGATTTTTGGCAACAGAGCTTAGACAGAGTAAGTCAACAAATCGATGAATTTGAGCGATTAGTCAGCTAATTTTAAACTAGAGACTAACAAATAATATAACCGAAAATAATAAAAAGCGTCTCACTGCTAAACAGTAGAGACGCTTTTTTATATTTATCAAACAGTAATGTTTTTTAGATCATCACTATGTGAAAACTAGATTAGTCACGGAAGTTAGTGAACTGGAAAGGCTGACCAAAATCACCTTCACGAACAAGTGCCATTGCAGCTTGTAGATCGTCACGATTCTTACCAGTAATACGCAGTTGTTCGCCTTGAATTGCAGCTTGAACTTTAATTTTTGATGCTTTGATTTCTTTTACTAATTTCTTAGCGATAAGCGTATCAACACCTTGTTTAAAATCGATATCTTGATAAAAGTTTTTACCAGAGTGAACGGCGTCTTTGATCTCCATTGCACGAGCATCAACACCACGTTTTGCAAGGTTACCACGTAAAATGTCTACTAACTGAGACAGTTGGAAGTCATCTTCCGCTTTAATTTTGATGTTTTCGCCTTTTAATTCAAAGCTAGCATCAACGCCACGAAAATCGAAACGAGTAGCTAATTCACGAGTCGCATTGTCTACCGCATTTTTTAGTTCAACATTATCAACTTCAGAAACGATATCAAAAGCAGGCATAGTTTTAATCCTTAAATTAACGAGATGTTTTAATTGTGTTTGATAACATGTCTAACATAGTCACGGTATCTTCCCAGCTTAGGCATGGGTCAGTAATTGATTGGCCATAAGTCAGGTTATTTAAATCAGTCATTGGTTGATTGCCTTCAATAATGAAGCTTTCGGCCATAATACCAACCACTTTATTGCTACCAGACTCTATTTGAGCGCAAATATCTTTGGCTACATCAAGTTGGCGGCGGTGTTTTTTCTCACAGTTTGCGTGGCTGAAGTCTACAATCAGATGAGGTGGTAAATCAACATCCGCTAAGCGTTGACACGCATCCGTTACCGAATCAATATCAAAGTTAGGCTTATCGTTACCACCACGTAAGATAACGTGACCAAAAGGGTTACCAGCAGTACGGTAAACCGTCATACGACCTTGCTTGTCTGGAGAGTAGAAAAAGTGAGACGCTTTCGCTGCACGAATCGCATCCATTGCTATTTGTATATTGCCATTTGTGCCGTTTTTAAAGCCAACAGGGCAAGATAGGGCGGAAGCCATTTCACGGTGAATTTGAGACTCAGTCGTACGAGCGCCAACAGCACCCCAAGTGATTAAGTCAGCAATATATTGACCCGTGATCATATCTAAAAACTCAGTTGCAGTCGCTAAACCCAGTTTGTTGATATCAAGCAGGAGCTTACGCGCTTTATGAAGACCAGCTTCAAGTGCATAACTGCCATCTAAGTTAGGATCGGTAATTAAGCCTTTCCAGCCCACAATGGTGCGCGGTTTTTCAAAATAAGTACGCATAACGATGAAAAGCTCATCTTTATACTGATCTTGTATTGTGGCTAAGCGTTGTGCGTAATCTAAAGCTGCATCTGTATCATGAACAGAGCATGGGCCCACAACAACTAAAAGACGTTTATCTTTGCCAGTTAAAATTGCTTCAACTTGTGCGCGAGAGTGATCAATATGTTCAGCAACCTCATCTGTAATAGGGTGAGCAGTCGTAAGCTCAGCAGGAGTTGGCATAGGGCCTAATGGCTGAGTACGAAGTTCATCTGTTTGAAATGGCATAGTTTCGCCCGTTAATTCTTTAATACACAAGGATAAGATAACGGAAAATCAAGGGGGATGAAACCCAAAATTTTTTTATAGCGCAAGAAGAGTAAATAAAAGTTAACGTATTGTATCTTTTAGGCTTGAGTTGTTGCTCATGTATCGGTATGTTCAACATAAATAACATTAAATAATGAAACCGACTTATAGAGTTCATTGGAGCAAGCATGACAGACACAATTTCACCAACGCTAACTCGTGTGGCAAGTTTACCTTCATATCAGTCTCAAACCGATTCAGAAGCGACTTTGTATGTTTCTATTGCAGGGTTAATCCAAGAGCATTTATTTTATCACCCAAAAGCCGTTATTAAAGCACCAAAAATGAGCGATATTGATGCGCAAAGTTTAGCCATTATTATTGAAGGGGCAGCAGATGGTAAAACACATTTCGTAGATACTTTAGCTAATGAGATCCTAGCGAATATCAAAGCATCAACAAAAGAAGTGAAAATTTCGTTCTCAGACGCTGATAGTGCTGCATTTGCGGGGTTACTGGGAGGTCAACTAGAAGCACATGAAGAAAACCCAAAAATGGGTGTGCGTGGTGTTACTCGCTTTGCCTCTGATGCGAGTACAGAGCAATTTGCCTTAGAGTGTGAAGTGATTAAAAAAGTTATCACAGCGACAACAGCAAGTGTACAAATTGCGGTGCCATTTGTGCGTAATTTAAGTGATGCAGCAACCATAATTGACCGCTTAGCAATTCAAGGTTTGCCACGTGGTTTAAATGGCTTACAAGTTCACTTTGTGTGTGAGGTACCTGCCGCGGCTTTAATGGCAGATAAATTACTGCAGTACTTTGATGGTTTAATTATTAATGTGGATACGCTGACGCAATTTACGTTAGGCGTAGATAAACAAAATGAAGCGCTAGAGTATCACTTTGACCCACAAAACGAAGCCGTTCTTCATCTTGTAGGCAACGCGATTCAGGCGGCAAATAAAGCGAATAAGCCAGTGTTAACAACCATTGATGAATTGGCTCAAAACCCGCGCATTCAAGAGTTGTTAGAGCAACTGACAGCGACAGAGGTTGTAGTTACCGCGTAACGATAATTGACTACCGTTAAGATACAAAAAAACGCTTTAGGTGATTAAACCTAAAAGCGTTTTTATTGTTTGAAGTTAAGTAGTATTACTTATCGATAGCAATTTTTTCAATATCGATAATTTTTGAGCGGTTTACAATGATCTTCCAGCGGTGCAGTTTGGTGCTGTAATCATCCATGGTTTCCCGCACGATTAAATTAATTAAGTGGCGTTTTTCAACCGACTCTTTACTCACTTGCCCTTCATTTAATTGATAAATCTTCTGAGAGCCTTTTTCCATTAATCGAGCGATAGGGCGAAGATCCACTAACATGGTTTCTCGCGTCTGTTCATAACCACTCATAAACTTAGTTATCGCCATTTTGGTTTGGCTTTTGTATGACAGAACCACTTCTTCACGCTGTACTACACGGTGTTTACGCAGTTTTTGAATATCAGAATCCAACTCAGAGAACGTCATGTAATCAAGCCACTCTAGTTTGCGGCCAACATAAGTGTTGGTGGTAGGGTCAAGATAGCGTTTGCGCCATTTGGGTTGGCCTTTACGTATCCAGCGCCACATAACATCACGCAAATCATCTTTAAAGACTTCACGCATCGCATAAATAAACGATACTGCAAAGATAAAAGAGGCGGTAATTTCACCCAAGAAGCCGCGTGCTTGAATTACCATTAATGAAACAAAGATCATCACAACAGCCGTTGCGCCACCTTTAACCATACGTTTAATGTGTTTACCAAGCGCCAGGTTTTTTTCTTTCAATACGATAGGATACTCAATTAAACGACGAAGTAAGCGCATTTTATTCGACATACGAGTAATATCCTCACGCGCTTTACGAGAGTTATAACTCTTATCTAAGCGATGGAGGTCTTCTTTTTCACAGAAATCGATAAGTTTCTCTTTTACTTCTTTATATTCTTCATTGCGTGGCATGTGCGCAATCAGAGAAAGAAATTTCTGTTCAGTATACCAAGAAAGGTAATTGTCGATATTGGCGTAGTAACGCTTTAATGCATCATCATAAGGTACGTTACGTCGTAACTTTCTGAGGATATCAATCGCTAATTCAATCGCATCTTCAACTTCATCATGCGTGATATCGTCACGAGTCGTATCGTTAAGTTGCTGTATGGCTTTCTCTAATGCCAAAGCATATTGATAAGCATATAGACTCAAACTTAAACGGTATTGTTCAGTAGACAAGCGTCCACGCTGTGCTAAACGGGAGTGCACAAGGGGCAGGTAGTTTTTATCACTGAAATACGTACGGTAGCTCTGGATTGAGTTGTAATAAAACTCAGATTCAGAAACCATGTCCTTGTTTAACCCAAGTTCTCCAGGAACAAAAAGAAACATCTCTAGTTCGTGCTGCTTAGATTCTTCAACAATATGTGAGATTTTTAGTGATAAGCCATCTTTCTTACCAACTGTAATCACAGGGAATTCCTATAAAAATGGTAATTCATAAAGCAAGCATATCAGAGTTCAGGTATAATCGCTGAGTATTTTATTTAGGAATTGAAGTAATGATTAAAATTGGTCAAATCAACAAATTAGAAGTAACAAAAATCGTAGACTTTGGCGTCTTTTTAGATGGCGATGATTATGGTTCAATTCTTCTTCCAAGTCGTTTTGTTCCAGAAGGCACAGAAGTTGGCGAAGCGCTTGATGTGTTTATTTATCTTGATTCAGAAAATGAAGTGGTAGCCTCAACTGAAACACCAAAAGCGCAAGTAGGTCAATTTGGTTTAATGAATGTCATTGGTACTAACAGCATTGGTGCATTTGTTGATTGGGGTATTGCGAAGAAAGATTTATTAGTTCCATTTAGTGAACAACGCGGTCGCTTAAACGAAGGCCAATCTATTCTTGTTTATGTATATATCGATAAAGCGTCTAGCCGTATCGTAGGTACAACTCGTTTTAATAAATGGTTAGATAAAACACCAGCAAATTACGAGCAAGGCCAACAAGTCGATATCATTATCGCCGAGCGTACCGACCTTGGCTATAAAGCCGTAGTTAATGGCGAGCATTGGGGGCTAATCTTCCATTCAGATGTGTTTGGTAAGCTATTTATTGGTAAGCAGTTAAAAGCATTTATTAGTGATATGCGTGAAGATGGCAAAATCTCATTGTCATTACAGCGTCCAGGCGTTGCACGTATGGATGATTTAAGCGAAAAAGTATTGGCTACCTTAGAGAAAAAAGACGGTTTCTTACCATTAAGTGATAAGTCATCACCAGAAGCAATTTTTGCTGAGTTTAGAACCAGTAAAGGGACGTTTAAGAAGACCATCGGTGGCCTATATAAAGCAGGCAAAGTCACCATTACAAAAGAAGGCATCAACCTCGTTAAATAACTGAGTGTTGAACCAATGTCCCCCTAAAAATAGCCCGTAACGATTATTGGTTACGGGCTTAGGGAAATGGCTCAAATCACTGAGCCTTACGCTAATAAAATAGAGAACTTACTTTACTCAGCCTAGTACAGCTTCTCAGCTTGTCTATTATTTATTCCCTTTTTTATTTCTCTTATATCGGTGAAGACCATTCAGTTTACAGCTCTTGATAATGAGTAACCTTATTTCGGCCCGTATTTTTTGAGTGATATAACGCTTTATCTGCCTGTTCAATTACATCATCTAATAGCACATTTGGTTTACTGATTGTGGTTATTCCCGCACTTAATGTTACTTTCTCGGGCAGCGTATTGTACTGATCGATTTTCTTTCGGACTTGATCTGTAAATCGAATCGCTTGTTTTGGGGTGCTTTCTTTCATAAATAACACAAACTCTTCACCGCCATAGCGTGCTGCTAAAATATGCGGGTATTGTGAAATAGCTTTACCTACTATCGCAATGATTTTATCACCGACTATATGACCATAGTTGTCATTGATTCTTTTAAAAAAATCAATATCTAACAGAATAATAGAGTAGGGTTTAAAGCTTGCTGAGTGCTGTGTATCTTTAATATGCTTCGATGCCATCTCATGAAAAGCTCGACGATTAAATAAACCAGTTAAATAGTCACGATTAAGTACGTTAACAAGCTTTTTATGTCGATGATTAAGCAGTAGCAATAGAATAATAATTATTGTAGCCAGGCTTAAAACTAAAGCTAATAAGCTATAGAGAAGCGTATTGGTCGGGCGATGAAGTTCATCACGAGAAATTCCCGAGACAATAGCCCAATCAAGGTAAGGGTAATAAATATAAAGAACGTCTTTTTGATACGTATTATTATCAATAGTAATTTGATATGAATAATCTTCAACATTTGCGGTATGAAAGATCGTCTCTGATGAACCGTTAACTAGGTTCATCTGTAAACTGTAACTGTGTGCTGATTGTTGGATCTTTTTAAGTAAACCGTCAGCATTTTCACCAATCAAACTACGAATATTTTCTCCTTCATAGCTAGGGTGGAGGATAAGTTCACCAACTAAGTCAATGACATAAACGTAACCGGTTTTACCATATTGATACTTATTTAATTTATCTTTTAGAATAGTTTTATCAATGAAGTGTAAAAGCTCATTTTTATAAGCACTGGCAGATATAACAAAGTCCAACTCTTCTACATAAATAGAATAAGCCAGTTTTCTGCGTGGTTTCTTTTCACCTGGGTTTGTCCATAAGTACTCAACAAAATGATCATCATTATCAATTTGTTCTTGAATGTGCCGATACTCACTGACGTTCCGACCTTGAAAAATAGGGTGATACACCAATTGGCCTTTAGAGTTTAATATATACGGATAACCAGTATCACCAATTTTATTAGAGTTAATGTAATTTTGAATTAACGCATTCTTTTGCTCTGGAGTTAAAGAGGGCGAGGCTTGAATTTGAGTGATAAACTTAGCAGAGGTAGTCACAATGCCCCTTAAATAACGCTTAATTGACTCATTAAGTGCGGTATCAACAATATCATAACTGGCTTCAATAGAGTTATTGAACGCTTTAAATGAAGAGCTGCGGATTGTTTTTTCGACCGCTTGAAAGCTTTGAATGCTAAACGTTAAAGAGATTGTGGCAATACCAATTAATAGTAGAATCAAAATAGGTTGTAAAAAGCGTAAATGATGAAAACGAGATTGAGGCATGAGATAAGTCCTATTGACAGTGTGCTGATTCTATTTTAAAAGGCGCTAACTAGCAAGTTGCTCTGTTTTTACACGCTTTGATCGAAAAATGGTCAAACGATTGATAATAATAAAAAAAGACTTGCAGAGTAAAAAATAACTCGATATTATCCATCTTGTTCTCAAGGAGGAGTCAATTACCTCTCGGTTAACGATTTGCCCGCTTAGCTCAGTTGGTTAGAGTACTTGCATGACATGCAAGGTGTCACTGGTTCGAGTCCAGTAGCGGGCACCACATTATACGAAAGAGCCCACCTAGTGTGGGCTTTTTTGTGCCTGTAATTTGTTGTTTTAAATTTAAAATGCTAAATATGGTCTCAATTCCTCAAGGTTCCCTAAGATAATCTGCTGTCCTTTGGGGTTCGAGTTCAATACATTGATATCAATATTATATGCGTCTAAAACATAGCGTACTAAAGCAGCGTTAGTCGTTATGTGCAGATTTCCATTTTCCATACCATAATCATTAGCAATGATCGCTGCTTGAGCTTCAGTTAATCTAGGGTCTGGCATTAATTCGATATAAAGCTGAGTGTTCCAAGTTTTATCTTCATCTTTTCCCATTACTATTTTATCGTTGATGTCAGGAATACCACGAATACGACTAAGAACAAAATCTCTGTAGTCTTTGGAATGCTCACAATAAGCACGAACATGCCAACGCAAAGGGGTACAGACGAGCGTATGTGGAGAAATAATTCGTTCAACTTCCTCGCCATCTCTTAATGATGTGTAGCTTATATCGACACGTTTTTTATCTCGAATAGCTTGAACTAGCGGACGTAAAATGTCCGGTGAGATATTACGTGTTACGGGGCGGACCATTGTCGTATTTTCAAAGCCCATATCAAGCTCATCAAAAGTTACCATCATGTCTTCAGTGCGAGATAAAACATGTAAGTACTCGTCTGCATGACCTAGTGTAAGCTGAGGAGTAAAGCTCTCACTGGGTTTATAGCCTTTTAAATGTTTGTCGTAAATTAGGTTATCAGGTGCGATATTTGCTAAATAACTGTTTATATCTTTTGATGCTTGTTGGCGACCAATACCAAAGCTTTGGATTAGATTATTGGTAGTCAACCTTCCTTCCCATAACGCAATAATCTCAATCATTCTGTATCGAAAAAGAAGATCCCATCGAATTGGCCATTTGGTCATAGTTTGTTTCCTGCCTAGTTATGTTACGTGTATATGTAATCAGTATTTACCTGTCGTTAATAGCGTCATATTATGATCTGGTTAATTAAACATCAATAGCTGTTGGGGTAGAATTGTATGAACATATCGACAGAAGCATTTGAGAGTTTTGATTTTAAGCTTACTCCCGATCCTTCACCGCTTGATCAGTTGATCACAGAATCACTCGAAAATCACATTGAAATCAATGGACCTAAATCGGGAGCTTTACTCCCATTACCATTTCAGACAGGAATAGGCAAAACATACACGGCATTAAACTTTTTACTCCAGCAGATGTTAGATGAAGTACAAAATGAGTTGAAGGATGAACAGAGTCATAATAAATCTAAACGCTTACTCTATTACATTACAGATTCGGTAGATAATGTAGTAAATGCAAAAGCAGATTTGTTGGAATTGATTGAGAAGCAAACAATTAATGGAGAACCATGTTTTAGCGCAGAACAGCAAGAATATTTAAAATCACAAATAGTCCATTTACCCAACCAGTCAGAGCAGCTATTGCAATGCACTGATGCCGTCTTAAGTGAAATTTTAAATGGATTTGATTTGAACGTCGAGCGTGATGTTAAAGCAGAGTGGAGTGCAATATCTGGTTTAAGGCACCATGCGAGCAAGCCGGAAGTTAAAGTTTCTTTGAACAGGCAAGCTGGTTACTTTTATCGTAATTTAATTGCTCGTCTACAAAAGAAACAAAAAGGGGTCGATAGGGTCTTGCTGAAAGGCTCTTTATTGACCTCTGTAGAAGCACTGTTACCAGGAGAAAAAATTCGTAATGGAAGCGCTCATGTTGTTTTTTTAACGACCAGTAAGTTTTTGAAAGGTTTCCATAATACTCGTGCGCGTTATAGCCCTTTACGCGATTTAAGTGGTTCCTTGCTGATAATTGATGAAATCGACAAGCAGAATCAGGTCATTCTTTCCGAATTGTGTAGGCAGCAAGCGCAAGACTTAATTTGGGCGATAAGAACCCTGAGAGCAAACTTTAGGGAGCATCAACTTGAGAGCTCGCCTCGTTACGATAAAATTGAAGAATTGTTTGAACCACTCCGTGAGCGACTTGAGGAGTTTGGCATTAAGTGGAATCTAGCATTCGCATTTAATACAGAAGGGCCTAACTTGAACGAGCGACCTGTTCGATTGTTTTCAGATAGAAGCTTCACGCATGTCAGTAGTGCGACTCATAAGCTGTCATTAAAATCAGATCTATTGAGACAGAAAAATCTCATATTCAGTGATGAGAAAATAGAAGGTCCTCTCATTGGAAATAACGGCCTTTTAACCCGCTTTGTTAATGAAGCGGATGTTATATACCAGTGGTTTCTTGGCACAATGCGTAAGGCTGTGTTTCAGTACTGGGAGAACGTTCGTAGCCTTGAAATTGAAGGGCGTGAAAATCGAAGCCTAGAAGGAACATTTCAAGAAGCAGTTCAATCTCTGCTTACTCACTTCAACTTGCAAGAATTTGAATCTGCTATTTACGAGTCATTTGATACTAGGGGGCTACGGCAATCAGCGGGCGGTAAAGCGAACAAATTAAGTTCTAGCAAGAGCTATCATCATACTGGATTAAAACTTGTCGAAGTTGCTCATAATCAGGGAACTCGAGATACCGTAAATTGTAAAGCGTCATTCCTAAACCTTTCACCATCGGGTGTTTTGGCAGATATGGTGGATGCAGGAGCAGTCATTCTCGGTATCAGTGCAACAGCAAGAGCAGATACCGTAATACATAACTTTGATTTTAAATACTTGAGTGAGCGTTTGGGTAAAAAGCTTTTGTCTTTGTCAAGAGAACAAAAGCAGCGGGTAAATGATTATTATCATAGTAAGCGCAACTATAAAGATAATGGTGTGGTTTTAAAGGTTAAGTATCTTAATAGTCGAGATGCGTTTCTTGATAATTTGTTAGAAGAATATAAGCCGGAGGCTCGCTCAAGCCACTTTATCCTAAATCACCATCTGGGTATTGCGGAATCAGAACAGGCATTTGTTCGGAGCTGGTTGTCTAAGCTCTTAGCCAGTATTAATGCGTTTATATCAGTTCCTGATAATCGTTATATGCTGTCGCTGTTAAACCGTAGTCTTGACACAACACGTCAGGATATTAATGACTTTATTCAGTTCTGCTGTGATAAATGGGCAAAAGAATTTAATGTCGAAACCAAGACATTTTTTGGTGTCAATGCTGATTGGATGAGACATATTGGGTATGATGAAATTTCCAATCACCTAAATACGGTTGCAGGAAAAGTCGTTGTATTTAGCACATATGCTTCAATGGGCGCTGGTAAAAATCCTGATTATGAAGTTAATTTAGCGTTGGAAGGCGAAAGCCTAGTATCCGTTGCAAATGTTACTTATAGCAAGCAGCAACGTAGTGATATAGATAGCATTTATCTTGAAAAACCTACTCAGCTACTGTTGTCAGACGATTACTCACATACCGCTAACCAGCTTTGTCAATTCCACCAAATTCTATCTTTGCAAGAGAATGGAGAGCTGTCACCAAAAAGCGCTGAAAGCTGGTGTCGCCAACAACTTATGGGCATTAGTAGAGAACGCTCTTTACAGCAATATTACCAAACAAGTGACTACCAAAGTGCTGTAAGTAAGTATGTTGAACAAGCGGTTGGTAGAGCTGGGAGAACGTCTCTGAAACGAAAACAAATTCTCTTGTTTGCTGATTCTGGTTTGAAAGAAATTCTGGCAGAAGAGAGTAGAGACACAAGCTTGTTTTCTCATGAATATGTTGCTTTGGTTGATAAAGCGAAATCAGCGAATAAGTCTTTAGTTGAGGACAGGGTTGTTCGACGGTTATTCAATCTTGCTCAAAGAAACAACAAAGACGGTATGCAGTCAATCAAAGCACTAGTAAACCGTCTACATAATCAACCTGCATCCGACAGTGATATTCAAGAGTGGCAAGACATTAGAACTCAGTTACTTCGTTATCCGACGGTGGGTTTTCAGCCAGAGAGATTCAATCGATTGTACTTACAGTCGATGACCAAAGGGTATTACCGTTACCAAGGTAATTTAGATGGTGATCCGAATACTTTCGAGTTCTTTGATAGAGTTCCTGCGGGCTATATGGTTTCAGAAGAGTCCTGTAGTTTGGCAAAATTAGTTCAAAACCAGTACGTAAAGCCGTGGTTTGAGTTAAGAGGTTTTGCTTGTTCTTGGAAGGAAGAAGATTACGTGATGACTCCCGTTATGTTTACCAACATTTATAAGGGAGCATTGGGTGAGCAAGCGGTAGAGGCGGTGCTAACAGCATTCGATTTTATCTTTGAAGAAGTTCCAAATTCTATTTACGAGCGATTTGATAATAGAGTCAAATTTGCAGGGGTTGAGCAACCGATCTGGCTAGACAGCAAGTACTGGAAGCATGAAGGTAATGAAAGCATTGAAGACTACAGTTCGAAAATTGCGCTAGTAGAAGAAGAGTTTGGACCGTCGAAGTTTATTTATGTTAATGCGCTAGGGGATGTATCAAAACCAATTAGGTATTTGAATTCATACTTTATCGAAACGTCACCACAGTTAGCCAAGATCATTGAAATTCCGGCATTAATTGACGGTAGCAATGCAGAAACAAACCTAACATCAATACAGGAGTTGATAAAATGGTTACACAACAGCTAGAAAGCACGTCAATTGGTCCTTTATCTACCCTAATTGAAAAAATATCAATTGATAATGAGTGGGTTGATCAAAGTTTCGCGATTTATTGTGTCAGTTATAAAGGTATTGATGATAACTCAGAACGATCTAAGCGTTTGGTGACATTAGCGTCTGAAATCTATAAATCAGGAAGTGTTTATTGTTTAGTGAAAGGTACCAAGAAAGAAGCATGTTATTGGGTGCTGTTACCAAGGGATGCAAAATTAGAGCTCAAAGACACGTCTTTGGCTATTAAACCAAGTAGCGCTGCCGAGCTACCAACCTGGAAACTGGCTCGTTTGCTGATCAAAGCGATCCCCAAAGTATTGAGTGGCACTACGCCTGATATAAAACGCTTTGAAAGTGAAGGTTTGTATTATCTAGTTAAAAGTAAAAAGTTACCGAAAGGGCACTCTGGCTATGAATTAACTGCCATGGAAATCGACTTAGCGCCATGTGGAGCACTTGGTTATCAACAAATGTTGTCAATGAGCACTAAAACGTTTTCTCCTTTGTCTTGGTTTACGTTAGAGAACGGAGATATACAAAAAAAGGCAAAGTTTGCTACTCGTTATCAACTTGATGATGTGGGGATGTTGGTTAGTAAATCCTTAAAGGGCGACTACATCAAGAAGCCTCTTTACTCTAATGCGAAGAATCGAATTCAGGCTATTGATATTACGAAAGAATCTTATAGTGGTTTTCAGCTATCTAAGGTCGGTATTCTTGAACAGTTTATGAAAGATCTTAAGCAAGCTTATGGCGATTCAGTATCTCTGAACTTACAGCGAATTCCCGGAGAAAAGCACAGATTTGTTTCAGATACGATTGTCAAAAATCATTATGTAGAAATATTTAATGCGTTGAAAGAGCATCGTTTGGTGATCTGTGATTTAACAGAAAACCAAGACACCGATGCAGCATTGACCCTGCTTCATGGTATCGACCACCTAGGCATAAACGCTGAAGTCGCAGAAGCTCCAATTCGTGGTGCATTGAATATCTTAATTGTTGGTAATAAAGACACCTACAAGTCAGCTGAAGAAGACCCGTATCAGGTTTATCGCAAAAAATACCAAGATACAGTTTTCCAGTCATGCTATCCAGAACGATTATGGGATCGCAGAGGACAGCCAAACCGTCATGTGGTGGAAGTATTGCTAAAAGAATTACTTATTAAGCTAGAAGTTCATACAAGAAAGCATGTGATTGAGTATCCAACTGGGCCTGAAGGGGGCGTATATTATATGCCTAAACGACCTCAAGACGAGTCTTCAGATATCAGAGATGGAGCGTGGCCGATTTATGCGTCTAAGTTCGTGGGTGATGAATGGCAATATACACAAGCGACTCAAGAGGAGCTTGAAGATCTTGAGCTTGATTTAGGTGATGATAAATGGCAAGTTTTTCAAGGCTATCAACGTTCCCCTGTTATCTATTGGCCTGAATCTGGTGACTATGCCATTTTCATTGATACGGATATTCAAATGCTGCCGGAGTTTGAAGCTATTGCAGAGCGGTTGCGTGAACTTAAAGAAGGGCGTTCACAAGATGTTCCAATCGCATTATTGACTCAGTTCATTGAAGAAAACCCAGATAGTAAAGTAGTCAATAAACTCAGAGCAATACTGTCGGAATGGGATGATACCGCTCCTTTACCATTTGATTATTTTTCGACGATTTCGTACAAAAGTAATGATGAAAAACAATTTTACGATTGGCTGCGCGATCAAGGGTTCTTTTTAAAGACGTCAATGAGAGGGCAAAAAGAGGGATATTTTAATGCTTCATTAGGTTTTTTCTATAACCGAGAACAGGGAATGTATTTTGCTGGTGGTAAAGGTAGTCCACAAAGCAAAATCGAAAACTTTAGCCATTTATACGTAATAAAACATTCGTTTGATGTGCTACCAGAAGAGGTTGAAAACTTGTTTGACGTTTATCACTTAAGGCACCGTTTACCAACCGTAACGCCTTATCCATTTAAGCATTTACGTGAGTATGCAGAGATGCAACGTTTTAAATCTTGATAACAGATAAGGAAA
Source organism: Aliivibrio finisterrensis (assembly GCF_008933155.1). Classification (GTDB taxonomy): domain Bacteria; phylum Pseudomonadota; class Gammaproteobacteria; order Enterobacterales; family Vibrionaceae; genus Aliivibrio; species Aliivibrio finisterrensis. The sequence goes on along the minus strand of NZ_WBVP01000001.1, from coordinate 1,080 downwards.
TGAATCAGTTAGCGAATGAAACCAATGTTTTATTCGCTACTTGTGTCAAAAAACAGTAGAATTCACTCAATTACCCTTACTTTTATTGTTTGATTTTTCAAGCAACTATCGCTAAAAGAAGAAAACTATGGACCACTCAGTACATAACAAACTCGTTTCATTTATTTGGTCGATTGCCGACGACTGTCTTCGTGATGTCTATGTTCGTGGTAAATACCGCGACGTTATTTTGCCTATGGTGGTTTTACGCCGTCTGGATACGCTTTTAGAGCCATCAAAAGAAGCCGTATTGGAAGAAGTGAAATTCCAAGTCGAAGAAATGAATGAAACAGAGCTTGATGATGCCCCATTGTGTGCTGCATCAGGTTATGTGTTCTACAACACTTCCAAGTGGACCCTGCAAACGCTATTCAGTACAGCGACCAATAACCAACAGATTCTGCTGGCTAACTTCGAAGATTACCTCAATGGTTTTAGCGACAACGTAAAAGAGATTGTTGAGTGTTTTAACCTGAAAGCTCAAATCCGCCACATGGCAGGTAAAGACGTTTTGTTAGATGTGGTAGAGAAATTCGTCTCGCCATACATCAACTTAACGCCAGAGGTGAAAGAAGATCCTGAGGGTAACAAACTACCAGCGCTCACCAACCTTGGTATGGGTTATGTATTTGAAGAGTTGATCCGTAAATTCAACGAAGAGAACAACGAAGAGGCGGGTGAGCACTTTACTCCGCGTGAAGTTATCGAACTGATGACGCACCTTGTCTTCGATCCAATCAAAGATAACTTGCCACTTTCAATCACAGTGTATGACCCTGCATGTGGTAGTGGCGGTATGCTGACAGAAACACAGAACTTTGTTGAAGAGAAGTACCCAGCATCGAACCGTGATATCTACCTTTACGGTAAAGAGATCAACGATGAGACCTACGCCATCTGTAAGTCAGATATGATGATCAAAGGTAACAACCCAGAAAACATCCGTGTTGGCTCAACCCTTTCTACTGATGAATTCTCATCAGAGCGCTTTGACTTCATGCTTTCTAACCCGCCTTACGGTAAGAGCTGGGCGAGTGAGCA